>OZ221971.1:0-1335134 GCA_965119685.1 Merdibacter sp. Marseille-QA0792 | reverse complement strand
GAATACAATAGACATTTGCAAGGATTTGACGTTTCTTTTTCTGCCGCTTGCCCCGCATTTGCCACCGCTTGCGCACAAACGGTTTACAGAAATGCGAAAATGTGGTTTTCTATGGATGTGGAAAGGAACTGTACTGATGAAGATACGCATTGAACTGGATGACGCATGCCAAGAGGAAGAGGTCATCATCCGCTGCCGCACACTCAGCGATGATACCCGCGCTTTATGGGAAAAGCTCGTGACGATCTCCCGCATGCAGGAGGAAATCTCTTTTTATAAGGAGACGAAGCAATATTTTGTAAAGCTCTCGGACGTGCTCTTTTTCGAGAAGGATGGCAGAGAGGTGCATGCCCATACGGCGAACGACGTCTACTGCGCCCCTTATCGTCTCTATGAGCTGGAGGAGCTTTTGCCGCCGAATTTCTTACGCATCTCCAAATCCACCATTCTCAATCTGCATCAGGTCTATGCGATGGACCGCACGCTGTCCGCCGCCTGCACAATCTCCTTTGCCAACACACATAAGCAGGTGTACGTCTCCCGGCGCTATTATCCTGCGCTGCGTCATCGTCTGGAAGAAAGAAGGTTATCGATATGAAAAAAGAACGTATTTTTTGGGGCTTGTTTTTTCTCCTTGCGGCAGTCCTCGTCTTGCTGAGCCGCTTCCCTTTGTTTGCGGAGGTCTCCCTTTGGCGCATCGTGATCACCATCGCCTTAGCGCTCTGGCTGCTGCAATCGATCATGCACCGCAGCATGAGCGGCGTATTGTTTTCCATCGCGCTGTTGCTCATCTGCTATGACGATGTGCTGCCGTTATCACCGCTGACGCCGGGAACGCTGCTGCTAGCCGCCGCGCTTGGCAGCATCGGCTTTTACTTCCTGCTGCCAAAACATCCGGCGTATCATGAAGAGGATTCTCATCAGCACTGGGAAAACGCCGATACGCAATCGTTTGGCGACGCGCATGTGCAGTTAAAGACATCGATGGGCGCGGGCATCAAATATGTAAGCTCCAACGATTTTCAGCAGGCGGACATCGAATGCTCGATGGGGGCGATGAAGGTGTATTTCGACAACGCGCACATCCTTGGGGAAAGCGCCGTCATTCATCTATCAGCGATGATGTCCTCCGTAGAGCTGTATGTGCCTAAAGAATGGTGTATCTCTCAATCGTGCGTTACCACGCTGGGAGGCGTCAGCGAAAGCGGCCGCATGGACCCAAATCCCGCCAAACAGGTGTCGCTGAGTGGAAAGGTCACCTTATCCGGAGTGAAGATCATCTACATTTAATCTGTATTCGATAAAGTCATCTTGCTATCCATTGCGAAGAGCCATTGCCGCTTGCTTGGGGCATCCGCTCCATGCTGCTATACCGGCTCAATCAGCCGCTCTCGCCGTAATAGAAAAGCGCCTTCTGCTTAGATGCAGCTAGGCGCTTTTACTTTACATCAGTCGTATGGCTTGTACTCAACCTGCTTGCTGTCAAAGTCGATGAACAGCTGGAAAGCGTTGCGGTTTTCATCCTCATCCCAGATCTCCACAAAATGCGGCGTCACCTCGATGAGAATTTCGCTGTCCTCATGCGAATACGCATTGTAGCTTTGCCAGAGATACTCCTTGTACTTCTTTTCAAAGACGCGGCCTTCTTCCTCGACGACCAACCCCATGTTTTTCGCCGTTCCTTCCACCTGCACGCCGTTAAAGCACATCGCTACCCGATTGTTTTGAAACAGCTGCTGTGTCTTGCGGAAATTCTTATCCGTCTTAAAGTAAATGCGGTCGTTGTAGAAGATGCAGCTGACATTGCGCACCATCGGATAATCATCGACACAGCTCGCCAATGCCATAATCTTATAATCGCCCAGCTTTTGATCCATCACTTTTTTCGCTTCTTCAAAATTCATCTCTTGTTTCCTCCTTCGCTCACTCTCTTCGCCGCTGTACACGCCTATCTCTGTGGTGCGCAGGGCTGTTTCCCCTTTATTCTATCAGATGATGCCTTGAAATCCCAGCACAAAGCAAAGCGCCGAAATAAACACAAACACGCCGACCACCGCGCTCACATGCGTCGGATTATGCGCGCCCCCGCGGCTTTGTTCCACCAGATTGCCGCGGCGAAACAAGCTGACGATCGGCTTGTACAGAAATAAGGTCACACCGGCGTTCATCGTGCATTTCAGCAGGTTAAAAGGCAAAATCCCCGGCAGCAAAATCGCCACGACCGCCTCTCTTGGCATACCGAAATAGATCGGCGTCACGATGTAATTCCACAGCAGCATGCTGAGCACGCAGCAAAGCGTTCCCAGCGCCAGTCCGATATAGGCGCCGCTTCGCGTGTGATTGCGCTTGTAGATCCATGCCGCCACACAGGCGAAGGTGCAGGAAGAGATCACATTCATCAATACGTCTAACAGCGTGCCGCCCCGATACATGATCTCCAGAAACGAGGTGATCAGACTCATGAGAAACGCCGTCAGCGGACCATAGATAAAACCGCCGATGACGAGGATGATGTCCTTGGGATCATAGCTTAAAAAGCTGACCGCAGGCACCATCGGAAAGTGAATGAGCAGGTTGACGATCACCGCCAGTGCACACAGCATCCCCACCGTCGTAATTTTCTTTGTACTCATACGCATTCGCTATCACTCCTTTTCAACAAAGAAAACGTGCCTAAAATAACCCTTCCAGACACGTTTTGATTCATTGTTATCGAGCGCGCGGATGCGTCAAAACAACGAAAAAAACTTCTTCCATCCAGACTATCACTGTTGCTACCGGAATTGCACCGGTTCGGCCCGTAGGTTCGCGGAGTTTACCGCCAGTCGAGAATTACACTCTGCCCCGAAGTTTTATTTTATGCATTCTTATCATATACCCATTTGCGGACGCTGTAAAGGGGGCATGCGCTTTTCTCCTTCTTCTCTCCCTTTGTCCTCTGGCCTTTGGCGCAGCATTGAAACGGTACAAAACTTCCTGTATAATTTGAGTTATGGACAACAATCGACGCAAAACGATTAAAGAGCTGCTGTGTGAGCAGGTGCAGAAACACCGCCATGGCATTTGCTGGATACGCAATACCCTGGCGTTTTCACTCGTGTACCGCCTGCTGATGATCCTCGCCGTACATCCTTTGACCAATGCGCTGCTCAACTACTATATCAGCAATGTCAGCTATCAATCCTCGCTGACGAATTTTCATATGTTTTCCGCGTTTCTCTCCCCCGGCGGGATACTCGTTTTGCTCATCATCCTCTTTAGCGCGCTCGCTTTCAGCGTTTTTGAGCTACTGACGCTCACGGCTATGACATGGTGCATGCTGCACAAGGTGGATTATACCCCCTCCGCGCTTTACACCGGCGTCTTCTCGCATCTCAAAGCCCTGTGTCGTCCTTCCGCGCTGCTGGCGCCGATCTACTTTTTAGGTCTGCTGCCGCTCACCCATATCGGCTTTGTCTCCTCCTATCTGACCACCCTGCAAATTCCCAATTTCATCACCGGCGAGCTTTCGCTCACTCTTGGCGGCAAGCTTCTCGTAATGGCATTCTTTCTGCTGCTGTTTCTTCTCTATGGCATGCTCTCCTTTGTCGTGACACAGCTGTTACAAAAGAACGCCTCGTTTTGGCGGGCATGCCGCGCTTCCATTCATGCCGTATGCACGCTCTCACGCAAGAAAAAGCTGCAGTTTGCCGCCGTCATCCTGCTTTGCTTTCTCCTCAATTTATTTGTCTTAGAAGCGCTGCCGGTGCCGATTTTAAAAAACAGCGATTTCAACATCTACCTGTTTCGCTACCTCTATCATTCGCATCATTTCCGCATCCAGCTGCTGTGTACGATTCTCTATTGGTGCTTTCTGTTTCTGCTCTCCGCTTTCTACTGTATCTACATTTTAAAGCTGCACGAGCAGATCAGCGGCGGCTTTACCCTCTCCTTTGAAGAGGACCGCCCGTTTTTTGCCCTGCGCTTCTTTGCGAAAACCAAGCGGGGCGCACGCATCCTCTCCTCGCGTCTATGGGCGCGGCTTTCCTCCTTTGAACACCGGCGAACGATGGCGCTCATCCTGTGCCCGCTCATGGTCATCGTCATGATGCGCTATCTCGACCAGCGCCCGCTGCTGCATACGCCTTGGGTCATCGGCCATCGCGGAGACATCCATGCGCCGGAAAATTCTTTGGCCGGCATTGAGAGCGCCTGCGCTCACGGTGCGGATTATGCCGAAATCGACATCCAGCTCACCGAGGATGAACAGCTCGTCGTCTTCCATGACAGCTCCACTGAGCGCCTCGGCGAACAAAACCTCACCATCGCCGATCACACCTTATATGAATTACAGCAGATCCCACTGACCTCGCGCAATCAGCGCTATACGATGCCTTCCTTAACGCAAGCCATCACCGCCGCCAAAAAGAACAGCGACTCCTTTGGATTGCTCATCGAGCTAAAGCCGCAAGCGGGGGAGGCACAGGACATGGTGGAAGCGCTGATCCCCCTCATCGAGGCATACAACTTTGAAGACCGCGCCATCTTCATGTCAATGGATTATGAGGCAATCACCTACTTGCAGCATCTGCGTCCGCAGTGGTGGGTAGGGTACTGCGTCTTTGGCTCGTTAGGCAAAATCGATCAGAATCTGAACGTCGATTTTCTGGCGATCGAAGAGGGCGGGGTGAATACCCGCCTGCTGGAACAGGCGCGCAACAACGCCATTCCCATCTACGTGTGGACCATCAACGATGCGCATGCCGTCGCCAACTATCTGCGTATGGGTGTCAGCGGCATCATCGGCGATGATACACAGGTCATCCGCGAAGCGATGGACGACTATCTGCGCTATGATGAGGAGCGCTACTTCTATGAGGAAACTGGGTATCCGCATTGGCCGATGTGAAAAGTTCACAAGCTCTCATGGCAAACAAAAGACAATCAAAAGGCAGGCTTACACCCGCCACTGAAAAACGGCAAGATCCACGGTGCCGTTGGGGCGAAAGCGCACCCCTTCTTCCTCTAACAGCAAGCGCTGTTCCTCCCAGCCCGGCGCCGTTTGTCCCTTGCTGTTGACGACGCGATGACAGGGATAGTTGCCATAGTGATCTGCCCACGACAAAATCTTACCGACCTGACGAGCGTTTCGCTCCCTGCCGGCAAGAATCGCAATCTGCCGATAGGTTGCCACCTTGCCATAGGGAATCTCTCTTACGATCTCTAACACCAGATAAGCGAACGCATCCTCCATCTCTCTTTCCTCCCTGCTTTTCTATACCCATTATAAATCAAAAGGAGCTGATACGATGACAGAATATGAAAAGATGATCAACGGCGCATGGTATGACGCCAACTTTGATGAAGACATCCTGCAAAGACGAAAAGAGGCTAAAACGCTCTGCTTCCGCCTGAATCACACCTCTCCCGCAGATGAGGAAGCACAGCGCGACATCCTGCGCCGGCTGTTACCGCACATGGAGGAGAACGTCGAAATTCTCACGCCTTTTTATACCGACTATGGGAATCTGTGTCGAATCAAAGAGGGATCGTTTCTCAATCACAATATCTATCTGATGGATGGCGGCGGCATCACGATCGGTGCTCACTGCTTCATCGGTCCCAACTGCGGCATCTACACCGCCTGCCATCCCTTACACAGTAGCGATCGCAGCCAAGGATATGAGCAGGCGCTGCCGGTGAACATCGGTGACAACGTGTGGATCGGAGCGGATGTGACCATTTTACCCGGCGTTACGATCGGCGAAGGTGCCGTCATCGGCGCAAAGAGTCTTGTCACCAAGGACATTCCTCCTCACACGCTGGCAATGGGCGCTCCCTGCCGTCCCATCCGTGCCATCACCGAGGAAGATCGGCTCGCTTTATGATCGTAGTGAAATTCCATTTTCCTTATTTACTGCCGTTTTTTCTCCGTTTTGGAAGCGCCGGCCGCTGATAAGATCAGTCATAGAATCGATCAGCTTTCCTGCATTGATCACCTTCTGAATGCGGCTAACTTTTGAAGCGTTCTTTGTCATCTTTTCCCGGATGTGCCCATTTTTATTCTCTTTCCGCTGATTTACGGTATTTTTAGCGTTTACATCTGGACAATTCGCACGGTTGTAGTACAATGAATGAGCAATCCATATCCATTGGGTGAGAAAGTTGGGGAAGATATGAAAATCGTTATCATTGGGGATGGCAAGGTCGGCTTTGCGATCGCAAAGCAGCTGAGCCGAGAGGGATACGATATCACGATTATCGAAAACAAATCGCAGGTGCTGAATCTGACGATGAATGTGCTGGATGTCGTCGGCATTCAGGGCAACGGCGCCAATTACGATGTGCTCAAGGAGGCACAGGTTGATCTGGCCGATCTCGTCATCGCCGCTACCTCAAGCGATGAAATCAACATCATCAGCTGCCTGCTCGCCAAAAAGATGGGCGCCGACCACACGATCGCCCGCATCCGCAACCCTGAATATGTGCGGGGGCTGCGCATTTTAAAGGAAGATCTCGGCTTGAGCATGCAGATCAACCCGGAGCAGACCGCCGCCCGCGAAATTGTGCGCGCGCTGAGTTTTTCCAATAATGTCAAGGTGAGCGGCTTTGCAAAGGGCCGCGTGGAATTGGCGGAAATTAAGCTGCGGGAGGGAAACCCGCTGTGCGGCCGCGCCATTTACCAAATTGACAATTCATTAAAATCACAGGTGCAGTTTGTCGCCGTCAAGCGCGGAGAAGAGGTGCTCATCCCCGATGGCAGCACCGTCCTGTACACCGACGATAAAGTCACGCTGACCGCTACGACCAAGCAGCTGAAAAAGTTTCTCTGCGAGGTGGGCATCGTCGAACGCCGCACCATTCATGAGGTCATGATCATCGGCGGCGGAAAGATCACGTTCTACCTGGTAAGAATGCTCATAGAGCTGGGAATCGCCGTAAAGGTCATCGAAATCAAAAGCGAGCGCTGTGAAGCGTTAGTAGAGCGTTTCCCTCAGCTGACCGTCATTCACGGCGACGGCACCGACCATGAGCTGCTGCTGTCGGAAAACATGGAAGAGATGGACGCCTTCATCGCCCTGACCGATAACGATGAGGAAAATGTCATCACCTCCATGTTCGCTTCCAGCCACGGCGTTAAGATGGTGCTGCCCAAGGTCAACCGCATGGCGTTAGGCTTTTTGCTGGAACGCTTGGGCTTAGACAATACCATCACCCCGAAAAATCTCACGGCTATTCAGATCGTGCAATATGTGCGGGCGATGCAGAATACGCTTGGCAGCAACGTCACCTCACTGACGCGGATCGTCGATGATCAGGTGGAGGCGCTGGAATTCCGCATCCGCGAAAACTGCCGTTTTATCGGCCGTCCGCTCAAAGATGTCACATTCAAAAAAGGCATTTTAGTCAGCTATATCATTCACAAGGGAAAGCCGGCAATCGCCACCGGTCACTCCCAGATCGCCTTAGGCGATACGGTCATCATCATCAGCAAGCAGCAGGGACTGCGGGAGATCAACGATGTTCTCGCTTAACCGCCGCCTGAACAAGCTGAACTGGCGGATCATCGGCAGCATCATCGGCTATGCGCTCATCGCCGAGGCCTGTCTGCTCATACTGCCGCTGGTTATCGATCTCCTCTATGGGGAAGGGGTCTGGTATGCGTATCTGATTACGATCCTTTGTTGTTTTGCCTGTGGAGGAGTGCTGGCGGCGTTGAAATCCAAACACTCCTATTTTGCGAAGGAAGGGATGATCGCGGTCGGACTGACATGGATCATCGTCTCTCTCTTTGGCGGGATTCCTTTCTTTATCACCAAAGAAATTCCTTCGTTTATCGATTGTTTCTTTGAAACCGTATCGGGCTTTACCACAACGGGCTCGAGCATCTTAACCGATGTGGAGGCGCTCTCTCACGCTTCTCTGCTTTGGCGCAGCTTTACGCACTGGATCGGCGGCATGGGCATCCTCGTCTTTCTGCTGGCGATCGTTCCGCGTTCCAATGATCGCATGATGCACGTCATGCGGGCAGAGGCGCCGGGGCCGGTAATCGGCAAGCTGCTGCCGCGCTTGCGGGAGAGCGCGGCCATTCTCTATAAGATTTATCTCGTTTTGACATTTGTGATGATCGTCTGCCTGCTGCTTGGCGGCATGCCGCTGTTTGATTCGCTCTGTACCGCCTTTGGAACGGCAGGCACCGGCGGATTCGCCATCAAAAACAACAGCATCGCCTTTTATGACAGCGTGTATCTGGAGATGATCATCTCCCTGTTCATGTTGCTGTTTGGCATCAACTTCAATATCTTTTATTTCATCCTCATCAAAAATGTGCGGACGGCTTTGCGCAGCGAGGAGCTTCGCATGTATCTGCTGATCGTCATATGCAGCATATTGGCGATCGCTTGGAACATTCGCCCGCTGATGGATGGTTCGCTGCTGCAAGCGCTTCGCTATGCGATCTTTCAGGTGGCTTCCATCATCTCTACCACCGGCTTTTCCACCACGGACTTCAACTACTGGCTGATGTTTTCCAAACTGATCTTACTGCTGCTCATGATTATCGGCGCATGTGCCGGCTCTACCGCCGGCGGTCTGAAGATCAGCCGTTTAGTTATTTTGCTGAAGCGGACGCGGCTAGATTTGCAGCGTCTGGTGCATCCACAGAAGGTCGATGTCATCACGATGGATGGCAAGGTGGTCGATAAATCGCTCGTCAGCCAGATATGCAGCTATTTCTTCTGCTACATGCTGCTGTTGGCGTTGATTTTGTTAATCGTGTCGTTAGACAACTTTGATTTGGAATCTACCATTGGCGCATGCTTCACCTGTTTGGGAAATGTCGGACCCGGGTTAGGCGTTGCCGGACCGCTGAGCAACTTTTCGATGTTTTCTGATCTTTCCAAGCTGGTTTTATCGTTTGCCATGCTGATCGGGCGATTGGAGATCTATCCGATCTTAATCTTTATCGTCGCTTTCCTGCAACAGGCAAAGCATCGAAAAACGAATCGGGAATAACGACATGTGACGATCGATGAAGTTTCTCAACGATTATCCGATATTTTCTGCCCGCCGCCGCATCCTTGCGCAAAGGAAAGCGTGCAAAGCGGGCTTTTTTAACGCCTTTTACACGGTCAATCGACCCTCCCTGTCCATCTGATGATAGAACACCACATGCGCATGCCCAATGACCTGTGATAAGCGAAAAGGCGCTTGCCGAGAAAACAGACCGCAGGCACGTGAATGAAACTGTCAGACGCTCACTGCATTTGCGCTTTCCATGGTGCTTATTTTCAGCATATGATCATGTCTTTTTGGCAAACGAAAAAAAGCCGGGTGGCACAACCGGGGATCGTTTGCAGTCTTTGCCTGCGTTACAGGAGCGCATACAACAGCGCCCGCTTCCCCATCAGCCAAATCGGCTTTATTTCTTCTTGCGCAACCGACGTGCATTGCGGATAGTCGTTTCTCTCATTCGCAACAAACAATACCGACGCCGGCTGATTTCGCCGTCAAAGTCACACTTGTTACGTAAAAAAGTAGGGAATTTTGACTCTTTACTTGAAATTTTTATATTATTTGAGATATTTTTCACAATTCTATTCCCACTTTTTAAATTTTTATCATAAATTGAGAATATCTCATTCACTTAACCAACGACAAATATCAATAATTTGTACTCCTTCATATTGATATGTTTCATGGCGGGTTCTAGCTATCAGTATTTTTGGATACGCGTCTCGAATATTCAATAATGATGAAACTTCACGTGCAAATGTTTTATCATCAGAAATATTATCACTTACTTGAATATAGATGAGTTCATCTTTTTTCTTGATGACAAAATCAATTTCCTTTTTATATAGCTTTCCAACATATACCTCATATCCTCTGCGTAAAAGTTCAAGATAGACAATATTTTCATACACTCTGCCAAAATCCATATTTTTAGTTCCATTCACAGCGTATCGAAAAGAAGAATCACATAAGTAATATTTACTATTTGTTGATAAATATTTTTTTCCTTTTACATCATATCTTTTTGCTTCATAAAATAAGAATGCGTTTTCTAAATAAGAAATATATTTGGTTACTGTTTTTCTAGTAATTTCACTATCACTATTATTTAGCGTTTTCGAGATATTATTCGGTGATAATAAATTGCCGATATTATCCATCATGAATTCCGCAATATTCATGAGTTCCTGCTTATTGCGAATTTTATATTTTTCAACTAAATCTCGAATCAAAATGGTTGAATAAACGTCTCTTACATATTCATACTTCTTTTCATTTGATTTATAAGGATATGATCCCGGCATACCGCCATATCTAACATAATCATCAAAAGCATCATCAAAATGATCAGTTACTTTATGATACTCTAGATATTCTTTAAAAGAGAAAGGATATACTTTGATTTCCATTGTTCTTCCGGTAAATATCGTAGCTAAATCAGAACTTAATAAAAATGCATTTGAACCGGTAATAAAAATATCAAATAACCTTTTAGTATAAATGCTGTTGATTGCCAATTCAAATTTATCACATAGCTGTACCTCATCAATGAAAAGTACATTTCTCACACCTTTTACATACTTGCTTAAAATATAGTCATGTAAAGCATGATATTCCAAAAGCTGATCATATTCCAATTCCTGCAGATTAATCATAACAATATTAGAATTTTTTTCCGTTTCTCGAAGATATTGTACGTATGCTTCAAGTAAAGACGATTTACCGCTTCTTCGAATTCCGGTGATTACTTTAATGTCTGGAGTATCTGTCAATTCAATCAGTTCATCTAAATATTTTTGTCTAGTAATAAAATGCATAACCGCCCCTCCTATTCCCACTTTTTAAAGAAAATTTAAAAAATGGCATTAACCATTTATATAATACCACCTTAAGTATATCAAATATACTTTTATTCCCATTTTTTGAATTTTTTTAATTTTTGGTAATAGTAGTATGTAAGCCCTCAATTGAAAAGTCAGCTTTCTAATTTCTTTTCATAGGACAATTTAAAAAAACAACATCAAATCCTTTGTCAAAAATTCTTTTTAAATTTCTTCACCCCTCACCCTGCTTTCCTTACCGAAGGTCAATTCTAACAACTCTGCCGCAATGCTTTCACTGCAGACCCGCATCAGATTATCCTCAATATCCTCTTTACCTAACAAATTAGTGCTTCCATACCAGACAATATTCCTATCGATCACACAAAAACGTTCACAGTAATCCCCCACTAAATTCATGTGAAAACCGGCATTACGCATACGTTCATGAAGTTGCGCCCAATAAGATGGATCACCAAAATGATATTCATCAGGTTTCCATGTAACGATGACGACCCTTAATCCTCCGGCTTGCTTTTCACTAAGCATATAAATTAAATCATTTACTTTTTGAGTGCTGATTCTAGGGCTTGATATGATTACTTCTTTTTTTGCAGAGAGTAAATCATTTTGATAAACATCGAAATAATGATCGATGTCATAAATCGAATTAAGAGGATCGTTCATATGAGAGCAGTTTTCTTCAGTGTAAATGGAATATCCAATTTGTTTATATGCTTTTAATCGCTTATGATACATATTCTCAAACATTGGGATATGACTGTCTACATAGTCATAAATAATAACATCTTCTTTCCCTTCATAATCACGGTTCAATCGTCCTGCGTATTGTTCAACAACACTTTTCCATGCTACCGGTGTTGCCATGATCAACGTATCTAATCGCGGAAAGTCAAAGCCTTCGCCAATCAAACTGCCGGTAGCAACTAAAATCATGGTTTCCTCTTTAGAAACCTGATTCATTTGTTTGCGTATTTCTTTATGTTCTTTTTTAGAATTTTTCCCCGATAATAAGAATATATGGTCAGCATACCCGTCTAATTGATGAAAAAGCTTTTGAGAGTGATCGACATATTTAGAGAGAACAACCGGAGTACGACCTAAATCAATGCAATGCTTCACATCTTTAATGATCATTTCATCGCGATCAGGATTCTCTCTTAAAATAGCATAAGCTTCATTAGGATGCATTTTCACCTGGTGAAACCTAGGAGCTACAGCTCTTGTAAACCTCGGACGAACTAAATGGGCGATCCCTTGCTCGTTTGCTCTTTCCTTGGAGGTGTATTTATAACGAATAGGCCCTAACAACATGTAGTTAATTTTTTCCAGGCCATCACTGCGGGAAGGGGTTGCCGTAACACCATACACATATCTTGCCTTTATTTTTTCAAGAACATCTATAATAGTATTGGAGGCCGCATGATGACATTCATCACAAATCACCATTCCATAATCTTTTAGCTTTGGATGAAATACTCCTTTTTTACATAATGAACCAACCATGGCAATATCAATAATACCGGTTGAAGAATCATGAGGGCCATGTATTTTGCCAATCAAGCTTTTTCTTGTTCTTATTTTTCCTGAAGGTGTTGTGTAGGTTGTGAATGCTTCATCAATGCTTAAAAAGCGAGTCAATGCGCTTTCCCATTGCTCGATAAGCGTTGAAGATTGTATGAGTATGAGTGTATTTACTTTTTTTCTGGCAATCATGTCACAGCAGACAACTGTTTTTCCAAAAGCAGTGGCAGCATGGAGAATGCCGGTTTCTTTTTTCTCCAGCACCTCAATAGCGGCTGCTTGTGAGGGTTTTAACTGTCCCTTAAATTCTACGCGTATCTCTTTTCCCTGACATCGCTTATCTTGAATTTCCGCTTTGATGTTTTCATTGTGACAACGACTGATTAAATCATCAAATAATCCTCTGGGGATACGGATATAGCCATTCACATCTTGACCCAAATAAATATAGCGAGCCTGATAAAAATTAGATAGTCCCATAGCTTGGTTTTTATAGAAAACAGGATTGTTGAAAGCGGCCATTTCTCTGATTTGATTTTGTATTCGCGGTTTTAAGTTGCATGCTTGAATATAGATCGCATCCGCTAAAGTGATATGTAATGCTCCTTCTACATCCGCTTGATGAAAACGGCTCGTTTTATCCCACGGTTTTTCTTCCGTATGATCCAAAATATCCAAAAGGGAAGTATGACTGATTGAAGCACTTCCATCCCATTCTTTAATTTTTTCTTTTATATACTCTTCACTGAGCTTTTTCTTGGTAAGCAGTACTTTCCATTGATCAGGATAGGCATTCCAGTTTTCATCAACAAAAGCACTGTTTCCTTGCTTTAATGCTTGTCCTTGTAAAGGCAAAGCGATTAGATTGCCAAGTCCTCCTTTAGGGAGATGATCTTGCATAGGAATTAGTCGATCATAGAAACGGAATGATTTTAGATTCACTGCTTCAGCCCCTTTTTTTAATAGCATATTCCCAAATTTGCGGGCAAGTGCGGCATCAATTTTCTTATCGAAAAAAATCCATAAATGTGCACCCTTTCCTGATCGTGAACGTTCAACCAAAGCATCGATTTCATTTAATTGACAGATCTCTCTTAACGCATTGACTTCTTCCTTCCACATATCATCTGTATTTGCAAAATCATTTTTGTAAGCTTCTTTTTCATGATTGTCAAAATCAAAAACGATAAAGCGGCAGGTATCATCAGGGAAGAGAGGATAGATGCCAATGACATCCGTGCAATCTTCCTTGCTCCCTTTTAGATGAGCAATGACCTGCTTTTTCCCTAAAGGAATAAAAGAAGCATTTTGGCAATCCGTACATTTTTTCTTTTTGTCTATCTTTTTGGGGCAATTTCTTTTCCAAAAGTTGTAGCATTGAAGATAATAATTAGCAATCCCTGTTGATTTGACGATAGCTCTCTGGCTATATACATCTGTCCTTCCCCAAAACATGCTAAAAAAGGCTGTAGCATCTTTTTCACTGATATTTGCTTTCATAATGATCTGAGATCCTTGATCCTGCTGATAAGCTTCAGTCGGATATGTTTCAAAACAGATTCCGGCGTCATTCAATAAACTTTTCAGATAATGATTTTCTTTTTCAAGGAAAGCTATTTTTTCTTGTAATTCTTTAATATTATCCATTCGTTATACCCTCATATCTTTAATATACAGTTTTTTAGAATTTCAGTAGTATTATCTTTTTGAAAAAGATTGAGTGTAGTCAAAAGCATCATACAAAAATCTCAGTACTCATCTACTAGTAAGTAATGCTGAAATAGTCAAGATAGGCTTTTACTTATCTTGTGCAGTTAAGCAGGTGTTTATAAGATAGCCTTTTTCAGAATACCGTTCTTTTAAACCGTGATAATAAAACAGCTTTCGTTGATCCTCAATTATAAAAGGAATGGTTTTTAAACAAAATATATTTTTCATAAACAATTTCGCTCAAAAACACAGGATCACTCAATGAAACATATCCTTCTTGATAAAAATCCACGTAGCGACTCCCATGGCGATAACCGCGATGATCAGCGGCGGCAGCCATGACGCTGCGCCCGGTAATCCCCCCACGTTCATCCCATAGAAGCCGAAAATGATGTTGGGAATCGCCATCACGATGGTGATGACCGTCAGCACCTTCATCACGATGTTGAGGTTGTTGGAAATGACGGAAGCGAACGCATCCATCGTTCCCGAGAGAATGTTGGAATAGATGTTACACATCTCGATCGCCTGATGGATCTCGATGAGCACATCGTCGAGCAGATCCTGATCCTCTTCATACAGCTTGATGAACTTGCCGCGCATGATCTTGTTGAGCACGATTTCATCTGTCTTCAGCGAAGTGGAAAAGTACACCAGCGACTTCTCCAATCCCAGCATCTGAATCAGCTCTTCATTTTTCATCGACTGATGCAGCTTTTGCTCGGTGCGGGAAGACAGGCGGTCGATCTGGCGCAGGTAAATCAAGAAGCGCTGAGAAATCCGCAGCAGCAACAGCAACAGAAAGCGTGTCTTCATATCGGTGCGCACCCCGCGGACGATACCGTTTGCCATATCCTCGATGTTGAGGTTTTCATGCAGGCAGATCGTGATGACATAGCCCTTCATGATGACGACGCCCAAAGGCAGTGTCGTGTACTGCAAGGTGTTTTCATCATAGACGTCCTCTTTCTCCTCCGCGCTTGGATAGTCGACGATGATCAGTGTCTGGTTCTCGTCATCATCATAGTCGATATGGGAGCTCTCCTCCTCATCCAGCGAAGATTTCACGAATTCCGGCAATACGCCGATCGTGTTGACGAGATAGCTGATCTCTTCCTCGTTGGGAGAGACGGCATTGATCCAGCAGCCGTGCTCGGGCTGTTCGATCCGCGTCGTCACATTATCAAAAGTCTTGTAAAACTCTAACATGTGTTTCCTCCTCCTTTGGGACAGGAGGGGTTATGCATATGCCTCCTGCCGTTTCTGTTTCATTTTGTTTATTGGATAATTCACATCGGGCTCAGGAGCCATATTCAACACCTTCTTTCACTCTTTCGCTATTATACCACAAATTTCAATGATGATAAGCAGGAAAACGAAAAAACCTGACTGTCGTCATGATTGCTCGTCATCCTCTTTTTGCCATGCGCGCAATGCGGACAATGGCTGAGCGAGTCCTTTGCTTTGATGCTTCCCCGCCTGCCGCATCCCCTGCTCATGCAGCTTGCAGACTTCCTCGTAAAGACCTCTGGCGGAGATGCGCGTCGCCCCCTGTGAAATGGCGATCAGCTGTTCCATGCCATCTGAGGTGGCGACACTGACGCGATAGCTGTCCGCCAGACGGTGGGTCGCCTGTTCGATGTAGCTGTCTGCCGTCTGTGCCGTTTTGGTGTAAACGACGTAAATATTGTCCACCTTCTGCATCGTCGCGCGCTGTTCCTTCACCCGATAGGCGTCAAAGACGAGAATCAGGGTGCAGCGGCGATAGCCCTGATAGCTGCTCAGCAGATCGATCAGACGGCGGCGGGCGGCATCCAGATCCTCCTTTGCCAGCAGCTTCAGCTCGTCCCAATCATGGATGATATTATAACCGTCGACTAACAAACATTGCGGCAGCGTTGCAGGCGCGCTCGCCTTGCGCTGCTGTTCACGGCGTTCATAGCTTTCCCGATCGCTCACTTTTTTCTTCTTCGTGCCATAGGTGCGCTCAAAGATTTCCATCAGCTGCTCATCATCCTGTGTCTGTGTCTTCGTTTGTCTTGGCTGCGGCGTGTGCTGTGCGCGGGGCTTCTCCTGCTTCGTCACTGCGGCATAAGGCAGGTGCATGTAACGCTCCACTTCATCCCATGGGACATGAAAGCCCGCACCGTGCGCGCAGAAGATGGAGCCGCAAGGGTGTTCCACATCCCGATCACAGTCGTAAGCGCGCTTGTCCAGCACCTCCTTGGCATGGGTGCAGGGACGATAGCTCTCAAAGCTGTAAAACAGCTGGCCGCGCCCTTTGGTATAGGCAGGAAAGTCTTTGGCGATCTTTTGTAAACCGGCAAGGGGCGCACGGCCTTTCACGATCGTCGTCCCCTGTTTTTCGCTTTGCAAGGAAAAGGTTCCTTCCCTTCGTTCGATGTCGTAGATCGCCCGGCTGAGGCATTCGTCATCCACCTCCATGCGAAAATCACAGTATGGCTCTAACAGCACGCTTTTGCCCCGCCGCAGGCCATGACGGATTGCCCTTTGCAGCGCCTCGCGAAAATCTCCGCCCTCGGTATGCTTTAAATGCGCCTTGCCGCTGAGCAGAGTGATGCGCAGATCACTGAGCGCAAAACCGCCCAGCACGCCGATGTGCTCGCTCTCCTGAATCTGCGCAAGAATCATATGCTGCCAGGATGGGGCTAACACCTCCTGCGGACAGACGCTCGCCGCCTGAATCCCGCTCCCGGCAGGCAAGGGTTCCAGCAATACGTGCACCTCGGCATAGTGGCGCAAGGGCTCATAATGCCCTACCCCTTCCACGCACTGCGCCAAGGTTTCCTTGTAAACGATGTCTCCCTCGTCAATGTCCGCTTCCATGTGAAACCGCGTGCGCAGCTGCTCCTTGAGCACCTCGCTTTGAATCTCTCCCATTAAGCGAACGCTCAGCGTTTCATTTGCACTGTCGAAACGCACGTGTAAAGAGGGATCTTCCTGCGCCAAGGTACGCAGCGCCCCATGCAGCTGGGTGAGATCGCCGCCGGAAACCGGACGCAGACGATAGCTCATATAAGGGGTCAGCATCTGCTTGCCGAAATTGCTTTCAAAACCCAAGCCCTCGCCGGGATACAGGGAGCGTATTCCCTTGACGCTGACGACCATCCCTGCCCTCGCCTCAGGTAACAGCGTGTAGCTCTTTCCGCAATAGCGCCGCAGCTGATCGGCCTTCTCCTCTTGATACAGCCGGCTTTTCACCTTAAGCGTACCGCCGGTGATCTTGAGATGAGTCAATCGATTACCTTGCTCATCGCTGCTGACTTTAAAGATGCGCGCACCGAAATCCGGTGGATAGGCAGGCATGCGGGTATATCGATCCAGCGCGTTCATCAGCGCATCAATGCCCGTCATACGCAAAGCAGAACCGAAAAAGACGGGGAACAGCTGACGCTTGGCGATCAGATCAGCCATCTGCTCATCCCTCAGCATTCCCTGTGACAAAAAGGCGTCCAGACTCTGCTCGTCGCACAGTGCCGCTTCCTCGTCACGGGCGGGATTGTGCGGATAGAAGCGGACGCAATGCGCATCCAGCTTAGCGGTAAACTCTTCCAGCAAGTCCTGCGCATCCCGATGGGCAATATCCATCTTGTTGACGAAGATCAGCGTAGGAATCTCATAGCGCTTCAGCAGCCGCCAAATCGTTTGCGTATGTGCCTGTACGCCGTCTAATGCGCTGATGAGCAGCAGGGCATAGTCAAGCACGGCAAGGGTGCGTTCCATCTCCGCTGAAAAATCGACGTGTCCCGGCGTATCCAGCAGGGTATAGCCGTTTGTTTGATGCTGAATGTAGGCCGGCTTTGCATAGATGGTGATTCCACGGCTTCTCTCCTGCTGATCATAATCCAAAGCGCTGTCGCCGTGATCGACCCTCCCGCAATGACGAATAGCGCCGCAGTGATACAGCAAGCTCTCGCTCAAAGTCGTTTTGCCGGCATCGACGTGCGCCAATAATCCCAAACAGATCTGCTTCGTTTCCCGCGTTGTATTTTGATTATTCCCATTCTCAGCCACTACCCGTCTCCTCCTTCACACACAAGCTTTTTTATCATACCACACAACCCGCGCTTCGTCGATGGCAGGGGCTCAGCGTTTCTTTTTTCCCTCATCGGACAAACTGGGCGTGCCCTTCCCCGGTTTCACACATCAGCACACATCCGCTAATTGCGGCTGCGAATCAATGTACTATGTCTCCATTGGCAGATGCGTGCATCGCTCGATGAAATCAAACGGAATGCAAAGATTTGATATGTCGGCTTTGACTGAGGATGACGCTTTGTGCGATCTGACAATAAAAAGACCTGACGAGCAGGCCCTTTTATCTGGTTGTAAAGTTTCGCAAGCTGTTGATTGTTATCCAAGTGCATCTGTCACAGGTGATATCCAATTGCGGAATAGTTGAGGTTGTTGAGAGGATCTCGCAATGGGATATGATGGTTGGCTGTAAACCCTGTCGTTAGTTACCCTTGTCTAACTGGTTACAGTATAGCATAGCCGAACATAAACGTCCAGTCTTTTTTTGAAAAAAGTTAGTTTATGCTAATATTTTTTCTTTGCTTCTATTGCACAAGCGTTTCGCCAACATGCGTATCCCTCCTTCGCCCTCACTTTAGCGGTTTCGATAAGCTTGATAGTCCGCCGTATGCAGCAAGGCGTTGGCGCGCTGTATTTGCTCGTCGCTTGGCGGCAGAATCCCCTCCAGCGGATAAGGAATGCCGAGCTCTTTCCATTTGTAAACGCCCAAGGTGTGGTAAGGCAGCACCTCAAAGCGTTCCACGTTGTCCAAAGTCTTCACGAATGCGTCTAAGCGGCGCAGCGATTCCTCATCGTCGTTTCGCTGCGGTACCAGTACATGACGCAGCCAGATCGGCTGATGAATATCACAGAGATAGCGTGCAAAGTCCAAAACAGAGGAATTGTCGCAGCCGGTCAGCTGCCGGTGTTTTTCAGCATCGATATGCTTGATGTCAAGCAGCAGCAGATCCGTCATTGTCAGCAGCTGCTCCAGCTTTGAAAAGAAAGGCTCTTCCCGTGTAAAAGGCTGTCCGCACGTATCGATGACCGTATGCACGCCCTGCGCTTTCGCTAATGTAAACAGTTCCAGCAGAAAATCGATCTGCAGCAGCGGCTCACCGCCGCTGACGGTGATACCTCCTGTTTCGCGCCAATAGCTTCGATAGCGCAGTGCGCGCTGCAGCACGTCTTTCGCATCTGCATCGCCCTCGCGCAGCTTCCATGTATCGGCGTTATGGCAAAACTGACAGCGCATCCTGCATCCCTGTAAAAAGATGACGTAGCGAATGCCGGGACCATCGACGGAACCGAAGGTCTCAATGGAGTGAATCGCTCCTTTATGCTCTCCCATGTGTATGCTCCTCTCTGAAAAAGGTCTGTTCACAAAGGGAAACAGACCTTACATCTGAATAATCGTGTCAGCGCTCGTTTAGAGATGCTCGTGGCAGGTACGGGCGATGACGTCTAACTGCTGTTCGCGCGTCAGATCGATGAACTTCACCGCATAGCCGGATACGCGGATCGTGAAGTTTGCGTACTCTTCTTTTTCCGGATGCTCCATCGCGTCCTTGAGCTTCTCTACGCCGAAGACATTGACGTTGAGATGATGAGCGCCCTGATCAAAGTAACCGTCCATCGCACGAACGAGGTTATCGATACGTTCCGCCTCATCATGTCCAAGCGCGCCCGGATTGATCGTCTGGGTGTTGGAAATACCATCCAGCGCATACTCGTATGGCAGCTTAGCCACCGAGTTCAAGGAAGCCAACAAGCCGTTTTGCTCTGCGCCATAGGATGGGTTCGCACCCGGGGACAGCGGTTCGCCGGCTTTGCGTCCATCCGGCATCGCGCCTGTCGCCTTACCGTAAACGACATTCGAGGTGATCGTCAAAATCGAAGTCGTCGGCTCGGAATCGCGATAGGTGTGACGCTTTTCGATCTTGCCCATGAAGGTTTTTAACAGCCATACGGCAATATCGTCAGCGCGGTCATCGTCATTGCCATAACGCGGGAAGTCGCCTTCCACCTCGTAATCGACAACCAAGCCGCTTTCATCGCGGATCGTCTTGACCTTTGCGTATTTGATTGCGCTCAGCGAATCGACAACATGTGAGAAGCCGGCGATTCCTGTCGCAAAGGTACGGCGGACATTCGTATCGATGAGCGCCATCTGCGTCGCCTCATAATAGTATTTATCGTGCATGTACTGGATTAAGTTGAGGATGTTGACATACAGATCCGCCAACCACTCCATCATCACATCATAGCGGTGCATCACTTCGTCATAGTCCAGATATTCGCTGGTGATCGCCTTGTACTCCGGTCCGACCTGCACCTTCGTCTTCTCATCGACGCCACCGTTGATCGCATACAGCAAGCACTTTGCCAAATTGGCACGGGCGCCGAAGAACTGCATCTCCTTACCGGTCTGTGTGGCGGATACGCAGCAGCACACCGCATAATCGTCGCCCCAAACCGGACGCATGACGTCGTCGTTTTCATACTGAACGGAGCTGGTCGCAATCGAAACCTTCGCCGCGTATTTTTTAAACGTTTCCGGCAGATGCGAGGAATAGAGCACCGTCAGGTTTGGCTCCGGGGAAGGCCCCATATTCTCCAATGTGTGCAGGAAGCGGAAGCAGGTTTTCGTCACCTGGTGACGTCCGTCCATTCCCAGACCTGCCACATCCAGCGTCGCCCAAACCGGATCTCCGGAGAACAGCTGGTTGTAGGATGGGATGCGGGCAAATTTCACCATGCGGAACTTCATCGTCATGTGATCGACCAGCTCCTGTGCCTGCGCTTCCGTCAGCGTACCGTTTTGCAAGTCGCGCTCGATATAAATATCGAGGAAAGTGGATACGCGTCCAACGGACATCGCCGCACCGTTTTGCGTCTTGATGGCTGCGAGGTATGCGAAGTACAGCCACTGGAACGCCTCATGTGCATTTTTTGCCGGCTGGCTGATGTCATATCCGTAGATGGCAGCCATCTTCTTCATGCCATGCAGGGCTTTGATCTGCTCTGCCAGCTCTTCGCGCTGACGGATGATGTCGTCCGTCATCGTACCGCAGCCGCAGTTTGCTTTATCTTTCTCTTTTTCTTCAATCAGATAATCGATACCGTATAATGCGACACGGCGGTAATCACCGACGATGCGCCCGCGTCCGTAAGTATCCGGCAATCCGGTAACGATCTTGTTGCGGCGCGCCAAACGCATTTCCGGCGTATAGGCATCAAATACCGCCTGATTGTGCGTCTTGTGGTATTCGGTAAAAATCTCGTGCAGCTTCTCGCTTGGCGTATAGCCATACGTCGTGCAGGCTTCCTCCGCCATCTTGATACCGCCATACGGCATAAACGCGCGCTTGAGCGGCTTGTCGGTCTGAAGGCCGACGATCTTCTCCAGATCTTTCAGCTCTTCCTTGATATATCCCGGTCCATAAGCGGTCAAAGAGGAAACGACCTCCGTCTCCATATCGAGAACGCCGCCCTTGGCGCGCTCTTCTTTCTGCAATTTCTGCAATTCTGCCCACAGGCGGTCAGTCGCCTCACTCGGACCTGCCAAAAAGCTTTCGTCTCCATCATAAGGCTTGTAGTTATGCTGGATAAAGTCGCGGACATTCACTTCTTCTTTCCAGATCCGTCCGCTGAACCCTTCCCATTCTTTGCGTTCTATCTTCATTGCTCGAAGCACCTCCCGTTAGATATTATAAGGAATCTCACCTCGGGAATCAACTGATAAACCTCCATCTTGCCACTTTAAAGTTAGAAATAACTAACCACAGATGAACGTTTCCTTGTTTTCCCTTTGTCTGACTTGCGGCCCTCCATGAGCGATCCATGTTCTTTCTGCGTCCTTTTTGATGAGAAAAGGCTTTTGTCGACTCTCTTTCGCATTCTGGATAAGCCCTTGCTGGACGACGCTCACCTCCCTGTCTCAGCGCTGTTTCCATTATACAGTACTTTCACACAAAAGCCTATGATAAAAGAAGTGAATTTGTGTGACGCTACCCCCTTGCATGCTGTTTCTGCCACAGCAGCAGTGTAAGGCTCAGCGCACAGGCGGCACATGCAAAAATGATGATCATCGCTAAGGAGACATGCGGCTTGGATGCCTGCCTGAAGGTGTGCTGCGGTTGACAGACGACCACGCGCTCACTGCGATTTCCCGCGGCATCAACCGCGTACACACGCAAATTCCCTGTGCCGTCCTTGAGTGTCACCGTATAGCGATCTCCCTCTTGCTTTGCCTCAAGCGCGTCTTCTCCTTGAAAGAAGCGAACCTCGGCTAACTGATAGTTGTCGCTGATGGAAAATGACACTGTTGTTGCATCTTCCTCTGCCGCGGGCAAGCGGGTGATATGCGGAGGGGTGTGATCCACGCCAAAGGTCAAAGAGATGCCTCGATCAGAGGAAAAGGAATCATTGTGATGTCCTGCGGCGTCAAGCGAAAGGATGCGCAGACTGTAAACGCCTTCCTTTTTAAACAGCGCATCACTGAGGCGATAGGTATAGCTATACGGACTCTCCCCTGTTTGCAGCACTGTGTAATCGCTGTCCTTTTGCAAGGTGCGGCTTGTTCCGTTATAAGTGAGCAGCAGCATGCTTTGCATCAAAGGGCTGACGTTAGACTCCGTAATAGAAAGTGCGTCAATTTTCCTTACATACGAGTGATTGATCGCATACAGCGAATATGGCAGCGAGTAAAAGGAGCCTTGCGGATTCCATGTGAAGCTCACCTGTTTTAGCGTCTGATTGCCTGCCGCATCCTCTGCCATCACCTCCAGCACATACACGCCCGCCTCTGCCAAGAGATCTCGCGTCAAAGAGAAGCGTGCGACTCCCTCGCTCACGCTTTTTGCTTCGACACTCGCCTGATACGCGCCCTGCTGCGAACGTAAAAGAATATGCAGAGGCTGAGATGAGGGATGAAGATCACTGCTGCGAATTTCAACAGGCAGCTCTCCCTTGAGGTGCGCTTTGTCATAAACGCCCAGTATGCTGAGCGCAGGCGCGCTCGCATCCAGCGTAAAGGACTGCATCGGGAGGACGGCGGTATTGCCGGCGCGATCTTCCCCTGTCACATAAAAGCGATAATTCCCCTCCTGTGTAAAGGACAGCCGCAGGCGATATGTCTCGCCCTGCTTTGTCCATTCCCCCTTCTCTATCGGCAGGCTACCCGTTTCAGTGACGATGCGGATGTTCGCCAAATCGAGGAACTTCTCCTTCACATACAGCATAGCGGTTGCAGGATGATTGAGATACCCGCTATGCAGCCGCGTGTCCATGTGCAGTGTCAGCTGCGGCGAGTACGTATCCAACACCCATGTACGATAGATTTTTCGGGTATGTCCCGCGCGGTCCTCTGCGCAAACCGTCATTTCATACGCGCCGTCCTGCGTGATCGTCAGCGTTGTCTGCCAAGTCTCACCCGCCTTTTGCCAATCCAGGGCCGGTGCGTAAACCTCACCGTCCTTGATGAGCTGTACCTCAATGACCGTTTCGCTCAAATTGGCGTCAGTGACCTGTAAGACCAGCGGGAACGCTTCCTTGTAATAGCCCTGCGCGTGATCCGCCGCAAGCTGGGGAGCGCTTTGATCGATGCTGAAACAAACGCTCTCACTGCTGGAATGCCCGCCATGATCGCTCCATTCCAGCGTCAGACGCTGCGCATTGCCCTCTTTCGATAAGACAATTTGTCCCTGTATCTCCGTCACCATCGATTGTTCCATCGCCTTGATCGTCCATATAACGCCGTTTACTTCCAATACATCTCCGACCTTTAACGCTTCTGTCTGCGCAAACGACAATGCTCCCTGTCTGCATACGGCGCCCTCTTTGCTCGTCAGCGTCCATGTCAGCGCATGAATGCCGTTATGCGCATCCGCCAAGTGCAGCTGCGCCGTCATCGCCTTTCCGTATAAAGGGAGTCCTTGGGCGTCTATGGCACTAGCGGATGGTAACAGCAAATCGGTTTCGGCGTGCTGCTCATGATCTGTGACAGATTCCGTAATGATTCGCACCGTAGATACAGTTTCACTGCGATTGCCCATAGCATCTGACGCACTAAGGGTCAGCGTTCCTTTAAAGGAAACGGGCAGCGCCATTCTCGCCATCCCCTGCGCATCTGTCTCGATTCTCTGTTTGGACTTCATTGCCCCATCCGTGGTTTCCATCGTTATCTCCACCCAAGTGGGCGGACTGTCTTCTTCCAGCACCTGTATGGACAGCCAAGCGGGGTCATCAACAAACAGCGAGCGGCTCTCATCTTCCCCTAAAACATTTTCATCGTTCACACGCACAGCGATGATCTTGGGCGCTTTCGTATCCTGATAAAAACGCAGGTATTCCCGGTGCACATTGCCCGCATGATCTACGGCCGTAATCAACAGGCGGTTTTCTCCTTCCTTATCGCGCAGCTGCTCCTCATCCAAGGAGATGACCGCCTCCTTTCGCTGATCATCCAGCCAGCGGGCGGCGTAGATGCGCTGTTCGTTGAGCGTCACCTGTGCACTTTGTAACCCTGCATCTTCATCACTCAGCACAATCGTCATACGAAGCTCCCCGCGATGATGGTACACACCGTTTTCTACCCTCCCCTCGCCTTGCGTATGCACATCAATCTTGGGTTTGATCGCTTCTACGACCATCTCCTGTAATGAGCGCAGATTGGTGTTGTCCTTGTTCAAAACAATCTCACGCTCATGTCCCGCACGATCGCGCAGGCAAAGCGACAGCGGCAATGCAAACGACTGTGCATACGCCGACGCCGGCAGCTGTAAAACTACCTCTCCTGTTTTGCCAGAGGCTTCCTCTTTCGCCAATACCCTCTGATTGGCATCGAGCAGCTTGACCCATTGTAAACCGCTGGCGTCATCCTCATAGGGCACCGTAACGCGCAAATCAGAGAAATAGCTGCCAAAGCCAAGACAGTGTACGACCTCCGTTGGCAGTATGGACGATGCCTGTGTAAAACGCACGATTTCCCCTTCTTTCAGCGTCGGCGCTTCGCGATCGATGTTAGAAACCGTGATCGACGATTGTCCGATGTTGCCGGCGCAGTCTTTCACCCACACCGTGTAGGTCCCATTTTCTCTCACGAAAAACATCGGTGTCTTCTGCCAGCTCTTCCCCTCATCAAAGCTGTAGGGGGCATCGCATAAGCCGCTTTCCGCATCGCTCCCCTCCGCCTGTAACATGAGCGTTTCGCACCATGCAAAATCATACGTCTGCCACACCGCCTGCGGTGCAGTTTGATCGATGCAGGAAATCTGCACCCTCAGCCATACGCTGCCCTCTCGCTGTGGCTGATCGTTGACCAAAAACACATACGTACCGTTTTCCTCAATCGTAAACAACGGTTCCTTCTGCCAATGCAGCTCCTCCCCATCCAAAGCGTAATACAGCGCCTCCTGCCCCACACCATGGGCGTCGACATAAACTGACAATGCCTGATTCGTCCATTCCTTTTCATAACGGACAGCGTCGATGATAAGCGATGATGCAGGCAAAACACCCGTATTTGTCTCCCTCTCCCCCTGCGCATCGTTCATCCCCTCATTTGCTAATGCATGCAATGCGGATAACGGCGTACTCATCAGCAACAACATCGTCAGCCATAGTGTCAGCGCTTTTTTCCAGCGCATTTCTTTCCTCATCCATTCACCCTCTCTTTTTTCATATCCCTTTCTTATGCGCACCTTTTATGAGAAAGCGCCGTGCTTTTCCATCCGCATATTCCATTCATCCCCCTTTTATTTCTTTTCGTTCCCGCTTTGATCACATAGATTCACGAGGAAGCATACGCGTTTTCAATGAGCGCTTGCAGTGTCTTTTGCTTGGAAAGCAGCTGCTGCTTGCTTGCCTGCTCCCTTTCCGAATCCGCTGATAACGCGGCAATCTGCGCATCGCTTCTCGAAAGAATCCCTTTCAGCCATACCTCACTGACGCCATCCGCCTTCAGCTCCCAAAGATAATCGCCGATCAGCGTATAGGTCATCTGATACACCTGCAAACGCATTTGTGTATCCGCCATCTCCCATTGCGACATCTCCTCTTGTAACCGCACACACTGCCAAAGGCATTCCCGATAGCTGCCCTGCTCCCGCGATGTGCGCACCTTGACGACAATCTCACGGTAAAAGCTGCCGATCGCCTGATAGATCTGCGCATGCTGATACAGCGGGGAATTCTCTGGCAGATGCGCCTGTGCCATGGCAAACCAAGGAATCGCCGCAATCATCGCTGCGGGTGCGGGTTCTTGGTCAATGCCATCGCCATAGCAATACCAATACAGCTCTCCCAGCGCGTAAGCGACCTGTCCGACAGAGGGGGCATTGACTTGCTGCATCAGCAGCGGCTCCGCCTGCTGTTTCCACACCACCTCCTCTTGCAAATCAAAGTGCGCATCCTCACGAAATTTCCATATCAGCAAGAGATAGGCTTCCTTGGCCTGCGCATCCACCGCCATCGCCTCCATGCAATAGAACCAGCTCTCCTCACCCTGCGCACATACGGCGCTTTCCAACAGCTGCCGATAGCGCAGCCGCTGATCATAACGCTGGTATAAAGCGGCCACGCCCAGACACAGGCTCAGCGTTATGGCTAGTCCATAAAACAAAGGAGACTGCGGCCTCCACCGTGCAAAACGCGCTTTTTGTAACTTTTGCAGCTGCGTGCGCATCGCTTCACAGCTCTCATAGCGATCACTTGGCGCATAGCTGGCAGCACGCCTTAAGATACGCGCTAAGCGCGGATTCCCCTGCTTGTCCCACAGCTGATAGAGGGTTGCCCCCAGCGCATAGACGTCGCTTCGCACATCGCTTTGTCCCATGCCGCCGTATTGTTCCGGCGCTGCAAAGCCCTTCGTCCCAAGCAGGCAGGTATCCCCTTGGCGATTCGCACGATAGCGGCGGGCAGCGCCAAAATCGATCAAAACGAGGTTTCCCTCTTGTGTCTGCAAGATGTTGTCCGGTTTCATATCCCGATAGATGATCGGCGGTGTCTGTGCATGCAGATAGGAAAGCACCTCGCAAAGAGCGATGCCCCATGCAATGATCTGCACATCCCCAAACGTCCCATGCACAGATAAGCGTTTCGCCAACGACGCCCCCTCGATGTACTCCATCACAAACGCGTGTTCTTCCTCCATGATCGCTTTCACCTGCGGCAGCAGCGGATGATGCAGACTTTGTAACAACATCCCTTCGTCAACAACGCTCTTTGCCGCCTGCACATTTCCTTTCTTCGCCCGTTTGCGCACACAGCGGCAGGCGTCACGAGTATCCCACACCAGTTCCACGACCGCCATGCCGCCCTCGCCGATCACATGGATCAACACATATCTCGCACGCTCCCCATTTGCCATCGTCCTCTCCTCACCTTGCTTATACGCTCGCCTTTTGCTTTCTCCCTAACAATTTTGAAAAAAGTTGTTTTGCCGCCCTCGCTTACAAGCGTTTTCTGCCCCTCGTCTTCCCATCTCTCACTGGTGAATACCAAATATCTTGATCGCTGTCATTTCCCCTTTCGTTTTTTTGTGCCGTGTGCTATGATAATCACGGTGGCATTCCATTCAAGGAAGCTGCACAGAAGAAGCAAACACATTCCAAGGCTGTATTCAGCGGAAACAGCACTTGAAAAGAGTGAACTCCCGTCTGTGGACGGATGTTTTTTTCTGTGCTGCCAAGGCAGCTTTTTTTATGCCGGACAAGGAGGAGCGAACATGAAAGAGATCAGCGTTTCACAGATCAAAGGGATTCAAATCGGACAGGCGCAGGATGAAGTCAACGCAACCGGCTGTACCGTCATTCTCTGCAAACAGGGAATGAGCGCAGGCGTCGATGTGCGCGGCGGCGGTCCGGCGACACGGGAGACCGATCTGCTGCATCCCAAGAACATGGTTCAGCAAATCCATGCCGTCGTCCTATCGGGCGGCAGCGCTTTCGGCTTAGATGCGGCAGGCGGCGTCATGCGTTATTTGGAGGAGCAGGGCTGCGGCTTTGCGATCGCCGATCAGCATGTCCCCATCGTCTGCGGAGCTTCCCTGTTCGACCTGTGTGTCGGTAACGGTTCTATCCGTCCGGATGCGAAGATGGGCTACGCGGCCTGCAAGGCCAGTGAGCAAAATATCTTTACCTGCGGAAACTACGGCGCCGGTACCGGAGCCAGCGTCGGCAAGCTGTTAGGAGCGGAATACGCGATGAAATCCGGACAGGGGATGTATGGCATACAGTGCGGCAATTTACAGGTTTGTGCAGTCGTCGCCGTCAACGCCTGCGGCAACGTCCGCGACGTCGATACCCGCGCATATCTGGCCGGTGTCTGCAAGGATCATCGCATTCTCGATCCGCTGCAAGTGATGGAACAGATGCATGCGGGCGATACGCTGCCAATGGGCAATACGACGATCGGCTGTATCATCACCAACGCCAAGCTGACTAAGAGCCAATGCGCCAAAATCGCTTCCATCGCCCACAACGGCTATGCGGATGCGATCTTCCCGGTGCATACGATGAGCGACGGCGATACGATCTTCACCTTGGCAAGCGGCGAGGTGGAAGCATTGCCCGATACCGTCGGCGCCCTCGCTGTCCATGTCATGGGAAAAGCCATCAACAACGCAGTGATCTGTGCAAAACCCGCTTACGGTTTAGCGAGCGCTGCTTCATTACGCCGTATCTGACAAGAACGGCAGTAGAAAGGAATTTGCGATATGAGAAACAAAAAAACGAAGAAGATGGTCCTCTTCTCCATGCTGCTGGCGATTGAGGTCGTCCTCTCCTTCACACCGTTAGGTTTTCTGCGCGTCGGTTTTTTGAGCATCACGATGCTGCACATCCCCGTCATCATCTGTGCGATGGCGTTAGGCAAACGCTATGGCGCGGCGCTGGGCTTTGTCATGGGCTTTTGCTCGTTTTATAACGCGACTTTCCAGCCCTCGATCACCAGTTTTTGCTTCACCCCGTTTTTCTCCATGGGTGGGGTAACAGGCAGCTGGACCAGCCTTTTAATCGCCTTCGTTCCCCGCATCGCTTTGGGCTATGGCAGCGGCTGGATATATGAAAAGCTGTCGGATCGCCATGGGCAGGCAGCGGCGTTTTGCGGCGGTTTAGCGGGAGCGCTCATCAACACGATCGGCGTATTAGGCGGCATCTGGCTTTTCTTCAAGGAACCTTATGAAGCCGTGCTGGGCAATACGATCGTCGCCTTGCTGATGACGACCGTAGGAGTCAATTCCGTTGCCGAAGCGATCGTCGGCGCCATCACCGCTCTCGCCGTGCACGCGGTGCTCAAGCACAAGACGCTGTAACAGACGCGCTTGTCATACAATGTGGGCTTTCATTGCAGAAAGCCTTTTTTATCGCTTGAACGGATGATCCTCATAGGAAGTGCCTTCCTCTCCCGCCGCATCATTCCCAACTGAAAAATACATTGATTATCAAAGTATTGTCTGCTATAATAAGCTCCTGTGTCATCACGGGAGGTCATTTATGTTAAAAACGAAAGATTTAGCAATCTGCGCACTGAGTGCGGCGTGCATTGCAGTTTGTTCCTGGATATCCATTCCGGCCAGCGTTCCTTTCACCCTGCAAACCTTCGCCGTCTTTTTGATCTGCGGCGTGTTTGGGGCAAAGCGCGGCTGCATCAGCATTCTCGTCTATCTGCTGTTAGGGGCCTTCGGCTTACCGGTATTCGCCGGATTTCGCGGCGGGTTCAGCGTGCTGTTTGGCACCACCGGCGGCTACATCTTCGGCTTTTTGCTGAGTGCGCTTTGGCTGTGGGGCACCCAGCGTTTTTGGGAAGAACGCCCTGTGCGCTTCTTTCTCTTTTGCTTGGCGGCGCTGTTGCTCTGTTATGCATGCGGCACGCTCTGGTTTTATTGTCTGTATATACAAAGCGGGGAAACGATTTCCCTCTTCGGCGTGCTCTCCCTATGTGTCATCCCTTTTCTCGTATGGGATCTGCTCAAGATCGCGGCGGCTGCCGCTGTGATGCGGCGGTTGCATCACATCATCAGATAAAAAGGAAAGCAGATTCTCCGCTGTTTTTCATGCGCACACTGCTCAAGAGGCAGTTTAGGTGATGATCGGTTTTATCCGAAACCCTTTTGCCACAAAGCCATGAACACATTGAAAAACCCAACCGGCGCATGAAGCGTCCCCTTAAAGTCAGCTGAAAACGCTAACGATAGAGCACTCCATTTCTCATGCCTATTGATTTTACAGTGATAAGGAAGTCTTTCCAACAAATGGTGACTGATACTGACAGTCATGAATTGCAAACAGAGAGTTCATCACTTGCAAAAGTGATCAACTCTCTGTTTTTTATCTTCACATGGTTACTCAGCAGAACCCCGCCCCCCAATAAGGGGTTTATCTCTGCATTTCAGGCAATACCGAAGAAAGTTTACAGTTTGCTATTTCGCATTTTCAATTTTGTTTTGCCTTGTATCGAAGGCATATCATTCACTCAATAGCCGCGCGAAATGCCCCAATCTTTGCTCATCATTTGCAGCTTTACCATATAGGGGTAAATTTTGCCTGTCTTGATCAATTGTTCCGGCGTTCCCTGTTCAGCAACAGAACCCTCTGAAAGCACAACCACTTTATCAACGCCTCTGACGGTACGCATACGGTGAGCGATCACAAGTACGGTCTTATCTTTTATCAGTCTTGATAAAGCGCTCTGTATCAATGTTTCATTTTCCACATCAAGGCTTGCCGTTGCTTCGTCAAGTAAGATGATAGGGGAATTTTTAAGAAAAGCGCGGGCGATTGAAATTCGTTGTCTTTCTCCGCCGGACAGTTCGCAGCCATTTTCACCGATCATACTGTTATAACCGTCCGGGAGTTTTTTTGCAAATTCTTCACAATTTGCAAGTCTTGCCGCTGCAATCACTTCTTCGTCGGTTGCGTCCTTTCTGCCAATTCTGATATTCTCCATGATGGTGTTGTTAAACAGCGTTACATCTTGAAATACGATAGAATACAGGGATAGTAAGGTCTCCGGCTCTATTTTTGATATATCCATACCGCCGACAGTAATTTTCCCTTTGTTTATATCCCAAAACCGGGCAGCAAGACGCGACACCGTCGTTTTGCCTCCGCCGGATGGTCCGACTAATGCGGTAACTTCCCCTTGCTTAGCCGTAAAGGAAACATCTTTCAATACAGTTTTTCCCGTATTATAAGCAAAGCCCACATGGTCAAATACAATATCATAACCTTGGTTTGTCATTACCCTGCTTCCTGTCTGAACAGGCTGGTCAAGAATTTCATTCATGCGGTTTATATTCGTTTTGGTAGAGATTACCGCAGCAAGATTTTGCAATGCCCCCTCAAGCGGAGCATACAGCCTTGAAGCTACAAGCAAAAACATAAAGAACAATGGAACATCAATCTCTCCACGAATCAGCAGCGCAGAACCTACAAGCGCAACCGTAGCAATCCCAAACTTTAATATCAGCGTAGAGGAAACAACAAAAAGGGCAGTCCCAATCTCTGTTAAAATATGCCGCTTTTCTGCATAGTCAATTTTTTTGTTAAGCTCTTTCAGGTAGCTTTCTTCCGCATTGTTCGCCTTTAAATCTTGCAAACATTCAATACACTCCTGTACGCCGCTTTCAAGCGCGACATTTGCTGTTACGGATTTACGGTTAAAATATTCCTGTATGCGTGATGAAAAGAATGTGATTGTAAATGCGATCGGCAAAACCCAAACTGCCGCAAGCGCCATTCGCCAATCGTAAGCAAAAAGGCAAACTGCAATCAATGTCGTGGAAATAAGAGAGCCTGCCAATACGGGCACATAATGGGAAAATGCAGTTTCCAGTGTCGCACAATCCCCCATAATAGAATTTGTTAAATCCGCAAGGTCTTTCTTCCCAAAAAAAGACAACGGAATTTTGCGCAGCTGTTCTGCTAGGGATATTCGCCTTACTCCACTTTCCACGTAAGTCGCTAAGTAAGTGGCGTTATATTGAAACCAAGTCGCAATAAATATGAACGCAAGGCAAACGAAGATACCAAATGCATAAAAAGCAATACGACTTCCATTCACATTCCCATTCATGGTATCAATAACAAAGGAATAGAGGAGTCCGACAGGGAGCATAAAGGATATATCCTGTATAACGCAGGCGATACAGCCTTTGATCAAATCGATTGCCCCCTGTCTTGATAACGCAAAGCGTCTTTGCAGCATCTTAATCATACGTTTACCTCCTTTGTAATCTTCCATTCTGCCGCTTCGGAATAATCCTGCCACATTTTTGCAAATATGCCGTTTTTTTCAATCAATCGACTATGCGTACCGCTTTCGACAACCTTACCGTCTTGCAGTACATAAATGCAATCTGCGTCCGTGATTGAGGATAGCCTGTGTGCAATCATAATGACAGTTTTTCCCTTTGAAAGCGCAGATAAAGCCTGTTGTACGCGCACTTCATTGTCAGGATCGGCAAACGCGGTCGCTTCATCAAGAATCAGAATAGGCGCATTTTTTAAAATTGCACGAGCAATCGCTATTCTTTGCTGTTCACCGCCAGACAGGTAAACGCCTTTTGTCCCAATCACCGTATCTATGCCGTTTGGCAATTTTTCAATAATATCCAAGCACTGTGCACTTTCCAGAGCATGAATGATTTCCTCACGTGTAGCGCCCGGCTTTGCCATACGGACATTTTCCAATATAGACGCTTTAATCAGACGGCTATTTTGAAATACAAAGGACACCTTATCCATCAATGCCTCTTTGGGAATGTCGCGTATATCAATATCCCCTATCCGTATGCACCCTTCTTGCGGATCGAAAAACCTTGTGACAATATTTGCAAGCGTTGTCTTGCCGCTGCCGGACGCGCCTACCAATGCGACTGTCTGTCCCGGCTTTATGGAAAGAGACACATCATTGAGGGCATTTTTCTCGCCGTCGTAACTGTAACTAACGTGTTCCAATAGAATTCCATTGTCTTTTGGAATAGTATTTTCGCTGCTTTCAGGTAGAGGCTTTTCGTTCAACACTTCGTCAATCCTGCCTATTGCGTCGCCCACAATCATTGCATCCTCGCTCATAAACATAATTTTTGTAAGTGTCGTACCAATGACAGGCGTAATCACAATATAGAAGATAAGGTTTAACAGAAGTTCATTTGTTACAACGCTCCTTGTAAAGAAAATCCCTCCGGCAATCAGAAATGCGAATACGCCGTTAATTGCCGTTGTATAGAACATCATCGGCAGACGCAGCCCCTTTGTATACGCAATGACCCATGTCTCATAATTATCAATCGCGTTTTTGAAACGTTTGAAAGAAAAGATCGTCTGTCCAAAAGTCTTTACTACGGGTACACCCCGCACATATTCAACTGCTTCATTTGACATATCCGCAAGCGCATTTTGATATTGTTCCATACGCTCTTCCATATCTTTTCCCGTCATCTTCATCATAATCAGAAAACCAAGTACAACGGGAACAAGGCTTAAAAGCCCTAATCGCCAGTCAAAGGCAAGCAAGAGAAAAAGCAAACCTATGGGTGTAGCGATCGCCCCTGCTTTATCGGGCAGTCTGTGTGCAAGATATGTCTCCGTAGCAGCGCTGGAATTGTTCACAATTCTCCGCAGCTTTCCGCTTCCATATTTTTCTATCACACCCAGCGGCAATGCTGTAATATGACGCATAAGCTCTTTTCGGATATTGGCGGCAACCCGAAAAGCACTCATGTGCGAACACATCAAAGCAGCTATATAAACAACAATGGAGATAATCGCAAACAAAACCGCAGACCAGCCGTAGCTTGTAACATTCCCCGCTTTATCAAAGTCCGGGGAAACTTCCAGTATGTCGTGAATGATCCGCCATATATACCAAAAAGGTACAAGGGCTAACAGCGCACTCATTACAGAGAGTACCCAAGAAAGATAGGTCAATATCCTATGCCCGCCGGCATAGCCCATCAATCTTGATAGATTAGATTGTTTTTTCATTGAAATAACCTCCTTAAAAAATTTTTATGATATGAGAACGTAAACTCCGCCCTCGAATATCCCTATTACAGCTGATCGAACACTCAATAAGTTAGCTAAAGCTAACTAATACGCCAAATATAATGGAAAGCCTACACTTTCCATTATCATGAATGATCGCGCTTATTGTGCTAACGAATTCATTCGTTTTTATTGTCCCAGAATTTTCATCCATCCAGCGGTATAGAAAGCCCTCATTTCTTGCAAATACCGCTTCGCTTCTTCAAGAGGCATATCATGTATGATCAGCTCAAAAAAAGTGTTAAACATTCCTGTAATCAGGATATGCTCTAACCGCTCATCAATGTGTGGAGCAGGTCTGCCTAACTGTTCGAGAACCGCTAAATAATCATGTGTCCCTTTTGTTTCTATTTCCACCATTTCATCAATTAGTTTTGAAAACCGCGTTCCCTCTGAACAGCAAAGTATAAGTTTAAATTCATTCAAGTGCGCATAGGCATATAAGAGCATTTCATACATACATTCGCCTGAAGTTGATGAGAGATTGTCAGGTTGCTCCTCTGGAGGAATTTTTGCAAATTCTTTTTGCGCCTTGCAAAATCGTTCTAGTAAAAAGTTGTAGTGCTCTCCTACCAATGCTTCAAACAAGTCCTCTTTGCTGTTGTAGTAGCCATAGAACGCACCTGTTGTCACGCCCGCTGTTTTGACAATATTTCGCAATGAAGCAGACTGATAACCCTTCTCAAGAAATTCTTGCATTGCCGCCAAAAGAATTAGGTGTAATGTTGTTTGTTCCGTTTCACTCAAATTCTCACCATCCTTTTATAACGATGTTATATATCACTGTTATATAATAGAACAAATCAAGAAATTTGTCAATAGTTCAAAATGATTTACAGATTTCAGATTTATAGTATGCGTTGGAAGATGTGACGGCGGTGGTATTAGTTCAAAATGATTTACAGATTTCAGATTTATAGTATATGCAACATTGACATTTTAGAATTTTCCCGCATGACACGGGGAAGATGGAACAAAAAACAGCTAATAAACAAGAAAAGACGGAATAGCTCTTGAATGGACTATACCGCCTAATGAGAAAAAAATATTTCTTCTTATAAAAAAACCAGATTTCTTTGTTTTTCTTCCTCTTGTATGTCCGCCTGACAGGAAGCGGATCATCCCCTGTTTGGCGATGATTCCCTTTTTTATCTTGCAGCAGTCATGACGAGCTGCTTTCCGCAGTTTCCCCTTGGCAGGCATCTGCTGCATCCTTTGCCTGCGCGTATGTGGTCATCTGCCGTTTCCGTCCGCGCTTTCGCTCGATGATCCGATTGCCGTTCATCTGATAGTCCTTTATCCACTTTGTCAGCGCCGTCTTGCTGGAGAGACCATATTTCACCGCGGTTTCCCCGATCGTCTGTTCCATCTCAAGCACCTCTAAAACGGCCTGCTCCTTGATCTGGGGAGAGTAGCGGCGGCTGTGCCCATCGCGCAAAACGCCGTAGCCGTGGCGATCGATCAGACGGATCAGGTACTTGACGCCTTCCCTGCGCAGATGGAACGTTTTTGACAGCTCTGTAATCGTCGCTCCTAAGCGCCTTTGTTCATACAGCATAATCTTCTGCTCTCTCGTCAGTTTCTTCATGTCTTCTCCATTCCTCGCTCACTTGCAAAAAGACAGCGGAAAGCACAAAGGCTGCCCACTGTCCTTTCTCTTATTCATTGACAGAGATGCGCGCTTTTTAACGCTCGATTCTGCGCTTGACGCCCAATACAGCGATCACTGCGGCGGATGCGCCAAACAAAACGCCCCACAGCACCAGCGTATCCGCTGCTGCGGTACCCGTGTCTTCCGTATCCGGCGTACTTGGCTCACTTGGCTGTGCCGGCTCGCTTGGTTCACTTGGTTCGCTTGGTTCACTTGGTTCGCTCGGTTCACCTGGTTCGCTCGGTTCACTTGGCTCGCTTGGTTCCTCCGGTGCAGGCTCTTGCACTGTATAAGAGACTGTCGGCTTGGCAAATTCCTCTGCCGCACCTGCCGCGCCTTGGGAATCCATCGGCAGCAATACCGCACAGTTGTTGGTATACAGTCCCGCCTGTTTCTCACTGCCATCCGCATCATAGACGCCATAGGTGCCCGGCGTTGTGGAAGGGTTGGTCAATTTGACCTGATATGTCAGTTGCACCGGCGCAAAGTTAGAAACCGCCTCGTTGATCTTCCATACCAGACATTCGCCATACGTCTTGCCATTCACTGTGGTTCCCTGTGCATAGTAGTACAGCTCAAAACGGGTATCGTTGCTCGCATCGCCGAATTTCCAAGCCCCGCTCGCACCCTGTACATCCATCGCTTCCACATTCAGCACTTCGCCGTTGACGCTCAGCGCCAGCGTTTGCACGTCGTTTACGAAATCAAAGTTGTAGTCGTTTCCCTCGTTATCCTTACCGGCGCCGATTTCATCGACAACGATGCTTCCGGCATCGAGCAGATAGTAAATTTCCTTTTGAATGTCGTCAAAGGAAACCGCTCCCTGATCATTGCTGAGGTATTCCATGAAGCCGCTTGCCCACGCATAGGAAGAAACCGTATCCTTGGCGTTCACCGCATAGCAGTGATAGCCGGCTTCCTGTGCGCTGTGATATACCTGATAAGAATAGTACAAGGCGCGATCTACGTTTGTCGCATAGGCGGCTGCATCCAACACTTCAGCGTTCGTGGCGATGTCTTCCGGAACCGGCTGCTTGTAGTTATCGCTGCCGCTTGTCCGATAAGAGAGCAGGTTATCATACGTTTCCCCGCCATAAGGAATTTCGATGGCAGGACTAGCCTCGATCGTACTTTGGATCGTGTCCATCCAGTCATCCCAGTTTTCCGGTGCATCGTTATTTCCATATTTAAAATGCCAAGCGTAGTTATCCGTAGAGAAGTAAGGAACACCGTCATTCATCCAATAATAGGCGGTAATGGTCGGTTCTTCTCCATACAGATACGTGTTTCCATCGCTGGCAAAGATCAGGTACTTCCGATTGGCCGCTACGCTTTGATCCTCGTCGAGCATCGCCTTTCCCGCCAACAGCCCGGCATGCGTATTGGTGCCGCTGGAAATCTCAGTATCGATCGCCGCTTCGATTTTCGCCATGTTTTCATCATTCAGCTCAGTCAGCTCCAACACATTGTTCGCCTCGCGGTTAAAGATGACAATTCCCACCTTGACCGCTGCGCCGGTATCCTTGATCTGTCGGTTCAGCTCACCCAGCATCGCTTTGATTTCAGCTTCCACATTTGTGCTCGTCGACTTATCCAAGACAAACACCACATCCGATACCAGCTCTTCCTGCGCCGATGGCAGCGACAGCGTCACATCCGACGTGTAGCTCTCATCCAGATTGCTCGCCGTCTTGGACTTGGAAATCTCCCAGACGCTGTCTGCACCCTCCGTGTTTTCCGCATGTGCCATCATCGGAGCCATGGCAAACAGCATGCAGAATGCCGCGGCGAGCGCCAGACATTTTTTCAGCACTGTTTTCATCATCACACTCTCCTTTATCGCTCTGTGCTAGAATAGCTCTCATAAAGTGTACGTTTTGAGAGTGTGAAAAATGTGTCGCTTCTTGACTCGAAAACAGTGAAATTATGCGGAAAATATCATCCGCAGGCTATTGCAATCCCCGTTTTGCGGGTGTAAAATGTATAATGGAAATAGCAAGCAAAAGGTACACATTACAAGTGCCTTTTTTTCAGCTATAGGAATCTCTACACGCTTTCAGCTTGCGATAAAAGGTCGCCTCGCTCATGTTACAGATCGCCAGCACATCGTTGATGTGCAGCTGTTTGTTTTCCCATTCCGTCACAATTTGCGGAAATTGTTCGGGAAGTGGAATTGGGGGACGGCCGAACTTCACCCCTTTCGCCTTGGCGGCCGCAATTCCCTGCGCCTGCCTTTTTTTGATGTTTTCCCGCTCGTTTTGTGCGGTAAAAGAGAGAATTTGCAGCACCAGATCGGCAATGAAGGTTCCTAACAGATCCTTGCCATAACGAGTGTCTAACAGCGGCATGTCAATCACGCAGACGTCGATGCCGATCTCCTTGGTCAGCACCCGCCACTGTTGCTGAATCTCCTCATAATTTCTGCCCAGCCGATCAATGCTCAAAATATAAAGCAGATCGCCCTTGCGCAGCTGATAGAGCAGTTTCTGATACTGTGGACGGTTAAAGTCCTTGCCCGACTGCTTATCCAAAAAGATGTTGTCCTTTGCAATATCATAGGAGAGCAGCGCGCGCAGCTGTCTGTCCTCATGCTGATCATTGCTGGAAACTCTCGCATACCCATATATGTTTGTCATACACCCATAACCTCCTTTTTCATCCTATTGTACTAAAGGTTATGACGAGATGGGCTCGGCAAGGGTCGAAAGAAGGGGGAGAAACGCTGTTTTCTTTCGCTTTTTTCTTCGCCTTTTCAACAAAAATAGGCAGCCACGCAAGGGTGACTGCCCGTATTCACTGTTATATCGGCTCAATTTCACTGTATCCCATGAGATAACAGTCGATCTCTCTGGCGCATGCCTTGCCTTCGGCGATCGCCCAGACGACCAATGACTGTCCCCGGCGCATATCACCTGCCGCAAAGTATTTGCTCTCTTGAATCTGATGGGAACCTTTGGCGGTCAGGATGGTGTTTCGCGGGGTGAGGGGAAGATGAAAGGCATCGCTGACGTAACGCTCGCAGCCGATGAAGCCTGCGGCGATGATCACCATATCTGCCGGTAGCACCCATTCGCTGCCCTCCACCTGCTGCATGCGTCCCTCCTTCATTGTCAGGCGGATGCATTCCATGCCGACCAAGCGACCGTCTTCATAAAGGAGGCGTTTGGGGGTGCTTTGGTAGATGCGCGGGTCGCTGCCAAAGATGCTTGCGCATTCCTGCTGTCCGTAATCCGCTTTCCAGACGCGCGGCCATTGCGGCCATGGATTGTCCTTGGCACGCTGCATAGGGGGCTTGGGCATCATCTCCAGCTGTACGACGCCGGCGCATCCCTGACGGATGCAGGTAGCGACACAGTCATTGCCGGTATCGCCACCGCCAACGATGACCACCCGCTTGCCTTGAGCGCTCATCTCCTCAATGACTGCGTGCTGCGGGGAAAACAGCACTTCGCTCGCCGCGCTGAGATAGTCGATGGCATAGTGCACCTGTGCTCCCTGTTCGCCCTCCAGTGCCAATAGGCGGGGCGCCTTGGCACCGCAGCAGAAAGCGATTGCATCATAGTGATCGGCGAGGTCGAGAAATTGAGCGTCCTTCCCGACGTCACAGCCAAAGTGGAAAACAACGCCTTCCTCCTTCATCAGCGCGATGCGTCTTTCCACGATGCGCTTATCTAACTTCATGTTGGGAATGCCATACATCAGCAAGCCGCCCCCGCGCTGTTCGCGCTCATAGACGTGCACCTCATGTCCGCGCCGATTCAGCGTGTCCGCCGCACTGAGACCGCTGGGACCGCTGCCGATGATCGCCACGCGCTTGCCGCGGGGACGGCGATAGCGCTTTGGCTGCATCCACCCCTTGGCAAAGCCTTCCTCGATGATGAAGCGCTCATTGTCATGAATCGTCACGGCTTCATCGTTCATGCCGCAGGTGCATGCCTTCTCGCACAGCGCCGGACAGACGCGCCCGGTAAACTCTGGGAACGGGTTGGTCTTTAACAGGCGTTTCAGCGCATATTGTAATGAGCCGTGATACAGCTCTTCGTTCCATTCGGGGATAAGGTTATGCAGCGGACATCCGCTCACCATCCCATTCAGCTCCATCGCCGACTGACAAAGCGGCACGCCGCAGTTCATACACCGCGCCGCCTGCTCCTTTCGCTTCGCAAAGGGCAAGGAGGTGTAGAGCTCCTCATAATCCTTGATGCGCTCGCCGATGGGGCGAAGCGCCTGTTCCTCACGGGGATATTTTATAAATCCATCGGGCTTTCCCATGCGTCGTCTCCTTTCTGCCTGCTTTGTTCAAAGGCGCGCAGCTTCGCTTCCTCCTCGTCATAGCCATGCCGGCGCAGGGCTGCGATCCGTGCCTGCATGCGCCGATAATCGCGGGGGATGATCTTTTTAAAGCTGCCCTTCACCTGATCGAGATGCGCTAAAATCCATTTTCCATGCGCGCTGTCCGTCGCGGCGACATAGTCCTTCAGCAGGGATGATAAACGTGCCCAGTCGCTCTCCTCGACGACCTCTTCCATATCGACGAGCTCCTTGTTGATGCGCATATAAAGCGTGTGTTTCTCATCGAGGATGTAAGCGACGCCCCCGCTCATGCCGGCGGCGACGTTTTTGCCGGTTTCGCCCAAGATGACGACACAGCCTCCGGTCATATACTCCAACGCATGATCGCCGCAGCCCTCCACAACGGCAACGGCGCCGGAATTACGCACGGCGAAGCGCTCGCCGGCGATGCCGTTGAGATAGGCGCTGCCCGAGGTCGCTCCATAGAGCGCGACATTGCCGATGATGACATTGTCCTGCGCCGCATATCCCGCCTGCGGACTTGGGGTCACGCTGAGGATGCCTCCGCATAGGCCTTTGCCGAAATAATCGTTGGCATCGCCTTGCAGCTTCACCGTCACGCCTTTTGGCAAAAAGGCGCCAAACGACTGTCCGCCGCTGCCCTCACAGTGAATGACGCAGCTGTCATCGCTCAGCTTGCTGCCATGATGGCGGGTGATGTACGACCCTAACAGCGTAGCGAACGCGCGGTCGGTGTTGTCTAAGCGCAGATGCGCATGGTAAGGGATGTCCGCTTTTTGCGCGGCGATGAAGCCGGGGATGAGGATTTGCGCATCCTTTGTCTGTTCCAGATGGAAATCATAGACGTCGCGCTCGTCAAAATGTGTCTTCCCCTCTCCTTTCGGCAGCCGCAGCAGCTCCTCTAAGCGCAGATGTCCGTGGTGCTGCTCCTTGCATACGCGCAGGCACTCCTTGTGTCCGACCATCTCCTCTACGCTCGCAAAGCCCAGCGACGCCATGATCTCACGCAGTTGCATAGCGATGAAGCGCATGAAGTTGATCACATGCTCCGGCTTTCCCTGAAAGCGGCGGCGCAGGCACTCGTTTTGCGTTGCGATGCCGACCGGGCAGGTATCGAGGTTGCACACGCGCATCATCATGCAGCCCATGGCGACTAACGGTGCGCTGGCAAAGCCAAACTCCTCCGCTCCTAACAAGGCGGCGATCGCCACATCCCGTCCGCTCATCAATTTGCCATCCGTTTCCAAGATGACACGGCTGCGCAGACCGTTTTCCACCAGCTGTTCATGTGTCTGTGTCAATCCCAGCTCCCATGGAAGTCCGGCGTGATGGATCGAGCTTTGCGGTGCCGCACCGGTGCCTCCATCATAGCCGGAGATCAAAATGACCTGCGCGCCCGCCTTGGCAACACCGTTGGCGATGGTGCCCACGCCTTCCTCGCTGACAAGCTTGACCGAGATGCGGGCATGCGGGTTAGCGTTTTTCAAATCATAAATGAGCTGCGCCAAATCCTCGATCGAGTAAATGTCGTGGTGAGGCGGCGGGGAGATGAGAGTGACTCCCGGGGTGGAATGACGGGTTTTGGCGATCCATGGATACACCTTGCTGCCGGGGAGATGACCGCCCTCGCCCGGCTTTGCCCCCTGTGCCATCTTGATCTGAATTTCCTGCGCACTGTTGAGGTAAGCGCTGGTTACGCCGAAGCGTCCGCTGGCCACCTGCTTGATCGCACTGTTTTGCAAGGTGCCAAGACGTTCCTCGCTCTCGCCGCCCTCGCCGCTGTTGCTTTTGGCATGCAGGGTGTTCATGGCGATCGCAAGCGTGGTGTGCGCCTCCTTTGAAATCGAGCCATACGACATCGCCCCGCTTTTGAAGCGGCGCACGATCGCATCGACGCTTTCCACCTCATCGAGGGGAATCGCCTTTCGCCCATGGGCGTCAAAGCGAAGCAAGGAGCGGATGGTAAAGGGCTGATCCTCTTGATGAATCATCTCTGTATAGCGCTGAAACTCCTCGTAATCGCCGTTTCGCACGGCATTTTGCAAGGTGATGATCGTCTTGGGGCTGTAGAGATGGCGCTCTTTGCCGGCGCCGTTTCGCAAGCGGTGAAAGCCGACGCTGTCCAGCGTGTCGTCCACCCCCATGCCCAGCGGATCATAGGCGCGGTCATGATACCAGCGCACATCGGCCTCGATGTGATCGAGCGTCACCCCGCCTAACCGCGAAACGGTATTGGGAAAATAGCGTTCGATGACGCTTTGATCCAGCCCGATCGCCTCAAAGATCTGCGCCGACTGATAAGACTGCAAGGTGGAAATGCCCATCTTGGCGGCAATCTTGACGACGCCGTGCATGATCGCATCGTTGTAATCGCGGATGGCGGCGGAAGTCTCCTTGTCCAACACATCCTGCTCCACCATCTCGCGAATGCTCTCATGCGCCAGATAAGGGTAAATCGCCGCCGCGCCATATCCCAGCAAAGCGGCAAACTGATGGACGTCACGCACCTCGCCGCTCTCCACCACTAACGAGACTGCCGTCTTTTTCTTTATGCGCACAAGATGGTGCTCCAGGGCGGATACGGCAAGCAGCGAAGGGATTGCCAAATGCTCCTCATCCATGCCGCGATCGCTTAAAATCAAGAGGCTGGCGCCGTGAGCAATCGCCTGATCGCAGCTGACATACAGCATGTCCACCGCTTCCTCTAAGGAATGCCCCTGATAAAACAGCAAAGACAGCTCCTCGACATGAAAGTGCGGATGACGCAGCGTGCGCAGCTTATCCATGTCGCGTCCATCGAGTATCGGATTGCGCACCTCCAAGATTGCGCAGTTATCGTCGCGATCCTGCAAGAGATTTCCCTGTGCGCCCAAATAGACGCGCGTATCGGTGATGATCGCCTCACGCAGAGAATCGATCGGCGGGTTAGTCACCTGTGCAAACTGTTGCTTAAAGTAGTGAAAGAGCAGCGGATGACAGTCGCTGAGCGCAGCTAAGGGGATGTCCGTCCCCATCGATGCGATCGCCTCCGCCCCTGTCTGCGCCATCGGCAATATCTGTTCGCGCACATCCTCCTGCGTATAACCGAATACCCGATACAGCGTATTGCGCTGAGGCTGAGTGAGAACGAGCGTCTTTTTCTCCGGCGCCGGAAGGTTCTTCAGCATCAGCAGATGACGGTCGAGCCATTCGCCATAGGGATGCGCGTGCACATAGGGCGCCTTGCACTCGGCGTCTAACAGCAGACGCTTGTTTTTCGTATCCGCCAACAGCATGCTGCCGGGGTGCAGACGATCCTTGCGGACGATGTGTTCCTCCTCCACCGCCAGTACGCCGACCTCCGAGGAGAGCGTCAGCGTTTGATCATCGCTCAGCCACCAGCGCAGCGGGCGCAGACCGTTGCGGTCCAAGACGGCGCCCAGCTTCTCCCCATCGGAGAACAGAATCGCCGCCGGGCCGTCCCATGGCTCCATCATCGTCGCATAATAATGATAAAAATCCTGTACGTCCGCCGCGTTGTCATCACCGCGCCACGGCTGCGGGATCGTCAGCATCACCGCTTTCTCCATCGGCATCCCATTGCGGCACAAAAACTCCAGCGTATTGTCCAGCATGGCGGAATCCGAACCGCTGCTTTCGATCACCGGCAATATCTTGCGGCCATAGCGGCGCATAAATGAAGAGGACATGTTCTCCTCACGGGCATGCATGCGGCTGCAATTTCCGCGGATCGTATTGATTTCGCCGTTATGGGCGATCATGCGGTTAGGCTGGGCGCGCTGCCAGCTGGGCTGGGTGTTGGTGGAGAAGCGCGAATGGACGATCGCCAAAGCGCTCTCATAGGCAGGATCGCGCAGATCGTCATAAAAGGCGCGCAGCTGCCCGACCAAAAACATGCCCTTGTAGACGATGGTGCGTGAGGACAGCGAGACGACATAGGTATCCGGACAGCTTTTCTCCAGCTGACGGCGAATGACATAGAGGCACTGCTCGAACGCTTCGCCCGCTTCTATCTGCGCGGGACGCTTGAAAAAGCACTGGCGGATGACCGGCATGCACGCACGCGCCTTTTCACCTAAAATCTCCTCTTGACAAGGAACGTCGCGCCAGCCTAACACCATCGCTCCCTCATGTGCGCCGATCGTCTCCAGCATCTGTTCGCTCTTGCGCCGCTTGAGCGGTTCTCTTGGCAAAAACAGCATGGCGATGCCATAGTCTCCCGCCTTTGGCAGCGCGATCTGCGCCTGTCTGCTCACCTGCGTAAAGAAGCGATGGGAGATCTGCAATAAAATTCCTACGCCGTCGCCCACCTCGCCGCTGGCGTCCTTGCCGGCGCGGTGCTCTAAATGCTCCACGATCGACAGCGCCTGATCGAGCAGACGATGACTTCTTCTGCCCTCGATGTTCACCACAGCGCCGATCCCGCAGGAATCACGCTCCCGCAGCCAATCCGTTTTCTGATGTACTTCCTTGCACATTCCACAAACCTCCCTCTAAACAGCCGAGTCGCCGTAATTGGCGAGCACGCGGGCGCTGGGATCGCTGACATCGCACCCCTCCCATGCGGGATTGGGCATCCAAAAGCCGCTCACCATCTGCGCCTGACTTGGATAATATGATTCAAACAGCTCTCGATACAGCAAGCTCTCCTTGGTGAAGGGCTGGGCAAACGAATAACGCGCTCGCTTTCGTTCAAATTCCTCATCGCTGTAACAGCGCTGCGCATAGCGCTGCAATTCATCGCGTAGCGAGTGTCCCACCGCATCGGAAAACGCGGCTTTCTCACGCATCAGCAGCGCCTGCGGCAGCAATCCCTCTCCCTCAAAGGCATGCCGCAGCAGATATTTTCCCTTGCCATAGCAATTGAGCTTGCGCTTGGGATCGATACTCATGACATAGTCGACAAAATCAAGATCGCCGAAAGGGACGCGCGCCTCCATCGAATGCACGCTGATACAGCGATCCGCCCGCAGCACGTCATACATGTGCAGCTCGCGCACGCGCTTCTCGCTCTCTGCTTGAAACGCCTCAGCGTCCGGCGCATAATCGGTGTACTTATAGCCAAAGAGCTCATCGGAGACCTCCCCGGTAAGCAAGACCCGTACATCGCTGTGGGCGTGAATCCATTCACACAGCAGATACATGCCGATCGAGGCGCGGATCGTCGTGATGTCATAGGTAGCTAGCGCTTCGATCACCCTTGGCAAGGCGGCGATCACCTCTTCCTTAGTGATGATCACCTCATGATGCTCGCTGTGCAGCACCTGTGCTGCCTGCCGTGCGTATTTGAGATCGATGGCATCAGTGTCCATACCGATCGCAAAGGTGCGAATCTTCTGATCGAGCAGACGCGCACTGATCGCGCACACCAGGGAGGAATCCAACCCGCCGCTGAGCAAAAATCCCAAGGGCGCGTCGGCGTCCAAGCGCTTTTGAACGCCGGCGATGAGCCGGGTGCGAATTCCCGCACAGATATTTTCCAAGCCCTCGTCGTGAAACGATGCGACCTGCGACAAATCGCGGTAACAGTGAAACGCACCATGGGCATAATAGTGCCCCGGCGGAAACGGCAGTACCTGCGCACACAGTGAAATCAGATTTTTCGGTTCGCTGGCAAAGAGAATCGCTCCACTATCGTCATAGCCATAATACAGCGGACGGATACCGATGGGATCACGGGCGGCGATGAAGCATTCCTGCCTGCCGTCATAGAGAATCAGGGCAAATTCGCCATCCAGCTTGGCAAACATGCGCATGCCCAGCTGCTGATACAGCGGCAGTAAAATCTCACAGTCGCTGTCGCTGACAAACACATATCCCATCTCCTCCAGCCATGCGCGCATGCGGCGAAAGCCATAGATCTCCCCGTTGCACACAAGCGATGACTCACCCCTGACAAAGGGCTGCATGCCGCTGTCGTCTAATCCCATGATCGCCAAGCGGTGAAATCCCAGCAAACCCTTTTTCACCGCAAGGATGCGCGTGTCATCCGGCCCCCGCGACTTCGTCTTGGCAAACGCCTGTGCAAATGCCTCTTGAGGCGCATCCTCGCGGCAATATCCCATAATCGAACACATCGTATCTTCCCCCTCGTATCGCAAACCGGCAGTCCCCACGACTGCCGGTATCGTCTTATCTTTTTTACAAGCGATGTCTGCAGGTTATGTCACAGCGCTTAGTCATCCCCATTCACATACGCTTTGCCTGCAAGGAATCGCAAACGACAGCCGTTTCCACAGACATGCATACCTGCCAGCGTGTCAAAGCGCTGACGGCGCTTTTATACACGCTTTCCCGCTTTACTTACAGAATGCCAAACAGCAGCTTTCCATAGGTTGGGAAAGGCCAGTGCTGCGGTGACGTCATCGTCTCTAACGCATCGCAGGAAGCGCGCAGCTTCTCCATGCGCGTGAGGATGACATCGCGATAGTAGGCAGCCGCCTCTTCAAAGTCCATGCCCTGCGCTTTCTCCACTTCCTCTTTCAGCAGACAGACGTCCTCCTGCGCGGCGCTTTGCCATGTGGCGGCCTTCTTGAGCACATCCTGCTCATAGTTCTCCGCCAAGCCCAAAGCGCTCTGGCGCTTCATGCATAACGCTTCGCACCACTCCTTGATCTGGCGGCTGACTGCCGGCAGGATTTCCTTACAGGTCATATCGATCATCGTACACGCTTCGATATGCAGTGTCTTGACATATTCCTCCATCATGATCTCATAGCGGGCGCTGACCTCCTGCGCATCAAATACGCCATGGCGTTCAAACAGCGCGATGTTCTCCTCGCGGATGAAATACGGCAGCGCATCCGGCGTCGTACGCAGGTTGAGCAGTCCGCGTCTTTTTGCTTCCTCTACCCATGATTCATCATAGCCGTTGCCGTTGAAGATGATGCGGCGATGACAGCGCACCGTGTCTTTGATGAGCGCATGCACGGCGCTTGGCAGATCCACTGCTTTCTCCAATACATCGGCAAACTGCTTGAGCTCATCGGCGACCACCGTATTGAGCACGATGTTGGCCCCGGAGATTGAAGCGCTGCTGCCCGGCATGCGGAATTCAAACTTATTGCCGGTAAAGGCAAATGGAGAGGTACGGTTACGGTCGGTCGTATCTTTAGGGAACTTCGGCAGCACATGTGCGCCGACCTTCATCACTTCTTTTTCCTTGCCGCTGTATGCGCGCTCTGACTCGATCGCATCGAGAATCTCGCTGAGCTCCTCGCCTAAGAAGATCGAGATGATCGCTGGCGGCGCTTCGTTGGCGCCCAGACGATGATCGTTGCCCGCGCTTGCCACGCTTAACCGCAGCAGATCCTGATGCTCGTCCACCGCCTTGATGACCGCGCACAGAAACAGCAAAAACTGCGCGTTCTCATACGGGGTATCGCCCGGCTCCAGCAAGTTGACGCCGGTGTCGGTGGAAATCGACCAGTTGTTGTGCTTGCCGCTGCCGTTGATGCCCTCAAACGGTTTTTCATGCAGCAGCGCAACCAGATCATGCTTCTTGGCGATGCGCTGAATCAGTTCCATCATCAGCTGGTTGTGATCGGTTGCAATGTTGGTCGTCGAGAACACCGGCGCGATTTCATATTGTGCCGGAGCGACCTCGTTATGCTCCGTCTTGGCCGCCACTCCTAACTTCCACAGCTCCACGTTCAGCTCGTCCATAAACGCCTGCACACGGGATTTGATCGTACCGAAGTAGTGATCCTCCATCTCCTGTCCCTTCGGTGTCGGCGCGCCAAACAGCGTGCGTCCGGCATAGATCAGATCTTTACGCTGGCGGTAGTAGGCTTTATCCACCAAGAAATACTCCTGCTCGCTGCCCACCGTGGTCTTCACGCTGTGCACATCGCCGTTGCCAAACAGCTTGAGGATGCGCATCGACTGCTTGTTGATCGCCTCCATGCTGCGAAGCAATGGCGTCTTTTTGTCTAACGCATGCCCGCCATAGGAACAAAACGCCGTCGGGATGCACAGCACATGATTTTTGATAAACGCGTAGGAGGTCGGGTCCCACGCCGTATAGCCCCTCGCTTCAAAGGTTGCGCGCAGACCGCCGCTTGGGAAAGAGGACGCGTCCGGCTCGCCCTTGATGAGCTCCTTGCCGCCAAACTCCATCATCACCTTGCCATGTCCATCGGGGTTGATGAAGCTGTCGTGCTTCTCGGCGGTGACGCCGGTCATCGGCTGAAACCAATGCGTGTAGTGCGTCGCTCCCTTTTCCACCGCCCAATCCTTCATGGCGTTGGCGACGGCGTTGGCGATCTTGATATTGAGCGGCCGTCCCTCCATAATCGTCTTTTGCAGCTCCCGATAGGTGTCCTTCGGCAGTCTCTCCCGCATGATCGCATCATCGAATACCATGGAGCCAAACAGCTCGCTGACCTGTGTTTTCATAACTTCCACTCTCCTTTTACAAAAAAGAACGGCAGAGGCGAATCGTACCCGAAAGATACACGACGCCTTTGCCGTTGTTCACTTTTTGAGGATGCATCCCCTGCGTTAGCACGCTTGCCGCTGGAGAACCACCTCTATCGTTCATGCCTTGCATTATGAAACAAAGCGGTGAAAATGTCAAGCGTTATTTTGAAAATAATTCCATTTTATTGAAAATTTCTTTCTTCACTCCTCCTGCCACCGTACAAAATCGCACAGCGGCGTAACATAATTGCCGTCAAAGCAAGCGGTGCACAGGCCGCCCGCAATGATCGAACACAGCTCGCTGACGCTTAAATAGCGCAGGGAATCCGCCTGGATATATGCGCACAGCTGGGCTTCGCTCATTTTTGCGGCGATCAGCTCCTCTTTTCGCGAGGTATCCACCCCATAGAAGCAGGGACAGATGATCCGGGGCGAAGCGATGCGCATGTGAATCTCTTTCGCCCCGGCTTCCCGCAGCAGCTGCACAATGCGCTTAGAGGTCGTCCCGCGCACGATGGAATCATCAATCAGTACGATGCGCTTGCCCTCGACGATGCTGCGGATGGCGGAGAGCTTCATGCGCACACCGCGATCGCGTAGCTGCTGGGTGGGCTGAATAAAGGTGCGGGCGACATAGCGGTTTTTGATCAGTCCCATCTCATAGGGAATCCCGCTGGCCTCCGCATAGCCGTTGGCCGCACTGATGGAGGAATCCGGCACGCCGATGACGATGTCCGCCTGTAAGCCCTGATCCTTTTGTGCGAGCAGCCTGCCGCTCTCCTTGCGAAACTGGTGGACGTTGACCCCATCCAGCGCGCTGTCGGGACGGGAGAAGTAGATGTACTCCATCGCACACAGCGCAGGGTGCTTGGCCGGGGCATAGCGAAAGTGCTCCACGCGCCCGTCGCAGAACTTGACGATCTCCCCCGGCAGCACATCGACGATCTGCCCTCCGCCGATGACATCGTAGGTACACGTCTCCGAGCTGATGCAATAGCCGTTTTGTACCCGCGCATAGGACAGCGGCCGCAGACCGTAAGGATCGCGCACGGCATAAATGCTGTTTTCACTCATGATCAAAAAAGCGAACGCCCCCTCCAGCTGCAAAGCACAGCCCTTGATCTTCTCTAACAGCGTCCCCTGCTGGCGCTGAATGAGATGCAGGATGATCTCGCTGTCTGCGGTTCCCTGAAAGATGCTGCCGGCATCCTCCAAGGCGTTGCGCAGGCTGACGGCGTTGACGATCTGCCCGTTATGCGCCAAGGCCAGCGTCCCTTTATGCGAGATGGAGAGCAAGGGCTGTACATTTTCCAAACGATTGCCCCCGGCTGTCGAATAGCGCACATGGCCGATCGCCATCTCTCCCTTGAGCCGCGCTAACTGCTCCTCGTGAAACACCTCGCTGATCAGGCCGCGCCCTTTATGGCTTTTCATCTCACAGCCATCGCTCACCGCAATGCCGCACCCCTCCTGCCCGCGATGCTGCAAAGCGTGCAGTCCATAATAGGCGAGCGACGCCGCCTGCGCTACCTGATAGACGCCGAAGACGCCGCATTCCTCATGCAATTCATCAAACATCCAAATCCCTCGCTTTCATCAACGAGCGCAGTTTAGCGCACAATCCCCCTTTCTGTCAACCGGCGATCACATCGCCTTTCACGCCATTTCCCATTTACACATTGACTTTTTCATCCATTTTTGGTAAAAATATAGTGTTAGAAATTGATTGAGCAATGGCGTTCATCAAAGGGGGAGAGTGTCTTTTCCCGACGATGAGCGCTTTCTTTATTATGACGGGAGGGGTATCCATGTATTCACAAGAAGATGTCATCACCTTTGTGGAGGAGGAAAATGTAAAGTTTATCAAGCTCGCTTTCTACGATGTGTTCGGTGTGCAAAAAAATATTTCAATTCTGCCAAAAGAGCTGCCCCGCGCTTTTCGCGAAGGGATTTCCTTTGACGCCAGCGCCATCGCCGGGTTTGGCGATGAGGGCAAAAGCGATCTGTTTCTGCATCCCGACCCCGCTACGCTTTGCATTTTGCCTTGGCGGCCGATGGATGGGCGCGTCATTCGCCTAACCTGCGACATCCGTCATCCCGATGGCACGCAGTTTGCCTGCGACAGCCGCTGGCTGCTCAAGCAGGCGATCGCCGAGGCCAAGCAGGCGGGCATTGCCGTCGACATCGGCGCCGAGGTCGAATTCTATCTGTTTGAAAGAAGTGAAAGCGACAGCGAGGTGCGCATCCCTTTCGATCAGGCCGGCTACATGGACGTTCCCCCTAAGGATCAGGGAGAGGACATCCGCCGCGAGATCTGTTTCACCCTCATCGAGATGGGCATTCAGCCGGAAGCGAGCCATCATGAAGAGGGGCCGGGACAAAATGAGATCGACTTTCGTTACAGCGACGCCCTGACGGCGGGCGATCAGGCGGCTGCCTTTCGCTGGGTGGTGGAGATGGTCGCCGCCGGCAACGGATTAGAGGCAGATTTCACACCGAAGCCGCTGAAAGAACACGCGGGCAACGGTATGCATGTCAACCTCTCCCTGCAAACGGACAAAGCGTGCAAGGATGCGTTTTTAGCCGGTATCTTAGCACATATCCGCGAGATGACGCTCTTTCTCAACCCGCATGCGGACAGCTATCGTCGCTTAGGCGAAAAGAAAGCGCCGCGCTATGTCAGCTGGTCGTATGAAAACCGCTCCACCCTCGTGCGCATCCCGGCAGTCAAGGGCAGCAGGGAGCGCATCGAGCTGCGCTCTCCCGATCCGACGACCAATCCCTATCTGTGCTACGCACTGCTGATCTACGCCGGATTAGACGGCATTCGCCAGCAGCTGGTATTGCCAAAACCGACGACATGCAATCTCTATACGGCCAGTGCACAGGTGCGCAAGGAATTACAGACGCTGCCGGCGGATCGTGAGGAAGCGTGGGAGTGTGCGGAAAACAGCGAATTCATCGCCCGCCATCTCCCATCTGCCATCCTGCGCGCGTATCGTTAGCATCATCTTTGAAGAAAGGAGGGGGACCCCATGGGCGCTTACTGCATTCTCGTATTATCCCAAAGTGAGGCGCTGGCACAGCTGCTGCGTGAACAGCTGCCGCGGGAGCGCTTTGGCGAAATTCTCTTCTCCTCCTCTCTTCCTTTGGCGAGACGGCTGATCGCTTCGCGAGGCATCGACCTTTTGATCATCGACATGCCTTTGGAAAAGGAAAGCGGCATTCGCTTTGCCGCCCAAATCGCCCAGCGAAGCGCCTTGGGCATCCTGCTGCTGATGCCCCCCTCCCTCTACCATTCCTTTGCCGCGCGCATGGAGGAAACCGGTATCCCCGCCTTGGCAAAGCCCCTGTCCCACCGACTGCTCTTGCAAAGCATCTCCCTGCTTTGTACCACGCAGACCCGCCTTACGCGCTATGCCCGAGAAACGCTGGTATTGCAGGATAAGATGAAAGAGATTCAAACGATCAATCAGGCGAAATGGCAGTTAGTCAAAAAGCGGGGATTCAGCGAGGAGGAAGCACACCGCTATCTGTTAAAGACGGCGATGGATCACTGTTGCAGCAAATATGAGATCGCTAAGCAGATCATCAAGGAAAACCAACAAGGAGGCAGCGTATGACAAAATATATCTTTGTGACCGGCGGCGTGGTATCTGGATTAGGAAAAGGAATTACCGCCGCTTCTTTAGGAAGACTGCTCAAGTCGCGCGGGTATAAGGTGGCCGCACAGAAGCTGGACCCTTATATCAACGTCGATCCCGGAACGATGAGCCCTTATCAGCACGGCGAGGTGTTCGTCACGGAGGATGGAGCGGAGACCGACCTCGATCTGGGGCACTATGAGCGCTTCATCGACGAGGATCTCAATCAGTTCTCCAACCTGACGACCGGCAAGGTATATTGGAACGTACTCAACAAGGAGCGCAGCGGAGAATATCTGGGTGAGACGGTACAGGTCATCCCTCACATCACTAACGAGATCAAATCATTCATCTATCAGGTCGGCAAGAAGAGCGACGCCGACATCGTCATCACCGAGATCGGCGGCACAACCGGAGACATCGAGAGTCAGCCGTTTTTAGAGGCGATCCGTCAGGTTGGCTTAGAGGTCGGCGAAAAGAACGCACTCTACATTCACGTCACCCTCGTCCCTTATCTCAGCGGCAGCTATGAGCATAAGACGAAGCCGACCCAGCATTCGGTCAAGGAGCTGCAAGGGATGGGCATTCACCCGGATTTGATCGTCTTGCGCTGTGATCGCCCGCTGGAAGCCTCGGTGTTCAAGAAGATTGCACTCTTTTGCAATGTCAAGGAGGATTGTGTCATTGAAAATCTGACGGTTCCTCAGCTTTATGAGGCGGTCATCATGCTGGAGCGGCACCATTTTTCCGACATCGTCTGCCGGGAGCTCGATCTCAGCGCGCCGCCTTGTGATTTACATGATTGGAATGCCATGCTCAAGCAGGTGCAGGAATGTCATCAGCGGGTGGTGATCGGCTTGGTCGGCAAATATGTCCTGCTGCATGACGCGTATCTCTCCGTCGCCGAAGCGCTGCGCCATGGCGGCTATGCGAATGCGTGCAGCGTATCAATCGAATGGATCGATTCCGAAACACTGACAGAGGAGACGGTCGATGAACGGCTGCGTGCCTGCGATGGCATCCTGGTCCCCGGCGGCTTTGGCGAGCGCGGCATCGAGGGAATGATCTTGGCGGCACAGCACTGCCGCAAGTATCGTAAGCCGTATTTGGGCATCTGTCTGGGCATGCAGATCGCCGTCATTGAATTTGCCCGCCACGTCTGCGGCTGGAGCGACGCCAACTCCCGCGAGTTTAACGTTGATGCCGCACATCGTGTCATCGACTTTTTACCGGATCAAAACGACAGTGTGAACAAGGGCGGCACCCTGCGGTTAGGCGCTTACCCTTGCAAGATCGTCCCCGACACCAAGCTGATGGAATGCTACCGATGCGCACAGATTGCGGAGCGGCACCGTCACCGCTATGAGTTCAACAATGAATACCGCGCAGCGCTGGAGGCGGCCGGACTCATCATCAGCGGCACCTCCCCCGATGGACGCATCGTCGAGACGATCGAGCTGCCCGATCACCCGTTCTTCATCGGCGTGCAATATCATCCGGAGTTTAAAAGCAGGCCGAACCGGGCGCACCCGTTGTTCTATGGGCTGATCAACGCCGCGAAACGCCAGAGCAGCCGGCACTCTTAAACAAAATGGAAAGGTGCTGTAACGAAAAGAATAGAAATATGCGAAAAAGTAATGTTGATGCTGTTTGATACAAAGTTTTTCTATTCGTATCTGTCATTTTTATCGAACAAAAGCCGCATAACAGCAAAGGGGCTGTAACGAAAAGATTAGAAATATGTCAAAAACAATGTTGATATAGGCCGATGGTGTTTGATACAAAGTTTTCTATTCATCTCTGTCATTTTCAGCAACAAAGCCCACACAAAAGCAAAAAAATGCATTGCATTCTCAAAATAAGAGAACAAATGCATTTTTTTGCTTTTATTCGTTACAGCACCTTTTCTGTCAAATTCGTTACTGCCCTTTCTTTCTGATGACGCATGCATATACATCTCTTCGCATTAGTCATCTCTTCCTTGATGATTTTTCTATGCTTTCACATCTTTATCGTTTATGGATTCACCAGCCGATGAATGATTGTTTTCCTCACTGCATGCCAACGCATATAACGCATTACAGAAAGCAGCGAATCGCGCGAAAGAGCTGATAGGCGCTTTCTTCCAGATACTCCGCCGTATGGTCGATCGCTTCCTTTAAGCTGTACACGCCCTGCTGAATGGAGAACAGCGCATCAAAGCACGCCGATAATTCATCGGCGCACTCCTTTTGCCCGCATAAAGCAAAGACGGGTTTCTGTGAACGGTGCGCCAATTCCGCCATGCACACCGGTAGTTTTCCCTGTAAGCTCTGCGCGTTAATACCGCCCTCGCCGGTCACGATCATATCGGCCTGCGCGACACGCTGAGCAAGATGCAGGTATTCGCTGATCACATCGAAACCGCTCGTCAGCCGTGCATGGAGCAGCAGCATGCCTCCCCCGCAGCCGCCGCCGGCGCCGCAGCCTGCCTGCATGAGGTTTTGCCCGCTGTACGCTTCCAAATGGCGCAGCTTGCGCTCCAGCAGCTGCTGTTGGCGCGGCGTCGCTCCCTTTTGCGCAGCATAGACCATGGCACAACCTTTCTCCCCATACAGCGGTGCATTCACATCACAGGCGACGACGATCTCCAGCTGTTCACACAGCGTTTGCGCCTGTTGAAAAGACTCCTCATCCCAGTGATGAAACGACAACAGCGGATTGGCAGCCGCAGACAATTCATGATGATGCTCATCATAGAGAATCACGCCCAATCCTTGCAGCATCCCCAAGCCGGCGTCGGTGGTGATCGTTCCTCCTAAAAAGAACAGCAGCCGTCCCACGTTCATCTCTATCAGCTTACGAATGAGCTCACCCAAACCAAAGGTCGATGTCTCCTCCACCGTACGGGCGCTGACCGCATGATTGTGCAAACCGAAGATGCTGGCCGCTTCTACCGCCGCACAGCGAACCCCCTTTTCCTCAAAGAAAAAAACCTCAGGCTCAATCGGCTGATGAAACGCATTTTGACAGCGCACTCCCTGCACATATCCCTGCCGATGCTGTAAGAGCGCCGCCACACTCCCTTCTCCGCCATCTGCCACCGCACACACTTCACACTGTGCAAAGCCGGCGCGCGCAATGCCCCGCGCCGCCGCCTCACCGGCCTCATAAGAAGACAGTGCCCCCTTAAAAGAATCAATCGCAACCAATACCTTCTTGTCCTTCATCTTTCCATCCTTCTCCTTTGATCTATCATCATTATAGCGTGTGCTTCTTCATTTCAATATGTTTTATAGACTGAAATATGATAAAATTTATACAGGTATCTTTAGTCTAAAAGACATTTATTAAATAGAAGAACTACGTCTAGGCAAAAAACAAAGGAAGCTGCGCTGAGATCATACGATCCATTGGGCATTCCCGGCGCAAAAGGAGGAGAACATAATGGAGCTGTCAGTCAGGTTAGCACAGGAAATCGTGCGCAGTATGCATGACGTATTGCATCAGGAGATCAATTTTATGAACGAGGAGGGCATTATCATCGCTAGCACGGATGCCGCTCGTCTCCATCAGCGTCACAAAGGGGCGCAGATCGTCATCGAAACCAAAAAACAGCTGGTCATTCGTGAGGATCACCGCTATGCCAATACCCGCAAAGGCATTAACATGCCGGTCTTTTTCGATGCGCAGGTGATCGGTGTGATCGGCATTACCGGAGAGGAAAAAGACGTGCTTCCTTACGGACAGATTTTACAGAAGATGACGCAGATTCTCGTGCGTGATGCCTATGACCGTGACATCCGCCATCAAAAACGCAGAAGCGAACAGCTGTGGATTGAAGAGCTGTTGCAGGCAAAGGGAGAAGACAGCCTGCCTCTTGCCTTTGATTTACCGAAAGAACCCTGTTGCTTTGTCTATGCGGCATTCGTACAGACGTTGGATGAGGAGCATATCGCATGGCTGCATCGGATGATGGAAGCGATGCCCTATGCGGAAAACATTGTTAAAAAGGCACTCTATCCACAGGAATTGGTGCTGGTGCTCAAAGCAGCCTCCTCCAAGACGCTCACAGACATGCTCGCTGAGCTGCAAGCGCAGGGCATTGAGGGGGTTTGGGGCGTCGGCTTGGCATATGAAGATCTCGCTTCCCTGCATCACTCGCATACGCAGGCAAAGCAGGCAGCGCTGTGGGGAAAAGCGATCACCCGTCAGCCGCTCACCTTCTACGGGCAAAGCGAGCTGGGCATGCTGCTGCCGCTCATTCCTAAAAGGCAGGCACAGACATATACCCATACAATCTTCCGCGATCTCTCCCCCAAGCAGATACAAGAGGTGTTGGCAACCTTACAGCTGTATGAGCAAAGCGGCGGCAGCCTTATACAGGCGGCACGCATCGGCAATATGCATAAAAACACGGTGCAGTATAAGCTGCTGCAAGTCAAACAGCTGACCGGCTATGATCCCAGAAACGCATACGATTTCACGGTGTTGAAAATTGCGGCGCTGCTGATACATTTATCTTGACCCTCTGTCTTTCGTTTCTTTCAGAAAGCCCTTGCATCAATCGATGTTCCATTGTATAATAACTGCGCACGTGGGGTTTTAGCTCAGCTGGGAGAGCGCTACGCTGGCAGCGTAGAGGTCAGGGGTTCGAGCCCCCTAAGCTCCACCATAGTGGTTAGTCATGCGATGCAATCGTGATATGCATCGCATTTTTTGTTTATCTGCCAAGTCATTTTGTAAACGATCGAGAAACCGGGAGGGGTAGATAAACAATATTTAATATTTCTTACACATCAGCGCATTTCCCCTCGTTTTCCTTCATTAACAAACATACGCATTCCACCCCATGCGTCTGCGGAAACATATCGACGGGCTGCACCCACTGCGCCTCATACCCCAGATCCGCCAACACCCGCAAATCTCTGGCCAGCGTCCCCGGATCACAAGAGACATACACGATCCGCTTCGGCCCCATGCTCGCCATAGCCTCCAGCACGCTCTTTTCACATCCCTTGCGCGGCGGATCGACACAGATCACATCCAATCGCATGCCCTCCTGCGCCACCCGCTTCGCGTAATCCGCCGCATCGCTGCAAATAAACTCCACATTCACTATAGCGTTTCGCCGCGCGTTCTCCTTAGCATTGGCCACCGCCGCCTCTACAACCTCAATGCCGATCACCCGCTTGGCATGCCGTGCCAAAAACATCGAAATCGTTCCCACGCCGCAATACAGATCCAACACCGTCTCCTCTCCCGTCAAAGCGCACGCCGCCAAGGCATTCTGATACAATGTCAGCATCTGCCGCGGATTGACCTGATAAAAAGACTTTGCGGAAATGTCAAAACAAAACGTATCCAGGCGATCCGCAATCGCCGCCTTTCCATACAGCAGCACCTCTTCCTCGCCTAAAATCACGTTATCCATGCGCCGATTGACATTCAGCATCACACTTTTGATCTGCGCATGACATAGCGCCAAGGACTGCGCAATTTTCGCAAACCATTCGATTTGTCTTTCCCTCACGATAAAGACGACCATCACCTCATCATGGGCAAACGCATGCTTAATGAGCACATGGCGCAGAATCGATGCCTCCTGCGGATGCTTTCTCATTATGATACAAACACTCTCATAAATGTCATTGATCAGATGGCTTTGGATGCAGCATTCTTCCATATCGACAATATCATTGCTGTTGATGCGATAAAAACCGCTGTGCACCGCTCCATTTTGCACGCGGAAAGGAATCTGCGCCTTGTTGCGATAAAAATACGGTGTCTCCATTCCCTTCACCGCGTTTACCCGCAAATCCAAACGGGCGATGCGATCGATGACATCCTGCACTTTCTGCCGTTTAAAACGCAGCTGTTCCTCATAAGACATGTGCTGGAGCTGACACCCGCCGCAGCGTTTCGCCAAAGGGCAAGGCGGCTGACGGCGTTCCTTGGATTCATCGATCAGCTCGACGATACGCGCATAACCGTAATGCTTTTTCAGCTTTGTCACTGCGATTAACGCTTTTTCATTGACCAGCAGCCCCTTGACAAACAACGGAAATCCATCCGAGCGCACAACACCCAGCCCCTCATACGTATAATTCTCACAAACTCCGATCAGCTGTTCATTCTTCTTCATCATCGTTTCCTCTTTTCGTATGTTTTTATTATACAATAGCCCTCTGCATTCTTCCATAAAAACCGCGTTTACCTAACCGTGTCTCACCACTCTCTCACCTCTTTGTTTCCCTCGTCAATGCGATCCTGCGAAAACACAAGACAGCAATGCCCACGACCTTATTTTCCTGTTAAGTTTCCTTTGATCTTTGGCTCCCCATGTAAAATTGACTTTTCTATCCGGAAAAGATAAAAGACATAGCTTTTCCTTTTTCAGCCACTTCTATCAGTCTTTACGACGTTTTAAACAGCGGTTTTTCAAAAGATGCTTTTCTTCATAAATCTTGAGTGAGACACGCCATCCAGAGACATAAAAAGATGTACCTCTCCCTTCTCAGGAAAGCGTACATCTTTTTAGAATTTCTTCTGTCAATTCATTCTCTCTGCGATCACAGCGCCCTGCAACCCATCCGCTTAAGAGGCGGCGCCGTTCATCACCGCATCCGCTGTATCCTCGTCTCTGGCCGCGCTCAGCACGTCGATCACTCGTTTTTCCGATGCCGACGTCTTCGTCAGACACACATAGACCCAATGCTCTTTCGTATGCGTATCGTCAAAGCTTGCATAATTATAAGCGTTGATGGACAGATCATACATCTTTCCATCCTCCTGCTGCGTAAAATACGTCTTTACCGGAAGAACTTCGTCAACCGCGGCATAAGCGTTTTCCACCAGTTCCTCCACATACGCCTGATCGCTCTCATCCACCTGATCCTCCAGGTCGATATTGATGCGCAGCGTAGCGCTCTTGAGGTTAATCTCCACGCCTTCCACATAATCCAGCTCTTCCATCGCCGTCTTTACCTTTGCAATTTCATCGTCGGTGATTGCCGGATTGAGATCATTTTCAGAGAAACGGCTGCCGACGACCGGTTGGCCTGCATTCTCCGTCGAAGTCATAACGACTATCCCGACGATCAGCAGCGGTATCACGATGACGGCAATCGCTATCCATACAAGGATATGGCTCTGCTTGCCCTCCTGCTGCTTCGTCTCTTGTTTCTTTTTTTCTTTTTTACTCATCGTCATCACTCCTGACCATCTCTATTCTACTAAAAAATGCACCGTTTGGCTATCTTTTCTTCAATTCTTCCTGAATCAGGCGATTTGTCATGGCCGGGTTCGCCTGTCCCTTGCTGGCTTTCATGACCTGTCCGACCAAGAAGCCCACCGCGCGGTCTTTTCCGTTTTTAAAGTCGGCGATGGATTGCGGATTGGCGTCGAGCACCTCTTGAATCATCGTCAATAAGGCGCCGGTATCGCTCATTTGCTTCATGCCCTTTTCCTCAACGACCTGTTTTGGATCTTTGCCCTTGAGAATCTCCTCGAAGACGACCTTCGCCTGCTTGCCGCTGATATCGCCGGCTTCCACCATGTTGATCATCTGTGCCAGCGCATTTGCCTTGCACGGATTATCCTTCACCTTGCAGTTTGCTTTATTCAAAGCGGCAGTCAGCTCAACGATCACCCAGTTTGCCGCCTTCTTATAGGCTTTGGTATCACGGCAGACCTCCTCGTAGAAATCGGCCAGCTCGCGGGTGGCGACCAGCACGCCGGCATCGTACGCATTCAAGCCGAAGTCGCGCATATAACGCTCTTTGCGCAGATCCGGAAGCTCTTCCAAGTTCTCCTGAATTTCCCGCACCCAGGCGTCGTCGAGACGAATCGGGAAAATATTGGGTTCCGGAAAATATTTGTAATCAACATTCCCTTCTTTTTTACGCATCATCACCGTCGTCTTGCGTGTCTCATCATAGCGGCGGGTCGCCTGCTCAATGACGCCGCCCTCTTCCAAAATGGCGCGCTGACGTTCGACTTCCGCATCGATCGCCTTCTGCACGTTGGAGATGGAGTTGAGGTTTTTGATTTCCGTTTTAACGCCGAAGGTCTCGCTGCCCTGCGGACGCAGGGAGATGTTGACATCGCAGCGCATGCTGCCTTCCTCCATCTTCACATCGCTCACGCCCAGATACAATAAGATCATGCGCAGCTTTTCCACGTAAGCCGCCGCCTCAGCGCCGCTTCGCATATCCGGCTCGCTGACAATCTCCACTAACGGTGTTCCCGCGCGGTTGAAATCAATCAGCGTACCGGCGTCGCTGTGAAACTGCTTGGCGGTATCCTCTTCCATGTGCATGCGGTTCAAGCGAATCTTTTTCTTTCCCGAAGGCACATCGATCTCCACATAACCGCCGCTGCCGATCGGATGAAACTGCTGAGTGATCTGAAAGCCTTTCGGCAAATCGGAATAGTAGTAATTTTTACGGTCAAAACGCACAAGCGTATCGATGTCACAGTGTAATGCGCTCGCCGCCTTGATCGCTAAGCGCACCGCTTCCTTGTTCACGCAAGGCAGACAGCCGGGATGGCCGAGATCAATCTCGTTGACACAGGTGTTCGCCACCTCGCCGAAGCTGACCGGCGCACCGGAGAACATCTTCGTCTTTGTTTTCAATTCACAGTGAATCTCAATGCCGATTACCGTTTCGTAATTCATGCTTTCACCTCCGCCGTATAATTTGCTAAGCCACTCTCTTCTTCGATGGCCAAAGCGATATTGAACATCTGCTGCTCCTCAAAAGGGCGGCAGGTGATGTTGACGCCGATCGGCAGATCATCCACAAAGCCGCTTGGCAGCGTCATGCTGGGATAGCCGGAAAAATTGCCCAGCTGCATGTGATTGTCCGCGATCAAATGCTCCTTGCCCATCGCCTCATCCATCGCTTCATCCTCTAACGGAGCGACAGTTGGAGCCGCACTGGCAATGATGCAGTCGCACGTTTCAAAGAGGGCGCGATAATGATCCACGATCAGGCGGCGGATCTTTTGCGCCTTGCGAAACAGCTTATCCTGATTTTCGACAAACAGCGAATAGCTGCCGATGAGGAATCGCTTGCGCACATAAGCGGAGAAGCCCGCCGTGCGGGAGTGCTTCATCACCTCTTCGACGCTGTCGCCATCCTCGCGCACCCCGAAGCGGATGCCATCCAGATTGGAGTGATTGGCGGTCGCCTCTGCGTTGGCAATCGTCAGATAGACCGGAAGCACGGTTTCCATCAGCTCCTGCGGCATGCGCACATGCACGATTTTCGCCCCGCGCGCCGCCAGCTTTTCGCACAGCTGATCGAGGTTTGTGCGGATGCGCTCCTCCTGAATCACTTCCTGCACATTGTCCAATACGCCGATCACCTTGCCTTGCAGATCGCTGTTGAGCTCATCGCGATAGGCTTCCACCGGGCGATAGGAGCTGGTCATATCGCGGTCATCGCGGCCGGCGAGCACCTCTAACATCGTGCAGGCGTCCGCCACGTTGCCGGCAAAATAGCCGACGTGGTCTAAAGAAGAAGCATAGGGAATGATGCCGTAGCGGCTGATGCGGCCATAGGTTGGCTTCACGCCGATGATTCCATTGTAAGCGGCCGGTTTGCGCACGCTGTCCCCGGTATCGGTACCGATGGAAAGCGGGACGGCTCCTGCGGCAACGACCACCGCGCTGCCTCCGCTGCTGCCCCCTGAAATACGCTTGCGATCATAAGGGTTGTTCACCTTGCCGGTATAGGCGTTCTTGTTGGTGCCGCCCATGCCCAGCTCATCCATGCTGGCTTTAGCGACGATGATCGCCCCCTGCGCCTGCAAGCGCTCGACGATCGCCGCATCGTACACCGGCACATAATTGCTTAAAATCCGGCTGGAAGCAGTGGTCAGCACGCCCTTGGTGCTGACGTTGTCTTTAACAACGATCGGGACACCATACAGCTTTCCGCTCGTCTCTCTCTTCGCCAAAGCGGCTAACTGCTCTTCAATATCGCAAAACGTCACAATCGCATTCAGCGCGGGCTGAAGCGCTTTTAAACGGGTAATCGCTTCCTCGCAGCGCGCTCTTACCTCTGTATTGATCTCATTCATTTCACTTCACCACCTTTGGTACGTGCACGTGTCCGGCACGCACACTTTTCGCATTCGCCAGCGCATCCTGCTGAGAGAGGACGTGATCTGCGACATCCTCGCGCAGAAACGTCGTCTCCTCCTCAAAAGGATACACCATCGGCTCGACGCCTTCGGTATCCACCCGTTCAAACAGCTGTACCTGCCGGCGCAGGATTTCAAACTCCGCTTTCAGATCCGCGATCTCCTCATCGTTGACATTGAGCATGATGCCGCTTGCCAGCTTTTCAAAAAACGATTTATCAAATGTTTCCATCCAATCCTCCTCATCTTGTTATATCAGCATGATCGTCTGCACGTCCGCTGCGCCCTGTGAGCGCCGTATGACGGCGATGTGATCATTATCGCTGGAAATATCAATCGTCAGCTCGTAGTTTGTGCTGGTAAACAGCGACGTCTGCCCGCTGATGTACTGCGACAGCGCAATCGCTTCCGCCGCCGTCTTGGCATGCAGATTGACATTGATATTTAACTCTACCAGCGCATTGTCCTTGAAGCGCGCTTCGCCGATGACAAAGACATCGTCCGGCATAAAGCTTGCTAATCCGTTTTTCAGCTCGGTAAACTGAGAGGCGACATCCGCATCCAGCTCGCTGAAGCGATCACTTGGCAAAAGCACCCACTCCTCATGAATATCGCTGAAAGACGCCGAGCTGGAAGTGCAGTAAGCCTGCATGATGTAATGTCCCGGCAGCACCTCATCATCGCTGAGTACGTAGACGGCGATCAAAATCGGCGTATCGCTGCTGATCTGGGGGAAGTTTTCCCGCAGATAGCTGTTGAGCTTTTTACCCTGCGCATCCGCAAAGACCTTGAGCTGATCCTCGCTGATCTCCACCGTGCGCAGCTCACCCTTTTCATCATAACCGCTCGTCTGTGCGCTGATCACCATCGCTAGGGAGATGCCGCGCAGCTCGCTGCCGGCATACCAGTCCAGTTCATAGATATCGATTAACGGCGCTACTCCTTTCACCGTCTCCCCGTTGCCGGTATTAAAGCTCTCATCCCTGCTTTGATTGAGCCCATCCGGGTTGGAATCGCTCGCGCGCCCCAGCAATCCGGTGGTGTAATCGGAGGCGTCTAATACATCATAAGTCAAAAACTGACTTTCCTTAAAAGCGACGTCACCGGTTGAAAAATGGGCGGTGGACAGCTCCATCAGCGTCGTTGTGATGTTATAACGCTCCCCCTGATCGGAAAGCACCGAGGTATGCTTCTGCCGCGCATCGCTCGCATGAAACGGCAGAATCGCCGCATAGTCGCCCTCCGTCGCCTGTGTCTGCGTCTCCTGTCGGTTTTGCTGATCCCCATCGCACGCGCCAAGTATCAGCAGAGCCGCTAACAGCGCCAAAACCCATTTATTCGTTTTCATAAGCAGTCACCTCCTGAACAAAGGCTTCCTCATTCATCGTTTCCACACCCAGCGCCCGCGCTTTTTCTAACTTGCTGCCGGCGCTTTCCCCATAGATGACAAGATCGGTTTTCTTCGAGACGCTGCCGGCGACATTGGCGCCATATCCCTGTAACAGCGCTTTCGCCTCATTGCGGGTGTAATGCGAGAGCGTGCCGGTCAGCACGACCCTCTTCCCGGTAAAGCGATTTTCCCGTATCGTCTGCGCCTCGCTGTCCATGCGTAAACCAAACGCTTTCAGCTGTGTGATCAGCGCTTGATTTTCTTCCTCCGCAAAGAAGGCGGTGATGCTTTTGGCGGTGATCTCGCCGATGTCGCGGATCGCCGTCAGCTCTTCCTCCTTTGCCGCCATCAGCGCATCCATGTGCAAAAAATGCTTAGCGAGCACACGGGCGGCTTTTTTGCCCACCTGGCGGATTCCCAAACCAAACAGCAAATCCTCCAGCGGACGCTGCTTGCTGGCCTCGATGGCGTCAAACAGCTTGTGCAGGGATTTTTCCTGATAGCCCTCCTTGGCGAGCAGCTCCTCCTCGTGCGCTTTGAGGCGATAAATATCCTCGATTGAATTGAGCAGACCCCACCCATGCAGCTGTTCCACCCGCTTATCGCCCAGCGTATCGATGTCCATGGCGTCTCTGGAGGCAAAGTGAATCATGCTCTCCACGACACGGGCCGGACAGTCCTGATTGATGCAGTAATGCGCGGCTTCCTGAGGCAAGCGCAGCAAGCGTCCATGACAGATCGGACAGGTCGATGGAAAGACATAGGGCTGCTGTGAGCCGTCTCTGCGCTGGGGTTGAACGCTGACGACCTCCGGGATGATGTCGCCGGCCTTGCGGACGACGACAATATCGTTGATGCGGATGTCCTTTTCCTTGATCATGTCCTCATTATGCAGCTGTGCGGCGCTGACTGTCGTGCCTGCGACACGAACCGGTTCCAGCACGGCGTTGGGCGTCACCCGACCGGTGCGGCCGACCGTGAGCACGATGTCCAGCAAACGCGTCGTCACCTCTTCGGCGGGGAATTTATAAGCCGTCGCCCAGCGGGGAACCTTGACGGTCGTCCCTAAGCGCGTCTGCGCATTGAGATCGTCTACTTTGATGACCATGCCGTCGATGTCATAGGGCAGCTCATAGCGCTGCTCGCTGATCTCGTTGATGAACGCCCAGATCTCATCGACGCTGTGACATACCCGGCGTAATGGATTGACGCGAAAGCGCATCGCTTCCATCGCCTCTAACGCCTCCTCATGAGAATGGATGCCGAACTCCTGCGCGTTGACAAAATGATACCAGAAAGCGTCCAGGCCGCGTTTAGCGCAGACGGCGCTGTCTAACTGACGGACACTGCCGGCAGCGGCATTGCGCGGATTGGCAAACAGCTCCTCCCCGTTCGCTTCCCGCTCGCTGTTGAGGCGGCGAAAGCTCGCCTTGGGCATATATACCTCACCGCGGATCTCTGCTTCTCCCATCCAGTCGACATACATCGGAATGCTGGGAATCGTCTTGATGTTTGCGCTGACATCCTCCCCGACATTGCCATCCCCCCTGGTAATGGCTCTGACAAAACGGCCGTCTCGATAGTGAAGCGACATCGCCAAGCCGTCGATCTTCAATTCGACGACATAGCGGACATCTCCCTGTGCGGCGCGTACCCGCTCATCAAAGGCGGCGATCTCCTCATAGTTGAAGACGTTGCCAAGCGAGAGCATCATCCGCCGATGTTCGACCTTTTCAAAGCCCTCCAGCACCGCGCCGCCGACACGCTGCGTAGGGGAGTTGGGATCATATAACTGCGGATTTGCCTCTTCCAAAGCGGCTAACTCCTGCATATAGCGGTCATACTCCTGATCGCTCACGCTGGGATGATCCAGCACATAATATTCATAAGAGAGCTTCTCCAGCAATGTGCGAAGCTCTTCGATGCGTTTGGCTGCTTCCATGAAACACGTCCTTTCTCACTTCTTGCTTAACGATGGATGATCCGCCATGATTTTGCGGACGCCGAATTTCTGAGCGAAGGCGATCGTGGCTAAGCCATCCTCCAAGCGGATGACCACCCCATCGCCAAAAGCCTCATGATGGACGAGATCTCCCTTGCGCATCCGCTCCCCGCGCTTCTTGCGCGCGCTTTTCTGCGGCACCGCCGTTTGTCTGTCCGCGCCGGCACGGCCAACCGCGTCCGCTCTCGCAGAGGAAAATCCGCCATGCTGATAGACGTCCGTATCCTCACTGAAACGATTGCGCGGCTTGGCGCCGACATCCTCCAGCAGGGCGGAAGGAATTTCCATGACAAAGCGTGAAGGCGTCTTGATCTTGTCTAACACGTAGCTGTACCCCATGGAATCTGAGAGAAACAGTTGCTGCTTCGCACGCGTCATCGCCACATACAGCAGCCGGCGTTCCTCCTCCAAGGCGGCGCTGCCGCCCTCGCTCACACTGCGCTCGCTGGGAAAGATTCCCTCGCACAGATTATAGATAAACACACAGTCGAACTCCAGTCCCTTGGCGGCATGGACGGTCATCAGCGAAACGACGTCGTTGCCCTCATAGAGCTCATTGTCCGTATAGAGCGCGACCTCCTGCAAGTAATCGCTCAGCTCGGCCTGCGGGTTGTTTTCGACATATTGCTGCATATCGTTGAGCAATTCTTTGATATTCTCCAAGCGATCGCTCTCGTTGTCCTCTTGCAGCATCCGCAGATAGCCGCTCTCCTCCAGCACCTGCTTCATCAACAGATCGATGCTCAGCACGCCGACGCTCTTTTTGCAGGTCTCGATGACATCGACAAAGGAAGCGATGCCTTTCTTTGCTTTGGCCTGTGAAAGTGCGGGATGCTTGAGCACCTCATAGAGATTGCAGTCCTCCTGTACCGCCTGCGTTTCCAGCTGCTCGACGCTTTTCGCACCGATCCCCCGCTTGGGCACATTGAGCACCCGGCGAACGGCCAAGGTCTTCCACAGCTCCTTCTCATCCCCCTCTTGCATCGGGGCTAACAAGCGCAGATAACAAAGCGCATCCTTGATCTCCGCACGCTCATAGAAGCGGATACCGCCGTAGATGCGATAAGGGATGTGAGCGTCCAACAGCGCTTTTTCCAAACCGCGGGAGAGGTAATTGGAACGATAGAGCACCGCCATTTCGCGATAAGAAACGCCGCTGTGATAGAGCGTTTTCAGCTTGGCAGCTACCCATACCGGCTCGTTTTGTTCATCCGCCGCGGAGAAGTGAATGATCTTCGCATTGCTTTCCCGTTTGGTGAACAGCTCTTTTTCGATACGGTTTTTATTGTATTTGATCACCGCGTTGGCGCCGTTGAGGATATGCGCCTCACTGCGGTAGTTCTCGTTGAGAATCACCGTGCGGCAATTCGGGAAATCCTTTTCAAAATGCAAAATGATGTCAACGCTGGCACCGCGCCAGGTATAGATCGTCTGATCCGGATCACCGACGACGCACAGCTTGCTTTCAGGCGCGCACAGCAGGCGGATGATGTCATATTGCAGCTCGTCCACATCCTGAAACTCATCCACGTGCAGATAAGAGAAACGCCGCTGCCATTTCGCGCGCACTGCCTCGCTTTCCTTTAACAGCCGATGGGCAAACAGCAGAAGATCGTCAAAATCCAAGGCGTACATATCACGCAGGCGCTTTTCATATTCCTGATACACCTGTGCGCGGATGCGCTGTCCCTCCAGCTGTGCCATCTCCTGTGCCTTGTCAGCAGAGACAAACGCCGTTTTGCAGGCGGAGATGAAGCCGATCATGGAAGGATAAGAAAACACCTTGGCATCGATTTCCTGTTCCTTATAGATCTCTTTGAGGATGCTCTTTTGATCCTCGCTGTCTAAAATGGTAAAATTGCGGGGATAGCCCAGCTCGCGGATATCCTCGCGCAGCAGCCGTACACAAAAGGAGTGGATCGTAGAGATCTGCACGCTGTGAGCGATCGGCCCCAGCATGCGCTCCACCCGCTCCTTCATCTCTCTTGCCGCTTTATTGGTAAACGTGATCGCCAAAATCTTGTTGGGAAACACGTGACATTCATCAATCAAATAAGCGATGCGTGTCGTCACCACTCTGGTTTTTCCGCTGCCGGCGCCGGCAATGATGCGCACATGACAGTTTGTGCAGGCAGCAGCCTCTTTTTGCTTATCATTCAACTGGTCGAGAACGGACACAAGATCACCTCTGCACTATTATACACTAAATCAAATTTACTTTAAATGACTTTTTCCGATGTTTCCCTATCCCCATGACGAGGGCAAATCCCAGCAAGGGATGATCCGCGATGGAGGCGGCATCATCGTTTTGCCATGATTTCAGCGTGCTCCTGACTAAAATGCAGCTGCATGCTGATGATCACACGCTGTGATCATGAGAACGTGCCATCCTGACCCCGGACAGATAAAGCATGCGCGCCCCCAGCTGCCGCCAAAGATCCGTGCCATTGCTTCCCACAAAAGCGTGACACAGAGAAAAGGGGGCGGGATCGCCGCCGTTACATCCTGTTCGCTCAAATATCCCTCACTTTGCTTTCTCCTCATTTTTACTGTTTGATACCCGTCATGCGCCGGCTTTGCCGCCAACCTTACAAAACTGATACATCCCGTAAAAAGCGATGGCTTTTTCCTGCGCTCTATTATATAATAGGGAACGTATTGAGGTGAATCGATGAAAAAGAAAAGACGAAATTATACGCGCACCGTAGACTTGGTATTTTTGCTGGTGCTTTTGATCGCGATGATCTATGCGTTTTCCTCTTTATTTCAAATGAATCTGCTGCCGACACACTGGCTGTTTGGCGGCTTATTGATCGCTGTCGTCATTTATCTGCTGCTGTTTGTCTCGGCGATGAAACGGTGGGCGCGCTGGTTTGTTTATGGCAAGCGAGTGCTCATCACACTGCTGTGTGTCCTGCTTGTCGTCGTCGGTCATTACAGCAGCCGTTTCCATCGGCTGTTAAACGATATTTCCACCGCGCAGGCAGAACAGGTAGAGATCTATGTGCTTACGCGAAGCGACAGCGCCTTTTCTCGTATTGAAGATCTCAACACCGCAGCGATCGGCGTCCAAAACGGCAGCGATGAAGAGGTCGGCAGCTATATGAAGCAGCAGCTGTCGCAAAGCGCCCCGAACGCGCGCATCAGCGAGGATACCTACTACGCAAATCTGATCGCCAATCTGTCATTAGGCAATTTAGATGCGGTGGCCATCAGCGCCAACTACTATTCAATGATGCTGAAAAACGAGGAGATTGACGAGGATGCTTTTCAGACCGTGGCAACCTATTCCTATACAAAGACGTGGGAGGATGACAGCGACAAAAATCTCGCAAAGGACGGCTTTGTCATCTATATCAGCGGCATTGACGAGATGGGAACACCGGATCAGCAGCTGCGCAGCGATGTCAACATCCTGCTGCTCATCAATCCTAGCGCCCGCCGCGTGACGATGATCTCCCTGCCAAGAGACGCCTACATCCCCAATGTCGCCTATGCCGACAGTGAGTACTCCCTCGACAAGCTGACGCACACCGGCTTATACGGCGCCGATACGACGGTGGAGAGCGTAGAAGCGTTCTTCGACATCGAAATCGATTACTACGCACGCATCTCCTTTTCCAGCGTGATAGAGATCGTAGACGCATTAGGCGGCATCGATGTGGATGTGGAGCTGGACTTCTGCGAGCAGGATGAAAACCGCAACAAGGACGCGGAGCATCAGATCTGTCTGAGTGCCGGCGAGCAGCATCTCAACGGTCAGCAGGCGCTCGCCTATGCCCGTCACCGCAAGACCGACGGCTATGATACCGCCGGCCGGGAACGTGCTCAGCAGCGCATTCTCAAAGGCATTATCAACCGCCTGCTCTCCTTGGAGGGCGTCTCCTCTCTGGATGCGCTCATGGACATTATCCCTTCCTATGTGGAGACCAATATGCCGACCTCCAAAATGACGGAGTTTGCGCGTCAGCAGCTGACGAACATGCAGCCATGGACGATTGAAAGCCTCTCATTGGATAACGGCGTCAACGCGCATTATCTGTATCAGGCTTCATTAAACGATCTCTCCGATGCGTATGTGTTTGACCGCAGAGATGTGCAGTATGTGGAATACGCTTACGAATCTAACGCGACAAACCCGAAGATGAAAGACTTCAGTTTCGATTTCAACGACCTCTCCAAAGGAAAAAAACAGTTCATCGACCGAGAGGAATATGTCTGGAACGATGAAGTCGAGGCTTATTAACCATTGTGAAAAGTGTGTGAATATCGTGAATCACACGCTTTTTTCTATTTCAATTCCTACATTTATCATCTATAATAGGGAAAGGTGATAAATATGAATAAATGGAAACAAAGGCTTTCCGGCCTACTTTCGCGAAAAATTGACTGGGTGATCTTCACGCTGTTCACACTGTGCACGATCATCTCTTTCTATTACTTCTTCCACATGTACACGCTGCTGCCCAGCAGCCGCCTGATGTGGATACTCATCGCCGCAGCGCTGATCGTCTTTCTCGTATGGATTCTCAGCCTGCTGCTGATCCGTTTTCACAAGCTGAAGAAGATGGGCGTATGGGTTCATCGCGTCATCATGGTGCTGTTGTGTGCCGTATTATGCTTTGCCAGCTATACGATCCAAAACAGCAGCAGCACATTTTCGATCGTGACACAGGGAGATCGCTCCGTCATCAAGATCTCCGTCATCACCAAAGCGGATGGGGATATTCAAGATCTCGCTTCCCTCAGCAACAAAACAGTCGGTGTGCAAAACGGCATGGATGCCAACAATGCACAGTATGCCAAAGAATTGCTCGATCAAGAGGTCGACGGCATTCAATACGAAGAGCTGCTGGATTACACGACGATGTACGATGAGCTGCAAAGCGGCGAATTAGATGCGATGATCATCTCCAACACGAGCATGAGCCTGTTGGAGGACCATTATGAAACGCTTTCCTCGGATATTCGCGTGCTCACCGTCTACGAGCGGGAGAATGATTCGATCAACACCGCAACGACAGATAAAGACCTGCGCACAGAACCGTTCGTCATCTATTTAGGCGGTATGGATGAAGGAGACGATCCCAACATCAACGGACGCTGCGATGTCAATATTCTGCTGCTAGTCAATCCAAAGGTCAATAAGATCACGACGATTTCCATTCCGCGCGACTCTTATGTGCCAAACCCGGCGCTGGGATACGCCAGCGATAAACTGACACATTTAGGCAATCACGGTCCAGAAAACAGCATTGCCGGCTTAGAGGCGTTTACCGGTATCGATATTGATTATTATGCCAAGGTCAACTTCTTCTCCGTTATTGAGATCGTGGATGCGATCGGTGGGGTCGATGTCGATGTACAGCTGGATTTCTGTGAACAGGATGAATATCGCAACAAAGATGAAGCGCATCAGATTTGCCTGAGTGCAGGGGAACAGCATCTCAACGGGCAGCAGGCGCTCGCTTACTCCCGTCACCGCAAGACGGAGACTTGGGGTACGCAAGGGCGTGAATATGCACAGACACAGATCATTGAAGCGATCATCAACAAGCTGACGACGGTGGAAGGCGCTTCTAACGTCAACGCGGTGATGAACATCGCACAGAAATATGTCTCTACCAATATTCCGATGGAACAGCTGTCTGCCTTCCTCTCCTATCAGCTGGATCACCTTTCTCCATGGAGTGTGGAAAGCATCACGCTAAGTGACGGCTATGATATGCTGCTGACGACTGCCAGCATGACCGGCACGCCTCTGTCCTGCCATTTGCTGACGATGGAAGACGCACAGCTCATCAACATTGCCTACAACAGCATGTTTGAATCCCCATCCATGTCGGCGTTTACCTTTGATGTGAATGATTTGAGCTTCCATGAAGTGGATATAACGATGAATGAATACATGGTATGGGCAAGCGATGTCAACGCGCTCAACTCTTATACGGTATATTATGGAATGAGCAACGGCGTTAATTACGGCAATTCCAGCGGTGAGGTCACTGTGCCGGACGACCAGACACAGACACCGGCAACACAGGAGCCGCCACAGACGACTACGCCGACACAGCCGCAGGAGCCATCTCAGGAACCCCAGACGCCATCTCAGCCAGAAACACCGCCGCAGGAGGGAGACGGTGAAACAACACCGCCGCAGGAGCCGGAGACACCGCCAAGCGAAGATGATACGACCGAAAACGTACCGGCCGTTACTTCCATCACGCAATCTTAACGACAATTCTCCACACATCCTTTCGCAGGTATGATCGGATTCATCAAGCGATGGAAGAAAGACGTTTTATCGTTATCAAACGATACTCAGCATTCAAATGAGCATTGAAAGCTCTCCTATCGCGATAGTCCCACAAATGAATATCAACAGATGGCAAAGGGGCTGTAACAAAAAGAAAAAGAAATATCACTATGAAAAAAAATAACGAGTGTGGATGCAAACTAACGCTATGTTACACTCGTTTTTCTATTGGTTTCCGCTGTTTTTGGAATGACAAATTTCACAGGCGGCAAAAAAACGAATCTGTTCTCCTATGCGAATACAATGCTTTTTTGCCGAATACCTTTATTCGTTACAGCCCCGTTTTTTCAAGGTGTCTGTCCATATTCCCTATACTGAGCTAGCAAATCCATAACAGCTGATCAAAAAGACGGTTTCCCTGCTTTCTTTCTACGATCGATCAGCCCAACGACACTGCCTTGATGCCCCCTTGAGTTCTATCCACTCTCATTTGATTTTAACAGATATCCCGGGCTTTCTTTCTACGCTCATCATCACGAGTTTCACTCCACCGGGAACCTCTTGGTATATTCTCTCTTTTCTCGTTTGGCAAATCTTATGAAAAACAAAGCAGATGCGCTCTCTGCTTTGTGATCAGACTGTCTGTTTTTTATGAAAAGCGAATATCGATCAAAGCATACCTTTGCGTCCATCATGACAACGGCGAATACATGCCTTTAAATAAGGCAGATCTGCTTCCTCACGCACCGCTATTTCGATATAGAGCCGCTCCCTTCCAAAGAGCAGCGCCCGCAGCAGGAACAAGTCCTCCTGCCGCTCCACCTCATACGTCCCGGTAAGCGTATCGTTTGTCCAACGCTCCCCTCCTTGTAACAGATGCTCCCATGATTCGGGCTGTGAGGCATAGGAAGCGATTTTCCACATCCACTCCCAGCCGCAGGACGCATCCTCATAAGGGGCCATCAGATACAGCTCGTCGTGAACACCGTCATAGCTGCGTTCGCAGCATCCCGGCGCATAAATGTTCCATTCGTGAAACAGGTGATACACCTCATGCTGACGATATTGCGTGATCTCCTCCTCCATCATCACACCGTCAGTGATCGTCGTTTCTCTTCCTAATTGTTCACATAGCTCTTGATAGGCTTGTAACGGCAAAGAGATCGCAGGGTCCAACGAATAGGCAATGTCGATGTAGTCCACGATCATCTGCGCATATTTCTCGCTTTGCTCGTTCATCCGCGCATAGCGGCCGTAGCCTTCCTTCGCCAACAGATGCAACGCGCAGTTTTTATAAAAGCGCGCATCCCGCTCCTCCTCGTTCCAAAGGAAGAAATAGGGAGCCAGCGCTTCTGCATCCATCTCCTCCAGCTCATGATGATCGAGATACCCGCAGGAGGTGATCATGGCGTCTTCCTTAGGAGGCACCAGATACTGCGCCGTATCGAAATAATAGTTTTGATGCTGTAAGGCGCCCTCTAACAGCAGGCGTTTAAGATCGCTCAGCCACGGATAAAACACCTCATATTTCAGCCGCGAAAAGTCCGGATTCTCCAAAAAGCCGCAGTCGTCACTGACACTGCAAGCCGTATCGCATTCCTCGCGAATCCATGCAAAGAGATTTACGCAATAGGCATGAAAGCCCGGTCCCCCATGATTGGTATGCGCCTGCAAGGTGATGACGTCTTCCTGTTGTGTGCATAGAATGCTGCCCTGCGGACAGACCTCGATGACGATCGTATCCCCTCGTTCCTCCAGCTGCAATTTTTCCTGATCGCAAATCAGACGGATAATCTCATATACTTCATTTCGCTGTTTTTCATTTGCGGCAATCGCACGCAGCTCTACTTTCATTGCACTCCTCCTTCTCATCTGCTTTTGAAAAGCTATTTGCAGGGAAATCCAATTCCCCTGCGTTTTAATACACGTACACGTCAAGGCGATAAAAGCACTGTTGACAGATGTCTATATCCTCAAAGTCTGATACATCTCTCACGCTTACCCAAAAAAGAACTGATTTCCTCAGTCCTTTTTCTTTTTAGGATAATGCGATGACACGCATCAGCGTTTTCGGCATCGGCGTTTCTTCCAGTTCCCCATTGTTCAGCGCGGTCAATGTAGTATAATCATAATCGTCCATCTTAGCAACTGACAGCACCGCCGACGTCTTCAGATCTGCCGCCTTAGTATCCTCGTAAGTAATCCCCACGCTGATCTCATATCCCTGGTAAACAGTATCTCCATACGTGATCTCCGAGGGCTGCGTGTCGTTGATCACAACTTCCTTTACGCAAGGCAATTGTTCCTCTCCCAGCTCTGCAACGATAGCAGAATAATTGTTATAGAAGTAAAAACGCGCGTAGACCTCCATATCCTCATAAGCATCGCTCGGTATGTAGTTTAAGCCGCCGATGTCCGTATCGGATTTTTTGTTGGACAGGGTGAAAAAATCTGCCGCAAACAGCTTTGCCAGCGCCTGTGCCTCCGCCTCGTCATCCGCTTTTGTCAATGCGGCGCTCAGCTCATCGTATACGCTCTTCATATAAGCGTTTGGCTGTGACGGAGCCAGGTATACGGAGTTTTCTTTGATCTCGATTTTCTCCTCTTTTTCTGTGCTCTCCTCTTGATTTCCGCTGCAGCCGGCTAACAGCAGGCTGCACGCACAAAGAGCCACAGTCATTCGTTTCAGAAATTGAACCATCGTATCCCTCCCAGTTCAAAATAACAAGAACAGTATAGCATATTCCCATAGGAAAATCATCGTGATTCTGTGTTTTCTGGATGAATCTTCACCCAACGATCAACAGATGCTCATTTCTTTTGCGGCACATAAAAGGTAATCAGCTGCTGGGTCCCCCTCTCCGCAAGGCCTTGTGCAGCCAGCTGTTCAAAATGAGATAATACCGCTTCTAACACATACAGCCGCAAATGCTCCTGCTGCGACTCCTCCATCGCCAAACGCATATCCTTGATAAAATGCTTGATGAAGAAGCCCGGCGCAAAGTCCTCTGCCGCCATTTTCGGACCCAGCAGCTCCAGCTGTTTAGAACCGGCCGCACCATCCTTTAAATAAGCGATCATCTGCTGCGGATCTAATCCCTGCGCTTTCGCATAGGCCATCGCCTCGCTGACTCCGCTGAGCGTACCGGCAATCATAATCTGATTAGCCAGCTTCATGTGCTGTCCCATGCCGGATTCGCCGCAGTAATAGATATGTGTACCCATCGCCTCAAACAACGGATGGGCACGTTCAAACGCCTGTCTGTCCCCGCCGACCAAGATCGTCAGCGTCCCCTGCTTCGCCCCGCTGTCTCCGCCGGTCACCGGCGCATCAAGAACAGACAGGGCGCGGGCTTTGCCATGTGCATACAGCATCCTTGCCAGCTTCGGGGAAGATGTCGTCATATCGATGAGCAGCATCCCTTCCCTTGCCGCCGCAAAAATCCCATTCTCTCCCAAGTAGACCTCTTCTACATCGCTGGGATAGCCGACCATGGTAATCACGGCCTCGCTCGCCCGCACACAATCCGCGATCGTCGCATGAAGGATTGCCCCTTTTTCCACGATGTCGGCCGCCTTCTGCGGATGCCGCGCATAGATGTGCAGCGTATATCCCTGTTGCATCAGATGTCCGGCCATGGATTTTCCCATGATGCCGACGCCGATAAAGCCGATATGCTTCATTCTCTCTCCTCCCCTTCCTCGCTCGATGACTCTCTCTCATCCATAAACGGTTCCAGATACGCTTTTGCACTGCGGTTCATCTCCTTGGAAAATGCACTTTCGTACTTTCGCTTCCAAAAGGCCTCCACCTGTGCGGAAAAATCGATGACGGCCGCCTGATTTCGCAAAGCGCGCTCTTCAAAGAAAGCTTGATGCTCCTGTGCGCTCATCGTGTGATAGACGTCGGTATGTACGATATACTCACGCTGAAAACGCGCAGGCTTTACCCGCTGCTTTTGTTGTTCACTAGGATAACCGAACACCAGCATGCAGGCGGGGAACACTTCATCCGGCAATTGCAGCGCCGCTTTCACCTTTTCCTGCTGTTCGATGATGTCGCCGATATAGCAGCTGCCGATGCCAAAGCTCTCCGCTGCGATCACCATATTCTGTGCTGCGATATTCGCATCGCTCATCGCTAACCAGGCGTCTCCTAAACCCGGCTTTCGCGGCGTACAGCCTCCGGCACGATAAAGGTCGCACCAGCGGCGATGATCTGCGACGAAAACGACGATCAGATCCGCTTTTAATATCCAGTATTGCCGATCGCAGGTCTCCGCCAACAGTTTGCGTAAGCGTTCATCACGAATCTCGATGATGCTGTAGAGCATCTGATTCCCGGCAGTCGGCGCCTCAAAGGCGGCTTCATAGAGCTTTTCCTTGATCTGCTCATCGATTTTGCGATCTTCAAATACCCGCATGCTTTTTCTCTGCTTCAAGGCTTCTAAAATATCCATGTCTTTCTCTCCTTTGCTATCCGATTCGCTGCGCTTTGCCAAGCACTGCCCTCACCTGCTGTGCATCCAAGCACTTCCAGCTTTGAAAAGGCAATGGCGGATGTGCGTCATACAGCTCTTTTTCAAACCAGATCACATCCTGCCAGCGATCGAATTTATAGCCGCAGCCCTTTAAATATCCCACCCGTTCAAACGACAGGCGCTCATGAAAACGGGTGCTGGCCACATTGTCCGCGGTAACCAGCGCATAGACGATGCGCACCTGCTGTAAACGAAGCAGTGACAGCAGCGTTTCGTAAAGGACAACGGCCATCCCGCGATGGGAGACGCCCCTGCGAAAATAAACGGCCAAATCACAGCACCAGTCGTACGCGGCGCGCTCAAATGCGCGGGAAGCGTACGCATAGCCGATCACCTCATGCCCATCCTCAACGACGAGCCATGGATATTCCTCAATAATCGCTTGAAAGCGGTCTTGAAACTGAGCAAACGAAGGAAGCTCTGTCTCAAAGGTGATCGTGGTTTCCAAAATATACGGACAATAAATCTCATAAATCGCCTGCAAGTCCGATGGCTGTGCCAAACGTATGCGCATGGATGCATCCTCCCATCCTTTTCATGAATTTTTATCACGTTCTTTTTTTATTTTATCACAACGTCACGGCCGGCGCACTGCTTTTATGAAAGAGGAGAGCCTTTTGTAATGTGAGAAAATGACAAGGCAGATCACTGTGATAGCTCCCGTCATCGTTTAACCGCACGTTATATAGGAGAGAGAGAAATCTCCTGCTCCCCCTCCCTGCGTCAGATGACCACCTTTGATCACTCTTTCTAATGCGGCAAAAGGAAAACACCGGGCGTTTTTCCCGGTGTCCGTTGGTTATGACTTCACATGCTCCTTGCGCATGCTTTGCAATGTAGATTTTATCAGATGAAAACGGCGCTTGGAAGCTTTTTCGCTTTCTGAGGCAGCCTTCGGTAAATGGGTGTCCAAATGATGATTCACCGCTTTGGAAATCAGCGTCACCAGCAAAATTCCCACAAATACGATCACCGCAATGCAAAGAGCCAAACGCTGATCCATCGCCGCCAGCTCCAGCCAGTCCCAAAACAGCAAAGAGGCTAACACGAAACCGATGATGTCCAGTATCAATACGATGCCGCGATACCAATTCAGCGGACAGTAGATCCGATAGATCATGTGAATCGAAATCATGGAGGCTGAGAAGTAGAGAATGGTGAACATCTCCGCCTGCGACAGCTGCAGCTGAACGCCTAACAGCCGCACGAGCAGCACCGTCAGCACGATTGCCAATGCATTCGGCAGGGAGTAGCGCAGGGCATGACGGCCGATCGACTCTTTTTGACGCTCAATGTTGCGTTCAAATAAAATCATAAAGGATGGAAATCCGGCAACAAAGTTATCGAGCAGGGTCATCTGAAAAGGAATAAAGGGATACGGCATGTTCAAAAACAGAATAATGACGGAAATCAAAATCGTATAAATCGTCTTGAGATAGTACATCGAAGCGGAACGGGTCACGTTATTGGTATCCAGACGGCCTTCTCTCACCACCTCTGCCAGCGTTGCCAGATCGCCGTTAATCACGACGAACTGCGAGATCTGCTTCGCGGCATCCGAACCGCTGCCCATCGCGATCGACACATCGGCATCCTTCAGCGCCAGCACGTCATTGACGCCGTCTCCTGTCATCGCCACCGTTTTTCCATGGCGCTGTAATGTCAAAATCATCTCATGCTTTTGCTGCGGCGTTGCTCTTCCGATCACCGCATGTTCCAAAATGGCGCGTTCCAGCTCCTCTTTGCTCTTTAGTGTCGTCGCATCGACACAGCTCAGCGCATCCGCCACTCCGGCCTCCTTCGCCAAAGCGGCCACCGTCAGCGGATGATCACCGGAGATGATCTTAATATCCACCTCGTTCTCCTGAAAGAAACGAATGGTTTCCTTTGCATCCTCGCGCAGCGGATCGCTGATGACGATCGCCGCAAAGGGCTTTGCCTGGCTCAGGGTTTCCTGAAAGGTATCAAAGTCCTCATGCAGCACAGCTAACAATACCCGCGCACCGCTTCTTTTCGCCTCTTCCAGCGCTTCGTCAAATACGTAGCCCGGCAGGATAAACTCCGGCGCTCCCAAGATGAGCGTCCCCAGCCCTTCCAGCTCCAAAGCGCTCCATTTGCGGGCGGAAGAAAAGCTGACACGGCGCGCCGCGGCATACGGCGCCTCTCCCTGAAAGCGAAGAGCAAGCGTCTGAAAGGTCGCGTTGCTGTCCAGACTTCCCTTGACAAACGAATTCATAGCAGCCTCTACCTGCTGCATGCTGTATTCTCCCAAAGCAGTGATTGAACGCACGGTCATCTTTCCTTGTGTCAGTGTTCCGGTCTTATCCAGACAAAGCGTATCTGCATGAGAAAGAGTCTCAATACTGAACATCTCCTGCACGACGACCTTTCGCTTTCCCAAGCGAACGACACTTGCCATCATCGAGATACTCGCCAACAGCACCAACCCCACCGGCAGCATTCCCAACAGCGCCGTCGAGGTATTGACGACCGTCACCTCAATCGGCTCTTTGCGCAGCACCAGCGCTTCAAAAAACAGCAGAGCGCTCAATGGGACGACCAGGCAACTCGTCATGCGCGTCACCTTGCTAAACACTTTCACCATCTCGGAGGAAACCGGCTTGCGCTTGCGCGTTTCATCGGCGATCTTGGTCGCATAATTGTCCAACCCGACATGCTCTACGCGGGCATGACAGGCGCCGGACAACAAAAAACTGCCAGACAGCATATGATCGCCGGGCTGTTTGAGAATCGGCTCCGCTTCTCCCGATAACAAAGACTCATCGACCTCCACCGGCGTATCCAAAACCACACAGTCTGCGGCGATCTGCATGCCGCTTTTGAGGAAGATCACATCATCCAAAACGATTTCTTCATTGTCGATTTCCTGTTCTATTCCATCACGAATCACTTTTGTTTTGGGGGAGATGATCAAATTCAGCTTAGCGACCATATTTCGCGATTTAATTTCCTGATAGATGCGCAAAAATGTGTTAGAGCTGACGATGACGACAAAAAACAGACTTGTCCACGCCTTTACCAGCACCAGCGCCAATGCGATGCAGAAATTATACGCATTGAACAAATTAAACGTATGCTCGAAGATGATCTGGCGATAGCTCTTCACCGCCGGTTTCGGCGAGCGGTTCACCTGACCGTTTTGTATGCGCGCTTTTACCTCTCGTTCACTCAATCCAAGTCGCTGATCCATTCATTTTCACCCCACGTTGCCTATCATAGTACCATAAACAAGCCAAAAATGCTGTATTCTTACAGAAATTTAACATTTTTGGCTCCTCTTCCTATATCTGTGCCGCTATGTGCATAATCATGTTTTCCTTCGTATGCCTTAACTTTTAGGCAGCTGATGATTCGCCGCCTAACTCCATCCCCGGCTGCGCCCCGATATCAAAACTGCTGCGGTGACCGTGACGATAAGCGATCGCACCGGCGATGGCAATCATCACCGCATTATCCGTACAACAAGACAACGGCGGAATCGTAAAACGGATCTTTGGATAGCGCGGCGCGATCTCCTCACTGATCAAAGAGCGAAGCCGTGAATTTGCCGCAACGCCGCCGGCAACGACAAAATGGCGAATATCACTCACATGATCCAGCGCATAGCGCACCCGTGCAAGCAGCGCTTCCAGCGCCGTTTCCTGAAAGCTGCAAGCGAGATCAGCAGGTACAAACGTCTTATGCTGACGCTCACAGCGCGATTGAAACTGCAACACGCTGCTCTTCAGCCCGCTGAAAGAAAAATCCATCGGATTCTCGGTTTTGGGCTTTGCCAAAGCATATACCGGATGTCCTTTTTTTGCCAGGGCATCGATCTGCGGACCGCCCGGATAAGGCAGGCCCATCACCCGCGCCACCTTGTCGTAAGCCTCGCCGATCGCATCATCCTGCGTCTCTCCCAGCACCTCAAAGCTGTTATCATCTTTCAGATAGACCAACTCAGTATGCCCGCCGGAGACAACCAATGCTAACAGCGGATATTCCAAATCGCTGACCATCAAATTCGCAAAGATGTGCCCGGCGATATGATGGACTCCCACCAACGGTTTATGGTAGGCCCATGCCAGCGTTTTCGCAGCTTGCAAGCCGATATGCAGACAGCCGACCAGTCCCGGTCCCTGCGTGACAGCGATCGCATCGACATCCTCTAACGCACAGCCCGCCTGCTGCAATGCCCGATCAATGACCATGGAGATATTTTCCACGTGAATGCGGCTCGCTACCTCCGGCACGACGCCGCCAAACTCTTTATGCACATCGATCTGAGAAGCAACGACGCTGGAAAGTACCTCTTTCTCATTTTTGACAACAGCCGCCGCTGTTTCATCACAGCTGCTTTCGATTCCTAAGATGATTGTCTCTTTCATTCTATTTTACCTCCCATCGCTCGCGCATATACATACGCATCCTCTCCGTTATCCTGATAATATGCCTTGCGTACCCCGACTCGCACAAAGTCAAAACGCTCATACAATGCAATCGCCGCAAGATTGCTGACACGTACCTCCAATGTCACAAACGCGCATTGATTGTCCGCAGCATCACGCAGCAGCTGCTCCATCATCGCATGGGCGATTCCCTGGCGGCGATATGACTTCGCTACGGCAATCTTGCACAGCTGTGCGGTTTCAAAGGTAATCCAATACACGAAATAGCCGATGAGCCGCTCGCCCGCTTTTGCGACATACAGATGTGAGAATTCGTTTTCCTTTAATTCATAGCGAAACTGCGCCTCGCTCCAGCAAGAGGAAAAGCACGCTTGTTCCAGCTCTGCAACTGCCGGCAGATCGCTCTCCTGCATCAGATGGATCATTTGACCTCCAAATGATAGGCGCTTTGATCCTTCAGATAGCTCGGCGTGAGCGTATGCACCTGTGGAACTAAACGATACATCGGCCGCAGCGCGATGAAATTTTCCAGCAAATCAAAGGGCTGAGACTTCCTGCCCAGCAGCTCGCCGTCGCCGAAAACGCGGTAATTGTTTTCTTGCAGAATCCCTTGCAGCTCCTCTAAATCCAATACGCAGGGGTTCATGAGAAAGCTGCCTTCACTGACAACGGCGGCATACGCACGATGACTGCGCGCATCCATAACGACAAGCGCATCCTTGGCTAGGCCGACATACAGCTGCAAGGCGCTGATCGTATAAAGGGGGAGCTTTTTCTGTGTGCAAAGCACCTTGGCGGCGGTCATAGCGATGCGCACCCCGGTATAACTGCCCGGTCCATCGGTGATGACGACCTCATCAAGATCTTCGCTTTCCCATCCGGCCTGTTCCATACATTCGATCAAAGTCGGCAGCAGCAGCTCGCTTTGACGCTTCCATGACTCCTTGGCACTGCCGCTGACAAGCACATCGTCTTCATAAAGGCCGACCACCAGATATTTATTTGTCGTATCCATGCATAATGTCTTCATTTCCATTCCTCCACAAGCCGTTCGTAGCGTTCTCCATGTCCTGACAGCACAAACAGGCGCTGCTGATCTTCCCCGTTTTTGATCGAAATCTCCAAACGCTCCTGCGGCAGTGCATGTGCGATGAAATCCGGCCATTCAATGACACAGACGCCCTCGTCAAAGCACTCTTCGATTCCTAATTCCTGTGTGATTCCCTCCAGGCGATAGGCATCGATATGGTGCAGCGTCCATCCATCCCTCATCGCATAGCTCTTCAATATCGTGAATGTCGGGGAGTTAATCGTTTTTTTTACGCCAAGCGCCTTGCCCAACGCTTTGGTAAAGGTCGTTTTCCCTGCACCCAAATCACCGCTGAGCGTAAGAAGGGCCGGACGCGGCAGCAGCAGCGCAATTTTTTCTGCCAGCGCATTGGTCTCTGCCAGCGTGTGAACCTGTATCTGTTTCATATCGCATCGCCTCTTTCTATCCCCAATCACCAGTCGGTGAATGGGAAGGTGTTTCAAATTTCGCCTTTATAGTATATCACATTTTCTCTCACTCTGCCGAAATGTCAAAAAAAGAAATAGCGAGGTGTCCGACAAAATAAAAGATGCACTGAAAGCCAACCATTTTTCGGATTTGATGTCTTATCAAACACCACAAGGAGCGAATCGCAAAAAGCAGGGCATGCTTCACAAAGCAGATAGAATCCTGCGAAAACGCGCACAAAAGGTGAAAAACGCAGCCGGGAAAAGAGAGAAAGAAAACGAGGTATCAGCGATTTGTCGCTTATGAAAGCGAACGTTTGCTTTCATCGGAGAAATGATCACTGTACTTTCCATCCGATCACATGTGTTTATGACAGAAAAAAGAAAACTATCTATAATGTGCTTCTTATGATGACAGCCGATAAAAAGCAGAAAAGCAAACGGAAAGCATCATAAAAAAATCGGAGAATATCGTATCGTGCTGGCTTTGGGCATGCCTTTGCCTGATGACACGTTTTCTCCCATTAAAAAAACAGTGCAGGCCGTTTGTTTCTAACAAGAGTATAGCCCCACCGCTTTTCATTTGACTCTGCCGTTTCATCCGATGCAAAAGAGGGTTCCTCTGCTGATGACGCTTCAGAAAATCACAGTATTTTCATCATATCTTTCTATTTTTACAGATGAGATGAGAAATGTCTATTTCATCGGAACGATTTCCAGCCAATATCCATCCGGATCACTGATGAAATAAATTCCCATCTCTTTGTTTTCAAAGCAGATGCAGCCCATTTTCTCATGCTTTTGATGAGCAGCGGCGAAATCATCGACCGCAAAAGCCAAGTGAAATTCGCACTCTCCCAGATCATAGGGCTGTGGATGTTCCGCCAGCCATGTCAATTCCAGTTCAAAATCGCTTTGCTCGTTTTTTATATAGACGATGGTGAACTGTGGGTTGACAATCCTCCTCGTTTCTTTCATGCCAAGTGCTTCCTCATAAAAGGTCAAAGATTTTTGCAGGTCTGTTACGTTGTAATTCTCATGAATCATTTTGAAATGCATAAAATACCCCTCCTTATCAGCTTCTGCCTTCTATGATAAATGATTTTGCAATTCCCTGCAATCATGGAACATCCGACAATGGGAAACGCAGCGGCCGGCAGCAACCAAACAACAAGACTATTTCATAAGCAACAGGATATGATCATTGCGGCACGATCGCATCACTGCCCTAAAATTACTTTTTCGTTGGAGGAAGCATGGTGTCTTTATCCTTTTTAAAGCAGGAAAATGCGGGTTTTATTTCGTACTACAATATAATTATGGTCAATCTCCCTTTGCATATGCTTTTAGCTGATTTCGGCGGCACTTGTTGTGCCTTTGTTGCTGAAGCGATCACTTTGTACATGACGTCGAAACTATGAAAACGGGAATGCGTTATCAAGAGATAAACTGCTTCACTAAAGTATTTCTGTTAAAGCCGCTCTTTCCTTTTGTCAAGGGAAAGCCACGCTGCCCCTCTCCCCTGCTTCTACTCCTATACAACAAAAAAAAGCGATGAGCTCTTCCTCATCACTTCTTTCCCTTCATGGTGGTCTCGGTCGGAATCGAACCAACGACACAAGGATTTTCAGTCCTTTGCTCTACCGACTGAGCTACGAGACCACTTGGTTGCGGGAGAAGGATTTGAACCAACGACCTTCGGGTTATGAGCCCGACGAGCTACCAGACTGCTCCATCCCGCGATGTCTTTTCTCTGGCGGAGGAACTGGGATTCGAACCCAGGCGCCGCTCTCGCGACCTACCGGTTTTCAAGACCGGACCCTTCAACCGCTTGGGTATTCCTCCATCTGCTTTTCTTTCTTGGTGGACCCTGTAGGACTCGAACCTACGACCCACCGGTTATGAGCCGGATGCTCTGACCAACTGAGCTAAGGGTCCTTATCTCATTTGGTGGCTGGAGTGAGACTCGAACTCACGACCTTCCGGGTATGAACCGGATGCTCTAGCCAGCTAAGCTATCCAGCCGTTTCTTTTCTGGTCGGGACGACAGGATTTGAACCTGCGACCCCTTGATCCCAAATCAAGTGCACTACCAAGCTGTGCTACGTCCCGCTTTCTTCCTTATATGAAAAATGGCGCGCCCAGCAGGAATCGAACCCACAACCTTTTGATCCGTAGTCAAACGCTCTATCCAGTTGAGCTATGGGCGCAGCTCTCTTTGGTGCTTCCACCTCAGTGCTCGTATATAATAGCAAACTATTTCCTTTTTGGCAAGTATTTTCTGCGAAGAACGTGTAAAAATAGAGACAAACGTACATCCTGTTTAAAGTTGCTGTTTTTCTTAATTCCCTTGTTTTACTTTATGGAGCTCTTCCAATAGATAAATGCGTATCATTATCGTCTGATGTATGTAAAAAGCTCCTTTTGGGAGCTTTCTTAGCTATATGGCGGAGATGGTGGGAGTCGAACCCACGCGCCCTTGCGGACCTATCGCATTTCGAGTGCGACCTCTTCAGCCTCTTGAGTACATCTCCATTCAAGCGGTGTAATCGAACGGTAATATCGTACTACAACTACGCCGGAATAGCAAGAATTATCTGCTCGGTTTCCGCTTGCAATTTTATAATTTCAGGAAATTCATTTCATTTTCAATTAGCATCTATCCCTATGGAGAAGCTGATTCTGATATATAAGAGAATATGCGCTAGGTTTTTATTTGTCATTTTGTATTCAATGGCTGCCAACGATATTTATCTGATAGGTTTCTCTGATTGATTTCATTATAGAATACCGCTACTTTAAATATCTTTTTCATAACCATAAAGTTTCTTGTAAATATATGAGAATAATTTTATCCTCATTTATCTAAAAGAAGTCAGACAGAGGGTTCTTACATCCCAGTATTTCCTTTTGCTTACGAAGTGAAACATGCGTATAGATTTGCGTAGTAGTGATGGAGCTATGACCCAAAAATTTCTGTATATAGCGGATATCCACATCTTTATCTAATAATGACGTCGCAAATGTGTGGCGAAACATATGAGGAGTGATATGCGCACTTAATTGTAACTTATCTTCTAATGAGCTCAATAATAATCTGACTGAGGAATCATTCAGCTTTTTGCCATGCTGATTGATCAACAGATAACCAGCCTTTTCAATCTCATCTTTAAAGGCAGAAATATACAATTTCAGCATATCCATCATCACTTTTTCTTCAATATATAATAACCGCTGTTTAGACCCTTTCCCATTCACCTTAATCACACAGGTCAGCAAATCAATGTTTTCTTTTTTGATGCTGCACAGCTCAGAAACACGCATACCGGTAGAAAACAATAAACACAGAATCACAGCTTTTTGAATGGCCATTTTGTTGTGATTCTTCCCGTACTCATCCTTCAGCGCATGCACATGAGAATAAATCTTTTGCAAGTCTCCTTGCGGGATTGTGCGCGGTAAATCCTTATGCTCTTTCAATATTGTTCTTACTTTACGAAAGGGCGAAAATGCAATAATCTCTTCCCTTTCCAAATAATGATAAAATGCCTTTATGCTTGCTAATTTTCTTTTTATCGTACGTACGCTATGGTAATGCTCATTGAGATAAAACACATATTCTTTTAAACGATCATAATTAAGATATTGCCGATCAATAAAATCATCAAACTGGCTAAGGTCATTTCGATAGGCTCTCAACGTCTTTTCACTAAGATGCCTGCGCAAACGACAATCTCTTAAATACTCCTTCATGTATGTCTCAATATCTAATTCATTCATTAAACATGCCTCCTATTATTCTTTTACTATACTGTTTTTAACGAAGTGTTCAATAGTAAAGGCATACCCTTTGATAATTTATAGTTATCACTTATTTTATAAGAGGGATGAATATTTGTGAAATTTGTAAATCGTTCAAAAGAAAAAAAGGAATTACCACAGTTGTTAGGTGATGATTCTAATATAATTGTCATCTACGGTAAAGAAGGAGTAGGAAAATCACAGTTGATATTTGAAACATTAAAAATGAGTGATAATCCACAGACATTAATTGTTGTTGAGGGGGCAAAACTAAGTAAAGCGTCGATAGAGTATTATCATATAAGCTTGTTATTGGAACAGTTGGCTAAAATAGATAAGAATTTCATTTATTTTGTAAAGTCATTTTTTTCTACTATAGGTTGGGTGGTACGAAAACTAATTAAATATAAAACATGTGAAATTATTGATATTGAATATACTCCAATCAAACAGAAGATTCATAAGATTTATCGCTATTTATATTTGGCAAAGCCAAGATTCTGCATATTTTTTAAAAATGCTGAAAATATTGAGATGGAGTCTATGGATGTGCTTTATAAAATTTCTTCTGATTTAGAGAATGTGAAATTTATTTTTGAATATACTATATGTCAAAAAGATATTGTTAAAATGAAGAAAGAAATAAAAAATAAAGTAGATAAAGTAAAGTTTTATAATGTAGATATGATCAATTTTAATGAAATTAAATCTTTATTTGATAATGATAAAATTTCTGATGATCAATGGACGATGATAGAAAAATATTATATTGTTCATGAAGGAGATCTAGATTGCTTATTTGATGAATTTGATGAATATTTAATTGATCATATTGAAAAAAATGAATATGATGATTTTAATATTCAGACAAAAATACTTTTTCAAATTATCAATTTATCTCCTAAAAAATTAAATTTGAATAATATATTAACCTTGTATGATTTCAATGAAGAGCATCATTTCCCGGATATATTAGATTCTAACAGTATTAGAAAATTAATTAAAGATGATGTATTAAGAAATGATAATGGATTATATATAGCTAATGAAGCATTTCAAAAGAAGATAAGCACACAGCAGGTGCCTATCGAAAAAATAATAGCTTACGATATGCTAACTATTTATTTTTCCAATATAAATGATTATGAATCATTATTTGTTCTATACTGTCAATTTAATGTTTCTAACATTATTAATATTCTCCCTGAAATGCGCTTACGGGTGATGAATAAAAAATACCCGGAAAGAATTGTAGGAGAACTTGAAAATTTATTAAAAAAAATAGATGATCAAGATTTGAATGAATTAAAAAAACGTGTCATTCTTTTCGCTGTAGAACTATGTGTTTTTATTGATGATTTTGAAAGAGGTAAATTCTATTTAGATAAAATTTACGATGCAGAAAATAAAGCACACCTAATAGCTAAAGCAGCTTTAGTTTCTATTCAACAAAAGCCTTTTAAGGAATTAGTAGTTGAAATAGATCAGCTAAGAAAAAATACACCTATAAAAAGCAGAACAGAGTTTGTGCTGCAATTGTATAAATTAAAATTATATATGGAGCATGCCGATTCTGAATCAACCAGAAAGCTTATCAATTTGCTGTTATCGATTAAAGAATATGAAAATTATCCGGAATTTTGCTATTTATTAAGGAATAAAGCAGAGATTTCAGATTTAGAAACGGCAAACAATTTATATGAAGAATGTTTGTCAATTTCTTCAGAAATTAAAGATCCGACGTATGTAAGCAGCATCAACTTGGCACTTTCTATGAATTTTGCACATATGGGTGATCTGAAAAAAGCGATGAAATATCACCAGAGAGCAGCTAAATATTTAAATAGAGGAGTTAGAGAATATTACATCCTTAATAATTTTGCCGTAATCAAGATGTTAGCCGGGAAATTTGATAAGAACGTATTGGAAGATTTGCAAATGGCTCTTCTGTTAAACAATAACCAATATGATAGGATCATCATTTTATGCAATTTATTAGTATGTTGTCTAAAAATGCATCTTGATGGTCAAGTAGAACAATTTGTATCAGAATTATTATCAATCCCCATGAATGACTTTAAATATGAGGAACTGCAACATCTCTATTTTCAAAATCTTTTATTCTATTACCAATTGCAATCAGACCAAAATAAAATTGAAGAATATACATTCAAAATAAAGAAATTGATGAATTCCATAGGAGAAAAATCCTATACCTATCAATTAGCAAGTGCTCAATTAAATAAGGAAAAAGTGAATGGTTTATACTATTCGCAATTTGATTTCAGAGTGGATTTTTTAGGATATTGGGATTACAATATTCCCCTAGATGATTTCCTATGATGAAGCGGAACATTTCTGTGTGGCTGATTCCTCTCTGAGAGAATGCATAGTAAAATGCACAGTCATCACCTAAATAGCAATCTGGAGAAATTTCAATAAGATAGAATTTCCCATTTTTAATCCGACCATCTATGCGAGCAAATTCTATCTTTGGAAAAGACTTAAATAAATTAATCATATTATATTTATCTTTGTCTGATATTAAATCACTCACTTTAAAATTCACATGACTATCGTCAAATTTTTTGGTCTCTAATCCCCAAATTTCATCATCAAATTTTTCTTTGCCATGAATCATCAACTGGACTTCTTCGCAAAATGTCACTTTGTTTTGATTTCCGACGAGTATTAATTCAACTTCATATCCAGGGATATATTCTTCTACTAATACGGGTACATGAAAGTTGACTAATATATTTTTCACTAATTGGATAGCATCTGTATAGTTATCAACGATATTATGATTGGTGATCCCAACTGACCCACCACCATAATTCGGCTTTGCAATGATAGGTAAATTTAAATAATTGATTGTATTTTTGTGTAATTCAGATAAATTAGATATTAAAATTGATTCCGCTGTACGAATTCCAAATTTCGTGTTTGCGTATAGTTTTGATAAATATTTATTGTTACACACGGCATGAGTTTGAGCATCTGCACCTATGTAGGAAAGATGAAATTCGTCACAAATACTTGGCAAAAAAAGTTTTTGATTACAGCTGTTTTCGCCATATTGTAAAGGAAAAATAATATCATTTTGATGGAAATCAATGTTTTTTTTGAACTCTCGTACTGATGTGTAATGATAAAGTTTTTCAGCGAGAGGGGATAAGGACTGAATTAACCGTTGATTTTGCTCATCAGTGTTTCCTTCATAATCTCTGCGTGTGAACGCATGATTTGTTTCATCGATGCAATCAGTAATTAACACAATATTCATAGATTCTTACCTTTCTAAAGATAACTATAAATTATCATCATTTTAATTATACACCCCAATCTTGTAAAAGCATATAAAAATCCTACTTCCTCTCTACAGTGAGAGGATTTTTTTATTCTTAAACAAAGGATAATCGGGGATTATCCTTGTTTAAGAATATTTCCGCTCATAATCGTCGCATCGCCGCGTTGTGAGGGAAATAGGATCATCACACAACTATCTACCATGCATGCAGCATGATGGATGGGCGAAGCATATCCGCATGGAGGTGAAGCGTGATGGAGCACTGGTATGTCATCCAAGTGCGCAGCGGAAAAGAAGAATGGATCGTGAAGTACTGCGATCTCATGATTCACGATGACTGCGCTTTACGCAAAAGCTTCATTCCCTATGCCAAGCGCTTGAGAAAGGTGCGCGGGGAGTGGATGGAAAAGACGGAGATCTTGTTTCCGGGATATGTATTTATGATCAGTGAAGATCCGACACGGCTGTATCAATCGCTCAAGAAGATCCCGGATCTGACAAAGCTGTTAGGAAGGGAAAAAGAGGAGATTTATCCTTTGCCTGAAGAAGAGGTTAGCTTTCTGAAATCGTTTGGAGAAGAAGAGCAGGTCGTCGAGGTATCGAGCGGATATATCGAGGGAGAGAAAGTCATTGTAGAAAAAGGCCCGTTAAAGGGAAAAGAGGGATTGATCAAACGAATAGACCGGCATAAGCGAATCGCAGAGATCGAGATTGAATTTCTGGGAGAGGTGCGAAGGGCGAAGGTCGGCTTGGAGATTGTAAGGAAGAACATATAGGGATGTATGTTCTTTTTCTGTGGGATGGAGGAGAAAGATAGATGTATCAAATATGCATTAAACGATTAATCGACTGCATATTGAGTTTGATCGGTTTAATTGTCTTGTCACCGATCTAAATTATTACTTCGGCAATCATTAAATTGACATCGCTGAGACAGATGCTACTTCGTCAAGGGTCTAAAGGAAAATAACAAATATGCTTTGTTTTATCAGCAGATTTTGTGTATTCCTTTTGAAAGGAGACGATAAAGAGAGAGTACGTATTTATTTGTAACTTTTCATACATATGCGATCCACATATTTTAGCATACTCAGCAGCCATTTTGTAGCACAAGGTGTTTTCCAAAGAAGTGAATCACATCTTTTTTTTGGGAGGAATAGATATGAAGCAAACCGTAATACCATTTTCACCACCAGATATGGGAGAATCCGAGATCAGAGAAGTGGTGGAAACATTAAAATCAGGATGGATCACCACCGGTCCAAAAACAAAACAATTTGAAGCTGAAATAGCAGAATATTGCCATGTTTCAAAAGCGGTATGTTTAAACAGCGCGACAGCCTGCATGGAAATGACGCTACGTTTACTGGGGATTGGACCGGGAGATGAAGTTATCACATCGGCTTATACATACACAGCTTCCTGCTCTGTAATCTGCCACGTTGGTGCAACGCCTGTACTCGTAGATGTCACAAGCGATTCCTTTGAAATGAATTATGAACAATTGGCAGATAAAATCACAGAAAAAACCAAAGCAATCATCCCGGTCGATTTAGCAGGTGTCATGTGCGATTATGATCAGTTGTATAAACTCATCGAGACAAAAAAACACTTATTTCATGCTAATAACACACTGCAAAAAGCCTTTGGCCGGGTGATCGTCATCGCAGATGCCGCTCATGCGTTTGGCGCGCAGCGACAAGGTAAGGTTTGTGGAGAGGTGGCTGATTTTACATCCTTTAGTTTTCATGCGGTAAAAAATCTGACGACAGCGGAGGGTGGAGCAGTCGTATGGAAAGATATTGCAGGCATTGAGAACGGATGGATTTATAAGCAGTATCAATTGCTATCACTGCATGGACAAACGAAAGATGCGCTAAATAAAACAAAGCTAGGGGCTTGGGAATACGATATTGTATTACCAGCTTATAAATGCAATATGACGGACATTATGGCAGCTATCGGCCTAGCCCAAATAAAGCGATATCCCACTATGTTAAAAAGGAGGCAAGAGATTATCCGAATGTATAATGAGGCTTTTGAAGGACTCCCGGTTCAATATCTCAGTCACTGCGATAAAAAGCAAGTGTCCAGTGGGCATCTGTATATGATTCGCATCAAAGGTATTGAATCTGAAACAAGAAACAAAATAATTGAAAAAATGGCAGAACGAGGTATTGCTTGCAATGTTCATTATAAACCATTGCCAATGTTGACAGCATATAAAGAGATGGGTTTTGAAATTGCCGATTACCCGAATGCGTATGCATTTTTCAATAACGAACTTACGTTGCCGCTATATTCAAAGTTATCGAACGAAGAAATTTCTTATGTGATAAAAAATTTCAAAGAGGTTTTGCAAAATGTTGTTAAAAGCTTTTGAACAGTTACCGCTCGAAATGCAAACACCCGAGGTGCGTTGTTATTATGATTTGTTGAAAAAAAAACAGTTTCAGTTGTTTTTAAAACGAATGTTTGATGTCCTTGCGGCGCTTTTGTTATGTCTTTTGTTATCTCCGGTCATCTTGATTCTCTCAATATGGATCAAAATCGATTCCCCCGGTCCGATTTTCTATCGGCAAGAGAGAATTACGCAAAATGGCAAAGTCTTTCGTATTTTTAAATTTAGAACAATGGTTCAAAATGCTGATAAAAAAGGAGCACTGGTTACTTCTAAAAATGATTCGCGAATTACGTGTGTCGGTAAAAAAATAAGAAAAAGCCGTATAGATGAAATACCGCAGCTTTTTAATGTATTAAAAGGTGAAATGACTTTTGTCGGCACGAGACCGGAAGTAAAAAAATATGTCGACTGCTATACAAATGAAATGAAAGCAACTTTGCTGTTGCCTGCCGGGATCACATCGCTTGCGAGTATAAAATACCGCGATGAAGATGAGATGATACAAAATGCAAGTGTGCAGGGGACAAGTCTTGATCAAATTTATATCAAAGATATATTGCCTGAAAAAATGAAGTACAATCTGACATATTTACGTCAATTTAATTTAACAAAGGATGTATATGTATGTATAAAAACAATTGTTTAAATGATGAGCCACAAATTATCATAAGCGCTATGATTGTTGCTCGTAATTCGCAAGATGTGATTGAAATGAGCTTATGTTCATTGATAAATCAAGATTTTCCCAAAAGGCAATATGAAATTTTAGTAATTGACGGAATGTCAGAAGATCAAACAATGGAGCGGGCTGAAAAAATGCTGTCTGCCTCAAATATTTCTTATAAAATTCTGAAAAACCCTAAAAAAAACTTAGCGGCCGGCTGGAATATTGGGATACAGGCAGCACGTGGGGAATATGTAACAAGGATCGACGCTCACGTATGGGCATATCCCGACTTTCTTTCAAAAAGCTTTAAAACTATTCAAGAAGTTCCCGATGCATGGTGTGTCGGCGGAAAAGCCGAAACTGTTGCAGTTGGTAAGAATGGACAGATGATTGTGAATATTCTTACTTCTCCTTTTGGTGTAGGAAATTCTGTTTTTCGTACATCCGATGTCGCGCAGTATGCGGACACAGCTGCTTGTGGATTATATAGAAAATCTGTATTTGAAAAAGTCGGATTTTTCGAAGAAACATTGATGAGAAGTCAAGATACAGAATTACATGCTCGAATAACCGCTGCTGGAGGTCGATTCTACTTTGATCCCAATATCCGGTTAAAATATTATGCACGTAATACAGTTGCCAAATTGTGGCGGCAGGGATGGTCAAATGGATATTGGAACATTTGCGTATGGAAGCATTCAAAAAAAGCGCTTATGCTCAGGCATCTGATACCCTTATGTTTTGTCGTCAGTTTGATCGCTAACATCGCATTAGCTTTATGGAATTTGTTTTTCTGTTATATGCTGATTATAGAACTGCTATTATATATATTTAGCGGATATTATTTTTTACGACAAAAAGATCAAAGTATCTTTAAAACGATAGAAACGATAGGTATAACTTTTATTTTGCATATTTTATACGGACTCGGTTCTCTAAAAGGACTGGTATCGTATTTTTTTATTTGATCAATTAGGAGGAATTACAGTATGAGTATTTATCAGAAGATCATGAATAAAGAAACAAAATTGAGCCTTGTCGGATTAGGTTATGTCGGTATGCCGATTGCAGTGGCATTTTCCAAAAAAATCAATGTGGTCGGTTACGATTTAAATCAACAGAAAATAGAAATGTATCAAAATGGAATTGATCCAACCAACGAAGTGGGAAATGATGCAATTAAAAATTGTTTTGTAGAGTTTACTTCTGACGAAACCAAATTGAAAGAATGTTTATTTCATATTGTTGCAGTACCAACGCCGGTATGTGAGGATCATACGCCTGATCTTACTCCTGTCGAAAGCGCAAGCAGAACGGTCGGGCGCAATTTGAGAAAAGGATCGATCGTCGTTTATGAGAGTACGGTTTATCCCGGTGTAACAGAAGATGTTTGTGTGCCTATTCTTGAAAAAGAATCCGGATTGAGATGCGGGGTTGATTTTAAAGTAGGATATTCGCCTGAACGGATCAATCCGGGAGATAAAGTGCACCGGTTAGAAACGATTACGAAAATCGTATCGGGAATGGATGAAGAAACGTTGGAAGAAATTGCAAAAGTTTATGAACTGGTTGTAGAAGCTGGCGTCTATAAGGCAGAATCCATTAAAGTTGCTGAGGCGGCAAAGGTAATTGAAAATTCGCAAAGAGATATCAACATCGCATTTATGAATGAACTGTCTATTATCTTCAATAAAATGGGAATCGATACACAAGCGGTATTAAAAGCAGCTGGAACAAAGTGGAATTTTTTGAACTTTACACCGGGGCTTGTCGGAGGGCATTGTATAGGTGTCGATCCGTATTATTTGACATATAAAGCAGAACAGGAAGGCTATCATTCACAAATCATTTTATCTGGCAGAAGAATCAATGATGACATGGGAAAATATGTTGCAGAAAATGTAGTGAAAAATATGATTCGCAACGATAAAAATGTTCGTCAGGCTCGCGTAGGCATTCTCGGTTTTACGTTTAAAGAGAATTGTCCGGATACACGGAATACGAAAGTGATCGATATTGTCAAAGAGCTAAATGAATATGGCATTCAACCGATTATTGTTGATCCGGTTGCGGATGCGTCTGAAGCAGAACGTCTGTATCATATCAAATTCGGAAAAGCGGATGATTTAAAAAACTTGGATGCTTTGATCATAGCAACTGCCCATGACTCCTTTAAAGAATTAAGCATGCAGCAATTCAACGGCATGTTTAAAGATAAAAAGATTTTGATCGACGTAAAAGGAATTTTAGATCGCGTTGTATATAAAAATGCCGGATATGATTACTGGCGGTTGTAAAAAGAGGAATGATAAGATGCACACATTAGATTCGCTGCTGATCTATCTGCAGCAGTCGGGGATTCGTTATATTGCGCCGAATGATAAGGATTTATCATTTCATACATACTGTCCACTAAAAGAGCCTAAGCCGCATGCGATCACATGGTGTAAAAATGAGGAATTCCTTGATTCAATCATTCCGGAAGCTTACCCAGGACTAATAGTTTTGGCTGATCTTGATATCTATCAGGAAGGACGCTCGGATATTTTGTGGGTCGAGCATGTAAAAGAAACTTATTTTCGTGTAGTTGACCACTATTTTCGCTCGCAGGATCCAAATTATCCAAAACCTCGTATAGAGGATAGCGCGGTTGTTAAAACAGATAAAATAGGACAGGAAGTGTATATCGGGCATCATACTTTTATTGATGAAGACGTTATCATAGGAGATCATGTAACCATCATGCACAGTGTAACGATCCAAGGAAAGGTGTCTATAGGAGATCATTGCTTTATAGAATCCGGGGCCGTAATCGGAGGTTGCGGCTTCGGCACTTATTTAGATTCGCAAGGTCATCCACAGTTGGTTTCACATTTAGCAGGTGTTCGTTTAGGAAATCATGTGAAGATATTCGCCAATACCTGCATTACCCGGGGATGCTTAATCGATACTGTTATCGAAGATTATGCGATGGTAGACAATCTTTGTCATATTGCGCATAATGTGCATATTGCAGAAAATACGCAGATTGCCGCCTGTTCGGAAGTTTCCGGCAGCGCGTCGATCGGTAAAAACACATGGATCGCCCCCGGCGTATGTGTGATGAACGGAATCGAAGTTGGGGACAATGTATTGGCGGGAATGGCCGCGAATATTGTCCGGGAGGTTCCCGATAATGTCGTTGTTTACGGGAACCCGGCAAAAATCAAGGAGGAAAAAAAGAAATGACGCATCCATTTGTACCAAGCTATGACGTTTATAGATCGATTATTCGAGATATCCAGAAAAGCGGAAAATATTGCGACTATGCAGAGGCACCTTTCCGTGAAAAGTTTATTCTAATGCGCCATGATATAGAGTTTTCTATTGAGCGAGCCTATCATTTATCTTTGATCGAAACGCAGGAGAACTTTAGCTCTACGTATTTTGTACAAATCACCAATAATTTTTATAACGCTTTTTCTTTACAGAATATGCAATTATTGCGACAAATGATCCAAAATGGGCATCATATTGGTCTGCATTATCACTTAAATGGTCAAACCGATCCCTTACAGGTCCGCGACGGTGTCCGCGATCAGATTCGTATTCTTTCGGAAATGCTGGGAACAAAAGTCGATCGTTTTTCCATACATCGGCCTATTAAAGAGGTTTATTACCATAAGATCGATATTCCTGGAATCATCAACGCGTATGCTCCCGATTTCTTTACCTATCGAGATCAGGTCAAAGATTCTGATCAACTGGAGGTCAAATATATTGCCGATTCAAAGCATCGCTGGAATTACGGAATTCCTATGGGAGAGGATCTGTTGTCATCAAAAAAGATACAAATATTGACACATCCGTTTTCATGGACGGAAGCAGGATACGATAACCTGAATAATTTCAAATCCTTGTTAAATGAGAAGAACGATGATTTGATTCAAACGCTGGATATGGAATTTCAGCGATTTAGTGAGATCAAAGATATTGTAAAAAAAGAGCAGCAGTATTATGAAGTTCATACAATCAGCATGGAGGAAGCAAAATGAGTTACAAGAGCCTAACATTTTCTGATAACAGCGTATTTTTGGTAACTGGCGGTGCCGGTTTTATCGGTTCTAATTTATGCGAAGCACTGTTGCAGATGGGATACCAGGTAAAATGTCTGGACGATTTATCCACTGGGAAGCAGGAAAATATTGATCTTTTTATCGATCATCCGAATTATACATTCATTAAGGGAAGCATCACGGAGTTGGATACCTGTCTTGCCGCTTGCGAAGGTGTAGACTATGTTTTGCATCAAGCGGCATGGGGTTCGGTTCCCAGAAGCATTGAGATGCCTTTGTATTATGAAAAGGTCAATATCGGCGGTACTTTGAATATGATGGAGGCGGCTCGACAGAAAGGTGTTAAAAAATTTGTCTATGCTTCCAGCTCATCTGTTTACGGCGATCACCCGACATTGCCTAAGGTAGAAGGGCAGGAGGGCAATTTACTCTCTCCTTACGCATTGACAAAGCGCGTGGATGAGGAATATGGAAAGCTATATAAAAAACTATATGGTTTGGATACGTACGGTATGCGTTATTTTAACGTATTTGGCAGGCGGCAAGATCCAAACGGCGCGTATGCGGCAGTAATACCGAAATTTCTGAAGCAGTTAATGAATGACGAAGCGCCTACTATCAACGGAGATGGAAAGCAATCGCGCGATTTTACGTATATTGATAACGTCATTGAAGCAAATCTGAAGGCTTGTCTGGCGCCGAGCGAATACGCGGGGGAATCCTTTAACGTGGCATACGGAGGTCGTGAATATTTGATCGATATATATTATGATCTGTGCAAGGCATTGGGAAAAAACATCGAACCGGTGTTTGGACCGGAGCGTGCCGGCGATATCAAGCATTCAAACGCGGATATCGGAAAAGCACGAAGAATGCTCAATTATGATCCGGAATATAGCTTTGAAGACGGTATTGCCTTAGCGATCGAGTGGTACAGGGAGAATTTATAATGCCACAAAGGGACTGTATATCGGTTATTATTCCGATTTACAACGTAGAAAAATATTTAGACAGATGTCTTCGATCACTGCTTGATCAAACGTATCAAAATTTTGAGGTCATCATGGTTGATGACTGTTCGAGCGATCGTTCGAGGGAAATCGCCCAATCCTATACATTACTTGACCATCGTTTTTCTTTATTAGTTAATAGAGAAAATCAGGGATCTGCCGGGAGCAGGAATGCGGGTATCCGTAGCGCGCAGGGTGATTGGCTTTTTTTTGTAGACAGTGATGACTGGATTCGAGAAGATGCGTTGCAGCTGTTAATCAATGACGCCGATCAAAATAAGTCCGATGTTGTGATGTGCGGCTATTACTATGCATGGGATGATGGAAGAATAAAGGAAATCGATTCTTTTTCTCATTTAACGACTGCATCTGCCCAACGGGAAATCTTGGCGTTGGTTCCGCAGCCAAGTACAACAAGAAGATTATACCGTACATCCTTTTTCCGATCGGTAGGCTTTGACTTTCCTGAAACGGTTCAACGCGGCGAAGATTTTCCATTGGCAATTCCTTTATTAACTTATACAGACCGCATTTCTATTTTAAATGAACCGCTTTATTACTATTATCAAAGAAAAGGATCTAAGTCGAACTCGAATAAAATTATTGATTTCGGTTTTTATGATGAAATCAAAAGAATCACGGATGAACGGGTAAAAAAGGGCTTTGAACAAGAAATTGAATATAAATATATATTGGAATTTGTATATGCACGAACGATGCTGATGATATACTCTGATTGCAGCAATCAAGAAATTGACGATAAACTAAAACAATTTAACTGGTTATATCCTAACTGGGTGAACAACCCATATATTAAAAAAACAGCAGTGTTGAAACGGATTTTTCTTTACCTTGCATATAAAAGGCAGTTTAATATATTACGTTTGCTTATCAAGTTGAAAGATCGATTGCTGATGAGAATGTAAAAAGATAGGGGAGTCTATGAAAAAAATAGCTTTAATACGAAATGCTACCGGCGAAAATGGCGGTATTGAGCATCAAATAACTTATATAGCTAAGTCTTTATCGACAAAGTATCAGTTGTTTTTAATCACAAATGACGAACATTCTCCAATGGCAACCAATTTTTCCCATTTTGGAAAAGTGATCGTTTTTCCGTTTCAGCAGCATGATGTTTTTCAAACAGGAAAGAAAATATCACAATTTTGCAAAGAGGAAAAAATCGACATTTTGCAATCACACATGCTGAGGGAAAGCTTTGCGGCTCGAATAGCTAAATTTTATTATCCGCAAGTAAAGCATATTTTTCGGGTACATACCTATATTGACTGTTCTTTTATTCCGAAATGGAAAAAAAATATTTATCATAGCATCGCATATTTAAGCGATCGGTATGTTGATATCTATGCGTCTATCAATCAATATAATGTTCATGAACTGCTTGACCGCACACATGTAAATAAGAATAAAATTATGATTATTCCCAATGGCGTTAGGGCATTAAATGCGCCGGCAGGCGATAAGGAAAGTTATTACCATATTGCGATGGTTGGGAATTTCATTGCAGAAAGGGGATATGACATCGCTTTTCAAGCAATGAAAGCATTGGTTGAAAAAGATCATCGGTTTCATCTATTTCTTGTTGGAGGAGAAGCGACTTCAACTTCTGCGGAGTATTCACAAAATTACACTTCGGTAATGAAGCAAATGATAACTGATCTTAAAATAGAAAATAATGTTACATTTTGTGGATATACAGAAGATATAGGAAGTATGATACAGACATGCGGCGTGATGATCCTGCCTGCTTATGATGCCGGTACACCAAATTGCCTTTTGGAAGCGATGTCGATTCAAAAAATCGTTGTAGCGTCAAATGTCGGTGGAATCCCTGAATTTGTTAAAGATGGTGAAACAGGGTATCTCCATAAGAATAAAGATGTGCAAGGACTGGTAGATATTCTAGCTTCGATCCCATATAAAACAGAAGATGAATTATCAAGCATAAAGGAAAAAGGATATTGGATGTGGAAACACAATTACAGTACGGAATATTTATTCCATCATTTTGATGAAATGTGGAAGAACTTTGATTAAATTAACAGGGTGAATTAGAATGAAAAAAATAGCTTTTTTAATTCCTAATATGGGAAATGGCGGAGCAGAACGAGTAATATCTATTTTATCATCTGTTTTGTCCGATGATTATTATGTATACATTTTAATGACCGATGACGATTTGATCGAATATGAAATCGATAAAAATGTAAATGTACAATACATACCGTATTACCAATCTAAAAATAAATTCATACGGAATCTTTCACATATCTTGGCTGTAAGAAAGCAATTAAAAAAATTAGAAATTGATATTGTGATCTCTTTTTTGATTTCTGCTAATTTTTTAGCCATTTTGGCAAGTCTTTTTTCAAAAAGAAGAATCATTGTTTCAGAACGAAGCGATCCTTATCATAATTGCCAATCACTAATATTGTCGCATGTCCGTAACCTTTTATACCGTTTTTCGTCTGCGATCATCTGCCAATCAAAGGCTGCGAAAACATACTTTCCTTTGAAAGTACAAAAAAAAATAATAATAATCCCGAATCCTATTTTGTCCGATCTTCCAATCAAGAGGAATGATTATTTTGAGCCGATAATCATTACGGCTGCCCGACTTCACAAAGATAAGAGAATTGATTTATTGATCCGCGCGTTTGCAAAAGTCACGAATGAATGCTCAGATATCATTTTGAAAATATATGGAAAAGGCCCTCAGGAGAATGAACTAAAGAATCTGGTTCGTCAATTGAGTTTATGTGATCGGGTGAAATTTATGGGGAATCATTTAAGATGGCATCAAGAATCGATGAATGCGTATGCTTATGTAACATCATCATCTTTCGATGGAATGTGTAATTCGATGATCGAGGCTATGGCAACAGGTATTCCGTGCATATCGACCACTTCTCTTGGAAGTGCCGCCGCGGAAATAATAACAAATGAGGAAAACGGTCTTTTGATTCCGGCGAACGATATGGATGCTTTATACAAAGCAATGATAAAATTGATCGATGATCCGAATTTGCGGATTAAATTAAGCAACGAAGGCAGAAAGATAAAGGAATTATTAAATAAAGACAGAATTTGTCAACAATGGATCGATGTGATCAATAAAATATCAAATGATAGATAGGAGGATGTTATGCTGAATAAACGATTGATAAATTTTTTTATTTTGTTTTTTTGCTTTTTTTCTTTAACCTTTTATTTTTCTACTGCGTGGTTTTCGATCGTTAAGTTTTGCTTTATTCCAATCATCATCTATCTTTTTTATTTATGCTATCAAGATCGATTCCAAACAGTCGTAAATATGCTCAAAAGTCCTTTTTTCATTTGGTATTTTAGCTTTTGGATTTTTATCCTGATTGTTACACTCTGTAATCATCTTGGAACTCTCGGAAATTCATTGAACACATTTTTAGTTATCTCCTTATATGTTTTAGTTTTTTCTATTCTTTACAAAAAAGAGAATATTGAAAGCGAGATGCTTTTTCAAATAATTACTCTTGTATCTTTTTTTGCTTGTATTTGGCTTTTTATTAGTGATTTCTCTTTATTGATACAAGGAGAGCGAATCGGATTTCATTTGACAGGTAATAACCCGAATTACATCGGAACAATATTATCAATTTATACGTTTTTTTTACTTTATCATGGTATTTATGATCGATCGAAATTTAGCTTTCTGGTATTTGTCTTAACATGCGTTGCTGTTTTATTAACTGGTTCAAAACACGCAATTATCATAACATTGATAAGCTTTATGCAATTCTTGATTAAAGATGGAAGAATAGAAAAACAGAGAATCATTTATTTTATTGCCTTGACTTCCATAGCTCTGATTCTTATATTTATCATTCCAGTATTATATGAAAATATCGCAAGACGCTTTCTTTCCTTACTAGGAGGAATGGGAATCCTTGATTTCTCCACAGATCATTCAACATCATTGCGCACTATTTATTTTGAACAAGCGATTGCATTATGGAAGCAACAACCCTTTTTCGGGTTTGGATTTGATGGATTTCGCATGCTATCCGGCTTTCACACATATAGTCATAATAATTATACCGAATTGTTGACCACTGTAGGAATGATTGGTTTTCTCTTTTATTATGGTTTTTTTATTGTTCTTATAAAAAAAGCTTTATGTCATCGATCCTCACTGCATTACTTATTCTTCTTTCTTTTAACCGCATTTATCCTTTCAGATACGGGTGCTGTATGTTTTACTGTATATCCATTATATTATATTATATTGTTTATTACCTCAGAAAATATAGATTGGAATGTTGTAAATGGAAAATAAAAATGTCATAAAAAAATCCATTTTATATTTTATTGGAAACTTTTCATCAAAAATATTGACTTCGATATTAGTTCCCATATATGCGTTTTATGTAAATGCGGCTACTTTGGGAAACTATGATTATTTTCAGACGATAATAAATATCGCTGTCCCTATTTTATTTGTATCGATATGGGAAGCTATTTTACGATTTTTATTGACTGAAAAGGATTTGAAGAAAGCGGAAAGCTATCAGGCAACGATTTCTATATTTGCTATCTCTGTCAATATTCTTTTATTCATTATGGGTGTATTTTTATACGTCATTAACCACGATAGTTTTTACATTTTTATTATCCTTATGATAAATGCATCATCCTTCTCGCAGATTTGGCAAGCTTTCGCAAGAGCGAAGCATCATAATGTTAGTTACGTTTTAGCAAGCACATGCGGAACATTAGTTAATCTTTTGTTAAATATAGTATGTATATGTTTTCTAAATATGCAATTGGCAGGGCTGTGTTATTCTTTTATCTTTGGTCAATTTACCATTTTTATTATCCTAGAAATGAAAATGAAATTGTTAAAGAATACAAATATACAATTATTTCAATTCAAAGATCTGTTTCAAATGCTGCGTTACTCATATCCCTTAGTGATTAATTCTATTTCTATATGGCTTATCAATGGATTTGGAAGAATGATCATTAACTACTATTTGGGTGCAGAGATAAACGGATTGTATGCTTTTGCAGGAAAATTTTCTAATATTGTGTCGATGTTGGGCAGTGTTTTAACAATGGCGCTGACCGAGGAAAGTTTAGTTTCCGTTACTGCTGACAATATCCATACTTCTTTTTCCAAAACGATTGAAGATTTATTCCGTTTGTTCTTATCCTTGATTATCATAGCTATGCCGATGATTGCTTTATTCTATTTGATTCTTCAGAATACTCCTTATGCTGATAGTATTAATTTATTGCCATTTTTACTATTATATTCTATATTTATGAATATGGCAACAAATATCGGAATCGGCTTTAAGGTAATGGATATGACCAGGTATCAATTTACAACTACTCTTTTAGGCGCCGGCATTACTGTTGCGATTTCTATGATCGGTATTCATAGCATAGGTATTTATTCCGTTATAACCGGGCAATTGATTGGATCGATGGTCATGTTTTTTGCCCGTTATTGGTTCTTAAAAAAAATATCTAAATTTTCTTTAAAATATGGTGTTTTAACCTTACTTTTTATTTTCTATATATGCGTATCTTCTCTTTGTCTTTTAAAGAACAGCATGCTCCATATCATTTTGACCATCTGTCTGATTCCGTTTTTGCTGTTCCTCAATAGGACATTCATATTTTCAATCTTACCTTCACGGAGCAAAAAATATAAATAATGTCTGACAATAAATTCAATGCATGACCGTTTAAAAGAATATGTATCGCGATGAGACACATAAACACTTATCTAAGGAAATAGAATTCGTCTATATCAAAACTTTTATATTGAGAGAGCAAGATTATTTTCTTGTTTTCTTAAAATCCAAAGAAATTTTCTGAGCAATAACTTATTTAGAAAGTACATGAAAGGGAGAAACGAAAGTTTATGCAGTTTAACAGTTACTATTTCATTTTATATTTTATGCCTATCTGCCTATTTTTATATTATGTTGGAGGCAGAGTCAAAGGGAAAATAAAAGTATATAAGCTTGTTTTAATTGTCAGCAGCTTATTCCTGTTTGGCTGCTATGGAAAAGATAGTTTGTTATTGTTGATTCTGAGCTTGATAACAAATTATACTTTTATCGCTGTAAGTAAATATATACGATGGAAAAAGCTGTTTATGGCTATTCCGATTGTCGTTAATATTCTGTTATTATTTTATTTCAAGTACCTCAATTTTACCATTGATAGCATCAATTCCTTTTTCGGAACATCGCTGCCATTACAATCCATCATCCTTCCGATCGGAATCAGTTTTTTTACCTTTCAACAAATCGCGTATATTGTTGCGGTTTATAAGGGAGAAGTAAAGCCGGGAATAATAGATTACAGCTGTTATATATTATATTTTCCGAAGCTTGTTATGGGACCGCTGATGGACCCGGTTGATTTTCACGAACAGATCAATGATGTAAAAGTCAATCAGATAAATGTTGACCATATAGCCTACGGGATAAAGATATTTTCATATGGTTTATTAAAAAAGGTATTATTGGCAGATACCTTTTATAAAGCGGTAGAATATGGTTTTTCCAATTCTGGCGCCAATTCTTCGATGGACTGGCTGTTGATCATGCTGTTTTATACATTTGAAATATATTTTGATTTCAGCGGATACAGCGACATGGCCATCGGAACATCATTGCTGTTTAATATCAAGCTACCGATCAATTTTGACTCTCCTTATAAAGCGTTATCCATACGCGATTTTTGGAAGCGGTGGCACATATCGCTCACGAAGTTCTTTACCAAATATATTTATATACCTTTAGGCGGAAATCGAAAAGGCTTTTTGTTCACTTGTCTCAATACGATGATTGTGTTTTTGGTGAGTGGTATTTGGCATGGTGCCAATTGGACATTTATCGTATGGGGGGGGGACTCATGGTCTGCTTAGTTTATCCGATCGCGTTATGGAAAAAAAAGGTATTCATATATTTGAACCCATGCGCTGGATCCTTACCTTTGGGGTGATCAATGTTCTTTGGTTATTGTTTCGTTCCAACAACATTCAACAGTGGCTGTCCATTCTGAAAACAGTTTTGTGCTTTACAAATACGACTGTAAGCGAAAGTTTGATAAACTGTTTTTCTATTCCGGAAACAGCGATACTTATGGATATGTTTCCGATTTTAACAAAATTAAATTATATTCGCGGATTTCAGATGCTGCTATTTTTGCTCATCGCGTTTATTATATGCCTGATTCCCGATAACAATTATCGAAACCTTAATAAAATATCTTTTTCTAATATGATCTTCTCTTCTTTTTGCATGATATGGGGAATCATCTGTTTAGGCGGAGAATCGGTATTCTTATACTTTAATTTTTAGGAGTGGATCATGATGAGAAAAAGTAAAATGTGGTTATTATGCTGGGGACTAATTGTATGCATAACATTAACAGTCTTTGGTTATGCTGTTTATGAAGTAGATCCTTTTATGCATTATCATGCGCCCAAAACTGAAAAATATTACTATACACTGGACAATCAAAGAAGTCAAAATGATGGTATTATCAAACATTTTGATTATGATGCACTTATCACTGGAACATCGATGACAGAAAATTTCAAAACATCGGAAATGGATCAGCTTTTTTCCTGCAATTCGATAAAAGTAGCATATTCTGGAGCTTCTTATAAAGAGATAGGCAATAGTATTGAAACCGCTATTGAGCATAATCCAAACTTGAAAATAGTAATTCGAGGATTGGATATGAATAAGTTTATGGAAGATAAGGATGCGATGCGACTAGACTTAGGAAGCTATCCGAACTATCTTTATGATGATAATCCTTTTAATGATGTACAGTATATTTGGAACCGAGATCTTTTTTGGAACAGGGTTTATCCGATGCTTACGGAACAGAATGATCCGGACTTTGAAAGTGGCATCACACCGTTTGATGATTATTCCTCCTGGAGAAACCGAAAAGATGTGGTGTATGGGAAGAATACGGTTTTAAGTGATATAGATGTAAGTGCAGATACTCCGGTTCAAAAACATCTAAGTGAGGAACAAAAAAAACAAATCAAGGAAAATATCACGCAAAATGTTACAGATATTGCAAAAAGGCATCCGGATGTAACCTTCTATTGTTTTTTTACTCCCTATAGTGCCGTAGCTTGGAAAGAAAGAATAAATAGAGGAGAAGTGTATCAGCAGATCGAAGCGGAAAAATATGTGATTGAATTATTGCTGAAATATGACAACATCAAAATATTTTCTATCAATAACCGCTTGGATTTAACGACTGATTTAAACAATTATAAAGATAGTTTACATTATGGGAGCTGGATCAATTCATTATTATTAAAAATAATGAAAGATGACGAATATCTGATAACTAAAGAAAATTATGAGGCATATATCGAAGAAGAGTTAACTAATTATCTTACTTTTGATTATAACAAACTGGAACAACAGGAAGATTATGAGAATGATCTTTATGCGGGGGCATTGCTCAATGAGGAGTTGACCGGCGCAACCCCTTTCCAGGTTTTACAACACCCAGATGAATTGCAGCTGAACCAAGCAAAAATTGTTAGAAATAACGGAAAAGATATACTAGAATGTAAAGGAAGACTGAATCGAAGCGTCGATAGTGTAACCCCTCTAGCGGAATATTTGAACGATCAGGAGTATATTGGGGCAAAGCTAACTATTTCCAATATTGATGATTACAATTATATAGTGTTTAATGGTAAAAAGACGGCAGATCACGGACAGCCGGTTGTTTGTGTTATTGACGATAAAAGAGAAATAGCAACACTTTCAGAGCAATATTCTGTTTTGGATGATGATTGGCATCAATATGTTCTTGATATTTCAGACATAAAGGGGGAAGCTACCATTATAATTAATGGAGGTTATACAGATGATAGCGGAAGCCCGCAATCGCAATTTTTGTTCAGTGATATTATTTTGTATTGATTTATTTACTATATGAGTTGATGTAAAACGTGTAAGTGTTTAACCTTAAGAATCATAAATGATGTAATTTTGAAGAATTTAAAAATCATTTAGATGTTATCATCGTACAGCACTATGACACGATGTAAAGAATAAATTTTATACAAGATATCTGTTTCAATCGAGTGGGAGGTAATTGATTCATTCAATTACCGTCTTCTCACACCACCGTACATGCCGTCCGGCATACGGCGGTTCAGATTTTATGACAAATACAAAAAGGTCAAATAAAATGCATGAACGAATGCAAATTATTTGACCTTTTTTCGTTTTGTTAAGCTATTATGTAAATGATTTTTAATATTCGCGTAGAAAACAACAAGCTCAGTATAAGCTACCTTCATGTTTCATACTTAGCACTTTCTAAAATTAGCCGTATTGATAAATCCATTCTTTAAATGTGTCATTTACATTAGACACTTCATCTTCCAATTATAGCCTTGATTACAGTAAGCCGAAACAACAGGAAGATTATGAAATTAATCTTTATGCAGGGCATTGTGCAATAAAAGAGTTGATCGACGCAACCCCTTTCATGTTTTACGGCATCTTGATGAAGTACAGCTAAATCAAGCAAAATTGTCGGAAATAACGAATGGATATACGGGAGTCTAAAGAAAGGATGATTCGAAAAGGTCAGAGTGGAACTTCTCTCACAGAATATTTGAGCGATTAAGAGTTTACTGGGCAAAACCGGCAATTTCAATATTGGTGATTACAATTCTATAGTATTATAGATCAACAGTCAATATTTATATGCTGGGAGGTTAAATTTCAAAACTATTAGACGAATTCAATTCAATCTTCCGCAATAAAGGCGCATATATTGATTCCAAATAATCCATTCTGATGTTAAAGAACTGCACCGATTTTTAGGGAGCACAAGTCATGAGTAATATGATTTAAAAGAATTAAAAACAATCCGGAATTATCGTCAATCGCTACGACAGCGAGCTAGACGTTGTAAAGGATAAAGTTAATACAAGAGAACTGTTTCAAAGAAATTGAGCCACAAGCAATATACTGCCCATGGCTCTTTTCATGTTCATTAAATTAACATATGGGTTATATAATTAAAAAGAGATGAATACCGCAGCACTTGCATGAAGACTCTGTTATATTGGAATAGTGCAGACTTTATATATTGCTGGATTGTTATCTGCTCGAATCGTTACGGTCCGATCTTTTCTTTGATAAATGTGAATAATTGTGATAGTAGATTTAAAAATACTTTAATCAACGGAATAATTTATAATATAAATTATTTTCGCATAAAAAGGAAAGTGCTGAAAAAAATAGGGATTTTCAAATAGATAAAAAGTTTCATTTCTTGCGCCTATCCCCTCAATCAACAATCTTCATTTTTGCACTTAACTTTACTCCTCATGATATATCATGTCTTTGCAAAGTTATGAGAAACTGCGCCATTTAGGCTTTACTATTTCTAGCCTTTGAAAAATCTTTCCAATACCACTCTGCAATGTCATCTGAGACCTTTTCTCCATATTGCTTAACAGGTTTCCCTTTTTGTTTTTCATATCGTTTATTCATATAATCATCAAAAGTTCCAATCTTCTTTGCAGGTGCACCTGCAACAACGGAATTATCTTCTACATCATGTGTCACGATGCTTCCTGCCCCGATAATTACATTGTTTCCTATGCGGACATTATAAAGTATTGTCGTATTTGCTCCAATGAATACATTATTCATCACCTCGATACATCCGATATTTTCTGTATACTTTCTTTCTCTGATCTTTCTATTCAGCATATAGTGTGCGACATCATGCGTAATAAAATGAACGCCGCTGGCTATCCAAATATTGCTGTGAAATCTAATTAAATTCGGATATAAAGGAATTTTACGTGACATGATCATGATATCATTTCCCATCTGCGCAAAGACATGCTTCTTTTTTAAAAAAGCTGCCCGTTTCATTGGAGATGATATCATGAATAAACGCATAGACAGATAGATTCTTTTGATATTCATAACTATTTTTCAGCAGCTAACGACTGCTCCTCCTCCTTCTTATGTAAGGGCGTAATATAAACAAAACATATGCCCGTTAATAAGCATCCTTTTACAACATTCTTTTTATACTGTTTATTAGTTGATCTTTAAACTTGATACATCCATAAATGATTGCAGTAATAAATAAAATGCATGTAATTATATGTAACCACATCATTTGATAAACAAAAGTGCAGATAATCATTGCTATAAAACAAATAAATAAAACTGCAGCTATTAGTTTTTTATCGAAAATATTGCCATATCCCAGCCGTTTAGCATAGGTATAGTGAAATAAACACATGAAGATAAATCCAATCAGCGTTGTATAGCTTGCCATGACATAACCAAATCTGGGAATTAGGAGAATATTCAGCACAACGTTAATAATCATTGCCATTACCGTACTAATTCCTGCAAAGACTGTCTTTTTTTCGTAAAACTCAGTTTGTAAATACATTAAATAAATGAACTGAAACATGCAGGAGACAATCAACGGAGGTAAAAGATAGACAGACTGAGCATATGCCTCCCCTCCTAAAAAAAATACAATTTCAGGAGAGAAAATGATCAGTCCCAGTATGAGTAACAAGAAAAATAGAATATACGGTTTGGATGCAGATTTTAATGCATCTTTTTGATTCAAATATAGCATATCCAACATCCACGGAGCCCATCCTTTATTCATCGCATCCATTAAAATCACAAGTATATTCGAACAATTAAATGCTAAACTATACAATGCGGTTTCTTCAATCGAGCAATATTTGGTTATAAAAATTCGTCCGGAACTCGTCAAAATATTTAGAGACAATAAATGTGGAACTAAAGGAATGCACAATTTAGCAGCATACTTCCAGTATTTTATCCTAATATGTCTTCCTTTTATGAGAATAATTACATAAAAGCAAACTCCCAAAAAAATTAAAGGAATATAATTTCCTAAAATTCTCCCAGTAAGTTTATCGTCAGTAAAAATTACCAGCAATAACGCAAGAACAGTACTAAGAAGTATAGAAATAATAGATAAAAACGAGAAGAGCTTATATTTATAAAACGCTCTCTGCTGAGTTATAAAAATTGAGAAGGAAGGGTAGAAAAATAAATATAAAAAAAGAATATCCTTATAATTGTTATTGATGTCAAACCAATCAGAAAAAGCATTGGGAAATATAAAAGTGCATAAGAAATAAAAGATTCCGGTAATGATCGATGTCAGCACGAGAATGGAGGCAGAGTAAGAATCTAAATCGTCTGCAAATTCGTGTTTGGATCTTATAATTGAAGAATGACAATCAAAACCGGTAATGACAATTAAAATGCTCATCCATGATAACACGATACTGTATTCACCATATTCTCCTTGTGTCATCAAGCGAGCAAAAATAGGCATGGTTAAAAAAGCAGCACCTCTGATTAAAAACGTACTGACCGTATACCAAATGCCGGCTTTTAGCGCTGCATTTTTCTTTGGAACCGCCGTTTCCATGAAATACCTCCTTTAGCTGCTTTAAGTATTTGATGATCCTTGCGGAAACAAACCAATATGGCAATTGCAGCCCAAAACGATGATACATACCAAAATGACATCGACAGCAATAGCTGGCAGCTTGTTGATAAGCAAATAATAAAAATTGTCTTCCAATATTCATCACTGCCTTTGAACAGCAATTGATACGATCTATATAAAAAAAGTAAAATAAGAAAACTTCCGATCAAGATGCCGAATGTGACAAAAATCTCTAAAAAAACGTTGTGACTATATCCGGCAAAATGATATGGATAAATGGCTGCCCGATCACCATAAGCTCCATGTCCTAAAATATTACCATCAAAAATTAGTTCCAATGCCTTATTCCAAATCAGCGTTCGTCCGTTTGCATCGGTAAAGCTGCCTTCTGCCAGCATTAACAGAGTTCTTGACGATATTCCGAAAAAAGATAAAATCGTATAGAATAAATACAAAATTTTTTTATAGAGCAGCACTGCACATATCATTACCGCAACTCCCGGAATGATATATTTTTTATGCAGAAAATGATCGACAGTCTCTTTTTTTATGTGGGTTATAAGAAAAAGCATTAAAAAAATCCCAATAACCAACAGAGCGCCTCGAGAACCCCCGAATAAAACTAGCAAAAGTGTGTAAAACGACAGCATATAGCATGCTACACTTTTTTCTAAATATCCCGCATAAAAAAAGGTAAATGTTAAAAAAACTACCTGGTATCCATAAGATAAGCTATATGGATATAGAGTTTGGGTGCCAACAGAATTATAATCAGCCCATCCTCCCGATAACTGCGCTTCTGCAAATCGATAAGTGTAGTAAATGGTTAATAACAGGCATGCAAGCTTAAAAGATAAGAATATATCTTTTGGATTATGAACAGCTCTTATGAACAGATAGATATAAAGCGCTCTATCCGGGCGGAATACTCGGGTGAGCGCGCCATAAATTGGTCTGGTGAAGAAAAATGCATTTTCCGGATGTAATATATAGCTTAAAAAGAAATACAGCGCAATTGATGAGAGCATTACAAAAAAATCTATGCACTCGAATTTCCTTGTCCGATAAAAATGAACAAGCAAAGGAGTATACAAAATAATAAATAACGCCGGATACTGCAATACTTCAAAATGAAGTAGCCTTAAGCCATTACTCAAAAAAGCTAAAATAAACTCACTATTTAAAAATAAAGCTAAAGAAAGAATAGGAAGTCTATTTTCTGATTGTTTGAATTCATTTAGCCAGATATGAATCTGATTCATTTTAACCTCTTTCTAATTGATATAATTGGTAAAAATATGTAATATTTCACACGTACGGACTTTGGTATTAACTTTTTTTTCTTAGCATGTTCATAGACAAGCGATGCGGCTGGGTTAGATTTATGATTTACAAGCATCCAATAATATGCCTTGTTCCGCACTTTCTTCACTTTACCGGGATCAAACACATTTGAAAATTCATTTTGTTTACCAATAATGTCTAAAATGATGATCGTTCTGTAATCTTTTGTGCAATGATAACAAGTGGATTCCTGATCGCAAGTAATCAAATACTGTTTCGCAAGATCATAATTACTTAATTGCATCATCTTATCAATGCGTGTATAAGGTTTTCCTGCGGAGAGAAACTCAAGATGTATAGTAGATAAGTTAGGAAGCAATAGTTGTTCATAGTGTGCCGGATCTGTCCGCAAGGCAAGGTGATAATCATTCAGGGATAAACCGGTAGATGCAAGATAATACTTGGAAAAGGCACGTTGTACACTTAAAATTGCTGCACAGGTTCTGTAGAGATGCGTTTCTTCAAACAACCCCATGTAAAAATCGCTGATATTGGAATTTATATATAAAAAGTTTAAGTTTGCTTGTTCTGCAATTGTACTTGATTGCTTGATTCTGTTTTCCCGTATTTCGTTGATTTCAGACAACTGCTGAACTAAATTTTGCATCGATTGTTCAGGTCTTAGTCTCCAGCGATCAGAACCTACATTCAGATAAACCAAATGTGTCAGCCGATATCGTTTCGGTATATCATTTGCATGGAATTCATATAGCGACTGAAAAGAATCCACTCCCATAGACATACCCGTACCGACATAATCATTTGTCTTTATGCATGCATCCGTTAAAGGCGCAATCACTTGAATAGGGGAGATGTTTTCTGTGTTTGCCAATGCCGGGATTAAAAAGTGTGTGAGATGAAAGTGCAGATCTTCGCTCATCGGCACAGTTGAATAAATATCTTCCCCAGTTGCCATCGCATAAAATAATAAAGCCACGATAAAGGCGTCGCACACATCGTCGGATAAATATCCTTGATAAGCAGAGTCTACGGCAAACCACAAGCAATTCAAAGACTGATTTTGATAATCATCATTTATATAGGTATAATCTTGATATTTCTTTGCAAGTCTAGAAAAGCTCATCCATTTCTGCTTTGCCTGCAAACTGATCTCAAGCGAGGCGCATAAAAGCGTTTCTCCACTTTCCTCTTTGATGAATATCTCACTAATTTTGATCATAATTCGATTCCTTTTCCTTATTTAATAAACAAATTTCGTTTTTTTCTAAAATCGATAATCCTTTTATCAAGAATTTGCCCGTTTTCAATAACAATTGCCTTTTTGATTTCATCACTGTAATTGTTTTCTATTAACTGATCAATATATCGGCAGCAATTTTCGCTCAATACTTTCGTTACAGTATAGGGAAATAATGCCGGTGTATTATCAACAGAATAATGGATGATACCGTCAACCGAATAAACCGGATTATCGATAGATGTTGGAAACGATGTTTCAATTTCCAAACCAGGATCGCAACTGATGTCAATAATCATTGTGCCTCTTTTCATTTTCTTTAGGTCCGATTTATAAATTAGTCGATCTTCTCTTGAGGTATCCCACATCACACAGTTAATAATAACGTCATAATCATACATCTTTTTCTTAAACAGTTTTTCATATTTTCTGCCATAAACATCAACAGTTGCTCCTAATCCATGTAAAACTCTTAATGCTCCTTTAGCTGTCTGTCCGTTTCCGATGATAGCGACTTTACAATCATACGGCATTTTTCCGCAATATAAAAATGCTTGCAAAACGCCTGCTTCTCCTGCCACTTCCCGGTTGCGATAAAAAATATATCTACCGTCTTCAAAAATTTCTTCCCATGCAATTACCGTAAAATTCTTTTTCAATGCGCAATCTGTGAATTTGATACCTTGAACTGCATGAGCCCATCCAAACAGAATTTTATTATCAGCTAACTGTGATAAATAATCCGCATCTCCTAATTTCACATCTGTGATGATGTCACATTTCAATACTTCACTGCGGGAAACGATGTTCGCACCTCTTTTTGCATATTCCGCATCATCATATCCGACCGTATATCCATAGCCTTCTTCAAAAAAAAGATGATTCGCATTTCTAATTTTTTCCAAATGTTCGGGTAATAATGCACGGCGTCCTTCATGGTTCTTATGGCTGATTAAAAAACCCATTGTTCTCATGTTCTTTCCTCCTGCGCTTCTTGGTGTGTATGCAAGCATTACATACTTTTCATTGTTTTGAACTTAAGCGATTAGTGTAAAACTATTTTTGTGGCTTTCGTCAATTTATCACATATTCGTCTTTTATATCAACATTTGTAAGATCCGTTCCCATAAAGCGATTATATATCATGGTCGTTTCTTTCAATAATTGTTGTCTTTGTTCAGTGTCCTTCAATATCTGATAGAGTTTATTTATAGGATATACTTTTAATAATCCGTTTTTTGATTCTACTGCTTTGCAGATACTAAACGTCAATTTTATTTTTTCTCTTCGATAATAACAATGTACTATTACAGAATATTCCGGAAGCGTTTCTTTAACCAGATAATCAGCACTGGGGGATATGGAAATACCTCCCAGTGAATAAAATGAATATTTGTTGTCCGAATACTTTTTTGATGTTTGAACGATATGCGGATGGTTAGCAATGACCAAATCAGCTCCCGACTCAATAAAAAAGTCTGATAAAAATTTGCTGCAGCTTCCGATCTTTAGATTAAACTGCCCTCCCATGTGAGGCAAAACGACTACATAATCACTTTCCGATTTAGCTTCTTTTATCATATCTCTCATTTTTTCCAATGAGTTAGCATTCATTTGATTTTGTGAAATATCATCAATTTGTATAGAAACTGTCGGTTTGTTTTGCACGTGTTTTATTTTCCAAAAACACTTTTTTGCAAAAAGTCGAACGGAATACGGAATCTTTTGCACTGCTTTATGACGTATGCTTTGATTATAGCAGTTCATCATATTTATTCGCCAATACTCACTTTTTTTCAACGTATAGATATCGTTAATTTGTTGAGTTAACGAGATGAATGATATTACTCCATACGGCGTCTGAATGGACTTATATTTTTTCTCTGTGGGTAGATGGAGCACCCCGGTATAGTCGATGTTTTTATCTTGTAAATTTAAAACAGTCTGGTATAACCCATCAATTCCCATATCCAAACAGTGATTATTCGCTAAAGTAAATAACGAGACAGGTATTGTTGTCAGTTCATCTAAAAAGGCTGTCGGAGAATTATAATGATACTTTTTGCCATTATATTCCCCTTTAGCAAAAAGCGTTTCTAAATTTGCGACAACATAGTCGGAATCGCTTAATAAGCAAGATAAATGTTCAAACGGTTCATCAAAATGATATTCGTTATTAGCTTTTGCCGCGTTTAATAAGGGGTTGTCGCAAGTAACATCCCCGGTAAAAGAAATTTTATAACAATTTTTCATACACCTAATTCTTTGCCTTTACCAATTCTTTACTAATAAAAACATCCTTTAGCACTAAGTCAGTCAACTCTCCAAAAGTAGGGCCGCAAGTCATCTGATTAGCCCCGGGGCAGACATTAAATTCAATAAATACCGGGGACCCGTTCTTATTGACACTGAAATCCCATCCAATTAATCGAAAATGCGGAAACATCACATGCTTCATTTTTACGCATCGAATAATTTCATCAAATGATGGTATTTGTATACTCTCAAACCTTACTTTTGTATCCGGATGCTCATAAATCCAATTTCTGTTTTTATCCGCCGCCTTGGAGAATAATCTTCCATCAGGATGAATACCGCATTGTAATCCGCCGGCTGAAACATTGTCTACTCGTGATCCGCTGCTGCCCATCCGTAAAACACAGGATAATATGTGTACCTGATCATTAAAAAAGAATGACAAGACTCGAATTGTATTCAGAGAGTTTGGATAAATCGATTCAAGGACATCATGCTGTTTAACGACTTCTTGTACAATATAATTTGTTTTAAATTCGTCCATTATTTCCTCTAGTCTTTTTTGGCTCTCTTTTTTTGGATCAAAAAATTGAATAAGTCTGCCATATCCGCTGTCAATAGTTGGTTTTATGATACATTCGTTGGAATTCATAGCGTAGCTAATCGCTTCCTTGCGAGATATCATTGTAAAACTATCATCATAAAAAATATCGGCACTTGACTTAAATATTGTTTTCGGTCGAGTGAAGTCGGGAAAATAAATACTGTGCATGCTTTTGTCTTCATAAGGTCTGCGAAATAGCATGTTTGAATAATAAGGAAGAATATGACCATACCACAGATCATCCGGAATAAATCTTGGATCAAATCCATCTGATTGACCACAGTAAAGTTCAAACCAATATTTTTTCGGAGCAAGTCCAAATTTCCTCCAATATGGTAATGCCACAGTCTTGTATTCGCTAGAGATATCTTTTTTTGGATAAATGTGCCTTAGTTTCTTTTTGACTGCAATTCGCCTGGAGAACATTCGAAATTTCTTTTCACAGTTTTCGTATAGGTTATCGATTCTTTTTCGCATTGAGCTTCTCATTTTTCGCCACCATCCTGTATATTATCAAATCCTATTAGATTTCGAGTGATGATCACTTCCGGATATTTCATCATATATACATTTTCTTTATAATTGCCAATATCATCTTGATTCGCGTGTCTTTTCATATTGTTAATCATATATCGGAAAAAATTGCATCCAGATTCATAAGCCAATGGATGCCCTCCGCCAAATCGAGGATTTATTTCAGAAATATAATATTTTCCGTTCTCATAAAATACGTCAATATCTAAAGGACCTCTGAATCCTGAATCATTTAATAAATCAAATATCAACTTGAAGAGTTGTGGTTTTTTTACAGAAACTGCTTTATCTGTTTCTCCGGATCTCATAAGTAACTTTTTTTTGATGAAAATCGAGATAACATTACAATCAATCAGATCAACATATGCGTCTATTCCATATTCCTGACCGCTCATGAATTTTTGTATAATATAATCAGAATTCCTTTGCATTTCTGTTTTTAAATCTTCCAAGTTATCAATTTTATGAATTCCTTTGCTGCAGCTTCCAAACCGTGGTTTGATAAATACTGGAAAGCAAATCAATTTTTTGTTGAAATCAAGCAAAAAAGTTTCGTATGAAAGATAAGTAGGAATTGTCGGAATATTCTTAGATAAGCAATATTCATAGAAAAGCCATTTATCGTAAGTTGTTTGTATAGCATCAAAATCAGAAACAAATAGCATAATACCATTATCAGAAAATACCTTTTGATGTTTAGATAAAACAGACAGTTCCGGGTCTATTAAAGAAACAACACCTTGAATATGCTCTTTTTTGCAAATATTCAAAATACATTCAATATAGTGTTCATCATGTATTTCGGGGACGATATAATACTTATCAGCTATATATAAAGAAGGTGCATAGGGGCTGCAATCACAGCATATAACCGAACCAATTCCTTGTAATTCTTTTTTGAAATATTCAACGATTTTATTCCTGCTTCCGGAACTGGTAATCAATATATTAATCAATGTAATCCCTCCAAAAAATCAAAGAATAAAGGTGTTCCGCCTGTGTGGATAAAAAGAATATTTTGATCTGTCAATTTGTTATTCAATATATAATGAGTCATTCCCGAGAACGCCTTACCTGTATATGTGCGGTCAAGGGGTATTGAGAATTGTTTAAATATAGATACAATCAGCTTATCTATTTCATCATCTGTTTGATCATATCCTTTTTTTATATATTCATCTAAAAAAACTATTGAATTTTGACATTTTTCAATTAATTCTTTTTTCTCCATACTTTCTAAATAATCACAAATGCTTTTCTTAATAACAGATATGCCATATTCTTTTTTTCTTGCAATACTGATTCCAATAATCTGGCGGTGGAAATTCATTATTTTTTTTGAATTCAACAAATTACCACAAATAAGTCCGGCTTGTGTCGTGCCGGTTCCCGACGCAAAAAAAACGTATGGAAAATATACGTTTTGCTTTTGTTCATAATCTATAATTTCTTGAAAACAGTCGACATAAGCCTGAGTTCCCAGGTTTCCATGTCCCCCGCCGGGGATAAAATAGGGATAGAATCCATCGTGATACAGATCAGATAAAGTACGATCAATAGTTTCTTTTACATCTGTTACCTTACAAAAGATTCTTTTCGCCCCCAGCAATTCAGTTAGTTTCTTGTTATATGAAATATGATCGTTTTCCACGGGGGTGATGATAAGACAAGGAAGTTTTAAAAAGGCTGCTAGGTTTGCCGCGACCCTGCAATGATTGGAACTCACAGAGCCGTAAGTCACGATATAATTAGCTTTTTTCTTCTTTATTTCTTCCAAAAAGTAAAATGCTTTTCTGGCTTTATTCCCCCCGAAGGAAAAGGGAATGAAATCTTCTCGCTTAATATATAGATTATTATTTAAATACCGATAACGACATATCGGTGTATTAAACAGATACGTCATATTATTTATGTTCTCCAATGTCATTTTTTAATATACCCATAATATACCTATCTTTAAATGCACCATGTGAAAAAGCATCTTCTCTCAAAATCCCTTCTTCTTTCCATCCTGCCTTAAGAAATGCGTTGTGAGATGCGATATTCTCGGTAAGTGCATAAGAGTATATACGGTGTAATCCAAGCTCTTTCAAACCATACATCGTAAGAATTTTTATGACATCTGTTCCGATACCTTTATTATGCTTTTCTCTTACGCCTATAACTATATGTAATTCAGCCTTTTTGAATTTATTCTCTATATGAATAAGACCACAAAATCCTATCTTTCTATCTGTATCTTTTTCATAAATACTAAATTCTCTCCTAGAAGGATCATTGATTACTTTAGAAAACCACATCTTTGTTTTACTATATGATACCGGCGTATCATAACTTAAATATTTTTGCGTTTCAGGATCATTCAGCCAAATTACCCTTTGATGTAAATCCTCTTCTTCTAACGGAAGCAAATAAATTTTATCGCCAATTAACTCCATCTTTATCGTGCCCTCTCTTATATCATTTCCCTGATTACCACAAATGCTTCCGCATATTCTTTATTAACGGTATTTCCTCTATAAGCAGCTTGATTTCGTACTGCCTGTATGGAACGAGGATGTGGATAATCATGCAGCTGACTTTGATAAGCAGACATTGCTTTCAGCTTCACATCAATATAATCTGTAATATCACTCCACAAAGTAGGAATAAATTCATTGACTACGTTTGGTGTATCCCATCCTGTCTCTGACAAGGTCTCATACGCCAAAATTTTTTTCACAAATGGAGCATTAACGGTTCGTAATGCAATCATTGCTGCAGAAGCAGTTTCTTTATGATCCGTATGGATATCTCCGATGTGAGGAAGAAAAACCATTTCTGGAGAAACCGCTTTTACAATCTCGCTAATTTTTTCATTGATGATCGTTTGTTTGGAAGTTCTTAAAGAGTTGACAGGAATTCCTAAAAAAAACGTCTTGCTGATTCCTAAAACTTGATGTGCATTCAACGCTTCTTCCCGCAAATGTTCAATATTTCTCCCGCTAGTCACCTCGCAGACATACACTAAATGTCCCTGATCTACCAATTTTGCAATAGTTCCGCCGACACCAAGTACCTCGTCGTCATTATGTGGCGCAATAACTAAGATATTCATCATCGCTCTCCTCCTAAAATTAGTTTCCTGTGAAAGGGATTGCTGTTTCGCTTCCTTCATGTGCAACGCCTTTCCGAGATAATACGACTTTCACAGCACCAAAAAAAATTTTTAAATCCAATATAAACGAAATATTGTTCACATAGTAAATATCTTGTTTGAATTTATTTTCCCAGCTTTGATTGTTGCGTCCTGTTAATGCAGCTAAACCTACGATGCCCGGTTTAACGTCGTGCCTGTGATGCTGCTCTTTAGAATACAGCGGAAGATATTCTACACGTAAAGCGCGTGGACCGATAATTGACATGTCGCCTTTTAATATATTCCATAGCTGAGGAAGCTCATCTAAGGATAGACTTCTGAGTTTTTTCCCGAATTTTGTCAGCCTTTTATCATTTGGCAATAATTGACCGAACTCATCTGTTTCATTTGTCATAGAACGAAATTTATAGATATTGAATATCTTTTCTTTATATCCTGGTCGCTCTTGACAAAAAATAATCGGTGATCCTAATTTTACTCTAACAATACATGCGGTTATGACAAAAAGGGGAGATAAGACAAGCAAGCCGCATAAAGATAAAACTATGTCGAACCCCCTTTTTATATATTTTTGATATATCATTGTTTTTTCTCCTTAATTCGTCCGGGATTCCCATAAATCAATGCATGATCAGGTACATCTTTCAGCACATTTGCGGATAATCCTGTGTAAACGCCATTTCCTATATTGACTCCATTGATAACTGTTGTTCCCGGAGCTATCCACACATCATTTCCAATCGTACTGCTTCCGGAGATTTCAGAGCAAGCGGCAATCATTGTCCGTTCTCCTATTACTACGTTATGGGCAATATGTACCAAATTGTCACATTTTACATAATCACTGATTATTGTATCGCTGAGACATCCGCGTGCAATTGCCGTGCCGGCACCAATATGTACATGCTTTCCTATAATTACCCCTCCTAAGTGAGGAACGCATACAGGATTGTTTTGCTCGGTTTTATAATGACCAAAACCGCAAACGCCTATCATAGCGCCGGATTCCACTGTTGAATTTGCTCCGATGGCAACTTTTCCCTGAATAACGCAATTGTGCATTATCACCACATTATCATCAATGATTACATCTTTATCCACAAATGAATGATGTCCGATATATACATTTTTCCCGACTCTTTCGGTCAATACGGTAGCACTACTTTCAATTTTAGACGGTTTCTGTTCGTAATCTTCATTTGAAAAGAAACGTGATAATATCATAAAAAAAACACGATGAGGGTTCTCAACATAAAAAATAGGAAGAAATTCATTGCAATAGTTTTTGATGTCGGCAACAATTATGACATTATCTGCTTGTTCAATCTTTTCTTTTATATCTTGCGTCATTGAGCGAACCCAGCTAATGCTACCAGCCGCTAGTTTGCCTATCGGAGAATATGTTTCAATAGAAATATCCCGATAATTATAATGATAGCTAATATGATTACTTTCTAAAAAGCATTTTATTTCATTAGTATGCAGCATCTAACAACTCACTCCTCATTCAGTTTTAAAGCATTCTTTCACTATTTCAATAATCTGATCTTGCTCTTCCTTTGTCATCTTATTATCACTAGGTAAGCATAAGCCTCTTTCAAAGATGTCTGCGCCTATATCGAGTACTTCTCCTTCGATATATGCATTTGTTCTTGCCCGTCCATTACCATCTTTTATAATGAATGGATTCATTCGATAGATCGGCTGCATATGCATCGGTTTCCAAATAGGTCTTCCTTCTGCATTATGATTTGCCAATGTTTCTAATATTTCTGTTGGACATGTTTTTCCGGCTTCACTTCTATAAAGAGCTTCACTTTCTCCACGCACTTGTTTGCACATTGCTTCTTTATTGATCAACATGCAGGACAACCAGTAGTTTGGAACACTGTTGATTTCATCAAATGGATTCATCATGACAGGTAAATCTTTAAAGCCTTCTTTGTAGCGCTCATAAATAGCTTTCTTTTGTGCAATATGTTCGTCTAGATAAGGTATTTGCCCGCGTACCACTCCAGCAATGACATTAGACATACGATAGTTATATCCCACTTCTTCATGCTGGTACCAAGGCGCTTGTTCTCTGGCTTGTGTTGACCATTTTCTGACTTTATTTGCTGCTTCAAGATCTCCCGTTAACAACATTCCACCGCTAGATCCTGTAATGATCTTATTTCCGTTAAAAGAAATTGCAGCAACATCACCAAAATTTCCTGTTTGAACTCCTTTATATGTAGCGCCTAAAGATTCTGCTGCATCTTCAATAAGAATTGCGCCATGTTTCGTACATACTGATTTAATTTCATCAATCTTTCCGGGTACTCCATACAAATGAGCGACGACAACCACTTTTACGTCTGGATATAATTCAAATGCCTTTTCAAGCGCGACTGGGTCCATATTCCAAGTCTCATACTCTGTATCTATAAAGATAGGGATACCGCCTTCATACACAACTGGGTTTAAGGTTGCTGCGAATGTCATATCTGAACAAAATACATGGTCACCAGGCTTTACACCCGCAAGTTTTATAGCCAGATGAAGAGATGCTGTTCCGCTTGACAGTGCTACCGCATATTTGCATCCTACCTTTTCTGCTATCAGGCGTTCGACCTCATTGATATTTTCTCCTACCGTAGACATCCAATTGCTTTCATATGCTTGCGTGATATATTTCAATTCATCCCCATGCATCGTTGGACTGGATAACCATATCTTATGATTGAATTTATCCATAATTCTCCTCCTCACCCCACAGAAAAAGAACATACATCCCTATATGTTCTTCCTTACAATCTCCAAGCCGACCTTCGCCCTTCGCACCTCTCCCAGAAACTCAATCTCGATCTCTGCGATTCGCTTATGCCGGTCTATTCGTTTGATCAATCCCTCTTTTCCCTTTAATGGGCCTTTCTCTACAATGACTTTCTCTCCCTCGATATATCCGCTTGATACCTCGACAACCTGTTCTTCTTCTCCAAACGACTTCAGAAAGTCGACCTCTTCTTCAGGCAAAGGGTAAATTTCCTCTTTTTCCCTTCCTAACAGCTTTGTCAGATCCGGGATCTTCTTGAGCGATTGATACAGCCGTGTCGGATCTTCACTGATCATGAATACATATCCCGGAAACAAGATCTCCGTCTTTTCCATCCACTCCCCGCGCATCTTTCTCAAGCGCTTGGCATAGGGAATGAAGCTTTTGCGTAAAGCGCAGTCATCATGAATCATGAGATCACAGTACTTCACGATCCATTCTTCTTTTCCGCTGCGCACTTGGATGACATACCAGTGCTCCATCACGCTTCACCTCCATGCGGATATGCTTCGCCCATCCATCATGCTGCATGCATGGTAGATAGTTGTGTGATGATCCTATTTCCCTCACAACGCGGCGATGCGACGATTATGAGCGGAAATATTCTTAATCAAGGATAATCCCCGATTATCCTTTGTTCGCAAAAGGGTGTAACCTTTTTCGCCGATAGACATTATACCACAAATGATGCGGTATGTTTCACGTTTTCCTTATCTTTAATAATTTCCAGCATCGTATTTCTGAATTCCTCGCGGGAAGCGTTTTCAGACAGCAGCTTTCCTAGCACTGCCAGCTTCTCGTCGATTTCCTGCTTGCTGATTCCCATCACGTGATTGATAAAAATCAAGTCGTTTTTCGTTCGCTCCGTATCTTCTCCATCCAAACGAAGCTCTTCAAACATCTTCTCTCCCGGGCGCAAGCCGATCTCCACAATGTCAATATCCTTGTAAGGCTCCAAGCCTGACAGACGAATCATCTTTTCCGCCAAATCGAGGATCTTTACCGGCTCTCCCATATCCAGCACGAAGATCTCTCCCTTGTCCGCATAATAGCCTGCCTGCAATACCAGCTGAGCAGCCTCGGGAATCGTCATGAAGTAACGAATGATGTTTTTGTCGGTAATTGTCACCGGTCCGCCTTCCTTGATCTGATTTTTGAAAATCGGAATCACCGAACCGTTTGAGCCTAAGACATTACCGAAACGAACTGCCGCCATCTTCGTAACGCCGTTATTGCCGTTCGCCTGCAAAATCATCTCTGTCATGCGTTTGGTCGCACCCATGACGTTTGTCGGATTGACCGCCTTGTCCGTGGAGATCATGATAAAGCGGGAAACCTGATGTTTAATACAGCTTTGGATGACGTTATTTGTTCCAAACACATTGTTTTTCACAGCTTCCATCGGCCGCGTTTCCATCAGCGGCACATGCTTGTGCGCCGCCGCATGGTAGACGACCTCGGGATGTTTCTGAGCGAAGATCGAATCGATCGCAGAACGATCACGGATGGAGGCGATATACGAATCAATAACGATGTTCGGGTTCAGTCTGCCATGCGTGCGGTCCCGGTTAAATTCCTGTTCCAGCATATACAAACTGTTTTCGTTAATATCGATCATCACCAGTTCTTTAGGGCGAAACTTGACGATCTGTCGGCAAAGCTCAGAACCGATCGATCCTCCGGCGCCGGTCACCGCCACCACCTTACCGCTGATGTAAGAGCGGATCTCCTGCTGATCCAAATGAATCTCGCCGCGTCCCAGCAAATCCTCGATGCTGATGTCTTCCACCGGATAACGCACTGCCGCATCCGGGCTCTCTAATAATTCATCGCCCTTTTTCATGATCTTCGTCTCCAGCTTCAGCTGCTTGCAAAGATCATAAATCCTTCGGACATCCCGCTTGCTGGCACTTGGTATGGCAATGATCGCCATCGTAACTCCATACTTCAAAATCACATCGTTCATGTGTTCCGTATCCGCCAGCACCTTTTTGCCGTACACGATCTTTCCCGCTCTGGCATCATCGATAAAACCGACGACATTCGCATCGAAGCGGTGATTTTGAATAATTTCTTTACACAATATATATCCGGCGTCTCCCGCGCCGATGATCACCGCATTGGTCGATTTCTTGCCCTCCTGCTCGTGCCGGCGCAGCAATCGATAACCCAAACGCACATTGCACATCAACAAGATGACAAATACGCCGGTAACGACGATCGTACGCATCTCCAAGCCGCGAATCGGCAAAATCGGCAGCAGCAGCAAAGACACGCCTACCGCGACGACGACGGCCGATACGATACGGATCACCTCCGATGGTCCCGTGTATTTCCAAAGACTCTTGTAAATGCGAAACATCAGAAAGCAGAGCAGATACACCGCCATTGTGAGCAGAAATCCTTCCAACAGCGAACCTCTTTCCACCTCTGCGATTTCAGACAAGATAAAATTCAGGCTGGCGATGTAAAACGCGAAAAAATAGGACACGCCGACGATTGCCATATCGACCATGCAGATCAGCAGCGACCGATATTTTTTATAGATTGGATTTCTCAGTATTCCGTTAATCATCTTCTATCATCCTTATCCCTGCATGCACCCACTGTTTACATTCATGCTCTATGAGCAAAGAAGCAAACGGCTCCCCCAAAAAGGAAAACGCAAAATCCCTTGATAATCATACCCCCCCCCCCTCACCAAATGTCAATAGCTTGTACCATCGCCCCGTGAGTAGAGAGTGTAATTATTTATCTTGTATATTGTAATCTGATTCCCCTGCTTTTGCAAGTCATTGCAGCGAAATGCATCGGATATGGCCTCAATCGTAAAGAAAACAGCGAGTATGGTACCCGCTGTTATTGATATTGACGTTTTAGCCGTTTGACGGCTGACCGCCGTTCTCCACATTTTGAATCGCGCTGACCGCCGCGTCGACCGTATCCATATCCGGATACATGACATAAGCATAATTGCCCAGCTCATAGCAATAATCAGTACCGCCGGTCCCATTGACGCTGATGCTGCCGATCGTCCAGCTGCCGCCTTGAGAAAGCTGCATCTGCACGAGCGCACGAATATCGGAAGAGCTCATATCCGTCTCAAAGGAATCGCCGACCGCATCCAAGAAACTCATATAGCCGGTCAGGATCGCCGGAGAAGTCGCTTTATTGATCATTCCTTCAATGACGCGCATCTGATTGCGACCGCGTTCACGATCCCCCTCCGCAAAGGAATAACGCTCACGAGAGAACGCAAGCGCCTGATCGCCGTTGAGTTCCAAAATATCTTGCGTGAAAGAGTATCCTCCAACACTAAACGCATAGCCGTCACGATTATCTACCGTGATGCCGCCTAGCGCATCGACGATATTTTGCACGCTGGAGAAATTCACGCGCAGCGTATAGTTAATTTCGATGCCAAACAGCTTTTCCAGCGTCGCACGCGTCGTATCCGGTCCGTGCAGGCCCGTATGCGTCAGCTTATCCATCTGTCCGATGCCGCAGCCTAAGCTTGGATCGCAGTCTGTCTCCACATAGTAGTCACGCGGAATGCTGACGAGCTGTATATTTTTTGTCGTCGGATTTACCGTTACCAGCATATTGACATCGCTTCTCGACGTCGTTCCGATAGTACCGAAAGTATCGATACCGGTTACCAGTACGGTAAACGGCTGCTTTGTCACATCGACCGATGAGGTGTTAGCCGAAATTTGCGTATAGTAAACATACGTGTAAATCACCTTGGTTTCCTCATCGAATTTCTCATAGTCTTCCTGCTCTTCGACCATCGAACGATATGATTCATCTAACAGAATGGCTTGGGCATCATCGTCGTAGAGCGCCTGCACCATTTCCAACAGCGCGCCGGCATCTTCCGTGCGCACAGCGATGTTTTCTTTATTTTTGACATCCTCGATAAAGCCCTCGACAATTTCGTCTTCCGTTGCGGAGGAAGTGGCAATCGCATCACTGAGGTCGCCGATCGATTCCAAACCGGAATCTGCCTTGACGATGACAGAGATCTCATGGCGCTGCTCGCCGGAGTGTGTGATATTGCCGATCAGCGAATTCGTCTTAAACAAATACAGGTTTCCGACAAGAAGCGCTGCACAGACGATCACCGTCAGGATCGAACCCAAAATGCGATTGACCTTATTGACGCGGCGGCTGACCAGCATGAAGTATAACAGCAAATCGATCAGCAGCAAAGCCACAAAGCCGATCACGAGATATAAGATCGGCAACACGCCCAGCACGATCACCTGTGCCATCGCTGCGACCGATAGGATCAGCAGCAGCAAAAACAGGTACCAGCCAGGTGTTTTCCAAATTTTTTTCTTCATTTTCTTCACCTCTAAATTGTTACACTCTTTAACAGGATATCATAAATGACTGCATTTGTTAATAACCGATTCGTGTAAAATCGTGTGATCACGCAGTAGCCACCGCTCTTATTGTCTGCGGTTTTTCCTGTTTTATCAAAAAGCGGCGATGTCCGGCAAGCGGCGTTGCCCTGCGTCTCCCCACTTTTTTAGCTACAAAAGTCAATCGATCCACAGCCTTCCTTCCACCCCTAAGCGCAGGTAGCGCATAATCCCCTGATCCTGTACGCACAGCTGCATAACGCTTTGCGGTCTGCTCTCTTCCAATACAAACAGCGACTGCTGCAAGGAAGGGCGCACACCTAACAAAGCACCGTCGCCTAAAAAGGAAGGTCTCGTAAAGTAAAAGCGGCGAATGCTGTCATTGACGGTAAAATAGTGAAATCTGCGGCGCCCGCGTTTTTCCATGTGAATCTGACAGACGCCTTCATCGGTATGCATAAAGGAGGAGAGCGGAAATTCTTCCTTTGAAAGAGCATGCAGATAGATGCCGTGATTATTGGTGATGAGCAGCGAGGTTTTCAGCTCGCTCAAAGCGAGGATGATCTCATCTGCCAGCATGAGCAATTCATCGCCAAACTGCGATTGTAAAGCGAGGGCCGCCTGTTTGTCATCAGCAATGAGCAGTCGGCGGACATCCGTCATAAAACGGCTCATTTTTTCCGGCGTTTCAAAGCGTACGTGCTCTTGTATCCAGCGCGCCGCATCGACGATGCAGCGATACAGCGGCTCCATGAGGGGCTGAGCAGCGTAGGAGATCGTCTGGATGCCATGCGCAGCCGCCAGTTCTTCCGCTTCCGCCGTAAAGCCGTTCATCGAGAAGTACACGCCTTGATTGCGGTATTGACGGCGATGGGAGAGCAGCGGATCTTCCTCTCTGAGATAGGCCTCGCCGATGTCCTGCATTTTGCCCATAAACTCCCGTATGTAGGTTTTTCCCAATTTACGGTCGAAAAAACGTGCCTCAACGCATAAACGAAGCGGCTGCATAAACGGCGTTGCCGCAAGAAACACATAGACGCCGTCCACATCGTGCCACTGCGATCGTCCCCGCACCTCACAGCCATATTCACGCAAGGCGCGGATTCCCTCTTCATCACAGTATCTGGCAGGCGCAAAGCCGCCTTTTTTTAATAAGTGCTCACAGACGCAGAAAAACAGATAACTGCGCACTTGATATAACTCCAGTGTGATTGCCATAGACTCTCCCTCAATTCTTTATGTTCATTATATCATCCACAGCAAAGAATGTCGCCGTCAATCAAACGTTTTCCTCTTATTGCAAAGGGCGAAGAAACCCTGCTGCCACAACTGAATCATGGGGTTTGTTTCACTGTGTGTTCACTCACAAGGAACCGATACAGCTTCCCCGTCTTCCTCTGACAACGGAAATTTCCCTTGGATTTTGGAAACTAGCTTCTACCTGCCGTTCATCCTTGCACACTCTTTTCATCCATGATCGACACTACCCGCTTTGACATTGGCTGCTCAATCAATCGTCAACGATTCAGCCCATATCGATAACACGATAAACTGCTGTGAAAACGCAAAAAAATGCGCAGGGAAGCCCATTTCACCGATAAACAAAAAAAATGCAATGCATATCACGATTGCATCGCATGACTAACCACTATGGTGGAGCGTATCGGGATCGAACCGATGACCCCCTGCTTGCAAAGCAGGTGCTCTCCCAGCTGAGCTAACACCCCATCTGTATATTTAAATTCGATGGTGGGCCTGAATGGACTTGAACCAACGACCTCACCCTTATCAGGGGTGCGCTCTAACCACCTGAGCTACAGGCCCGTATCCATCGAATTGCTCATTTATAATATCATTGCGTTCCCCTCCTGTCAACAGGAAAATACCGTTTTTGTCTCACAAAACGATCCCCTGCCGCCATAGCGCTTTGCCAAAGTGATCTCTGCTTGCTTCCCTCGGCTTTTCAAAACAGCCGCAATCGCTTTTTCCCCGCCGCAAACAGCGATGAGACTACTTTGCATCGACGCTGCAGCCTCGCTGACTCCCGCTTTTTTAGACACTTATCACAGAGGGAAAACCTCCCGTTATCGAAAAAACGGACGCCCTTTGCGAACGTCCGTTTACCGAGTGATTTCTCGGCCTTTTCCCCATTTATTTTGGTTGATGTTTCGTTTTACGCGCCTGAACCGCCATCCACACGCCAAGCGCAATCGCCGCTAAAGCGCACGCACCGGCGGTGCCAAAACCGACATACTGCATCGTTTTCGCCGATGTGTATGCATCGGAGCTGACGCTGAGACCGTTGTAGCGCTGCAGCGTCTCTTCGGCGCTGTCATACTGATAGTAGCCGCGTTCTCCCTGCTCATTCATGACGTAGATCACGCAATACGCGGCTAAATCTTCCTCCTGATAAGTCCATCCCGGCATTTCCAAGTCTTTCAGCTTTACCGTGCCAAACGACATCCCCGCCAATGTCTGACGATCCTTTTCTACATCGATCTGATACAGGGTGCGCCCCGCGATGACGACAGGCTTGAAAGCAGAGGTAACCGCACCGTCTTCCAGCAGATAAAATCCTTTTTCATCCTCACTGCTGATCAGATAGACGATCGTCTGATGCATCGTTTCGTTGGTCCATGCGACGATTTCCTCATCCTCAACCTTGACCTTGCTTTCCTTAAAGCCCTCCGGCACCTTCACGTCCTTCGTATTGCGAACCACGCCGTAACTGCCGCCGGCATAATCGAAAAAGACGATCGGTTCCTCATCGACATAGACGTTGATCGTATATACCTGCTTTGTCCCATATTCACTTTGACAGGTCACCTCGATCTTGTTATCCCCTGCCTGCAATGTCTTTTTTCCGGTACCGGACAATGTTGCGGCGCTGTCCTGCGCCTTGGCGGAAACGGTGATCTCCTTTGCATCTTTTGGCAAGGAGACGCGGTATTGTGTTACCTCCGGGGAAAAATCCGGCGTCAGCGTTCCCTGATCGACGCTGAGCGAACTCAGGTTGTAGTTTTTAGAGCGGGTATCTTCCTGGGGCTCCACAGATGGAGTCGTGGTGGAAGGGGTCGATGGGGAGGACGGTTTGGAGGTCGACGGCTTTTGCGGCTGAACGATCGCCACGCTGACCGTTCGTGATCCCGGGGAGTAAATATCTCCGTTGCCATCGGAAAAGCCCTCTGCCGGTGTCGCTGTCACAGACACGCTGCCGCTGCTTCCCGCCGTTACCGTAACCGTATAGCTGCTGTTTTCCACCCAGACGGCCGATTCTGAAAGAGTGCCGTTAGAAACGCTTAAATTGACGCGTCCGGTACAATCGCTGCCGCTAATCGTCACCTGAAAGGTTCCTCCCGGAGATACCGATCCCCGCGAGGCGCTGATTGAAAACGAAGCGGCCTGCGCCTTGGTGAGATTTCCCATCAGCATCAGCACAACAAACGCGCCGCACAATATCATTTTTCCGATCTGATCTATCTTTTTCATATCTTCTCTCCTCACTGTTGAATGGAGCCTTTTCCCATAATGCTGTTTTTCACTTTCACATAATCCGTCGCGTAGATCTTGCCGTCTTTATTGACGTCGGCCGCAAGGGCATACGGCCCGGATAAAGTGTTCTTCCCCATGATGTGATTCTTGATCCGCACATAATCCGTTGCGTAGATCGCTCCGTCTCCGTTCACATCGCCGCGGATGACGATCTGCACCGTATAGGTCACCGGCTGCGCCTCTTCCTCCATAATCGTCACACTCAGCGTCTGTCCCGTTGCCACCTTGCCGCTTTCGATGATGTTTCCCTGCGCGTTCATACAGGTGACGGCGCCGACATCATGAAACGCTGCCGCCAGCGTGCTGATGTCGCTTCCCAGCGCAAAGCCGCTGATGTATCCGTCCTGAAAAGTCAGCTGCTGCGCGTCGAGCTTTTGCATCATTTCCGAAGGCAGCGTCTGTGAAAGCTTTCGATTGTAAAACTGGTCGGAAAAACAGCTGATGTCCACTCTGCCAGAAACCCCTGTCACCGAGCCATCCGAGGTGTACTGCCACCCCTGCGCGCCTTGATAGCTGGGATTGCTGAACTTCAAATCAGGACCGTACTCCGCCGCCCATGAAACATAGGGATAGATGACTTTCGGGCTGTTGAGCACACCGTTGAGATACGAACGATAGCTGTACACGTGAATCTTCCCTGCCAAACGGCTGTCCAGCTCAGAGAGCGTCTTGATATAAGTGGTAATTACGCTTTCATAGCCGGCAATCGTCTTGGGCGGCCGCCGCGTCGTCCCATCGTCGTTCCACGGTGTAAAATTCTCTATATCATAATAAAACGGATAAGAGAGATTTAAGCTGACGTCCTCCAGCATCTCTGCTGTTCCCAAGGCCTCCGCATAAGCGAAGTTCGCATCGTAGGCGTAGCTGTATAAATACAGACCGTAGGGGATGCCCAGACGGTTGCACTCCGCGATGTTATAATCAAAATATTTGTCTTTTCCCAGATAGCCCCATCCCAAACGCAGAATCGCTCCGTCAACGCCCGCGGCCTTGACTTTCTCCCAATCGATCTTTCCGTTATGCTCCGAGACATCGATGATCTTCTTGGAACCCTTTTGATAAACCAGATTTCCATATCCGTCATAAAAGGATTTCACCGTTTCCTCTTCTTCCCAATACGGATCGCCGTTACGCGCCGCCATGCGCGGCTGTGCTGCCATAGAGGAGCCCATCGCCACATTCTCCATCAGCTCTGCCACCTGCGGATCGATCGGTTCGTAGGTATCGGCATTGACGACCTCCACCTCTTCCACACTTTCACTGGCTTCGCCATAAGAATTATCGACGATCGCTTCTTCCTGCGCCGCAAACACCCTACCATTGCCGATCAGCACCATGACGGCAAGCAGTGCGCAGAGATATGCCCGCATCCGTTTCAATCTTTCCACCCCCTGCGTATTAAACAGTAGAATCATAGCACAGAAATCAACCGCCTACAACAAGAGAGGAGTTCCTTTTTCTGTCAGACATTGCTTTTTTCTCATTCCGTGCTACAAAGAAACTGCATCGGCATTGAGAGGAGGAATTTTATGATCACAGAAACCATGTTGATGATGTATTTAGAGGACTGCGCCAAGCGCAGCCGGCTGGATTGGAAGAGCGTGAAAGCCTATCGCTGCGATCTGCGTCAGTTTCTGCTTTTCTTAGACGGACGTCCCTTGAACAAAGCGCTGTTAGAAGCCTATGTTCGTCAGCTGCACCTGCGCTTCGCCCCCAAAAGCGTCATGCGCAAGCTCGCCAGTCTGCACGCCTTTTTTTCTTATCTCGTGTTTCAGGAACTATTGGCGGAAAATCCGCTGGATCGCATCCGCACCCATTTTCAAAAACCGCTGCTGCTGCCGCGGACGATTCCATGGACGCAGATGCAGGCCTTTTTTCGGCATCTTTACCGTCAGAGGGAGCGTGCGCAAACGCCTTATCAAAAGCTGTGCGCCACCCGCAGCATCGCCGTCTTCGAGGTGCTGCTCTCCACCGGCATCCGCATTTCGGAGCTGTGCGCGCTGCGCGTCTGTGACGTCGATCTTCAGGAAAGCTGTCTGCACATTTACGGAAAAGGGCGCAAGGAGCGAAGATTGCCGTTGGGCTCCTCATGTGTGCGTAGTGCCCTGGAGTGCTATCATCATTTGGCTCATCCCGACGCCGCATTTGACGATCCTTTTTTCATCAACCGAAATGGCGGCGGCCTCAGCGATCAAAGCGTCCGCGCATTGCTGCACCGTTATTGCAGCGACGCCGCCATCACCCCGCACATCACCCCGCACATGTTTCGTCACACCTTTGCCTCCCTGCTGCTGGAAGAGGACGTCGACATCCGTTTCATCCAGCATATCCTCGGTCACAGCTCGATCACGACAACACAGATCTACACACATGTCTCCGACGCAAAACAAAAGGAGATTCTTCGTCTGAAGAACCCCCTGAACCGTCTTTCCCTTTAACGCGGCATAGGCGCAAAGCGGCGGACACCTGTCTCGGTGATGATGAGATCCATCGCGATGTCATGGGGCAAAGGCGTTATCTGCTCCACCTGCTGGCAAGAGAAGGCGACGCCGATACGCACTGCCCGCGCATCCGCCAGATAACGATCATAATAGCCGCTGCCATGTCCCAGCCGATGTCCCTGCGCGTCAAAGGCGACGAGCGGAACGACGATCACATCGAGGCGATCCTTGCGGATGATCTCTGCCTGCATTGGCTCCTCAATGCCATAGCGATTCAATGCTAACGGCATTTTTGCATGATACAGCGCCATATCCATCACTCCCCTATCGCGGCAGATGGGCAGCGCCGTCTGTTTTCCCTGCTGCCAGAGCGCTGGAAACAGCGAGCGCAGATCGACCTCCTGCGCCATGGCTCGATAAAGGGAGATCCACTTTGCCTGTGCGCACAATGTCAGCAGCTGCTCCTTGATCTGTTCGCTGTATGCCTGCTTTTTTTGTGTGCTAAGCGCCGCAAGCGCCTTTTTGGCCTGCGCACGCAGCATTTGTGCATCCCTCATCCGATCGAATCGCTCATGTCCAGCTTCAGCAGCTGATTGAGCTCCACCGCATATTCCATCGGCAGTTCACGGGTGAACGGCTCTAAAAAGCCCATGACGATCATCTCGGTCGCCGCCTCCTCGCTCAGCCCCCGCGACATCAGATAAAACAGCTGTTCCTCACTGATGTTGGAAACCGTCGCCTCATGCTCGATCTGGCTGCTCTGGTTTTGCGAGCGGTTGTGGGGAATGGTATCGCTGCGGGAGAGATCATCCAGTAAAAGCGTATCACACTCCACCTTGCTTTTCGCGCCATGCGCATTTGGCGAATGATAGACCATGCCGCGATAATTGGTCTCTCCCCCACGGCGGGCAACGGATTTGGAGATGATGCTGCTGGTGGTATTCGGCGCCAGATGCAGCATCTTTGCCCCGGCATCCTGCACCTGATGCTTGGAAGCGACAGCGATGGAAATCATCGTCCCCTTCGCCCCCTCCTGCGCTAACACACAGGCAGGGTATTTCATATTGATGCGGGAACCGATGTTGCCGTCGACCCATTCCATGGAGCCATGCGCCATCACCTTGGCGCGTTTCGTCACCAGGTTGATGATGTTGTCCGACCAGTTTTGCACGGTGGAATAACGGCAGCGGGCATTTTTGTGAACGAAGATCTCCACGATCGCCGCATGCAGGGAATCCTTGGAATACTGCGGCGCCGTACACCCTTCCACATAGTGCACATCCGCCCCCTCATCCACGATGATCAGCGTGCGCTCGAACTGGCCCATCTGCATGCTGTTGATGCGAAAATACGATTGCAGCGGTTTTTCCAGCTTCACGCCCTTTGGGACATAGATAAACGAGCCGCCGCTCCACACCGCCGTATTGAGCGCCGCATACTTGTTATCGCTGTAGGGCACCAGCGTGCCGAAGTATTTGCGCACCAGCTCGGGATGCTTTCGCAATGCGGAGTCGGTGTCTAAGAAAATGACGCCCTTGCTCTCCACCTCTTCCAGCATGTTGTGGTAGACGACCTCTGATTCGTATTGTGTCGACACGCCGGCGAGATATTTCGCTTCCGCCTGCGGAATCCCCAGGCGCTCAAAGGTGTTTTTGATCGTTTCCGGCACCTCGCTCCAGTCTTTTCCCTGCTTATCGCTGGGTTTTATGTAATAGGTATAGTCGTCGAAATCGATAGAGCTGAGGTCAGGTCCCCACTTGGGATTGCTCTGTTTCAAGAAAGACTCATACGCCTGCAAGCGCAGCTCGCGCATCCACTGCGGTTCCTGTTTGATCGATGAGATCGTCTCTATCACGCTGCGGCTCAGGCCTTTTCCCGTTTGATAGACGCTGACATCCTCATCATGAAAGCCATAGGCATACGACTCCTCCAAATGCAGTCCTTCATCCTTCATCGCCGCTTCCCTCACTTTCCGCGATCATCTCTTCCATCGCTTTCCATCCGATCGTCGCACACTTGATGCGGTTTGCCTGCTTGCCGACGTTGGCAAACGCGACCGCTTCCTGTAACAGCTCCTCGTCATAAGGGCGCTGATCGATCATCGCATAGTAGTTTTGAATGATCTCCTTTGCCTGCGTGAGACTCTTTCCCTGCAGCAGCTCGCTCATGATCGAGGTCGACGCGGTGGAAATCGTACAGGCGATGCCGTCAAAGCGCACGTCCCTGACGACGCCCTCCTCAATTTTCGACTGCACGTAAATATCGTCGATGCAGGACTCTGAAGCCATGTGCTTTTCCGCATAGCCCTCCTGCTTGGTCAATGTGTGATTGCGGGGATATTCATAGTGATCCATGATGATCTGACGCAGAACCATCGGGTCTTTCAGTAAATCAGACATGAAAGCCACACTCCTTTCCTATCGCTAAGACATCCGTCTCATAACTGTTCAAATGAACATTGTCAGTTTCCATCTATCTTTTGCAAAAGCAAGCTGACAGCAGATGCTTTTTGCTTTTCCATGTCAAAGAAGCATACGTTTTGCATCTTCCCTTTTCTCAGCGCTTGTTTTCTTAAAAGAAAATATCCAGACAGCGCTCCATCGTGCACTGTGAGAGCAGCTCTAAGAAGCGGTCAGCCTCTTCCTTTGTATTATAGAGATACAGGCTGGCGCGCAGTGTCGCACCGGTTCCCAGAAAGTCCACCAGCAGCTTCGCGCAGTGCTGACCGCTTCGCAAAGCGACGCCGTTGGCGTTGAAATAACTGGCCGCATCCTGTGCAAAGACGTTTTTCACATTAAAGGTGATGATGCCGCTGTCCGCCTGTGCGTTATAGAGAATCACATGCGGCATCTGCTTCATGTTTTCCACGAGATAGCGGCGCAGGCTCAGCTCGTGAGCGTGAATCGCTTCCATGGTGATCTCCTTTAGATAGTCGATCGCCGCGCGCATGCCCAAGACGCCCTCGATCGGCGGGGTGCCGCTCTCAAAGCAAAAGGGCACTTCTTTCAGCTGTAAATTGCCGCAGGCGTCAAAGCGGGCGTTGCTGCCGCCGCCCAGATACAGCGGCTCGCATTGCGCTAACAGCTCCATCTTGCCATACAGCACGCCTACGCCGGTAGGACCACACAGCTTATGGGCGCTGAAGGTGAAGAAATCACAGTCCATCTGCTGTACATCGATTGGCAGATGCGGCGTTGACTGCGCGCCGTCCACCACCACGACAATCCCTCGTTCATGCGCGAGCGCACAGATGTCCGCAATCGGCGCGATTTGTCCCAGCACGTTGCTGACATGCGCCAAAACGATCATCTTCACCCGCGGATGCAGCGCCCGGCGCACGTTGTCCATCGTGATACGTCCCTGTTCATCCAGGGGGATATACTCCACGCTGCTTTCGCACGCCTTCGCGCTGCGCAGAAAAGGCAGAATGCTGGAGGCGTGCTCCGCCATCGTGCTCAATATGACGTCTCCCTCTTTCAGCACCTTGCGCGCATAGCCATATGCCACCTGATTGAGCGCTGCGCTGGTGCCTGAGGTAAAGACGATCTGGCGGGGACTCTTCGCATGCAGAAACTCTGCAACCTGCGCTCTGGCCGCCTCAAACGCCTCATCCACCATTGCGCTGAGCGCATAATCGCCGCGATGCGCATTCGCTCCCATCTGTGTGTAATAGCGTGTCACCGCATCGATCACACAGGTTGGTTTCAGCGTTGTCGCCGCATTGTCTAAATAGATGAGCGGCTGCCCCATCATCGTCTGTGACAGCAACGGAAAATCCTTACGAATGCTCCCGATGTCCATACAATCCCACCTTTTCTTCCACTCTACATTTTATTTGCGCTTGCAGCTCGCTATTCTCGATTCGCTCGACGATCGGCAAGAAGTAGCCGATGGAGAGCAGGCCCAGCGCTGCACGCTTGCTCAAGCCGCGGGTTTGCAGGTAGTAAAGCTGATCGGCGTTTGGCTGTCCCAGCGTCATCGCATGACTGGCCTTAACGTCGTTTTCATCGATATATAACAAGGGAAGCACCTCGGCGTTGTGATGTTCGCTCATCGTCAGCACACGGGTCTTCTGGTGGCTCTCACTGGCATAAGCGCCCTTTTTAATATTGCCGATGGCTTCGATCTTACAGCGTGCATCGTCCTCAACGACGCAATAATTTTCCATGAGTCCCTGCGTGTGGGGATGATCGTGGACGATCTCCATTCGCCAGCGCTTATCCGCGCTTGCCAATACCGCCGTAGATAAGGCGATGCGCCCACCGCTGTCCTCATACACGCCGCGGATGTCATACGCCGCCTCACCCGCTTCCAGATCCAGAAAAGACACCTGCACATCCGCAGCCTGCGCACAGCTGATTTTTTGGCGCAGTGTGAGTCCCTTTGCGGCGCGTACATCAAACCATACGCGTACCGCGCTGTTTTTGTGCGCTTCCAGCTGTAAGCTGACATCGCTTGCCTGCTCCTCGATCAGCACATACAGAAAGCCGCTGCTGCCCTCTTCAAAAACAAAGGTGTAAGCGCCCGGCTCCCTCAGCGCGATCTGCTGCTCAAACACCCGGGAAAATATCCATTTCATAGGCTCACTCCCCGCGATGCGCCCCACAGCTGCCTAACAGCTCCACACGCTTCTCCTCCTGCTTGGCCGCCTTGACATGATAGGTGTCCTCCACCCATTCATAGCCCTCCTGATCGATGCGCTTGATCAGCTCTGCCGTACCGCTCGCCACGATGCGTCCATCCAGCAAAATATGCGCATGCGTCGGCTGAAGATACTCATAGAAGCGGGCATAGTGCGAAACGACCAGCAGTCCCGTGTGCTGTTCCTGCTGCAGCTGTAAAATTGCCGCAGCGACGATCTTGAGCGCATCCACGTCCAAGCCGGAATCGATCTCATCGAGCATGGCCATGGAAGGCTTCAGCATCAGCATCTGGATGATCTCATTGCGTTTTTTCTCACCGCCGCTAAATCCCTCGTTTAAAAAGCGGTGCGCTAAGTCCTCCTTCATCTGTAAACGTTCGATCGCCGCCTCCATCTGGCGGATAAACTGAAACAGAGGAATCGGCCGCTCCCGGCGGGCGTTGACCGCCGTGCGCAGAAAATCAGAGTTGGTGACGCCGCTGATCTCGCTGGGATACTGCATCCCCAAAAACAAGCCGGCCTTGCTGCGCTCATCGACCTTCATCGCCAGCACATCCGCGCCATCCAGCAAAATCTCCCCTTGGGTGACGGTGTATTTCGGATTGCCCATGATCGCGGCTAACAGCGTGCTTTTGCCATTGCCGTTAGGCCCCATCAGCGCATGGGTCTCCCCCTCGTTCACCACGAGGTCAACCCCCTTTAAAATCTCTTTATCCTCTACCTGCACATGCAGGTTTTTTACGGTTAATGTGCTCATCGTGCATCATCCTTTCATCAACGGCATTATCATAGCAAAAATGCAGGAAAACCTCAATTCAAACGTCTTGTCCGCACGTTTCTTTTTCCCCTCTCTGAATTTTAGGTGAATTGCGGTGAAAAATTGCTTTTTGAAAGGGAATCGAATATAATGGAAAGGCAACTGAAAGGATGAGAACGATGTTGGAAATCATAAAAAAGAACTGGTTCGTCGTGCTGATCGCAATTCTTCTGTGCGGCTTTGCGATCTATTACGTCTGGGATACCACCAAGGACTTCGTCAAAGGAAAAAGCGTCGATGGCAAGGAGATCATCGCCGCAATTGACGATTACGATTTAAGCGCCGACGAGCTTTACAGTGAAATGAGCCGCTTCTCGCTCTCGCAGCTTTACTACCGCTACCGCAACGCGGTCATCGAGCAAAGCGTCAGCGAAGAGAGCGAGGAGATGAGAGAAGCGGCAAAGGAGCTGAAAGAAAATCTGGAAGCGCAGGCACAGGCGAGCTCCAGCGGCAGCGCGGATGATCTGATCGCCGCCATGCTCAACAATGTGGGCTTGGAAAGCGATGAGCTGGATCGCTTCTGCATGCTGGCGCAAAAGGAAAGCGTCTTGCAGCGCAATTATGTCAAAGCGCATTTCGAGGAGCTGAGCGAGGAGATCGAAAACCCGCATGTCATCTCGATCATCGAGCTTTCCGTTGGCGATGCTGACGCTCTCAGCGATGAGGAAAAGGAAAGCAAAGAGATGATCGATCAGGCGTTAGCCGAGGGGACTTCGTTTGCACAGGCGGCAAAGGAATACTCCGAATCGACCATCAGCGATGAATCCGGCTTCTATGGCTACATCGACGAAGAGACGACCAGCAGCACCGACTTTACACAAGAGATGTTAGACGCCGCTCTCGCATTAAAAGAGGGTGAAACGAGCAAATGGGTCTCTGTCAGCAGCGACAGCGGGGATAAGCTCGTCCTCATTCATGCGGACACCGCCGGCAAAGAAGCGCTTCGCCAGAGTGAGGATGACGAAGTATGGAGCGCATTTGCGGCTGCGATGATCAACCGCAATTCCACATTGTCCAGCGAGATTTTATTCGATGCGGCGGACAAGCTGTCCATCACGTTTACCGATGAGGACACGCTGACCCGTCTGCGCCGTTTTGCCGGATTGGATGCGTAAGGAGGAAAGGCTTATGAAAAAGACAAAAGCAGGATGTGCGCTTGCCATCGCGCTTATGCTTGGCGGCTGCGGCAACGCTTATGCCGATATTTCCCATGGAAATGACGTCGTCGCCACCATCGGCGATGTGACGATCACCGACGGCGATCTCTATCCGCAGATGAAGGAAAGCAGCGGTGCAGAGTACACGCTGACCATGATCCGTCAGAAGATCTATGAGAAAGAGGTGGAAGTCAGCGATGAGATGAGAGAGCAGGCGCAGGAAGAATATGACAGCAACGCCTCGTTAGCCGAAAGCTATTATGGTATGACGATGGACGAATATGTTGTGCGTCTGGGCTATACCGGTAAAGAGGAATACATCGAAAAGGTGCTGTTGCCAAACTACGAGCAGATCGAATTAAACAAAAAATACTTTGACGAGAACAACGAGCAGTTTTTAAAGGACTGGCAGCCGGTTGTCGCCCGTATCTTTGCGACAAGCGATCAGGATAAAGCGTCACAGGCGCTGGAGCTGCTCAAAGAGGGCGAGGATTTTGAAAGTGTCACAGAGGAATATGGCGACACCACCACCTATACAGGCAGTGAAAAGCTCTACTACACCGACAGCGGACTGCCAAGCGTCGTCCTCAATAAGCTCACCTCACAGGATGGAGAGGACACGCTCATCTCTGAGGTGATCGTCGACGCCACCAACGGCACCTATTACATCGCCTACCTCGTCTCTGACGACTACACCATAATCAAGGATGAGATCATCGATGCGTTATCGGAAAATACCAACATCACCACCGACGCCTTGGTCTACTACCTGAAAAAGCATCACTTCACCGTCTATGATACCGACGTCTTCAACAGCATCCGCACCAGCTATCCGCAGTATTTGGTACAGCGTCCGGATATTTCCGACACCGACAGCGAATAAGAGAAAACACCGGCTGATGAAACCGGTGTTTTTTATGTCAAAACGCTGTCTTGGCGATACGATCGTCATCCTCCCCTTTTTGCGCTGTCCTTTTCACAGCTGACAAGCTGTTCTTCAAAAGCAAGGGAATCAAAGCCAATGCCGCCCATTTTCCCTCTCAGCCTCATAAGGGTACCGCCCTTTCCCAAGAAATCTTCTATCTAAACCGCCGATGACGGCGTCTTTTTTTTCCGCGCTGTTTCTGATACAATAGCGAATGACAGGAGGTAAACGCTTATGTGTGTATTTTGTGATATTATCAAGGGAACCATTCCTTCTTCCAAGATTTATGAGGATGAAAAAGTCATCGCCTTTCTCGACCTCGCGCAGGTGACTAAGGGCCATACGCTCGTCGTACCAAAGAAGCATTACGATCATTTCATCGACTGTGACAGCGAGACGTTAGCGTATCTGATGCAAACAGCGCAGAAACTGGCCGCCCACATCGTCGAAGTGACAGGCGCCGCCGGCATGAACATCCTCTCCAACGTCAATGAGATTGCCGGTCAAAGTGTCAAGCATTTTCACGTCCATCTCATCCCGCGCTATACGGACGCAGACGCCGTTACCATCGAATTTCATGAATCAGCGCCGCAGGATCTCGCCGCTTTGGCAAAGCAATTACAATACGGCGAATAGCGCACGAAGACGCGCCGTTTCGCTAAGGATGCTTCCTCTGCCAGACAAAGGAAGAAACGCTGAAGGAGTGAATGAGGAAAGCGCAAATGCGCTGTGCAGTTCTCAATCACTCCTTTTCTTCTGCATGAAAAAACCGATGGCATCCGATTTTCTCTTTCCCATCGGTCATTGTCTAAGCTCCCTGTCCGTCATCCGCCTCTTTTTGCGCCGGTTGATCGTTGACTTGTTCGATGCGATAGCCGCTGTTTCCTTTGGCTTGCAAATAGTCTTCCAGCTTCTCGATCTGCTTTTTCTCGCTTTGTTTTTCATCGATGGAGACCAGCAGTTTCTCGCCGTAAGCATTCGCATCGACAATCACTGCGGAGTCATTGATCGAAGGAAACACGACCATATAATAAATCGTGCTCGACAGCTCCTCCAGCTTTTCCTCATCGTCGCTGCGGTTTATCCATCCATCTGCCTTGAGACGATAGACGACGATCAAGCGATCGCTGTTTTCATCGTTTTGCGACTTCATAAACGCCTGATAGACAATCTGTGAGGAATCCAGCGTCACCTCCTGCGCCTGATAAAAGTCCGTGAAATCATTATCCAAGATCGCCGGCAAATGCTTCTCCAAATACGAATCCGCATGCGCCGGCAGCGATGACAGCAGCTCCTCGCTGATCGCATCCGCATTCTCATAGCGATTCGGCAGCCCTTCTACCGTTACCGTGCGCACCAGATTGATCGGCTCGAGATGATACTGCTTTGCCAGCTCATGATCGTATTCCACCGTGACGGTGATCTGATCGCCGTTGGAGAGATCCTCGCTTGGCGTCGCCGTAAAGCGCAGGGAATCATAAAAATCCTGTAAGCGCTGATTGACGCTGACCTCATCGCTTTGCACCTTTACGTTAGCGCTGCCGTTCTCCCCGCTGTATTGCAGGGTGATGTGCTTGGTAACATCCACCTCGCTGGTACGGAGAAAAAAGAAGTAAGCGATGAAAAACAGGGAAAAGATCAGACAGAGCATCCAGACGAAGAAAAAGCTCTTGTCCCGGATCTTTTTTTTATTTTTAGAAAACTCCATACAGACCTCCCTCGTGCGCCGTTATGCGTATTATATCACAAAGCTAATCAAAGTAAGCGGCTTTTTTCAGCGCCTGTTCAATATAATCGGAAAGATGCGGATACGCGCCCCGCTCTATCTGCGGCAGCAGCTGCGCCACATCCCCGCGCGCCGCCTCCAGCATGTTTCCATCGCTGATGACATTGGCGAGCACAAATCCGGGCACTCCGCTTTGTCTGGTTCCCAACAGATCGCCGGGACCGCGCTGCTGCAAATCGTAGCGGGCAATCGCAAAGCCATCGCTCAGCTCCTCCAGCATCTGCAGCCGCTTGCGCGCATCCCCATCCTGTGTCGCACTCAGCAAGAAGCAATAGCCCTTATGCGTTCCTCTGCCGACCCTGCCTCGCAGCTGATGAATCGTCGACAAGCCGAAGCGATGCGCGTCGTAGATCACCATCACATTTGCGCTCTTGACGTCGATGCCGACCTCGATCACCGTCGTGGACACCAAAAACTGCAGCTGCTTTGCGGCAAACTGTTCCATCACCGCCTGTTTTTCTTCACTGCTCATGCGTCCGTGCAGCAGGCCGATGCGATAGCGGGCGCCTAAAAGACGATTCATCCCCTCGTAGATGTCGACAACATTGCGCAGCGGCATCTCTTCGTTTTTTTCGATCGCCGGGCAGACGACATAGCACTGCTCCCCTTGATCGACAAGCGCGAGCACCTGTTCCAAGATCGGCCCCATGCTTGAAGAGGGGACAAAGCGCGTCTCGATGGGCATGCGTCCCTGCGGCAGCTGGGTGATGACAGAGACATCCATATCGCCAAACAGCGACTGTGCCAGCGTGCGGGGAATCGGCGTTGCGCTCATCAGCAGGAAGTCGACCTTCTCCCCCTTTTCCAAAAGATGCCGGCGCTGCTGTACGCCGAAGCGATGTTGTTCATCGGCGACGACCATTCCCAAGTCATAAAAGCTGACGTCCTCCTGAAACAAGGCGTGGGTGCCGACGACAATATCGATCGTATGATCGGCCAACTCCCGCAATACCTGTTTTTTCTGCGCGGGTTTTAATGATGCGCATAATAATTCTACGCGGATGTCATAGCCCGCAAACAGCTGCCGCAAGCTCTCACAGTGCTGACGCGCTAGGATTTCCGTCGGCGCTAAAAACGCCCCCTGCTTATGCGCCAGCACGCAGGCATATAAGCCAAAGGCCGCCACCAGCGTCTTGCCGCAGCCCACATCCCCCTGTAACATCCGCACCATCAGATGCTCGCTTGCTAAATCGCTCAGAATCTCATCAATCGCCTGCAGCTGCGACTTCGTCAAAGTAAAGGGCAGATTTCGCTGCAAAGCGAAGACCTCCTCCTTTGCAAACAGCTTGGCGTTCCCGCTGACAATCCCCAGATTCTTTTGCCGTATCGCCTGCATTACCAGCTGGAAACGAAAGAATTCATCATATTTTAAGTGGCGCAGCGCCTGCTTCACCTCTTCCATCGATTGCGGAAAGTGAATCCATCGCAGCGCCTGTTTGCGTGAACACAGCCGATAACGCTCCCGCAGGGGCAATGGCAGAAACTCATCGATCATTCCCTCGCAAAGGGAAAAGGCCTTGTGCATCAGCCGCCGCAGATCGCTTTGTTTCATCCCTTCTTTCAGCGTGTAAACGGGATGGATGCCCTGCAATTCCGACAGCGGCTTAAGCTGATACTGCATCGCCGTGATCCGCCCTTTGCCCTGATACTTGCCGACGACGGTAATCGTCGCTCCCGGCTGAAACTGTGAAACCCACGGACGGTTGAACAGCGTCACCTGAAATTCCTGTCCCTGCGCCATCATGGAAAAGCGGGTCATCGAACGTTTCTGCGGCAGACGAATCACACTGGCCCGCCGCAGGATCACTCCCTCGCAGGTGATCGTGTCATTGATGCCCCAATCGGCAAACGGCGTCTCCTCCATGATCTCATAGCGATATGGATAATAGGTCAGCAAATCCTCTGCGCATTGACAGCCCGTCGCCTCCAACCGCTGTAACTGCGCCTTGCTGCGCGTCAGCTTTTCCAGTTCCATGACGTTTCACACAGCCGGCAGATCCAAGCCATCCACAGGCAGTAAAAATAAGAGAACAAGAGCGCTGCAATGACCTGATAGGCCAAAAACAGCAGCAGTGTCGAATCAAACAGTCCGCTCATGAACATCGTCAATAGTACCGTCCCCGCTTCCATCCAGCGATTCATCGTCACGCCGATATTCAAAATCAACACGTGCGGCTGCAAGATCTGCAAGGTGACATCAACCCCCATCGAACAGATGTAGAGCACACAATAGCCGAGAGCTAACGATGCCGCGGCAGCGATGACCCCTTTCCATGCTTTCTTCATCCCCTGCAAGCTGTCAGCGACGATCGCTTTCGGCGTACGTGCCCCCCGATACACGGCATAAAAGCAAAACAGCTGAAACGACGTGCAGAAAAACACATACACATAAACGAAGAAAGCGAGGAAGGCGTACCAATGAAGCCAATATACAAACGCATAATACAGCAGGATGGTAAAACCAAACAGCACGCTTTCCACCGCCAGCATGCCGATACACTGTGAAAACAAAATGACGCTCTCCTCTTGGCGCATCGCCGCGATGGTGTAAAAAAACAGGCGCATATACACATAGGTAGATAACAGATTAAGCGCCCAAAAGCCGATAATCGTCGCCGCATCGCTGACTATTGTCCCAAGGACGATGGAAACTAGCGTATACAAGCCAAAGTACAGCAGGCTCAATATCGAAAAAAGAACCGTCTGCCGCTTGCTATGCAATCGTTCTTTCATTGTGCGATATTCGTCTAAAAACATGTCCGACACCTCAATTCTTTCCTAATTATAATCTATTTCCCATAAAAACAAAAGCCCGTTCACACAGGCTTCAGATCTTCATACATGCTGCTCGCTGACAGGAGCTTCCACATCCGGCGCATATTTGCGGAAGTACTGCTCCACCTTGCGGCGGGAAAGCGAAGGAAATTCCAGCTTTGTTCCATCCTTTAACAGGACGTAGAGGGTATCCTGCATCAAGCCGCTCTGATAGCGCCAGCCGGCGACATCCTGCCAAAAAAGAATGTAGCAGCCATCCGGATCATGACTGCTGTAAAAGACTACGTAGCGGTCATAAAATTCACAGAGCACGCTGTTGTTGCCGACGCCGAGCTGATAACAGGCGAGCACCAAAACGGCAATGCCGATGACTTTTTGCTGAAAGGTGATGAGCGCCACCCCTAAAAAGAGGATGACGATCAAGACGGGATAGGGCTTAGACTTGATACAGTCCAGCTTTACTCCGTAGGGAGGCAGATTCCATCTTTTCAGATTCTTGCTTTTCATCCGCATAGAAACACCTCTTACTCTGTAATTATTATAAATCATTCCAAAACGGATGCAATACATTCACATAATTCCACTTATTTTCCGTTTGTTTTCAGATATTTTTCACCACGGTCACACAAAGGTGAATTCACATCGTCTGACCAATGCTCACATACGCTTTTGCGGCGGATGGCTCCCTGACGAGAAATGGTTACCGCTTCTTCCGCTATAGGAGTTCATACGCGATTGCATCTGCAATACCGCTGAGAATCCCTGTATATTCCTTTCTTCCCCCAGATGCGGCAACACTCTCATCACTAGCTTCCAAAAGTCCCCCTGTCCTTTCGCAGGAAGCGCTATCCGCCCTCTGCCCTGCGCACATCATTCACAGGATTCATCGCGATTCTCACCTCATAAAAAGCAGCATGCAGCAATCACGCGTATCGATACCGGTTCCCTTTTTTTCAAACCGCTTTTCAACAGATTAGCCCGTATCAAGCATCGTTGTTTTTTCCTTTCGCCCTTTCTCTTTGCAGGAATTCTGTGTATAATACATCCGTAAAGGAGGCGCGCATTTATGGACTTTCTCTCTTGGCTCAATGAATGGGGAAACAACAGCATTCTGCGTTATGGACTTGTCGATACGATCATTTCCATCGTTTTGATCCTGCTGCTCGCCGCCCTCATTTCCAAGTATCTCACACATCTTATCAAACGAATGCAGCCGCGCAACCAACCGATACTTTTAAAGATCAAAAAAACCGTCGTCTGCATCATCGCCCTCTATGCCATCCTCACCCTGTTTGTCCCGGCGCAGGCCATTTTAAATCCGCTGTTAGCAAGCGGCGGAATCGTTGCGGTCGTCTTGGGATTAGCGGCACAGGAAACGGTGGGCAATCTGATCAGCGGTCTGATGATCCTGCTGTTTCGTCCCTTTCACATCAACGACCTCGTACGCGTCAACAACGGCGAATACACCGGCACCGTCGTCGAGATTACCGTGCGGCACACGGTCATCCAGACCTTTGAAAATACGCGCATCATCATTCCCAACGCCCAGATGAACACCGCCGTGCTGGAAAACATCTCCGACATTCACTCCGCCAAAGCCGATTTTCTCTACGTGACCATCTCCTATGAGAGCGATTTGGAAAAAGCGATGGCGTTAATTGCGCAGGAGATCAGTAAGCATCCCAAATATTGTGATCCCCGCACGCCACAGGAAAAAGCGCAGGGGGCAAGTGAGGTGATCGTTCGGGTGACAAACTTTCTGGACAGCGGCATCGAGCTGCGCGCTACCGTCTACTCCAATGACAACTCCGCCTGCTTCATCATGCTTTCCGATCTGCGCATCGCCATCAAGAAACGATTTGATGAGGAAGGCATCGAGATGCCTTATCCAAAGCGGGATGTGTATCTCAAAGAAGTAAAAAAAATATAGCCATGCAGTAAATTCGACATATTTTTCGCAATTCATTGCATATACTAACAGTGACAGATGAAAAAGATCTGTCATACGCAAAACATCCCTAGAAAATCCCTATTTTGCGTATATCATTCTATCCCCTAATTCGGAAAGGCCTGCCATGCGGCAGGTCTTTCTCTATGCGTGTCCTTTCGCCTTTTCCCTATGCTATGTTCATCAAGAGAGTGCGCTTCACAAAGAGAAGGCCTCTGCCAGTGAAACGATATGGCGTCTTTTGTGATTTGCTGATAAGTGCAAATTTCGCGCATACGTCAATGGGCCCCCGAATATCGACACTACATGAATCTCTTGAGGAAAGCTGCCGCGCAAAAAGCGCATACCGGGATCGAACAACGGACGAGAAAAGCATCGCTTTACGGCTTTACACGGCGTATTGCAAACACCGGCAAAGGGGGAGTCCATCCCTCGCATGAATCGTCCTCCTGCCAAGAGAGCGGGAAACAGGGCTGCGCTTTCCCCACTAAAAAAGGGCCGAAGCCCTCTTCCTGCATTTTATGATGGAATGATTAGTCGCAGGTTGCGCCCTGAGATTCCATCTCAGATACCATCATGTCTAACTTCAGCGTATCATCCTCGATGTCAACGCCTAAAGATTCGATGAACTGGCTGTCCTTGGAAGCGTCTAACACGATTTCCATGTGCACACCGTCATCTGTGTTTTTCACGTCGACTTTGACATCGTCGCTCTCTTCAAAGCCAAGCTGTGTCAGCATCATGTTTTCCACCATTTCAAGATCGCTGTCACTTAGCTCCACACCGCCAAGATCCATATCTGCGGCGATGGTGAAAGTCTTCACCACTTCATCCTCGGCGCTCATAATAATTTGAATTTCCTGACCGCCGGACTCGATCGTGCACGTCTTCGTCTGCGTGTTTGCGCCCCCACCACCGCAGCCTGCCAGCATCAACAAAGCGGCTGCTGCTCCAATCAGTTGTTTTTTCATTCTCATTCCTCCTACTGTGAATACTTCTTGTGATCATTATAGCAAAATTCATAAGAAATGAAAAGGCTAACATTACCGTTTTCGCTCGTTTTCATCAATTTTAATTCACCCCATCTTCATAGTGGCAACACATTTGTTATCTGTCAAGAAGGTGCGGATCGCTCCATGGAATACAAGCGTCCTCGCCAAGCGTCGCTCACGTTCGACCTCTCTCTTTACAACGAACATCCCTTTTCGCCCCTCCCTCACACCTTCTGTTTTTCACTCCCCCATCGCCCATCTCTGCTTGTCAGGAATTATGAAAGTATGCAGGTGCATATTCAGCAGCGCCTGTTTTATCAAAGCAATCGTGGAAAAAAGACGCGCTTATCAAAGAAGCGTCTTGTAATCAGCGTGAATATGCAATGAGGGGAGGATGTACACCAAAGAGTGCGATACCCATTTCATCAGGCGACACGCACGCATAAAAAGCGACAATCCCTGCAACAAAGCATCGCAGGAAATCATCACTTTCATTTCAACCGCTTCTCTTTACGCTTCCTCTCGCTTGTGAATCTGCTGCCTGATCCATTGTAAAAACTCCTCATAAGGCAGAAAAGTGATCTTTCCCTCATCCTCTTCCATCGCCGCATAGCAGCGTTTTTTCCCTTCATAGATGACCTCATAGGGACTTTTTTTCAAAAAGATCAACGTGATTTCCGCTTTGACTCTCGTCTGGTTGCCTTTGATCATCTGCTCATAATAGCCGATTGAAGTGCTGACATACAGAGTGTCTGTCATGACGTCACAGTCATAGGCGCCGTCTGCGCATTCCGGAATAAACAAGGCGCCGCTCTCCATCTGTATGCTGTATTCGGGAAAGGCCTCTTTCGCCGCTGCGGCAACAATCTTAGGGTTGATATCGATGATTTTCATGGCTGGCCTCCTTGCTGTATCTGCGGGTTTCGATCTTATAAAAAAATGATATTGCGGGAAATCGGCAATATCGCTATCGTATATCTCACAAACGCGTTGGTTTGTTGTTTTCATTGGCTGGGGTACTTGGATTCGAACCAAGGAAATGCCAGATTCAGAGTCTGGTGCCTTACCGCTTGGCTATACCCCAATGATTAACGGAACGTTTATTATTTTATAGAAAACCGTTCCGAATGTCAATAGTTTTTTGAAAAAATACTGAGTATGCAAAGAATTGCGGAAACTTGCCATCCGCAAACCCCGCATCTCCTTTTGGCCGTTTGAAAACCGCAGCTTTCACAGTAAGCAGTATACAAAGGCAATCCCCTGCAACACCGCCGCCAGCGCCACAAACACATGCCATACGACATGCGCATACGCAAACGGCTTCTTCGCATAAATCAGCGCACCGACGCTGTACGCGACGCCCCCGGCAGCCACTAACAGCAAAAAGTGCAAAGACACTCTTTGCAGCAGCTGCGGCAGCAGCACTACGACGCTCCATCCCATGCACAGATACAAGAGCAATGAAAGCCGCGAGTTTTTCTGCTTGGCAAAGCACTTATAACAGATGCCGATCACCACCATGCCCCACTGAAAGGCAAGCAGCCCTACGCGCGAAGCCCCCTCCATCACGCAAAGCACCGCGGGCGTATAGCTGCCGGCGATCGCCAGATAGATGCAGATGTGATCCCACACATGCAGCACCCGCTTTGCCCGTGTTCCCGGCGTCATCAGATGATACAGCGCAGAAGCCAAAAACATCGTAATCATACACAGAAAGAACACTAAAATACCAAAGCCATACAGCGTATCCTTTCGCCATGCCTCTGCGATGCAAAACAACATCCACACAGAAAAGAGCAGCGCCATGACGCCATGCGTCCATACATTGGCCCACTCTTCCCTGCTCAAGCGCTTATCCCACATAGACATTGCGCTGGATCTCCTCGTGCAGCCGCTCCAGCAGCTCCTCCTGTTTCAGCTGACGGTATTCCTCATAAGGGATCGCTCGTCCATAGATGACCTTCAGCGTGCGCACATGCGCCTTTTTTTCATCGAGGGCGTAGCAGTGCTGCAAGGTGACAGGGACGATCGCTGCCTTTGCCATATATGCCGGCTGCAGTGATCCCATCTTAAATTCGTTCATCTCATCGCCCTTGGAGCGCGTTCCCTCCGGAAAGATCAGCAGACGCTTCCCCTGCTTCAAACGGCGGGCGCTCTCCCGCAGCATGTGCACGTTGCCCTCACGGCTCTCCCGATCGAAGTGAATCGTCCCGATCAGCTGCGCCCAGCGCCCCAACAGCGGGATCGACTCATTCTCCTTTTTGGAGATGAATCCAAAGGGAAGCGGGCAGCTTGCCACCAAGGGCGCCGGATCTAACGTCCCCTGATGATTGGAAACAAACAGGATCGCTCCCTGTTTTGGCAGCCGTTCGCTCCCCTCGCTCATCAGCGTAAAGCCCAGCGCCTTGACGGCTTTTGCGGCATAGCGCTGCAATATCGCATAGTTATCCTCCCATGCCTCATTGTCACAGCGCCGCGAGCGCACCCACGCCCCCGGCAGCAAATGCGCCACCCGCGCGATCTGAAATGGTGTCATTCCCTCACCTGTTCCTCTCTATCCCTGTGTATCCGTCAGCGCGCACATGATCTCTCCGCGCGCGGCGACCTCTCCTTCTACCGTTGCGCAGACATCCGCAAAGTAAATACCGGCGCGCTGCATTTTGAAAGTCACCTCTAAGCGCAGCACATCTCCCGGACTGACCGGAGTGCGAAAGCGCATCTTGTTAATACCCGCAAAGACGGCAAGCTTTCCTTGATTCTCCGCTTTTGACAACAACAGGACACAGCCTGTCTGCGCCAGCGCTTCGACGATGAGCACACCCGGCATCAGATGCTTTTGCGGGAAATGGCCGAGGAAGTGCATCTCGTTGGCGCTGACACACTTGCGTCCGATGATGGTAGTGCCATCCTCACTGATGGATTCGATCGCATCGACTAACAGAAACGGATAGCGATGCGGAATGATCTGCTGAATCTCATTGGAATTATAGACCATGCTTATTCCTCTCCTTTCGCAAAGATCAAAGAAGCGTTATGCCCGCCAAAGCCCAGCGAGTTGCTCATAGCGTAGCGCAAAGAAGCGTTTCTTCCCTGATTGGCGACGATGTCCAGATCACATTCCTCATCCGCCTTCTGATAATGGATGGTCGGCGGCACATAGCCCTCCTGCAGCGCCATGATCGTGATGATCGCCTCGATGGCGCCGCTGGCGCCCAGCAGATGCCCGGTGTTGGACTTGGTGGAGGAGATCGCAAGCTTTTGCGCATGATCGCCGAAAGCCAGCTTGACCGCCGCCGTCTCAATTCGATCGTTTAACGGCGTGCTGGTGCCGTGCGCGTTGATATAATCGATGTCCTCGCGTTTGATGCCGGCGTCATTCAGCGCCTGTATCATCGCCTTTGCGCCGCCTTCTCCCTGCGGCGATGGAGCGGTGATGTGATAAGCGTCACAGGTAGCGCCATAGCCGACGATCTCTCCGTAGATGTGCGCGCCTCTTTGCTTCGCATGCGTATATTCCTCCAACACGAGCACGCCTGCTCCCTCACCCATGACAAAGCCCTTGCGCTCCTTGTCAAAAGGGATGCTGGCACGTTCCTTGTCGTCGCCTTCATACAATGCGCGCATCGACATGAAACCGGCAATGGCTAACGGCGTGATCGCCGCTTCGCTGCCTCCGGCTAACATGATGTCCTCATGCCCGCCGCGAATCTTGTGAAAAGCCTCACCGATCGCATTAGCGGCTGCGGCACAGGCGGTGACGACACAGGAACAGTGCCCCTTGGCTCCCATATCGATCGCCACCGTACCGGCTGCGAGGTTCGCCAAGGTCATCGGGATGAAGAAAGGGGAAACCCGCGACGCCCCGCGGCTCTCTAAATTTTGCTGCGCCTGTTCGATCGTCGCGATGCCGCCGATGCCCGAGCCGATGATAACGCCGAAGCGATCCATGTCTTCCTTAGCTGTATCCAGCCCGCTGTCTGCCATCGCCTGCTTGGCGGCAATGCGGGCAAACTGGGTAAAGCGGTCATTGAACTTCAAGTCGCGCTTGCTGAAATACTGTTCCATATCGAGATTCTTGACCTCGCCGGCCAATTTCACCTTATAGTCGCTCGTATCAAAGTGGGTGATCGCATCAATGCCGCAGCGCTGCTGCTTGATTCCTTGCCACAGCTCCTGTGCCGTGTTGCCGATCGGTGATACGGCGCCCATGCCGGTGATCACAACTCTACGTGTCATACTTCTACCTCCTACATCGCCATGCCGCCGTCGACCTGTATCGTCTGAGCGGTGATATAGCTACTTTTCTCTGATGCTAAGAAGACTGCCAGATTAGCGATGTCCTCCACGCTGGCAAAGCGTTTGAGCGCAATCACGCTCATGGCGCTCTTGCGCGCTTCCTCGCTGAGCGCCTGTGTCATCTCCGTCTCCACAAAGCCCGGAGCGATTGCATTGACACGGATGCCGCGGGAGGCGAGTTCCTTGGCGGCTGACTTTGTCAAGCCGATGATGCCGGCCTTGCTGGCGGCATAATTCATCTGTCCGATATTGCCGTAGATTCCCACGACGCTCGACATGTTGATGATCGAACCGTGACGCTGCTTCATCATGATGCGGGCGGCATGCCGGATGCAGTTAAACGCGCCTTTCAGGTTGACGGCGATCACACGGTCAAACGCCTCTTCCTTCATGCGCAGCAGCAAGCCGTCCTCGGTGATGCCGGAGTTGTTGACAAGCACATCAAGACTGCCCATCTCTTCAGCGATTGCTTTCATCATCTCCTCCACCGCCGCAAAGTCGGAAACATCGCAGCGATAAAGACGCGCCTTTACGCCCTGTGCTTCACAAAGTGCGGCAGTTTCCTTTGCCGCCGCTTCACTTCCGTTGTAGTTGACGGCAATCTGATAGCCCTCCTTGGCAAGCGCCACGGCGATGCCTCGGCCGATGCCCCGTCCGGCGCCGGTGACTAACGCTGTTTTAGTTTCCATGCTCTTTGACCTCCTGTAACACCTTTTCCAAATCTGCGATCGTATCGATACTGTATGCGCGCACCGCACGGGATGTCTTGCGCACAAAGGAAGTGAGGGAATGTCCCGGACCGATCTCGATAAAGGTATCGATGCCCATAGCGATCATCGTCTCAATGCTCTGGGTAAAATGCACGCTGTGACAGATCTGCTCCTTGAGCACTTCTTTGATGTCGCGATCTTCCTCCTTGCCGCTCACGTTGGCGATCACCGGTATCTGCGCCGGTGCAAACGCATAGGTGTCTAACACCTGCTTCAGTTCGTTTGCCGCTTCCTTTAACAGTGAGGTGTGGAAAGCACCGCTGACGGCCAATGGGATGACCCGCCGTGCGCCGCGCTCCTTAAGCATCTTTGAAGCGGCTTCGACTGCCTCTTTCGCTCCGCTGATGACGATCTGCCCCGGGCAGTTATAATTGGCGATCTCGCAGACGCCGATCGAGGAAACCTTTCGGCAGACCTCTAAGATGACGTCCTCCTCCATGCCCAGCACCGCCGCCATGCCGCTGGTGCCATTTGGCAATGCCTGCGCCATAATCTTGCCGCGCTTGGCGACGATTTCAGCTCCCTGTGCCGGGGAAAACACACCCGCATAGGCAAGCGCCGAATACTCGCCGAGGCTGAGCCCCGCCGCTGCCTCCGCTTGAATGCCGTGTTCTTTCAGCACGGCGACGATTGCCGAGGATGTCGTCAAAATGCAGGGCTGAGCAACGGCGGTATCGTTGAGCTCCTCCTGTGTGCCCGCAAAGCACATCTCTTTTACATCAAAGCCGATCGCTGCGCTGTCATAGACACTGCGCGCGCAGGCGTATCGCTCATAAAAATCCTTGCCCATGCCGGGATGCTGCGCACCCTGTCCGGCAAACAAAAATCCTATTTTCATCTCAGTTCTCCTTTAGGGAGGCGTTCGCCTCCTGCTTTAGCTGTGATAACAGCTCTGATACATGCAGCATGCGATCGACGCGCCATGCGTTCGCGCCGATGAAGACGACGCCCTCCTGTGCATCGCCGCTCACCGATGTGATCAGCGCTTCGCTGATACAGTAAGGGGTATGTGCGGGATTGCAGGGCTTCATGCAGCGCAGGCAATTGCGCATACAGACCGTCTGTCCCTCTACCCGCTGAATAAAGCGGTTGTTTAACGCTCTGCCGACCAATCCCGCCGGACTTTTAATCAAGCGGATATCTTCCTTTCGGCATTGAATGACCGCCTGTTTAAAGGAATCGTTTGCATCACATTCATAGGTGGCGATGAAACGGGTTGCCATCTGAACGCCGTCAGCGCCAAATCGTATCAGTTTGGCGATGTCTTCGCCGTCATAGACGCCGCCGGCCGCAAAGAGGGGAATCGCTCTGTGACAGCGCTTTTCATACGTGCTTACCAGCGCTTTGACCTCTGCGACGATCTGTGTGAGCGGCTGACAGGTTCCCTGCTGCAGCTCCTGCTTGGAAAAACCCAGATGGCCGCCGGCTTCGCTGCCCTCGATGACGATGAAGTCGGGATAGCGCTCATAATGTCGCTCCCATGTGCGTAAGATGAGACTTGCCGCACGGGCGGAGGAGACGATCGGCGCTAACAGCACATCGCTGTCTTTCGCTATGTTTGGCAGATGCAGCGGCAGTCCCGCCCCGCTGATGATCGCATCTGCCTTGGCTTCGATCGCCGCTCTCACATAGGCGTCATAGTCGGTGGAGGCCACCATGATGTTGACCCCTAGCAGACCGTTTCCCTCGCTGATGCGGCGAGCCCGTTCACATTCCTCTTTGATCGCCTCACAGTTTGCCCGCACGCTGTCCTTGCGGAAATCTTGGCGGCGATACCCGGGATGAGCGGCGCTGATGACCCCCATCGCCCCCTCTTTCATCACATGTCCGGCTAAATTGGAAAGCGATACGCCGACGCCCATCCCGCCTTGGATGATGGGAAGCGGCAGCACGCGCTTGCCGAAAGCAACCTCCTTCAGCATGCACACTCCGCTGTCATTTTTGCCAAACGCGCGCTGATTTGCGGTGTTTGAGCGATCAGATCATGCAGAATATCCGCTAAAGGGCGCACTTCGTGGCAGAGACCGGCAATCTGTCCCATCATGACCGAGCCGTTTTTCATATCGCCGTCAAAGACCGCCCGGCGCAGACCGCCTAATGTCAGCTTTTCCAATTCCTCGCGGTTTGCCGCCTGTGCTTCCAGCTTGATATACTGACGGCTCATCGGATTTTTCAGGATGCGCACCGGCGAGTTGAGACTGCGTCCGGTAACGACGGTATCGGTATCCTTCGCCTTGATGACCGCCTGCTTATAATTTTCATGAATTGGGCACTCCTGCGATACCAAAAGACAGGTGCCGACCTGAACACCGATCGCGCCCAGACAAAATGCCGCGCACACGCCTCTGCCATCCGCAATGCCTCCGGCTGCCACGATCGGAATCTTCACGGCGTCCGCCACCTGCGGAACTAATGCCATCGTCGTCTGTTCGCCGACATGTCCGCCGGCCTCGCCGCCCTCGACGATCAAGCCGTCGGCGCCGCTGCGCTCCATGCGGATCGCCATCGCCACGCTGGGAACGACCGGGAACACCTTTGCCCCGCTCTCCTTGAGCATTCCCATGTAGACGCCCGGATTGCCGGCGCCTGTCGTCACCAATGCGACACGCTCCTGGGCGATCATCTCCATCAGCTCTTTCGTATGCGGATTCATCATCATGACATTGACACCGAAAGGCTTATCGGTCAATGAACGGCATTCGTGAATCGCCGCACGTGCCGTTTCGACATCCATCGCTCCCGTACCGATGACGCCGATGCCCCCGGCATTGCTGACGGCAGCCGCAAACTGCGCGGTGGCGATATTTGCCATCGCTCCCTGAATCACAGGGTATTTCACATGAAACATCTCATTTAACAACATATTCTTCTCTCCTTACAGCTCCAGCAGGGTGGCGGCATAGGTCAAGCCCCCGCCAAAGCCTACTAACAACAGCTTCATTCCTTCGTGTACGCGCCCCTCTTCCTTTGCCTGCGCAAGGGCGATCGGCACGCTGGCCGCCGATGTGTTGCCAAAGCGGTCCAAGTTGACGTAAAAGCGATCCATCGCTATGCGCATGTGACGGGCGACGCTCGCCAAGATGCGGATGTTCGCCTGATGCGGGATGATGAGATCGATCTCCTCCAGCGTGTAAGGGCTTTGGGCAAGCACCTGACGGATGGCTTCCTCCATCGCTCCCACGGCAAAGCGAAAGACCTCCTTGCCATCCATGTGCAGATAGCGATAGTTCTCCTGAACGTTGACGCAGGGCACAGCGCTCAGCGTCTTGCCGGGGATGTCGAGCACACGCTTGGGATCACCCTTGCTTTGGGCAAAGTGCCATGCCCGCTTCCCCGCTTCACTTTTCTGCAAGATTGCCGCACCGGCGCCATCGCCAAACAGGATGCAGGTAGAGCGATCGTTCCAGTCGATGATCTTAGAGAGATTCTCCGCACCGATCACCAACGCATACGCCCCCTGCTCCAGCATGGCACAGGCGCATTGCAGGGCATAGAGGAAGCCGCTGCAAGCGGCGTTGAGATCAAACGCCATCAGCGCCTGATCCATCATCCCCAAGCGCTCCTGTACCAGGCAGGCCGTGCTTGGCATCGGCTGATCCCCGCTCAAGGTGGCGACGATCAACAAGCGGATCTCGCCTTTATCGATACCGGCGTCCGTGATCGCTTTTTGCGCCGCCTGCGCCGCCAGCACGCTGGTCGTCTCTTCCACCGCCACATAGCGGGAGTGAATCCCGGTGCGCTGGACGATCCATTCATCGCTGGTATCGATGATTTGTTCCAGCTGATAATTGTCGATTTGATGCTTCGGGCAGGCATAGCCGCACCCGCATAACCGTATCTGTTCCATGATCAGATCACTCCGATCTTTCTATATTTTTCATAGCGCTTTTTTAACAGCGCCGGCGTCTTCGTTTTAGTGAGCTGTGGTAAGGAAGTGCGGATATAGGAACGCAGCTGATCTAACACCATCTCCAAATCATTTTGCGCACCGCCCAAGGGCTCCTTGATCAAAGCGTCAACGATCTGCTTATCCTTAAGATCGCGCGCTGTCAGCTTCATCACCTCGGCCGCTTCCTTCGCACGGCTGCCATCCTTCCACAGGATGCTCGCAAACCCTTCCGGGGAAAGGATCGAGTAAACGGCGTTTTCCAGCATGATGAGACGATCGCCGACGCTGAGCGCCAGCGCACCGCCGCTGCCGCCCTCAGAGAGGACGATGCAGATGATCGGCGTTTCCAGATTGGAGAACATAAACAGACATTGGGCGATCGCCTCCGCCTGTCCGCGCTCCTCCGCCCCCTTGCCGGGATAAGCGCCGGAGGTGTCCACAAAGGTGATGATCGGACGGTGGAACTTCTCCGCCTCCTTGGCTAAGCGCAGCGCCTTGCGATACCCCTCGGGATTGGGCATCCCGAAGTTGCGCTGCAAGTTCTCCTGCAAATCCTTGCCCTTGGCTTGGGCGATGACCGTCACCGGGGTCTGTTCAAACATCGCTATGCCGCCGATGATCGCTCGGTCATCCCCATAGCAGCGATCTCCATGCAGCTCATAAAACGTGTGAAACAGTCCTTTCAGATAATCCTGTGCCTTGGGGCGCTGGGGACGGCGGGCCAGATAGACGCGATCCCACGCATCCAGCCGGCGATACATCGCTTCGCTCAGCCTGCGGATCTCCGCTTCCAAGCGCATGCGTCCCGCCGCATCATCACAAGTGCGCAGCTGTTCCTGCAAGGCGTTTAGCTGCGCCTCTTTTTCCATCAGACTCATACTCGTTTTCCTCCATGCAGCATGATCAGATCCGCAATGGTGCGCCGCAGATGCCGGCGTTCCACGATGCGATCGATAAAGCCTTTCTCCAAGACGAACTCCGCATGCTGAAACTGCGGGGGCAAGACCTCGTTGACCGTCTTTTCAATGACGCGCCGCCCCGCAAATCCCACTAACGCATCCGGCTCCGCCAAGATGACGTCGCCTAACATCGCAAAGCTCGCCGATACGCCGCCGGTGGTCGGGTGTGTCAACAGGCTGATGTAAAACCCGCCGTGATCGCTGAAGCGCTTGAGCGCCGCCGAGGTCTTCGCCATCTGCATGAGCGAGACGATGCCCTCCTGCATGCGCGCGCCCCCGCTGGTACAGCTGATCAGCAGCGGCAGCCCTTCTTCATCCGCCGCCTCGATGAGACGGGTGATCTTATCGCCGACCACATGTCCCATACTTCCCATCATAAAGCGCGAATCCATGACGGCAACGGCGATCGGATAGCCCTTGATCAGGCCAAACCCGCAGATCACCGCCTCATGCATGCCGGTCGTCTGCTTCGCCTTGTTTAGCTTCTCCTCATAGCCGATAAAGTGATCCTCATTGCCGCTTTCCGCAAATGCGTCACACTCCTGAAAGCTGCCCTCATCTGTCAGCTGACGTATCCGCTCACGGGCGCTGATCTTGAGATGACAGCCGCAGCGCGGGCACACATAATAAGTGCGCTGCAATTCCAGATAAGGGATGCTCTCCCCGCAGTGCTCACAGCTTTTAAACACATAGTCGGGAATCTCTTTGGGCGAAACGCTCGGCGTGCTCCCCTTGCGGTAATGCTCAAAGCGATGCAGCCGATCCTGCCTTTTTTTAAATAAATTCTCCATTTTCCTTCAGCTCCTCGATAAAGCGCTGCGCATAGCCGGTATCGTAGGTACCCTCGATGAAGGCGCGCTGATGTAGCACGAGATAGTGAAATTCCACATTGGTCTCCACCCCTTCGATAATCAGCTCCTCCAAAGCGATGCGCATCTTCTTGATACACTCCAAACGCGTCGGCGCATAGGTGATGATCTTGGCGATCATCGAATCATAGTAAGGAGGAATCGTATAGCCGTTATAGACAGCCGTCTCCACGCGCACCCCGCGTCCGCAGGGCAGATTCAAAAAGGTGATCTTGCCCGGTGAAGGGGCGAAATCGCGGTGGATGTCCTCCGCATTGATGCGGCACTCCAAGGCATAGCCGTTCGGGGTGATCTCCTCCTGCGTCAGATTGAGACGCTGATGATCGGCGATGCGGATCTGCTGCTTGATGATGTCGATGCCGCAGATCTGCTCTGTGATGGGATGCTCCACCTGAATGCGGGTGTTCATCTCCATGAAGTAGTAGCGGCCATCCTGTGCCAGCAGAAACTCGATCGTCCCCGCCGAGGTATAGCCGACATAACGGCATGCCTTGATGGCATCGGCGAACATCTGCTCGCGGATCTCTTCCTTTAACGTATGGCAAGGCGCTTCCTCGATCATCTTCTGGTTGCGGCGCTGAAAGCTGCAATCGCGCTCATAGAGATGCAGACAGTTGCCAAACGCATCGCAGAGCACCTGCACCTCGATATGCTTAGGATTTTCAATGTATTTCTCCATATAGACATCTTCGTCGCCAAAGCACGCTTTCGCCTCGCTCTTCGCGCTGTAATAGGCATGCTCCAGCTCGTCCTCACTTCGCACGATACGCATGCCGCGTCCCCCGCCGCCGTTTGCCGCCTTGATGATGAGGGGATAGGTGATCTTCTTGGCTAACGCTTGACATTCCTCGATCGTCTCGATGATCTGCTTGCTGCCGGGAACGACGGGAACACCCGCTTCTTTCATCATCTTGCGCGCCATCGCCTTGTTGCCCAGCTGCTCGATCACCTCAGGGGAAGGACCGATAAAAATGAGACCGCATTGCTGTGTCAGGGCGGCAAACTGCGGATTCTCGCTCAAAAAGCCAAAGCCCGGGTGGATAGCGTCACATCCCGTACTGCACGCCGCCTGTAAGATGGCGTTCATATTCAGATAGCTCTCTGCCGGGCGCGGTCCTCCGATGCAAACGGCTTCATGTGCCAGCTGTACGTGCAGCGCGTCCTGATCGGCTGTGGAATACACCGCTACCGTGCGGATTCCCATCTCCTTGCAGGTGCGGATGATCCGTACCGCAATCTCTCCGCGGTTGGCAATCAATATCTTCTTCATCATTTACGCACCGATGACCATCAGTTCCTCATCGAACTGAACCATTGCGCCATCCTCGGCAAATATCGCCTTGACGATACCGCTGCAAGGGGCGTGAATCTCATTCATGACCTTCATTGCCTCGATAATGCACAGAATGTCGCCCTTTTCCACGCTGTCGCCGACTTTGACAAACGGTGACGCTCCCTCGCTTGCCGCCGCATAGAAGGTACCTACTAACGGTGAGCGCACACGTTCTCCCTGCACATGCGCCTCCTCTTCCTGCACCTGTGTTTCCCTCGTCAAATCATTCGACGATGGCTGCGATGGGATCGCCGGTGACGATAGGGAAACGACGGGCGCCTCCTTGCTCAGTTTGATTTTCAGATCGTCCGCTTCCAGCTCCATGCCGGAAAGCGAGGACTGCTCGAATATTGAAATGATCTCCTTGATCTTGCCGGTATCCATGTCTCTTCACTCCCTTTTTAAAATGAGCTAAGATCACTTAGCTCATCTATTGCCTTATTTCTGTTTTGCTTCGATGATGTCGATGATGTCCTGCACCGTTTCCAGCTTTGCCAGCTCATCATCCTCGATGCGGATGTCGAATTCCGTCTCCAGCTCCAGCGCCAGCTCAACGGCAGCCAAGGAATCGATGCCCAGATCGTCCTTCAGGTTTGCCTGCGGGGTTACCGTCTCTTCGTCGATATTCAGTGCGTCTACCAGCACTTTTTTAATCTGTTCCAACATGTGTTTGTCCTCCTTAAAAACTTTGAGTATCAAAGATTACAGGTAAGACTATACACCTTTTGAAACTCAAAGTAAATACTTTGATAATAAAAAGATTATGTTATTTTCATGTGATGCGCAAGAAAGCGCTATCCTTCATGCTTTGTATCAATTTTCAAAAAAAGTAGGAATATTTTGAAGATCTGCGTGTCCTTTCGATTCCCTTGCAGCGGCGATCGGCGCTGTTTTCCCCTATAACACAGCGCACTGCCCAAAATCAAGACAATTCGCCCGTCTGTGTGTTCCCCCTTCGTTCCTCCTGCGGCATTCCTTTTTGCATGATCGTTTTGTCTTATCATTGGGACGCTATACCCTCATTCCATGAATGATTCATGTATCATCCCTTTGTATAACGAGGTTATCCTGTGTATCACAATGCAAGCCTAACTTTTGGAAAATCTGATATTCACCGCATTCAACGCTCGGCGAGAGAATCATCAAGTTAGGAATACCGTATCGTTTACCCTTTATTTTGATATCCTCTCATCATTTTCTTTGTGAAATGTAAACGGGATGATATTTCATCCTACCGGATGGATGCGCGTCTGCCGTGTGTTTCCTCATCTCAACGTCCCATCTCTTCTGTTTCTCTGTATTTCTCTCTGCGCGCCGATGCAGCAGGTACTTTCATTTGCCGCAAACTTGTTGCAAGTTTCTTTAGACCTATTTTACGGTATGATTGCTCAATCGCACAGCTGTCCAAAGATTCTATCATTTTCTGCCGCTGTAACGAAAAAAAAGATATGCCTTTGCATATCCCCTGTTTAAATGCCCGCCTGCTCGCGATATTCCTCGCGAAAGTACGCCAGCACGTTTTCCAATGTCTCGTTGAGCAGCACGTTTTCCTCCAAGCCCAGCTTGCCGATTGCCTGATCGATCATCTCCTCATGGAACTGTTCGTGAATTGCCAGCACCGGCAGCGCCTTTTCCGTAATCCGCAGCCGTTTGATCCGCTTATCCTTCCCGTCCTGATAGCGTTCCACATAGCCCTTGGCGATCAGCTTGTTCACGTTGGTGGTAAGGGTACCCTGCGTCACCATGATGCGGGCGGCGATGTGCGACATGCTGTTGTCGCTCGCTTTCTGAATGCTCTCTAATATATGCACATCATTCATCGACAGTTTGATGCCGCGCTTTTTCAAGTTGCGCTCTTCTATATATAATATGTAGTTAAATAATCCGACTAAGAGCTCATTTGTCGTATGCCGCAAATTGCCCATCTCCTCGCCCCTCTCTTTTTTTTGTTATTATAGCATGAGTTTTCACAAATACAAGCACCATTGGCACTTCCACACGATTTCACATGAAAATAAGTATAGGGAAACCTGTTATCCAATAACAGATTTCCCCTGACACCCTTTACTCCATTTTACCTATTTCCTATCCTTGGCCGCGTTCCTGCCACAGCTTGATGAGCTGAATGCACAGCGTCGGCAAGAAAGCGAGCACGACGATCAGCGCATGCTGCCACGGCGCTAACGTCGTCACCGAAAACAGCGCATGCAGACCCGGCACAAACAAAATCACACCTAATAACAGCGCTCCGGCAAAGAACGCCGCAATCGAGTAACGGTTGGAAAAGAGGCCGATGTGACGCAGGGAATAGGTGCTGCGGCAGTTGAAGCCATGGAAGAGCCGCGCCAAGCAAAGCGTCGCAAACGCCATTGTCGTCGCCTGCGCCCAGCTGTATGAAAGACCGATGAAGTAAGCAGCGATCGTAACCGCCGCAATCAGCACGCCCTGCACGCCCAGCGTACGCACCGTGGAGCCATCCAAGATACCCTGTGAAGGATCGCGCGGCGCCTGTTTGAGCACATCGTCGCTGGAGCGCTCCATGCCGATGGCTAACGCCGGCAAAGAGTCGGTAATCAAATTGATAAACAGCAGGTGCACCGGTAAAAACGGCACCGGCAATGCAAATAATGAGGCGCACAGCACGGTGATGATTCCGGAGAGATTACCGCCCAGCAGATAGATGATCGCATTGCGGATGTTCGCATAGACATTGCGCCCCGCGCCGACCGCTTTAATAATCGTCGCAAAGTTGTCGTCGGTCAAAATCATGCTGGCGGCGTCCTTGCTGACCTCGGTACCGGTGATGCCCATGGCGATGCCGATGTCCGCCTGCTTCAAGGCCGGCGCATCATTGACGCCGTCTCCCGTCATCGCAACGAGCTTGCCTTTGCGCTGCCACGCCTGTACGATGCGAATCTTGTGTTCAGGGGCGACGCGGGCGTACACCCGCACCTTTTCCAGACAAGCGTCCAGCTGGGCGTCGCTCATTGCGCCAAGCTCCATCCCATCCAGACAGAGATCACCCTCATGATAAATGCCAATCGTACGCGCGATACTGCAAGCGGTCACCTTGTGATCGCCGGTGATCATCACCGGAATCATTCCCGCCTGCCGGCAGTCGCTCACCGCCTGTGCACTCTCCTCACGCGGCGGGTCCATCAGCGAAGCCAAACCGACAAATGTCAGTGATGACTCATCTGCCAGCGTAAGCGTGCTCGTCGTTGTCTCCATGACACGATAAGCCAAGCCCAGCACGCGCAGGCCGTTTTCGGCAAACTGTCCGTTTTGCACCAGCACCGCCTGTCGGTCCGCTTCCTCGATCATACGGCAGCCCGTTTCGCTCTCAATGCGCACACAGCGCTTAAGCAGCTCATCACACGCGCCTTTCACGATCAGCACCCGCCGCTCTCCCATCTGATGCAGCGTTGACATCAGCTTGCGCTGGGAATCAAAAGGGTTTTCGGCCAAACGCGGGTACTGCGCACGCAGCGCCAGCTCATCCTTGCCATAATGGTGCGCCAGATCAACAAAGGCGAGCTCCGTCGGATCGCCGATGCGCTGTCCGGTCGCACTCTGCGCGTCATTGCACAGTACAAAGCCAAGCAATAACAGCTCATCGATGCGCTCCGCCTGTAATTGCTTTGCGTCAATCTGCCGGTGATCTCTGAAAAACTGCTGTGTGCTCATGCGGTTCTGTGTCAGCGTGCCGGTCTTGTCCGAGCAGATGACAGAAACGCAGCCGAGGCTTTCCACCGAGTTGATGTTCTTGATGATGGCATGCTCCTTTGCCATCTGCGAGGTTCCCATCGCCAGCACGATCGTCACAATGCTGGAGAGCGCCTCCGGGATCGCCGCTACCGCCAGCGCGACCGCAAACATCATCGCATCCAGCACGGCATTGCCTTGCAGCACGTTTAAGCCAAAGACGAGAATGCAGATCAGGATGATGCCGATGCTCAGCTTCCTGCCAAAATCATCCAGCGTCTTTTGCAGCGGCGTCTTGCGTTCCTTCGTCTGATTCATCAGCGCGGCGATCTTACCGATCTCACTCTGCATTCCCGTCGCACAGACGACGGCGACCCCGCGCCCATACGTGACCAAACCGCTGGAAAATACCATGTTTTTCTGATCGCCCAGCGGGCATTCTCCCACAATGACACTCGTCTGCTTCTCCACACTTTCCGCTTCACCAGTCAAAGCGCTCTCGTTGACCTGCAAGGAATAGGATTCTAACACGCGGGCATCCGCGCCGACGACATCGCCCGCCTCTAACAGCAGCACATCGCCGACCACCAGCTGAGTGCTGGGCACTTCCATCTTCACCCCGCCGCGCATCACGCGCGCGTTTGGCGTGGAGAGCTGACGCAGCGCATCTAAAGACTTCTGCGCTTTGATCGTCTGCATCGTCCCCAATACCGCATTCATTGTGATGACCGCCAAAATGACGACAGTGCTTTCCACCTCGCCGCTCACCATGCTGATGATGGCCGCAGCGATCAAGATGACGACGAGCAGATCGCGAAACTGTGACAGAAAGATCATCAGCGGGTGCGGGGGCTTGCTTTCCTGCAATTCATTTTTGCCATCCCGCTGCAAACGGTGATCCGCCTCCTGCTCTGTCAGCCCCTGCAAAGAAGTCTGCAATTCCTCCAACAGCTCTGCGCTTTCCCATTGATAAAACCGTTTTTCCATATCGTACGTCCTTTCCGTATTCCCATGTGTCCCAACAAAAAAACGAGACCATAGAAATATCCCTTTCTATAAGTCTCGTCACTTATGAACCCGGCCAGAATCGAAATTCGGGTATGTTGAACCAGATTCGCACAATGTGCTGACTACTCCCTTATTGCTCATCATTCTAGCATGTTTTCTTGGCTTTGTAAATGGCGCATCTGCCATTTTACAGCGATTTTACATGAATGCTAACAAATCTTCCAGTGTACGGCAAAGCCATCCCTTGTGATGTGAGCACGGACGAATCAAGCCGCAGTTTTCGTCTTTTGCTTTAGAAAGCACAGCGATGAATTTCCTGCGTTTTGCATACGCCTCACTCGCCGTTTCAAATCCGTGTTCGTGAGCTATTGCGCGTCCTCACTCGCTTCATCTTCCTTTTTAAATTCCTCTTTTTGCCGGCGTGCGTTATGAATATCCACAATGCGCAGCCGCGTGCGATAGTACATATTGAGATAGATCAGGAAGATGCACACACAGATTGCCGCTAATACCAGACACAACGCTATCATCCAAGGAAATCCGCGCAGGGCGATCTGCATGCTGACGGCGACGATGCTGAACACCGTACAAAGCGCAACCACCGACAGGATGCCCTGCCAGTTTCTCGTCAGCCGTTCAAACAGCTCCAGACGCGAATCGTTGTTCTCATTGTACTCCAGCATATCTCCCTCTTTCAGCTCACGTCGAAAGAAATGCCAGCTGCCCTCATAGTTGACCGGTGCATGAAAAATATCCTCCCAGCCCTGCTGCTGCCAATGCGCCAGCTCCTCCTGGGAAGGATCTACCTTATAATAATCTAACAGGTAGAAATAATTCTTAGGATCGCCCTTGACAAACTCAAAGCTGAAACCGTCGTTGCGAACAAAGTGATACCCCTTTAAAGACATGCTGCGCAGATAAGCCGCTTCCTTTTCATAATCCGAAATATAAAACAGCTTATAGGTGCGCAACCCCTCATCCGTTTCCTTTTCTTTCATATTGTGCAGCACTGCGCTCACTTTATGCTTGAGCTGCGCACATTTTTTGACGATATATCCCCAGCAGGCCGCCGCCTTGGCCTTTACCGCCTGCTTACGCTCTTCGCTTGCCAGCTTTTTCCATCCCTCGCCGATGCGCTTCGCCAGCCTTTGACACCATGTGCACACCTGCTTCCACAGAGCTTTCCCTTTTTTGCAAACTGCGCTCCACGCCTTTTTCATCGCCGCTTTGCGCTCTTCGTTCCACAGCGTTTGCCAAGCGCTTTTCACCCGCTTTGCGCCCTGCTTGCCCCATGAGAGTGCCGCCGCGCCCTTTGCTTTCACCTGTGCCTGTACATCGTTTTTTGCTTTTTTGGGCGCCTGTTCTTCCTTGGAAGCGTTTGCCTCCTGCATATGCTCCATGCGCTGCTGATCGTCAGCCGCATCTGAGTGCTGATCCATTTCCGTCACGGTGATATCTGAAACCTCTGATTCAGTGTGATTGCTTTTCTGACTCATCTCTCGTTCCTCCTGACTTCATGTCTTTCCCTGCGCGTCGCGTCAGGAAAATCTTTTTAATCATAACATCGCGTGATTCCCTTTGTCAAACGCACCGAGACACAAATACGCTTCTTCACCGAATATTCAAAAGAATGCCCTTTTTTTCATAAAATGAAACAGTGATGAAACTGTAAAAAGAGATAGAACGAAACAGCAAATTACAGAGCAAGGGATAACCGCATGCAAAGAAAAGGAATGCTTATCCGACGATACACCTGTTTTTGATCAGTTTCGGCAATGCTTAGCGACAGACTCACATGCAAAAAATGCATCTGCCTCTGATTTGACAGGATACCTCTGAAACAGACAGATTACATATAAAAATCTGTTCCTTTGGAGGTATCCTATCATTGATTTCGATGCATTTTCCGTCTTATTCGTTATCGCCCCTCTTACGGTTGCCATTCCTCTCCGTTGAAATATGCATAGCAGATCGCGTTGATCTCCCCGATCACACGGCTGCCGCTCTCTCCCAAGGAAGTAAAGATGGCAACGCTGTAAGGATGCTCTCCGTAAACGATGCCTGCCGCATTGCGGTAATCGCCCAACAATCCGTATTTCTGGGCGGTTTCCTCATCGATGACATAGCGGAGATACTCACCCGGACTCGCCTGCTTTAAATCTGAAAGCAGCTGGGAAAACGACTGTTCATGTGCATAGAGATACGCCAGCACATCCGCCGTATATGCCGCGTTGGTCACATTGTTCAGCGAAAAGAAAATCGCCTCCTGCGGGGTATCGCTGTATTTGCTGATCACCTGCTTATAGGCTGTCCAGCCTCCCAGATTTTCAAACAGGATGTGCCCGGCAGTATTATCGGACTCGAGGATGAGCGCTGTTAACAGTTCCCTTAACGGAATTTGATCCCCCACCTGATACCGTAAAGGGATGGAGCCGCCCTGTTCATAGTGACTCGCTTCATAGGTGAAACACGTCGCTTCACTCAACTCTCCCGCTGCGATCTTCTCATAGTACACCATCGCCAAAGGCAGCTTATAGATACTGGCCGCCGTCACATTCATCTGCGCATCTTTTTCATAACGGCGATGGCTTGTCAAATCCTCGATGCAGTATTGCACAGACGATGCAGAGAACCCGTTTTCTGCCAGATAATCGCTGATGCGATCATCGAGATTCTCCTGCATCTGCATGGATGCGATTTCTGCCTGCTCCATCATCGAGTGATAATCCTTCTGTGAAAATATCTCGGCCGCCAGCAGTCCTTGCTCATTTTGCACACATCCCGCAATCCCCCAAAGACCTCCGACAGCGAGTAACACTGCCCCTAACAGCATTGGGCATCTGTGCACGCGTCGTTTTCTCCCCTGTTTCATGGTTCTCCCCCCCTCATTCGAGTAAGCGAACGATCTGTTTTGGCTTTTCCTTTTCCGCCTGACGTTCATCGAAGCGGTCTACACTGTGTCGCTTTCCCCTACATTCTATGACATTCGTAAGGTACTCTCTCCCTTTCTTCCCTTCCAATCGTCCGCAATTTTCTTACACCTCCTATTTTAGCGAAACTTTTCACTCCGTTCAAGTTCTTCAAACACTCTCACGGTATTGAAAGACAAACCCTGATTTGCCACGACACAAAGGGACAAAAACAAAAAGACACAGTGCGCATCCCAACACACTGCATATCATCAAAGATTCTTTATCATTATAAAAAGCGCTGTCCTTACTTTTTGAAAGGTCTTGCTTCTGTGTGCCTGCATCTGAAAAAAACAGAGATCAATATTCCCAATCGTATTTCCCATCTTTCATCGGTATCCTTTTGATCTCTGGTTTTCACATATAAAAAACCGCGGAATACGCGTTATTGGAACCGGCTCCCCAAAATCAGATGTTTTGAGCTGCTCATCCTTTCACGCTTTTCCGGCAGTTTTCTATCATCAAATATTAAGCGGCCAACGCTTTCTTAGCGGTATCGCACAGCGTGCTGAAACCGGCGGCATCATGAATTGCCATCTCAGAGAGCATCTTGCGGTTGACCTCGATGTTGGCTAACTTCAAACCGTGCATCAGTCTGGAGTAAGACAGATCGTTGGTGCGGGCCGCCGCATTGATGCGGGCGATCCACAGCTTGCGCATGTTGCTTTTCAGCTTGCGGCGATCGTTGTAAGCATACTTGAAGGAATGCATGACCTGCTCATGCGCTGTCTTATATAAAATATGCTTTGATCCAAAGTATCCTTTTGCCAGCTTCAGGACACGTTTTCTGCGATTGCGTGATACAGTTCCACCTTTAACTCTTGCCATATCTATTTCCTCCTAATCTACAAAATTACTTCACTAACATCTCTTTAATACGCTTGAAGTCGCTCGCATGCACCGTAGCCGGCTTAGCCAGATGGCGGCGCTGCTTCTTCGTCTTGCCGTGGAAACGGTGAGACGTGTATGCATGACTTCTTTTCAGCTTTCCTGAACCTGTTAATTTCACACGTTTTGCAAGTCCTCTGTGGGATTTCATTTTTGGCATGTTCGTAACCTCCTACTATTTTATTTCTTCTTCGGTGCCAGTACCGTCGACATCGTGTTTCCTTCCAACAGCGGCTTCTTTTCAACGGACGCAATATCCGCACATTCCGCAATGAAGCTGTCCATGATCTTCTTGCCGACCTCTAAGCGCGTCATCATACGGCCGCGGAAACGCATGTCGATCTTCACTTTCATCCCGTCTCCCAGCCAGCTGCGCGCATGCCGCAGTTTCGTCTCAAAATCATGTGTATCGATGACCGGAGAGAGACGCAGCGGCTTTACTTCCGTCACATGCTGCTTCTTCTTTGCCTCTTTCGCCTTCTTCTGCTGCTCGAAGCGATATCTGCCATAATCGAGCACCTTGCATACCGGCGGCTGTGCCTTCGGCGCTACACATAACAGATCCAGCCCTTGATTGAACGCAATATCCAAAGCCTCGCGGCGCATTTTAATTCCCAGCTGCTCGCCGTTGGAATTGATCACCAGCACTTCCTTAAAGCGGATCTTCTCGTTTACTAAGTCGTCGTTCACATTGTTAGGAATCACTTTTCTATTGATAACAGACACCTCCCGTATTCCCTGCCGAAAGAAAAGTGGGTACGCACATACCCACTTCACACATTCGCATAAATCAGTTTCATTTATGTGATGGCATTGACCCATGTCCTGCGGACATCAGGTGAGAAGGGGTACTTCTGACTTTCCACTCGCTTTTCTGCGTTGTTATAGTACCACGGCCTTCTCTGTTTGTAAAGAGCTTTTTATAAAATCCTGCCGATTATCGGCATTTCCGCGCTGTTGTTAATCGCGGCTGGCGATCTTGGGATAGAGCATCAGCAGATAAATGCCGCTGAGTCCTACCAAAATGTAGACTGCACGCGTAAACAGCGTATCCACGCCGAAGAGCATTTCCACCAAGTTCCAGTGGAACGCCCCGATCAGTCCCCAGTTTACCGCGCCGATAATGGCGATCGTCCATGTCAAAATATTCAAAAATTTCATGATGATTCCTCCTGCTTTCTACTTTACCCGATATTTTCACTTCTATACGCAAGTCAAGTCTTTTCTTTTTTCATTTCTGATAAGATAATAGGAAGCAGGAGGGGAACGTATGAAATTAGAAGAGCTGTTTCATGTCAACACGATGCTGATCACGGCGGTGCCGCTGGCGATCAAAGAGCCGGGGATCGCCTATCTCAACGACATTCACGTATGGGTGATCACCCTGAACCGCACACATCCTGCCTTTGATCCTGAGCGGGTAAGCGTCAAGGCGATCTTGGAGCTGATGGAGCATTACTGCAGCTGCTATCCCAATCAGCAGCCGCATTTTGAGCAGGAGCGCGCCGAAATTATCAAACGATTGAAAGAAGCAGACGCACAGGCATCTATCGATATCCTGCTGCATTGACACTGCAAAATACGAGGATTGTAGCATTCACTCACTTTATCTACTTTTTTTCACTTTTTTATTGACAACCCTCTTAGTTATTGGTACTATATATGAGCAATCAGCGATGGACCCTTAGCTCAGCTGGCAGAGCAACTGACTCTTAATCAGTGGGTCTAGGGTTCGAATCCCTAAGGGTCCACCATTGTAAACGAAAAGCCTTTAAACAATGCGGTTTAAAGGTTTTTTTATATGATAAGAAATCCCGCTTATCTTTTACAGTAAGCAAGCGCGTTTCTTATCCGCTGTAAAATCCCTTCCCCTATGTTTCGTATCCCGGCTGTTTTGACCGGCGCAAAACCTGCTTCCCGTTCCCCACACGCGCTCGCCTTTTTCTCGCGCAAAGAGACATAGGATGGATGCCATCGAAAAACGACCCACGAGACAGCGCGCAGGAAAGCGATTTTTTCATCATCAAGCGAACAAAAAAATAAACCGCGTTCCATGAAAGCACGCCGTCCTCTCAGGTCACAGTTTATTTTTACACTTTTGCGTTGACTGCCCGCAAAGGCTATTCACTCCTCTTCGGGCGTTAACAGTCCCATCACCTTTATGACTGCTTCCATACATTCTTTGCGCCGTTCTTTAGGCACCTGCCGGAAAGCGTCCAGCAGCTTTGATTCTTCTTTATCCAGATAAACTGCCGCGCGATCTTCCTTCAGCTCGAAGATCTGATCCAGACTGATTTCCAATATCAGCGCCATACATGCCATCACATCGTATGCAGGCGCAGTCTTACCGCTGGCATAATCGGAAATCGTACGCTGGGAAACACCGATCTTATTGCCTAACTGCTCCTGAGTGATTCCTTTTCTGCGCATCTGCGTGGAAATCGCATTCGCTAGCCGCTTACCGTAATCCTTTTTATCCATAGTACCTCTCTTGTATATGAGTATTATAAGACAGGTTTTCCGTTAGTTTTCTTTCATAGTGGTTATATTGCTAGATTCTAATTACAGCATTTTTTCCGCTTTTACATTTTCGCCAACCCCTTTCGTTTATGGTATAATAGACAACAAAAAAGGAGGGATTTTCATGATTGACGGACATGTTCACTTGGAAAACGGAGCACTGAGCGTGGACTATGCGATGCGCTTTGTAACAGAAGCGGCCGCCAAAGGGGTCACCACCTTGCAGATACTAGATCATACCCATCGTTTTATCGAGTTTGCGCCGATGTACGAGGGCGTCAGAAACGCTTCGCCGCTGCAGGCAGAGTGGCTGAAAAAAAAGACGAAGGACTCCCTGAAAGACTATCATCGGCTCATCGAAGAGATGAAAAAAAAGCAGCTTCCCATCGAGGTACGCTTCGGCTTAGAGGTTTGTTACACACCTGATTCTGAACGCTTTTTAAGCGAGCTGCTGTCTCAATATCCCTATGATTTCTTAGTAGGCAGCATTCACTCCATCGACGGCATCCTCTATGATATGCCCTTTTCCAAACAACTGCTGTGGGAAGCACAGGATGCAGATCACATCTATCAGCGCTACTATACCCTGCTTGAACAGCTGATGCAAAGCAACCTGTTTACCCAAGTCGCGCATCCTGATACCATCAAGCTGTTTGACATCTACCCCAGCTACGATCTTAGCGCAACCTATACGCGCTTAGCTAAACTGGCGGCAAAAAAAGGGCTGTATATAGAAAACAACACCGGCTGTCATTACCGCTATCACACAAAGGACATCGGGTTAAGCGACGCATTCCTCGCCGCCTGCTTCCAAGAGGGAGCGATGATCATCACCGCCTCGGATGCGCATGAACCTTCTCATGTCGCTTACTTCATCGAGGAGGCAGAGCGGCGGATGCGGCTGATCCAAGCTCAAATATCCGCACATTCATAGCATTGAAATTGTGAACGGCGTTCAGCGGGCAGCACCCCCTGCAGATAGATGCCGTTTTCTTTTTCTATGCGTTTTTCAATCTTCGCATAGGCATACAGGGAAGCTGCCTGTGCAAGCTGCTGATAGGAAAAACACCAAGAAAGCGTGACGCTTTTCTCCCACTGCCACGCATCCACGGCCGCTAATACCAGCTCCATCCCGCGATTGCTGTGCGCGCTCACATACAGCGCATCCTGCCGCTTTTCCTGCTGTATCTCCAAACAGCGATCTACCTTGTTATATACCTCGATGCAGGGAATATCTCCGCAGCCGATGCGCCGTAGCGTCTGTATCGTCACCTCGCGTTTCAAGGCAAACTGTGGGTCGCTGACGTCAATGACATGCAGCAGCAAATCTGCCTGCCGTGCTTCTTTTAACGTTGCGTCAAAAGCGTCTAACAGCGCCGGGGGCAGCTGTTCCAGAAAGCCGACCGTATCACTGAGCAAAAACGGCGTATGTCCTTTCACGCGGATCAGGCGCACCTGCGGATCTAAGGTCGCAAAGAGCAAATCCTGTTCGACGACCTGCTTTTCCTCTCCCTGCTCTCCCATCATCAGCAGGCGGTTGAGAATCGTCGATTTCCCGGCGTTGGTATATCCGACAAGCGCCGCTTTTTTAATGGCGCTATGGCGGCGAGATCGCCGCTGGGTCTCTTTCTTTTCCTGCAATTTTGCCAATTCTCTGCGCAAAGCGGTCAGCTGCCGCTGTAATCCGCGCTTATCGAGGGCAAGCTGCTGTTCGCCTTTTCCTTTGTTGCGCCCGCCTGCCTGACGGCTCCAATGATTTGCGGAATGTGTCAAGCGAGGCAATTCATACTGACACATCGCCATCGCGACCTGGATGCGGGCTTCTTTGGTTTTAGCACGGCGCTCGAAAACTTGTAAAATCAGCAGTGTGCGATCGATGATGGGACACTCCAGCGTCTGTTCTAAGGTGCGCAGCTGCGAGGGCGTGCACTCATGCAGCAGCACAATCGCCTGTGTCTGTGTTTCTGTCAACGCCGTTTTGATTTCTGCCAGCCGTCCGCTGCCAAAATAGGTGCTTGGATGGATGGCAGGAAGCTTTTGCGTCATAACGCCCGTCACTTCCATATCGCACGCTTTTGCCAAGCCTTCCAGCTCCGTCATCTGCCGCATAAAATCCGGGTTGTCCTGTTCCCAGACGCCGGCGATCATCACCTGTTGGTGCATATGTGTTCCTCGGCATGTCAGCACATACCTTTTCCTTTCTATTCGATTGATCGAAAGCTTCTTTGAAGAGCTTTACGAGGTTTCCTTATTATAGTATAGCGTTTCTTCCACAGATGTCTATGAAAAAATAATGTGTGCGCATATCTTATCATGAGGTGACATTTATGGAGATCAAACTGTTTATCGATGCCGGGCATAACCCGGGAAATATCAACGCCGGCGCCGTTGTGGACGGGGTGGAGGAGCAGGCGGTCAATTTTAAGGTCGCAGCGATGCTGGCCGATCTATTGGACGGCGACTGCCGTTTTGCGGTTCGTACCTCGCGGCAATTTCCACAGCAAGTGATCGGGAGCGACACTGCATCCTCCCTGCAAGAGCGGGTGGCGATGGCAAACGCTTGGGGCGCGGACTATTTTTTCAGCATTCACTGCAACTACAACAGCAATCCGGCCATCAACGGCAGTGAAATTTACGTATATGCGCAAAACTCTGTCGCTTGGACGATGGCCGCTTCCATCTTGCAGATTCTTTCACAGACGGCGAATACCAAGGATAACGGCGTGCGCGTCAACCCGGCACTGTATGTGCTGCGCAGAACCACGATGCCGGCGCTGTTGGTCGAACTGGGCTATCTTACCAACACGGGCGATCGCACAAAGCTAAGCGAGGACCCGTCCTCTTTCGCCTACGGTCTTTACTGGGGAATTCTCTATTATTTCACACAGGTGAACATGACGCCTTATCCGTGCTTTTAAAGAAATTGCGTTTCTAAAAGACAGCACTTTGACGTGTTGCATAAGCGAGCACATGTGTTTGGAAAGGAGAATGTTCTCTGAACGGACGGCGCAGTTTTAACGGGAACAGAGAAATGCCGTTTTATCGAAACGTCTGTACGCAGGCGTTTCTGTTTTCCCGTGATCTGAAAATGGCCGCGCTTCTATTGTGAGCAAAGGCGGTGTATTTCTTCCTATCTTTGCGCATCTGCCGACAATGAGCAAATACGTATGTAAAACCCGGTGATCTCACAAAAAGTTCTTGAATTGCAAGCAAAAAGTTGAAAAAAGGCTTGTCAAAGAAATAGGGTTATGATAATATAAAACAGCACTCGGGAATCTGCCGGGTTTTACATACATGGCGCGTTGGAGAAACGGTTAACTCACATGCCTTTCACGCATGCATTCACGGGTTCGAATCCCGTACGCGTCACCATAAGACAGAGAAAGCCCTCGGTTCAGGGCTTTTTTTCATATATCAGGAGGAATTATCTATAGATTTTACTAATTTCATCTCTTTATTCACCCATGCTGTTTACCAATTTCACCTACACTGCATATCCTATTTTTACACAATATCACTCTGTTTCACTAAATCTGTTATTCAATACATTCCATAATAAATGAACATCCCTCTTGACATAAATAAAAAGTGTACCACTTCATTAAGGTACACTCTATAAACACATTATTTTATATCATTATATTTCAAATTTGTAATTTCTTCTAAGCTTAAATCGTTATCATTTAAATCGTTCTCAAATGTTTTGATATCATTTTCCACTATTTCTAAAAAGCCATTTTCTTCTAAAATATCTTTAAATTCTTCTGAAATCTCATAATATTCTCCATCTTTATTCAGCAGATAGCTTGCATCTTCCAAATTATAGCTCAAAATCGAGATACCTGCTAAATCTTCATCAAAGTATAATCTAACTTCCTTTTCATCGAAATCATAACTTATTTCACCCTTTCTGCTCAAGCTGTTTATACCATCTATAGATATTATAAGGTCGTCAATTCTGTTATCCTCAATTCTTACAAATTCATTTTCTTTAGAATACGTTATTGTCCAACTTTTATCGTTAGAATTAGAGTAATCGAAAGTAATTAAATCTTCTCTTTCTTCTACGATTGTAAATTTTTCTAATTTCTCTGTTATCTTTCTCACTTCATCTGACGATCCGCCCGAACATCCTACTAATCCTGCGATTAAAGTGATAATAACACCTAATTTTATTTTCTTCATAGTTCCTCCTATTAAAATCATTTATACTTCTTTATTTCCAACACTCAATTTACCTTGGATAATACACTCTATAATAGATATAATTATCAAACATCCAATATTAAATCGAAAATAGAATATCATATCGATTATTTTTCCTAAACCTATTATAGTTACCCATCTTGCAATTTCTAAACCTGACGGATTTATAAAAGTCAAAAAACTTACAAAACATAATACCAGATTTATCACTCTCAATAATAAATAAAGTTTAGGATTAACATGCTCTTTTAAATCTGATTTTTTTACACTAAAAAGTAATCTTATGGTTGCAATCAGACCGCCAATAACAATCATCGACGAGAAATTTACTAAATAACGCAATATATAGATACTAATTCTATATCTTTCATTTAAATCAAATTGCTCTTTAATGAACAAAACAGTAAGTATAGTATCCATCACCACAATTATCATTTCCAATATTTTAATAATTTTTAAATATACTTCCCTATGTTTTAAATTTTGAAAGAACAAAAAGATGTCTTCACTACAGGTTTGTTTAGATATCACTACATCATCTAATAATGCCAATTGCTTCTGCTCCTGTTTTTCTAATATTTTATCTCCAGCTATGCTTTCCCCACATTTGGCGCAAAATTTCGCATTATCAGTTAGCTCACATCCGCATTTTCTACAAAACATCTTTATACTCTCCCTCAGTTTTCAAAAATGCCATATTGCTTCATTACCTCATATTCATCTACATCTAAAACAATCCTACCATTTCTTTCTTCTAGCCTTCCGTAAACCAACGCCAAACAATTCCCTATATCAGGATTTTTCCCTGTTAATTCTATAAATTTACTAGAATCTTCATTGTATAAGGCTGGTGCGTATCTACCACTTTCCACCTCTGTGAAATCCATGCCTAGGTTCCCTACTACACTAATCTCTTTACCTATTAACTGTTCAGAATGTGACTCAATATATTCTAAATCAAGATTATCAAATCTTAAACTTAATTCGTCCGTAAAGTCATTTTGTTCTACTGAATCTACTTCTATTGCCAAATTCGAGCCATCAATAATCAGCTTTCCAGTAACAATGCACCAATCTCCTCTTTGTTGAGTTTCAAATAATTCACTATTTGAAATCTTATACAGCCATATGCTATCTACAAGTTTTTCATCGGAAATATATGCACCAAAACTGTTTGTAATAAATAATTTCCCTAACACGGTAACCTTTTTATTTAAATAGTTTTCTGATTGTTCAATAAGTTCTGTTGTACTGCCAAACGATTTCACAAATTTTACTTTCTTATGAACTATTATTTTTTCTCCAATTAAGATTTGCGTTGCGTTTCCATCACTATCTTTACGTAATTTCCCTTGAACAGTAATTTCACTTCCGGTACCTAAATCTTCATCAAGACCTTTATCATAACTAAATAGAATCATCTGATCAGTTAAACCAGAATCATTTACATCATTTAAATCAGATACTAAAATAAAATATCCTTCTTCATTTGCCGTCTTGCTTGGATCTCTATACAAATAACCACGAACATATAAATTATCTGAATAGTATTTATCTGCTTGCTTTTCAGCTATCAAGTCTGCTAAATCATTAGCTTCTATCTCAATATCTTTTGGTTTTGTTAAAAACATAATTCCAGCAATGATAAGAACAACTACTACAACGATTAAAACGATGATACCACAGAGCTTAATGATCTTCTTCTCTTTTTTGTGATTGTTTGAAGGGATTTGTAGATTATCCACTTTTGCCCCACAAGACGTACAATAGATATCATTATCATTTAATTCTTTTCCACAATTTTTACACTTCATCTCATTCTACCTCTTTCTGTTTTATTTTAAATCAAAGTGTGTTATGAAAAGTTGTTAAATCCTAGATTACTGATATTCTCTAATGAGAGGTTATTATTTTTTTTACAGTTTTCAAAAGCATCTAAATTTTCTTGGACCTATTTGTTTTATAAAATTTCTTATTTCACATGGAAAAAGAAAAAAGCATAAGCTATGAAAGAACTTATGCTTTTAAAAAGTATTCCCTATATATGTACCAGTATCATATGCAGACAACGTAGTCAAAATAAATATAGAGACTAAAGCATAGCCAAACATGGCCCCAGTAATAAGCCGTCGTACATTTGTACTTTCATATTTAGTTTTAAGCTGAAACATTCCATCTAAAATTAAAGGAATTAGCAAGAATAAATTTCCAAATAATGAAACATGAAATAAGGTAAATAATAATAAACCCAGAAAAATGCCAATGAATTCACCTGTACATCGTGCACAGATGGGAAACTGTTTGCCGCGATAATAGAATGATCTATCCGGCCTACAATGACAACCAAATATAATCGGCAACCATTTAATAAAGATAGACTTCATGCATTCAAATTGAAGCACCAATTCCAATAAGTATTACTAAAACGTACCATAATACAATACAGCAAACGGAAACTAGAGCTCCAATACCTGCTGCTTTTGAAGTTTTTGGCTTTGTATCTTTCCATACCAGAAACAAAATTAATCCAACGATTGGAATACAACAACCTAGAAGACCCCAACCAAAACCACCAGTATCATTGTTATTTTCTAGTTTATCTTGCTGAACACCACAATGAGGACAAATTACTGCCTTTTCATCAATTTCTTTTCCACAATTTTTGCAATACATCTTTTCTCTCCCTTTCTTATAAGTTTTTTTAGGACAATTAGTTATCGCCCTTATGCTTCCAAAAAAAGTGCCTATTTGAATTGATACAGATATAAACCAACAAATAGCATCATCTACTTTTGGAACATTGTTGTATTGTATTGGAATATAAATATTTCCTGTAGGCGCAATGATATTTTAACATACATTGCACTATTGATGCAACTTGTTCTTTTAGTTTATGTAAAGAAAAGTCTGTTTTATTTATGATAAACGAAAGGAGTGTTTGTATGATAGAGTCAATGATTGATTATGCACAGATTGGGAAAAGAATAAAAAAAGCAAGAGTAGAAAAAGGTTTCACGCAAGAACAGCTTGCTAATGATCTTTCTTTATCTACATTCTATATTAGTAAGATAGAAAATGGGAAGTCTGCTCCGACCATGGAAACATTGGCTATGATCGCAGATCATTTGGATATTGAGCTAGCTTATTTAATCACCGGTGTTTCTAAGCTAGAAAAGCAATATTATGATAATCAATTAATTGAAATTACTTCTAAAGCAACCAACAAGCAACTAGAACTGATAATACGTGTGGCAAGGGCTATTCTGAACGAATAGCCCTTTATTTTATATTCTCTATAATGTATTGTACAATGTCCCTGTACTCAGTGGCAATATAAGCGATATCGGTTATTATTGCATCTTCATTTAAACAACTAAATACACCAAATACCGCTTTTACTTGTTCTAGCTTGAAAATAATTTGTTCTTTGTCCATTTATCTATGCTCCTTCATAATAGTCAAAAATAAGGGATCACATCACATGCGATCCCTAATCAGTTTCTTGTTGTACGAAATAAATCGTAATAGCCATAAATGTGTTGTTAGTCCCTATGCATCATTTATAGAATCACCGACAATACATAATTCTACAGCCATAACTGGTAAAACTCATTTAAATCCCTTTGCATTATCTTTTCGGTTAGAAATATGGTCTGAATTGAATGTCCAATTCTCTATCCACAGTTAGTTATGATATATAATTAAATGATTAGAAAATAGCGTTGTAAAGAACTCTTAATGGTTTTTAAATTGAAAATACTATAAATAATTTTGAGAACAACGCCGATCGTCTTCCACCAAAGAAATCAAGCCCGAGGATATCATCACTTCTCCCAAATCCCCATTTAAGACTTCCCGTTTTCCCATGGCAAAGCTGCCACTGATTCCCCATACAGCATCTCTTGCGATATACTGCCATCGCGCCCATGCAGAAAATCCAAGGAATCCTCCGCCGGAAACAGCTGTACTTCCGGCAGCAGAAACAGCGCAAACGCCGTCTCCGTATCATCATTATAAGCGCCCGCCTCCGCGCGATCCTCCACAAACAGCGCGCATTCACCGTTTCTGCCGACCTCGATATAGCGCGGAACGCATCTTTCGCACAGCAGCTGTTTCGCTGTCGTATTGGCATACGCCCTCACTGCCGCTTCCAGTTGTGCTCTCTTCTCTATCAAAACAGCATTCAGCTGTTGAACGGCATTCTCCTGCGCTTCGCTGACACCCTCTTGCACCCTGCGTGCATACAAACAGACATCAACGTGATACACCTCATCCCAAAGCACTACTGCCATCTTTTCCATCAGCTTCCACGTAACTCCGATATGCTTCATTTCTCCAAGCAGCGGATGATTTCTGCGATCATCTGCGTTTTCTTGTTTTTTCTTGCCAAATATACGCACGCTTTTCTCCTCTCATTGACCGTTTTTTTCATCGCTGTCCTTTGCCATGTGCGCCTTCCTTTTCTCCTGTAAGGTAAAGCCGCACTCACTGTATAACCGCGTCGTTTGATACAAGCTGGCAAACAGATCGCCGAAGCGGCGCAGCTCCTGCTGAGATGGGAATACCTCTGTCGATAACAAGCGTTTCATCGCCTCCTGCGGTGCCATTCCCCTTCGCATATCCCGCACACAATCCATCAGCACTTCCTTGATCTCCTTTGGCTTTTCAGGCCCCAGCAAAGCGGCCAAAGCATCGAGATATGCGCTTGGTTCCACATAAGCATGATCCTCATAGCGCAAAAACTCCCCGATTTCTAAAAAACAAAGCGGCTGATGCGCACGGCGCTTCAATATTGCTTCCCACGCTTCAAAATCAGCGGACACATCTGCACAGTAAAGAAAACCGTCCTTCCAGCCACAGCCCTGCGGCAGCTGCTGTTGCAGCAGTTCCGTAAGCTCTTTGCGCGTCAGCTGCCGATCGCCATACTGCTTTACCACCTGCACCAGATGGCGGACATGCACGACGCCATACAGGCCTGCCGCCGCATTGCATAAACGCATGATCATTTCCGTATCCATCATCATCACCTATCCTTAACTATAACAGATGTTACAACGCCGCGCAAACGCTCTTTTTCTCAACAACAAATTGCGCTTTCCCGCAAAAACCGTTATACTTTACTTGGTGATGCCTGTGGAAAGAAAACTGATCATGGACGAGCTGGCAATCCAGCGCTCTCTAAAAAGAATCACACATGAGATCATTGAACACAACAAAGGCGTCGATGATCTGATTCTCGTCGGCATATTAACCAGAGGACCCTATCTGGCAAAGGAGCTTGCCGATCTGATCGCCTCCTTTGAGGGCGCAATCATTCCGACATACAGCTTGGACATCCGCCATTGGCGCGACGATCACAAACGTCTGGATCACATGACGACGGCCTCGATTCCGGTGCAGGAGAAAAAGGTTATTCTGGTTGACGATGTGCTCTATAAAGGACGGACGATCCGAGCGGCAATGGATGCGATCACCAGCTTTGGCAGAGCCAAGGAAATACAGCTGGCCGTCTTGGTGGACCGCGGGCATCGGGAACTGCCGATCCGTGCGGATTACATCGGCAAAAACATTCCCAGCTCGTTAGATGAGAGCATTCAGGTAAAAGTATCCGCGCTCGATCATGAAAACGCGGTTTATATCTGCCGTTACTAGCTGCCCCAAAGGCAGTTTTTTTATGTTTTCTCCTCATCCTCATTTCATGCGATGCACATTTTCTTTTGAGCGCAAATTGCTATTTCCTTAAAATCAAATGCCTGACTCATATCTGCATACATTCTCTCATACACATGATAACAGGTGATCACATGTTTCTTTCTTCCTTCGTTTTCATCTTCTTAGCCGAGATTGCGGACAAGACACAGTTTTTGATGCTGACGCTCTCCCGGCGTTATTCGTTTCGCTCTGTGATGACGGGAATGATCCTCGCCTGCCTGCTGCTCAATCTGCTCTCTCTGTGCGCCGCCTCTTGGCTGAGCGCCTATGTCTCGCTCTTTGACATCCGCCTGATCGGCGGCGTCCTCTTTTTGTTCTTTGGCTTTCAGGCGCTAAAGCCAAATGATTCCCAAGCGGAGAAAGGGCGAAAGCTGCGTCTGCCGTGGCTGTCTGTCGCGCTCGCTTTTTTCATTGCGGAGCTGGGGGATAAAACGCAGCTCTCCACGATTGCTCTCGCTGCACAAAGCAGTGAAAAAGCCGCTGTTTTCTGCGGCTCCTTCCTTGGGTTATTGGCTTCCAATGCGCTTGCCGTTACGCTGGGACGCTGTTTCCTCTCCCGCATCAGCGATTCACTTTTGCGCATCTTCTCCGCTGCCGTTTTCTTCGGCTTTGGCTCTTGGACGCTCTTTCAGCTGTATGCTCCCTCACAGGGGCAGATCGTCTTATACTGCCTATTGTTATTTACTCTTGCCTATTTTTACTCCCTATGGCAGCAGCGCCGCATGCGCTCATAACCTCTGCATGCAATGCCGATTCTTTCTCAGCTGAGAAGCGCACAGGATGCTTGCAGAGGCTGCCGCTCACTATATAAATCAGGAATCTCTGTGTCAAGATAGCCGCTGTTTTTTCAACTTGCACGCTTTCTTTGATGCACAAGCCATATTCCCATCAGGCAGGCGTCTGCATCCTTTCCCATTCCTTCGCTTCTTCCTCATCCAAGTCCGGCTGTTTCCACGACAGGCGTTTAAAGCAGGTCATACACTGAACGGACAGCGGACAGATGGTTTGCTTTGCCTCATCTATCACTGTGTCCAGCTTTCGCTTTTTCAGCGGGCAATTCCACAGCTGCCCCAGACAGTCGATGTAAGCGAGGCAGGCTTTCCCTTGCGGATCTACGCTCACGCGTTCATTTTCATGCAGCAGTTTCAGCAAAGCGAAATGCGTATCGGCATAATGAGAGGCGAACAGCACCTTCTCCAAAGCATAGAGCTTTTCCAGCTTCTGCAAATCCGCCTGTGTCAGCGCCAGACTTGCATAGTGTGGATTTTGCTTTGTGATGTGCACCGGCTGACAGCTGACAGCGTCGATACCGGCCTGTTTTGCCCACAGCAGCAAATCCGGCAGTACATCGATATTCTCTTTGGTGATGACGGCATGTAACCGCAGCCGGGCAGACAGCCGGTGTTCCTTTTTGAGCCGGATCAGCTGCCGCAAGTGATGCAGCACCGTCTGCGTATGTCCTCTCAGCCTGTCGTTGATCTGCGGGCTAAGGGCATCTAACGAGACGGCAATCGATACGACGTTGGGCTTGGTGAGCACCGCAAGTTCCTTTTCACTCAACAGCGTCAGATTTGTCGTCAAGTACAGCCGACGATCAGACAGGCGATCGCAGATTTCCGCGATATAGGGAGAAAGCAGGATTTCTCCGCCGCTCAAATGCACGCGCTGCCAAGGGCTATGGACAATCCGCTCACATACTCTCTCCATCACCTCCCGCCGCAGTTCATAACCGCGCAGCCGCGTATCATAGCAATACAGACAGCGCTGGTTGCAGCGTCCGGTGATCTCCCATAGTACATCAAGATCATTTTCGGCCAGCTCAAAGCTGCGGCAGGATGGGTTCCCTCCCGCTTTTGGCCATAGATACAGCTTTCCCATCAGCGGGTTCCCCTTTGCGCCAATCGCCGTTCATGGATGGTTTCGATAAAGTAGCGGCACAGGGAGTCGGGAATCGCCGCTTCCTCCATCGTCATGATCTCTTCATAGGTAAAATACTCCGGATAGGGAAACATCGTCCTTGAAAGCTGTGTCGTCGCCGCGCTGTCTTCCAGCACATACAAGGTCTGGTAAAACTTCTTTTTCCCGTAGACACTCTGTGCGACGCAAGCCGGCGGATAGTCGTCCCGCACCCGATCATACTTTGCGGGCTCTTTGTGAAACAATGGGGAAAGACGCAGCTCTTCCATCTGACAGCCGACCGTTTCATTGACGATTTGCCGGATGATGCGCGTCGGTATCTCATGGTCCGGCAGGTTGGCGAAGGGCAGCGTCATGCGCCCCTGCGCTTTATCATAGATCAGCAGGTATTCCCCTTGGGGATTCACAATTAGAAGAAACACCTGATATCTGACCTTTCTCGCACCCTTGACATACAGCGTCAGCAACAGAAAAACCGTGCCGATCACGATTGTCAGGATGCTGGCGAGCTGCAATAGGACAATCATGGCTCACAGCTCCTTCAGCAGCCGTTCATAGCGCTGCAGCAAATCGGAAAACAGGCCGTTCTCCCCATACGCCTGTAATTCCCGCAGGCTTAAAAAGCGGTTGTCTTTTGGCTGCTTTGTTCTGAAAAAATAGATGTACGCATAATGCTCCTGCACGGAAAACTCGTGCTTTGTCACAAATTCGATCTGTGCATTGCATGGCGTTAAATGCGCTTCATCGAGCGCCTCCCCCTGCAAGGTCACCAAATCTTTCAAAGACAGATGCGCCTGCTGTGCCAAAAAGCGGCTAACGGCGTCGCTTGGTGTACAGGTGCGCGGCACATTTCCACAGGGGATCATCAAACGGCGATGATAGCGATTGTCAACGACCAGCAGACGGTTCTCCTCATCCAAGATAAACAAAAGCACGGTGAAGCTCACCACTTTCAGCTCCTCCACCTGATGCAGGATGTAGTAGGTGATCAGCGCTCCGGCTAAAAGGATGAGCAGGATGACCTCCAGCACGATCTCTCCCTCACGGGTCAAGGAGAAGATACGATCGATCAAAATACCGAGGATCACCGAAATCGCGGCGATCACATAACGCTTGTATCGCTCTAGCATGAGGAAGCGCTCCCTTCGATCTCCCCGCACAGCTCCTCGTAAAAGGCGTTGAGGAACGCTTGGCGCTTTACTGCCAGCTCCTTCCCCTTTTCCGTAACGATATACGCGGACAAGTGCAGCAGCTTATCCTGAAAATGATGAAGTGTCGTCTTTTCCTTTTCTTCTTCCCCATAGATCGAATGGCCATGTGCGCCGCTGTACAAAAACGCTCTGGCGACGCCGACAGCGCCCAGCGCATCGAGCCGATCGGCATCCCGCACGATCAAAACCTCATCATCCGCCGGCTGGGTACGATCGTGATTTTTACTGTAAGAAATCGCCTGCACCCCCTGCCACAGCCGTAGCCGCATCCCATCATCCAGCGCTAACGCTGCCAAAAAATCACAGGTGCTGTAACGCTTGGCACTGGCAAGCTTTTGATCGCTGACATCGTGAAGCAGCACCAGCATTTCCAGATAAAAGCGATCACACTTTGTAAAGGTGTCCGCAATGATCTGCGCGGTGTGCATCACCCGCTGAATGTGCGCATAGTCATGCGCCGCATCATTACCTGCCATCGCCTCACGGACAAATATGCGCGTCTTTGCGAGCACCGCCTGCTTTTCTTCCTCGCTCATTTTGATTCCCCCTCTCTGTTTTCCCTAAAAGAACACGCTGTTGCCGACAAATTCCGCCAAGATGGAATGGTTGGGAATATGGGCGCTGTCGGCACTGTCAAAATATTGAATCAGCGATAACAGACGGCGCGCTTCTACATAGGTTTCCTCCCCCGGCGCAATCGCTTCTAACAGCTGCTTTGCCGTCTTCTGTAAAATGAGCATCTCGTACACCATCGAGGTGTTGAAGATGACATCTGCCTCCTCCTGATATGGATAGATGTTGCAGTCCTCTCCCTCGCGCACATGCTTCCATCCTTTCAGCGTCTGCCGGGCACTGTATCCGCGAAACTGATAGTCGCGCACCATGCGGCGGATCAAGCGATAATCGCGGGTGGGAATACGGGTGTGGCGATCTAGGTTGAGATGGGTGAGGGCGTTGACATAGATGCGGAACACCTCATCTTTGGCAAAGCCCTGTGTCACCTGTGGGTTCAAACCATGGATGCCCTCCATGATCAGCAGATCATCATCGCCGATTTGCAGCGTCTCTCCCCGCCATTGGCGCTTCCCACTTGGAAAGTCATAACGCGGCAACGGCATCGTCTTCCCTGCCAGCAGTCCGTGAATCGTCTGTTGTAACAGGGGCAGATCGACCGCTTGCAGGCTTTCAAAATCCGGGGTGCCATCAGCTAACAGCGGATACGTGTCGCGGTTGAAGAAGAAGTCGTCCATCGCGATCGTGTGAGGCTGATAGCCGAGTACGCGCAGATGGGTTTTCAGGCGGTGGGAAAAGGTCGTCTTTCCTGCCGAGCTCGGCCCGCTGATGAGCACAAAGCGGCGCAGCGGACGTTTGGCGGCAATCTGATTGCTCAATTCGACCAGCTCGCGTTCAACTTTTGCCTCGCTCATCAAAATCAGCTCGTCGATGCCTTTCTTTTGTACGCTTTCATTCAGCTGGGGAACATCGGTGATCGAAAGCTTTCGTCCCCATTGCTCATAGGCGTCAAACACCGCAAAAAGCTTCTCTTGCGGCTTGGGGGAAGGGTGAAAGCCCACCCAGCATCCCTGTTTCCACTTTACGGCATACACCTTCGGCAGATAGCCGGTATGCACGCAGAGGTGTCCGTAAAAGTAGTCGTCAATGCCGCACAGGGAGTCGATCGCACAGCGCTGTTGTGTGCGGTGACGGATGTTGCATGCCTTATCGATCATCCCCAGCCGTTCAAAATGAAGAGCGGCCTCCTCGTTGGAAACATAGCGGCGCTTGATTTCTAAGCGCTGTGCGATCATCGTGCGCATTCGCTCCTGTAACTGTTCTATGTCCTGCGCATTTAGCATACCGTGATCTGTCTCACAGTAAATGCCATTATCGAAACTGTGCTCGATACGCAGGGAAAGCTGCGGGAACAACTGCTTCATCGCCACCGCAATGACAAAGCACAGCGTCTTTTCCTGCATGACTTTGGCGATGTCGCTGTCTGCCGTTATCAGTTCCGCCTGCATCCCGTCCGTGAACATGGTTCTCAAATCCAACAGCTCGCCCTCTGCGACCGCCGCGAAAAAAACATCGTCTTGTTTTTGTTCTTTCAGATACTCCCAGATGGTCGTTCCCTCTGCGACCTCAATCCATTCCTTTTGCAGCTGTACTCGTATGACCTGTTTCACTTTCCTCATTTCCTCTCCTGCTTGGCTAACAGCGCTTCGATATGCTCCTTTGGATAGGAGAGCAGTTCACCGAAGCGATAAGCGATCGCCGTGCGCACGCTGTCATACTCCCGTTGGCGGATCGCCTGCGCCTTGACCTGCTTCAGATTTAGGTATGCTTGCAGCACCCGTTCCTCGCGATAAAACAAAATCATCGCCTTTCCTTCATGAAAAGCGGGATCAAAGAGATCACAGGTGAGCAGGCGATCTTCCAGATAATACATCGTATGATACTTTGCACAGATGGCTTCCACAAAGGGAAGTACCTCGCTTCGCTCCTGCACGCTGTCGAATGGATGAGAGAGCGCCAGCTGTTTCACCCCGCAGGAAATCATCTCGTTAAAGGCGTCGATCACGCCGCAGTGATAATCGATCGTTTGCATCCTATCCCTCATTTCTCTGTAACTCTATTATAATCGAATCTGTAAAAAAGAAAAAGGCACAGCTGCCGATGAAAGCCTGATGCCGCTCATATCCCTTGGCAGGGTTTCTTGCAGAAATGCCACAGTGTAACAAAGAAAAGGAGATCGTCTTCTGCCATCCATACGCACATGCCTCTTTCCTGTGAAAATGTCAGCCCCTCGCGATGCGGCGAAACTCTCCGGTTCAAAAACGGCTGCCCCTTTCTTTCCTCTTTTGCATATATCTTTTTCAATCCTTTATATCTACCTTTATATCTTCTAGCATCCATCCTTGTTCTCACGGCAAATGCGCACAGAAAAAGAGATGCTTTTGATCGCACCCCTTTTCCTCTATAACCCGAAGTCGGAGTACCTTTCTTTGGATTTCCTGATCTCCTGTATCTTTCACCAACGGATCAGTTTCACCCATTTCCTCTTCCTTCGCATCAATATCGATCATCGTTTCCCTATATGAGGGAATCTCCTTCATCATCCTGCAATTATGATCCCAGATGAACTCCTTTCCTCTCCTATCGGAACCTGTCGATATTGACTTTGACCAGCCTCTCTCCTGCTTCTTCTCTGACTCCCGTCAGTTTCCTTATTCTCGATCCTCTAAGCACTCCTCGAGAAGCTGTGTTATAAGCCTTTCCTTTGACACCTATACTATAACACAAAAGCAAGAAAACAAAAGCATGCCGGCAAAAACGGTTCCTCTTTTGGCAAAAATGGAAAAACAGCCGATAAACGGCTGTTTTCCATATGATGGATAAACGATTATTCCTGCTCTAAAGCAAGTGTCTTCGTCGTGATGTCGCATACCTCGCTAGGTCCATAGTACTGGATTGCGCCCGGATATACGAAGCATGTTTCCACTGACCATTCCTCGCGATGCGCCTCGAAGAACTTGAACGGCTTGCCATCCAGCTCCACCAGCGCCTTTTTGATTACCGGCTTGTCTTCTCCGTGACGGCGCTCGATGTTCATCATCTTCGTGATCGGCATTCCTCCGGCTACCCATTCTGCCGCAGGCTTGGACAGGTTGGAAATCTTGGAGAGATAGCCGTTGTAGCCATACTGGATGAGCATGAATGCGTTATATCCCAAGGAATAGCAGTAGTCGGAATCAAAGTTGGATGGGAATGCACATCTTCCTTCATAGCCTAAGAAGTGGTGCAGCGGGCTGAACTTTCCGCTGTATGTGCCTGCCTTTTTGCGCTCTGCCAGCTTATCTTTGACAAGAGCGGAGAACAGCTTCTCGGACTCGATCAGGGATACCTGTACGTTTCCGTGCGGATCACGCTCCAAGAACAGCTGCTGCTGAATGCTTTCCGGCAGGATGGCGAATACGTCCATGGACTCCTTCGTCAAACCGTTCTCGATGAACGCGTATTTTTCTTTCCAAGTAGCTAACGCGTTAAATGCGTCCGCCTTGCTGCCGGCGAGCAGCTCATTGATCTCCTGAATCAATACGGAGAATTCCGGTACGAACTCGACGACGCCTTCCGGAATGACGGCAACGCCGAAGTTCATTCCCTTTGCCGCTCTGGCTGCAACGGAGTCAGCGATGTAATCGGCAATCTGGGAAAGAGACATCTTCTTTGCCGCTACTTCCTCGGAGATAAGGCAGATATTCGGCTGCGTCTCCAGTGCGCACTCCAATGCGACATGAGAAGCGCTGCGTCCCATCACCTTGATGAAATGCCAGTATTTCTTAGCGGAGTTTGCATCGCGCTCAATGTTGCCGATGATTTCGCTGTATGTCTTTGTCGCGGTATCGAAACCGAAGGAGCATTCGATATCCTCGTTTTTCAAATCGCCGTCAATCGTCTTCGGGCAGCCGATGACCTGTACGCCGGTGTCATGTGCCGCAAAATACTCGGCTAATACCGCCGCGTTGGTATTGGAATCATCACCGCCGATGATGACGATCGCCGTGATGCCATGCTTCTTGCAGACTTCCGCTACAATCGCAAACTGCTCGTTGGTCTCCAGCTTCGTTCTGCCGGAACCGATGATGTCAAATCCGCCGGTATTGCGATACTGATTGATATATTTGTCGTCAAAGATCAGGTAATCGTCCTCGATCAGACCGATCGGTCCGTTTTTGAATCCGTACAGGACGTTTTCCTTGTTGGTTGCTTTCAGCGCATCATAGAGTCCGCAGATGACGTTATGTCCGCCCGGCGCCTGCCCGCCGGAAAGGATGACGCCGACGACCTGCTTCTTTGCTTCAGAGGTATTCTGCCCTTTTTGAAAAGTGATCTCCTTTTTGCCGTATGTGTTAGGAAACAGCGCCTGAATCTTTTCCTGATCCGCTACGCTCTGCGTTTCCTCGCCTTCCTTTACACAGATGTCTGCGATGCCGTTTCGCAGCATTCCCGGAAGTTTCGGAGAATACGCATATCTAGCTTCTTGTAGTGATGAAATTTTCATAATTGGCCTCCTCGTAGTAATTTACGTACTCTTAGATTTTAAGATATTTTTGCCGAAATGTAAACCGCTGGAGCCGCTGTTTAAAGATTTTTCTGCCCATTGTCTCATTTTGGGCGCGGATGGCGGCAGCGCATGGAAAAAGCGGCGCATCACTTGGATACGCCGCCTGCTCGCAATGTTATTTTCCCAGCTTTTCTTTGACGAATGCCAACACCTCGTCCGCTGTCTGCTTGTTGATCGCTTCTGCTGCGAGAGCCTCCATCTCTTTCTTGCTGAGCCCGTTGATCATCTTGCGGGCTTTGAGGATCTGCGTAGCCGACATGGAGAATTCATCCAGTCCCAGACCCAGCAGGATTGGCGCCGCATACTCTTCGCCTGCCATCGCGCCGCACATACCGGCCCACTTGCCTTCCTTGTGCGCACCGTCGATCGTCATTTTTACCAAACGCAGGATCGCCGGGTTATATGGCTGATACAGGTAAGAGACATGCTCGCTCATGCGGTCTGCCGCCATCGAATACTGAATCAAGTCGTTGGTGCCGATGGAGAAGAAATCCGCATGTTTTGCGAACTGATCCGCCAAGACTGCGGCAGCCGGAATCTCTACCATCATACCGACTTCAATATTGTCCGCAACCGCAACGCCCTCTTTGATCAGGTTAGCCTTTTCCTCTTCGTAAATCGCCTTGGCATCACAGAACTCCTTGACCGTAGCGATCATCGGGAACATGATGCACAGCTTGCCATAAACGGAAGCACGAATCAACGCGCGCAGCTGCGTGCGGAAGATATCGGTGCGATCCAGGCACAAACGGATGGCGCGATAGCCTAAGAACGGGTTCATCTCCTGCGGGAACGTGAAGTATTTCAGCTTCTTGTCGCCGCCGATGTCTAACGTGCGCACGACGACTTTCTTGCCGCCCATACCTTCCAAGACAGCCTTATAAGCTTCAAACTGCTCGTCCTCGGTCGGGAAATGATCGCTGTCCATGTATAAGAACTCCGTACGGAACAATCCGACGCCTTCGCCGCCGTTCTTCAATACGCCCTCAACGTCCTTTACGCCGCCGATGTTACCGGCCAATTCCACCTCATGTCCATCCGTCGTTACGGATTTTGCATTGACCAATACCTTGAGCGCTTCTTTCTCTTCGGCAAACGCCTTAGCCTTTGCTTCGTATTCCTGTACCGTCGCCTCATCCGGGTTGATGATGACCTTACCCTCTACGGCATCCAACACTAATGTATCACCGTGCGCTACCGCGGAGAGAATATCGCCGCAGCCGACGACAGCCGGGATCTCCAGCGAGTTTGCCATGATGGCGGAATGGCTCGTCTTGCCGCCGATGGAAGTAGCGAAGCCCTTGACATACTCGTTGAGCTGCGCCGTATCGGATGGCGTCAAATCATAAGCGACAATGATGCTGTCCTCGCTGATCGCCGTCAAATCCGGAATCGTCAGTCCCAGCAGATTGCACTTTAAGCGGAAAGTCACATCCTTAATATCCGCCGCTCTCTCTCTGAAATAGTCGTTGTCCATCGACTCAAACATCGTAATCATCTGTGTTGCAACGGCATCCGCGGCATATTCCGCATTCACCTTTTCATTTTCGATCATCGCCGTGATCTGTCCGGCAAACTCCGGATCCCCGGCCATCATCAAGTGTGCGTCAAATACGGCTAATTCTTCCTCTGATAAGCGCTTAGCCGCGCGCTCCTTTACCCCTTCAATGTCCTTTTTTGTCTTTTCCAGCGCCGCGTTGAACTTTTCAACCTCAGCAGCAGGATCTCCGTCCTTCTTTACGATCTCAACCTTAGGAGACTCCAGCTTATAAGCCTTTGCGATTGAAATACCGGCAGAAGCCGCAATACCTTTTAACATACAAAATCCTCCTCTACTGAACCATCTTTATATGCTAAGCAAACAGATAAAAGCAGTAAATCGCTTACATACTTCTCCAAGCAATATAATAACATTTTTCACTGACATAAGCAATCAAAGAATTGTTTCAGTCCGGCTTTTTTCCTTTTCTTCTGCTCTTTTTTACTCATCCCCGCCAACGAACGCTTTTCAAAGTAAACCTTTCGCACCAAAACCTCATTCTCCAGCGTACAGCGGGCTAACGCCTCCTCGATGCGGTTGTGCATCCGCTCATCATCGATCTGTTGGAGAAACCCTTTTCTCCCGTTCTCCTCTTGTGCATAACAACGTTTTTGATAACGGGCGATCACACGCTCCATCTCCTTCAGTGTCCGCACGCGCATCCCTCCTTTTTTCTTCTCTTTAGCGATTGCCGCAAGTCTCTTGTATAAATGGCGTTTGTATTCCTCCTCGTTTGCAAAGGGACGAACGGCGCAAGACGCCCCGCCGACGTTCTGCCCTCGTCTAGGAACGCGTTTTTGTACAAATGACGTTTTCTCTCATAACGCATCTTAGCCGACACTTTCCATCTTACACGGTTTCCCCCTTTTCATCGCCCGCTTTTAGCAAATGCGCATGCAAAGCTTGTAACAGCGACTCTATGTATTGCAAATAGCAGCGCAGCATCCCCTGCACCTCCTTGGTCGTCACGTTGACCTCATCCGCCCCATTGGCCATCAGCGCCTGAATTTTCAACAGATCATAGAAATCCTGTAATTGATTGCACAACTCCTCCAATGCGTATTCCACCTCTTTTTCATCCCCCAAACGACACGCCTCTCCCAGTCATCACCTGCCCGGCGCGCTTCCCCGCGGCTTTCCCTCACTTCATCTATACGCACACAAAAGACAAAAACACTAAAAAAATTCGTTTTCTTTTCCTTTTCCTCCATTCTCCATCCCGTTTCAGCAAAGCGCTCAGCGCTCATCCTTCCCCTTGGGGATCGTATGGCGAAACAGCACCCGCAGCAAGGCGCGGGGATGAAAAGGAAACAATGGCTTCATATACCCCTTTCCCTGAGCGGCGAGCAACACTGCCAGCCCAGCTAACGACAGCAGCAGTCCCCCTTGGGGAAACAGCGCGATCATCACCAGCATGCACATGCGGTACAGCTTGATCGCATAGCCCAATTCATAGCTTGGCTGTGTGAAGTTTGCTAAGGCGACAAAGGCCATATATAACAAGATCTCCGCATCAAACCACCCCGCTTTAACGGCAAAGTCCCCCAGAATCAGCGCGCCGATGATGCTGAAAGAACCACTCAGCGAGCTGGGCGTATTCAAGCTGGCCAGCTTGATCGCATCGATGCCGATTTCCAATAGGATCAGCTGCCAGAAGATACTAAGCGCCGCACCCCCTTCGATAAGGGTAAAGCGAAACCAAGCAGGCGTCCATTGCGGATTGAGATTGAGCCAAAACCACAGCGGCGTTAAAAACTGCGCCAGCAAAAAGACGAGGATGCGCACAAGCCGTAAATAAGAGCCGATGACGACAGGAAAATAATAATCCTGCGCTTCCTGTACAAAGTCGAACAGGGACACCGGCAGCAGCATCACCGAGGGAGAATTATCGACGATGAGCGCCACGCCTCCCTCTTGCACATGGGCGCTGGCCACATCCGGACGCTCGCTGTAGCGAACAAGCGGGAAAATCTGCCACAGCCGGCGGGGAATGAGCGCTTCTGCCAAGCTTTCCTGCCCCATCGTCAGCGATTCCACCTTCAGCGTGCGCAGACGCTGTGCCAAACGATCATGCAGCGCCTGATCGCAGACGCCCGCCATCGTACACAAGACGACATCGTCCTTCGTTTCCCCCACGCTGAAATATTCCATACGCAGGCGCGGATCACGCAGACGGCGGCGAATGAGCGCCGTATTGAAAACCAGCGTCTCCACAAAGCTGTCTCTTGCCCCGCGCAGCACCCGATCATCCTCCGGTTCACTCATCGAACGCGTCGGATACGTCCTGGCGTCGATCTGCACAAAGGAGCGATCTCCCTGCCGCCACAGCACCAGCACGCCGCTGAGCACAGCATATACACAGGCGTCCACATCCTCGCTCATCGTTACCTCTACATAAGGAAACAGACGCTTTTGCAGCTGCTGCATCATCAGCTGCTGAGGCTCCTCGCTTTTCAACAAGAATTCCATCAGCTTTTCCATGATCTCATCCTTGACAAAGCCGTCGACGAAATAAAAATAATACGACCGTCCGCCGGCCTCCAGCTCTCGCGATACCAGATCAAAGCTCTCCTCAATGGCCAAGCGCGTTTCCAGCTGTTCCTGTAATCGTTCCATCACATCACCCTTTACCAGTATGGGCACATGTTTTGCCACACAAACCGATATTTCTGATTTCCCTGCGTTTTGTTTACGAAAGCGATATAAGAAAACCCGGCAAAGCCTGCCGGGTCGCTTTACTCCAGATGTGTACTGTACTCTTCCCAAGTCTCCATCAAATGATCGATTTCCACATGGACTTGGTCGATCTGCTCATCCAAGGCATTCATCTTTTTGAAATCATGATAGTATTCCGGTTCAAAGCGCAGCTGCCGCAGTTCCTCCAAGGTTTCTTCCAGCTTGGCGATCTTCTCCTCCAGCTGCTTCACCGCTTTCGCATAGTTGAAATTGCGCACATACCCTTTTTTCACCGTCTCCTGTGCTTTCGGCGTGTCTGCGATGAACGCTTTGTCAGCGCGCTGCACATACTCGTCATAGGTGAGCGGATAATAATGCGCTTCCCCGTCTTTGATCTCCAAAATCGCGGTGGCGAGCTTGGAAATGAAATAGCGGTCGTGAGAGACGAAGATCATCGTCCCCTCATAGTCGGCTAACGCCTCCTCCAGCGCTTCCTTGCCCAAGAGATCCAAGTGATTGGTCGGCTCGTCGAGCATGAGCAAATTGGGCTGTGACAGCATGAGCTTGACAAGACTCAGCCGCACCTTTTCACCGCCGGAGAGACAATCTACCGTTTTAAACACCTCGTCCTGCGTGAACAAGAAGCAGCCTAACGCCGTCCGCACCTGTGTCCGATCCAGCTGCGGGAAATCGTCCCATACTTCTTCCAGCACGGTTTTCGCCGAATCAAACTGAGCGAGTTCCTGATCAAAATAGCCGGCGTCGATCTGATGTCCCAGCAAGAAGGAACCTGCTAACGGGCGTACCTGTCCCATCAGCGTCTTCATCAGCGTGGATTTGCCATGGCCGTTAGGTCCGATCACCGCTAAACGCTGCGCCTGCATCAGCTGCAAATTCACCGTACACAGCGGGTGGTCATAACCGATCTGCAAGCCCTCGATCTCCATGACGCGGTTGCCGCCGCGGCGGGCCGCATGAAATTTCGCATGGAAGCTCGTATCATCGCTGGTGGGATTTTCGATTTTCTCCATGCGCTCTAAATATTTGATTTTCGATTGTGCAAATGCCGCTTTGCTTTTCTTGTAGCGAAACTTCTCGATCAGCTCCTCCATGCGGGCGATCTCTTTCTGCTGGCGGGCATAGGCGCTCTTTTGAATCTCAATATCCTGCTTTTTCGTCTCCACATAATGGGTGTAATTGCCCGGATAGCGGCGCATGACGCCAAACTCGATCTCATAGACGACGTCGCTCACATGATCGAGAAACGTGCGGTCGTGAGAAACGAGAACGACCGCTTTAGGATAGCGGGCCACATAGCCTTCCAGCCATTCGATCGTCTCGATGTCCAGGTGATTGGTCGGCTCATCCAGCAGCAGGATGTCCGGCTTGGACAGCAGCAGCTTCACAAACGCGAGACGGGTGCGCTGACCGCCGGAAAACTCCCCCACTTTTCGTGCGAGATCTTCCCTGGTAAAGCCAAAACGGGTAACGAGATTCATCATCTCGCTCTCCCACTGATAGCCTCCTGCTTCCTCAAACGCCTCCTGAATGCGGGCATACGCTTCCATGGTGCGCGCATCTGCCTGCTGCGCCAGCTGTGCCGCGGCCTTTTCCATCTGCCGCTCCAGTTCCTTTACCCGTGCAAACGCGCCCTCCAGCGCATCTTGCACACAGATCGTATCATCGGGAAAGGTCGTCTGCGCCAGATAGCCGATGCGCACGCCGTTCTCCTTATGGATCGAACCCTCATCCAATAGCTCCTGCTCGGCAATCACTTTTAACAGCGTTGTTTTGCCGCAACCGTTTCTGCCGACCACGGCGATCTTCTCATTGTTTCTGATTTCAAATTGAATGTCTTGGAAGATGACGGATGCACCATAGGCCTTCGTGCCTTTATTGATCTGATAGCGCATAGTCTCCTCCTCCTTTATATCACATGTTTTCGATGGTCTTTTACATGGCGTCCTCCACTTTCAGCGCATGGGCAAACCCCTCGCAAAGGCCGCGGATGATCGTATCTTTATTTTCCTGATAAAATGTCGTATCGTCCTCATCGCTGAGACATGCGAGATCAAACTCGACCCCCTGCATGCCGTTTTCCTGTGCATAGATGAGATTGTCCGCACTGCGTTCACTGTATTGCCCCGCTAACGTCGCCTTGCCGCCGCTCTCGCGAAAGATCGGCATGCCGTCATACACGCTACGCTCATCCTCGCCCTGCACGGCGGAAGAGGAGAATACCCCGGCGACGCTCGTCTGCGAAGCATAAGTCGTTGAGCCGGCGATATCGTAGGTCTGCTGTAAATAATACATGATATCATTTGTCAGACGCGGGGACGACTGAATGCCATGGTAGCTCTCAATGCCGCTATGTCCGCTGCCATATGTAAAACCGATGCCGATGATATAGTTGGCATCCGCCTCATATCCTTGGGAAGCGCGGGAATGCTCGCCGTAATACTCGACGACCTCCTCTTTTCCCCGGGTGATGAGCACCCGTAAGCCATAGCTTTCCAGCTGTTCCTTCATCGCCAGCGCCACCGCATAGCTCTCCTCATACTCTACGATGCCCCCGCCGCTGTATCCATAATCAATACCGCCCCAGATCGTGGTATATAAACCGAAGGGATCAATCAGCACATCCGCTTTTTCCGCCCTCGGCGTAACGCTTTCCACACTGAGAAACGCATAGTGCGCCGAAAGAGAGCCGCCGTATTCATCCAGCACACTGCGATCAGCGATCAACCTTGCCTCCTTCACCTTGCCGCCGCGGCGCATCGTCTGAAACGCTTCACTGTATGTCGGCTGCGCAAAGACGACCCGCTTGCGTTCAAAGCTGTCGATCAGATAGATCTCATAGGTGCCATCCGTCAGATCAGGCAGATAAATCTGACGATCCGCCGTATTGCCGATGATAAAATTATACTGCTCACCGGTACAGATGTTGACAAGTTCCATCGTCTTGCCGTAAATCTCATCCTCTTCCCCATCATAAGGGTCCATATACAGCGAGAGCGTCTCGCCGTAAAACAGATAATCCTCGAGCTCGATGGTCTTATCTGACTGATTTTGCAGCTCGCGCATCTCATTGTTTCCATAATCACAGGCGGTAAACGCCCCCTGCTTCGGCGGCTGATCCAACAGGCGGTAAATTGCAAAGATCGACAAAATGAGGACAGCGCCAAGTGCCAGTCCCGTTTTCCATGTCAGATGAAAGCGTCGCTTCCGCGCTACATACGGCATGCGCATCCTCCTCTCCATTTCTGCACGCTTGCACATGCGGCGTTAATCGCATACTTAGTATAGCAGAAACCATGAAAAAAACAACGTTAAACAGGGGAAACGCTCCTTTCGCAAAGGGGTTTGCCATCAATGAACGCAATGTGTTCTCCATTCTTTTGACATTGCGCGCATGTCGGCCGCTGCCGCCGCTCTTTCCCATACGCCGTCCTTTTCTCCATACAGGGAATGGTGATACGCACCACATCCGCTCTTGCATCGGCGACGGTGAACAAATAACCACGCTTCATTGCCAGGGAAACGGCAAACAGCCCTTGATCGCTTTTTCTACATGCGGCTAACGATGTTTGCGCATCTCCCCATTTTTCAATGATGTCAGCAGGCAAAAAATAGAGCGGGCTGCACGCCAGGAAAGCAGCAAACCGCCTTGATCGCTTTTCCGCATGTGCTTAGCACCCCCCTTTTCATCGATGACAGGGGCAAAAAAAGACCGGCGTTTCACCGGTCGAAAAAATTATAAACGCATCCGCTCTCGCTTGCTTCTTCCTCATCCACAAACGATCAGCACGCACCTTTTTGTCAAACGCCATGGAGGCCCTTTCGCAAAAAGCGCCGGTCATGCTTAGAACACCAAGTTCTTCGGCGTGCGGGCAAACGGCTCCACATCACGGATATTCTGCATACCGCTGAGGTACATCAGCATGCGGTCAAAGCCAAGACCGAAGCCGGCATGCTTGCAGCCGCCAAAACGGCGCAGATCCATATACCATTGCAGGCTGTCGCTCTCCATGCCCATCTCCTTCATGCGCGCTGCCAGCACATCATAGCGCTCCTCACGCTGACTGCCGCCGACCAGCTCGCCGACGCCCGGCACCAGCAGATCACAGGCGGCCACCGTCTTGCCATCATCGTTGAGACGCATGTAGAATGCCTTAATATCCTTTGGATAGTCCGTCAAAAAGACCGGTCCGTTCACTACCTGCTCGCACAGATAGCGCTCATGCTCGCTTTGCAAGTCCATTCCCCATTCGATCTTGTCATTTTCAAACTTGACGTCCGCTTTCTTTAAGAGCTCGATCGCCTCGGAATACGTCATGCGCTGAAATTCGCTGTCACGCACGCGCGTGATGCGCTCGATGCATTCCTTGTCGATCATCCGCTCAAAGAACTTCATCTCCTCCGGCGCATTTTCCAGACAGTAGTTGATGCAGTATTTCACCATATCCTCGATGAGATCCATGTCATCCTCCAAGTCCGCAAAAGCGATCTCCGGTTCGATCATCCAAAATTCAGAGGCATGGCGCGTCGTGTTGGAATTCTCCGCACGAAACGTCGGACCAAACGTATAGACATCGCGAAACGCCATCGCAAACGCCTCAACATGCAGCTGTCCCGATACCGTCAGGGAAGCGTGCTTGCCGAAGAAATCCTTCTCATAGTCGCCGTCCTCCCGCGTCGTTACCGTAAAGGTCTCCCCGGCGCCCTCGGCGTCATTGCCGGTGATGATCGGTGTATGCACATAGACAAATCCCTGATTTTGAAAAAACTCGTGAATTGCCATCGACAGCACCGAACGCAGGCGAAAGATCACATAAAAACTGTTGGCGCGCGGACGCAGATGCGGGATCTCCCTTAAAAACTCAAAGCTGTGACGCTTTTTTTGCAGCGGATAATCATGATCGCAGGCGCCCTCCAGCTCAATCTGCTTCACCGTGATCTCAAAGGGCTGCTTGCCATCCGGGGTATAGACGAATTTGCCCATCACCGTCAGTGCCGATCCGCTCGTATATTTCTCCACCTCGCCAAAGTCCTTGAGATCCGAGCTGTACACCAGCTGTGCATTGCGGAAATACGTACCGTCGTTGAGCTCGATGAAGCCGATTTTGCCGCTGGAGCGATTGGTGCGCACCCATCCCTGCAGCGACACGTATTCGATTGAATCAATCTCTACATGCGATCCCCCTAATATGATTTCATACAGCTCCCGAATCGTCATAAATTCAAACATAGCGTTTCCTCCTTTAAAATAAAAACGCTCCTGTCAACAGGAACGTAATTCACTACGCGGTGCCATCCTGATTCACATGCGGACATGTGCATCTCTATATGATTAACGCTCATCCACGAAACCGTCTACTCTCTTTTCTCCGGTTTGACTCCGCAGCCGTTCACCTTGCCATGCGCATCACTTCTGTCTTTCACCATCACAGAATCGCTGCCCTGAGCGTCATCGCCGTGTTCTGCTTCAACGTCTTTCATTCAGCGAGTTTGTCTCGAAAACAAGCTCTTGTATAGATGATACCACATCGACCGTCTTTAAGACAACCCCTTTGGGCACCTGAATGTGCTCATGGGTGAAATCAACCAGACCGATGATTCCACAGGCGATAAGGCGGTCCACTGTCGCCTGAATATTCATGGAAATCGCCAAAATGGCGATGCGGCACCCCTCGGGCATCTTCTCTTCCAGCTCATCCATCGAATACACCGGTATGCCGAAGGTTTCCCCCCGGCGGGTCGGATCGATATCGAAAGCACAGGCGATCTCCCCCACGACATAATCCCAGCGGTTGTATTTCATCAAAGCGCGCCCCATGTTACCGGCGCCCACGAGGATGATCTTCTCGTCAAAGTCCATGCCCAGCTCCTGATTGAAGATGTCGATGAGCAAATTGACATCATAGCCATATCCCTGCTTGCCCAGATTGCCGAGAAATGAAAAGTCACGGCGGATGGTCGTCGGTTCAATGTTGACGACGCTGGCCAGCTCTTTGGACATGATGCGCTCGATCCCGCTGCGCTTGAGCTTGCGCAGTGCCTTGAGATAGACCGGGTATCGCTGTAATGTCGCTTTCGGAACGCTTTTTTGTACCATCTTCATCACCAACCAAAGTATAACACAGTTCCTATCGTTTGTGAACTTTTTATATTATTTAACTTATGCAAGTACCTATGGACAACCGTGTACAAGAAATCCGTTCCTTTTTGAAAGCTGTGGCAAGGATACCTTAGAGCGGCTCATCCCCTCCGGGCACATCCGCTGCATCCCTGCAAAGCGTATTCTCATCTTAACATCGGTTTCTGTGCTGTGAAGATGGATAAAAGCATGTAAAAAGCGTCCCCTCACACCTGATGGGGAGGAAACGCATTCAAAAGACATATGATGGTAAGTAAGCAAGCGCAGATCGCTTCTTTCTGCGACAGCTCCTTCTGCGTCTTTTCTATTTCATTGAGAACCGGTCGTAGAACTCCATCTCCTCCAGCACCGAGGTGTCTTCGATCGGATTTTCATCCAAGCGCAGCTCCTGAAGCAGCGTCAGATTTTTTAACGGCGTCACATCGGTGATATAGTTGGCTTTCAGCGTCAGGCTGCGCAGATATTTCAGCTGTGATAACGGCGTTAAATCGACGATGGCATTGTGATCCAAGCGCAGGTAGGAGAGATATTCCAGCTGGGAGAGCGGTGTGAGATCGGTGATGACGTTGTTGTAGAGATCGATCTTGCAGAGATCCTTCAGCTGGGAGAGCGGCGTCACATCCGACACGTTGTTGTTCTCCAAGCCGAGGATTTCCAGCTGCTTCATATCCTTCAGGCAGGCGATATCCTTAATGGCGTTATTGCCGACATTGAGCACGGTCATCTGATTGCACTCCTTGAGTATATCGATATTTTCGATCAGATTGGTATAGAGATTCAGCTCCACCAAATGGCTTGAATGCTTCAAGAAATCGATATTGCGCAGCTGGCAGTGACTCGCCTTGAAATAGATCAGATTTTCCAGATGCTTCAAGGACGTGCACTTTTCCAGCTTGTTTTCGGAGAGATCCAGCTTGCACAGCTGTGTCAATCCGCTCAGCACGCTGACATCGTGAATGCCGGTCTGCACCATGCGCAGCTCTTTCAGCGAAGGCAGCTGCTTTAAAAACGCAAAGCTGTCGGGCTGGTTGTAGGAGAGATTGAGCACCTCCAGATGCGGCATATCGCACAAGATGGAATAATCTTTCAAATACGGACAGTTGGAAACATCCAAAGAACGCAGATTTTCCATGGAGGTCAGCGGAGAGAGATCTGAAAACAGATTGGTGGAAAGATCCAGTACCTCAACGCTCTTGAGATAGGTGAGATCGTCGATGCTGTACAGCCACATCTTGTTCATGTGCAGCTCTTTGAGGTTTTTCAGCGTTCCCAAAATGCTGACCGGGAACGGTCCGTTTTCAATGCCGATGTACAGCACCCGCAGCTTCTTGGTGTTTTCCAGGTAGATGATGTTGTCGATCTTGCTTCGCTCCAGATTGAGCTCTTCCAGATCAATCATGCCGGCCACCGCCGAAATATCCATCGTATAGAGGTTGTTGCGGGAGATGTCCAGCTTTTTCAGCTGACGAAACCCATGCAGCGCCTGTAAATCGCGCAGGCGGTTTTTCGAGACGTTCAAGCGTTCGATATTGCGCAGATTGCGGATCGGGTCCAAAATTTCAATGTTGTTGCCGCACAAATCCAGAGTCTCCAAATTTTCCGCATACTCCAAGCCATCCAATGCGCACACGCCGGCATATCGCACCGACAGATTGCGCAGCTCCAGCATTTTTTCCTCGGTGAGTTCTTCTTCGCTTATTCGCAGGGTACGGGCGATTACCTCGCGCAGCATATCATCCTTAATGAGCATAACAGTAAACCTCCCAGCTATCAGCTTTCTATCTTTATTATACTCTAATTCATTTTTGTTTTAAATCCTTATTTTCCATCACGTCCCTGCGGTTATGCCAAAGACAAATCACGCCGAAAACATCTGTGCCCGTCAAAACACAGCCCGCTTTCACATCATTGTCATCCATTCCAAAGCCGCCGCAGCTCTCTGATCGTTCCGCCGTTTTATTCAATAACCTCCCCACGCAAAATCACAAGAGATGCTTTTCACACGGCAATTGGTTTCCTATTGCACAGTTCGTGCAGATTTGCAAAAGATTTCATTGACAATTTTGTGTGTATCCGCTATGATAGGGATGAACATAAGCAACTTTAAGTATAATTTCATGTGTGTGTATTCCCAGAAATCATTATAGCGAGTTGGATGTTTGATTACTGGAATTCTCATGGCACGTGAATTTTTTATTTATTATTACTTATTTCACAACAAGCACAGGAGGTATGAATTATGAGCACAGGCAAGGTAAAATGGTTTAACGCAGAAAAGGGTTATGGATTCATCACGACGGATGAAGGAAAGGACGTATTCGTTCATTATTCTTCCATTCAGGCGGACGGCTTCCGTTCTCTGGAGGAAGGACAGACGGTAACCTTTGAAATCGTTGAGGGTGACCGCGGACAGCAGGCTGCCAACGTAACGGTTGTTGCTTAAAACACGCTGCGGCGTGTTTTTTTATTTTTGAAACGGAGGTGTTTTGTTTGCAACGCTATCAGCGATTATTAGACATGGTGTTAACCGATTTTCATGCGATTTCACTGCCGGCATTGCGGCATGCAGGCATCGCCCATACCATGGCGGTCTGCAATGCGGCGGGAATGCTGGCGCTGCGCCGTCATCTGGAGATGGAGCTGTGCAGCGCATGCGCGCTTTTACATGATCTTTCCCTGTATACGCAAAACTGCCGTCATTTGGAACATGCCAAAAAAAGCGCGGCACTTGCCGTCACTTATCTCAGGGAGGCCGGCTTTTATGACAGAGAGATCGAACAGATTCAAACGGCGATCGCCAATCACTCATACAAGGAACAGACGGACGATGCGCTCAGCGAGCTGATCAAGGATGCCGACGTGCTGGGACGTTATCTGCAAGATGCACAGATCCCCGCGCACCCTGCGCGGCACAAGCGGCTCGTCCGCGTCATCAAGGAGCTGAATCTGTTATAGGAATAAAGCCGATTGGGACAAAAAAGGAAAAGAGGCTGCCGGCACACCATACAGGCTATTTGAAAAGTCGCAGCTGGATTTCGTCCAATATTCACCGCAGCCACCCATACGCGCTCAAAAACTGTTTCCCGTCTGCCGAAACAGGCCGAAAAAGGGGCTGTAACGAAAAGAAAAAGGAATCCCACTATGCAAAAAACGAACGAGTGTAGATGCAAACTGACGCTATGTTACACTCGTTTTTCTATTCGTTCCCGCCGTTTTCGTAAACAAATTCCACAGGCTGCAAAAAAAGAATCTGTTTCCCTATGAGAATGCAATGCTTTTTTTGGCTATATGCTTTTATTCATTACAGCCCCTTCTTTTTTTGTTTTCTTGTTTCTCATCGCCTCCCCACAGCGGCGTTTTAGCTCGTAAAATAACAGACATCGCAGTTCTTGCATCATCGAAGGTCCATACCGATGTTGCCGCTGCCTGCCTGTTTACACCTAACCGCCCCTTCTTCCCGCCGCTTTAAAAAGGGAAGTTAACTCGTGGATTTGCCCCCCCACCCGATAATTGAAAGGCGTACCCTCAAACACCCCCACGATCATTTAAATTGCCAAAAAAAGAAGTCCGCTGTTTTGCTAGACTTCTTTATCCGATGACGTTAGTTTTCGATGGACGGCCGCGTTTTCGCTCCACCACCTGATTGCCGTTCGCCTGATAGTCCTTGACCCATTTTGTCAGGGCTGTTTTACTGGAAAGGCCGTATTTGATCGCTGTTTCGCCGATACTCTTTTGCTCTGTCAGCACCTCTAATATCGCCTGTTCCTTAAATTCCTTAGAATAACGACGGCAATTCCCATCGCGCAGGATGCCGTATCCGTGCATATCGATCAGACGGATCAGGTATTTGACACCTTCCTTGCGCAGCCGATAGCTCTTGGAAAGCTCGCTGATCGTCGCTCCTGACTGCCGTTTTTCATACAGCTCCATCTTTTGTGCTTTTGATAATTTTCGCATCTGCTGCCCTCTTCTTTCTATTTCAACAAAGGCGGCGCTGTCGGCCGCCTTTGTTTTCACTCAAATGATGAGAATGGCTGTCAGCGCTGCATTCTGCGCCTGATGCCTAATACGGCGATCAATGCGGCAGATGCTGTGATCAGGACACCCCATAGCACCGTCGGGTTCTGCATGGCGGTACCCGGTGCCTCAGCCGTTTTTCTGTAATACACCTGAATCGTCTTATCGGCGTCGATGACTCCCTGCAAGGCGTCTCCGCGCGTCTCGACATAATCGTATCCGCTGATGGCGATCCGATCATACGCACTTGCATCATACGCATCTCCCCAGACATAATCAGAGATGATCTCAGAGGTATGGATGCTCTCACCGGTATCAATGTCATAATACGATACCGTCACCGTATAGGTGTTCTGCTGCCATCCGGCATACAGCACTGTCCAGTTTTCGCTCAGCGGCGTCTGGAAATCATACGCCTGTGTGCACGCCTCATCCAGATACCAGCCGGTAAATGTGTAACCCGGGCGCTGCGGTGCGCTCACCTCTTGCGCGGTGTTCTGATATTCGATCTGTGTCTGATCCTGCGGCATGCCGAAGACCGAAGTATCTTCCGTGTTTGCCTCAAAATGTACGCCCACTAACGGCGCATAGACATAAGTCCCCTCACAGTCAAAGCTGTTCGCATGCGTCTGCGTGTGATTGACATACTGTGCACATGATGTGCATTCATAGCGCACTACGCCATATGCCTGCTCTGTGGCATCTTCGCTGACAACCCCATGATCCCAATCATAGATATGGTGGCTCAGCTGTGCCTCACTCAGCGTTCCTATCTTCGCATTCTCTGCGCCGATGATGTCATTTCGGCTCTCTGTGCGGTCATCCGCAAACAAGTCCGCATCGTTATCACTGCTGCTGTTTTCCGCATTGCCGCGCGCATAAGCGCTTTCCATAAACGGATTCAAAAACAGCGTATGACTCTCTGTCGGCAAAATGGCGGCATCGCTCAATACCGGCTCTGTGTTGCTCTTCAAATTGTCGGCAGCGTTGCTGTTCAAATCATAAGCGACGATGCTTCCGGAAGGTGTGGTCACCTTTCCCTTGCGGCCAACGCCGCCCAGCCATGCAGCGCCCGGTGCCGCCGCCGATGTACAGTTGCTGACCTCTAAGCTATGGCCGTTGAGCCAGAGATCTCCGGCGGTATAGCTGAGCAGTCTCTCACCGTTGCAGCGAATGTCCACTACGCAATCACTCAGCGAGGAATCCTTGCTTTGCACATAGACGCCCGCATAACCGTTGTGCAGCACCTCCAGCGTGGAGTTTTCCATCGCGAAGCCGATGCAGGAAAGCGCATGACCGCCTCTGTTGCCGTTCATCTCAATGGTGCTGTCCTTGACCACCCAGTAGCCTGAATTACAGGCGTTGCCCAGATTGTCATTGACGCGGATTGTCGAGCGATTGACATGGATGTTCACATTGTTAATCGCAAAGCCTCCGGCGCGGTTGTCCGAGAAATCGATCGTCGAGTCGTCGACGAAAATCGCATCATAGCCGGTTTTGTTATCGCCGGAGTAAAACGCGTTAATATTGGAGCCATCCGTGCTCATGCCCGTTGCGCTCATTGTCGATCCGTTTTCCAGCTTCATGATGGAACCGCCATACATCGCATAGCTCCATCCGTTTTTATTTCCCACCGTAGAAATCACAGAATGGGAAAAAGTGACGGCGCCTTCTCTTCCATACAGGCCTAAGAACTGACCGTTATAGCCCTCAGCGGACAACGTGCAGTCAAACAGCTGGATGTTGCCGCTGAAAAAGTAGATGGCCGCATCAAATCCGGCGTTCGTCGTCTTCTTGGCGCCCTCTTGGGTCACAAACGTACAGTTTTTAAACTGCACATTGCCGCTGATAAACAGCTTGGTGACAACCTCGCCGTTGTTATAGGAGATGCCCTCCTGATTTCCGGAAATCTTCACGGTTCCTCCGGAAAGATAGAATGTACAGTTTTCAAAGACGAGCGGATCTGTTTCCGGCTGTTCCTGACCGGAAATCATCAGTGCCTGTCCTTCCCCGATATGAAAGCTCTGATTTGCCGCTCCTTTCTTCATGATGTTGACGCCTGCTGCAAGCGGATAGTCCTCATCCGCCAAGGTGCTTGGAGAAGCAGCTTCACTCTCTGCAGAAACGTCGGTGCCGGCATTTTCCGCATGCGCCATCCACGGTGTGATGATAAACAGCATACACAGCGCAGTGGTAAACGCCAGACATCTTTTCAGTATTGATTTCATCATTTTTGTCTCACGTCCCTTTCTTTAGCGCTGGATACGGCGTTTCATCGCCAGTGCGGCGATCAATGCGGCAGATGCGCCGAACAATACGCCCCATAATGGCAGTGTATCCTGCGTACCGGTATCCGGATTCTGTGTGTCCGGCGTTTCCGGTTTCTGCGGCGTCGTCACATCGCGGTGATATTCCAATACGATATGGTTGTCCTCTGCACGCAGCGTCAGTACAATCGCCTCATCCGAGGCAACCCACGTATAAGCGTTGCCCTCATAGGACGTCAGCTTTTCGATCATCTCGGCTGTGATGACATCGCCGGCCTGCGCGCTGATTGGATCGCTGATCACAGAGCCATCCAGCGTATACGCCCCGCCGTCCACGCTCGTATAGTAACGATGCTCCACCGTGTAGGAGGTATCGATTCTCGTAAGGGTGATGCTATTGCTGTAACCGAAGGTATAGTTCATATAATTGCTGTCCATCGCCGGACCATCCAGTGCGATCGCGGTACGCAAGCCCTCGCTGCCGCCTAACGTCTCGCCGTTCTCCAAAGCATCCGCATTGGCAAGCGAGAGGAAATACGCATCCGCCTCTGCATATGCAGGGTCATTGACGTCCATGTAGTCGCCGACTCCATGCGCTCTGGTGAAGGCTACGCCGCTGTTTGGATTCATCGAATCGCAATCCTCTGCGGAAAAGCATACGCTCAGCAGATCTTTATAAAAATATTCATAATGAACGGTCGCCAATGCCGATTCCGGATACAGCACCTGTACCTTTAAATCGCCGGCGGCATTTGTGCCGCTGACACGCACAAACGGGTCCATTTCCGGGTATTCCTCTAACAGAGATGTCAGCACAGCTTCCGGCACCTCATAGATCGAATTATGCGTAGTACCGAAATCGTTGCCATAGCTCGGGCCGCTTTGATCGATGAAGTCCGCCCAATCCACATAGTCAACACCGTCTTTTTCACGATAGAAATCCAAGGCGAACTCCGTCAGCGCACCTTCCCCTTCATAGCCTTTGGAAGCCAGCTGATCATAGATGCCAAGCAGCTGATTGAGCGTCAGCTTGCTCGCTCCCTCATACAGCGCGCTGATAACCTGATCGTCTGTTCCCATCGCCGCGATGGAGGCATAAGGAATCTGTTTGCCGTCAAAGCCGATAAACGGACTGGCTGCTTCGCCCTCTAACGCCGGTGTGCTGACGCTGAAATTGCCGCTTTGGTAAGCGTAGGTATGCCCGGAAGCGTTCTCGATATACACGTCCGCCTGAAATTTATCACCCGGTACCAAATACGGTTCATGCTCGTCAATTGCCGCGATCAAAGCGTCGCCGATCTCGATGTCAACCTCTGACGCATCGCAGTCCTCGCTGATGACAAAGTAGATCGCATATCTCTTCGTCTCGTCGTTATAGCCGGAGCGCTGTGTATCAAGGATGACGTCAGGCTGTGTTTCTCCCGTATCCTGCGCGAATACTGTGGCCGACACAGTCCCCAGCGTCAGCAAAAATGCCAATACCAGCGCCGCTGCTCGTTTCACATGGTTCATTCTGATTCCTCCCATTCCTGATTTAACGAGTCCGACGAGCGGCTAACCGACCGTTTCCCCTATGACAAATTTCTATCAAAAGGTAAACGATTTGATAACCGCATCCTCGTCTTATATTATACCCTCTCTCCTGATGGAAAACAATAGCGCTGGTTCCCATTTCCCGCCCTTTTTCAGGCAAGCGCCCCGCTTTTATGAATAAAATCGACAAAGAACGCCCGCACTTTCCCACAGTGACAGACTTTGTAGAAAACTATCAAAAGGTTTACTTATTGATACCTTTTGTATTCTCGGCGGCTTTTTGACAGCCGATCATTGATCATAGGATGCTCTTTGTGCACGCAAAAAAAACACGTCGTCTCCTTTGCTGACAACGTGTTTTCTTTTCCTCGTTTTTCCCATCGTTACCGATGCGTTTTTCCTGTCACTGATCTCCTATTATCCTTTGGGATGAAAGCGGCGCAGACGCAATGCGTTGGTGACGACACAGACGCTGGAAAATGCCATCGCCGCTCCGGCGAACACCGGCGAGAGCAGCGGCCCGCCAAAGGCGTAGAGCACGCCGGCTGCCACCGGAATCCCGATAGAATTATAGAAGAACGCCCAAAACAGGTTTTGATGGATGTTGCGGATGACAGCCTTGGACAGCTCAATGGCGGTCACGACGTCATCGATTCCATCCTTCATTAAGATAATATCAGCGCTCTCCACGGCAACATCGCTGCCGCTGCCGATGGCGATTCCGACGTCTGCCTGTGCCAATGCCACCGCGTCATTGATGCCGTCTCCTACCATCGCCACCTTATGGTCCTTTTGATAGCGCGCAACGACGGCGCCCTTTTCCTGCGGCAGCACCTTGGCGATTACTTCTTCAATTCCCGCCTGCTTGGCAATCGCATCGGCGCTCAGCGGGTGATCTCCCGTCACCATCACCGGTGTGATCCCCATCTGTTTCAAACGGGAAACCGCATGTACCGTATCGCTTTTCAACTGATCGGCAATGACAAAGAAGCCGGCAAACTGTCCGTCAACGCCTAAAGCGATCACGCTGTATCCCTGCTTTGCCGCAGCCTCCATCGCTTCCTTGTGAGCGCTGAGATCACAGCCGCTTTGTTTCATCAGCTCCTGATTGCCCAAGACGATTTGTTTGCCCGCTGCTTCTGCACGCAGACCTAACCCGTTTAGCGTTTCCACATGGGCGATCGGTTCTAACGCTACGCCTTCTTCTTCACACTTTTTTAGGATGGCGTGCGCCAGCGGGTGCTTGCTGCCTTGTTCCAGCATGCCGGCATAGCTCAGCGCCGCCTGCACATCAGCGGCGGCAATCTCGATGACCTGCGGCTTGCCCACCGTCAAGGTGCCGGTTTTGTCCAACAGGATCACATCGATCTCACCGGCGTTTTCCAACGCCTCGCCGCTTTTCATAAAGATGCCTAACTGTGCCGCTTTGCCGCTGCCGACCATGATCGCCGTCGGCGTCGCTAAGCCAAGCGCACACGGACAGGCGATGACCAAGACGCTCACAAAAATCTGTATCGCAAGTCCGCCGTCTTTGCTTACGGCATACCAGAGGATGGCGGCGACCATCGCAATCGCCATGACCGATGGCACAAACACCAAAGAAATGCGGTCTGCGATGCGGGCGATCGGCGCCTTTTTCCCTTGGGCATCCTCCACCAGCGCAATGATGTGAGAGAGTGTCGTATCCGCCATCTCCTTCGTACAGCGAATGATCAATACGCCATCCAGGTTGATCGTTCCGCCGATGACCTCATCCCCCTCATGTTTTTTTACCGGCATGCTCTCTCCGCTGAGCATGCTCTCATCGACATTGGCGCTGCCCTGTGTCACGCAGGCGTCGATCGGGATGTGATCGCCCGGGCGTACCACAAGCAAATCCCCCACCGTCACCTCGTCAATGCTGACGGCGATTTCCTGACCGTCCTTATACAGCATCGCCGTATCCGGACGCAGCTGCAGCAGCGCGCGGATCGCGCCCATTGACTTTTTCTTGCTGGATGCCTCCAGATACTTGCCAAAGCGCACCAGCGCGACGACAACGCCGGCTCCCTCAAAATAAAGCGCATGTACCGCATGCGGATTGCCGGATGCGATCTGTATCATGGAAAAGATGGAATAGCAGTATGCGCTCAGCGTACCGATGGATACCAGCGTATCCATGTTGGGCACCCGATGCACTAACGCCGGGATGCCGCGGATATAGAAATCTCTGCCCATCCACAATATGCATGTCGCTAACACAAATTGAATGAACGCAAAGTGTAAGGGATGCGTGTCATAGTGAATCAGCGCAGGCAAAGGCAGCGGGATCGGCAGCATGTGCGACATGCCGATATACAACAAGCAAGCGCCTAATCCCAGCATGAGATACATCCCCAGATGCCTTTTCTTTGGTTCCTGCTCTTCGCTTTTTACCGCTATGGCCTCGCCCTGAAAGCCGCCCTTGGCAATCGCCGCAAACATCTCGCTTTGCTTTACCTTGCGCGGGTCATAGACGACATGCGCCTGTTCGTTGACGAGATTGACACTGACCTCCTTCACGCCGTCCAGCTTAGAAAGCATGCGCTCGCAGGCAGAGGAGCAGCTGGCACAGTGCATACCGGAAATATGAAAGCTCGTCTCCTTCCATACCTGCTGTTCTTTCTCCTTGAGCCGGTAACCGCCTTTGCCCAGCGCAGCCTGCCATGCGCTGATATTGCCGCTGCCCAAGCAGCGTACAAACACCTGTTCGCTGACCAGATTGACCTGTGCATCCACAACATCTGATTGTTTCTTTAAGATGCGCTCCACCGACGCGCTGCATGCGGCGCAGTGCATGCCTTCCACCGTCAGTGTCAGCTCTCGAAGCGGCTGTGTTCTGATGAGCGTATAGCCTCCTTTTTGCAAAGCCTCAGCGATCGGCGCAATGTCTAAATACCGTTCAGAGGTGACGCTCACCTGCTCGTTGACCAGATTGACCTGCGCCTCGCTTACCCCTTCAAAACGGCGGATGATCTTTTCCACCGCACCGGCACAGGCGGCACAGTGCATACCTTTCACCTGAAATGTCTCAATCATTGTCCCTCTCCGCCTAACGTACAAGCTTATGGATCAGCTGTTCGATCTCCTCCAGCTTTTTCTCATAATCGCCGTGATTTTCGATGCTGTCCTTGACACAGGTTGCTAAATGTGTCGTCAGCAGCTGGGCGTTCGCCTTGCCCAGCAGCGCCTGTGTCGCCATGATCTGATTGGAAATATCCACACAATACCGCTCCTCCTCCAGCATACGGATGATGCCATCCATCTGTCCGCGTGCCGTCTGCAATAAGCGAAGCGTACTTTTTCTTCCTGTTTCGTTCATCCTATTTTCCTCCGTTCCCACCCCTACGGTGGGGTGTTGATTCTATTGTATTCCTCCCTGTGCGTTTTGTCAAATCGAATTGTTTGCTTTCGCTGACACTCCCGACAAGGGGTTCCTCTTTAGCAAAGCGTTTCCACTATAAAAAGGTGATGCTTGCACTCTGTCCTCGCCCTCATCACCTTCCGTTTTCCTCATGGCTGTCCATGTGCGCATCCGCGCTCCTCATTTTCCTATGCGCGCTCTTGGGGCGAAGCTCTCGCCTTTTTTCACGCTTTCTTACAGATGCAGCTCGCTCCAAAACTGCGGATATCCCTTTTCCACCGCTTTGTTGTACTGTCTTTTCCAGTGAGAGACGCAGGCAAACCACGCAAATGCGAGCGCCGCTAAAATAAAGAAAAGCATCATTACAAACGATACTGCCACCGCAGGCGTCATTCCCGCTTGCAGGGCGGTCATGGCAGCGAGCACCGCCGCGATGAACAGCGAGAAAAATGTAACGCGCCGCATTGCCCTGCGCTTGTTGTCCAGCTGCTTTTGCAGCATGTCCCGCATCTGTTTCATCTGTTCAAAGGAATATTCATGGCGGAGGATGCTTCTTTCCATCTCCTTGCCAAGTGTCATCACAAAAATCCGTGCCATTCTACATCTCCCTCTTTTCCCGCCTGCGCACGCGTTCTAATATAAAATGAGGCTTTTGCGCACACACCGCAAAGCCTCGTTTTCTATGATTATCGGCGGTGTTCGATCCGCTCTCCTTCGACGACCTCTACCTCCACCTTTTCATCCTGATAATAACGCTTCAAAGCGGTTCGCTCATAAAAGAGCGTCGCAAGGTTGCTGATGCCGTCAAAGCAAAGCAGTACGCTCAGCAGAATGCGCTGCCACGTATGATCCAGTTCCACCAGCAGGATGACTGCCGCCAGTGCGATCGCCGCTAACGCGCTGCCAAACACCCACAGCCATCCGCCGTCCTTCATGCGAAAGAGATTCATCGAATACTGTAAACGCACGGCGCTGTCCACGACGACACAGCCCGCAAACACCAGCGGGTAATTGGAGACGATCAGCTCCGGCTTCAGCCAGACGATCATGCCTGCCATGATGTAGAGCGCACCGAAAGCAACTTGAAAATTATGCTCCTCCAGATAGTTTTTGCGCAGGAAGTAGATAAAGATGGAAAACGCACCCACCACCATGATAATCAATCCCAAAATATTGAAAAACGTCAAGAACTGCTCTCTTGCCACCATGCCGGAGATGATACCAAACACGATGTAAAATACGGATAAAACGATCAGCTGCCACTTCTCAAAACGCATCTTTTTCATAAGCCTCGCTCCTTTTTCACCATCATCGTATCACAAAAGACCTGCACTGACAACCAGACGCCTCATTGCATTTCCTTCGTGGTTTTCTTTGGCCGCCGATTCATCACGATCATGAAAGTAACCGCCCCCAGGATCAGCACACTGCCCAACAGCTTGCGCACGCTGAGCTCTTCATGCAGAAAGAAGACGCCGCTGATAAAGGAGGTCAGCGGTTCAAACATACACAGGATCGCCGCATCACCCGCACCCAGATAACGAATGCCCAGCTGCAGCAGCCCCATCGCCGCCACTGAGGTAAACAGGGAAAACAGCGCCATCTTTCCATAAGTGCCAACGCCGATCGCCAGCGTAAACTGTCCCAGCGCGCCATTGTACAGCAGAAGCGACAGCGAGACGATGATCGCAAAATAGAAAGTGATGGCGAAGGGATGCAGGCGATTGAGACCGCTCTTCTCCACCGCAACCATATAGTAGGCGAAGGTCAGCGCGGAAGCGAGGGCGAGAGAAAAGCCGGTCATGCTCCCTTTCCCGCCACCCTCGACAAAGCAGACGACCCCCAGCGTCGCCGCTAACAGCGCGCCCAGCTTGACCCTTGACAACCGCTCATGAAAGAGGATGACACAGATCAGCGTGATAAAGATCGGATAGAAAAAATGCAAGGTCGTCGCGGTGGCGATCGGGATGTAGTTGTAGCTGGCGTACAGCATCACTGCCGTCACGCTTTGGCCGATGATCGCCGCAAGGACGAGGTGAACGCCCTGCCGCAGCGTAATGTGCAGATCACAGCGCTGTTTTCGGCACAGCAGATACAAAGGCAGTATGGCGAAGAGATTACGGAAGAACACGAGTGTGGAGGAGTTCACGCCATCCGCATAAATCAGCTTGGCAAATGCCGGAGTAATTCCAAAGAGCACCGCCGATAATATCGTAAATAGGATTCCTTTTCTGCGCATTGCGCTCCCCCCTTTCAACAATCATCCCGCTCTCCCAGCGCTTCTATGCACTTTCAGCCTCTTCCATGTGAAAAAGGCAGACGGATCGCTTTTTGCGGCGATGATCATGCTGTCACAGCATTTGCGCAAGACTTTGCAAAATGATCTTCAAAGCCGGTCTCCCAGCGCTTCGGGAATCGGTTGATCAGCTTTCTTTTCCTTTCGTATTATACCACATTTTCCCATCGCCTAGCAGGTTCCATCTTATCCCCTTCAACAAAGCATTTGCCCTACACTGGCGAAAGCATTGCCCGACAAAACGATGAGCGGCTGTTCAAGCGTAAAAAAATCGGCTATAATAAGAAACAGTGACAGCAGGAGTCCAACGGAGGTTCAGATGAAACAAGAGACGATGGAACAGCTGCGGGAGCGCCTCAACAGTTCTTCGCAGTTTTTACAAAGCAACGATATGCAGGTCATCGAGGTACGAGAGGGATATGCCAAGGTGGAGATGACGATCGATGAGCAGATTCTTAACGTCCATGGCTTTGTGCACGGCGGTGCGCTGTTTTCCTTAGCCGATACGGCTGCCGGAGCCGCCAGCTTTGCGACCGGGCGCGACAGCGTGACCCTATCCGCTTCGATCAACTACATCAAGCCGGGAACCGGCGGCAGGCTGATCGGCATCGCACAGGAGATCTCACGGGGACGTACGACCGGCGTGTATGAGGTATTCATCTTCAACGATCGGGAAACCTTGCTCTCCCGCGCTACGTTTACGATGTTTTTTCTTGACGGCGAACGCCATTCCCATCAGAAATAACCGCCGCATCCATAAAACTGTTTATGCTCGCTTTGCGCAAAAGGCGCCCGCTTTTCAGAAAGCCGGCGTTTTCTTTTTTCCAACAGACATGCACACGGCGATCATTTTCTTTCCCTCTATGCAACGGAAAAGGTCTTTCCCCTGCGGACACTCGCCGCTCTTTCGGGAAAGACCTTTTAGTATTTCTTCGTGATTAGCCAAGGAAACTGTCAGCCGGTGTGATATGAGAGAATGCTTTCCATGACACCTGCCATTTCCCAGCAAAATCGCCTTTGCCTGAACTCAAATCAGCGCTGTTCGTTTGTTCTGCGCTTTTTAGCGGTAAGCAGGGTTACGCCCATAGCTGCGCATCTGTTAATTTTATACATCTGTGGGTGTAATTTTATATATTTTAGTGTGTGATGTTCCCATGCTTTCAGGTGTTCGCTCATGTGCCTCCTCTCATGATCTAAAGCCGGTGAAACGCAGAGAGCAAGCAGAGGGTATCTTATAAAACAAGGTACTGCAATCCAAAAATGGCGGATACCCAAAAGGACACAGGAGAAACCACTCCCTATCCCAAAGCCGGCGACTAAAAAAACGCAGGACTGCCTGCGTCAGATAGTTGATAAAACCCCATGTTTTCTTAATGAAAGCATGGGGTTTTGTCTTTCTCAAGATAATCGATCAGGATTTAAATGCCCGTTTGAATCGGTCAAACGGCGATTCATATCCTTTCTTGCTGCGGATGCGCTCATACAGCTCTTTTTCCTCATGGTTGAGCTTGGTCGGAATCTCGATGCGCACCTCGACATATTCATCTCCCTGTGAACCGCGCGGAGATTTTACGCCTTTGCCTTTTAAGCGGAACTTCGTGCCATGCTGCGTACCGGCCGGAATCGTCAGCGACACATCGCCGTACACCGTCGGCACATCCACCTTACAGCCCAGCGTCGCATCAATTGCGCTCACCGGTACGCTGATGGAAATATCATAGCCCTCGCGCTGGAACACCTTATGCGGCGTCACCAAGATCTCGATGTAAAGATCGCCGTTAGGACCGCCGTTGCTTCCGCGCTCGCCCTTACCGGCTACCCGCACCTGCTGTCCGCTTTGGATGCCGGCCGGAATCTTGATATCGAGCTTTACCCGCTTATGCTCATAACCGCGTCCGCCGCACTTTGTGCACTTGCGGCTGATCTTCTTGCCGCTGCCGCCGCACTCCGGACATACCGTCTGCTGCTGCACCACGCCAAACATCGTCCGTGACTGCGTAGTCACATAGCCGCTGCCGTTACAGCGCGAACAGGTGTGAATATCATTGGAGCTGTATGCGCCGCTGCCGCCGCACTCCTTGCAAGGCTCGTCAACATCGATGTTGATCGTCTCGCTCTTGCCGAAGATCGCATCCATGAAGTTGATGCGCATCTGCATAAAGCGATCGTTTCCCTTGCGCGGTCCGCTGTTGGCACGCCGACTGCCTCCCGTACCAAAACCGCCGCCGAAGAAAGATCCGAATATATCCTCGAAACCACCGAAGCCCGAGAAGTCTCCGCCCTGATTGAAGCCGCCGAAGCCGGCGCCGTCCATACCCGCATGACCGAACTGATCATAGGTCGCCTTCTTCTGCGGATCGCTGAGCACCTCATACGCCTCGTTGATCTCCTTGAACTTTTCCTCTGCCCCCGGTTCCTTGTTGATATCCGGGTGATATTTCTTGGCCATTTTGCGGTATGCTTTTTTGATTTCATCCTCGCTGGCGCCCTTGCTCAGCCCGAGGACCTCATAGTAATCTCGTTTTTCGCTCATCATGGCTCACCTCTCTTACTCATCGCCGCTGTGAGCGGCTGCTGCATGCTCCTAAGAATACCAGCTTGCGCCGTATTTTGCAAGTCCTTTTGACCAGCCCGCACGCAGTCTGACAAACACTACAAAACCTAGCGCAAGCACTAGGATTTGTAGCATTGATCGGTTTACTTCTTCTCTTCAAACTCCGCGTCGACAAAATCGTCCTTGCCGCCGGCGGCATTTGCATCGCTGCCCGGCTGGCCAGCGGTGTTTTGATACATCTGCTGGCTCGCTGCCTGCATCGCCTGCTCTAAGAGCTGCAGCTTGCTCTTGACTTCATCCATGTTGTTTTCATCAAGCGCCTTTTGCAGATCGTCACGCAGCTTGGTGACCTCTTCCTTCTGCTTAGCGTCGATCTTGTCGCCGTTATCCGCCAAGGTCGCATCGATCTGAGCGATGAAGCCCTCCGCCTTGTTGCGGGTTTCGATGTCTTCCTTGCGCTTATCATCCTCGGCCTTGTGCTCCTCAGCCTCGCGTACCATGCGATCGATCTCCTCATCGCTTAAACCGCTGGAGTTCTGAATGGTGATCGACTGCTCCTTGCCGGTACCTTTATCCTTTGCGGATACGTGTACGATACCGTTGACGTCAATGTCAAAGGTAACTTCGATCTGCGGTACGCCGCGACGCGCCGGTGCGATACCGTCGAGCTTGAACATACCCAGCTCTTTATTGTCCGCTGCCATCGGACGCTCACCCTGCAATACGCGGATGTCGACTGCCGGCTGATTGTCCGCCGCTGTGGAGAACACCTGCGACTTGCTGGTTGGAATCGTCGTGTTACGCGGAATCAATACCGTCATGACGCCGCCCATCGTCTCGATACCCAAGCTTAACGGCGTAACGTCCAGCAACAGGACATCCTTGACGTCACCGGAGATGACGCCGCCCTGAATAGACGCACCCATCGCTACGACCTCATCCGGGTTGACAGAGTGATTCGGTTCCTTGCCCAGCACATTCTTTACCGCTTCCTGCACGGCAGGGATACGGGTGGAACCACCGACCAGCAATACCTGATGGATGTCGTTCTTCGTCAATCCGGCATCACGCAGAGCGTTTCTGACCGGCTCCATCGTACGGTCGACCAAATGCTTGGTCATCTCATCGAATTTCGCACGCGTCAAGCTTGCTTCAAAGTGCAGCGGTCCGCTCGCACCCGCCGAGATGAACGGCAGGGAAATCTGCGTCTGCATCATTGAAGACAGATCCTTTTTCGCCTTCTCGCCTGCTTCTTTCAAACGCTGCATCGCCATTTTGTCATTGCGCAGATCGATGCCGTTTTCCTTTTTAAACGTATCGACCATCCAGTCAACCAAGACGTTATCGAAATCGTCGCCGCCCAAATGCGTATCGCCGTTGGTGGACAACACCTCAAACGTACCGTCTGCCAGCTCCAAAATCGAGACATCAAACGTACCGCCGCCTAAGTCGTAAACCAATACTTTCTGTTCTTTTTCCGTCTTGTCGATACCATAGGCAAGCGCTGCTGCCGTCGGCTCGTTGATGATACGCTCTACCTCTAAGCCGGCGATCTTTCCGGCATCCTTCGTCGCCTGACGCTGTGCATCGTTGAAGTATGCAGGAACGGTGATGACTGCCTTGTCTACCTTTTCACCCAGATAATCCTCAGCGTATGCCTTCAGATATTGCAGCACCATCGCACTGATCTCCTGCGGCGTGTACTGCTTGCCTTCCATTTCCACCTTTTCGCTGGTTCCCATCAGCCGCTTGATGGAAGAAACGGTGTTCTTGTTTGTTACCGCCTGACGCTTTGCGGCATCACCGACGATGCGCTCACCGTTTTTATAAGCAACGACCGAAGGGGTCGTGCGGTTGCCCTCCGGATTGGTGATGACCTTGCATTCCTTGCCCTCCATCACCGCTACACAAGAGTTTGTTGTACCTAAGTCAATACCGATAATCTTACTCATAACGATTCCTCCTTATTTATTCGCTCACTTTGACTAACGCGGCTCTCAGCACGCGGTCCTTTAACATATATCCTTTTTGAAGCACTTCAACGACGATGCCGCTTTCCACACCCTCGATCGCTTCCTGCATCAACGCCTGATGCACGTTGTGGTCAAACGGCTTGTTCAGCGCTTCAATTTCCTTCACGCCTTCCTTTTCCAGTACGGCAACCAGCTGATCGTGAATCATTTCGAACCCTTTGACGTAGTTCTTGATGTTCTCATCATCGCTTTGCACCGCCAAGGCGCGCTCCATGGAATCTAACACCGGCAGCACCTCCAGCGCAAAGCCCTGGATGCGGTACTTGCGGGTGGTTTCCGCCTCGCTCTGAAGTCGCTTACGCAGATTCTCCGTGTCGGCATACGCCTTGAAATAAGCGTTTTTCTGCTTGGCAACTTCTTCTTGAAGCGCGGCGATCTCTGCCTCCAGCTCGGCGATTTTATCCTTCTTGAAGAGCTTTTTCTCTTTCTTGTCCGCTTTGCTCTCCTTGTCGGCTTCCTTGCTTACTTCCTCGTCTGACATTGCGGCTGCCGTCGCTTCTGTATCTTCGCTAGCCGCAGCTGCTTCCTCCTGCACGCCATCGCTGTTTTTCTTATTCACTTCTTCCTGCACACGAATCCCTCCTATTCTTCCTGCTTGTAAAGATCCTCGATCACCCTGCTCATGTATTCCATCAAGGCGACTACGCGGTTATATTGCATCCGTGTCGGCCCCACGATCATCAGCTGTCCCTCTTCATTGCCCGGCAGATGGAACTTGCTGGCGACCACCGCCATATCGTCCACCTGAATCAACTCGTTATCGCCGCCGATCTCGATGGCGACGTTGCCCTCGTGATTGGCAAGCTGACGAAACAGCGAGCTGTCCTCCAGTACCTTCATCACCTCGCGCAGCTTATTGATATCGGAAAATTCCGGCTGATAGAGCATGTTGCTTTGTCCGCTGCAATAAACCTTATCACTGGCAAACTTCATAAAGGCGGAAACAAAGGCCTCAAAGAGCACCTCATGACGGGCGACCTGCGCAGCTAACAACGGTTCGATCTCATTCATCTTTTCGACGACGTCCTTGATCGGCGTTCCGCACAGCTTATCGTTGAGCAGATCCGTACAGGTTTTGAGATCCTTGACGCTCACATCGGTATCGAAGTGAAACGTCTTGTTCTCCGTATGACCGTGATCGGTGATAAAGATGGCGACCGCGCTGCGGCTGGAGATCGGCACCAGCTGAATGTGCTGCAATGTCTGATACTTGCTTTCCGGCCCTAAGACGACAGAGGTCAGATGGGTCATCTGCGAGAGGATGTCGCAGCTTTTTCTGACGATCTCGTCCATGGAATAATGGCGTTCGCTGAACACCTGCTGCAAAGAATATTTGACCTCGTTGTCTAACTCTTTCTCCATCAGGTGCTCGACGTAGAATCGATAGCCCTTTCGGCTTGGGATACGCCCGCTGGAAGTATGTGTCTTTTCCAGCAGACCGACGTCCTCCAGCACCGCCATCTCATTGCGGATGGTCGCGCTGGAACAGGTGAAATCCAGAAGGTTCATCAGCGTTTTGGAGCCGACCGGCTCGGCGGTTCTGGTAAACTCATCCACGATTGCTTTAAAGATGGCAATCTGCCGTTGTGTCAGCATCACGCTCACTCCCTTCTCTAGCACTCATCCCTTACGTCTGCTAACAGTATATTCCTAAAACTTAGCACTGTCAACACCCTAGTGCTAAAAAGCGGAAAAACTTTTCTTTTTTGATACTTTTCTCAACAAGATTATTGTTATTCACCACATAGAGAATATTGAGCCCACCAATCTAAAGTTGCAAAACAATTCATCGCTTTTATCGTTTGTCTTGCACTTTTTGATAATTTCCTATAATTTTACAATTGAATCTCCAAGTATATCAAAACGACAAGCTGATTGATCAGGCTCTACTTCATAACAAAAAGCTTCTGATCCATGTATTCTTCATCAGAGACCAGAAGCTTTTATATTATTTTTTCCTGGGGCGCCCTCTTTTCTTCTCTTGGACACTATTTTCATTCAATTGATAGTTTTTTATCCATTTTGTTAAAGTGGTTTTACTGGGAAGACCATACTTAATCGCTGTCTCTCCAACACTTTTGTGATCTTTTAAAACCTCGCATATCGCTCTTTCTTTCTCTTCAACTGAATAGTGACGATAACATTTATCTCTTAAAACCCCATATCCGTGATAATCAATCAGCCTCACTAAATATTTAACACTTTCTTTTCGTATCGAATAGAAATCTGCCAATTCCTGTATGCTGGCTTTTGCTTGTCTTTTCTCATATAATTCAATTTTCTGAGCGTATGTCAACTTTCTCATACACGCACAACAATCTTATTTATACGCTCTTTTCTTTTTTTTGCAAAACATACCTGCACTTGTTAAGAATGCAGCTCCTGCAATCACGCTCCATGTTACCGTATCGTTTCCTAATCCAGTATCTTTTTTTGGCTGCTTAGAATGAGTCTCTTCTGCCGGCATTTCATTTTGTCCTTCTGTTTTCGTTTCTTCCTGCCATAAAGATTCGATCACTCCAAAAGACTGTGACGGAATCTCAAACAGAATTCCCTCTTCACTCTTTACTACTTCCAGCGTCATCCCTGTGCTCGTATCGATCGCTGCCGCTAGTTCTTCCTCATCATTCTCTATCGTATAATCTCTTGTCAATTCGCTAAACAATACGACTGCTATCTTATCATATTCATCAATTCCTTCTGGATATGGTACATAAACCGTTGCGCTCTCTTTTGCTGTTCCTACCCAAATATTTCCATCATTCATATCTACCAGATCGATATACTTAAAACAGCGATTAACTTCTTTCTCCTCATCAAACAAACCAGCGCTTTCACGTTCTATACTTGCCATTGCTTTCTCATGCAGCGTTCCTGCATGTTTTTCCATTGCTTCCTCAATGACATCATCCCACAATAATCCGATTTTTGCGTTTTCATTTACCGGCATATTTGTCTTCCCATTTTTATAGAACTGTGTCCCATCGGCTACATGCACATGTACTATTTCATTTTCGCAAGTATTGTCATGCGTTCCATTCTCATTGTAGTCTCCCATCAATGCACTGTCATGATTTAACATTGCACCGATGCTTCGATACGTTCCTGTTTTTAATCGGTTTTCCCGCAGAATCGGTGATGCGTGGTTATACACATTTTTAAAGGTATCAATAGATAATTCATCGGCATCATTATTGTCTGTTACATCTCTGACATATACCTGTGATATTTTCATTCCTTCCTCTGGCAATACCAGTATCTTATTGTTAATAATCACCGGTTGATTCTCATATCCTTGCAGTGGAAAGACATACAAGCCATAAATACCGGTCGTTGCAGACTTTTCCACCTTATTTCCGTCTGCATCTCGATATTCCCATGCAAACGGTAATCCCTTTGTCTCAATGTCCCATTTTTCTTTGCCTACCGTTACCGTTTTATTTTCGAACTGCGCCTTCCATTGCGGTTTTGGCAAAGCGTCTGCGGTTGTCATACTATGATCGCTCCCCAGTCCGCCCTCATAGGCAATTAGATCTTCACCAGCGATCACTTGTTTCTCATAATAGCTCCATGTTCCTGTAAACATGACATTTGCTTGAATGTTCTCTTCTTTTTCTTTATCCCAGCCATTGAAGACCCACACACCATTGCCGACATCTACTTGTTGTTCATTTAGCTGTCGTGCAATTACTTGTGATCCTAACGGATAGTTATTCGTATCAATTGGCAGTAACGCTTGCACTTCGTCTGGAAGTGTTTGATTTGAATCAGCAGGCACAAACGCATAGCTTGATGTAAATAATCCTTTAATCTCAAATGTCGCACTGGAAACCATCCCTTTATAGTTTTTAGTTTCATCGACAATCGCCTTTACGCTATATTTGCCCGGATCGCTCGGTTTATTTATTTTTTCTCCCTGTGCATTGTAGTATTCGTATCGTACAGTACCGAATTTTGATGCTGCCTTTGGTTCTTTTTCCAAATCTCCCACTGTCCAGCTTTCCATAGATAATTCTTCAGTCCACTGATTTCCCGCTTGTACCACCCAAACACACACACTCGCTCTGCTCTGATAGTTTTGTCTATGATACTGATCAGGAACAGCAACGCCATAAATTTCATATAGTCCTGTTTCCATAGTCTCTGGCGAGGTTGTGATCGGTATGAGATCTTCCACTCCCAGATTACCGGTATCGCCATTAAATTCTGGAACATAATAACCACCAATGAAATCTATATCTTCCGCACCCTCTCCTAATTCGAAATAATCATATAAATCCAGAGATTCCCCCGTATACTGAATCTGCTTAAAATTATAGTCATTTCCAACAACAAACTCATCTTTCACAGTAATAATTGCTGGCTGCGCTTGCAAAACTAACGAATATTCACTAATTTTGCTTTCATAAAAATCAGTTTCAGGAATAGTGATCTCAACTTTATATTCCCCTGGTAAACGTGGCGCTTCTGTTAACGGTTCTTCTAAGGTATCACCATTGGAATCCACAGTGTAATACGCCAATTTGCTGCCTTGCGGAAACTCCACTGTTCGATAATTTACCATACTCATCAACCTAAAATCATCTAATGTAAATTCTACCGGATCCCCAGTTACTGGATACGGCTTACTAAAATCCAATGATGTAAAGATATAGTAACTTCCTTTTGATAAAGATATGCTTAGAGGCGCACAAATGACTTCTCCGTTTCCTTGATACCTTACCTCCAGGTCAGAAACCGGATCTCCCGGCTTAATCCCCATCATATCAAAGCTATATTCTAATTCGACAGTCTTTCCTATAGGTGCGTCTATTGAGTCGGTAATTTGTTCCCCATTATAGTACAAAGCTACTTGTCCTTGCGTCAAACCAGCCAAAGATAACATATTCGATTCACCATTTGATTGTGTTACATTCGGGGTTATGTAAATATACATCGTATCGGATAAATCAAATTGATTTGTCTCTATAAATTTATCAGCAATATTTTTCGTCCCGGTACGCACATTCAAACTTTTTACATCAGAAGATATGTCAAAATATACTTCGTCATAAATACCGGCAGCATTGATTGCTTTCATGGTATGCCTACCGTCTGATAATTGATCTATCACAAATGTTCCATCTTCTGCCGGATGCCTGATTTCACCATCGTCAATAATAATATCGATTTCATCATAAGCAAAAGTCAATTCAAACCCATTATAAATCGTCTGTCCATTTTCGATATCTATATTCGGAAAACCATACCACCGACAACTACTCGGTATTCCGGGGTTCGTGATTCCATAAGAATAAAATGATGTCTTTGCAGGGACCGCGTTAGCTTCATAGCGTATCAAAGTATCATCCGGTACAATTATCTTTAGATCTCCAGTAGAAAAATATAGTCCCCATGACCCGACACTGGATAATTTTTTAGAATTAGATAAATCAATAATTTCATTTCCTGTCGAACACGAACTAAACGCTTGATAACCTATTACTGCCAACTCAAATAAATTTGATAAATCCAAGAACTGGAAAGAGCGCCTATAAAAAGCTCTTTCGCCAATTTGCTTTAGATGAATTAAATCCTCAAAATTAATTTCCAATTCCTGTTTCTGCGATGAATAAAATGCCTCTTCACTTATTTTTGTAACACTAGATGGCAATGTGACTTTAACGATAGAGCAATTGTTAAATGCTTCAATGCCTATTGTCTCCAACTGTGTTAATTTAGACAAATCAACAGTTGTAATTCCACTTGCGTTAGAAAAAAGCGAAGACGGTATTTCTTGCAGTTTCACACATTTTGAAAAATCAACGCTATTTAATGTCGCATACGCAAAAACACTATACTCTAATGTCTCTAAATCTGCCGGAAGCGAAAGATCTGTTAATGTAGCGCCGGCAAAAGCGTCATTATCAATCGATTGAATGCTGTCCGGTAAATTGATCGAAGGTATCCTACAGGTTTCAAACGCTGATCGTCCTATTTTCTCCACTCCGTCAGGCAATATCAATTCAGAAACCTTAACATTCCTAAAGGCGAACACCCCAATTTCTCGCAATTGTACACAATTACTGAAATCTAACGGCGTTCCACGATAGTTTCGTAAAGCTTCATCTCCGATAAGAGTTAAATTCGTTGCTTCACTAAAGTCAGCACTAGCTAAATTCGTTGCATATAAACCCGTGTGATCTATATCATGGTAGAAATGTACTACCTTATATGTTTTACTATTATAATCAACTGTGGCCGGTATTTTAATGCCAACCTCCTTGTTGCTGTAATAATTATAAATTTCCACCTCATCTTCTGAAATCACCCTATAATACAAACTATCTTGTTCAAACTCCTCACCAACATTTAATGGCATTGGTTCATTAGAGTTGCTCTCTTTCAAAGACGAAACTGTAATCGGCACTATTTCCCTATAATTTCTTTCTTCCTCATCATGAAAACTTATCTCGAATTCATAAATACCATTCTTACTCACTTCGTATTGAGGATCGTTCAAATCTATCACTTGATCGTTCACAATAATATCATCAATCTCTAAATCGGCAAATATTGTGGAATCATCCCCTTTGATAACAGCTTTTGTATTATCATCATTGTAATCCACATGAAATGAATATCCGCTCTGCGCTGTTTCTGCTGCTGTATCGGTTTTAGCTTGCACCATAGGGAGCATAAAAGTAGTTGCCATCATTATGGTCACTAAAAAGACGATAAAAACATTAAATAGCTTTCTGTTCTTCAAAATATATCCCTCCCAAAAAAGAAAATCTGTTCAGCAACACCTTCTCTCTCCTTTCCGGTGCTGAACGAAAAAGCAGACTTTTTCGTTCATGTAACTTATAATAAAGAAGGACATATTTTGGTGTTATTTTCTTAATTATCAAAGATAAATATAACTATTTTTTGACACCAATGATATGATCGAAAATTTCTACCATTTCTTTCGACCCCCCCCCCCTTTTTTAGCTGAAAAAGCCACGAAACCTAAATGCATCGAAAAACATTTCAGTCTCGCGGCTTTTTGCATTTTATTTGTATTTTATATAAAGAGACGTCTTTCCCTCCATGCGCGCGCTGCTCTCAATGACCGGCAAAGCCATAGCCATCAAGAGTCCATCCTACGCTTCATTGGGATTATTTTTTCTTCGTTCCGTTCTTCGGCGCGATGCAGCGATATAAGAGAACGCTGATGAGCAATGCGATGGCAAAGCTGACCGGGAACAGCTCGAAGGCTTCTTCCAGATTTGTGAGATAGAGGATCGATGGGAACAGCAGCACAGCGATCACAAAGCCTGCCGCCATGCAAACACACACGAAGACGCGCAGCAGATTCATCGGCATCAGCGAGCGAACGACCGCCAGCATCGAAAGCGCGGCAACGACGAAATACAGGGTATTCTGCCAGTTCCCATCCGGGCCAAGCACCATCAGCAGCTCCATGCTGACGACCACTGCCACAGCAAAAGGAAGTGCGCGGCGCATCACAGTGGATAAAAACCGTCCTTTTACCTTTGCCGGGTCCATCTCCAGCATCGTCGCAAAGCTCGGCCATGCCTCGATCATCAAATCGATCAGCGTCACCTGAATCGGGATGAATGGGAAAGGCATATTCAGCAGCACACAGAGAATCGACACCGCGATCGAATACAGCGTTTTAATAAAGAAGATTCCGGCGACACGAGTCACATTATTGACTACTCTTCTGCCTTCCAGCAACACCGCCGGTAGCTGTCCGAAATCGGATTCCAACAGCACGACCTGCGACATCTGCTTGACCGCATCGCTGCCCGCCGCTACGGCGATGCTGCAATCCGCCTGCTGCAGCGCCAGCATATCATTGACACCATCCCCGGTCATCGCCACCGTATGTCCGCTCTTTTGCAGCATAGCGACAATCTGTTTCTTCTGTTTCGGGGTTACGCGCCCAAATACCGAGTGCGCGTTGACAAACGCCTCATCGAGCGCATCCTCGCTTACTGTGCTCATGTCCACACAGCGTTGTGCATCATGAAAGCCGGCCTTAGCGGCAATCGCCGATACCGCCTTTACATGATCGCCGGAGATGATCTTGATATCGACACCCTCTGCGCGAAAATATTCCAGCGTCTGATTGACATCCTTGCGCAAAACATCGCTGAGAACCAGCGCCAGCAGCGGCTTCGCCTCTACGCTTTCCTCCTGCTGCGGCAGCTTCTCACACTTCGCTAAAATCAAAATGCGGTACCCCTGCGCCATTTTTTGTTCCAAATCCAAGGGAAGCTCTCTCATCAGCCGATCCGGCGCTCCCAACACCAGCACTTCCTCATCCGCAAACTGCATAGCCCCCCATTTGCGGGCTGAGGAAAAGGCGATTTTTTGTGACGGCTCATGCAGCGGAGCCGGGTCAAAGTGGCGATACAGCGCCTGATAGGTTTCGTTGTTATCATCGCTGTAATGCAGATACGAACGCCAGTATTCCATCTCTTTTGCATTGAATGCCGACATCTCGATCACCTCTTCGACCTTCATCTTACCGGTGGTGATCGTTCCGGTCTTATCGAGACAAAGCGTATCGACATAGGCGAGCGATTCCAGTGAGTACAAATTTTGAATCAGCACTTTCTTCTTTGCGAGCTTCGCCGTTCCCGCTGCTAACGACACGCTGATGAGCAATACCAATCCTTTCGGCAGCATGCCTAGCAAGCCTGCCGCACTGCCGACAATGGCATGATAAAGGTCATTGTGGCGAAACAGGAGCGCCTGTACAAACAGCAGGATACCCAAAGGGATGATCAGCAGGGTCGTCACCCTTGTCACCCGGCGCATCGCATCCAACAACTGTGAATGCAGTCCCTTGCCGCTGCGAATTTCGGCTGTCACCTTGGAGACATAGTTGTTCGCTCCGACATGCTCCACCCGTACCAGACACCTGCCGGAGATGATGCTGCTGCCGGAGAGCAGATGATCGCCGGAACGCTTGTTGATCGGATCAGATTCCCCGGTCAGCAGCGACTCATTGACTTCGCTCTCTCCGGAAAGGATGACACAGTCGCAGCAGATCTGCTCACCGCCGGATAAGATCATCACATCGTCCAATACGACCTGTTCGATCGGAATCTGGATCTCCTCTCCGTTGCGGATGACCTTCGCTTTGGGAACGATCAGCAGCGAAAGCTCATCGACCAGCTTTTTCGCATGCAGCTCCTGTGCGATCCCGATGACGAGATTGAGCAGGATGATCGCGATAAAGACCAGATTGGACCATGCGCCGACAAACGCCAAGGCGAGAGCGATCAAAAAGTTCAACAGGTTGAACAGCGTGCAGATATTCTCCTGAAAGATCTGACGATTTGTTTTCGATGCGGAAGGGGGCAGGGTGTTTTGCAGCCCTTTGGCGATCCGCTCCTCCACCTGCTTTGTGCTTAAACCTTGCTGACTCATGACTATCGCTCCTTTATATGGCCGCCGCCCGCGGCCTTGCCATTGCACGCGGGGTGCGTCGTTTTCTTTTATAGCAGTCCCACCTTATCACAAGTAAGACGCGCAAGTCAACCAAAGGGGAGATTTCCCATGATATTTTTACACATCACCTCTTTTGCCTGTGGTGGATAGAGGCAACGAGAACATAGGACGCGCCGCATACGTTAGCAAACGAGCGTTTTAAAGATGATGCGGCAGGAAGAGACACATTGATTTCCCACAGCCTGTTTCTATCACTCACTGCTCTTTTCAAAACACCTGTTTTCAATGATGTTCTTCTTAATCTTATCCTTGCGGATACCATATTCACTTTCTTGCGGCCGTCGGCTAAGGATAGAAATCAGAGAGAATTCCTTCTTATTTTCATGCGTCTGTGATTATGATAAAATGAAGAAAACGCGACGAACCATCGATATCTCCAGGGAAAAGAAACCATGTGTGGACTTTGCGATCATCTCCACCTCATCACACACCGATTTAAACCGCCTTGGCACCATGGGCAAACTGTCAAAGGGATAGCGTGGTCCATTTATGGCAAGGGATTTAAAATAGCGCAAGGAAAACCGCGAATGAGGAAAAGCTTCCTGTACACGAGACATGCGCAAACGATGGGACATCTTCTGCCTTTCGATATCCGAAGCAGACAGGGTTTCACTTGCGCAGGGTACGCTTATAAGGCTTTGGATTCTAAAAAAGCGGAGAGCGCTTTTCGCTTCCGCTCTGTTATGGCCTTTGCCGCCGGCCCCAGAGCAATCGCACAGCCGTGCAGGATGCAGGCGGGGAAGTTCACTGTGTTTTTATCAGTAGAAACCCCATGAGCGAATGATTGTCGATTACATAAAGAAAGAGAGGAACGCATGATGAAACTGTTGAAGCTGTATGAGGATGACACACTGTTGGCGGCAGCCACGCTGCGTGATTCCACATTGCCTTGCGAGGGTTCTCTCGCTCTTCACAGCGGGGATACGCCGCAGGAAGTGATGAAAAATAGAGAAGCGCTATGCAGGGAACTGGGCGTTTCACTGACGCAGTGGTGTCTTGCGAATCAAACACACAGTGCTCACTGTCAGCGTGTCACGATGCACGAGGGCGGCCGCGGCGCCTTTTGCGTACAGGATGCAATCCAGGACTGTGACGCTTTATACAGTGACGACCCGCTATTGATCGGCGTATTCACCGCCGACTGTGTCCCGCTGCTGCTTCACGACTCTTCCTCAGGGTTCATCGGCGCCATCCACAGCGGATGGCCCGGCAGTGTCAAGCAGATCACCTACCACACACTGGCAAAGCTGAAACAGGAAGGCCTTTGTCCACAGACGACACGGGTCTGGATCGCTCCCTGCATTCATCGCGCTTCTTTTCAAATCCGTCAGGATGTCATCGATCAAATAGCTGCGCTCCCCTTTGATACTGCTCCTTATCTGACGATGCAGGCGGATGGCAGCGCCCTGTGTGATAATGTCGGGTTGAACGTGCACATGCTTTTGGCGCATGGCATCCAAAGAGAACACATCACGATCTCCCCTTACGATACCTATCAGGAAGAAGACATGTGTTTTTCATACCGCAGAAATCATACGACGCACCGCCATTTCAGCTTTCTTTACCGCAAGCGCTGAGCGTTCGCACTCCAACGCATTGAAAGTGTTTCTTCTTTGGCTTTTCATCACATCCTGCCAGTTCATTGCCATTATCGTATGGTCTATCGTCAATGGATCGCCTGTGTCACCCATAGAAAGACATTTATTGAGAAACCTACAAAAACAGTGGGATTAGAAACCTTTAGAGGCGTCATATCAATAAGGAGACAGATGCGTTTTGTTCCATGGATTTAGCGGCAGAAATTGCAGAAACCAAAGAAAAAAACCGGTGTAAAACAGCGTCCTCCCGCGTCAATACCGGTTTTTCTTTGCATAGTGATATTCCTTTTTCTTTTTGTTACAGCCCCGCTGTTTTCTTATTGATATCTTCTCTTATATCTTCGTATCGTCACTATATCAACACAATGTATCAATAGATCAGCACACGCAACCGTATAGTGAGATCAGAAATATTTAGCGGGACAAGGCAGCCGGCATGCAAATACCTTTCCTTCTTTATTTGCGAATCGTTCCCTTGCCGTACACCTGATAGCGATAGGTCGTCAGCTCGCGCAGTCCCATCGGCCCGCGGGCATGCAGCTTTTGCGTCGAAATGCCGATCTCCGCGCCAAAGCCAAATTCATTGCCATCTGAAAAGCGCGTAGAAGCGTTGGCGTAAACGACCGCCGCGTCCACTTTATTCATAAAGGTTTCAATCGCCTGCGGATCACTGCTTAAAATCGCATCGGAGTGCATCGTGTGATGCGTGTTGATATGTTCAATGGCTTCTTCCAAGCTGTCTACTACCTTAATAGAGATCTCATAATCAAGGTACTCCATTGCATAGTCCTTCTCCGTTGCCGCGATCACATCCTCATCCAAGCTGCAAATCGTGGCATCCCCATGAATTTTCACCCCGTGCTCCTTAAGTGCGCGCAACAAAGAGGGTACCAAATCCAGCCGCTCGCGATGAATCAACAGACTCTCTGCCGCATTGCAGACACTAACTCGCTGACACTTCGCATTGATCACGATCGGAATGACCTCGCTCTCATCCACAACGCGGTCGATATACAAGATACAGTTGCCGCTGCCGGTCTCGATGATCGGAACGCTGGCATGTTCCACACAATGTGCAATCAGCCGCGCGCTTCCACGGGGAATCAGCAAATCGAGACAGTCTTTCATGCGCATGAAACGATCCGCCGCCTCATGACTGCCATCGTTCACCAAAGCGATGCAATTTTCATCTATCTGACATTGACGCAGCGCTTCACGCATCCAATGACACAGCATCCGATTGGTCGTTAACGTCTCTTTGCTGCCTCTGAGATAACAGACGTTGCCGCTTTTCAAACACAGCGCCGCCGCATCCACACTGACGTTGGGACGCGCTTCATAGATGATGCCGATCACGCCGATCGCAACGCTGCGCTTAATAAAATGCAAATCGCCGCGATCCCATTCTTCCAACACCCTGCCGCAGGGGTCCGGCAGCGACGCCACCTGCCGCACACCTTCACAGATCGCCTTTAAACGCCCCTCATCTAACGAGAGACGATCGATCAGCGCCTCTCCTCTTCCCGCCTGACGCGCTTTTTCCACGTCCTGCGCGTTAGCGGACAAAATGCTCTCTCTTTGTTCCCACAGCAAGTCCGCCATGCGATGCAGCGCCGCATTTTTCTGCTCGCTGCTCAGCTGTGCTGAAGCGTAGCTCGCCTGCTTACAGCGTCTTCCCTGCTCTCTTATCTCATCCATACACTCACCTCCGCGCCCGAAATAAGGTGCCGCAATTGTTGCCTTCGATCAAATCATAGAGGATGCACGGGTCCTCTCCATTCGCAATTACCATATCACAGCCGGCCTGTGTGGCAATCTGCGCCGCCTGTAACTTTGTAATCATGCCGCCGGTGCCCACCTTGGATGCGCTCTTGCCGGCCATCGCTAAAATGCGTTCATCAATCGTTTCGACAACGTCGATCTTTCGCGCTTGCGGATTGATGGAAGGATCGCTGTCATACAAGCCCTCGATGTCACTGAGCAGCACGAGCAGATCCGCCCCTATCAAACGTGCCGTAATCGCACTGAGCGTATCATTGTCACCATAGACGATCTCATCGGTAGCGATGCTGTCATTCTCGTTGATGATCGGAAGCACCTGATAGCGAAGCAGCTCCTGTAATGTGTTCAAAGCATTTTGCCGCAGCTGCTCATCCTCAAGATCGCGCTTCGTCAGCAGCAGCTGTGCAACCTTGCGAGAATACTGTGCAAACAGCTTATCATAGATATACATCAGCTCACACTGTCCTACCGCCGCCATCGCCTGCTTTTCCTGTAACGTCTGCGGCCGATCCGCATGATGCAGCTTTCCCCTTCCGGCCGCAATGGCACCGCTGCTCACCAGCAGTACCTCATGTCCGGCATTGCCTAAATCGCTGAGCACCCGCGCCAGCAGATCCAGCTTTCGCAGATGCAGACCTCCGCTTTCATGTGTGATCGTCGACGATCCCACTTTCACGACAATTCGTCTTTTCTCCATTTGTTTCACCCGATCTTTTTCTAAACTATATCACAGTGCAGCAGTGAACACAAACAAAAGCGGCAAAAGAGAAGAATGCCGCAATCAAACGATACTGTGCACTTTTATTCTTTCTCTGCATGATCTTTCTATTGTCTATGATCGAGAACAAATGTGGCTTTACTTCGCCGTTATCCCCATATTGATGAAGAGGGAGCTGTCGATAAAAAAACAGGCGCTATCGCCTGATGCCCGCTGCTGATGAAAAGCTAAAGGAAACCCGCTAAAAAAGGACAGACGCCTCTTCCCCGCGCAAACGTCTCGTTCCATCTGTAAGCGAGCGCTTTTTCACACAGGCTGGCGCCTATCCTTTTTAACCATTTCTTATTGCTGTTCTCAATCGTTAGACCTGCTTGCCGCGCAGATCAGCGCTGGCGGTGTTCTTCGATGAACTGCTGCAGCTTTTGATAGCTGTCTTCACTGATGACATGCTCCATGCGGCACGCATCATTCTCCGCCGTCTGCGCATCCACCCCAAGCTCCTGTAAAAAGTTTTGCAAATAACGGTGGCGGCTGTAAATGCTGGAGGCGATTTTCATGCCTTCTTCTGTCAGTGTGATCTCTCTATCCTCCATCTCGATGAGACCGCGCTCCTTTAAAATGCTCATCGCACGGGAAACGCTGGGTTTGGAGTAATCCAATTCTTTTGCGATGTCGATTGAACGCACTCTTCCATGCGTCTGCTGCAGCTTGAGAATTGCCTCTAAATAGTCTTCGCCTGATTCATGAATATTCATTATTTTCAACTCCTATAAACGATGGTTTCACTTGATGCTGATAATAGTATAACACAGCGGGGAAAAAGAAGCGAACAGAATGCGCTAGAAACAGTTTCGTTAAAATGAACCAAAACGAATAGGGCGGCTGCATACAAAAGCCTGTGTTCGTTTAAGGTTTCGCTCAGTCAAAATCTCCGGCAAAATGGGAGCGACAATTTTTTTGAAAAAACTGTTGCCATCTATACGTTCTTATGCTAATATATATGAGCAATCAGGAATTGCCTGAATAGCTCAGTAGGTAGAGCATCCGGCTGTTAACCGGCAGGTCACAGGTTCGAGTCCTGTTTCAGGCGCCATGATGATAAAGAAACACCAGCGATGGTGTTTTTTTCATATTAAAAAATAGATGGCGATATGCCATTGCTGAAAAACGTAGATTGGCACTCTGATCGGCTGTCTCCGGCAAAAAGAAAGCATTGACAATCTGATCGGCTGTATCCGGTAAAAAGAAAACGAAGATACTGTTACAGATCCATAGGGAATACTATGAAAATACTATGAAATAGGTGAGCGATCTGCTTAGAAAGAGAGACGATTCCCCTACAAATATTCCTCTGCCATCCGCGATAAAAGTTGCGGCTTCCCTGTTCCTCCTCGCAGGATACAAATCTCTTTTCCTTTTGGCCTCCAGGTTGAAAGCCTCATTTGATTGAATGGCAAGACGGCAAAATATGAGTAATTAAAAACAAGTGCAGATGACAGAGCAACTGACGCTTTGACAATTACACTTTATAGGATGTTAAAGATGAATTGCTCATCGTTAGATTTTAACTCTCACTTTTTGGGTTAGCGCATTTTATCCATTATAAACCTTTTTCGTTATTTCAGCAGTTCCACTCCCGCGCTGGCTCCGATGCGATCTGCGCCGGCCTTGATCATCTCATTCATGTCCTGTGCCGTGCGAATACCGCCGGACGCTTTCACCTTACACAATGATGCTACTGCTTCCTTCATGATCTTCACATCTTCCACCCGTGCACCGCTGACAGAAAAACCGGTAGAAGTTTTCACAAATGCCGCACCTGCCTTTACGCACAGATGACAAGCTCTCACGATCTCCTCCTTCGTCAGCAGGCAGGTCTCTAAAATCACTTTGACTGTTGCACCTTGGGCAGCATTGACAACGGCCTGGATGTCTGCTGCCACCGCTGCATCGTTGCCTGCCTTCAATTCTCCGATATTGATCACCATATCGATCTCCTGCGCTCCCTGCGCACACGCGTCTGCCGCTTCAAACGCTTTCGCCTTGCTGCTCATCGCTCCCAGCGGAAAACCGACGACACAGCACACCTTCACATCGCTGCCCGCTAACAACGTGGCGCATAGCGGCACCCAGTACGTATTGACGCAAACGCTGGCAAAATCATATTGCTTTGCCTCTGCACATAAACGCTCAATATCTTCCCGCCGGGCGTCTGCTTTCAACAGCGTGTGATCAATATATTTACTACGCTTCATCATAGTCCCTCACTTTCTATGGGAAGCATAGCATAGTTTTGTCATCTCCGCAATCGCCATTGCCCGCATTCCCCGCATTTCACAAAGACTGACCGACAATATGGAACCAAAAAGAATATGCGAGGCATACACAATTCACACGATCATCGTCCTCTTTATTTTCACGAGCGGAAAGATACCCTCTGGCGCTATCGTTTAGATCCCCTATTCTTATCAGCCGCAAAGGGGCTGACCAACCTTTCTAATCACTTTCTTAACTGCCTGAAAAACGTATCGCCATACTCATGGCAACACGCCGAAAGACAAGGTACGCTCCATGTGATTTTCTTTCCATCCCTGTTTTCCAACGCATGAAAAGCGCACTCATTCGCGCGCTTTCTTCCTTTTATCTATAGATCACAAGCCACGCATCCCTCTTTGCTAATGATGGGAGCGCGGTTCTTTATCTGCGGCGATCTCCCGCTGTGAAAAGAACTGCGGGTTTGGTTCATCGAAATAATTGGAAGCATTCCAATCAAAGGCGCTGTCTTCCCCTAAGTGAAAATCTGCACATTCCTCAGGATTTGCGGCATCGATCAACCGCCGAAGCTCTCGTAAAATATTCTCCTCACGCTTGTTTAAATTTTCCAAAATCGTGCAATTTTCCCGCCGATCACAGCGGCGAAGCGCCTCCCTCAGCAAATCGCACACAGCCTGTACCCGTTCTCTGCTCATTCTCAGCACAGCATTGTAATCAAAAGGCATCGGCTCGCTGTTCCACTGTGAATCTTGTTCTTTGATCCATGCAATGCTTGGAATGTTGTCATTTTCCACATCGATGCTGCGGGCATCTTCCCCGCGCATTTCATGCAGCAATATAGCCAGACGCTCACTGACGCTGAGCTGTTCCATCGCCATCGCATACAGCGTGATGCGCGCACTTCGTTTCTGCACGCTGAAACCCGCACGAATCAGCTGCATGCAAAAGCTCAGCTGCATTCCCAACCCGTCGGGATGGGTATCTAACCACTGTGCCAGCGCTTCCTCATAACCGCCATGCAGATGCGATACATTATGCATTTCTTTGTAACAGAACATTTTTATCACTCCATTCATCATTAGTATGGCTGTATAAAACATTTCTATGCTATAATGGACACAGGTTTAAAGGAATGTGAGGAAACGATATGAAGGAAATCGAATTGCGGGCATCTCTTTGTAAGGAGTGTCTGGTAAGTGAGGAAATGCTGGCAAGCAGCGTAGGCAGCGGTATCGTCGACGTATATGCGACGCCGATGATGATCGCCTTGATGGAAAACACAGCGGCAACGCTTCTCTCCTCGTTTTTAGAGGAAGGGGAGACCAGCGTCGGCATTCGGATGGATACGACGCATGACGCCGCGACTCCGCTGGGAATGAAGGTTTGGGCGCAGGCGGAAATCATTGCAGTCGACCGTAAAAAAGTCACTTTTCACATTGTTGCCAAGGATGAAAAGGATGTCATCGGCACTGCCACGCACGAGCGTTTCATCGTCAACAAGGACGCATTTGAAGCAAAGGCCGCCAACAAGCGGAATCGATAAGGAAAGAAGTGATCCCCATGGTAATTCGAGAGGCAAGAAAAGAGGAAAACGGCATCATTGCCGATATGTGGCTGATGAGTATGCGCAGTGCGCATTATGGTTTTAAGGAAACTTATTGGACGAAGCAATATAAGAGCATCCGCATCAAATATTCACCGGTGCGCTCGGATGTCTATGTTTGTGAGGAGGGCGGCGTGCTGCTGGGATTCGGCGCTTATGTGCGTGACTCCAACATGGTGCGCATTTTCGTCATTCCGGGTTATCAGCGCAAGGGTATCGGCAGCGCGCTTCTGCGATATTTTGAGGAGCACTATGACGGTTTTTACTGCCGTTGTTACCGTCAAAGCGCACCGGCTGTCGATTTTCTGAAAAAACGCGGCTACGCCATTGTTGAAAAGCGGCAAAATGTCGATTCTGCCGCAGAGGAGTATGTGTTTCAAAAAGAGCACTCCACAGCAAAAGAGTAACATGATCAAAAATGAGAAATAAAAACGAAAGCGAATTGATTGTCACGCAATGAACAAGCGGGCGTTCTGTTCGCTTTTTCGATTCATCTCGCTCATCCCCTCCTCAAAAAGCACAGGCGGCTTTACGGCTATCTCAACCCCCTCTTGACGGTATTGAAACAGATAAAAAAGATGCCGTCCATCGCGTTTTCATTTTAAAATAAGTATCAACAAAAAGAAAAAAAAGAACGGATGCGTTAAAATCTCCTCTCCCGTTCTCTTTTATACATTCTTTTCTATAGTAAAGTAGATCATCATCTCTTTGTTTCATTGCTCTTGTTTCGCATTCGCTCCAGCCAGCGAAGAAACCGCACGCTGTCTTTCAGCATCCAAACGCCGAATGGTACTAAAATCAGAGAGATCCACTGAGAAGTGGATAACAGCCAGACACCGCGGATGGCATCCGCACGCAGCCATTCGATGCAAAAGCGAAATGTCCCATAAGCGCATAGATAAAATCCCAGCTGGTGAAACGCATTGCGCCGGCGATAGGATAACAGGCACAGACATACAAACAACAGCAGATTAAACAGCGCCTCAAATAACTGCACCGGATAGCGGGACATGAGCACATCCGGATTTGCCTGTGTGTAAAGAGGCATGGTAAAGATGGAGGTGCCGGTTTCCCCATAGCAGCAGCCGGCAAGAAAACAGCCGATCCTGCCAAAAAAGTGAAAGAGAGGGAATGCGGGCATGCAGGCTTCCAAATACTCTTCCAGCAGCAATGCCGGATGTCTGTAAAAATAGAGAAACACCGCGGCAAATAAGCCGAGCAGTCCACCGTAAAAAACGAATCCGATGCCTAAATAATGCAGCAAGGAAAGGGGGTCGGCGATCATCTGCGGAAGGTGATCGATCAGCCACGGCAGGTCGACGAGCATGTAAAGCAGCTTGCCGCCGATCAAAGCGCCGATGGCCGCATAGATCAAAATATCAATCAGCGCATCGCTGTCAAGGCCGCGTTTACGCACGTTGTATGAGCAGTAAATGATAGCAGCCACCGCGCCCAGCAAGGTCAGCAGGCCATAGGTCTGAATCGATATTCCAAACACTTGTATTTCCGGAAGCATAGCTCTCCCTCCTTATACGAGAACACGGCCTCATTTGTTCCATCAGTGAATTTGCATTTAATAAAATTTGTGCAGTATTTGAAAACAGGCATGAGCAGCGATTCACCAAAAAAATGAATACGAACGAAAAAACTGATCGACATATGCGACGTAGCAACAGCAGCTGGCAAACATCAGCAGGGAAAGCGAAGTGCCGACGATCCCACAGACGAAGCCCGCCGTCGCAATTCCGCTTTTATATTCTTTTCTCGCTTTAGAGGCAAGGATGATGGCAATCAGGCCGGTTACGGCACCGACGAAACTCGTATAAAAAAAGCCGAGCACGCAGACGATAGAGATGATGCCTAATGCCAAGGAAGCGACTGCCTTGGTGGGGGTTTTACTTTGTTCCATAGCGTTCCCTCCTTATCAGCACGAATCACGATTCTATCTTATGGAAAAAGCTGCGCTTTGTCAAGGTGGGGCGTGCTTGTATAAATCCATTCTATGTGGTAGAATAGGATTGCCTATCGGAAACAGGGGGTGTTCTGGTTTCGACAGGGATATGTCTGATATGGACTGCAGCCGAGTGATTACGTAATAATCGACCTAAATTAAACGCAAAAACTAAATTTGCTAACGTGTTCGGTGGAAACCGTGCCGTTGCATTTGCTGCTTAATAACCAACGATAGGTTTGCAGCCTCCCAATAACAGAGTGTTCCGCGCTGTTTTGGTGAGCGTAATCTAGTGGGGCTTAAGGCAGAGGGAGCGCTTCGGCTCTCTGCACGAAAATGAAAGAAGCACATCCGGCGGATGTCGGCTCATGCGCAAACCGGCGGATTATTCAGTCATGAGATAAGCTGTAGAGGTCTGTATGGGAGACTGTTTCTGGACAGGGGTTCGATCCCCCTCACCTCCACCAGAGTAGGAAGCGTCGAACTATTCTTCTTTCGGAATGAGTTCGCGCTTGTGTATAGATTTGGGAGCGCCAGATAGGGGCGCTCCCATTTCGCATTGCAATCATAGGACGCTGTATTTTGCGTTTTAAGACGTTTTAAGCCCGTTGGGGTACTCCGTTACCCTGGCGGGCTTTTTCGTGCCTTAAAACGCCTCTGAGAGCGTCAGAGAAGCAAAGGCGGATGCAGGTGCGCATCTCGCTCTCGCTCGATGCTGTGATTGGCCGCCCTACGGGCGGCTGGTTCGGGTCTTGGGTCTGGGTACAGCAGGGGGCGGGCATGTGCGATTTCGGGTTCTGACACACTATCGCGAAAAAATAGTGTGTCAGAACTTTCCCCAGTTTATCGGGGAGTACAACCATCTGACACACTTGACACACCTTTTTTTGAACCAATGCGCGCGAGAGAAAAAAAATAAATATATAGATATATATAGGGAAAAAATTTCTCTGTACGCGTAGGTTGGAAAAATAGTGTGTTTAGTGTGTCAAGCGTCCGAGGAAGCCGATAAATCCTACGAAAGTACCGACACACTATAAAAAATGGAAGTGTGTCAGAAAAACGGGCAATCGCTCGGGGAAGCCGATGAATGCGGGAAATCTCTGACACACTTCAAAGTGTGTCAAAGTGTGTCAGAGGTTCCCTCTCCTGCCGTGTACGGCCCTTCTTCTGCTTTCAGCTTCTTGGTGGCTCGTTCCACTTTCCAATCCGAAAGTGGAACGCAATGTTCCCCGTGTTTATCGGGGAGTAGAGGCGGATGTTCCACTTGTTCCACTTTTTGAACGAAGCAGCGGAACATGGGCGCGCGGAAATTTTTTTTTCGGACGTTTTCCGCTCGTATACGAGTGGAAACAAGCCTCTGACCTGCGGAGACGGAATATCGGGTATTGCGTTAATCGAGTTAACGCTGTATAATACCAGTTGTATAGATAAATGGCTCAGCACCCGTCCCGTCTTTGATGCGGGGTTGCTACCGGGAATAGGAGCCGAGCGCTCGGTCAAATAGGCCGTGCGTCACGGGCGAAATAACGAACACGAAGCTCCCGTGGAAACCGAGATAGACAAGGCATGTTCTGCCTATGTCCTTCTTTGGTTTCCACGGGAGCTTTTTTGTTCTCGTGTAACGGATTCTGAACATGGAGGTGGCTGATATGGCTAAAGAACAGAAGAAGACGAAGGGGTCGAAACCCTGTTACATGACGACGTACGAAGCGGCGGAATTGCTCGGCCTGAGCGCCGGGACGCTCCGCGTCTGGCGTTGTCAAGGCAAAGGCCCGAGTTACTACAAGGTCGGCAATGCGGTCCGTTACAAGGTGGATGACCTTGAGGCGTGGAAGAGCGCCAACGTGAGGCGCGTCGAGCTAACGAATTAAGGAGGTGTGAATATGGGCGAAAAAGAAAACCGCCCCGTTGCCTGCGCAGCTTCCGGGACGGCCTCTACCTGCGATTATGATAGCACGTTCGTTTTCGCAGGTCAAGACATGACCGAGAACGAGCTGATTAGAAAGGTCACAGAGGATTATTTGGCGGGCATCGACGTGGACATACGTCCCGCTCCCGAACAGGTCGAGCGGGAGCTTCTGCAGGCGACCAACAACGCCATCGAGGCGTACAACCTGGGTCCCCGCGACCCGGACGCGCCAGTGGGCGCGAAGCAGAAGGACGCCTATCCCGACCAGAAGACGGGAGACGCCCGCCTGCGCCTGCGCAAGCACCTGGACCCGTACCAGATTGCGCTGGTTGTGCGCGAGTTGCATCACGCGGTGGGCATCCTCTGGAAGGATGCGGGCGACGATGGCAACTTCGACATCGGCGTCTACCAGACGTCCGGCGACAACGAGGGCACCTACGACGTCTCCGAGGATGGTCTGACGCGGCTCATCCGCAGCTACGACAGCGCGATTACGATTCGTGGCGTCGACGAGACGATTGCGGTTCTGCGCGCCATCTGCGAGGTAAAGGCGCGCACCGCCGACCGCGACCTGGTGGTGGTGAACAACGGCGTGTACGACTACGGGAACAAGATGCTTTTGGGCTTCGACCCGGATTTCGTGTTCACCGGCAAGGTGCGCGTGGACTTCGTTGAGAACGCCCCGAACCCCGTGATACATAACGACGAGGACGGCACCGACTGGGACGTCGTGTCCTGGATGGGCGAGCTGTCCGACGACGAGAGCATCGTACGGCTGCTGTGGCAGATTGTCGGAGCGGTCGTCCGCCCCGGCGTCAGCTGGAACAAGAGCGCGTGGTTCTACTCCACGTCCGGCAACAACGGCAAGGGCACGCTGTGCTCCCTCATGCGCAACCTGCTGGGGCGCGGTTCCTGGGAGTCCATCTCGCTGAAGGACTTCTCTTCCCCGTTCATGCTGGAGCCGCTGATGCGCATTTCCGCCGTAATCACGGACGAGAACGACACGGGCACATTCGTGGACGATGCGGCGGCGCTCAAGTCCATCATCACGGGGGACCCGTTCCAGCTGAACCGCAAGTTCAAGGAGCCGCGCACGGTCCTTTTCAAGGGGTTCATGGTCCAGTGCGTCAACGAGCTGCCGAGGCTCCGCGACAGGTCCGAGTCCATGTACCGCCGTCTGCTGGTCGTGCCGTTCGAGAAGCGCTTCGAGGGCAACGAGCGCAAGTACATCAAGGACGACTACCTGAAGCGCAAGGAGGTGCTGGAGTACGTGCTGTACCACCTGCTGGCGGAGACCGACTACTACGAGTTGGACGAGCCGCAGGCATGCACCGCGCTTCTGGACGAGTTCCGGGAGGTCAACGACCCCGTTCGCCAGTTCCTGGGCGACGTGCTGCCGGAGGCATCCTGGGACATCCTCTCGTGGCAGTTCATCCACGACCTGTACCGCCACTGGTTCCAGAGGAACATCCCGTCCGGCAGGCCCGAGAGCCGCAAGGCGCTCATCGCTGACATCAAGCGCCTCCTGCCGGAGTGGCATGAGTGGTCGTACACCGACAACCCGGTGTTCGTGCCCGACGAGATGAGGGCGCAGCCCGAGCCGCTGATTGCCGAGTATGAGGTGACCGAGTGGATGAACAAGGCGTACCGCGGTTCCGACCAGGGCCGTGTCTGCATGCCCGACCTGCCCGCCCGCGTGAGGGGTCTCGTGCGTACGGTGCCTCTCGGCTCGGGCGGTAGCAACGAAACAGATTCAGAGGATAAGGAGGATTAGGGATATGACGAATTTGACCAAGGAGGAGTACGCGAGGCTGCACCTGAAGGCCAAGCGCGGGATGCTCACAGCGGAGGAGAGGGCTGCATTGGAAGCGTATGAGGCTGCGGCGCAGCCCGCTCCTCAGACGCCCGTTCCGGCGGACACGGAAACGCTTCTCTGCTGTCCGTATTGCGGCCATGCGACTATCACAACGCAGATTGTGAGCGACGTGACGTATCGCAAGCCGGCCACGGTGATTGCGATGATGTTCGCTCCGCTCATTGCGGTTGTGCTGGCGTTCCTGTTGCGCAACATGTTCGTCACCGTACTGGCGCTGATAGTTGTCATTGTGTCCGCGCTTGTTCCGATGTGGGCGTTCTATCGTGGCAATTATTCGGTGACGCACAAGTATTACGTATGCAAGCGCTGCGGGTATGCCGAGCGGGATACGAAGTGGAAAATCGTGAACGACGGGGGCAAGGCGATTGAGGCCGTTGCTATGGGCATCGGTCTTACGCTCGTTCTGATTTTCTCGGTGTTCATGATTTCGAAGAACGTCGATTTTAGCTCTATGCCGACATGGGACATCCCGGCTGTCGAAGACACTAACGGCGGCAATGTTCAGGGCACCGATGGCGGTGGCGAGCAGACCATCGAGGACCTTGGTAACGGCACGATTTTGATGTACGGCAGCATGCCGATTTCTGATTAAAGGAGGTATTCGATATGGCAACGAAGAAGCGTTACTCGGACATCAACAAGGCCATCAAGGAGGCCGAGGCGAGGCGCGAGGAGTATTACAAGCAGGTCGGTCGTGTGATGCTCGAAGAGTACCCCGAGCTGGGCGATATGAACGTCACCGACATGCGCAGGGCCGCACGCTTCCTGCGCGACAACCTGCCCGAAAAGGCATCTTCGAAGGGTGGCGAAGCGGGCAAGGCGACCGCCCAGAACGGAGCGCCCGCCGCGTCCGATTCGGGCGGCGATTCCGCCCACGATGCACGCGAGCCTATGCCCGTGAGGGGCTACGGCGAGGGCATGTAAAGGAGGCAGTCGTGCCTCCATCCGGCACCCCGCAAGGGGTGTCCGGCGTGCCCCGTTCCGAATGGAGAGTTCTGCCGAGTCGTCGGCTGAAACCGGTTGGGAACAGGGCACCCCTGGGGGTTCGAAGGGGACAGCGAAAGCTGCCCCCTCGCGAGCGGGACGTGTACATACAAAACGGAGGTATTTTTCGCCGCAGCGAAAAAACCGGAAGTTTTGTAGGGACAAGTCCCATGCTCGCTACCTTTTTCCCTGCGAAAGCATTTGCGAGAAATCGCGTCGAACAGACGCGGGCGATTGATAGAAAAAAGGGAGGTGTTGATATGGCAGTGAGTGCCGAAAAGAGAAGCAGCCGCGTGCGCCGCCAGGCGTCCAAGAAGCAGCGCAAGAACCGTACCGTGCAGGTGCGATTCTCGGACGAGGAGCTTGCTGCTTTGGATGCGGTCTGCGAGAGCACGGGCATGACCCGCTCCGCCGTGCTGCGCAGCTGGACCGTGCCCGGCGAGGGCGCTGGTTCCAACCCCGTGTACGTGGTGACGAAGAACGCCGACGCGGAGCGTCTGGCGATGGAGGCGAGACGCATAGGCGTCAACGTGAACCAGATTGCGAGGACGCTGAACGCCGAGGCGAAAGGGCGCGGGGGCATGCTCCGCTCCGACACCATGGACGGATGCGAAAAGAGCCTCGAAGAGGTGCGCGGCGAGCTGTCGAAGCTGGCCCGCGAGGTGGAGACCCTGCGCCAGGATTTCGGGTCAGACATGTTCTCCGCGCTGATGTATCCAGATGACCCGGGCAGGTTGAGGCGGCTCGTCAATTACTGGTTCGGGATGGGAGGTGATGCCTGATGTCAACGACTCACATCCAGCCCCTGCCGAACGTCTACGGGCGCATGGCCTACACGGAACTCGGCGAGGGAAAGAAGCGCACCGAGAACATCCAGAACAGGACGAACCGCATCGCCGCCCAGATGGGCGACGGTGATTCCCGCGAGGAGTTCGTGCGCTTCTGCTCCGCCATGAAGAGACAGAACCAGGGGCGCGAGAACGAGGGGTTCGAGGTGCGCGTCTCGTGGGCACCCGAGGAGCTGTCCAAGGACGACCCCGAGGACATCCAGCGAGCCTGCGAGTACGGCTACCTGCTGTGCAAGGAGGTGGCACCCAACGCCCCGTGCTGGGTCACGGTCCACACCGACGGCGAGGGCGGCTGCGTGCACGTCCACGCCACCATAGCGAACCACGATTTGGAGACGGGCAACGCCATCGCGCACGGCACCGACCACGCCACGGTCAAGCGCAAGAACGACCAGTTGAGCAGACAGATGGGCTTCTCCGTGGTGGGTCCCCAGCCGGGCGCGCAGAGGACGAGATGGGCGGACCGTAAGAGCGAGTTCGAGCCGGGCGCTTTCGAGCGCATGCTGGGAAACCGCGTCGAGGAAGCCCGCAACGCGTCGTCCAGCATGGACGAGTTCCGCGAGGAGCTTAGGCTGCGCGGCGTGGAGCTGAACGAGGTGCGCAAGGTGGACAAGGAGACCGGCGAGGAGACCGTGGGCTGGAGCTACAAGGCGCACGACCCGCTGGGCAAGACCAAGCGCAAGAGAAGGCGCCGCGCCTCCAACCTCGCCGACGACCTGACCAAGGAAGGCGTCGAGGCCTACTTCGAGGAGAAGCAGAGGCAGGCGGAGGCCCAGAAGGAAGACGCGCCGGCACCTGTTCCCGTGGCAACCGTCGCGGCGGAACCGCAGCCGGATTCGCCGGCAGAGCCTTCATTCGACGTGTACGCCGTGGAGGAGTCCGACGTGGCGCAGATGGCGGGCGACCTCCAGAGGGCGCACATCGACCGCAGCCGCGAGAGCGGCGAGCCGTTCATGGACGAGCGTTACGAGCAGCTCATGGAGGCGGAGCGCCACCCCGAGGAGCAGCTGGCGAAGCTGCAAGCCGAGGTGGACGCTGCGAGGCGCGAGTTCCACGCCTCCAAGGAGGCGTGCGACGCGCTCAACCACCCGTGCCCGAGCCTGCTGGCTGGCGCGTGGGTGTTCGCCAAGGCCGGGCGCGATGCCAAGGACCCCGTGTCCCGCATGATGGCGGACATGACGGCCATGATGCTGCGCATGCTGCTTCAGCAGGCCATGGAGGAGCAGCGCCGCCGGGAGCGCGAAGCTGCGGAGAGGCGTCTGTACGAGTCCCGCAGGAACATGTGGGACGCCGAGAAGCGCCTGAAGTCAGCCGAGAAGGCCCTTGCCCACGAGGACGAGCGCGAGGAGCAGGCAAAGCGCATGCGCCTGCAGGAACGCGAGGACAAGGCGGCAAGGCGTGCCGGTGGCCGCGTGAAGTACGGGGCCGATGCGGACAAGCAGTACGAGTAGCCGAAAAAGATAAGGGAGCAGCGCGATGCTGCTCCCTTTCCTGTGGGTCAGTGGATTTCCGGCGCGGGCACGTAGTCCCAGCTGGTTCCGAAGTGGGTTATCCCCCAGACGTACAGCCCCAGCTCGGCGTCGTAGAACACCGGCTCGTCGGTGTGCTCCATGAGGAAGCTCGGGTCCTGGACGATGTACCACTGGAATATCTCGTCCCAGGGTGCCCAATCCCCGCTCACCGGCTCCAGCGGGCGGCTGGCTATCTCGTTGGCGAGCACCATGCCGCGGCAGGTCTCGGCCAGGTCGGCGTAGGTCCTGATGCCGTAGTCACTCATCGTGCCCCTCCTCCGCCTCCTCGATGTCCACGATGGCGTTCACGACGCACTGCCGCATGGAGCGCAGGGTCTCGCAGTCGATGCTCTCGGCGAGGATGTCTGCGTCCAGCACCACCTCGCCCAGGGCGTTCACGAACCGCCACTCCATCACGTTGTCGATGCGCTTCAGCACGTCCATGAGCGACGCGTGGTCCATGGCGGGCATGTCGCCGTCCGCCTTCGCCATGCGCTCCAGCTCCTTGGCCTTGGCCGCGCAGAGGCGCGAGGTGCGCTTCAGCACCTGGATGCGCCACATGACCTCCTCGTCCGTGCCGTGGAACCTCTTCCAGCCTTCGTTCATGTGCGGACCTCCTTTCTCTTCACGTGGGCACCCGATGCCGAAGGCATCCTTCAAGGGGTGCTGGCCCGCTGACGGCACGCGAAGAGACCTGCAGAAGGGCTTTTGACGGGTGTACGCGCAAGGGACGGAGGACGGCGGTTTTCGGCATCCGCTCGTTTACGAGGCGATGCGGGAAACGGGCCGTTCCGGGCGACGCGGGAAAGCCCGTTTCGAGACCACGAAAAGCCCAGATGAAGCCCAGAAAGTGGCAGTTGAACGGCGCTTCTCGCGGGCTTATAATTAAATATGGAAATGCGTAATTGATTAAATATATAGCGAGGTGAGCGATATGAAGACGATTCTGGTGTGCAACCAGAAGGGCGGCGTGGGCAAGTCCCTGGTCGCCGACGAGATAGCATTCTCCTTCGAGCGCTCCGGCATCCCCGTGAGCTTCTACGACCTGGACGCCCAGGGCGGCACCCTGCACCGCACCCGCGAGGCGGACGGCGCGCAGGTCGCCGTGGTGGACACGCCGGGGGCGCTCCAGGAGGCGCTGTCGGAATGGCTGAGGGAGGCGGACGTGGTGGTCATCCCCACCCGCACCACGTCGAGGGACATCGAGCCGCTGATGCGCATGCGCAAGGCGGTGTTCAAGCACAGCCGGGCGAAGATTGTCTACGTGATGAACGGGTGGAACCGCTTCAAGGCGTCCCGCGACTTCATGGAGTGGTTCGAGGGGCTTGCGGGCGACCAGACGGTGGTCACGCTTCCCCAGTCCGAGGCGTTCGTGCAGGCGGGCGCTGCAGGCGTGTCCGTGGTCGAGTTCGACCGCAGGGGCAAGGCCGCGAGGGCGACGCGCGCCCTGGTGGACACGGTGCGCGAGGCTGCGGGGTTCCCGAGGGAATAACCGCAGGTCAGAGCCGTGTTCCGTATGGACAAATCGAGGCACAAGGTGTATAATTGTACAAATGCGTAAATGATTAAAGGAGGTCGAGCTATGGCGAACATGTTCGAGAAGTATGCTGCCGACCGCGAGGCCGAGCAGAGGAAGATAGAGAAGACGGTTTCGGCGGACGCTGCGCCCGCCGAGGACGAGAAGCGCACCACGCTCTCGCTGTCGCTTACGGTGAGCGACAAGAAGGCGCTGAAGATGATGGCGGCGGAGCGCGAGACGACGATTGCCGCGATTATCCACGAGTGGGTCGCGGAACACAGAGAAGACAAGTAAGGGAGGTGGCGGCCTATGGCTCATATATCAGAATACGATGTCGAGAACCTGTTCATAGACAGGCTTGAGAGCATCGGCTATAAGTTCGTCGCAATGACGGATTACGATGATGTCGTCACCAACTTCCGTGAGCAGCTCGCTGTGTTCAACGCTGCCAAGCTGGTCGAGGCGAAGGGCGAGGCGTCTTTTTCGGACGCGGAGTTCGGCCGCGTGATGATTCATGTGGACAACCACAGCGTCTACGAGTCCGCGAAGATTCTGCGCGACAAGTACGTCCTGACGCTGGATAACGGTCGGACCGTGTATCTGGATTTCTTCAGCTCCGATACCGACCGCAACATCTACCAGGTGACGCACCAGGTCACGATGGACAAGGACCACAAGGACGACGTTTCGTACAAGAACCGTTACGATGTGACGATTCTCATCAACGGCCTTCCGCTGGTCCAGATTGAGCTGAAGCGCCCCGGCGTGGAGATAAACGAGGCGATAAACCAGATTAACCGCTACCGCAAGTTCTCGTTCAAGGGGTTGTTCCGCTATTTGCAGCTGTTCGTCGTGTCGAATTCGGTGCAGACGAAGTATTTCTGCAACGAGAACGAGATGGACGGCGGCGTCTACAATCCGATTCTGAAGAGCCTGGTGTTCTTCTGGACGGACGAGAACAACAAGCGCATCAACAAGCTGGACGAGTTCACTGCCGAGTTCCTGCGGCGCTCGACCATCACGGAGATGCTGGATAAGTACATGGTCATCAAGACCACCGAGCCGGTGCTGATGGTCATGCGGCCGTACCAGATTTTCGCCGTGAAGGCGGCGAAGCGGCGCGTGCTGGAGTCGAACCAGAACGGGTACGTCTTCGCATGCACTGGTTCGGGCAAGACGCTCACGTCCTTCAAGCTGGCGCAGCTTCTGCGCGATGAGCCGAGGGTCGACAAGGTCATCTTCCTGATTGACCGCAAGGACCTCGACGACCAGACCGTGGACGAGTACAACTCGTTCGAGAAGGACTGCGTTGACGGCTCGGACTCGACCGCCGTGCTGGTGAAGCAGCTGAAGCAGGCGGACCGCAAGCTCATCGTGACGACCATCCAGAAGATGGCGAACGCGGTCAAGAGCAAGCGCTACGAGGCGCTGATGGATTCGTACCGCGACAAGAAGGTCGTGTTCATCATCGACGAGTGCCACCGCAGCCAGTTCGGCAAGATGCACGGCGACATAAACAAGGGCAAGGACGGCAGGACGACCGCCGACGTGTTCTATGCCGGCTCGAAGCTGGATGCCTGCCTGCACCGCTACATGATTAAGGACGCCATAGCGGACGGTAACGTCCTGCGGTTCTCCGTCGAGTACCAGCGGACGATTTTCGCGAAGCAGGTCGCCGCGAACGGCATCGACCCTGAGCGCCTGGGCGACCCGGATTACTGTCGCCGCCACAACCTCGATTTGGACGCCCTGTATCATGACGACGAGCGCATCCGCGTCATCGCGGAGGACATCTTCGAGCATCACGAGCAGCATGTCCACCCGCAGGGAAAGGACATCTACACGGCGCTGTTCGCGGTCGATTCCATCAAGACGCTCGGGAAGTATTACGACGCGTTCAAGGAGCTGAACGAGGCGAGGCCGGAGGCCGAGCGCTACCGCGTGGCCGCCATATTCACGTACCAGGCCAACGAGGACATGGACGAGGGCGGCGACGAGCACTCCCAGGAGCTTCTGGGCCGCTGCATGGACGACTACAACGCGATGTTCGGCACGTCCTTCGCGCCGGATTCCTTCGATGCGTACCGCAAGGACATCACGCGGCGCATGAAGCAGAAGGACCTTCCGCAGGTGGACATCCTGCTGGTGGTCAACATGATGCTCACCGGGTTCGACGCCAAGCCTCTGAACACGCTGTATCTGGACAAGAACCTCATCTGGCACACGCTGGTGCAGGCGTACAGCCGCACGAACCGCGTCGACAAGGTGACGAAGCAGTTCGGCCAGATTGTGTCGTACCGCGACATCAAGCGGGCGCAGGACGACGCGCTGCGGCTGTTCTCGGGCGACGGGGACCCGAACGAGTACCTGCTGGAGAGCTACGAGTATTACGTGAACAGGTGGGTGAACCAGGTGCCCGCGCTGCGCAAGGCGGCTCAAACCGTCGACGATGCGGGGCAGCTCCAGAGCGAGGGCGACATCCGTCAGTTCGTCGTGGCGTTCCGCTCGCTGTCCGGTACGCTGGCGACGCTGAAGACCTTCGGCAAGTTCGACTGGGCCGACCTGTCCGTCGTGCTGGACGATGAGGAGTACGAGGGCTACAAGAGCTGGTACCTCTACTACCACGACGAGGCGAAGAAGAGGGACCCGAAGGTTCCCGTGCCCGTCGACGTCGATTTCGACGTGGAGCTGGTGCGGACCGACCGCATCAACGTGATGTACATCCTGAGCCTGCTGAAGTCGGCGCATGACGCCGAGAAGTCCGATGAGGAGCGGGCGCGGGACATCGACCTGGTGATGCGCGAGATTGAGCGCTCGGACAACGATGCGCTCCGCGCGAAGAAGGACATCATGGAGGCGTTCATCCGCACGCGCTTCTACGATTTGCCGGAGGACGCGGACATCCAGCAGGCATACGAGCAGTTCGAGCGCGAGAGCCTGCAGGCCGAGATTGAGTCCTTCGCCTATGACAACGGGCTTGATGCGAAGGACGTGCTGGAGGTCTTCTCGGAGTACACCTTCGGCGGGAGCATTTCCGAGGAGGCAATCCGCAGGAGGCTGGCCGCGTACCGCATGGGGCTTCTGAAGATTACGAAGATGACGGGCGCCATCAAGGAGTTCGTCGTGAACACATATAGCCGCTACAAGGCAGAAGGAGAATAAGAACATGATTGACTCTGCGAAATACCAGGCGCAGGCGAGCGAGCTTTCCCAGAAGCTCTGGGCCATCGCGAACGACCTGCGCGGGAACATGGATTCCACGAAGTTCAGGAACTACATTCTGGGGACGATTTTCTACAGCTACCTGTCGGAGCGTACCGAGGAGTACATGCAGGAGATTCTGAAGGAGGACGGGCTGACCTACGAGCAGGCGTTCTCCGATGCGGACTATCGCCCGGTTGTCGAGCAGTGGTCTATCGAGCATCTGGGCTACATCATCAAGCCCGAGAACCTGTTTCGGGAGCTTGTGCGCAAGATTGTCCGCCCGGCGGATGACGCGGACAAGTTCAGCGTCGAGGACTACGAGCGCGCGGTGAACGAGCTGACCGGCTCCACTATGGGGCAGGCGTCCGAGGCTGCGTTCAGCGGTCTGTTCAACGACATGAAGCTGCAGGACCCCGATTTGGGCGATACCGTTGCCGAGCGGACGGCCCTCATCTCGAAGGTCATCGTGAAAATCAGCGAGATTGACTTCAGCCTGTCGGATTCGCAGTTCGACGTGCTGGGCACGGCGTACATGATTCTCATCGGCCTGTTCGCATCGGACGCGGGCAAGAAGAGCGGCGAGTTCTTCACGCCTACGGGACCGTCGAAGCTGGTAGCAACGCTGGCGACCGTCGGTCTGGATGAGGCGAAGACGGTGGGCGACTGCACCTGCGGCTCGGCGTCCATGCTTCTGGAGGTGCAGAAGCACCTCACGACCGGGCGCGTCGGTCACTTCTACGGGCAAGAGAACAACGCCACCACGTACAACCTCGCCCGCATGAACATGCTGATGCACGGCGTTGATTACCAGAACTTCGACATCTACAAGGGCGACACGCTGCGCGAGGACAAGTACGGCGACGTGAAGATGACCGTTCAGGTGTGCAACCCGCCCTACTCGCTGAAGTACGACGCGAACCCGGCGCTGCTGGACGACCCGAGGTATTCGGGCGCGGGCAAGCTGCCGCCGAAGTCCCATGCCGACTACGCGTTCGTGGAGCACATGATTTACCACATGGACGACGATGACGGGCGCGTCGCGGTGCTGCTGCCCCACGGCGTGCTGTTCCGCGGCGGTGCCGAGGAGGTCATCCGCAAGTACATCGTGAAGGACCTGAACAGGCTCGATGCGGTCATCGGCCTCGCCCCGAACCTGTTCCACGGCACGCCTATCCCGGTGTGCCTGCTGGTGCTGAAGACGAAGCGCAACGGCAACAGCGGCAACGTGCTGTTCATCGACGCGAGCAAGGAGTTCAAGCCGGGCAAGAACCAGAACACGCTGGAGGACGAGCACATCCAGAAGATTGTCGACGCCTACATGAAGCGCGAGGACGTGGACAAGTTCGCCCATGTGGCCGACATGGCCGAGATTGAGGCGAACGGCTGGAACCTCAACATCCCGCGTTACGTGGATACGTTCGAGGAAGAGAAGCCTGTGGACCTTGAGGCCGTGCGGGCGGATTTGGAGCGTATCGGAGCCGAGAAGAAGGCCGCTATCGACAAGGCGGAGTCGATGCTGCGCCAGCTGGGGCTTTGAGAGGAGGGGCGTAATTGACCTGTTCAGATTGGATAAGCATAATTTGCGCCTCAATTTCCCTCATCGTGACCGTTGTGATTGCGGGCCTGCAGTTGTGGCAAAGCGGACGCATGGAGAGATTCGAGCGGCGTCAGGACGAGCGCGACGAGCGACGTCATGCTGAAGGGGTGAAGTCGCAGGCGGTTTCCTTCATATCGAAGCATTACGCCGACCGCGGCCTGATTCCTTTGTGCGCGATGGCGGCAATGCATAACGATCTGTATTACTATTCGCGCGAGATGTACCGCGAGTTTTGCTGCATGACGCTCGAAACACAGAACCGTGTTCTCGAATACTGCGGACTGGATTTGCGCGTCAAGGAGGAGAAGGGGCTCTTCGGACGGTGCATTGAAGCGGTGGAGGAAGTCTTGCGCACGCGTTTTCCTGGAGATGAGTCTCCGTTCTATGACGGAGGCAAGTACGTGCTGCGCAGCCTCGAATACTACGGCGGAGAGAAGATTCCCGTCGAGCGAATCAATTATCGTCCTTCATATATGACCGGTCCGCTCGCCGCGAACTTTGACGGCACCTCGTCTTATGAAAGCTGTATCACGGACGTATTAAGCGAATCGTTCCGGGGCGACGGTCCCGAGCACCCCATTTCTGCCCTTGAGCGCAAGTACGGGTTCAAGGGGGCGCCGGAAAACGAAGCGTGCCAGTTTGCGACGGTCCTTGCGCAGTACGTTGCAATATACGGCAGCGGGGATGACGATTCGGATAAAGAGTATGGAGCACCGGGAGGATATGCGGGGGAAACCATAGACACGATGGAAGATTTGTTCCTGCTGGCAGTATTCGAAATGTACATTCATTTGGTTCTGAAGGAGGTGTAGACATGGGAGTACCGAAACTGAGATTCAAGGCTGATGACGGGTCTGATTTCCCGGACTGGACGTTCCGCACTTTTGGTTCCGTTGTTGAGGAGTTTAATGATAGAACTACTACTGAAAATGAAGACGTACTGCTGTCATGCGCGATTGACGGAATGTACTTAAATTCAGAATTTTTTGGCCACCAACGAGGGGCAAGCAATATTGGTTACAAAAAGATAACCAAAGGTGCGCTCATTCTTTCGATGCAGAACTTGCATCTTGGAAATGCAAACGTAAATACTCGTTTTGAACATGGGATTGTTTCCCCAGCGTACAAGACATTTCACATTGTTGGTTGCCTCACCGAATTTATGAGTGCTTGGGTAAAGCGCCATGCGGCTCGAAAATTCTTCTATGATGCAACCACTGTGGGCGCAAGTCAGTGCAGACGTAATGTGGATTGGGAAGAGCTTTATCAGCAAACCATTGCAGTTCCTTCTCCTTCCGAGCAGCGCAAGATTGCCGACCTGCTTTCTGCCGTCGATGACGTTATTGCCGCACAGGAGGCGGAGGTCGCCGCATGGGAGAAGCGCAAGAAGGGCGTGATGCAGAAGCTGTTCAGCCAGGAGGTCAGGTTCAAGGCTGACGACGGGTCGGACTTCCCGGATTGGGAGGAAAAGACACTGGGCGATATATGCATGTACGAAAGACAGCGCAGTGAAGGGGCAAACTTCGTTGGAACTGAGAACATGCTGAAGGATTTCGGAGGTGTGACCTTCGATAATTCTAACGCCGATGGCTCTGGGACCTTGTATCATCCTGGCGACACATTGATGTCAAATATTCGTCCGTACCTCAAGAAGGCTTGGCTGGCAGACCGCAAAGGAACTTGTAGCACCGATGTCCTCGTATTTCATCCGACAAGTGTAGAGCCGGGGTATTTGTATTGGCTAATCGCGTCGGATGCTTTTGTCCGCTACGTCATGTCTGCGGCAAAAGGTTCAAAGATGCCTCGTGGTGACAAGAAGCATATCATGGAGATGCCATTGCTATTGCCGAATAAAGATGAGCAGCGCAAGATTGATGATTGTCTCTCGTCCCTTAATGATGTCATCATCAAGGCAAAGAACGAGCTTGCGAAGTGGCAGGAGCTGAAGAAGGGTCTGCTCCAGCAGATGTTCGTATAGTCACAACAGCCCGTCGTCCTCTCGGGCGGCGGGCTTTATAATTAAATGCGTATTTGCGCAATTAACCAACCAAAGGAGAAAGCAATGAATGCATATAAGCAGAAATTACGGGAGGGGGTAAGAGCTTGGCACGCAAGAAGAAGTTCGAGCTGAACGACAACAATCTCGCCATCGCCTACTACCGATTCTCCTCCCATTCGCAGAACGAGGCGAGCATCGACCAGCAGCGGGAGCTTGCGCATGCGTGGGCGGACGCCCACGGGTTCAAAATCGTGAAGGAGTACGAGGACGCGGCCATATCTGGCACCACGGAGGACCGACCGGGGTTCCAGCAGATGCTGTCGGAGGTCGCGAAAATCCGTCCCCGCGTCCTCATCATGTGGAAGACCGACCGTCTGGGGCGCGACAAGTACGTGCTGGCGATGGCGAAGCGCACCATCCGCGACGCCGGGTGCGAGATACGCCTGCTGGCGGAGAACATCCCGACCGACGGGCCGGAGGGCGTGCTCATCGAGGGACTGATGGACGCCATGGCGGAGTATTACAGCCGCCAGCTGTCCCAGAACATCCAGCGAGGCATGGACTACAACGCCCAGCACGCGCTCTACAACGGGCACAAGCTGTTCGGCTACGGCGTGGACAAGTCCACGAAGAGGTACGTCGTGGACCCGGACACCGCTCCGTTCGTGCAGCGGATGTTCGCGGAGTACGCGGCGGGCAAGGCGATGCAGGAAATCTGCGACGAGATGAACGCCCAGGGGCTGCGCACCACGCGGGGCGCGAAGTTTGGCGTGAAGACGATGAACAAGATGCTCCAGAACCGCGCCTACATCGGCGAGTACCGCCACGGCGACATCGTGGTCGAGGGCGGCATGCCCGCGCTGGTGGACGAGGAGACCTTCGACAAGGTGCAGCGGAAGTTCGCCGAGAACAAGCGCAAGGGTTCCCAGCGGGCGCGCGGCATGGATGAGAACGACGCTCCGCGCTATTGGCTGACCGGCAAGGTCTACTGCGGGAAGTGCGGGAACACCCTGCAGGGCGTGTCCGGCACGAGCGGGACGGGGCGGACGTATTACTACTACTATTGCTCCGCCCAGCGCCGCAAGCAGTGCACGCTGAAGAAGGTGCGCAAGGAGAAGCTGGAGGATGCTGTCACGATGATTCTCCGGTCGATTCTCCACGACTCCGAGAACCTGATGTCGCTTGCCGTGGACGCGGCGGCGTACTACGAGAAGAACTACCGCGATACGGGCTACCTGGATGGCTTGGAGGCCAAGCGCCGCGAGGTCGAGAAGAGCCTTGCGAACCTCGTGAAGGTCATCGAGTCGGGCCTCATCAGCGAGACGGTGACGGAGCGCCTGGTGCAGCTCGAAGAGCAGAAGCGCGCCCTGAACGAGGCCATCGAGGCCGAGAACATCCGCGCCGCGTTGTGCGAGGACGAGCACACCATCAAGGCGTACTTCGAGAAGTTCCTGCACGCGGACTTCGACAATCCCGAGACCCGCGACCAGGTGCTGGAGTATTTCGTCGATAAGATTTACCTGACCGACGACGGGCTGGTGGTGACGTCGTGGTATTCGGAGGACAGGACTGAAGTCACGTGGGACATGCTATACGGGGAGGACGGCAACCCTTTTGTTAAAGGGGAAGCCGTCAAGTTCGACTGCTTCCCCTTTGGCTCCACCATTGTGACAAGTCATGCGATGCAATAGTGATATTCATCGCATTTTTTGTTTATCAGCCGAATCATTAACAGGTGATTTAGAAGCAATTTCTTGATGGTCGGGAATAGATATGAGGGAGCCTGTTGTCAGTTTTGCCATGCTGGTGAACGTCGGAATGCTGTATTGTTTAGGCAGACCTACTTGTTGAGCTTGTATGTGACTTGTAATTTCAATCTTCACCAGACAATCTGCAATTGTATAAATATTTGTTTTACAATGATTCATATTTTTTATCATTATTTTTATGCTCTCTCACTGTTAAAATTGATTGTAATCTTTTAATTGTTAAATAAACATTTAACATACCATGTTTTACTCTTTTCATTTTGATATACTGGCATATCATTCATCTCCTCTCTTTGGTATTAAGCCGTAAAATCGCTCGTAGAAATATTGTCGGTTGGTTTGACCTTCAACGATCATATAACCTTTTTGAGAAAGCTCCTTGTTTAATTCACGTACTATCTTATATCCACAGGATTTTGACTTTCCCATAACCTCAGCAATTTCTGTTGCTTTTATAAATAAATCTGTACTCACTCGCTCACCTCCTAATCTTTAAAAGTTAGCACACTATTATAATACTAATCTTTTGGATTAAATCAATATGTTTTCTAATTTTTTTAAGTTAATTTTTAATCATTTTAGTTTAGTATTTATTTACTTTTGTGACTGAAATGATATAATTTAGGGGAAAGGGGTGATTATATTATGTCGTTTGGTCAAAGACTAAAGAGAATTAGAAATCACAGAGAATTAACAATGAAACAAGTTGGTGTGCAATTAAGAATTCCAGAAAGACAAGCCGATGTTAGAATATCTCAATATGAATCCGATCATAAAATGCCTAGAAAAGACGTTATTGAAAAATTAGCATCTATATTGAATGTAAATGAGCATGCTTTAGACACACCTGATTTAAGCACAAATTATGGTGCGATTTTTACTATGTTTGAATATTACTATACATACGGACTTCATCCAGTTAAGATTGATGGAAAAGTCTATTTAGAATTAGATAAAAATATTGCATCTAGTTCTTTTATTGAAGATTTAAATGAATGGTGTAATACATATGAATCTTTTCAATCAGGAGATATTACAAAAGAGCAATTTATTGATTGGATGTTAAAGTATCCTGAATACTCAACCAATTACTCCAATCCGCTTCCAAGAAAAGAATGATTACATCTTAAAAACAGCAAATAAGGAGGTACTAAATTTGAATATTCTTATTATTGGCAATGGATTTGATTTAGCACATGATTTGCCAACTAAATATACAGATTTTCTAAAATTTGTTAATTGCTTTAGACAATATAGAGATATTTGTAAGCAAGAATGTCTTAAAAAACATTATGAAACTGCTACTGAAGAAGATAAAAAGTTTTTAATCTTTTTTGGAAATCTCTATCAAAAGAAACCTAAAATATTTGAAGAAATATACACATTAATTGATAAAAATTTATGGATAGATCATTTTTGGAAACTATACCTCGATAGAAAATTACCAGAAAAAGATGGATGGGTTGATTTCGAAACTGAGATTTCTAGAATAATTCAAAGTCTTGATGAGGCAAGACATACTATTTTAGAACAAATCAATAAAGGGGAATATAATGCACTAATGTCTCAAAAGCAATTCATTACTCTTAACTCTTTTTTTCAGCAAAATTATCAAAGTAGAAATGAGATTCCTGTCCAAATAGATTACATTGAATGTAGAAAAAAACAACTATTAAATGATTTAAACAGTCTTACGAGATGTTTAGAAATTTATCTATTCGAATATGTAGATAATATTGTTTCACCTTATAGGTTACCTGATATTAAAACCTTAGATATTACCCATATTTTAAGTTTTAACTACACTCATACCTTCTCAAAACTATATGATAATACCGATTCAAATAAAATAAAATATGACTATGTTCATGGCGAAGTAAAAGAAAATAGTAATATAAATGATTGTAATTTAATTCTTGGAATAGACGAATATTTAGATGGAACTGATAAAGACTATGATAATGAATTTATACAATTCAAAAAATTCTTTCAACGAATTTATAAAAAAACTGGATGTATTCACGTTGAATGGAAAGAAGCAATTGATTCTATGCCAAAAAGATATGGATTAAATAATAAAATAATACATAATATTTATATTATTGGGCATTCATTAGGTGAAACTGATAAAGATATACTTAGACTTCTGATTAATATGGATAATACAAAAACCACTATTTTTTACCATAACCAAGAAACACTAGGCAACTATATCAGTAATTTAATCAAAATTTTAACTGAAGACGAATTAATCAAAAGGGTTCATGGAAAAAATGCAACCATTATTCTCCAAAAACAAGAATCACCTATATTAGTAGAAGAAACGATTTAATCTATTGATATAATAAAAGACCTCTCACCAACTTTTTAAGGTCAATTTAAGGCCATTTATTATTTAAAGCGCTAAAAACGCCCTATTTAAAGGCGTTTTTTCATTTCATCTACTATTCGAACTCAATCGTCCCCGGCGGCTTCGACGTAATATCATACACCACGCGGTTCACATGCGCCACCTCGTTGACGATTCGGTTTGAAATCACATCCAGCACCTCAAAAGGAATCTTTGCCCAATCCGCCGTCATTCCGTCAATCGACGTCACCGCACGGATCGCCACCGCATAATCATACGTCCGCTGATCCCCCATGACACCCACCGAGCGCATATTCGTCAAACACGTAAAATACTGCCAAATCTCCTTCTCCAGACCCGCCTTCGCGATCTCCTCACGCAAAATCGCATCCGATTCACGCACGATCTCCAGCTTCTTCTCCGTAATATCGCCCAAAATCCGAATGCCCAGACCCGGCCCCGGGAACGGCTGACGCCACACCATCTCCTGCGGCAATCCCAATTCGATACCCAGCGCGCGCACCTCATCCTTAAACAGCGTATTCAGCGGCTCGATCAGCTGAAACTGCATATCCTCCGGCAACCCGCCGACATTATGATGCGACTTGATCGTCTGCGCTGTCTTTGTTCCGCTCTCGATCACATCCGTATAAAGCGTCCCCTGCGCCAGCCAGCGAATATCCTCACCGACAACCAGCTTCTTCACCTCTTCATCAAACGTGTACACAAACTCATTTCCGATGATCTTCCGCTTCTTCTCCGGATCGCTGACCCCCGCCAGCTTGCTGAGGAAACGCTCCTTGGCATCGACCTTCGTAAGATTGATCTTCATGTTCTTGCCAAACATCTCAACGACACTCTCCGCCTCACCCTTGCGCAGCAAACCATGATCGATAAACATGCAATACAACTGATTCCCGATCGCCTTATGCAAGAGCGCCGCCACCACGCTGGAGTCCACGCCGCCCGACAGCGCCAGCAGCACCTTATCCTCCTTCACCTGCGCACGGATCTTCTCCACCTGCACCTCGATGAAATCATGCATCGACCAATTATCCTGTGCCTGGCAAACCTTGAATACAAAGTTTTTCAAAATATCGTTGCCATATACCGAGTGACGCACTTCCGGATGAAACTGAAGCGTATAGATTTTCCGCTCATCATCCGCACTGGCCGCATACGCGCACGTATCGCTGCTCGCCACCGTATGAAAGCCCTCCGCCAGCGCTGACACCTGATCGCCATGCGACATCCACACGATCTGCTCCTCCGGCAGCCCCTGAAACAGCGGACATTCCGTATCCACCTTGATCTGCGTGCGTCCATACTCCTTCGCCTCACAGGATTTGACATTGCCGCCGTTCATGAAATGCGTCATCTGCATCCCATAGCAGATACCCAAAATCGGAATCCCCGAAGTGAAAATCGCCGGATCACAGCGAAACGCCCCCTCGTCGTAAACGCTGTTTGGTCCGCCGCTGAAAATGATGCCCTTGACATCTCCCAGCGCCTGAATCTCCGCCAGCGTCATCGTATGCGGATGCAGCTCCGAATACACATGAAATTCACGAATTCTGCGGGCGATCAGCTGGTTGTACTGACTGCCGAAATCTAAAACGATAATCTTATCTGACATTGCCGACACTCCTTCAATCTTTTCCTCATTATCATAACATAAACGCCATCGCAAGAAAACCAAAAACACGACAAATCCCAACCAATCCAACCACATCCCTCCCCTTTACTTCTTTCAATTACCCACAAATTAAAAAGCTCCCAAATCCGACCTTCCCCTCCCTGCTCGCTATCTGCCTCCTCACCCTCACAGATCATCCTATCTCCCCTTTGCGCTTTCTCAAACAATGCGCTCGATACAGTGAATGCTTACGGACATAAAAGTTCCTTATCCCCTGCGCTCTCTCAAAAAAATCCAGCCTTCCCGCCAACCTCTTCGCTCCTTTGAAACGATCTTCTTCAAAACGAAAAAAGGGGAACGCGCACCGATATGTCCGCCTCCCCATAACACAAATCCTATTTCAGCACTCCTTCTCCAGCGCTTCCATCCTCTCCTTTAGCTCCGCCTTTGCCTGCCTTAACAGCTCCGGCTCCAGCATCAGCCGCAGAATCGATCTGGCCATCGCTTGGCTGCTCACCCACAGACAATGCCGCGCCGCATCCGATACCGCGCACTCGCGAAACAGCGCCGTATGCCCGGAGATCTTCTTTTCCGGATGAATGCTGGCAAACAGGTTGCAGCTGGGAATCCGGCGCGATACATTTCCCAGATCCTCGCCTCCTTGATCCGCCGGCATCCCTTCCATCACTGCTTCACCCAAATCCTCCAGCTCCTTACGACAGACATCACCGAGCACCTGATTGGGAATCCGACCTAAATAACCGGAAATATCCTCTGTCTCCAGCGTACATCCGGTAGCGATCGCGATTCCCTTTGCGATTCGATCGACAACCGCTTCCCCGCGTTGAATATGCTTGCTGTTTGGCGAAGAAAGCTCGACCTCCAGCTTTGCTTTTGATGGAATCTGCCCGATATCGCTGCTGATCGAGCGGATCACATCGCACACATGCAAATCATCCGGCAGCTGCTGGCGGCTGACCCCCAAGGCCTGATGGAAGAGAGAAGCGGCATCCATGGCGTTGATTCCCTCCTCGGGATGCGATTCCGCATGCGCGCTCTTTCCCTGAAACGTGATATACTTTCCGGTAAATGATATGCACTCTCCGCCGATGCGGGTCATCGCCGAAGTGGGATGCATCAGAAAGACCGCGTCCAAGCCATCGAAAACGCCATTGTTCAGCATGATGATTTTCCCGCCGCCGTCCTCTTCTGCCGGTGTGCCATACACTTCTATGCTTCCTTGTATGCCTTGCGCTTGCATGGCTTTTTGAACCGCTATCGCAGCTCCTAACGCAGAAGTACAGATGAGATTATGCCCGCAGGCATGTCCTAACTCAGGCAGCGCATCATATTCGGCAAGCACCGCAATCCGCGGCCCTTTCCCGATGTTGAATACCGCTTTAAATGCCGTTGGCAATCCCGCCATATGTTTCTCTACGGCAAATCCTTGCTTCCAAAGAAAGTCCGTCAGCTTTTCACAAGCGTTATTTTCATGAAATGCTGTTTCTGGATGACTATGAATATAAGAAGAAATTTCCCATAGGCAGCCGAAATTTTCATCTATTGCCGTTTCACAGATTTTATCGATCTCTTTCATGCTCACTTACACAATTCCGAAGAAAGAGCCAACTAAAGAAAGAACAATGATCGTAATTAAATAAAGATTAAATTTCATTCCTTTCTTTTTCATAGCAAAATAAATCACGGCAATCACGGCTAATGGCAATAATCCCGGAATAATATCATCTAAAATTTGCTGTACTAAAATCGGATCGCTGTTTTCTAATTCCAACTGAGCCGTCGTCGTTAATGTAACGTAGCTGGCTGATAAAGCGCCCATCATCATCAGTCCCAAAATACTGCATGCCTGAATGATTTTATTGACTACGCCGCTCTGCATGATTTTACTGATTGACATACGTCCGATTTTATAGCCCATGCTCCACATAGCATACCCGAGGCTAAAGCCGCAGATCGGAAACAGCAGCAAAGCGATCACCATGCCGATGTAATTTCCCGACAGTGCCATAGTAGCCGCAAGAGAGAAACAGATCGCCTTGATCGTACCCCAATAAAGCGTATCGCCAATTCCCGCCATCGGTCCCATCAACCCCGTCTTTAACGAAGAAATCACTTCCTCAGGAATATCGGCGCCATTTGCGCGATCTTCTTCTAATGACAATACAATGCCCAAAATTACGGCTCCGATTGTTGCCTCCGTGTTAAAAAACTGCATATGACGCATCAATGCTTGTTTAAATTCCTCATCATCCGAATATAATTTACGCAAAGGTTTTGATAATGTTACCGCCATGGACAAAGACTGATAACGTTCATAAGAGTGCGATACTTCCGCTAATAACCGCCATCTGATATAAGCGCTGCGTAAATCCTTTTTCGTCAGCTTGCTTCCATTTTCATTCATTTTACTCTGCCTCCTGCGTTTTCTTATTCGTCATCCAATAAATAAGCAAAGCAATAGAAGTGGCAAAAACGGCAACGCCCATAACATTCATCTCAAAATAAACCACCATAAAATATCCGATAACGAAGAATGGCACCAGTTCCTTTTTACCAATTGTGTATACCGCAATGGCAAATCCAATAGCCGGCAAAATGCCGCCTGCCACTTCGATTCCATGCATAGCCCATTCCGGCATTAAATCCAGTACGCCGGCAACTACATCCGGTCCGACGATATTTGCCAGGAAAATCGGCGGGAACGTAATACAGAAAACAAACAATAACGGCCATTCTCTCGCACAGCGCACCATGCCTTTGACATTCCCATTTGCAGCATAGGTATCTGCTCTATGTACGAAAAATGAGTTTACCGTGTATTTTAAGTTATAGACCCATCCGCCCAATAATCCAAATGGAACCGCGATGACCAGCGCTGCGCTTGGTTCCATTCCTGTTTTTAAAGCAATCGGTATCGCAATCAAAGCTGCGGCTGCGCCATCGGTCGGTACCGTTCCGCCCGGGTAAATAATCCCTAAGTACATCAGTTCAATCGTACCGCCCAATAGAAGCCCTTCTTGCAAATGACCGGTGAACAGTCCCAGTCCGGCGCCGATCAGGGCCGGTGCTCCGATCGTTTCGCTGAAAGTGTAACCATAATCGATACAAGACAGAAAATACCAAATTCCGCAAATGAATGCTAATAATAATGTATCCACTCTTTCCCTCCTTTATCTTATAAATTAAGTTTGTCAATGACACTATCAATATCGTATTTCGATTGTGAAGGCACTACATGTATATAAATCTCACTTCCTTTTGCCCGCATTTCTTTTAATAACTGTACGTCTTTGGCATCAAAAGTTACTCCCGTGGAAGTATTCATCCTTCCAGCGCCGCCGCCCAGACCTCCTATTTGTAAGCTGGAAATAGGGAATCCCTTTTCCTGCATAGTGCTTGCGTCTTCCACATTTTTGAACAGCATCAAAACAGTTCCCTTTCCAAATTGATCCGTGTTCCACTCTTGTATGGCGTCGTTGATTCCATAGATATCAACTTTTATCCCTGAAGGAGCGGCCATTTTATATACGCTTCCCATAAAGTCATCTTTTGAAAGTATATCATTGACGATAATTATCCGATCCGCGCCGGCCTGTTTCACCCATTGTGTGACAACCTGCCCGTGAATCAGACGAAAATCAATACGAATCAAACTGATGCTTGCCATGATCATTCCTCCTTAATGATATTCAGCGCAATAAGCTTAAAACATTTTTCCCGCTATCTTTTAATGTGCGTAATCCCAGGTCGCATAACTCTTCCAAACCGATAGTTTCCAATTGGGAAGTGATTTCCAGATACATCGCTAAATTCAAGCCTGTCAATATCTGCATGTCATATTTCTTGGCTAACAGCGCACAGGTTGTACATGGTGTTCCGCCAAATAAATCAGTTAAACATAGGATGCTACCGTTTACCGTTTTGGCTTTTTCCTCTATCATATCAAGATAATTTTCAGGCGACATGCCCGGAAGAAGAGAAAAAGACACTGCGTCATGGAAGGGGCCTGCGATCATTTCTGCTGACCGCATCAATTCCTCTCCGAATTTTCCATGCGTGCAAACAAATATTTTGACTTTTTTCATAAATTCCCTTCCTCATCATTTTTAACGAAAGCATGACCGCCGAACCCGTTGCGCAGCGCTGACACGACCTTGCAGGCAAAACTGTCCTCCTCCTGCGAAGCGTTTCGGATCATCAGCGACAATGCGATCACCGGCACCGGCACTTCCATTTCCAGCGCCGTTTCCACCGTCCACTTTGCCTCTCCGCTGGCCGCAACGATGCCCTTGAAATCCTTCAGCCCCGGGTGCTTGGAAAACTGCTCCCACGCCAATTCCATCAGCCAGCCGCGAATGACCGAACCATGATTCCAATTCTTGGCAACCTGCGCCAGATCATAGCCGAATTCACTTTTCTCCATAATCTGAAAGCCTTCGCCGATCGCCTGCATCATACCGTATTCAATGCCGTTATGAACCATTTTCATGAAGTGACCGCTGCCCGCCTTTCCGGTATACAGACAGCCATCGGGCTGGGCAATGGCGAGAAAGACTTCTTCTAAATAGTCATACGCCGCCTTCTCTCCGCCGATCATCAAACAGGCGCCTTGCCTTGCCCCGGAAGTTCCGCCCGAAGTTCCCACATCCAGAAAAGCAATCTGCTTTTGTGCCAGCTCTTTTGCCCGGCGCATAGAATCTTTATAGTTGGAATTACCGGCATCCAGTACGATATCGCCCGGCGATAACAGTTCGGCCGCCTTTTGAATACAAGATTCACTGATGGCACCGGAAGGAACCATCATCCAGATCACGCGTTTGGATGATAACGAGCGCGTCAGTGCTTCGATGTCCGCTACGGTTTTTATCCCCTCCTTTTCCACATGCTCTCTCGCTTTTTCATCCGGATCACAGCCGATCACCTCAACGCCGTGATCCCTTAGATTCAGCGCAAGATTAAAACCCATTTTGCCTAATCCCACCAAACCTATCTTCATATATAAGCGCCTCCCATTCATCTACAACCTCATGATACATTAAAAATATTTTTTTGTAAATATAAAAAAATAAAATATTTTTTTATATTACGAAAACAGGAAAATGCTGGCAATTATCCGCTTTACCGTTAGTTTTTTACAACGCTTTGCACGATTGAATCCATTCGACAATCTAAAATGATTATGCTATCATTAAATAGAATAAAAAAATTTTTTTCTATTTCTCTCCCCTGTTCACAGAAGGCGCAGGGATCCCCACGAAAGGAGGAGCTGAGCAAACAGCCACATATTATGCATAAACAGTCCATCAAATTAAAAATCAAGTCGCTCTACCGTGATCTGAGCAAGAAGGAAACGGCGATTGCGGACTTCATTCTTCACGATCCTAAAACAGTATCGCGCATGACGATCAGCGAAATTGCCACCGCGCTGGGCTTTGCGGATTCCACCGTCTTTCAGTTTACCCGCAAGTTAGGATATAAGGGCTTCCGCGATTTTCGCAACGATCTGCTGAGTGAGGAATTTGATCCGGAGATTTCCATTCATGAAAACATCAAACAGGGGGACGATCGCCTGAGCATGGCGCAGAAGGTATTTGACTCCAGCATTCAATCGCTGCAAAACACCCGTTCTCTGCTTGATGGAGCGCTGCTGGAAAAGGCCGCGGACATCATTTTGAACTCCTCGCGTCTTTCCTTTTTCGGCGTCGGCGGCTCTAATGTCGTCGCTTATGACGCCTATCACAAATTTCTGCGTTCTCCCATTCAATGCCAGCACGGGATTGATTTTCACATCCAGCTGATGCAGGCATCGCTGATGACAAAGGATGACTGTGCGATCATCACGACACACACCGGTCTGACCAAGGAAACGCTGCAAATTGCCGAGACGGCAAAAAACAACAAAGCCAAGCTGATCGCCATCACCAGCTATCCGCTCAGTCCGCTCGCAAAAATCTCTGACGTCGTATTCATCTCCGTATCGGAGGAGACCGGCTATCGTTCGGAGTCGCTTTCCAGCCGGATCGCTCAGCTGGCGATTATTGATTCCCTTTTCACCATCGTCATGTTTCACAACGAAAAGGCGGCCATCCAATCGCTGCATCGCATTCGCAGCGTGATCAACGCGACCAAAGAGGAGAACAGCTGACCTGTTGTTTTCTTCACCATCAGGTCCATGACGAATGCTTTGTTCATAAGACAAAAAACAATGTCTGCCGATGGCTTATCGTGTGAACCTCGGCTTTCATCCGTGTGAGTCAATGCTGAAGGAGGTAACCTACCTATGCACAACCGCAAATCTGCTCGTTTTAAAAAGAGATGGATGATCATCCCCGCACTTATCTGTGCTATTTCCCTGATCTGTTATTATGCTTTTTGCCATCTTCCCCTGACGCAAAAGGAACACCGTTCAGGATTGTCCAATGATATGTCCTCAACGATTGCAGCATCCGCGACATTCTCGATGACAGACCTCTATCACATCAAAGCCCTCTCTCTCCTCTCTAATATGACTTTAGAAGAAAAAGTCGGCCAGCTGTTCATCGCCCGCTGTCCTACAGAAAACGCCGCACAGAAAGCCGCAGATTATCACATCGGCGGCTATATCCTGTTTGAGCGCGATTTCCAAGGAAAATCTCAATCGCAGATTATCGCGGAAATTGAAAGCTATCAAAATGCCGCCGCTATCCCTCTGTTCATCGGCGTAGACGAAGAGGGCGGAAGCGTCAACCGCATTAGTACCAATCCGCAGCTGCGCGCCACACCGTTTCTCTCGCCGCAGGCGCTCTACGCACAAGGGGGATTTGCGTTGATTCGCAGCGACACACAAGAAAAATGCGAGCTGTTAAAAAGCTTGGGCATCAACCTCAACTTTGCCCCGGTATGCGACCTTTCCCAAAATCCGACAGATTTCATTTATGATCGAAGCTTTGGACAGGACAGTGCGATGACTGCCGAATATGTTCGAACACTTGTCACGCTGATGAATCAATATCAGATGGGCAGCGTGCTCAAGCACTTCCCCGGCTATGGAAACAATGCTGACACACATACCGGTGTCGCCTATGATCTGCGCCCTTATGAGACATTTGTCACTGCTGATTTCCTTCCCTTTCAAGCAGGGATTGAAAGCGGCGCGCAGATTGTGCTCGTCTCTCACAACATCGTTGCCTGCATGGATGACAGCGCCCCCGCTTCCCTCTCACTGCCTGTCCATGAGATTTTACGCAACGAACTTGGCTATACGGGACTCATCATCACGGATGATCTCGCCATGGAAGGCGTGCGTCAGTTATATACGCCGCAAACCATCGGCATCCGTGCTGTCGAGGCAGGCAACGATCTGCTTTGCTGCACCGATTTTGAACAGCAAATCCCTTATGTGATCAATGCCGTACAAGCGGGCACCCTCAGCGAGGAGCGTATCGATGAATCCGTGCTGCGCATTCTGGAATACAAATACGCTATGGGGATCATCCCTATGCCTAATGCCGTATAAGTAAAAAAGGACATCCCACCATTGCATCTATTTCAAAGAAAGGCGGTCATCCTATGGAAATCCAATCTTTACAAAACGCCCAAGTCAAGCAATGGGCGAAGTTGAAACAGAAAAAATATCGGGAGGAGAGCGGACGCTTTCTCATTGAGGGGATGCATCTGATCGAGGAAGCGTATCGGGCCGGCTTGATCGAACAGATCGTGTGCACAAAGGAATGTACTCCCCCTTATACAGATCTTCCAATCACCTTTGCCACCAGAGCCATCCTTGACAAGATCACCGCCAGCGTTTCCGGCAGTGACATCGCTGCCGTCTGCCGCATCCCCCAATCCCGGCCGATGCGTTCAAAACGGCCGATTCTTTTAGACCGCATACAAGATCCGGGCAATCTGGGGGCCATCATCCGAAGCGCCTATGCTTTCGGCTATGATACCCTGCTTTTGTCAGAGGGCTGTGCCGATCCCTATAACGATAAAGTGATTCGTTCCACCCAAGGCGCGCTGTTTCACCTTCATCTGCACACCTGTTCCTTGCCAAAGGTGATACGCACACTCAAAGAGCACGCCATTCCCGTCTATGCCACCGCTCTGCACCAAAACAGCATTCCCCTCGCAAAGCTGCCCGCACAAAACGCCTATGCGCTCATCTTCGGCAATGAAGGGCAAGGAGTCAGCGAAGAGCTGCTGGCGCTGAGCGATGCGACCGTGTTCATCGAGATGGAGCGCTTTGAGTCTTTAAATGTCGCGGTGGCGGCAGGGATTACCCTCTACGAGATGAATCAAAAATGCAAGCGGCTTCCATAGCGGGGTATTTTCGAGCAGTCATCCTTTTATTTTCTCATGCGTTATTGATGATCGATGGAGCGCACAGGCAATGTGCCGAAACAGAAAGTCAGTAAAAACCGAGTTCCCTCAAGATAATCTGTAAAAGTGCGGTGAGCAGTGCTTGCCGTGCTTTCTGTTTTTTTCACCTACGATTTGCATACGGTTTTACAAAAAACGTTAGAAGGCGGCAACGAGTGAGCAGCGGCTATTCTGGCGGCGATCCCTTTAAAAGAGCATTGGAATCGGATTATGTTTTGATAAGGTTACTTTGAAGGTAGCATTGTCTTTCTTTTTTATGCCGATCGAAAACCATCGCGAGAAACTCTCCTGCTGCAACATGGACTACTCTCTTTTTTACACCGCTCGATGAAAGGTGTTTCCATTAGCAAGCGCACATATAAGCATGGCATACCCGTTTGCAAATAGTGCCCTCTCCTGCGAAGGCTCTTATACCGTTGTCGCCAAACGGCTTTCTTTTCTCATGCAGCTTTGTGCAGCCAAAGAAAGATCAACATTCTTGTATCTGTCAATGATTTATCTTTTACGTATGTGAAAATCCGGGAACGCAGGATCGATCTGCATTCCCGGATTATTCTAAACTTACACCATTTTCTGTTTTTTTACTTTTCGCAGCAGCTATTTCAAATTACAGAGGAATGATTCTGTTCGCAAACTGTTTTAGTTCATCATCATGCGTAACCACAACAATCGTCTTTCCGCTCTCATTTAATTTCTTCAATAATTCACAAACCACCAGCTTATTTTCATGATCTAAGCTTCCGGTCGGCTCATCCGCCAATATCAATTCGCAAGGCTTGAGTAATAAGCGAGCAAGTGCAATGCGCTGCTGTTCACCTCCCGAGCATTGATAAACCTTCTTTTTTCCATACCCTTGCAATCCTACTTCACATAATGCGGTATCCATTTTTTTCTGTTTATCACTTCCCGAAACAACCAGTTTCAGATTATCATACACTGTTTCATCATCGACCAGTGCAAAGTTCTGAAACAGATAGCCGATTTTATTTTTCAATAACTGCTCAGCCTTTCGGGAATACGGACGTATATTTTTCTTGCCAAATAAAGTAACATCACCCTCATCCGCTTTTAACAGCAGTCCCATGATATTTAACAGGGTGGATTTTCCACTGCCTGATTTGCCGATGACGACCACAAACTCTCCATCTTCTATTTTCAAATTCAATCCATGAAAAATCATACGATCTCCAAAGCTTTTACATATGTTTTGCATATCCACAATGATCCCCATCGCTAATCTCCTTTCAATGCGTCACTGATGTTACTTCGTTCCATCTGAATCAACATAATGATTTGAATCAGCAATTCCATGCTTCCAAAGAAAGCAACAAATAATAGTGTATCACTGATCGTATTACCCATAACAAGCATTGCTATTACACTAATCAACAGATAAAGGGAGACATTTTGCAGCAATAAATCACTATATCTCATCATCCTCGGCACGCCGCTCAAGTAACTGACTGCCAGCCGTTTTTTATTTTTCATCACATACGCGCTTGTGGATTGGTACAACAACATTCCAAAAACAAAAGTATAAAGAGCAATTACATAGATAAAATCGATCAGAGCATGCTCCAATGCCTGCAAGTAACAATCGTAATAATATTCTGTATTTATAAATGCAAGATCATCCTCTGTCACATGATATTCCATCATTAACTGCTGATAATATTCTTCATCATACGTTTCGTTTTTCGGTAACAGCAATTGATCTGTACTGAAAGACGAAGACCATTGATTTTTTAAGCGAATGATCGGATCGTACATGGGATGTTTTGGACTTTTCATATTTATATCGACATATTCTCCTGTGCTTTTCACATAGATCACTTCGGTAATGCCCGACCCATGCGAATACGGTTTAAGATTTAAGGAGCGATACTTTTGGGGTACCAGCAGATAATCATTTGAAGAAACATGCACATCGATCGGATTTCCCTTCATATCGTAAATGACATTTCCCATTAAATCGATGTAATTCCCGTTGCAGACCAGATATGGTTCGCTCATATAATACTCTTCAAAATACCGTTCTCCAAAATACTCATACATCAAAGGATTATCCTTCATTGAATAGTATTGGTATTCATCAAAATCAGAATAATACCCGATTTCATACAGCTTTGTACCGAATTCCTGCGTCTGCATGACCATAGGGACACGATCCAGTATCTGCGTTTGATCCACTATATCTTTATATTTCACTGCCGTATGATAATACTGCATGGTTGGGATGCTTTCTTTTACACATTGACAAAATCCCCCCATCAAAGCAAGGGCAACGATCACTTTTGTAATATAATTGATTCGTATGCTTTGCCGTAATCCTGCATGCACATCGACAGTTGCAGATCTTGTCGTATATTGTATATAGAACCATGCAGCAACCATTGCCAAAAGATTTCCGCAGACAAAGATGAAAAAATAATTCAATAGCTCTGAATAGAGCTTCAGATAGTGAACAGATGAAAGTGAGGTAAACAACAAGCATAAGCAAAGCGCCGATACCCCATAAGCTATGATACAAAAGCACATCGTAGGGAAGTAAAATCGGAATATGATAGATAAAGAAGAATATCCTTCCATGCGATAGATGCTTATTTTTTTCCGTTCTTTTGAAACTAATAAGCAATCAGCTATCAGATATGCAATGATCGCCGCAAAAAGACCGACTATGATTTTTTGTGTGGTTTCCTCCCCGGTTTCCGGGCTTGCAAAATGTGCTTGTGATGTTAATAATTCATCCGTATAATCCACAGATAAATCTTTCATATTATCATGAAGTGTCCCTCTGAACTCCTCTATGCTGTCTGAATGAATATAAAGAATGAAAGACATATCCGATGATTGCGAATGAAAAGATTGGCAAAACGGATAGATCGAAATGATGGAAGAATAACTGTCAAAATATTTATGATTATAGGATGTGATCAAATTAAACTTTTCCCCGTCATTTTTATCACTCGTATAATATCGTTCATCATTATCCACAGAAAAATCGATGATTGCATCTTCATCCTCCAGATACAGATCCAATGAATATACCTTTGGAATATACAAATACATTTCTTCTGTATAGACTCCGTTTTCATTCAGGTTGCTTGTGACATACGCAACACTGCTTTCCGTTTCTTTTGCGGCGTTTTCAACTTCCGTTAATATCCTTTTTTGATCCTCTTGCGCGCTATAGCGGATCAGCAGGGAGTCTAGGTTTCTAGGGTCTTGCGGATTTAGATAAATATTGCATGTATTCACAAAAATCTGATAATTATTGATGTCATAGGCATTATAAAAAATCAAACAGGAAAGCAGGATTGATATGATGAAAAGAACCTTTTTCATTCCTGACCTCCTCTCTGTTTTAATAAAATGTATTTCCAATATACGACCGAAGGCTTTAAAAGCCTTTGGTCGAAACATATTCTTTAAAAATATAAATTTAATTTATTCAAGATGATCATTAGCAGTATGATAATGAGTAGTTGTCTTGTTATCTGTACTCCATGTCACAATATCCTGATTCTTTGTGGATGATACTCCTCCGGTGGCTTTTACTTGATACGCATAATTTGTAATTTGAATTGTCGTTAATGAACGACTGCTAGGTCCGGTCCAATATCCCTCACTTGTTGCAGTACTAAAATAATTATCGCGCCCATAAACGTCAGCATATTTCATTACTTTTTTTCCACTATGTGAAACGGTATCGGCAAAAACAGTTGTTCCCATAAATAGAAATAAGCACGCAATAAATGTACACATTGTTTTCTTCCTCATTTCTCATTGCCTCATGACTTTTTTCATAAAATGATGCATAAAATTACATAACTTTCTTATTGTTAAATTATCGAATTTAGAAAAACATTCCTCATAAATATATATAAATGCCCTTTCATATAAGTTACCTCCTCTCTATCATAAAGACATATCTTTCACCACTTTCGATGAAAATATACCATTATAAAATTGCAAAAATAAATATTAAAAATGTATAAACAAAGCTTATGATAGCGCATTCTTATTCTCTAATTTAAGATTATCAAAAAATATGAATTTGTCAATCATCCCCGCGTATGATTCATCATAGGCTAGTGCAAAAATGGTTTTGTCCATTCTCGCGCTTTTATACAGTGCTGATGAAAAAAATTTATAAAAGTTCTATGTGTTTCACAAAAATGTTCAGTGTGTTTTCACAATCATACTTGCAATTTTCCGCTACCGTTATTATAATATACTTAATAAACAGAAGCGGAGAATTCGATGTATAACAAGAGAACTCCGTAAAATTACTAAAATTATGGAGGTGCTTTATGACGATTGTGAATGATGAACAGGTCATTAAAGTATTGCGGCAGTACAACCCTTGGTGGCGCACACCTTCTGCCATCAAGGAGGAAAGCAAGCCGCAAAAAAGGCTGGCCTATTATGAAGCCGTGAAAATCCTTACACATAAGAACATACGGAGATTCGCCGTTTTATCCGGCATGAGACGCGTAGGCAAGACAACAATCCTTTATCAGATTATAGAACACCTAATTGATGAAGGCGTAAACCCCAAAAACATCTTATATGCCACCTTTGACAACCCAGTTTTGAAACTTGTCAATGTGGAGAATACGCTTGCCATCTATGAATCCATGTACCCTATCGAAGGCACAAGATATGTTCTTTTTGATGAAGTACAGTACACCGAGAATTGGGAACTGTGGATGAAGGTAATTTACGATAGTAGAAAGGATATTCGACTGGTTGCCACCGGATCCGCAAGTCCGATTTTAGAAAAAGGTTCGGCAGACAGTGGTACAGGTCGGTGGAGCATACTCAAAATTCCCACTATGTCGTTTTACGAGTATTGCAGACTGCTTGATCTTGATTTGCCCATCCTTCAAGATAGCTTGCGCTTATCCATGCTGGTAAACATGAGTCATGCACAGCTTGGCGATTTAATGGACAAATTTTCTCCGCTGCAAAATCATTTTAACCGCTATCTTATGATTGGCGGCTTTCCTGAATTGGTGCTGTCGGATGACGATGCCTATGCGCAAAGGATGTTGCGGGAAGATGTGGTTGACAAGGTCATTAAGCGTGATGTGCTAACCCTCTTTAATATCCGAAACCCTTTGCTGATGGAAAAACTGTTTCTCTATCTGTGCATGAATTCAACGGAGATTTTTAACGCCACCACTGCGGCAAAGGAATTGGAAAACATTTCTGTCACAACCATTGACAGTTATATTAGGGCGTTGGAAATGTCCAATCTCATTTATTTGGCAAAACCGATGAATGTAGGCAGTAAGGGCGCGCTAAAAGGAAAACCAAAAATCTTTATCGCAGATGCAGCAATCCGCAATGCGGTACTTATGATTGACGATGTTCTTTCAGATGAAAGTGAACTGGGGGCAATGGTGGAAACCACCGTCTACAAGCATATGATTTCCTTCTATCAAGGCAGTCCCGCAAGCCTTGGCTATTTCAGGAAAGCAAAAGACAACCAAAAAGAGGTCGATGTGGTGGTAGAACTACCGCGTCAGAAAATCCTTTGTGAAGTGAAATACCGCAACAACTCTCATATTTCATCTACAGATGCCATTGTAGAATTGTGTCAAGATGAAAAGTCCAAAGTGACAAACGCCTTTTTAGTAACCAAACGCTTAAATGATTTTGGAATCACGAAACATGAAACCAAATCGCCAATATTCAGAATCCCCGCTATTGCTTTTCTCTACATTTTAGGTAAAGCTGAAGCGGAAGGTCAAAACGGAAAACTATAAATCAAGCGAAAGCATGACGCTCCCGTATTTACTTTAATACTGCTTACATTTCTTTCACAAAAGAAGTAAAGGTATCTTTAAATTGCTGAATATTATTGCAATTCGTTAAATCATAAAGAGGTTTGTTACTATTAGCATAAATTGCAATAAAGTCAAACAAAGGCTTTAGTTTATTGATATCTGTTTTTGCGATAACCATTAAGAAAGCTACCTTAACTTTATTACCATTTCCCCATACAAAATATTTTTTATTGACAGCAACGATGATAAATGTTGTATCGTCAGCATGACGAACAGCATGTGGAATTGCGATTTCTTTAAAAGCGGTAGAGGAAATTTTTTCACGTTCAATACAGCGTTCACTGAACGCGTCATCAACAATTCCATATTTTTTCAAATGATTAGATAATTCATTGATCAAAACTGCATAATCTACGATTTGATCATATTTGAAAAAAAATTTATCATCAGTAAAATCATCTAATATATTAACAATAGATTGAGTACTTTTATCAATTTGAAGATTTGTAATGGCCTGTCTGATTTTGTTAATATCATCATTGTTCATCAGATGGTTGATCAAGACATAATTCGAGCATTTAATTTCGCTCAAATCAACGGTCGAGATGACTAAATCATAATGATTTGTTACCTGTGATAATTTCTTGGAGCTATTAAGCACATCCCTGATATAGAGGCTTTCTCCAAATTCACTCTTTAACTTGCTGATAATCTTTTTGTTTAATGAATAAAATTCAGGGCTGATCAACACTGAGGACACTTTTGTTTGAATGCTATGAATTTTGTCAATTTGCGCTACTAGATGAAGCGTAATGTAAGCAAGTTCATCCTCACTGATGCATCCATAAGTTTCAAAAACAACATTTCCGATATAAATGGCAATTTCGTAAACAAAAGGATATGTATTTTTTATTTGCTGTAAAAGAGGGTTGTGCAAGATAATGTTGTTTTTCAGACGAAGTAGAAGATTATCTACATGAAGAGAAAAATTTTTTTTGAAAACCGGATCATCAAAATCTAAATCATACACATCTTTGATTGTAGAAACAACAGTATTTGTTAAGGTATTAGCCTCAGCAAAGATATCCTGAATATCAACGATATTTTTATCTAAATGGACATTTGAGGATATAATCAAGCCTAATTCATAGGTTTCAATATCCGAAAAAGATATTTCTTCTATCTTTGAGATTTTATCGCATATTTCCTTGGCAATCCGATAGAAAGCCTTACTTTTATATTCCTTTAAATCAATACCGCGTTCATTGACCAATGTATGATTATCGATATTACGATCAATTTTGATGATAATATGGAGTATTAAATTACAAAGAGTGTAATCATCTATATATAGATTCCATTCAGTGAATGTGGAAATAATACTTTCTTGAATTTCTTTAATATTGTAATTACCAAATATCGTCTCAAATCCGGACGGATCCATAAGTGACTTATAAGTTTCCCCATAAAGATAATCTTTAATCATCTGCCGCTTGTTTTTTTCTGAACCTTTTATGCTTAAATCGCCATGCTTCTTTTCCAAACTAAGACTATATTTTGATAAAATAGGAACCACTTTTTTCAGCTGATTGGATAAGGTTGAAGTCGAAATATATAACTCTTCGGATAAATCATACTCATTGATAGGAAAATCAGAGAAAAGCCTGTTGATAATTTTCTTGATCGAATTATATTCTTCCTTTCTATTTTTAATATACGCCGAGTATTCGGCAGGATCGATTTTGTACTGATTTTTAGACACTTCGATCATCTGTGGATATTCTTCTCGAATTTCTGAAATATATCTTTGTACAGAGCGCTTTGGTATAGCGGTCGCTATAGCAATCTGTGCAATCGTACAAGGGAAATGGTTTTTATAAAGATATTCGATAATTGAATGTTTTCGATCCATAATATTAGCCTCCGATTATATTTTATCAATAAAGGATTGTAACACAAAATAATTTTTGACGCGGTTCTACGCCAAAGATTATTTGAGTAAAGGATGAACACTTGTTTATAATGACGCTGTAAGGAGGTCAGAAAATGAAGATCATGTTAGTTTGTGCTGCTGGGGCATCCAGTAATGTTATGGCGAAATCAATGAACATCGCCGCTAAGGAAATGGGAAGACCCGATATTCAGGTGATCGCTAGAAGTGAATTTGAATATGAGGGATATCTCGAGGAGGTTGATGCTGTTTTATTTGGTCCGCATTTAAAATCTATGGCTGCAACCTTTAAAGAAATTTGCGATGAATATGATGTCCCGTCATCCGTCATCTCATCACAGGCATATGGAACACTGGATGGCAGGTTAGCTTTAGAAGAAGCATCTGATTTAATCAACAAATAAGAGAGGGAAGTGTATGCAAAAATTTATTGAATGGTTAAATGATTCATTAACACCAAAATTAGACAAATTTATCCAAAATCCATGGGTGAAAGGATTACAGCGAACAATGCTGTCAACTGTTGGTATTATTATCTTTGCCTCATTGGTACAGATTTATAATACGATTGCGGAATTAACAACATTCTTACCGGTTATGACTAATTTGTATAATTTTATTTTCTTCTTGCTTGGATTATATGAGGCAGTCATTATTCCTTATCATATCTTAGATGGCCTGCGTTTAAAAAGATTACAGGTTACAACCATGATGCTGTCGATCTGTGCTTATATTATCTGTCAGGGGTGGGAATTAAATCTATATGGCGTGACTGAAATTTCATTCAAGCTGTTAGGCCCTCAGGGAATCATATTAGCCATGGTGGTCGGATATTATACAACATTCGTCATGTATTTATTTAGAAACTTCTCATTCTTTAAGCAGGATTCTGTATTGCCAACATTTGTCACGAAATGGTTCAACGAAATGCTCCCGATGTTTCTCTGCTTAGTAGTGCCTTATGTTGTCGTTTATACCTTTGGCTTTAATCTGATTGATTTTATTGTTACATTGTTCTCGCCAATCGAAGCGATTGCCAATACCTTGCCGGGTTTCTTGCTGTTAAATTTCTGCTATGTTTTTTTCTATTCAATCGGGGCGTCAGGCTGGATTTTCTCAGGCGCGTTTTATCCAATCTTAATGAATACAATTGCATCGAATGCGGAGATGGTTGCTGCCGGTGGTGTAGCTTTAGGTGTGGCGACCAATGAAGTTATCTATCGTTCCGGCTGGATTGCTTTGGGTGGTTTAGGGGCAACCTTACCGCTCGTATGCATGATGATGAGAAGCAAAAGCAAACGTTTAAAAGGTGTAGGTCGGGGCGCAATCATTCCAAGTCTGTGTAATATTAATGAACCGGTTGTTTATGGTGCTCCAATCGTGATGAATCCAATTCTGATGATTCCTATGATTATCAATTCTTTGGTATTACCAGCAATCATTTGGGTGGCTGTCCATATCGGTATTTTAGGAGCTCCGTCAGTCGCCTTTAATTTGGGCTTTATTCCTTCCGTTATCAGTGGCGCTTTCCTGTATAATGGCCCGTATTTGATCAATTTATTATTTATTGCGATCGCGTTTGTCGTATCGGGCTTGATTTACTATCCTTTCTTTAAAGCCTTTGAAAAGTCGGAAATAGAAAAGGAAACCGCTAAGGAAGCTGCTTCAGAAAGGAAAGTTGAATAAAATGCTGAAAGAAAATGATTATGTTGTGGCAGCAATGGAGATTATCAGTATTGCCGGGGATGGAAGGGCCTTGGTATCTGAGGCAGTACATGCAGCTATGCAGGGAGATTACCAGACTGCCGAAAAGAAGTTAAAGGAGTCATATGATTTTATAAAAAAAGCACATATCTCACAAACTAAGGTCATTCAGGAAGAGATGAATGATAATGAAAACAGTGAAAATGCCGCTAAACTCTTGTTTACACACGCACAGGATACGATCATGACGATCAACAGTGAGTATTTAGTATTGAAACAAATGGTTGAAATGATGAAAAAAATGGAAGAAAGGATTACAAAGTTGGAGGAGAAGATTGATGGCTAAAGGTTTTCCAAAGGATTTCCTGTTTGCCGGCGGCATGGCGGCACCGCAATATGAAGGCGGCTTTAAAGAAGATAACAAAGGAATCAGTATTCCTGATTGTGCAGTAATGATCGATCAATCAGACAGGCATAATCATATTCAATTTTGTGAGGAGGAAGTGATAAGAGCAATTGCATCAGAGGACTTGATCAAATATCCGAAAAGAAGAGGAATCGATTTTTATCATACCTATGAGCAGGATTTGAAATTATTCGGTGACCTGGGGCTAAGAGCGCTGCGAATCTCAATTGCATGGACAAGAATCTATCCGAATGGTGATGAATCAACACCAAATCAAAAAGGATTAGAGTTTTATGATAAAGTGATCAATTGCATGATCAAAAACGGTATGAAGCCAATTGTAACGATTTGTCATTACGATATGCCAATTCATTTGGTAACAAAGTATGGCGGATGGGACAACCGAAAATGTATTGAATTTTACGTTCGTTATGCCAAGACAATCATTGATCATTTCCATGACCGCGTTAAACATTGGATATGCTTTAACCAAATCAACTTACTTCATTTTGAGGGATTTGCCTCCGTAGGTATTTATAAAGATACTCCAAATTACGAGGAACGCTGTCATAATGCGATTCATCATCAGTTTGTTGCTTGCGCGCTTGTCAAGGAATACGCCAAGAAAAAATATCCCGATATTATGATTGGCACAATGCTCTCAGATCAAATGCTAATCCCTTATTCTAATGATACCGAAGATGTGAATATTACCATGGAGCGAAACCGTATTTTATGTTTCTACTATGGAGATGTACAGCTTAGAGGTAAATATCCACAATACATTAAAAATTATTTTGAAGAGCGATGTTTCAATATAAAGTTTGAACAAGATGAAACTTTGCTGGCAAATAATACAATGGACTTCTTAGCGATTAGCTATTATGCTGCAAAATATTGCAGTGCGAAGGACGGTTTGAATCCAACAAAGTCAACGACGAAATCTGACGCAAAGCTAACCCCATGGGGCTGGGGAATGAATCCGGAAAATATGTACCGTAACTTATCCGAATATTATGATCGTTATCAGGTTCCGATTATGGTAGCAGAAAGCGGCGTCGGTCTTTTAGAAGAACCGGATGAAAACATGCGTGTTCATGATACAAATAGAATTGAATATTATAAGGCCGCTTTAAAAGCGTTGAAAAGAACAATTGAGCACGGCACTGAGATTATCGCATATTGCGCATGGTCACCGATTGATATTGTTTCATCAGGATCGGGTGAAATGAGCAAACGGTATGGTATGATCTATGTTGATCAAGATGATTTTGGTAACGGAAGTAAAAAGCGTTATCCAAAAGACAGCTTCTATTGGTATCAGGAAGTGATTAAAACAAACGGCGAAAGTTTATGAGTGCTTCTTCAGGAGCACTTTTTATGAGAGGAGCGGCATGGAAAATATTTTAACTGCAAATATATTTACTTTGATTGGGCAGATATTTGCGTTATGCGCGTCTGTAAGTAGAGATAAAAAAAGAATTCTATTTCATCAAAGCTCATTTATGTTTTTTATAAGTATATCAAGCTATTTATTAAAGGGTTATTCCGCGATTGTCACCAATGTTGTAGCAATTGTCAGGAATGTGCTTTCAGTTAAAGGATGGAATCATAAGGGAATTAATTATATCATGATTTTACTTACTTTTATTGTTGGCATCATGGTGAATACAAATTCTTATTTCGGGTATATGATTATTGTCGTTACTATCTTTCAGTCATTGGTTATTTTAAACGAAAGGTCCACAGTTACCCATATTAGAATGGTCAGTGCTCTTTCTTCTTTTTGCTGGGCCATTTTTAATGGATTCATTAAAAGCTATGTGGGAGCACTTTTTAATATTGTAAACTGTCTTATGTACCTATATTCAATAACAAAAGATCATAAACGATCGCTTTAGTATATGGAACTATAAATAGATATCATTACTATTCTAGAATAAAGGATAGCAAACAGATGATTTTAAGATGGAATGTCTGTCATGCTATCCGTTTTTAGTGAGTTGATAAAGCGGGCGAGATTCGAACACACGCGAACTTGCACTTAAAAACGATTTTGAATCGGTTCTGTCATGATCATTTCGGTACCTCTCCATATTATATTCTTCAAAGCGAAAATTCATATAAAATCATATTCAGCGTATCCAGCTATTATTGATTTTACTAAATTAACGGAAAAATATAGTTTTCTTAATTTCAAGAAATTATATAACAGAGATCCCCCTACAACAATTTGACAAGTACATTAAACGGCAAATCCCCTTGATTTATAAAGGATTCCTCCTTTGCACTCTCTTATAAGTGTCGAAAACGGGATTCTTCTACACACATTTCACTGAAACCACCTTACATTTTTCTTACAAAACGCCCAAAAATATTGACTTTTACCCAAAACCGTCTATATTGAGAGTAGGCAGAAATCACACTCATTTTTGCCTGTACGTGCAGTGTCGGCAAAGCAACTGCCGGCATCATTGATCCCAGCGATCAAAAGGAGAACATTATGATTGAAATCAAACACGTGACAAAGACCTTTGGGACGAAGAAGGCCGTAGATGACCTCGACCTGACCATCCCTACCGGGGAGATCGTCGGCTTCATCGGTCCTAACGGCGCCGGTAAAACGACGACCATCAAGATGATGAGCGGCGTGCTCAATCCGGATGAAGGAGATATTCTCATCAACGGCAAAAGCATCCAAAAGGAACCGTTGGCGGCAAAGCGCCAGTTCGGTCTGGTGCCGGACAGCCCGGATATGTTTTTGCGCTTAAAAGGCATCGAATACCTCAACTTCATGGGTGACATCTATGATGTGGACACCGCTTTACGCCAACAGCGCATCGAAACGCTCGCCGAGACCTTTGAGATGAAAGAAGCGCTCAATGACAAGATCCTTTCCTATTCGCACGGTATGCGACAAAAGATCATCATCATGGGCGTACTCATCAACGAGCCGGAGGTTTGGATTCTCGATGAGCCGATGACCGGGCTGGATCCGCAGTCCAGCTTCCGTTTAAAGCAGATGATGAAGGAGCATGCTGCCAAAGGCAAGACAGTATTCTTTTCCACCCATGTGCTGGAGGTCGCTGAGAAGCTCTGCGATAAAATCGCCATCATCGCCCATGGCAAGATGATTTACTTCGGTACGCTGGAAGATCTGCGCGCCGCACACGGCGAAAACCAGAGCCTGGAAGAATTGTTCCTCGAGGTAACGGAACATGCGTAAATTTTGGACATTGGTGCGGGTACAGCTGAAAAGCGGCGCCATCTCCACGACGGATGGCACGACAAAGCAATGGAAGAAGCTGCTGCTGTACCTCGTCTTGTTGATTTGCATGCTGCCAACCCTGGGACTCATCGCCGTCGGCTTTTATTTCGGCTTTGATTATATGCAGGCGATTGATCAGGCAGGCTATCTGATGAATGTCGGCTTTCTGATCACTGCCGTCATCATCTTTCTGTTTTCGATCTTTGCCATTCCCAGCATCTACTATTTCAGCAGAGACATCGATCATCTTCTCGTTTTGCCGATCAAGCCGCAGACGATCCTCACCTCGAAGCTGGCTGTCTGTGTCGTATATGAATATCTGTTTACAGCGGCGATTCTGCTGCCGATGTATATCACTTTCCTCATGCAGATCGGTTTTTCTTTCCTTTCTTTGCTATGCTTTCTCTTCATCTTCTTCACCCTGCCGATCTATCCGTTAGTGCTCAGCAGCGTGCTGACGATGATCATCATGCGCTTTGTTCCGTTTTTCAACAACCGTGACCGTTTCAATCTGATCGGCGGCATCATCGTCGTCGTTGCGGCAGTCGCTCTTTCCTTTTGGATACAGACGATGGAAAATGAGGACATCACGGCTGTCATGCAGGCATTGGTCGACGGCAATAATTCGCTGATGCGCTTTGGCACCGTTCTTTTCCCGTTCGTACCTTCAGCGGCGATGGCATGCTTTCACGGCGATCTGTTACAGCTGCTCCTGTATGCGCTCATCACCGTGCTCGCTTTGGCTGTCTTCATGCTGTGTGGAAAAGCGCTGTATTTCAAGGGTGCGATCGGCGGCAGTGAAACCTCGCATTCCCGCCGCAAGTTTGAAGCGAAGCAGTTAGCGGGAAGCCGGCACCGCTCTGTTTTCCGCACTTACCTGATCAAAGAGTTCAAAATTCTGTTTCGCACGCCGGTCTTTTTCACCAACTGTGTGCTGACCGCCATCATCATGCCAATCGTGCTGGTCGTTGCCGTCTATACCTCTTTGCAAGGGTTGGATCTGCGAGAGCTGATCACTGCACAGATGATTCACAGCATAGATAATCTCTGGTGCTATGTTTTGGTCGTCAGCTTCTTAGTCGGCGGCTTTATGGGCGGCATCAATATGATCAGCTCTACGGCAATTTCCAGAGAGGGCACCAACGCTTTCTTTATGAAGATGATTCCGGTGCCGGTGCAGACACAGGTACTCGCCAAGGCCGGCTGCGGCATTCTCATCTCAGCCATCAGCTGCTGGCTGTTGATCATCCCTTTGCATTTGGTACTCAGCTATCCGATCTATCTGGATCTCGTCTTCGTTGTTGGCTCGCTTGTCAGCATCGTTATGACAAATCTGTTTGGCGTTTTGATCGATCTGCTTCGGCCTAAGCTGATCTGGGAACAGGAGGCCGCTGCCGTCAAGCAAAATCTCAACGGCTTTATCAGCGTTCTGCTTTCCTTTTTGCTGGCAGGGATCTGCTTCGGCTTGCTGTATGTCGGCTGGAATCAGGTGCTGATCATTGCGGTCGCCTTGTTTCTTTTACAGATTGTCTTATGCGTCCTGCTTTATTTCGGCATCAAGAAAGCCGGGGCACGGATGCTCGCTCAAATTTAGGTATCCGTAATGACGAAAGTATTGATCTATTTAGGAAAAGAGCAGGGTTTTCAGCCTACCTATGCCAAGCTTTTGCAAACGCTGGCGCTTCCCTGCCGCTTTATAACCGATATGCAGACTGGTGCTACGCTCAATGAGCTCTTTGAGGAAAGAGAGACGTTGGGTTCACCGCACGCATTATCCCACCCGCTGATGGTGATGAAAGAAGTCAGCGACGCGCAGTTTTCCTCTCTCATGCAAGCGCTGAAAAACGCCGGAATGGTGATGGAGCGCAAGGCGATGTGGACGATTTACAATCAAGACTGGAGCCTTGTACAGCTGGCGGCGGAAATTGAAGAGGAACATCGTTATTTTGCCGATCAGAAAACGCTCTATGATCTCTTTGCGCAAAGCAACGAGCTGACGCCGGAAAGCTATACGCAGGAAAGCTGGAACGCGTATGCGCAGGTGATGCTGGAACTGTATGCGCAGGCACGCGACCGCCAGCCTGCACAAGCAGAGCTGACTGCAATGATCGAGAAAGCCAAGCAGGCAAAAGATCAGCTGGTTTCCCGCTAGTTCTCATAAGCAAAACGCAGGAGGCGTATTTGCTTCGCCGCCTATGTGATCAAGCAAAAGAAACAAACGAAGAAAACGCCGGTTTTCCTCTTTGTTACTGTCAGAAACAAAAACAGACTGCTGCAAAAAAGAACATTGCTTCTTAAATGCGGCGGTCTGTTTTATTGTTCGATTTTTTTGAAAACGAGTATCAGCGCCGGCCGCAAACGAATTCATGCTTTCCCATACAAAAAAAAGAGGGGGCTGTTGCCGCCATAAACGATATACGCATATACGCGGATGCCGTTTCCCTCTCTTTCAATGAAAACCGACCAAACAGACTGTTTTCCTCTCTGCTCCTGCAAGCGATCACACCCTTGCAGACAAGTTCATCGAAAACCGATGTTTCCTTTATTTTTGCCTGTTGTTCCACAACCGCCGATATTGAGAAAGCGGCGTCAGATAATTGGTGGTCGAACGGCTTTGACTCGGCAGCAGCCGCTGTGCTTTCTGTTTGATAATATCGCTTTGTTCCAGCAGCTCCCCCTCCTTGGCGGCGCGCAGAAAGAGATCCTTTCCCTTGATCTTCAGCAGACTGACAAACAGCGCATATTGCAAAGAGACCTCACTCCCCGCTAACAAAGACGCCAGTTCATTGACAAGCTGCTGCATCTGCCGTTTCAGCATGCGTGCATCCAGATTGGAGGTAAACAGCAGATAATCCTCCGCCCCTGCCGTAATCATGGTCGCCTGCGCGATGATCTGCTGGCCTTCGATCGCCCGATAAGCGTCCTTTGTCAGCTGTTTCAAATAACTCTCCCGCAGCTGCGGCTCCTCTTTCAAAAACGACTCCTCGACCCGCCAGCGAATCGACAGCGTCATTGCCGTCTTTCCGTGTTTAAACGTGCCAAAGGCACGGCGGACATAGATGACAGGGTATTTCATAAGCGCTTCCTCCTCTTATTTGTGCTGCCAGCGATAATATTCCTCATCCTTTTCCTCGCTGATCTCCATGGGCGTCTGTTTTTCATACAGATAAAAGGTCTCCCTGTCAAAAGCGGCAAGGAACTCCTGTAAAGAACAGACATAATGCAGCTGCGGATGGCAGATGTGCACCATCCCGTTGCGCATGCCGCAAAATGTACATCGCTGTTGATCCTGAAAGCAGACGATGCGCCCCTCTTTCAGATATTGACACGCCTGCGCAAAGCTCTCTATCTTCTCCATGCAATCCTCTTTTCGCATTCATCATATCACAGATGACTCTCTCACACAAATCAGTGTATGTGAATGATGCCATGTGCTTCAGCCGATCTCCTTTTTTAGCGCTAAACATAAACGTTTGTCCGTAAAAAAACCGCTTTGACAAGCTTGTCCTCCCATCGGCAAATGAAGGGCTGTGCAAGCGGTTTTTACTGTCACTGATGCCGGCGTCCGTCGTGAAACGCTTTGCCTGCGATTTCTCCCAGCATGCGGTAAGTGTGATGAACGGGATCAAAGGTGATCGGCCGCAGCTTGTCAGGATCGATAGTTCCCTGCGCATCCAGCACGGATTCCTCGGCACTGACATTGACGATCTTTCCGATCATGCAGCAAGTATCCGCATCATAGCTGATCAGCGTACACTCCAAAGCCATCGGCAGCTCATCGATGAGCGGCGCGTTGACATGCGCGCTTTTTGTCGTATGCCAGCCGGCTTTCGCTAGTTTATCACTCACCTGATTGCCCGAAGCGATACCGACATAATCGCAGGCGCTCATCTGGGAGGCAGTTGCCATGCTGATCGTAAACGCTTTGCTTTGCAGGATGTTTTTCACCGTCTTGTGCTCTGCGCTTAAGCACATCGTGATCTGCGCGGTATCGCTGATACCGCCCCATGCGGCGTTCATCGCATCGGGATGACCGTTTTCGTCATAAGAGCCGATAATCAACACCGGCTGCGGATACAGATAGGGCTTTGCGCCAAAATCTTTTCTCATATTGTTTTCCTCTCTCAACGAATGAAATGCGTAGATACCGGCTGCTCCTTCAATGGCAGGCCATACGCTTCTTTCCCCAGTGCGATGCTGCGCATCAAAAATATGATATTGTGCGCCAGCGTGCGCATCGTCTGCATTCCCTCATCGTCCGCTGCGGCCTCTTTTGGCAAACGGCCGTGAACGCTGTTCCAATACTGGCTGGATGCGATCGGCATTCCGCTGATGGTAAAATATTTGTTCAGCTCGTCAAAGGTTGCGGAGCATCCCCCGCGGCGGGCAACACAGACAGCTGCGCCGACTTTCATGCGCTTATCAAAGCGCGTGCTGTAAAACAGACGGTCTAACAGCGCGATTAACGACGCATTGGCCGACGCATAGTAAACCGGAGTACCGACGACGAGCGCATCGCATTCCTCAAAAAGCGGTGCACATTGATTCACCAGATCGTCAAAGACACAACGCCCTTTCTCACGGCATTGCCCGCAGGCGATACAGCCGCGCACTACCTGTGCTGCGATCGTCACATTCGTCACCTCAACGCCCGCTTCCACAAATACCGTCTCCATCTCTTTCAGCGCCAGTGCGGTATTCCCTTGCGGGCGCGGACTGCCGTTGATCATCAAAACCTTCATCAATTCCTCTCTCCTCTCCTTATTAAACATACTCTATCACCTCACCGCAAAAAACACAAATACAACTTACGTGCGGGAAACACAGACTGCACATTACCAGATTTCACGCAGACAAGCAGACGAATGTATGCCAAAACAACAGCGAACATCACGGTCATATTGCGATCAATATCGAACAGAAAACCGGATAGCAGCTAAGCACAATCCGGCATTCTCATTAAAACAGCGATTCCTCACAGGGTTTCATCCTATTGCTTGATTTCTCTTCCATCTTGGTGAGAAACGCCGCCGTGTTGACGATGCAAACAAAGCAGGGACAAGTGAAAACGTGTGTCTGTCTCCTCTTTGCGTGCTAAGCGATGAGTTTCACCACATAGGCGGATAACGGCGGCATTTGCAGCTGCGTCAGCGAGATCGTCTCCTCACGAAGCAAATCCCATCCTTGTGTCACTCCCTGCGGTGCATGAAAACAGTAGGGCTGATCCGCCGCGTTGATGATCGTCCAGATGCGTGTATCATCCTTTGCACGTTCAAAGGCGCATTGCTCATTGGTGATCAGCACATCATGAAAATCTCCCTGTGTCAGCGCAGGCTGCTGCTGATGCACCAAAGAGAGCCTGGCGATCCAATCGCTCAGCCCATTCCGGCACGGCTGATCAAAGCAGACACGCAAAGCGGGATCACCGTCCTCCTTTCTGCCGGTCGCATTCCATTCGCTGCCATAGTAAATGCAGGGGATGCCCGGCATCGTAAAGAGCAATGTGTAAATGAGCGGTAAATGGCGAGTGTCTTGCAACACGCTGGCGATACGGGAAACATCATGATTATCGACAAAGTTCAACAGATGCTTTCCCCGATACAGCGTCCACTGTTCAGGGCCGAACTGACGCTTCAGCGAATGCATGATCTCAAAGAGATTGTGTGAGTTAAAGCTGGAGTACAGTCCCTTATAACATTCGTAATTCGTCGCGCTGTCAAGCATCTCATCGTTTACCCAGCGGTTGTAATCCCCATGCAGCAGCTCGCCCACCAAAAAGAAGTCCGCTTTGAGCTGGCGGCAGTAAGCGCGCAGCAGCTTTAAAAAGGAAGGCGGCAGACAATAGGCGACATCCAGGCGCAGGCCGTCAATATCGTACAGTGTCACCCACTCGCGGATCGCATCGAAGAGGTAGGAGACGACAGCGGGATTTTCCAGATTCAGCTTCACCAGATCATAGTTTCCCTCCCAGCCTTCATACCAGAATCCGTCGTGATCGTTGGAGTCCCGCTGAAAGTCGAGATAAAACCAATCACAATAAGGGGAAGCCTGCCCTTGCTTTTTCACATCCTCAAACGCCCAAAAGCCGCGGCCGACATGGTTGAACACACCGTCAAGCACCACACGGATTCCATTTTCATGCAGTGCGGCGCACACCTGCGCAAAGTCATCATTCGTTCCCAAACGGCAGTCGATGCGATGATAGTCGCGGGTATTGTAGCCATGCGTATCACTCTCAAAAACCGGTGAGAAATACACGGCACTCACATGCAGCTTTTTCATCTGATCAATCCACTCCAGCACCTTTTTTATACGGTGAGAGGGCACATTGTCATTCGCATACGGCGCTCCGCAAAAGCCCAGCGGGTAAATCTGATAAAAGACACTGTTTTCCGCCCACATACTATATCATCCTCTCTCATCACCGATTCAGTTTATGATTTGAGCCATCCGTTTCATCACACAGGATTATCCGCCGCTCATGATGCACACATCGCACAAGAGTGATTTTTCCTGATGCATCCAAGCATATTCCCAAAGGCGCATTCTGACAAATGCGGTGATTCAAGCAAAAAAATAACGAAAGGGAAAAACGCTCTTTATAAATACGTCGCCCTTGCAGGGATACAGCAGCTTACCATCTGCGATTACCAGAGCACTCCGGCAAACTGCCCTTTTCCTCTTTTATTTACTATGGCTCGACAGTCCTATTTTACCATATTTCATAAATAATAAAACGCTTTCTTTCTTCTTTTTGGATGCAAAACAAAGCCAGGAAGAAACTATAAGGGCGTACACACATGATCCATCAATCACTGACAGACACCGATATAAAAAAATCCCCCGCTTTGAGAACGAAGGATTGTGTATTCGCTAAACTAAACCGGCCTGTGCTAACCGATGCCCAGCATCGCAAATAACCCCATACCGAAATAAGCGATGACTGCCATCACCAGCAAATACAGCAAGGCATACGGGAATACGCGTTTGAGCAGCTCCCCGTCCTTGCCGCTTTCGTTGACCGCCACTAATCCGATCGCCAGGCTTTGCGGTGCCATCATCTTGCCGACGGCAACCCCTAAGCTGTTGAGCGCCACCATCCAATACGGATTGGCGCCGATCGCATTCGCCGCCTGCATCTGCACGTTGCCAAACAAGACGGAAGAGCTGGTACCGCTGCCTGTTACAAACGTACCCAGACCCCCGATCAGCGGAGCGGCTAACGGATACAATGCGCCCAGCGTCAGCACAAACATGTTGGCAATGCTGGCGATCATTCCGCTGTATCCCATGATCTTCGCCGTTGCGAGCACGCACAGCATCGTCACCATCGTCTTGGACATCTGTACCAGCGTCGCTTTCAGCACACGCAGCATGCCGGAAACAGACGCGCCCTGAATAAAGCCGCCGATGATGGCAGACAATAAAATCCAAATGCCCGGCGTGTTAATCCATGTAAACGTATAAGGGGTTCCGCCCGCACCTGTGTAGATCTGCACAGAGGTCGCAAACTGGTTGAAAAAGGCGTTGATCGGCGCAACAAGCTTGCTGGTGACAAGCAGGAAGAGGAAGACGAAGATAAACGGAGACCATGCGGCAAAGGCATCCTTTGCGCTGATCGGCTGTGCAGGCGGTATCTCCATCTGATAAGGAGAAGACGCAGCGGCATGCTTTTCATGATAGAGCGCAGCGGCGATCGTCAGCAGCAAGGAACAGATCGAACCGACGACAACGGCCAATTCACTGCCGACAAAATAAGTCACCGCCAGCTGCGGCAGCACGAAGGATAGCGCCGAGATCAGCGTGATGCCAAAAACCCCTTTTAACGCCTTGACTCCCTTGCCGGTAATCATCACCATCAAAAACGGCGAGAGAATCATTAACGGCGCCAGCTGCAATGTTTCGGTAAACGCCAGTGCCGCGTTATCCAGATTGACCAAGTTGGCTAACGTCACCGTCGGAATGCCGATCGAGCCAAACGGGGTCGGCGTACCGTTTGCCACCAAACAGACCAGACAGGCTAACAGTGGAGGAAATCCCAGTCCGGCTAACATCCCCGCCGGAATCGCAATCGCAGTGCCAAAACCGGCCATACCCTCCATAAAGCCGCCAAAGCACCAGCCGATGAGCAGCACCAAGATGCGCTTATCGCTGGAAACGCCGGTGATCATCTGCTTGATGGTCTCCATCTTTTTGGTGTGCAGAGAGAGATTGTATAAAAATACCGCCGCAATGATGACCAAGATGATCGGCCATGCCGCCATCGCAAACCCCTCCAGCGCCGCACTTGCCGTATCGATCAAAGGCAGCTTCCATACGGTGATCGCAAGGATCGCCGCCAGCACCATCGCCGCAAAGCTCGCCTTATAGCCGGCCATCTTACATCCGCACAGGGCGACAATCATCCACAAGATCGGACTCAGCCCCAGCAGAAACATCCCAAATTCCATTGTTCCACTCCCTTTTCTGTACCATTATAGATAATTCCAAAGCGAAAGTACAGCTGTTTTTCCTTTCTTTTCAGGGTTTTCTGCCTTTTTGTGGGATGAGCGTCCGACGGTGTGAAAAAGCATGGAAAACGTAAGGGCTGTCATCCACACTGCAATTCTCTGCCTCCTAGCAAACACATGTTTCCCTGTTCCCGTCGCTTTTATTTCATTTGCCGCGGCATCTGTTCGCCTATGGCAAAAGTACAGCATGCTAGCATTAGGAAAAGCGATAAGCCATCTCATGCACCGTAACGCTTGCAAGAGACAACAGCATTGTTATCCGCTTCTTTTTGATCGTTTGAAAAGTCTTCGGTTTTATCTCAAAAAGCGATCAGCCACAGCGATGCGCTTCGCATTCTTTTTTCATATTTCCACCCCTGCTACAGCTTCTGCGATTCACCAAAGAAAAAACAAGCACGTGAAACGAAAGGCACCACAGCACTTACAAAAAAGACGGCTTTACGCCGCCTTTCTCAAAAAGCTTTGATTCTCTGTTTTCTTTTACGCTTTCCTATCTATCATCGCCTTCTCACCGAAAGAAACCGGCTAAAACAGTGACAGCTGGTTTTCTTCCTGCAAATCGCAAAGCGCTCCTAACGCATCGAGCTTTTTCAGCAGCGAGGTGCTCAGCGAGGTGCGTTTCAGCAAATCCTCCTTGGACAGAAACGGCGCTTCCTCACGCGCTTTGACAATCGAATCGGCAACGCTCTCCCCCAAACCGTCGATACTGGTAAATGGCGGGATGATCGCGTTCTTTTCTTCGCTGTTCACAATGAATTCCTTGGCGGAAGAGCGGTTAATATCGATATTGGAGAAGTGGTAGCCGCGCAAGACCATCTCCAGCGCCAGCTCCAGCGTAGAAAAGGTGTCTAAATCCTTCTTGGTCGGCTTTACGTTTCGATCGCTGCTACGGGTGAGCTCCTGTATCTGTGCCATGCGCTGACGGATGCTCGCCTCGCCTTTGATCATCGTCTCAATATCATAGGCGTCGCAGCGAATGGAGAAAAACATGCAATAGTAGATGAGCGGCATGTGTACCTTAAACCATGCGATGCGTATCGCCATCATGACATAGGCGACGGCATGCGCCTTAGGGAACATGTATTTGATCTTCTTGCAGGACTCGATATACCAGTCCTCCACGCCGCTGGCTTTCATCTCCGTAATCCATTCATCTTTCAGCCCTTTTCCTTTACGGACAGATTCCATGATCGTAAAGGCGAGCTTTGGCTTCATGCCCTTGTGCAAGAGATACACCATGATGTCATCACGGCAGCCGATAACGCTTTTCAGCGTACAGATGCCGTTATCGATGAGATCCTTGGCGTTTCCCAGCCAGACGTCGGTGCCATGGCTCAATCCGGAGATCTTCAAAAGCTCGTCAAAGGTCGTCGGACGGGTCAATTCCAGAATGCCCCGCACAAACGGTGTGCCATACTCCGGCAGTCCGGCCGCGCCGGTGGTCTCGGTATTCTTGCTGGTATCGATGTTGAGCGCATCTACACCGGAGAAAATGCTCATCGTTTCGGGGTCGTTCATCGGAATCGTGCGCACGTCGATACCGCTCATGCGCTCCAGCATCTTCATCGCCGTCGGATCGACATGTCCCAGAATATCGAATTTCAGAATATTGTCATGAATCTGATGGAAATCGAAGTGGGTCGTCTTCCAGTCCGCAAACGGATTGTTGGCAGGGTATTGCACCGGGGTGAAGTCGTGGACATCCATGTCGAGTGGAACGACGACGATGCCGCCGGGATGCTGGCCGGTCGTGCGCTTGACGCCCTCGCACAGCTTCGCTAGGTCGACACGCTTGGGATTGCGCATGGAACCCTCAATCCCCATCGCTTCCTCATAGCCTTTGATGTAGCCAAAGGCGGTCTGCGTCTGTACCGTTCCCACCGTTCCCGCACGAAAGACATGCTCGTCGCCAAACACCTCTTTCGTGTACGCATGCGCCCGCGGCTGATAATCGCCGGAGAAGTTCAGGTCAATATCCGGAACCTTATCCCCTTCAAAGCCAAGGAAGGTCTCAAAGGGAATATCCTGTCCGTCGCCGCGCATGATCGTACCGCACTTCGGACATTTTTTATCCGGCAAATCGAAACCGTTGAGCACGCTGCCATCCGTATAGAAATGGGAATATTTGCAGTTTGGACAAACGTAGTGAGGAGCTAACGGATTGACCTCGGTGATCTCGGACATCGTCGCGACAAAGCTGGAGCCGACCGAACCCCGGCTGCCGACCAGATAGCCGTCGTCGAGACTTTTTTTCACCAGCAGATGGGAGATGTAGTAGACGACGTAGTAGCCTGCGCCGATGATCGCATCCAGCTCGCGGTTCAGCCGCTGCTCGACGATTTCCGGCAGGGGATTTCCATATTTTTTATAGGCGTTCGCAAAGCAAATATCGCGCAGCTTTTGATCGGAGCCCTCAATATCCGGAGGATAGAGCTTATCCTTCACCGGGTAGATGACGTCGATCTGATCAACGATGCGGCGGGGATTGGTGATGACGAATTCATACGCGCGCTCTTTCAGCCAGGCGAATTCCTCGAGCATCTCGTCCGTGGTGCGCAGATGCTGATCGGGCGCATGCGACTTGTGGCGTTTCTCCTGATTGTAAATATAGAGCGGATGGCGCTGTCCGCCGATCGCCTGCGAATTGATGTAAATATCGCGGATGCGTTTTTGATTGGGATGCACATAATGGGCATCGCTGGTGGCGACGATCACCTTGCCCAGATCGTCGGCCTTTTCGATGATGCCACGCAGAATTTCCTTGAGGCGCTCTTGATCGATGATCGAATTGCGGTCGATCAAATACTGGTAGTTGGCAAGGGGCTGCAGCTCGATATAGTCGTAGAAGCGCATCACCTCGCCCAAGGCGTCCGCATCCCGCGTCTGTGCCATTTCAAACACTTCGCCGTTTGCACAGGCGGAGCCGATGAGCAAATTGCCGTTCATGCGCCGTTTTTCAATCTCCATGCGGGGAATGCGCGGCTCTGCCACACCGGAGAGCGCGGTTTTCCCGTTATAGGCAAGATAGGTCGTATGACTCAGCGTGATCAGCTCAAAAAGCTCCTTCAGCCCGGCTTGGTTGCGAGCGAGCACGATGACATGCTTGGTGCGCACCTTCTTAAAACCCTCGGGATTTTGCCGCGCCTGCAATTCATTCAGCGTAGAGATGTCGCGCAGCTCGTTGAGCATATGCAGAAAGGTCTGGGCAAGCACGTCCGCATCATAGTCGGCGCGGTGGGCGACTTCCTGATCGTAGGGGATGCCATAGGAGCGGGCGATGGCGCCTAAGGTATAGGACTTACGCTCGCTTTGCAGGCTGCGGGCCAGATCCAGCGTATCAATCACCGGATTGTGCAGCGGCTCTCTGCCGATGCGGCGCAGCGCGCTGTTGAGGAAAGAAAAGTCAAAGGAAGCGTTATGTGCCACCAGCACATGATCACCGATGAACTCCAAAATCTGATCGATACATTCCTCAAAGGTCTGCGCATCCTTGACGTCCATGTCGGTGATTCCGGTCAGATTGGTCGTAAAGGCGCTGAGCTCATGGGGCGGGCGCACAAACAGCTGCAAGCTTTTGACGCAGGTACGGTTTTCGACGATGACGCCGCCAAACTCGATGATGTGGTCATAGCGGGCGCTCAAGCCGGTCGTCTCCAAGTCAAAGACGCAGTAAGTTCCTTCCTCCAAGATCGTATCGTCGGGATGATAGACGATTTGTAAATCGGGATCGACCATGTTCATCTCTACGCCATAGAGCATCTTCATCGGCGTCTCACGCTTTTTATTCACCGCGGCAAGGGTTGCCTGTGCAATCGGGAAAGCCTGCACCACCAAATGATCGGTACAGGCGATCGCATCCATTCCCCACTCATCCGCCGTCTTGATGAACTGCGAAATATCACAGACCCCATCCATCTCTGAAAAGTTGGAATGCACATGCAGCTCTACACGCTTTTCTTTCGCTTTATCCACACGCACAGGGGTCTCGCGCTTTTCGATGAGATTGGGCATGAAGACCAGATCCGAGAGATAGGAGTCCATGGCGGCCTGCCCGTACGCCTCCACATAGTCGCCCTCTTTGATTTCGGCAAGCGCCTCTTTCGTCATCGCACCGCGCTCAAAGCGCTTCATGATGATCGCATCGTCGTCGTCGCTGATGTACAGCGTCTGTAAGCACTTGCCGTTTTTAAAGGTCGTGATTTCGCTTTGAAAGATGTGCCCGCGGATTTTTACGTTAGACATGCCGTCTTGCAAATCACGGATGTCCACCGGCACATATTCCTTCACGTTCACCTTGCGGCGCCGATAGCCGTTCCCCGCCGGCGAGGCGTTGTTTACAGCTGGCTGAGGTACTCGCTCATTGGCCGCTTTTCCCTCGCATTTGAAAGAGGGCACCTGCTCTTGTACACTCAGCTGCGCAATCTGAATATCCATCGTAATGCCGGCATCTGATAAAAACGACTTTAACAGCGGCAGCTCTGCCAGCAGCCGTTCCTGCTGAGCGGGATCTTTCACCTGATAGAGAATCACGCCTTCATGAATGGTAGGCATGATCTGCGCAAATGCGCGTGCCTTAACGCTGCGTTCACTGAGATGCTGAACATAGTCCAACAGATCCATCACCGACACACTGCCCTCCTGTGTCTCTATCGTCAGGGCGATCTTTACCCGCAGCGTCGTATGCAGCTTTGCGAGCAGCCGGTGATAGACATGGTAGGGCAGCACCTTGTGCAAATGAAGCCGCAGCTCCAGCTCATTGCGCTGACGGTGATAAATCGGCTGCATGGAGAAAGAACCGCCCTCAAACCAAGCGAGGCACTCCTCATCCAAATGCAGCCTATGGATAAAATCGATGATCTCCAATTTCATGAACATTCCTCATTTCTCATCGTTTTCTTTCATGCAAATACGCGCATCAAAAGGCGTGGCGCCATCCTGCCGATCACTGTCTTACAGCTTTATCGCCATCACCAAAGCGCCTTTTTTAAACGGGACAGGCGATGTGGATGCGTTCAAAGCAAGCACTCTGTCATTGGACGCTGTCTATCCCGCATGCAATCACAGCTATAAATCCGTTTGTGTTTTTTTATACGCTTACCCGCGTGCGCCATTTGCGCCCCAACGTGTAAATGCCATAACCGCTTGCCGCCGCCAGCAGCACTAACACGCCATAAGGCCAGACAATATCCTTGACGGTATCCAAAATGATCGCGCCCGTCTCACTCTCGATCGTTTCCGCAGAGACGACATCCACTTCGCCTAGCCGCGTGTCTTCTAAACGCACCTCGATGGCGGCGAGCACCTCTCCCTGCTTGATCGGCGCCTGATTTTTCTCGATACGCGCATACAGCGCAGGCTGCGCCGTTTCCGTTTTTGCTATCCATGCGCTGATCGTGCAGGGCGCCTGCAATACGAGCGGCTCATGAAAGGTGTGGCGCAGATCCAATGTTTCAATCGAATCGCCTGCCTGCGCCAAGGTGACAGGCTTCTTCTCTTCTTCAATCTGTGAGCAGATCGTTTCGACGTCCGCCATGGAACTGCCCTCATAATACTCCTGCTGAGAGTTTGCGGTAATGACGATCACCGGTGTTTCCGCGATTTCGCACACGCCGAAGAAGCAATAGCCCGCCTGCGGCGTATAGCCGGTCTTGCCGCCGATGATGTAGCGATTCTCCAGGTCGGCATACTGAAGCTGCTGTGCCCATGAGTTATGAAACGTCAGCCCCTCACCGTGATAATAAGAGGAATTGCTCGTGTAAGCCGTTGTGCTCATCACCTCTCTCAGCACATCATTCTCCCACGCTGCGCGCATGAGCAGCGCCAGATCATAGGCGCTGGTATAGTGGCGCTCATCGTGCATGCCGACGGTATTGGTAAAATGGGAATCCTTCATCCCCAACGCTTTTGCCTTGGCGTTCATCGCCTCTACCATCGCTTCCTCACTGCCAAACAAGGACACGGCTAACGCCTGACAGGCGTCTGCACCGCTGGGCAACAGCACCCCATAGAGCAGATCCCCCATCGTCACGACCTCGCCGTTTAGAAAGCCCGCCAGCGAATACGTGCCATCCTCCAGCCCTGCCAGCATCTCTAAATCGATGGTCACCTCTTCCTCTAAATCATCGATGGCATCTATTGCCACCAGCGCGGTCAGCACCTTCGTCATCGAAGCCGGGTACAGCTTTTCCTGCGCCTGTTTTTCATAGAGCACCTGCATCGTATGCAAATCGACTGCATACGCGTAAGCGCTGGAAATATCGGCATTTTCTGCCGCGTGCAGCGGCAGTGTCCATGCAAACGCCAGCAGAAGTGCCAGCAGCATCCCTATTCCTCGTCTGATCATCGCTTTCTCCCTTATGCTAGCGCGCCATCTTTTCAAATGCCGCCTTCGCCGCCATCTGTTCCGCACGCTTTTTAGAATTGCCCTTGCCTTTGCCTAACACGATGTCCTCCAGCAGCACCGCCATCTCGAATTCCGGATGATTGGTCGGTCCCTGCACGCTCACCAGCTCATAGTGCAGCGTCTTGCGCGAATCGGCCTGTACGACCTCCTGCAGCTTTGTCTTGTAATCGATCAGCGCTTCATTTTTCGGTTCGCTGATCGCCGGGGTCAGCACCCGCTCCAAGATCATCGTTACGCTGCGCATGCCCGTATCGAGATACAGCGCGCCCAGCATCGCCTCAAACATATCCGCCAGCAAGGAGTCCCGATCGCGTCCTCCGGTGCGCTCCTCACCGACCCCTAACATCAGATAGGCGCCCCAGCCCAGCTGCCGGCTGTAATGTGCGAGCGCCGCTTCACATACCAGCTGTGAGCGCAGTGTCGTCATCTTTCCCTCGCTGAGCTGCGGTTCTAACTGAAACAGCTTTTCCGTCGTCCACAGCTGTAATACCGCATCGCCCATGAATTCCAGACGCTCATTGTCGTGCAGCGCTTCTTTATGCTCATTGAGATAGGAGGTATGCGTCAGCGCCTCCCTGATCAAGTCCTCTTTCTGAAACGGGATGTGATTCTCCCGCAGCCAGTCAAACATGGTCTTTTCCATTTTTTTCTTTCCTGCAGCGGTTCCTTCGCTTTTCAGCATCTGCCCGCGCTTTTCCTTTCCACTGTGATTCTTATCTTTACCACCGTAGGCGTCCGCATACTTTACGCGAATCGCCCGCGCGACATTGTCAGGCACATAGCGGGAAACGTCCTTTCCATAGGAAGCAAATTCGCGGATGATCGAGCTCGACAATGCCCCATATCCCTCCGCCGCAAACAGGCAGACGGTTTCGATGGATGCATCCAGCTCATGGTTCGCCCATGCGATCTGCTTCTCATAGGCAAAGTCCTGCACGTCTCTCACTCCCCGCAGCATGACGTCCGCCCCTAATTCCTTCACTTTTTCCACTAAGAGTCCTTCGGCGACATCCACCCGCACATTTGCTGCTGATCGCAGATTCTCCTCTAACAGCGCGCGCCGCTCCTCGATGGTGAACAATGCGTTCTTCATCGAATTGACCGCAATGACCACAATCACCTCGTCATAGAGGCGCATTGCCCGCTCGATCAGATGCAGATGTCCGAGCGTTACCGGATCAAAAGACCCCGGAAACACTGCTCTTCTCATGATTCCCTCCTGTAATATGTAATCTTCGTAATACCATAGACGCTTTCCTTGTACTTGACGAGATCCCCGTGCGCCTCTTCAAAGTGATCCTGTGCCAAGCTTTCCACGATCACCCGCGCATTAGGCGCTAACAGCTCTCGTTCGACGAGCGCCGCCATGAGCGCATCGTTTCGCTGCAAGCGATATGGGGGATCGAGATAGACGAGATCAAAGCGCAGCATAGCATCCGCAAACACATCCAGCATGGCGAAAACGTCGCGTTTGTAGATGTGACAGCGCGGCTGCACCTCCAGCATCGCCGCATTGTGTTTGATTGCCGCGATCGCCTTGGCGCTGACATCGCACAGATAGCTTTGCGCCATGCCCCGGCTGAGCGCTTCAAAGCTGATATTGCCGCTGCCGGCATACGCATCCAGCATCATGCCGCCGGAAAAATACGGCCCGATGCTGGAAAAGACGGCCTCTTTGATCTTATCCGAGGTCGGCCGCGTCTGATTGCCCTCCACCGCCTTCAGCACGCGGGAGCGATACTCTCCTGCCACGATTCTCATGCGTTTCCTCCTTTGCTGTCGATCATCCGTTTCACTTTTTTCGCTTTTTCATCTTCTCATGTATAAAACGTGATTTCGCGGGAACATTACTAATGCATCCGGTGAAACAACGGATGTGAAACCCCCAATCTTTGTTTCTCCTCTTCCCTTTCTTTAGAAGCCTGCAGCCGCGGGCTTCTTTTTACGTTCCCCGCCCGGAGAGCTCTTTGCGGTTGATGGAAGCGATGATTGACTGGCTGACGCCGATCGCCAAATACGCCGAAACCAACGCCGTACCGCCGTTGGAGATGAACAGCAGCGGCACGCCCGTCAGCGGGATCAGCGCGCTCACCCCGCCGACATTAAGGACAAAGTGGGCGAAAAAATATACCGCCGTCCCGCTCAATATGACCTTATAAGGGACAAAGCTCGTCTTAAACGCATATTTGAACAGACGATAGAGAAGAACGCCGTAGCCGGCGGCAATGATGAACAGCCCGAAGATACCGGTTTCCTCAATGACGATCGCCAGAATGTAATCGCTGTCCGCCTGTGTGAGGTAGCCGAATTTACGCGAGGAACTGCCGATGCCCTGACCGATGATGTTGGCGTTGGCGATGCCATAGAGCGCGTTGGCAGGCTGATAGCTTTGTCCATAGAGATCGTTGACGTCGTCGCCGATCGGATTGGCCGCATTGGCAAAGCGGCTCGCCACATGACCGACCAAAGGAAGCTCTGCCAGCTTTTCCACCACCGGCAGGCCGATCGGAGTCATTCCTAACAGCACCAAACAGGTGCCGATCGCCGCAAGCCGCCGTGTCCACGTCTGCATCCCACGCAGGGAGGGATACCCGGGTACCTGCACACAGCCGATGCAGATCAGCGTTAAGATCGCCAAAGCGCCGATGTCCTTTTGAAACAGGATCACAACGACAAACGCTCCATAACATAGCAGCGGAAAGCGAAGCATCTGCCATGCGCTTCCCTGCACACCGCGCTTATGCTGCGCAGCATAGAAGTACGCGGCGATCAGCACGATCATAAAAGGCTTGGAAAATTCCGAGGGCTGCAAAGAAACCGTCGTCAATCCCAAATTGATATAAATCCATGCGCGCGAGCCGAACTGCTCAACGCCGAATAAAGGCAGAATCATAAGCCCCAGCAGCAATGCGAAAAGGATTTTTCCCAAACGGTAGACGAGGTTAAAATTCATCAGCCGCGCCGCCGCCAGCATCGCCGCATAACCGGCCGCAAAAAAAGCCGCCTGCTTGATAAATACGACGAAAATCGCCAGATTGTTGGACGTCATGCTGCCCATGCTGGTCGAAACGATCATAAAGGAGCCAAACAACGTCAGCAGAAGCACCGTATAATGCAAGATCTTGTCGCGGCCCTGCGGCAGGCACAGACAGCGAATCAGCGTGCGTTTTCCTTTTTCTGCCATCGTTCTCATCTCCTTTGCGGTATAAACATTCTACCATATTCCCTCAGCCTTTTACATGGATATTTTGTGAAAAAAACTTTCCATCTTTCACAAAAAAAGATAGAATAGGAATGATGACAGATTTCACGGAAAGGAAGGATACGATGAAAATCACCAGTGACCAGATCATTTTAGATACAGACCCGCGCATCCGCACCAAAAGCGAGCCGGTTTCCCTCCCTTTATCCAAGGAGGACAGCGAGCTGTTAAACGCCATGATTACCTATGTGCGCAACTCACAGGATGACGAGATCGCCGAAAAAGAGCAGCTGCGCGCGGCGGTGGGCATCGCGGCCATTCAGCTGGGCATTCCCAAACAGCTCATCGCGGTGAGCGTGCCTACGGAAGAGGGCAGTGACGAATATGCCTTAGCCAATCCCAAAATCGTTTCGGAGAGCGTGCAAAACGCCTACCTCGCACAGGGAGAAGGCTGCCTGTCCGTCCTCGAAGAGCATCAGGGGCTCGTCTACCGCCATGCCCGCATCACCGTCAAAGGCTACGATCTTCTGCGCAACGAGCACGTCCGCATACGGGCGAGCGGCTATACCGCCATCTGTCTCCAGCATGAGATCGATCACCTCTCTGGCGTCCTGTTTTACGACCACATCAACCAAGACGACCCATGGCGGGAAGACCCGCAGGCGATGGTGATCGGTTAGCCCAAGACAGAAAGCGCACATCATAGCGGCGGCAAGCAAACACAAGTGCTAAAACAGGGGCTTTATTTCCTTTTACGCTGGAAGATGCGCCGTATCCTGCGCATCATTGAAAGCATGGAAAACGGAGATGAACGTGTCGATAACGGTATTCATGAAACGCTTTGTTTCCGGCACTGCTCACAGGGAGACGCGAAAAGCGCGCTCCTTTTTATATGGAAAAGCGGGATGAAATACCTCCCTTCCTCGCCTTGTGCCCCACTTTTTCGATAAAAGGCTTTGCAGTCCGCCGCGAAATCATATATAATGATACAAGTTGTGCCGTGAACGAAAATATGGATAACGAAGCGTTCGTTTTCAGAATATTGTGGTATAATAAATACAAAGGTGCAATTATTGTGAACAACCGCTATCGTGGGAAAGGAGAATTTATGCATTCAAATCAACAAACACACGCACCGGTAGAGTCAGGCAGTTTTCGTAATGAATATAATAAAACAACGGTAGAAAGAAACGATACCCTCATCTATGCCTTAGGCGGACTGGGGGAGATCGGCAAGAACACTTATTGTTTTGAGCATGGCAACGAGATCTTGATCGTCGATGCCGGCGTTCGCTTTCCCGAAGACAACCTGCTCGGTGTCGATTATGTAATTCCCGATTACAGTCATTTAATCAAATACAACCGCAAGCGCAAGGTGCTTGTCATCACGCACGGGCATGAGGACCATATCGGAGGCATTCCGTTTTTACTGCGTTCCGTCAGCATCGAGGCGATCTATGCGCCGCGCTTCGCCTGCGCGCTGATCCGCAAAAAGCTGGAGGAACACCGCATGGTGAAAGGGGTCAAGCTCATCGAGATCAACGATACCTCTTCCATTCACATGAAGCATTTCACCGTCGGCTTCTTCAACACGATTCACTCGATTCCGGATTCTCTGGGCATTCTCATCAATACGCCCAACGGACGCGTCGTGGAAACCGGCGACTTCAAGTTCGACCTCACACCGATCGGTCTCAATGCAGACTATCAGGTGATGGCGTACATGGGACAGATCGGCGTCGATCTGCTGATGAGCGATTCGACCAACTCCGGCGTGGAGGATTTCTCCATCTCCGAGAAAAAGGTCGCCAACGAAATCCTGGAGATCATGCGCAAGACCAACGGCCGTCTGATCGTCGCTACCTTTGCCAGCAACGTGCTGCGCGTCGCTCAGATTCTGGAAGCCGCCATCGCCTGCGGGCGCAAGGTGTGCATCTTCGGCCGCAGCATGGAAAACGTCGTCACCATCGGACGCAAGATGGGAACGATCAAAATTCCTCAGGAGTATTTCTTGGAGCCGGAGCAGCTCAATCATACCCCTGCCAACAAAATCTGCATCGTCTGCACCGGCTCACAGGGAGAACCGCTGGCGGCGCTCTCACGCATCGCAAACGGCACGCATCGCTGGATCAAGCTGATTCCTGGCGATACCGTCGTCTTCTCCTCCTCGCCGATTCCGGGCAACGGCGGCAGTGTCAACCAAGTGGTCAACAAGCTGTTTCGCGCCGGCGCCAACGTGCTGACCAAGTCGGTGCTCAACAACCTGCACACGACCGGACACGCCTCCCAAGAGGAACAAAAGCTGATGCTGCAGCTGATCAAACCAAAGTATTTCATGCCGGTACACGGCGAGTACAAGATGCTCGTTCAGCATAAAAACACGGCGATCGAAACCGGCGTACCTCCGGAAAACATCTTCACCTGCGCCAACGGCGATGTGCTCATCCTGCGCGATCACAAGGTGTTTTCCAGCAGCTGGCGCATACAGGCGGACGACATTTACGTTGACGGCAACGATATCAGCGGCTTATCCACCGCTGTGCTCAAGGATCGCAAGATCCTCGCCAACAACGGATTAGTTTCCGTCGTCATCGCCATCGATTCCAAAGAGAACAAGATTTTGATGAAGCCGGTGATCGTCTCCCGCGGCTTTGTGTTCATCAAAGATTCCCAGAGTCTGTTAAAAGAAGCGGAGAGCATCGTCTATCAGGCGCTGAAAGAAAAGATGGCGCAGCGAACGACGTTCGGCGAGCTGAAAAACTGCGTCCGCTCCACCTTGGAGCCGTTCCTCTACCATAAGACGCACCGCAATCCGATCGTGATTCCGGTCATCATCAATTCCAAATCAACGATGGCGCAGATCGAGGCGATGCGTGCACAGCGTGCCAACGCCAAAGCGGCGCGAAGCACTGCCGCAAAGGAAGGAACGAAGAGCACTCCGGCGAAAAGAACTCCGGCGGCAAAAAGCAAAGAGAGCGCGAAGACAAGCGCTCCGCGAAAGAGTGCGGGCAGCACGCGCAGCACAGATGGGCGAAGCGCAGCCAAGCCAAGAGCTCCTCGCCAAACGACAAAGAAAACAAACGATGACGAAAAGGCATAAGCGCCGCGCCGTCCAATCGGGAATAACCTGAGGACGGCGTTTTTGTTTTTCACCGCCGCTTCTTTTTTTACAGCTGTTATGATAGAATAGACACACACAGGAGGTGCACCATGGTAAAGAAGCTGCTGAAGATCGTATCCGTTTTATTTGTCATCGCGCTGATTGTCATGGTGACGATCTACTATGCGCTGTTCATCTCCGTCAATCAGACCAAGGTGCGCTATGAGACACTTTCCAGCGCGAAAATTCCCGCGGCGATGAACGATGTGAAGATCGCATATTTTACCGATTTGGAATATGGCTTTTCCATCGACGAACAGCGTTTAAGCGACATTGTCGACACGATCAACTACAACGCCCCGGATGTCGTCATCTTCGGCGGCGACCTTTTTGACGATGCGCAATCAATCAGCGAAGAAGAGCAGGAAAACACAGCTGCTTTATTAAAAAATATTCAAGCTCCGCTCGGCAAATTCGCCGTGCTGGGCGAGCGCGACTGTGCCAGCGAGGAAATCCGCGCACAGATCACCGATCTTTTGACTAAGGCCGATTTTGAGATACTCGACAATCGCTCGCTCCATCTGCGCAACGGCACAAACAGCGGCGTCGTCCTCATCGGCATCGACCCGCTGGTGGGCGGAACTCCCGACATCGAAGCCGCTACGTCCAAGATCAGCGACGAAGAATACAATATCTTGGTGACGCACTGCCCGGATCTCTTTGCGCAAAGCGCCATCCCTTACAATTCCATCTCTCTTGGCATCGCCGGACACTCCCACGCCTCGCAGATCAACCTCCCCTTGTTAGGTCCTTATACCACCATGGAAGGGGCCTCTCACTATCCGTTAGGGAAATATCAGATCAACAGCATGGAACTGCAGGTATCCAGCGGCGTCGGCACCACCGGCATAAACGCACGGCTGTTCTCCTCCAGCGAAATCGTCCTCTATCGCCTCCATCATGCGTCGTAAACAAGAACAGGAAAGAAGCAAATTGAGGATAATGACAGCATCCTATATCCAGCCAAAGAAAGAATAAGAAAGGGCTGTAACAAAAAAAGAAATATGCCAAAAACAATGCAGGTGCAGACTGACGCTGTTTGATACGAAGTTTTTCTATCCGTATCTGTCATTTTCAGCAACCAAACACGCATACAGCAAAAAAATGCAGTGTTCCCTTATGAGAACGCAATGTATTTTTTTGCTTTTTTCGTTACAGCTCCTTTTTGTATGAATACGCAAGCGGAGAGCCCCCTGACGGCAAGAGCATCGATAGGGAGTGAAAAGAGAGGATATAGGAGAGAAATAACAGGATACTCGGCTTTGTTTGTACATGCGCGCGGACTTTCTATTCCCGCTTTCGCTTCTGCATCAAAGCGGAAATCACAGGCAAATATCGGCAAGAAAAGCAAAGATGGAAGCGATGAACGGATTTCATCACTTCCTCATAGAGGAGCGCTCGCAAAAACACAAAAAAACGGTAATTTCAATCGTGGCATTGAATTTTGCCTTTCAGCGATCGTGTGGGTAATAACCGCTACGCCTTTCATTTTTCCTGTGGGGGAACCATTCTTATACAAAAAAAATCCGCTTGCGGGAAACATCCTTTAAGCGGAGTGCGCACTTTGCGTCTGTGGGACAGGCTGTACCTGTTCCTCTTGCGGAGATAAGACAAAATCGTGATCGCGGCATTCTTCCATAATGTTCATCAGATGGTCGAAGATACGTTCAATATCCGTCAGCGCATTGACATAGGTCACACACTGCGACGGCGTGCAGCCATGCTCCTTCAGCCGCTGCAGCTGCTTCTTCTCATTGATCATCGTCAGCTCATCCACCTGTTCTTCGATCTGCGACATGTCGGTGAAAGGCTCTTGGGAATGATAGATCATGTTCATCTCCTGCTTGAGCAGCGTACGCAGCAAGGAGAGCTCCTCTATCGCTTCCTTATTCAGCACAACCGAGCCGGCGTAGCCCATCAGGTTTTTTGCATGATCGCCCAGACGTTCCAAGTCCGTCGTGATTTTGAAATAGGAAATGACTTTTTCACCGTCAGCCTCCGAAAGCTCCAGCGCCGTTACGCGGTTCATATACTCGTTGATCTGATGACGGCTGGCATTGATGCTGCTTTCCCGTTCATATAATTCCTCCCGCCGCTTTTCATCATGCCGAATTAAAGCGTCAAAGGAGAGTTTGACATTTTCAAAGGCCATCTGCGTCATGTGATTAAGCGCCCGTTCAAAGGAGGTGACCGCTACCGCAGACATACCTACACCGCCGAAGCGGTCCATCCCAACCTCGCACAGCAGCGGTGTTTCTTCCTCTCTGCCTTCGCGGATGATCCGCCGGCTCAGTCCTACCAAACGATTGCCGAACGGGAATAAAAGAAGTACCGAGACTGCCTTGTAAATGATGTTGGCGTTGGCGATCTGCACCTTTGGGTCCATGCTGCTGGCGGCCATCCAATCAGCAAACGGGATAAACTGAATCATGACGACAAAAACTACGGTAGAAATGACGTTAAAGAGAAAATGAATCAGCGCCGTGCGCTTAGCATCGCTGCTGCCGCCGATGGAGGCGAGCGCTGCCGTGATACAGGTACCGATGTTCATGCCGAAGATGAGGTAGAGCGCGCTGTTCATCGAAATCGCGCCAGTCACCGACAGTGATTGCAAAATGCCGATCGAAGCGCTCGAGCTTTGAATGATCGCCGTAAATACGGCACCGAACACCACGCCGACCAGCGGATTGGTAAAGGTTGCCATAATATCGCGGAACGCATCGAACTCACGCAGCGGCAAAACCGCCTGCGACATCAGCTCCATGCCGATGAACAAGATACCCAGCCCCGCCAAAATCAACCCGATGTGGTTGACTTTCGGACGTTTGATAAAAACGATCGCGACAACGCCGATGATCGCCAGCATGCTCGCCACCATCGAGATATTCAGCGCCGTCAGCATGTTGGTCATCGTCGCTCCGATGTTGGCGCCCATGATGATCCATACCGCCTGCTCTAACGTCATGATCGATGAACCGACAAACGACACCAGCATGACGGTCGTCGCCGACGAGCTCTGTACAAGCGCCGTCACACCGGCACCGACAACGATGCTGACAATACGGCTGGATGTCAGCTTCTCCAATACGGATTTCAGCGAATTGCCGGCGGTTAGCTCCAAACCGTTTGACATCATGCGCATGCCATACAAAAACAGCGCCAATCCCCCCAGCATTGAGACGACGATTTCCAAAACCTCACCCATCGTATATCCCCCGATTCTCGTTAAACAAGCCTATCATAACATACTTGCTTTGAAATGCACAGCACAATTTTATCTTTTCTTAACGGAAATCTAACATAGATTTTACAAAGTCTGTTTTCTTTCACATTCTCCCCCTCCCGCCTGCCTCTCCCACTTTCTCCCGCTTTCACACTCCCGCCATTCTCCCTCATCCCCTTTCGCCACGCCCGTTTCTGTTTTGTCCAATCCCCTCCCTAAGAAAAGACATCGCTTTGTCCATAAACGATGTCTGATCTGATTCATTATGATTGCGTCACTTCACAAATCGCGCTGAACACCTGTCGCTGATAGCATTCCTTCTGCCCTTTCAGCACTACGCGCGCTTCTTGTAACGTCGTATCGGCGTCACGGCACAGCATCACGCTTGCAGGGACGGCTTCCACCGTGAATTGATCGTCACGGTTGAAATACCCCAACTGCCGCTCATGGATGGAAAAATGCAATACGACGCTCGAGTGCGATAAAATCTCAACTTTTTGATATGCGACAAGCTCGCGCTGCGGACGCAGTACGCTTGCCCCATGCAGACGCATATAAATCTGCACAACCTCCTTGCCGGGGATGTCGCTGATATTGTGCACCCGCACGCTGACCTCGATGCGATCGTCATTTTGGCTGACTTGCATCGGATCATAGCGAAATTCACTGTACGACAAGCCATAGCCGAAAGGAAACAGCGGCCGATTTTCAATGTCCGTATATTCCGCCGCCTTCGCGCTTGGCAAAGCCTGATACCCGCTGCCTGCATAGCTGCCATAATACAGCGGCGCCTGTGCGTCGTGACGCGGTAGTGTCATCGGTAATCGTCCGCTTGGGTTTACCTCTCCGCACAGCACCTCCGCCAGCGCCTGTGCACCGTGACTGCCGCTCACCCATAATTCGATGAGCGCATCCATATCCTCCATCAGCGAAGCAAGATTCAATGGACGTCCGTTAACCAATACGCCGATCATCGGCAAGCCCAATTGTTTCAAGGAAGCGATTAGTTGCCTTTGCGCCTGCGGCAGCTCCAACTCACAGCGCGCCTTGTTCTCCCCGCTGGTCGCCTGTGTGCCAAAGCCGTTGATACCGCCCAGCGCCAGCACGATCACATCACACGTCTTAGCCAGTTCCAGCGCTTTTTCCAGCTCCTTTGGCGTCTCTTTCGATACCTGACAGCCATCGGCATGCGCCACCTGCGCAAACTTCTTTTGCAGCTCCTCGGCAATCGTCTTTACCTGATATTCCTCCTTGACATAGTTCTCCAAGATCTCGGTGTTGGTTTTACTCTCGTCAAACGCCAGCGTCTTTTTCAAATCCTCTTTATCGACAACCGTTTGCAGGATCTCCATGAACCCCTGCATCGAGCCTTCCTCTCCGCGCGCAGCCGTCAACAAAAGATCCAAGGTCGACGGATAGGAATATCCTCCCATCAGATAGATCACCTGATGACTGTGGGGACCGATGACGGCGATTTTTGTTTCTTTTGCCAGCGGGAGAATCCCGTTTTGATTTTTTAACAAAATGATGGCTTCTCTCGCCACCTCCAAAGACAGAGCTTCCGCTTTTGCCCTTGTATGCTCATCATAAGTCTCCAACTGTGCATACGGGTTTTCAAACAGTCCCATTTCTTCCTTTGCCTTCAACACGCGATACACCGCCGCATCCAACAGCGCTTCATCACAGCATCCCTGCGCAATCGCATCATCCAGCGTCCGATAGGACTTGGTAATCGGCGTATCCGCATCGATTTCATTTTCCAGCGCCATGACGGCAGTCTCCTGTAAAGAGGCGCCGATACCCTGCTGGGTATGGCTCAGTTCAATGGAGGTCGCATCACAGATCGCCAAGCCTTGAAAGCCCATGTCCTGTTTCAGCAGCCGCTTTACAATCTGCGGGTTCACCGTCACCGGTAGGCCATCAACAGCGCTGTATGTCACCATGATATGACGCAGGTTCACATCCTGAATCAAGGCGTGAAACGGTTTCCCGTACACCTCGATCAGCTCTTTTTTGCCGATCGGCACATGCGCCGCATTCAAGGCGTTTTCACCGGCGGCATAGCCTAGAAAGTGTTTCGCGCACGCTCTCGTGCCTCCCTGCGCCTGCAAACCCGCCACATACTGTTTGCCAAACTGGGCACAGAGGTATGGATCTTCCCCATACGTTTCCGCACATCTGCCAAAATGTGCGTTGCGGCAGACGTCCACGACCGGAGCGAGCGCCAGATGCACGCCTAAATAGCGCATCTGCTCAGCGATGCTTTTGCCGATGGCATAGCTGTAACGCTCATCAAAGGTGGAGGCAACGCTTAACGGCGTCGGAAATACCGTGGCTTTGCACGCATTGACTCCGGTCAGCGTCTCCATCTGAAACAGGATCGGAATCTTCATCCGCGTCTCCTCCACGGCGTAGCGCTGTATCTCGTACAGCGCTTTTCTGATCGCCTGCGGACCGCTGAAAAATCCCGTCGCCACCTGTGTCATCCTGCCGATTCCATCGGGAAAGTCCCGTCGAATTGCGTCAAGATCCACCGTTTCGTTTTTCAAATACTCCAAAGGCATGTGACAGCTCAACTGGGCAATCTTTTCCAAGCGTGTCATCTGCCGAATCATCGCATGAAGATCTAGCATAGCACAATCAAAGCATCCTCGCCTTGTTTCACGTGATCCGCATCGACGCTCAGCGCATCGACATAGTCCTCTTTGTTGGTTACCACCATGATCAAGGTCGGATCATATCCCGCCTGACGAATCGCCTCGCGGTCAACAGTGAGCAAGAGGTCGCCTTTTTTCACCATCTGTCCTTCTTTGACATGCAGGGTGAAGCCTTCCCCCTTCAGATTGACCGTATCAATGCCGGCATGCAGCAACACATCTAAGCCCTCTGCCTGTATGCCGATCGCATGTGCGGAAGCGATCGTAAAGGTAATCGTGCCATCCGCCGGCGCTTTGATCTCATCCTCCTGCGGGACGATCGCCACGCCTGCGCCCATCGTGGAAAATGCCGGATCACTCAAGTCCTCCAACTGCATCAGCTGTCCGCTCACCGGGGCTGCCAGCTTACGCTTGTCAATCTGTACGGAAGTTTCTCCTTCCTTGGTCGCATCATCATATAAATGCTCATCATATCCGATCAGCAGTGCCGCGATAAAGGCGATGACAAAAGCGATCAGCGCACCTACGCAAGCCCATATAAACGCATCGCCGATGAAGCCTCCCAGCGTCAGCAGACCGCCGGCAGGGGTAATCGCCGCAACGCCCATGAGTCCCGCAAAGGTTCCGGCAATACCGGAAGCGATCGTAACTGCCCAAAGCGGACGGCGCAGCTTCATATGCACGGTATATAAAATCGGTTCGGTCACACCCAATAAAGCGGAAATCGAGTTGGTGATCGCTAATGCGCGCAAATCCTTGTTTTTGCTGCGAAGCGCAACACCGAAGCCGGCGCCTGCACAAGCGATATTATGTCCCAATGCCGCCGGGAACAGCAAAGAATCATAGCCGACGCTGGAGAATCCGGCAAACGCTACCGGCAACAGCGAGAGATGCATGCCCGTCAGTGTCAGCCATGGCAGCGCAGCGCCTACCAAACCGACTGCCAGCCATGCGACCTGTCCGCGGACAAACAGCAGTCCTCCTGTGATCCAATCGCCAAGAATCGTACCGATCGGGCCGAATACCAGCAATGTCGCCGTAGTGACGATCAAAATGAGCAACATCGGCTTCAGGAAGAAGCGCATGACCTTAGGAATGATGTGATCCAGGAAGATGTCCACATACTTCAAGAAGAACACCGCAAAGAAAATCGGTACCATCGAAGAAGAGTAGGTCACGACTTTCATCGGCAGTGTGAACAGTGAAAACTCCATCACTCCGCTGTCGACTAACGCAGTCAAATTCGGATGCAGCAGCACCGCACCTGCCAATGCGCCGAAAAAAGGCTCCGTGCCGATCTTCTTAGCGATGGAAAAGCCCAAAAATACCGGAAGAAAATACAATCCGGAAGCGGCGATGGTGCTGAGCACATAATAGGTGTTGCCCGAAGCATCCATCCATCCGACATACGTCAACAGAGAAAGCATGGCGGACAAGAGTCCCGGACCACAGATGAGCGGAATCACCGGCGTAATCGACCCGGTAATGACATCGAGCACCTTGGCTCCCCATGTTTTCTGCTTTACGGTCTGCGCGGAATTCAGGCGACTGTTTCCTACCAGCTTGGATACTTCTTTGTACACCTGCGGCACATCGGCGCCGATAATCAACTGATATTGACCGCCTTTATTGGTGATTCCCAAGATTTCCGGCATTTTTTCCAATACCTCTTGATTGACGATTGTGTCATCGGCAAGGTGAAAGCGCAGTCTGGTTGCGCAGTGTGTCACAAAGACGACATTTTCTTTTCCGCCGATGCAGGCGATGATGTCTTTGGCGAATTTTTGAAATTTCATATAATATCCCTCCTGCTTTTTTCTGCGAATGGTTTAGCCCCCTGCTGACACAGCCTCTCGGCTCGTTTCAATAGAAGTAACTATCCGGTCGATCCATCAAATTGCTGTCCTCCTTTCTTTTTATGTTTTCTCTGACTTTGTCTCGCGTATGACTTTCGCGACATGAATCGTCAGATAAATACTCTCATCCATCGTCATCGTGTGCTCGTGTTCCTGTCGTAAAAACGCTTTGATGTTTTGCACACAGTCAAATTCTTTTGGATACCGCTTTTTAATCAAGGCGTATAAGTCGAGGTCTTTTCCGTCATAGTAGGGCTGATGGTTGAACAGCCGCTGAGAAAAAAATTTCAAATGGGTGATAAAGCGAAAATATGACAGTGAATGCTGATTGATGGAAAGTGAAAAATAGCTTTCCACCTGATCGATGATCTCTTTCATAAACGCCGTCATCTCATATACCTTGGAGATGGTGTCGTCAATCTCCGCCGTCACAATATGCAAAGCGATAAACGCCGCTTCATCCTCCTCCATGTGAATCTCATATTTCTCCTCAATCTTTTCCAGGGCATATTGTCCGACGCGAAATTCATCGGGATAAAATTGACAGATTTCCCATTTCAGAGCATTGTTGGGCATGATATTTTCCCGATAGCGCTCAACGGAGGAGTAGATGTGATCGACTAACGTGATATAAATGCTGTCGTTGAGCTTTTTATTCAAGGTCATCCGTGCATGGTCGATGATCTCCTCCGCCAGTTCGATGTATTCCACGGGCGTGTTTTGCAGCAGTTGAAGAAACGCACTTTGAATCTCCGAGCTTTGCAGGATAAAAATCTTCTGAATCTTGCTCTCATCGATTTCTGCACCCAGCTTCGCTCCGAATGCGATTCCCCTCCCGGTCACGATGATTTCCCTTTTTTCCTTATCACGGGAAATCACGGCATTATTATTGAGTTTCTGCAATATCTTCATCCTATCACCTCGCTGTAACGATAAAAAAACCTGTTTAAAAGAACTTTTAAACAGGTTTTGCTCACACGTAACGTAAGATAACAATCCCTTCGCAATGTACTTTCATTATATAGGATGTGGGGTTCTTTGTCAACGCCTTTCTTTTGGAAGGGGTTTCGCTCCCATGAAGTGAGACGACAGTCCCCTCCTAAGAAAATGCGGGATTGTTTTCTTCAAACGCTGTTCTCTAACGTCTGACGACGACATTAGGCAAGGTGACGGTCATCTTCGTACCGATATTTTCACGGGAGAACACATCGATCGTACCGTTGTAGTAACGAACGATATGCTTGACAATCGCCAGTCCCAGCCCGGTGCCGCCGATCTTGCGGCTGCGTCCTTTATCCACCCGGTAGAAGCGCTCAAAGATATGCTTTTGATCCTCCTTGGAGATGCCGATGCCGCTGTCCTCGACGCTGAGCACCAAACGGTGCCCCTCACTCTTTAAGAAGACGTCCACCGTTCCATCCTCGCGGTTGTATTTAATCGCGTTGCTGATGAGGTTGGTCAGCAGCTGCTCCAAATGCTTCTGCGACATGTGCACATCGCAGTCCTCCGCCTGTGCCTCAAGGAACACATGGTTTTCCTGCGCCATCGGCTCCAAGGACTTGCGCACCTCCTCCACACTGATGCGTAATGGGATATCGACCTTTTCCTCAACGACGTCATTGCCCTCCAAACGCGAGATCATCAGGATGTCGGTAATCAGCGCCGTCATGTGGTTAGTCTCCTTTAAGATGCGCTCGATGCATTCCTGCGCCTGTGTTGGATCGTTCACCACGCCGCTTTTCAACAGCTCCCCATACCCACGGATGCTGGTGAGCGGGGTTTTGAGTTCATGGGAAGCGTTATCGAAAAACTCTTGGCGGATCTTTTTCTCACGTTTCAGCCGTTTGACATAATGCTGAATTTCTTCCTGCATCTGCTTGATCGTATCGGCAATCTCATTGAGCTCCTCATAGTGAAAAGTATGGAAAGCCAACGGTGCATCATTATCCTGTACGCGGCGAATTTCGTTGCCGATCTCCTGTAAAGGCTTTGTCAAAGAGGATGCAGATTTACGCGCCAACAGCAGCGCGATCAGCGCCGCCGCCAAGAAAGAGCACGCCGCCGCCGGCAAAAGCGATACCCCATACGCCTCCAAGCCGCTGTAAGGAATCGCGATGCGATAGATACATGATTGCTGCGGGGAATACAGTGCAACATAGAGCATCGGCAATTCCAGCGTATCGGAATAGCGCACCGCATAGCCCTCGCCCTTCTCTAATGCCATCTGCACCTCTTCTCTTTGCAGATGATTGTCCAAGGTTCCGCTGACATCGCTGTCTAAGAGCACCTCCCCCGCTTGATCGATGATCGTGATACGGGAATTCTCATCCGCCAGCGTCTGTGACAGTACATCCTCACGTGTGACCAGCTCCTCTACCGGCAATGCCTCCAGCGCTTTCAGCGTGTAATGCAGATCGTTCTTCGTCGTTTCCAGCATGATGTTGGAGACAACCAGATAGAAGATCAGAAAGCCGCACAGCAGCGACGCCGTCACCACAAGCACGTAGTCTCTCAAAATCCGCTTTCTCATCCTACCCCTCCTTTACAAAGCGATAGCCGACGCCGCGGATCACCTGAATCCATCCGTCATAAGGGGCGCCCAGCTTACGCCGCAGAGAATTGATATGCACATCCAGCGTGCGGCTCTCCCCGACAAAGTCATATCCCCAGATCTGATTGAGGAGCTCCTGCCGGCTGACCGCCTTTCCCTGATGGGTAATCAGATATTTCAACAGCTCGAACTCCTTGAAGGTAAGTTCTACCTGCCGCTTCATCACGTGAACGCTGCGCGCATCAAAGTCGATATCCAAACCGCCCTCGCAAAAGCCGTGGCTCTCCTGCGTCTTGGCGCTGCTGCGGCGTAACAGCGAACGGATGCGCGCTGTCAGCTCCAGCACGGAGAAGGGCTTTGTCATATAATCATCCGCTCCCTGATCCAAACCGATCACCTTATCGATCTCACTGTCCTTTGCCGTGAGGATGATCACCGGAAAATCGTGCAGCTGTTCGTCCTTGCGGATCTTCTCAATCAGCGCTAATCCACTCATCCCCGGCAGCATCAAATCAAAGATGCCGATATCTGCCGAAGAGCTCTGTAAGTATTCCCATGCGCTCTCTGCATCCTCAAACACCTCGGTTTCATATTGAAACTGCTGCAAGGTCAGCTTGATCAGACTGCGGATGCTCTCATCATCCTCTACCACTAATACTCTTGCCATGTGCCTTCCCCCTTTTCACCTAATAATATGCGGCTTCCTCGCTCGCATACTTGGCAATGTTCATCGCATAATCGCTGATGCGCTCCAATGCGCTGATCGCATCCAGAAAGATCACCCCGGCTTCCACCCTGCACTTTTGCAGAGAGAGGCGGCGGATATGCTTGTCGCGCAGCTGAGTCTCCATCTCGTCCACCCGCTGCTCGCTGTTTCGTGTCGCTTCGTAATAGTGCGCCGCTTGAGGCTCTTTCCAATAGTGCAATGCCGCCTGCAGCGTTTCCATGCACTGCTTATACATATTCTCCAAGTCTTCATAGCCGCCGATGGAGAATGCGTTTTCCTCCTTGAGCATCTGTTCACTGAGTTCCGCCAGATTTTTACAGCGGTCGCTGATGCGTTCCAAATCGCTGACGACATAAAGCAGATGACGGCGATGCAGCTGCTGATGATCGTTGAGCATTGCAGTGTCCACTTGAATGAGAAAGCCGGTCAGCTCCTTTTCATAGCGGTTGATGCGCTCCTCATTTTTAAAGATCTCCGCGATTCGCTTCTCGCTGCGATCTACAAACGCCCGGCGGCTCGCTTCCACATTGCGCATGACTAACTGCGCCATGTGTCCGACTTCCTGCTGCGCCGACTCGATCGCAAAGCCCGGCGCCTCCAGCATGCGCACATCAAGCGCGCTCTGCGCTTCTTCGGCATCCTCGTCCTGTTGCATCGCTTTCTCTTTCACCAAGCGCTGAGACAGCTTCACCAGTGAAGAGGCGAAAGGGAAGAGAAGAATCGTATTGAGAATGTTGAAGCAGGTGTGAAACATCGCCAGCTCCACGCTGTTGACGTGAATGCCGCCCATCATCGGATATACCAGAAAGAAAACGGTAAAGATGACGGAGAAGATGAGCGCGCCGATGCTGTTGAACAGCAGGTGGATCATCGCCGCCTGCTTGGCGTTTCGGTTAGCGCCGACAGAGGAAATCATCGCCGTTACACAGGTACCGATGTTTTGCCCCAATGCGATAAAGACCGCGCTGTTCCATGTGACGACGCCGTTCATCGCTAACGTCTGCAAAATTCCTAACGAAGCAGAGGAGCTTTGGATGATCGCCGTGACAAGCAGACCGACAAGCACGCCCAACAGCGGATTGGCGCCGATCAGCGCAAAGGCATCCGCAAAAATCGGAGCACTGCTGTATGGAGAGATCGCCGAGCTCATCGCCTCCAAGCCTAAAAACAGAATACCGAAGCCGATCAGAATGCTGCCGGCCTCATTCTTTCGCTGGCTTTTGCCAAACAATAGTAACAATGCGCCGATGCCCACGAGCAGCGGAGCGAAGAACTCCGGCTGAAAGATGCTGCCCCATTCGCTCATGGAGACTAACCATGCGGTCATCGTCGTACCGATGTTCGCTCCCATGATGACGCCGACCGCCTGTGTCAGCGACAGCACCCCGGCATTGACAAAGCCGACGACCATCACCGTCGTCGCCGAGGAGCTTTGAATGATCGCTGTGATCAGCGCTCCGACAAACACGCCCAGCACACGGTTGTTCGTCAGATAGCCCATAAAGCGCTTCGTCTTTTCACCGGCGGATTTCTGTAAGCCCTCCGCCATCAGGTGCATTCCATATAGAAAAAGTCCCAAACCGCCGATAAATGAAAATATCGCCTTTAATTCATTCAATCCCATAGATTTTACACATCCTTTACATTTGTATTATGCCATGGCGCTCGTAAAGAAATATTCATCTCAATGTTAAATCAATGTAAAATACAGCCATTTTTTCATATCTTTACAGCGTATATTCTCATTTTGTGAACTTTTCAGCTTCAATATAGCACGGACGGGCACAAAAGTATAGAAAAAGCATCTTTCACGATGCTTGCTGTCGAAGAGATGGAGAGGATACACGTCCTCTCTTTCTGCCGATTGTCTTCCCCTTCGCTTTTCTTTTACAAAGTCTTTCGCCAACCCTCATTCCTTCATCAACCCTGCGCACAGAGTCATCACGATCGAGCGCAGACGCCCATTCTCCCTGTGTTTTCTTTTATCAGCAGCAAAAAAGCGCTCACCCAAGCAGGCGCATCGTCAGATATGCGGCGGCAGATGCGGCTAACGCGACAAGCAGCAGGCTCTTTTTCTGATAGGCGAGTACAACGGCGATGGCACAGCCGACGCAGGAGGGCAATAACGCAGAAGTCGAGGTGAAGATAGCCGGAAACGTCATGGAGCCTAACACCGCATAAGGAACATAATAGAGAAACGATTGCAGAAAGACATTCTTGATGCGGCGGCGAAAGAACAGCAGCGGCAGACAGCGGATCAGATAGGTGACGCCCGCCATCACCGCCATGTAACCGATCAGATTATTCATGCGTACTCTCCCCTTTCACCGGAAAAAGCCAAGCGCCGATCCCTGCGGAGACCAGCGTGCATAAAATGATGACAAAACCGCTGCCGATGGAAATCAAAGAGGAAAGCAGCGAAAACAGGCAGCTTGTCAGCGCGGCGATGAGCACCACGATGAAAATTTCCCGTGAACGGCGGCAAGGCGGCAGGATGATCGCTAAAAACATTCCGTAGATCATGATGCCCAGCGCATCGCGCAGCGCCGCCGGCAGCAGCGCGCTGGCCGCACCGCCCAAAAATGTACCGGCAGTCCAGCCCAAGATCGGCAAAACCATCAAAGCGATCATATAACGAAAGCCGACGCCCTCATAACGGCTCGTCGAAACCGCGAAGATCTCATCGGTAACCCCATGAGCGACGATGGCGCGCTGAAGCGTCGTCATCTGTGGGTCCACCTTCTGGGTCAAAGAGAGCGACATCAAAAAATAGCGCAGGTTGATCACCAGCTGCGACAGCGCCAGCTCCAGCATCGACCCCGCCGAAGTGATGATGCTAAGCGCCGCAAACTGACCTGCGCTCGTCAAGTTGGTAAAGGAGACCACCACGCTTGCCCAAAGCGGCATCCCCTGATTCGCCGCCATCATCCCAAATGCGAAAGAGACGGAAAGATAGCCCAGCGCAATCGGCACCCCATCCCGTATTCCCTGTATCCATCTGTTTTCTATCACAAAAATCACCATGGACATTATAGCATTATTTCCGTTATGCGAAAGATGAATTTTTTCTCTCTTGTGAAATCTGCGAAAAGCTTACATCGTCTGCCTCGGCAGCTGCACATTGGATGCGACAGCGACTTCTCCATGAAAGCTATCCACACATGCGCATCCCTCTGCCCTTGCTTTAGCTGAAGCGGCGCCCCATCACCACATTGAAAAAGCGCAGAGGAAGATTTGTTTCATCTGAGATGATGCGGCGTTATTTCCCATGCGCTTTCTTCGTCTTCGATCATTTTGCCGCACTTAGGCGTTTACGGCTTTGAACACACCGTCACAGCCGCAGGAATAAACAAACACAGATAACGATCGTACAGATTCACTTGCGGCGTTTACTCACAAAAGGAGATGCCGATACAACTATGTGTCGGCCTTTTTTACTGCGGCAGACATGCGATCAACCCCTTTTACGTCCTAGCGCACTGCCTTTACAAAGAAATCTTCATCACCGAAATTGCCGGATTTCAGCACCAGCGTGTATGCGGTATCTCCGCACGGATAGAGAAGCGGCACGCCCGGCGCAATTTGCCGCCCGATGAGAAAGCACCGCTCACCCAAGCGTTGTGTCAGCGCACCCGAGGTTTCGCCGCCTGCGACGACGATACGGTCAAAGCGCTCTGCTTTCAGGAAAACGCCCAGCTTTGCAAAAAACTGCTCCATGCATGCCGAGATAGAATGCAGCTGCTTCTCATCCATTTCACGCGATAGTTCCTTGCCTGCCGCATCGCTGTAAATCAACGGCGCCTCACCCGGATGACGGTGAATAAATCGCAGCGCGTCCTCCACGCGCACAATTCCCTCCGCAACCGCTTTGCCATCCAATCCCAGCGCAGGATACCCCGCTTGGATATAATAGTCGATTTGCCGTCTCGTCATCTTAGAACAGCTGCCACACAGGATGACCGCCTGCTTTACCTCAGCACTTTCTTCCCTTGACTTCTTTGAACGTTCAAAACGGATATGCGCCAACAATCCCGAGCCTCCCCCGCTGAAGCGCTTCTCTGTGAACAGCTGCGCGATTCGTCTGCCATCTTCCTCATTTTCAAAATCCGGAACGAGATAAAACGGCTGTCCCGCAAACCGCTTTTCAATCTCTCTGACAACTGCGAGGTCGAATTGTTCCCGCCGCAAAACGACGCAAGGATATTTGCTTTGAGGACGCATCAGCTCCGTAATCCGCGAATCCCACATCGGGTTGAGCGGATGATCCTTCAGCGGGCTTTGCGCAAGCGGTACGCCCGCCACATACAGGACACCCGCTTTCACCGTGCGCTGATTGATGGGAAGAGCAGGACACAACAGCGCATACGGCTCCTGACACGCTTCCATCAGCGCATCCATCACCGGACCGATATTCCCCTTCGGCGTCGAGTCAAAGGTCGAACAAAACTTATAATAAATCTGCTGTGCTCCCCACATTTTCAAAAACGCAAGCGCCCGCAAGGCAACCGCCGTTGCTATTGCAGCGTCAACGCTGCGAATCTTGCAGGCGATCACGATACAGTCACACACAGCATCTATCTGCTCGGGAATCTCTGTACACAGTATGACCCGGCCGCCGGCCTGCTGTAAAAACGAAGCCGCATCCGCAGCACCGGTAAAATCGTCTGCAATCACCCCGATGCGCACTTTTCTCTCTTTCATCATCTACCTCCTAAAAAGGGGCAAATGCCCCCTAGCTTATAGCTGTTTTGGCAGAAACTGCGTCAGCGCCGTCTCTTCGTCGAACACGCGCAGCAACTCCACACCCGCTACCTCAAACAGCACCAGATCCACCGTCGTCAGCGCCGGCGTTCGTCCTTTGACGATATGCCCGCCAAATACGGTACCGTTTTGATCGCAAACCGTCGCATGAAAATGAGTGTCATAGCTGTCCTCGTTTTGACAAACAACGCCGGTGCCGTTGAGAAATTCAATCGGCCCCTCCTTTTCCAGCACATCGCCATAACCGGCGCCGACCTTCGCTTTTGCATTTGTTACCAGATACATGTAGCCGATCTTGGCGAATGAACCGAAACAGCTGACATAGGCATGCCGAATATCATTTTTCCTGCACGCTTCCTCTATTCCTTCAATCAAATCCGTCCCCGGCAACAGCCGTACTGCGACTACCTTTCCACAGCTGCCTTGTGCATCATTGAACCGAATCATCTTTTTTCCTCCTCATTCAAAAAATTGTTCCGTGCTTATTTTTTCTTTCTCCGCTAACACATCGTTGACCAGCTGCAGCTCACCGCGTGCCATAGCGATGATCTCCCGCAGCTTCGCCATGTCGACATGATCTTCTTGCCGCAGCTCACAGCAGGCGATCACCTCACAAAGCAAAGGGAGATTCATGCCTGTGATCACAATGACCCGATCTGATACAAACGGCATCAAATACTGGTTGACGCTCCCATACATGATGTCGGTAAAGACGATCACCTGATCCTGCGGGGAAAAGCGGGAGAGCGCTTCTTCCAGCTGCTGCTTGGCATTTTCCTCTTCCCCCTCTACAAAGGCGTTCACCGTGCAGATCTGCTTTGCTCGCTCTCCGATGATGATAGACAGCGCGCTTTGCATCCCCTGTGCCAAATGCCCGTGAGAAGCGATCATAAACTTTATCATACGCAGTTACCAAGCCTGATTTTCCTGATGAAAAAGGCGGACATAGTGTGCCAGACGCTCTTTGTAGCCTTCGATGAACGCCGGCATCAGCTGCCATTTGTCAAAATCCGGATTTTGGATAAACGCCTCCAGCTTCTCTTTGCCGGCAACAACCAGTTCGGTTGCCAGATTGACCTTCTGAATGCCGTTTTTCACGGCGCGGGCCAAGTTTTCATCCCCGGTGCCGCTGCCGCCGTGCAGCACCAAAGGGGTATCCTTACAAGCCTTCGTGATCTCCTCCAGGCGCTCAAAATCGATATGCGGCACTCCCTTATAACGTCCATGCGCCGTGCCGATGGCAATCGCCAGGCAGTCGACCCCGGTCTCCTCGATAAAGCGAGCCGCTTCTGCCGGGTCTGTGAGGTTGCTTCTGCCATCCACCGCATAATGCTCTCCCATGCCGACATGCCCTAACTCCGCCTCTACGGAAATGCCTAAGCAATGACACATCTTTACAACCTCTTTCGTCTCGCGCACATTGACCTCATAGGGTTTATCCGAGCGATCGACCATAATGGAGGTAAAACGGGAGCTGATGCCCAGCATGATGTCATGATATGTCTTTCCATGATCCAGATTGATCGCAATCGGTACGGAAGCTGCCTGCGCCAAGGTGCGGATAAAGCCGATAAACCATGGCAGATCCGGATGGATAAACGCATTGACATCGACGATCATCGGCGCATGCAGCTCCTCCGCTACTGCGATGACCGCTCTGGCGGTATCCTCGCTTTGCACATTGGGTGCGCTCACACCATAGCCTCCCGCCTTAGCCCGTACCAAGATTTCTTTCATCGTCACTAACATACCAACACTCCTTCTCTCTTTTTAAAACAGACCGACCGCATTGCCTAAAATCGCCAAGACGATCATCAATACCATAATCAGGTTTGCGCTCACCTTCTTGCGCAGCAGATAGGTGACAAACAGCGTCGCACACAACGGCAGAAACTTCGGCATGACGGCATCAAAGAAGCTTTGCAGCTGTACCTCTCCGCCGGCAGCACTCCAGCTCAGCGCAAAGCTGCAGTTCACGTTGGTCGCTACCATTGCGCCGATCATAAACAGACCGATGATAGAGGCGGCAGAGGTAATCATTTGAATAATGCCGTTTTCCGTCGCATCCTCAACGATCTTCTCACCGGCGTTATAGGACAGTGTCAGCAGGTATTTCCGCGCCGCGTAAGAACAGGCGTTAAAAATCACAAAGAAGAGGATTCCGCCCAGCGGAGAGCCGCTCTCTGCAAGCCCCATGCCGATGCTGGCGGCAACCAATTTAATCGTCACTTGGAACATCGCATCGCCGATACCGCTGGCCGGTCCCATAATCGCGGCTTTCACCGCATTCACGCTGGAAGCGTCGAAGCTTTCATCCGCGGCAATTTTCTCCTCCAATGCGGTAAACAAACCTAAGCCGACCGTATTCACCTGCGGGGTGATGTTATAAAAGACCTCATGGCGTTTGATCGCCTCCCTCTTTCGCTTTGAATCCTTTGGATCAGGGTACAGTGCGTCAAATACGGGATACAGGCTGAAAATTGCGCCGTGCGCCTGACCGCGGACGTTGTTGTAGGCCGCGCCGACCGCCCAGCTTCGCCAGAATACTTTATTTAAAAGTTTTTTGCTCGATTCATTCTTATTCATCGAAAAAATCCTCCTCATCGTTTATCTGCGCCGCAGCCGGTTTATGAAGAGACGCCTGCAGCCGATGTAAATCCTGTCTGTGATAGAGATCGTTCAGCATCAGAAATACGCCGATGATCGCCATGCCGAGGGTTGGAATGTTGAGGTAGACGACAAGGGCGAAACCAAGCAGGAAATAGATGCTGTTTTTCTTCTCCCAAAGCATCGTCAGCAAAATACCGAGACCTAACGCAGGGAGCAGTCCGGCGGCCGTCTGCAACCCGCCCATTACATACTCCGGCAGCGTATTGATAAATGTCTGCGTCGCATCCGCACCTGCCGCCAGCGCAATGAAAATCGTAACTGCGCCAAAACCATAGCCCACGGCGATATGTCCCAAATAGGTGAAGCTGTATGCGCTGCTGTTGCCGCGCTCCGCAATACGATCTAAAATCGGACACAGAAAGGCGAAGAAGATGCGGGTAACCTGCAGCATAAGCAGACCGATATAGCCAAGTGCAATACCCAGTGTCATCGCCGCTTCCATGGGAATGTCGGTGATGATGGCAAGCGCCACCGCCATTACGGTCGCATACAGCGTATCGGTCGATTGCGAGCCGCCGACGTTGGCGACACCCAGATAGATGATCTCCAAGGATGCGCCGATCAGCACACCTGTTGTCACATCTCCCAGGCAAAAGCCGACGATCGGGCCGACGATGATCGGCTGATCTGCCATACTGTTCGCAAAGAAGCGATAAATCAAAATCAATGCCCAATAGATGAGCGCCACGATAAGAGCTTGTGCCATTGCTTGTTCTCCTCCTTCTATAAGTGAATGGTCTTTTTCGGCTCAGAGAGCGTTTTTTGCGTAAATACCGGTTTCCCCAGCGCAATGATCTTTTGCATTGCTTCCACATCCGCTTCATCCAGGTAAACCATTCTTGAAATACAAAGCTTGTCTTTGACCTTCGGTTTGGTGATGCTGCCATAGTTTGCCAGATTGACCTCGCTGATCGCGGGAACCTTTTCCATCAGCCGCAGCGCATCCTGCGGGCTGCCGGTAATCACCATGATGCGCATACTCTCACAGCGCGGATCATTGAGCACACGGGCGACATCGTCCACGCTTTTGATCAGACATTTAACGTTGGCAGGAAGCACAACCTTCAGGATGCGCTGTTTTTTCTCATCCTGTGCCGTCGCATCATCTGCCACAATCAAATGCGTCACTCCCAGCGTCTTCAGCCATGTTGCGATGATCTGTCCGTGTATCAGACGTTCATCAATGCGAAATGCTTGTATCATCCATATCCCTCCTCACTTATACTCACATCGTTTTCTCACAGCGTTTGTACCGCTTTACCCGCAGCGTTACATCCATCGGTACTTGCATCTTTGTTTTGCGGCGTACCGTGATCTCTCGGTTGAGAAGCGATGGAGATATTGTCATTTGCGGCTGTTTCATCCCTCATCCAAGCGGTGATTACCAAGAGAGAAGAAACCGTATGCACTTGACAGGCACTTCCTCATGAATGCGATTGCGCCTCCTACTGCCCTTGCCTCCTTCCAATCAGCGCAACAACCCTAAAAGAAATATTTTTTTATATAAAACGATAAAACAGCATTTCATGAAATTATTTTTTACACTTAAAGTATAGCACGGCCTGCTCGAATGTCAATAAAAAATTATTTCTTATAAGTAAATAATTGAAAGATTAAGAAATAATATTTTTTATCATCCCTATTCTCCGCTTCCTCATAGCTGGTCTCCCTCACCTTTCGCAGCAATCTTCTCATTTCTGCTATATTCTTTTTCGGTATGCCGCTCTGCCAAGCGTCAACGGCGCAAGATGACAAGCGGAGGTCTTCATGCAAATTCTATCATTCGCCGGCGTTTTTTTCTTTCTCTTTCTCATGGGAATTGTTTCCAGCGCCTCTGCGAAAAATTGGCTCTTGTTCAATTAAGGACTCCCCTATTATGAAACTATGCGCTGATGTGTGAATGAACGGTTTTTGACAACCGCCTTTTCTGACACGAAAAAAGCGGAAGCTGTATGCTACAGTCCGCTATTACTGTCTTTGAATAGTCCTTGTCAACAATTCTCCTTATTCCTATGCTTCATAGTTTAAACTCACTGAGCAGCCTTTCGATCTCCTCTTCTTTGATCTCGCTGTCCCCACTGTTTTCTTTGACGTCCCGCAAATTACGCACCACTGTGATCAATGCGTCGTTGACCGCATATTCCAGCAAATGAGAATCCGGTTTGGTCACGTAGCTGTTGAGTGTATCCCGTTCTACCACATGAATCACGCAGTCAGCATTTTCTATGAACTGTTTGTTCAGCTCCCCGGTTACCACGATGACCCGCATCCCTTTTTTCTTGGCAAAGTCCACCGCCCGCAGCACCTGCTTTGAGGACCCCGAACGAGAATAAGCAATGACGACATCGTTTTCATCCCCCAAAGAAAGGTGATTATAAAACAGCTCCGGTAACGCGTTATACATACAGCGAATGCCATTGCGCTCCAGCCGAAAGCCCAAATCCATCACGATCGGCACCGTATTTCCCACACCGATGATATGAACGATCTTCGCTTGCAGAATCAGCCGTGCCGCCTGTATCAAATCCTCCTGGCGCACGCTATTGGCCAATTGGGCAAGCCGCTTGATCTCATAGGCAAACAGCCTTTGAACGGAATCATCCTCACTGATGATCGCGTGCTGATCATTTTTTCCCAAATTACGGGAAAGCAGCAGGCGCATCTGATAATAACCGTCAAAGGAGAGGTGCTTGCACATGCGTACCACGGTTGCCTCGCTCGTCTTGCTGCAGGCAGCCAAATCGGACACATTGAGCATCGGCACCTGCTCAGGGTGATTGAGTATATAGTTCGCTACCTTTTTTTCCGCAGAAAACAACTGCTCGTAATTCTCCCTGATGACCTCTATCACATCCTTGTTTGCCATGCGACCTCCTCATAACTTCTGCTGTGTCTAAGCGCAGACTTCCCTGTTCTTTAGCTTTATTATATCAAAAAAACGAACATCGTTCGCTTTTTTCTCACAGATTCATGAAATTATATTTCATCATTGCAGGTTTACGTATTCGCCGCGTGTATTTCTGACCGACGTCGCCTCTTTTGAAAGCATCCGCCTGCCCTTTTCGGCTGTAAACATACGATCTCTGCCGCACACAGCTTTGTCAGATGTACGTTCGCTCGCCGCCATTGTAAAACGGCTTCGCATTTGCTTAGCTATCTGTTTTAAACGCATTTACCACTTCCGCAAAAGAGCGATTTCTTAAACGTTCTTACTCTCATGAAGCACATAGCGCTCCAGTGCCTCAGCCACCGCTCCATCGCGATATCCTCGCTTCGTCACCACATCCGCCATCGCGCGCACCTCCTCGCGCCCATCTGCCACACAGACGCCCAAACCGGCTTCTCTCAACATTTCCAGATCGTTAAAGTTATCGCCGATCGCCATGACCTCCGCTGCCGTCATTCCCAGATGTCCGCACAGCCAATGCAGCGCGCTGCCCTTGCTGACGCCCTTGCAGGTACACTCCAAAAAGCGGCCCGAGGAAAAGCTGACCTCTAAATTCTGCGCGGCAAACACGTCTGCTTCCCGCTTTCCGATCTCATACAGCTGCGCTTCCACATCTGACTGCATCACTACCTTGACAACCGTTTTATCCCGAAGCAGCGTCTCGTCGCTCTCAATGGTAAACTGTGCCTGCTGTTTCGTCTTACGGGCAATTTCACTTGCCGTAGGATGATACATGTAAATCTGATCAAGTGAAAACGCCATAAAACACAGGCCATAGCGCTTCGCCACCTCATGAACGGCGCAGATCTGCTCATAACGCAAAGGATGATAATGCAGGGGAACTGCGCTGTCATTTCGGTAGATGGCCGCACCGTTAAAGCAGATGCTGTACTCGTCGGCACAATGCGCCGTTCCCATCTCTTTCAGCAAAGCCTGTACCATATCATAGGAACGCCCGGTTGCCGCGACAACCCGCACCCCCTGTGCACGCGCTTTTGCAATCGCATCACGGTTCACCTGCGGTACATGATAGTCCACCAACAGTGTCTCATCCATATCTGTCAATACCATTTGAATCATCGTCCCCATCCCTTTCCTTTTCAAGCATTCGCTCTTCCTTGTTCTTTCTTCTTTCTGTATTTTCGACAGCGCCTGCATCGCGCAAATACCGCCGTCTGTTTTCATTGACCTGCCGCCCATCTTCATCGCACTAGCCGACGGCTGTTTGTCACTTACAAATTTTACCACAGACGGTGAACTTATTGACGCTGAAAATGCAAAAAAAACAGCGCGAAGAGGCAAAGGATGACCGCGCTTATCAAAAAACGCCGCACACGCTTTGTCATTCGCTCTGTTTTATTCCTGCAATAGAAATCTCAATTCGTACAGCTATCTTCATTCACTGCGCTCTTTGCGATGCTGAATGAAATACGAGGTTTTCAGCTGCCAGCTGATCGGCGCGATTCGCGTCAGGAAACGGGCACATTTCATCAGCATCCCCGGCACGACCACCCGCTGTCCGGCGAACATTCCGTTGATCGCCTGACGAGCGACTTCTTCGGCTTTCATCCCTTTCACTGCAAAAGCGACGTTTGCCACCTGATTGAACTCCGTGCGCACCGGCCCCGGGCACAGCGCTGTGATATGCACATTGCTCTTTGCATGCTTCAGCTCCCCATAAATCGCCTCGCTCAGCCGCAGCACATACGCCTTGCCAGCATAATAAGCAGCCATGAGCGGACCGGGAAGATAGCCGGCAATGCTGGCGACATTGAGAATATAGCCGTAATCGCGGGCGATGAAGTCTTGCAGAAACAGCTTTGTCAGGATGTGCACCGCCTTGACATTGACGTTGATCATCTCTAATTCGCGGTCTAAATCCGTCTGGGCAAAAGCGCCGCATAAGCCAAAACCGGCATTGTTGACGAGAATGTCGATCTCTTCATCCTTCAACCGTTCATACAGCATGCGGCAGGAAGTCTCATCGCCGAGATCCATGCTGATGATCCTTACATTTCCTCCCAGCTCCTCTTTGAGATGCTGCAAACGTGTCATCCTTCGTGCGACGAGGATGACGTCAATGCCCATCGCAGAGAGCTGCCGGGCAATCTCCCGTCCGATTCCGCTGCTGGCGCCGGTGACTAACGCTTTCATAGCAGACCTCCTTTTTTTAATCGATCTTGTTTTCTGCCGTTTCCTCATGCCAGCGGCATTCGCTCATCCCTTTGGCAATCGTACCGCTGACATCCAGAGAAATCTGTTTATCCCCCTTGGAAAAAATGAAGTGGAACGTAAACGCATCGCCTCCATCCTCACTCAATGTAATCGAATGCAGGATGCTGTTTTCCTTGATCTCTTTCTTCGTCAGCTTTTTTCCTTTTTCCAGCCGCTCGTTATATGTCGGCACAAAGTGATCGGCGGCGAGCTTCAAAGCGTCGCTGCGCCATCCCACCTGTCGCTTTTTCAGCTGATAAAACAGGTGTGTCGCTTCCTCTCCGCTGCCGTTAAGTGCGATTTCCTCCTTGCCGAAAACGACCGTCTCTTTTCCTGTTTCGACTTTTTGTACAGCTTTCTCCTCAACGGCTTCTAAAGCCTTTGCCGCTTCCTTGGGAACTAACCGTTCCAGCTGTTCATCCTCGCAAGGCACCTCCAGCAGCTCCAACAGCTCAAAGCCGCTTTCACTGCGGCGTACCCGCGCATGGAAGATCGTACTGCCCTTGAGCTGTGCCTGCAATGCGTGCACGCCCTCTTCATCGCATTCCTTCTCCATGTGGATCTTTTCCACATGCACCTCTTCCTCGTTGTCCGCGCGCCATGCGCTTAATATGACACTTGCCGTCCAATAATACGCCTCTCCGCTTTTATGTGCGCCGACACCGATCGGCGAGCACAGCCCATAGATCACTAACGGCTGCATCGTTTTCTGTTTTTTACCGAATAAACGGTCAAGAAATCCCATGTTTGCTTCACCCCTGCATCTTACGTCCCTTATTATAGCATGACCCCTTGTTTCTGTCATGATACATTGGAAAATCTTCCCTTTACAAGCAAAAAGAAGCACCTTTTAACGATGTCTCCCCTCAACTGTCCGCTGATAAGCCGGCATTATCAAAAAGGCAAAGATCGAAATAGCATGCGAGCCGTGTTTGCCTCTGCTTCTTTCCTTACCGGCACAGCATCACTTTTTCTCCTCCATCTCCCCTGCTTTTGCGGTGATGCGCTGTACGCTGTCACGATAGACCAGCTTTGTCCCCACCAGTATCTTTTGTACCTGCTGTTGGGGATCTTTCATCTTGGCAAGCAAACGCTGCACAGCACTTTTTCCCAAAAACAGCTTATCGACCTGAACGGTCGTCAATGCGGGATGGGCGATGCCGCAAGCGGGAATATCGTCAAACCCGGCGATGGAAACATGCAGTCCCAGCTCGTTGAAAGCCTTGCTGGCGCCTAACGCCATATTGTCGTTCACCGCAAAAAATGCGCTGGGCAGCTGCATCCCCATTGCCAAACACCGCTTTAAATACGCTAACATATCGAGATAGCTGCCCTCAATCGTCGGTTCGACCAGCGCTTCCCATTCCTTTTGAAAGCCAAAGCCGCGATCTGCCAGCGCTTGCAGAAAACCGATCTTGCGCTCTCTGAAATTATTGATCTGATAAGCGGAGTTGATGAGGCCGATGCGTTCATGACCAAAGTCCATCAGATGATGAATCATCTCATATACGCCGTCTACGTTATTGATGACGATGTAATCATAACCTTGGATATTAAACGCCGTGTCCACGATGACAAAGGGAAGCTTGATACATCCTAGTTCCTTGATGTCCTCCTTGCTCATCTCCGTCCCTAAAAAGATGATGCCGTCACAGCCGCTGACATCCGCCAGCAATCGCTGTCCCGCCTCGCCATACAGCTGATCAGAATCGATATGATTGACGATCAGCTGAAATCCCTGTGCGCTGCACTCCAGCTCGATGCCGCGGATAAGTTCAGAGAAAAAGGGCGTATCACCGATGATGTTGGCATTTCTAAAGTACATGATCAGACGAATGATGCCGGTGCGCTTCCCTCTTTTAAAGTACCCCAGTTCCTCGGCGATCCGCAGGATGTGCGCCCGCGTTTCCTCGCTCAGGCTGCCTTTTCTATTATTCAATGCGTTGCTGACGGTGCCGGGGCTCACCTTTGCCGCTCTTGCAATCTGCGCTACTGTAACCTTCATTCGCTCCTCCTTCGCTGTCCGCTGTACCTCTCATATACATATTTTACCTCTATTCGCATGGCGGCGCAATGACAATCCTGTACTTGCCAAACAGGAAGCAGCGCTCAACAGCCCTGCATCGGCATCGCTTATGATTGCTCTTCCTGCTCCTTGCGTTTCCTCATGCGCCGAGTGTTCATTTTTCCAAGACATTCTCATCATAACGATCCACACCGCGCAGCGCCTCACGCTGTCCCCTTTCCCCTGCAGCACAGAGATCCCCACGGCGAAAAGCCATTGGCAGTGTTCTCCCGCCTTTTCTTTTCCCGCCAAGAGCAGCCGTCAAATTCCCCTGATTTTCGCTTTCTTTGCTTGCATGGCTCCTTTCTTTATTATATGATTATGGGAGTAATCGGAAAGGATGAAATGTATGTCAAAAAAAGTAAGAACCCGTTTTGCGCCGAGTCCGACCGGCTATATGCACATCGGCAACCTGCGCACAGCATTGTTTGAATATCTGATCGCCAAGCATGAGGGCGGCGATTTCATCTTGCGCATCGAGGATACCGATCAGGGGCGTTTGGTCGAGGGCGCTACCGACATCATCTACGATACGCTGAAAGCAGTCGGCTTACAGCACGACGAGGGACCGGATGTTGGCGGAGATCACGGCCCTTATGTACAGTCCCAGCGTCTGCCGATGTATAAAAAATATGCGCAGGAGCTGGTGGAGCTGGGCGGCGCTCACTACTGCTTTTGCAGCGAGGAGGAGATCGAACGGCAGCGTCAGGAGGCGGAGAGCCTGGGACTTGCTTTCAAATATGACGATCCCTGCAAGCACATCTCCTTAGAAGAGGCAAAGGCGCGCGTTGCCGCCGGGGAGCCTTATGTCATCCGCCAAAGCATCAAAGGCAATGAGGAAGCCTACTTTGACGATGAGGTGTACGGCCGCATCGAGGTGGATACCGATGTGCTCGACGAGCAGATCCTCATCAAATCCGACGGTTTCCCAACCTATAACTTCGCCAACATCATCGACGATCACCAGATGGAGATCAGCCATGTCGTCCGCGGCAACGAGTATCTTTCCTCCACGCCGAAATACAATCTCATCTATCGGGCGTATGGCTGGGAGATTCCGACCTATGTGCACGTGCCGCCGGTGATGAAAGACGAGCACCACAAGCTCAGCAAACGCAACGGCGACGCCAGCTTCCAAGATTTAGTCGCCAAAGGCTACTTGCCGCAGGCGATCTTAAACTACATCGCTTTGCTAGGATGGTCTCCGGAGAGCGAGCAGGAGATTTATTCCTTAAAGGAGCTCATTGAGGTGTTCAACATCTCGCGCATCTCCAAGAGCCCGGCCATTTTCGACATCGATAAGCTGACTTGGATGAACGGCGTCTATCTGCGCAATATGAGCCTGTCCGAGTTCCATGCGCTCATCCTGCCGATCCTGGAAAAGTGCATCACCCGCAAGGTCGATCTGATGGAGGTAGCCAACATTTTACAGCCGCGCATCGACATTCTCAGCCAGATTGAGGAAAGCGTGGACTTCATCGACGTATTGCCGGAATATGACGTGCAGATGTATGTGCATAAGAAGATGAAGACGACGCTGGAGATTTCCCTTACCGCGCTCAAAGCGGCAAAGGCGGCGTTGGAATCCTTTGACGGCTGGGATGATGAGGAGCGTATCCACGATCTGCTGCTATCCCTGCCAAAGCAGCTGGAGATGAAAAACGGACAGGTGCTCTGGCCGCTGCGTACGGCGATCACCGGAAAGCAGTTTACACCGGGTGGAGCGATCGAGCTGACGTATATTCTCGGCAAAGAGGAGACGTTGTCACGCATTGACAAAGGCATCGAAAAGCTGGAAGACGCACTGAAGCAATAGTGAAACAAAACCGATGGACACAAGCCTTGCCGCATCGGTTTTTTGTTGCCCTGACAATATTTCAAGCGCTGAGCGCAGCAAATCGTAAGGAGTCCGGCGCAAACCGGCTCCCCAAGCAATTTTCGTTGACCCTTTTCTCCTTCGCTTGCGTTTCCTAAAAGGAGCGATCGCCCATTCCCTGCGTTGGGCGTACTTCTTTTGTACAGGAGTGCTTGTTTGCCTATTGGATAATGCGCTTTCTTTCATGACAGCGGCTGATCTTCTGGGATTTGGTTTCAGCGGCTGTACTTTCATCCAGCACTTTCATCTAGCCTCTTTGCTTTTCTTTTTTGATTGACCCTTTGTTTACTTTCCATTAGAATGTAGCTGTATCGCATATTCGGAGGTATGTATGAACCTGTTGACCTATTATGAAAAAGATGAAACAACGCTGTTTGAACAGATCGATACGCAGTATCACCCTCTTTTCAAGCGCACCATCGCTTCGCTCAAGCAGGCGGCGCTGCCACAGTCCGCGCGGGCGCGCTTTCTCAGCGATCTGACCTCGAAAGGCCGCACGCACACGCTCGATGAAAAGAAAACGGACAGCGCCTGCGCACGCTTCATCCAAGAAGAGCGCGCCAAGCTTTCTCTGTGGAAACGGCTGGTGCTCGCATACAGCGATCTGCCGATCATCCTCTTTTTCTACGCGGGCGTATATGAAGTCGCGCTCGATCATCTGCTGGAGCCGTTACTCAACCAAACTCCCGTACACTGGATGTTTTCGCTGACGCTCTCCCTGATCGTCAATACGCTGATTCTCTATCTCATCGCCAAGGTGCTGATGGTGCTGCTCGCGCGCGCATCCTCCACGGTGAGCCTTTATTACTGGCTGGTCGTGCTGGGATGCTTCCTCGCCTTTTTAGGTCTTACTTACCTTTCCCGCACCTATCTGGATCAACCGCTGCTGCAAGTGCCAACCTTAGCGGTGATCACTCTCACTGCCGCATGCGCTTGGGGATCGCTAATGCTCTTTCGCCGATACAACGGAATAGCCGGCGATTGACACGCAAGCGATCTTGTTTCTCCCGCACGTTGATACGCGTTTTGTCGTCCCCGCCGCTTTCAGCTTAAAAAAGGGCTGTACAGCCAAAGCGACCTCACACTGGATCGCTCAGCTAATACAGCCTTTTTTTCATCTGTTTCCGTTTACTCTGTCTCGATGAAAGCGCGGATCTCGTCGATGCGCTCCATCGTCTCATCATATCCCAGCTGAAACCACGGCTCCAGCAGTTTGCGGTCGGTCGTATAGCGGGTGATGCCCAAGTCCTTATGCGGACGCAGGATGAGCGCTTTGCCCTCCTGTTCCAGCTGCTTGATCTTTCCCCACTGCTCCTCATAGCGCAGATGACGCTTGCGCAGGTTTTCCTTAACCTCTTTATTTCCCGGGTAAAATAATCCCGCCAAACGCAGCTGCCAATTCGGCGCCGGTTTTCGCACATAGTTCTCCTCCTTGGTGGAGATGAAGATGTGCTTCTCATTGCCGCGGCGGATGCTTTGTTCAATCGGAATCATATCGATCAGTCCCGCATCCATATACAGATGCCCCAAAAAGCGGTAAGGGCGCGTCAACAGAAACAGCGCGCATGCCGCCTTGACCAGCGTCTGCTCCTTGGGATCAAAATAGCTTTTATCAAAATATTCGATCTGATTGGTATCCAGATTATACAAGCCGATGTCTAACTGCGTTTCACTTGCAAAAAACGCTTCCGCATCCAGCGGCGCATGCTGCTCGATATAATCACAGGTCGCCTGAATGCCAAAGAGTCCCCTCTCGTGAATGAGCGGACGAATGCCGACCGCGCTCTTTTGCGACGCCGACTCCACCCCTGTGACAAACAGCCGCTCCCGCTGGCGGGAGACATACGCCAGCAGAATTTCCGCACCGGCGCTGATGCCGGCAGTATAAGGCAGGTACACCTTACAATCTAACAGACACTGCAAAACGCCGGCCGAATATGCCGCTTTCGTACCGCCGCCCTCACAGATCAATCCTACATTTTTTATCATTTTCCACACCTCAATATCCAACATTATACCCCACGATTTTCCATCCGTAAAGAAAAAGCGGGCAGAAAAACAGCGGCAGGATACCCATCAAAAATGCTTTTAAAATCAAATAATTCACAGTTTTGCACAAAAAAGAGGCAGAACTCCTACCCCTTCTTAGCGTCTGCGGCATGACGCTGCCGATAACGGCGCATGAATCCCTCGTAGTTTTCCACCACCCTTTTTGCGGGGCCATACTCCTTTACCACACCATCGTGAATCCACAGCACGTCGTCGCACAGCTCCAAAATGCTGGCGTTGCTGTGGGAGACGATCATCACCGTCTTCTCATGATCGGAGATGATCTCCTTCATCTTCGCATAGCTCTTTTCCCGAAAGTGAATGTCGCCGACGCTGAGCACCTCGTCGATCAAAATGATCTCGGTATCTAAAATCGCGGTGATCGAAAAGGCCAGCTTGCTGTACATGCCGCTGGAATAAGAGCTAACCGGCTTGTAGATAAACTCTCCCAGCTCGGAAAACGCAATGATCTTCGGCAAACGCTGGGCGATCTCTTTTTGCGTAAAGCCCAGCAGCAGCCCTGAGAGATAGATGTTTTCCAAACCGGAGAGATTGGCCTGAAAGCCGATGCCGATCGCAAGCAGAGAGATGCGGTTGCCAAAGGTCTCGATCGTTCCCGCATCGGGAGAAAAGACGCCGGCGATCGTCTTGAGCAGCGTGCTCTTGCCGCTGCCGTTTTTGCCGATAATGCCGATGATGCGCCCCTTGGGCACAGTGAAGCTGACCCCTTTGAGCGCTTCATAGCAATCCCGCCGCTGTTTGATCTGTCCTAGGCTTTTGCGGATGGAAAACGCCTTCATGCTGCGATATACCACATGTACGTCCTTGACCTCGATAGCGATCTCTTCCATGCCTACACCACCTTTACATAATTGTTCTCATGCCGCAGCATCAGATACAGACCCGCCGCCAGCAGTAAAAGGGAGATGAGCAGCCAATAGAGAAATAACAGCGGATCGCCCGGCTCTCCGTAAATGATGATCTGGCGCATCTCGTCGATCAAGTAAGCGATCGGGTTTACATGCGTCATCAGCCAGCCCATATCGATTCCCATAAACATCCGTGCGCCCAGCCGGTCGGTGATGTCATAAAACACACCGGAGAGATAAAACAGAAAGCGCAGGATGACCTGTACGATGTTATGAAGATCGTTGACATAGACGCCAAAGTGCGCAACGATGATGCCGCAGGAAAGCGTCAGCAGAAATAACAGCGCCGTCAATGGGAGACAAAGCAGCAGCTGCGGCCGAAAGGGGATGTGATAGGCGAGCATAAAGCCGATCACGATGCCAAAAGAGATAATCATCTTAAAAAAGTTGACATACATCTTCTCCAGCACCAGCATGTACTTCGGTATGTAGATCTTAGAGACGATTCCTTTAAACGTGTGAACGATCCGCACGCTGATCGCTACATTCTTATTGAAAAAGTTCCACACCGTCAATCCGATGATGACCACCACCGGCAGATATTCGCCGCTGGAGCGAAAGACGACGACAGTGATGAACACATAGACGAGCATGAACAGCACCGGGTCCAATATCCACCAGATCCAAGTGAGATAAGAGGCAGACACTTCCCCTTTCAGCTCTGATTTTGCGGCATACAGCGCATAGGGATTATAGCGTTTCACATGGTGAAATACTTTAGCTATCACAGCGATCACTCCCCTCTATAAATAATCCAGCACTGCGGGTGCCTGGGTTTTCGCGTCTAACAAAATCAAATTGGAAACCGTCAGCTTTTGATGATAGCGCGCATAGTAGTCCATGGACAGAAACAAAAGCTGCGGATAGGCGCGCATCAGCCGATGCAGGCATAATGGCTCTCCCTCCCACAAAATCAACAGCCGCGTATTCTCCCGGCGCACGCTCTCATAATGAGCGAGGACGTCCGAGAGCTGCGATTCGTGTTTCATCGGGTAGGCGAGCAGATAATCTAACGAGCGATACACGGTGGGAGCCGCCGGACGCAGGGTGCGGTAACAGCGTTTGGCGATCCGATAGAGCAGCTCGTTTTTTTTAGCGATCCGAATCAAGCGCTTTTTCATCATAAACGCCCCCTTTCAACAGCGTATGCAAGTGCTGCCAGATGTTAGCGATGTCATAGTGCTCCCGCACAAACTGTCTGCCTGCTTCCACATCTCTCACATACAGCTGCGGCTGTTCTTGATAGGTGAGGATGCGTTTCGCCATCGCTGACAGCGTCGGCAACACACAGTGGTGCGGATACAGATATTCAATGCCCTCCCAAGGCAGACACAGCGCCATCGCGCGGGAGGCAAGCCCCTCAAAAGGCGTCACGTGAAAGCTTTCGGGGATCTTCGTATCGCTCAAAGAGAGAACATAGCCGATCTGCGTCAGAAACTGCGGCACATCAACCCAACCGTCATAGATGACACTGTCCGCTAACCGATACTCCTCGATCAGCGCCTCGACCTCTTCATAATAGCGGCGCTCTTCCTCCACATGCCACGTGTTGGCAAACTCATGCGGGCGTTTGCCCGGCACGTGCAGGCAATAACGAGAGTCCTGCTGCTTGAGCAGATGCAGCAGCTCGACGGCACGCTTCAGCCCTTTGCGTTTAGGCAAAGCGCCGATGAGGGCAAGATGAAACTGCGCGTCGCTGCATTTTTCCTTTTCATAAGCGTCCACATCGATGAAGTTGTTGACGACACAGCACTTCTCCAAAGGAAGTGAAAAGCGGCGCATGAACTCCTCCATCCAATAATAGGAGACACAGATGAGCTTTTCCAGCGCGATTACATTGAGCCCCTTGCCATAGCGGCGCATGACCTCAAAGCGGTGTGCGCGTACAAAGAGACGCTGATGCGGATAGCAGTGAGCGGCATACCACTTAGCCCCGCTCAGCAGCCATTCACACCAGATGATGTCGGCCTGATCCCGCAGCGCTTTCGCCTCCCTGGGGGAGAAATCCGTATATTCCTCCTGTTCTTGCACGATCAGTGCAAATGCCTGACGCATGTAAGGAAACAGCGGTTTTAAAAATTTAAGGTCATGCCCGCACACCAATAGCCGCGGCAAACGAGAAGGATAGCGGGAGAGCGCCTGCCGCAGACCCTCACTGATCCGCCGGATGCCAAAGCGTTCCCCGCAGTCTTTCAAATAGGCGCGCACCTCCGCCACCCTTCCCGGCAAAAACACCTCCATCAGCTTTTGCAGACACTCCCGCTCACTGTCGGCGAACAGCGGATATTCCTTACCCAAGATCTCCTCGTGCATGCGGGTGCGCCGCAGCACCATGGGAATCTGCGCCTGGCAGTATTCCAGCAGCTTGACGGAGACCTCTAAAGAGCCGTCATGATCGATGCGCTTGCTGCGATAGGCATAGCCGACTTCACAGCTGCTCATCACCCGCCGCGTCTCCTCGCGGGACAATGATCCGTAAAAGCGCACGTTGCCGAATGTCCGCAGACGGTCAAGCACTTCCTCGCGCTGATCGGCCATGTCGGCGTTAAACTTATCGCCGATAAAATGCAGGGTGATCTCCTCGTCCGCCTGCGCCAATTCCTCCATCATCGACAACAACTCCGTGATTTTCCAATCCTTGGCGATCTTGCCGGCATAGACAATTGTTTTCGGGGTTCGCTTCGTTTTTGGAAAGGGAAAGACGATCGGATAGAGCACATGAAACTTCTCTCCGTCTAACGCCAATACGCGCGTCAGATAGCGTTTCATCGCTTCACTCTGTACGAGAAACAGCCCCACCTTGTCATACAGCGTGCGCAAAAGGGAACGCTCCTGATCGGCGATGGCATGCTCATCGTGGCAGAAATCCGTCAGATATGGCACCAGCCGATCGACAAAAGGCTCATGAAGCAGCGCAGAAACCACCGCCATCCCCCGTACGATCATACAGCTGTATTGCGCCAGAGCGTCCAAGCGGCGAATGACGCGGGCGATGTTATGCGCATCCACCTCGGTGATGCTGTCCACATACGCTTTCGCATATAACAGGCGTATCCGCGGGTTGTTTTTCAAAGTGCGTACGAGCACATCACGGCGAATCCGCTTTTTCAGCAGGATGTCCACCGTCACCTCTTCCTCCATGGCGAGCAGCTTTGCCAAATTGACCAGCCAGACGCTGGAACCGTCGATGATGTTGAGGTTCACATCTCCGTAAATCAGAATTCTTTTCACTCCCATGCCTCCATGCGCGCAAAGCCGATGCAGTCATAGTGAGGGCGCGAGAGGATGAGCGCGCGAGCTTTCGCGTTTAAAAACGGACGGTGAGCGAGGGCGATCACCAGATAGTCGCTCTTTTCCACACATGTTTCTAACGAATACAGCGGGACGCCTTCCAGCTGATAGCGATCGCTGTTTGGCTCACAGCCGATCACCGTATAGCCTTTCTGCATGAGTGCATGCGCCAGATGCAGAGAGGGACTTTCGCGCAGATCGTCAATGTCCGGCTTATATGCCATCCCCAATATACCGATCGTCTGATGATGATCCTGTGCGATGGCTTCCTCGATCTTTTCCATCACCCAAAGCGGCTTGTGATCGTTGATTTTCCGCGCCTCGTGAATGAGTGAAGCCTTTTCCTGAAACTGCTCGACCAAAAACCACGGATCTACCGCCAGACAGTGTCCGCCGACGCCCAAGCCCGGCGAAAGGATGTTGACGCGGGGATGACGGTTGGCAAGCGCAATCAGCTGATGGACGTCGACGCCCGCACGATCGCAGATCATACTGAGCTGATTGGCGAACGCGATGTTAATATCACGATACGTATTCTCTACCAGCTTGCACAGCTCGGCGCTGACATCGTCGCAGATCAAGCATTGTCCCGCTTTGACAAAGCTTTCGTAAAGATCCTTTGTCATCGCCGCCGCGATGGGATTTTGAGAACCGATGATGCGGTCGTTATGACAGAGCTCATATAAGATGCGCCCCGGCAGCACCCGCTCCGGACAGTGTGCGGTATAAAACTGTTCCTCGCGCAGCCCGCTTTCCGCCGCCAGCAGTGCGCTCAGCCGGCGTGTCGTGTACGGAGGCACCGTCGACTCCAAGATGACGAGATCCCCCGGCTTGAGCACTTGGGCGACCACTTTCCCCGCGCTTTCCACATAGCGCAGATCTGCCCGCTTTTCTTCACCGTCTAAAAACGGCGTCGGCACACAGAGGATATAGACGTCCGAAGGCTCTAACGCGGGGCTGATCGTCAGCGTTTTGCGCTGAAAGACTTCGTCAAACGCCTCTTGCAGCTGATTTTCGACGATGTGAATCCGTCCCTGCATCAGGCGCTCGCGCACCTCCTTCTTCGCATCGTATCCTTTGACGTGGTGTCCCGCCTGCGCCAAGACCACCGCCGTCGGCAAGCCGATATAACCCAATCCGACGACGCTAATTTCTCTCTTCTGTGATTCCATGTTCTCTTACCTGCCTTTTCCTTTTGTCTTTTTGTACAAGCCATTGAAAGTGAATGAGCCAAGGAAGCTGGATGAAACGCTTTGGCTGCAACAGCATGCGGTACAGCCATTCCAGTCCTAAGCGCTGTATCCATGCGGGCGCCCTGCGCACTGCGCCGCTCCATACGTCCAATGCGCCGCCGACGCCCAAAAACACGTTGGCGCACACCTCCTGTTTATGAGCAGCGATCCAATACTCCTGTGCGGGCGTTCCCTTGGCGACAAAGACGATGTTGGCGCCGCTATGGTTGATGCGCTCCACGACGTCCGCATCCTGATAGCCATCGCAGCTGCCGACGATCTGTAAGCCGGGAAAGCAACGCCGCAAAGCCTGCTGCGCGCGCTGATTGTGCTTTGATTTAGCGCCATAGAGGAAAATGCGCAGTCCCAGCGCTTTTCCGTGTGCGCACAGCGTCTCCATCAAATCGACGCCGGTGATGCGCTCCCTCACTTCCGCACTGGCTTTGACAATCGAAGCGCCGTCTGCCAAAAACACATCGAAGCTCTCCAGCAGCCGTGCCGTCTTTTCGTCCTTTTTCGCCCGCATCACCTTGCACGCGTTGATGGCGACAAGCGTGAGCTTGCGGTTGCTTTGAATGGCGTCTTTGACGAGGGAGAGCACCTCTTCCTTTGTCGTCACACTCACCTTTATGCCCAGCACTGTGGTTTCTTTCATCTTTTTCACCGACCTTACCCCGAAAACTACAACAAGCTTTGCCTTCGCTTTTATCTGCACTTCGTCAAGAACCTGTTAAGTTTCTGTTTAGATTGTTCCCCCATTGCGAAAAATTAACGATTTTTTAACGAACTCTTACAAGAACCGCGATGTTTCTTTCCTCACTTCTCTTTACACTGGAACATGAACCATACAGAAAAAGGAGAGAATTCCATGAAAAAGATTATGAGCATCTTCGGTACCCGCCCCGAAGCGATCAAGATGGCGCCGATCCTCCATCTGGCGCAAAAAGATTCCACGCTGGAAAGCCTCGTCTGTGTCAGCGCCCAGCATCGGGAGATGCTTGACGGCGTATTGCGCACCTTTGCCATCATTCCCGACTATGATCTCAACATCATGCGGCATGGACAGACGCTGCAAAGCATCACTTCACGCATTCTGGAGCAGCTGACGCCGGTGCTGGAAAAGGAACGCCCGGACATGGTGCTGGTGCACGGCGATACGACGACTACCTTTGCGGCGGCACTGTGTGCCTTTTATCTTCAAATCCCACTCGGACATGTGGAAGCGGGACTGCGCACCTATCAGCGCTACTCCCCTTTCCCTGAAGAGATCAACCGGCAGCTGGTCTCCCGGCTGAGCACCCTGCATTTCGCACCGACCAAAACGAGTGCGCAAAACCTGCGTGAGGAAGGCATCTGCGAGAAGGCAATCACCGTCACCGGCAACACCGCCATCGACGCCTTGCAGCTGACAAAGGACGAGCATTACTCCCACCCGGCTCTCGCTTGGGCAAACGGCCGGCGCATCGTGCTGCTGACGGCGCATCGCAGAGAAAACCAGCAAGGCGGACTGGCGCGCATCTTCACCGCCGTCAAAACGCTCTGTCAGCGTTTCCCCGACATCTGCGTGATCTTCCCCTGCCATAAAAATCCCAAGATCCGCGCACTGGCGCATCAGATGCTGGATGATTGCCCGCAGGTGCTTTTGATCGAGCCTTTAGAAGTATATGATTTTCACAACCTGATTCGTCACTCTTATCTGATTTTGACAGACAGCGGCGGGATTCAGGAGGAAGCGCCCAGCTTGGGAAAACCGGTGCTCGTCCTACGGGATACGACGGAGCGCCCTGAAGGTGTAGCGGCGGGAACCCTGCGGCTTGTGGGCAGTGAGGAGAAATGTATCGTAGAAACGGCACAGACGCTGTTAGCGGATGAGAGCGCCTATGCCGCAATGAGCAGTATCGCCAACCCTTACGGCGATGGACATGCAAGCGAGCGCATTCTCGCCGCCATCCACGACTATTTTGCCAAAGCGCAAGGCTAGCAAAACGAAGACAGACGGCGCCTATATCCATTTGGTCTTTACTATATGTGACTTATCGTTTCATTTTCCCCTGCGTGCTTAGTTTGGCAGTCGCGTCCATATCGCCGCCAGCCGCACATAGTGGTGAGAACATGAACAAAGGACAATTTTCGTAAGCGAATGCTGTGGCGTGTAAATATGCCGCACACGCTTGCTAAAAGCGGACGATCGATGCGCCAGACCCCTTGAAAAAGTACAAAGGGCTAAACGCAAACCGACAAAAAAAAGGCTGTCTCGCCCCTTGCACCCGCTGACCATCGCCGTCTTTGTCATCTCATATCAAAATCACAAAGGCGTTTTTAGGCTCAGGGTGTCTCGCTGACAGCCTTTCGCTATTTTACTATCTTTTCTAGGCGCGGATAAGCGCCTTTGCTTTTATGCGTTGCCCTCCTCGTCGCTTGCATCGCTTTCACACGTCGGCGGCTTCGTCGTTTCGCTCATTGTCGGCATCATCGTCTCGCTTGTCTCCTCCCATGCTTTGTATGGTGTCACATCCGCATCCAAGGGGATTTCCTGTTCCTGCGGTTCGCTTGGATGCAGGTATTCGCGGGGTAAAAAATCATGCAGATCATTCAGCTTTTGTAAAAGCAAGCCCATCACATAAAATACGATGGAAAAGCAGAGATAGGGATAAGATTGGGAGATCACATACTGCGCTGTCTCGCCCAGATTCTCACTGAGGGAGACGCCCTGATATTCATAATACTGCGAGACATAATCATAGGCGCTAAACGCCATGTACGCGCCATAGCACAGTAAGAGAACCGCCAGCACATACAGAGCGATCGTTCCTGCTCTCGTTCTTTTTTCTTTGTTCATCATTTTCCTCCTCATCGTTAAAACAGTATAGCATAGGCAACCCGACGCAATGTGTCAATTTTATGAAGATTGCACGAACAAGCAAACAAGCCCCCTCGAAGTGCTGTAGGGCGCTTTGCATCCGACTTGCAGGCATACAAAAAAAACACAGTTGCCTGTGTCTTTTGTCTTTATGGTGATGCCGATGAGACTTGAACTCACACGGGTTGCCCCACTACCCCCTCAAAGTAGCGTGTCTGCCATTCCACCACGGCATCATTGCGGAGATTATTATACAATATTTCACGGAGAAATACCAGTGAAAATGCAGAAGTTTATGTAAATTCTTCTAAAATGGCGGCAGCGACGCCTTTGATCACTGTGTCCGGCATCAGAGAAAGCATAAAAAAAGCCTTTTGCAAGGCTTGATTGACACATGGTGCGGAGGAAGGGATTTGAACCCTCACGCCTTGTGGGCACTGCCGCCTGAAGACAGCGTGTCTGCCGTTTCACCACCTCCGCGTCTGCCCCAATAATATACTATACTTTTCCGTGTTTGTCCAGCCCCTTTTTTAAAAAGATGGCGCGAACCCTCTCCTGCTTTCCTCAGCGCAGCTGTTCTCACTTCTCTTGAAAAAAAGCGATGCCCTTTTGCAGCATCGCCTTGCCGTGAACGGATGGGAAATGATAGATTCCCTTTCTTCCTCAGTCACCGCAATGATTTATTTTGCTCTTTTACGACTTCTTCCTCCCTCATACAGTAGAATGCCGGCAACGACCGAAGAAGCTATCGTCAGCGTCTCCCACAGAAACGCAGAGTTCGCCGCAGCGGTGCTCATATTCTCTGTGTTTGACTGGCTTATATTTTCCGTGTTCTCCTTTTGCGGAGCGGAATTTGGCACGTTGCTCTGAATTGTGTCATCTTCCTTTGGCGGCGTCTGCGGTGTTTCCGGATGATTCTCCGCTTCTTTCTTCGTAAACGTCCATGTTCCTATAAATGTCACATCTTCCCCGGCACTCTTTTCCACCGCGTCCCAGCCGGTAAACGTCCATACGCCTTGTTCTGTTTTGATTTCTTTCTGCGACGGATCGATCGCCGTGATCGTGCTTCCTTCCACATAGCTGTTCGTGTCATTTGGCAGCAGCGCCGTTATCTCCTGCGGCAGCGTCATCTGCTGATCGGCACTTTGAAAGCGATAGCTTGCTTGATATTTCTTCTGATAGAGAATTTCAAACGGACCGAACTCCTTTGACGGCACGTCGAACAATATACCCGTCTCCGTTTTTGTCACCTTGATGAAATGCGCGCTGCTCTGTGCGATCTCCGCATCCAAATCGGCGCTGTCCATTTGAATCGTATAGTCCCGTGTCAATCCATCAAAGTAAGTGACCGCAATCTGATCGTCCTTTGTCATCTCTGCACTGTATGGCACATATACGGTTACCGGAGTATCCTTTGTACCAACCCAGACATTGCCATCGTTCATATCCAATAGGTCGATGTATTGAAACTTGCTTCTCACCGGATAATCCACATCGAACACATCTGCCATACCTTCGGTATGCAGGCTCTTTTCATGCAGTGCCGTCATTCGTTCCTCACTTCCCAGCACATCCTCCAGCAAATCATCCCAAAGCATGCCGATCTTCACATCGACGTTTACCGGCAGGTTAGGATTTCCGTTTTTATAGAAAGTGGTTCCTGCTTGTACATGCGCATGCGGCTGGGTCGGATCGCATTCGTCGTCGTGCGTACCGTTTTCATTAAAATCTCCGATGATCCTAGCTTTGACAAGATTGCGTGCCCCCGCTAACGGAGAGTCGTAGTTATAGACGCTTTTGAATACGTCTGCGGAAAGATTGTCAGCCGCTTCATCGTCTGTGACATCGCGTACCTGTACGCTGCCGGCCTGTACGCCTTCTTCCGGCAAATACAGCATATACGCATCGTCCACAAGAACGACGCTGTCTTCTTTCCCCTCCAGCGGATAGACCGTCAAAGCATAGGTGCCCGCACGGGCAGAGGTCGTCACCTGCGTGCCGTTTTCATCCAGATATTTCCAGTCAAAGGGCAGACCCTGCGCTTCCATGTCCCACGCGCTGCCATCGACGCTAATCGTATGTCCTTCCAGCGTCTCTGCCCAGACTGGCTCGGGCAGCGCATCGCCGGTAGTTGTGCTGGCATTGCTGCCCAGACCGCCTTCATACGCGACTAGATCAACCGCCTCGATCGGCATCTCCTTGACAAACTTCCAAGTACCGGTGAAGGTAACATCGCCTGCTGCCGATTCCACCGTTTCTTGATCCCATCCGGTGAATATCCACAGCCCTTGTTCTCCGTCAACCGTATCTTCCACCCGATCAAAAGCAGATGTCGGTACGCTGATTGTTTCGCCCTTTTTAACCATACCATCCGAAGGGATTTGCGTACGTACGCCCTCCGGAAGCGTCATACTAGAATCCTGCGGTACAAACTGATAATATACATGATATGCTGTGCTAAATTTCCAAGTGCCTGTAAATACGATATACTGCTTTGTATCGCTGAGATCCGCACCGCTTTCCAAGTTCTCCACGGAAACGACCTTGCTGTCCGCATCATATCCGGTAAACTCCCAGATCCCGATAGTAGTACTGCCGGTATTTTGAGGTCCGATTAACCTCGTCTTTTCCGGCATGATCGCGGTAACCGTCTCTCCCATGGCATAGGCAGTCATATCGCACGGAAGCATTTCCGTGATTGGATCAATCAATCCCGCACCTCTCGTTCCTGATTTAAATTCATATAATACATGATATGTTTCCCCGCTTCTCGCCACGTGCGCCACGGGATCATCGCCGTCATTTAAGATTACGCCGTTTTTCCCTGCGTCGTCATTCGTCGCATGCAAATTCGTCGCAGTCACAGATCCGATACAAGTCAGACACAGCATCATTGCCAATAAAAATGCAATCGCTCTTTTTCTTTTCATTTTCCTTCGCCCCTTCCCTTCCCGCCGATAAAAACGCAAAAAGCACAGACCTTCTTAAACTTGCGTTCTAAGAAAGCCCATGCTTTTATCCCTGATTTCTCTATGGCAAAAACGGTACGGTAAAGAACAGACGCTATTTATCTGTCTGTCTGTCTGTCTGTCTGTCTGTCTGTCTGTCTGTCTGTCTGTCTGTCTGTCTGTCTGTCTGTCTGTCTGTCTGTCTGTCTGTCTAAAGCGTAGCGAACATCAAACATGACTGTCAACCCCTTTTTGCCTTTTTCTTCTATCAACGGTAATCATATCTTATCACATTCGGGGGTGTAAAATCAATTGAATTACATGAACAAAACAAGGTGTCCCGCACGGATTGCGGCTATTGAAAGGATGTTTTTTCCTGTATCTTCTACCATCGCCTATTTCACGATATAAGCGTACGCTGCGTCATCCACCGATTAAGCAAGACTGCGTTTTTTGCGCTGACTATGCAACTTGCATGAATAAACGTTTTCCCGTTTTCCTTTCAGTTCTCTCTCTTGCTCGCTCTCATATTCCATAGGAAAGGACGCATCATTGAACACATCCGTCCCGCGCCGATGGCAAAAGCATGAATGACTTTTTCCATATTCCGTTATCCATTCATCATTAAGCGTTTCCGCATTCCGGCAAACAATCAGCGGGGAAACTGCTGTTTTCACCGGGAAAACCGAAACAAATTTAGATAATATAAATCAAGTACTTTTTGAATAATCCATATCTAACAATATAAGAAAACCAGATGATTTATCATGACAGCTAATCACAATATTTCATCTGGTTTTATAATACGAAAAAGCCCTGATCACAAGGCTTCTTTTTCAGATGGTGCCGGTACCCAGAATTGAACTGAGCGCTAAGCATTACCATTGCTTTGTATTACCACTATACTATACCGGCAGCTCGCTTGAGCACATCTATTATATACGATACTGCCGCCGATAATCAATCACTTTTTACAAAAGTTTTCAATTGCTGAAGTGAAAAGTTTATTTCCACTTTGAACAGTGAAAAGTGGATTTTAGTCTTTCACTTATTTCCACTTCCACTTATGTTGCATTTAGTCTTACACTTATCCTGTCCCTCAGTCGCCGGAAAGGCTGGTATCCATCATGAAACATTCCAATGCTTTTACTCATTTGACTTTGGACGAACGCCGCATCATCCTCACCGGCATCACTAACGGCTCTACCAAATCTGCCATTGCTCACACCATCGGAAAAGACAAGTCCACTGTCGCTAAAGAAATTAAACTTCACCGGATTCTCTCCTATAAGTGTAATCTACCTCTGGAATGCAATCATTACCGCAAATGTGTCCACGGCAGACAATGTACTCTTGACTGCCCCGAATATGTCCCTTTTCGCTGTTCCAGACGGGATCGCTCTCCCGGCGCCTGTAACGGCTGCTCCAACTGGTCTCGCTGCAGATTCGACAAGTATAAGTATTCTCCGGAACAAGCTCATCGTGATTACCGTACCACTTTGTCTGACTCCCGGGAAGGAGTAAATCTGACAGTACAGGAAGCTAAAACTATGGCTGCGATCATCGCTCCCCTGCTGAAGCAGGGGCAATCCCCCTATCAGATCATCACCAACCATCCGGAACTGGGAATTTCCGAAAAGACACTTTACAATTACATTGAACAGGATGTTTTCCATGAAGTTGCCGGTATTACTGTCATGGATCTGCGCCGACAAGTATCCCGAAAGCTCCCCAGAAAGAAAGCGAAGGGCTACAAAAAACGCTCTGACAGAAAATATCTAGCAGGAAGAACCTATAAAGATTATAAGGCTTTCCTTTCTGAAAATCCGGATGCCTTTATCGTGCAGATGGACACAGTTTATAACGATGAAAAAAGCGGATCTTTCCTCCAAACTTTTAAGTTTGTAAAGACAGGTCTCCTCTTTGCACTCTATCATGAAGAAAAAACTGCTCGCTCCATGTTGAAAGGTGTGAATCTGCTGGAATCTATCCTCGGGGAAGAACTGTTTCGAAAATATGTCCAGCTCCTCCTTACAGACAGAGGCTCTGAGTTTTCGGCAGCTGAAGCCATGGAAAACGGAGCTAACGGAACCAGGAGAACACGGGTATATTATTGTGACCCTATGCAGTCCGGACAGAAAGGAACGCTGGAAAATAAACATATCGAGCTGCGCTATATCCTTCCAAAAGGAACAGATTTGAAAGCTTTGGGGCTGTCTGGACAGCCTTCATTGAACCTGATCCTGTGTCATGTAAATTCTTCTCCTGAGGAATCCCTGGGCGGAAGAAGCCCCTTTGAACTGACAGAGTTCATGTATCCGGATCTTTATAAAAGGCTATGTGCTTTTGGTATTCAGCAGATCCCAAAGGATCAGGTGATCTTAAAACCGTATTTAATAAAAAACAGATAAGTAAGCAACTAAATTAAAAGAAACAACAGGCGGCTGAGCGGATTTCCATATCTACATCTCAAGTGGAGGTTAGTCTTACACCCTAAAAAAATGACTAAAATTCACTTCTTTTCGTTATACCCAAAAATTAGTATTCAATGCCATAAACCTGTTGTTTCCTTTGTTATTGTAATACTAAATTCTACTTAAATGAACAAAAAAGCAGCAATTTCTTCATTTTGTAAGAGTAATTGCCACTTATTTTTTTCGCTCTTTCAAAGTGGAAATAAACTTTTCACTTCAGCAAAGTTTTCAATTTCTTATACAACCGTCGATAGCCTTGCTGCACATCGGCGTTTTCAAAATGTCTCCAGCACCCGCAAAAGGCGCGAAACAGGCAGTCCGACCACATTGAAATAATCGCCGTCAATGCTCTCGACAAAGCGCTTGCCCAGTCCTTGGATTCCATAAGCGCCTGCCTTGTCCATCGGTTCCCCGCTCTCGATGTACGCCTGTATCTGCGCTTCGCTGATCGGATAGAAGCGCACGGTTGTCACACAGGAGAAACACTCCCGTCTCCCCTTTGCGAGCACGGCCACGCCGCCGATCACCTGATGCGATCTGCCGCTGAGCGAACGCAGCATCTTCGCCGCCTGCTGCGCATCCTTGGGCTTGCCATACACCTCGCCCTCTGCCACAACGATCGTATCCGCACCGATGACAATCGCCTCAGGATGCTCTATTGCCACGGCTGCCGCCTTTTCATAAGCCAGCTGCTCCAATGCCGCACGCAGATCGAGATCCTCTCGCAGATGCTCCTCGATTTCCTTGGATTCCACGCGAAAGCGCAGCCCCATTTCCTCCAGCAATTCCTTTCGCCGCGGCGACTTGCTGGCGAGAATCAGCGAACGCATCTCATCACCTCTTTTCCGCATCATCGCTTTTGCCCTTTTTCGGCAGCAGCAGATTGAGCAGCGTTGCGATCACAAAGGTCATAATGATGCTGTTTTGCGCAAAGACGTCGTTCACCCATTGCGGAAGCTGTGCTAACAGCTCCGGAACATTCGCTACGCCCACACCCAAGCCAAGCGACAGCGCGATAATCAAGCCGGAGCGCTCGTCGATCGGATCTCTGGTCAGCGATTGGATGCCGCTCACCAAGATCATCGAAAACATGATGACAGCCGCACCGCCCAGCACTGACTGCGGCATCACCGAAAACAATGCGCTCAGCTTCGGACAAAAGCCGCACAGCAGCAAAAAGAGGGTTCCCGTCATGATGACAAAGCGGTTGACGATCTTGCTGACGACGACCAGACCGACATTCTGCGCAAACGCCGTACACGGCAGCACGCCGAAAAACGATCCGAAAAAGCTGCCCGCACTGTCTGCCAGCACGCCGCCCTGCATCTCTTCAATAGTCGCTTCCCTGTCAAATGCGCCGTTGGTGATTCCGCTGATGTTGCCGATCGTCTCCACCGCCGTCGCCACAAACATGATACCCATTGCCAAGATCGCCTCTATATGAAAGCTGGGCATCACCGGCAAAAACTGCGGCAGCGACAGCCACGGCGCATCCAGCACCGGCTGAAAATCCACCATTCCAAGCAGCATAGCCAGCACATAGCCGGCAGCGATACCGATCAGGATGGAAATATCATTGATAAAGCCCTTCATCTGCTTAGCGATCAAAATCACGATCAGCACAAAGAAGCCGACGCCCAGGTTTTCCAAACTGCCGAAGTCCTGCGCGCCTGCACCGCCGCCCAGATAGTGAATGCCCACCGGCAGCAGCGTCAGTCCCATCGTCACCAGCACCAGCGATGTCACCAGCGAAGGAAACAGCTTGCGCAGCGGACGAATGAAAAAGCCCAGCACCATCTCCAACAAGCTGCCCACCATGCTGGCACCCATCAGCGCGCCATAGCCAAACGCACTGCCGATGATCTGCGCCGTGCCGATAAAGCCGGAGCTCGTTCCCATGACGATCGGCAGGCGGGAACCGAAGCGGCGGATCGGATACAGCTGCAAAAGCGTAGCGATAGCCGCAACAAACATCGCATTTTGAATCAATACCGTCTTCATATCCAAGGCGATGTCCAGCAGTCCGCATACGATCAGCAGCGGAGACACATTGCCCAAAAACATCGCCAGCACATGCTGAATCCCTAAGGGCAGCGCCTTTTTTAACGGCACCCGCCCATCCAGCTCATAAATCGATCCCTCTTTTTTCTCCATAGACCTTCTCCCCTATTTACCTTCTTCTGTATCCCCGCATGTTTCAACCGGCTTGCCCTGCACATCCTTCGCCTCTGCCCCCTTTTCACGCGCTGTCAGCGTCTGTGGGAAAAAGTACATCTGAATGCTCTGACGGCGGTTATAGAGCGCCACGAGCAGACAAGGCACATAGAAAGCGAGAAACCACAGGATGATGCGCAGCACCAGATGGTTGAAAAACGCCTCCGGGAACAGGTTGATCATCAAATCCGCCGCCGGGTTGAGCAGCCAGAGATCATTGGTGAAAAACAAACGGTGGAACGTCGTCCAAAAGCCGGTGAAATCCGCATAGATCCAAATGCCCAACAGCGCCAGAAAGAACAGAAACAGAAATGACACAAACAGAAAACCCCGGCTGAGATCATCCAAAAACGCCCTGCGCCGCAAAGCGATCAAGGCTGCCGTGGTGACGATGAACACACCCAAGGCACACCAGCGCACGCACATCGCTCCCTGATACAAGGATCGCACATCGACCATGTGCGCACTTTCCCGCTCATTGAAAGCCATGCGATCCTTTCCATCCACACGAATGCTCACATCAATGCTGTCAGCATCTCCGCGCAGATAGTCCAACAGCGTCTGGGTGGATTTCATCAGATCCTCCTCGCTCATGTGCAAGCGCTGCGCCGTATGCAGCTCCTGATACTGCTGCGAGAAAAAGCCGATGTGAAAACAATTCATGTCAATGCTGCTCAACAGCAGAAACACGATCAGCGAACAAGCCGACAACACTCCCAGCATCGGCGCTATCCTCTGTTTCATACTACCACTTCCCGTCTGTATAGAGTTTAGCACGAACGCTCCTTTGCTTTCAACCGCTTATTCCACGGCGATCAGCTGTACGTTGGTCAATCCCTTTATCAGCCGCAGACGCTGCATGAGCTCATCTAAGGAAATCTGCATCTCGTTAAAGGCGAAGGAGATCACCACGCTTGCCCAGTCATGGATGGGGATGTTCTGGTTGATCGTCAATATGTTGGCATTCACCTCGGAGAGCGTGTTGAGCGTTTCGCTCAAAATCCCTTTTTTATGATGCAGCATCATCGAGATCACCGCCTTGCGTTCCTCTCTCCCCTGGGTTGCGGAAAATACATAATCCTTATATTTATAATAGGTACCCCGTGAGATGCCGACCCGCTTGACCGCCTCGCTCACCTGATGCACCACTCCGCTTTCCAGCAGTCCTCTGGCCTCGATGACCTTGTCGAGCACCTCGGGCAAAATCTGCGCGTCTACAATATAATATTTATTCATCCTCCACACAGCCCCCTTGCTTTGCCGCACACAGGCTGTAGATCTGCCATTTCGGATATGCCCTGCACAGCTGATCGCACAGCGCTGATGCCTGATGCTGATCGATGACGGCGATCATCGTCGAACCGCTGCCGCTGATGAAAAAGGCGTCCGCCCCCTGTGCGAAAGCGATCTTGCGCACCGCATCATAATCCGGGATGAGCTTTTTGCGATAGGGTTCCTGCATCCGATCGCTGCACGCATGAGACAGCAGCTCGCCATCGCCGCTCTCTAACGCCTTGCAAAGCGCAGCACAGCGTCCCATCTGATAGGTCGCATCCCCATAGCTCATCGTATCCGGCAAAATCGCCCGCGCCTGCTGTGTGCGCACCTCATAATCGGGAATCACCGTAATGAAGCGGAAATGCTCGCTCACCGAGTAGGCGGCGATATAAGGATCACATCCCTCGATAAAGGAAGCGCATAAGCCGCCGTACAATGCCGGGGCTACATTGTCGGGATGATGCTCCAGCAGCAGACAGATGCGCAAAAGCGCCTGTTTGCTCAGCGTTTGCTTGGCGTAAGCCGCCCCTGCCAACACCCCCGCCACGATACAGGAAGCGCTGGAGCCCAATCCCCGCGCTAAGGGCAGCGGAGTGTCGATCGTCAAGGCGACGCCTTGCACAGGAGGGACATTCAGCTCCTGCAACGTGGTAAAGAAGGCTTGCAGCACCAAGTTGTCGGCATTTTGATACTGCGGCGGACATCCTCTCACCACCACCGTATCACAAGCAAAATCAAAGGTAAAGGTGCCATACAGCGATAACGCCATGCCCAAGCAGTCATAGCCTACGCCCAAGTTGGCGCTGGTCGCCGGCACATGCACGCGGATCATCCTAACAGCTCCTTTGCCTTGTCATAGACAAAGCGTTCCATTTGTTCACAGGCGATGACCGTATCAAAGCGCTCCTTATGCTCTTTTAGCGCATAGAGTCCCTGCGGGATCGGCGCAGCGCTCAGCTGATGAAGCTGTTCCATGCAGGTGAAATCATCCGCGGAGGGCGTCTCGCCTAACGCTTTGAGCACATCGCGGGTAAACTTATAAGGAGACGCTGTCGACAGCAGGATCACCGGCTCTTCCCTTTGCAGCTGAGAGAGCACATGTGCCCCGACGGCGGTGTGAGGGTCCATGACATAGCCGCTTTCACGATATACCCGGTTGATCGTCGCAGAGGTCTGCGCATTGTCACAATACCCGCTCAAAAAGATCTCCTGAATTTTTGCTAATGTCGCCGCATCGACCTGATAGCGTCCCTGCGCAGCCAGCGCATCCATCCATTCCTTGACCTGCGCGCTGTCTTTGCCGCACAGATAATAGAGCATGCGTTCCAGATTCGAGGAGATGAGAATATCCATGCTCGGGGAGATGGTCGTATGGAAAGGGCGGTTGCGGTCATAGATGCCGGTGCGCAAAAAGTCGTCGAGCACCTTGTTTTCGTTGGCCGCCACAATGAGATGCTTGATCGGCAGTCCCAGCAGCTTGGCATAATAGCCCGCAAGCACGTTGCCGAAATTGCCGGTCGGCACGCAGAAGCTCACCGCGTCCCCAACGCGGATGGCGCCATGTGCCGCCAGCTGCTGATAAGCGGAAAAATAGTAGACGATCTGCGGAATTAAACGGCCGATATTGATGGAATTGGCGCTGGAGAGCACGATGTGTGATTCCTCTTGCAAACGCCGGGCAGCCTCGCTTTGAAACAGGCGCTTGACATTGCTTTGCGCATCGTCAAAGTTGCCCTTGATCGCCGCCACGCTCACATTGTTTCCCGGCTGTGTCACCATTTGTAAACGCTGAATCTCGCTGACCTTGCCATAAGGATAAAATACGGTGATTGCGATGTTTTCCGCATCCTGAAAGCCGCTCAGCGCCGCCTTGCCGGTATCGCCGCTGGTCGCGGTGACGATCATCACCTTTTCCTTTTTACCCTGCAACGCCTTGCTCATCAGCTGCGGCAGCATGCACAGCGCCACATCCTTAAAGGCGCTGGTCGGACCGTGAAACAACTCGAGCACCGGCTGCTTGCCCGCAAAGGCTAATGGCGTGATCTGCTCGCTGTCAAAGGTATCCCCATAAGCCGCCTGCGCGCACTGCTTTAGCTCCTGTGCGCTGTAATCCCACAGCAGCTTTTGAAAGAGCTCGCACACCATGCCCTTATAGTCCAAACGCAGAAACTGTTCGATATTCAGCTGCACCTGATCTAACGCATCCCAGACAAACAGCCCGCCGTCGTCCGCGATGCCCTTCAATACCGCCTGCTTGGGCGTACAGCGCTCATCGCCGCGCGTGCTGTGATAATACTGTTGCTTTTCCATGTCGATAACCCCTCTCATTTCTCGTTGCAATTTGCTAATACCTATGATACAATGTATGCAATTTAAAAACAAGTGTTTTCCAAACAAAAACACACACTGGAGGAAGGAACGATATGAAAATCGCGATATTGGGATTTGGCACGGTCGGCAAGGGCGTCTATGAGATCTTAACGCACCGTGAACAGGAGGCATGCGCAGCACTGGAGGTGGCGCATATTTTTATCCGCAAGGGAAAGGCGAAAACGTTAGCCATCATGCGGGATGACATCGATGAGATTTTAAACGATCCGACATGCTCCCTCGTCGTCGAGGTGATGGGGGGCATCGAACCGGCGCATACCTACATCGTAAAGGCACTGGAGGCAGGCAAGCATGTCGTCACCGCAAACAAGGCCGTCGTCGCCGCGCATTTTGAAGAGTTTCACGCCTGCGCCGCCAAGCATCAGGTACAGTTTCGCTATGAGGCGAGCTGCGGGGGAGGGATCCCTTGGCTTCATGCGCTGTTACAGGCGAAGCGCATCGATGCGATCCATTCGATCAGCGGTATCCTCAACGGTACCTCAAACTATATCATCGATCAGATGGTCAAGCACGCGCTGGATTTTGACACCGCGTTAGCACAGGCGCAGCAGGCGGGGTATGCCGAGGCTGATCCAAGCGCCGACATCGACGGCATCGATACGGCCAACAAGGCGATGATCTCCGCCTCCCTTGCCTTTGATACGCTGTGTATCCGCGACTTCCCGACATGCGGCACCCGCCGCCTGCAAAAAAGCGACTTGCAGCTGTTTTTACAAAAGGGATGCAGCGTGCGGCTGATGATGCAGGCCTGCTGTCAAGAGGATCGCTACGCCTGCGTCGTCGAGCCGATGCTCTTAGCCAAGGATACGCTGGAGGCCAACGTTCCCGACAATTTCAATCTGACAACGCTGACGGCAAAAACGCTGGGTGAGTTAAAGCTATATGGGCAGGGCGCCGGCGCACTGCCTACCGGCAACGCCGTCGTCAGCGATCTGATCGCAATCGCCAAGGGGGAACAAAACCCACCTCTTCAGCTCACTGCGCGCCGCTTTGACGACACCTTGTTACAGGGGGACTATCTGCTTCGTCAAAACGGACAGTTTCATACCTACCACAACGTAACGCCGACATGGATGCACGCGCTGTATCGCGAGGTGTTACAACAGGATGAAACGGCGTTTCTCATCCGTGTGCATCCTTCCTTAATAGATAAGGGATTTCACTTATAAACAAGCGGCGGCACACGGCGGCAACGTTGATCAACGCCCCTGACGCATACAGGGACAACGCAGGGAAAAAGGGGGATATGCAATGATTAAAATCACGAAATTCGGAGGCTCGTCAGTGGCGAACGCACAGCAGTTTGCCAAGGTCAAGCATATTATAGAAAGCGATCCGGCAAGGCGCTTCGTCGTCGTCAGCGCCATCGGACGCGCCAACAAACACGACAACAAGGTGACAGATCTGCTCTATCTGTGTCAGGCACACATGCAGTATCATGTGGACTGCTCGCCCATCTTTTCCATGATTAAAGAGCGTTACGTGAAGATCCGCGACGATCTTCACCTGAGATATCCCATCGAACGAGAGTTGGACGCGCTGTGGAACCGCATGAAGACCTCGATCTCATTGGATGAGCTCGTCAGCCGCGGCGAATACCTCACCGCCCGTCTGATGGCGGAATATCTGGGCTATGCGTTTGTCGATGCAAAGGATGTGATCCGCTTTCGCTATGACGGCGCCATCGACTATGATTTCTGTGAAAAAAGCTTACAGCGCATCGCCCGCAACAACCAGCCCTTTGTCATGCCGGGCTTTTACGGCAGCGCACCGGATGGACGCATCCGCATCATGACGCGGGGCGGCAGCGACATCACCGGCTCGATCTTGGCCAAGTGCCTGCATGCCGATCTCTATGAAAACTGGACGGACGTCTCCGGCTTTCTGGTAGCGGACCCGCGCATCGTGCGCAACCCCAAGCCGATCCGCACGATCACTTACAGCGAGCTGCGCGAGCTCTCTTACATGGGTGCCAGCGTGCTGCATGAGGAAGCGATCTTCCCCATCCGCGACACCAACATTCCCATCAACATCCTCAATACCAATCAGCCGGACAATCCGGGAACGATCATCCTCAACCATCTCAGCGAGGAGGCGAAAGACGATGATGTCATCACCGGTATCGCCGGAAAAAAAGACTTCACGGTCGTCGCCATCTATAAAAACCACATGTCGGATGAGCTGGGCATCGTCCGCAAGGCGCTGTCAGTCTTTGAACGCTATCGGGTATCCATCGAGCATGTACCAAGCGGCATCGATTCTTTCAGCGTCGTCGTGGCAAGCAGGGATGTCAAAGACATCATCTATGACATCGTCAACGACATTCGCCGTGAGATCGCACCGGATCAAATCAAGATTTTTGATGAGATCGCGCTCATCTCCACCGTCGGACGCAATATGAGCTCGCGTCCCGGCATCAGCGGACGGCTGTTTGCGGCGCTGGGCAACAACAACATCAACATTCGCATGATCGCTCAGGGCAGCGATGAGATCAACATCATCGTCGGGGTGGAAAACAAGGACTTTGAAAAGACGATCTCCGTCATCTATGACGGCTTTATCCAAAAGGAGGAAAACCAATGAAGCACTATCGCATCGCCGTGTTAGGCGCCAGCGGCGCTGTCGGCAAAGAGATGATTCGGGTATTGGAGGAACGCTCACTCCCCATTGCCGGTTTAAAGCTGTTAGCGAGCAAGCGCAGCGCCGGCAAGACGATCTGCTTTCGTGAGCAGGCGCATGTCATTGAAGCTTGCGGGGAGCATAGCTTCGATGATGTCGACATTGTATTAGGAGCTGCTGAAAACGATGTCGCCAAGCGTTTTCTTCCGATCGCCGCCGCCAAGGGAGCGATCGTCATCGACAACAGCAGCGCTTATCGTCTGGAAAAGGACGTGCCCTTGGTCATCCCGGAGGTCAACCCTGCGGATGCCTTTACCCATCACGGCATCATCGCCAACCCCAACTGTGCGACGATCATCGCCTTGGTCGCTTTATATCCGCTGCATCAGGCGTTTGGCGCAAAGCGCATGATCGTTTCGACTTATCAGGCGGTCAGCGGCGCCGGCGTGGGCGGCATCAGCGAGCTGAATACGCAGATGAAGCAGCTGGTGAACAAGGAAGCGCTCAGTGCGCCTGAGGTTTTCCAGCATCCCATCGCCTGCAATCTGATTCCCCAAATCGGCGGGTTTGACGAGCTGGGCTATTCCAGCGAAGAGATGAAGATGCAAAACGAGGGCAGAAAGATTTTGCATGCCGATGCGCTGCGCGTCAACTGCACCTGCGTGCGGGTTCCGGTGCTGCGCTCACATTCAGAGAGCATCACCGTCGAATTTGAAAAAGAGGTCGACGTGGAAAAGGCCAGAGCACTGTTAGCCAATGCGCCGGGCGTAAAGCTGGTGGACGATCCGCAAAATGCCCGTTATCCGATGCCGTTAGACACGAGCGATCAGGATCTCGTCTTTGTCGGCAGAGTGCGCAAGGACATCTCCGACCCAAGCGGCCGCTCGCTCGTCTTCTGGTGCTGCGGCGATCAGGTTCGCAAAGGGGCGGCGACCAACGCCGTGCAGATCGCCGAACTGCTGATTCAGCAGGGAAAGATTTAAGGAGAGCGACGATTTATCACATGTTTTTTCCCAGTCAATGTCCCGTATGAAAGGGAAGCGGCACGCTTACATGCCTCGCATCTAAAAGCAGCGGAAACTACAGCCTTATCAAAACCGGCGTCAGGTCAGCACACCTGACGTCTTTTCTATGTTACAGGGAAAAGGGCATCAACACATCCCGCCTGCACTGACGCATCCTTGAACAAGCTGTGCGCACCCTCGCCGCTTTTACACGCATCCTGAAAGCCTTTGAGCGCTTCCCCCTTCCTCCATGCACAGCGCTTTTGAACCAATTCCCTTTGCGAAAAATATAACGAAACTTTTACACAGTCTTCATCTGAGGATGATATTGTTATGGTTTAATGAAGAAAAGGGGGGATGCGCATGCAGCGTATTTTAATCGTCGACGACAACGAGGACATCCGTAAGATCATCGGCTACGATCTGCTCAAAGCCGGCTATGACGTCGAGGATGCAAAGGATGGAGAGTGCGGCTATCGCAAGATCATGCAGGAACAAAACTATGATCTCATTCTCATCGACTGGATGATGCCCGGCAAAAACGGAATCGAGCTGGTACAGGAGCTGCGCAGGCAGCACATCGACAGCGTGCTGTTCATGCTGACGGCAAAGGATGGCATTGACGATCTGGAACAGGCGTTTGCGGCGGGCGCCGACGACTACATGCGCAAGCCCTTTTCTCCGCGGGAGCTGACCATCCGCATCTCTCATCATCTGATGCAGCGCCCCCAAAGAGAAGAAAAGCAGATACGCGCTTACGGCGACCTCACGCTAGATGAACGCAGCCGGCAGGTGAGCGTCAAGGGGAAAGGCATCTCGCTTACCCGCAAGGAATTTGACATTCTCAATTACTTCCTGTCCCATCCCGAAACGGTGCTCTCCCGCAACCAAATTTTAAATGAGATCTGGGGCTTCGACTATGACGGGGATACGCGCATCGTCGATGTGCACGTCTTCAAGCTGCGCGCAAAGCTCAAGGACAGCGTAGTGTGCATCACATCCTCGCGCGGGATCGGATATTTGTTGGAGATCTGTACGGGCAAAGGAGAGTGAGCACATCTCCTCTCTTTGACAGCGCGCGCTTTCTTTCACTGAAAAAACACAGACATCCTGCGATCACGCTTTGACACCTGTGTTTCTTTCTTATTCTCTTTTTGTTATGCTTCTTCCTTGGCATGCGCACGCTCTTTCGCACGGATGCGTTCATAGTCACGCAGCGATTCCAGCGCTTTTGGCGCCAGCGGGAACAAGGCGATCATATTGAAAATGGTCATCAGCCCCACCCCGACATCGCCGAGATCCCAGACGAACTGATACGCCGCCAAGCCGCCGACAAACAGCATGGCAAGCGCTAACAGCTTATAGAGCGTCTGCGGAAGCCAGCGGTCGCCGAACAAATAAGCGACATTGCTGCGAGCGTAAAACAAAATCCCCAAAAAGGTGGAAAAGCTGAACAGCCAGAGGATGACCGCGATGAAAACCACGCCGAACTCCCCCAGATGATAGCGCATCGATTCTTGCAGCAGATCCATTCCCTGCAAGCCCTGTGTCAGCTCTGTAGGTGTCATCAGCATGATCATCGCCGTACAGCTGCAAATCATCAGCGTGTCGATAAACACGCCCAGCGCCTGCAAGAGGCCCTCCTTGGCCGGATGAGAGATGTCCGCAGCTGCAGCTGCGCAAGGGGCAGAGCCGCTGCCCGCCTCATTGGAAAACAGCCCGCGTTTCGCGCCGTTCATGATGACCGCGCCGATGCCGCCGCCGACCACCTGCCGAAAGCCGAATGCCTCCGCAAAGATGCGTTCAAACACCACCGGCAGCTGCGAAGCATTCATCACGATGATACATACCGTAATGAAGAAATAACATGCCGCCATGATCGGCACCAAGATGTCCAGCACCCGCACCGTCGCATGCTTGCGCAAAACGACGACAGCCGCAATGGCGACCAAAGCGATCGTCGAATAGATCGGCGGGATGTGAAAAGCGTTTTGAAAAGCGCTGGAGATGGAATTGCCGGTCACCTGACTGATGCCGCACCAGCAGATCAAGCCGGAGAGCGCAAACAGCACAGCGATGAAAGAATGTCTGCGCTTGCTGTTTTTCTTAACGAAAAGATGATGCAGATAATAGGCAGGTCCGCCGCGGTAACCGCCGTACAGCGGGTCTTTTTCTTTATAAATCTGCGCTAGCGTCGCTTCGATGAACGCAGTGGACGCGCCCAACAGCGCAATGAGCCACATCCAGAACACCGCACCGGCACCGCCGGCAGAAATTGCGGCGACCACACCGACCAGATTGCCCATGCCTACGCGGCACGCCGTCGAAACGATCAGCGCCTGCACACCGGAGATCCCCTCACCGGCTTTCCCCTTCTGATTGCTTTTTAACGTAACGCGAATCATTTCCGGGAACAGGCGAAAGGGCAAAAACCGCGTGCGCACCGTAAAGTAGATACCGGCCGGCACCAAGATCAGCACTAACAGCGACAATCCCAGCGTCACCCCGCCCGGCAAAGTAATCGTGATGAAATCTCCCCACAATACATTGTAGATAAATGTGAAAACCTCCATGCTATCCTCTCATTTCTATTGAATGCTCATGTGCTTTCATTATAACAGATCAGCGGGCCAACCTCAGCCCATTTATCTAAAAAATACGGATTTCCGCCGGTTTTGACGCCTTTTTCGCATTTTCATATTTTTCCCTGCACACTTCTCCTAGATCAGCCGCATCCCCTTACGATAACAGCAGGCGCATCCGTTCTTACCAAAACGCCAAGCGAGCCAAAGGAGAGATCAAAACAACCAAGGCAAGCACGCCGCAGAGCGCCGCCGTCACACCCGCTGTCCCTTTTCAATGATGACCCTCTGCGACACTTTCCATCGCTCCTACGTGTGTGTCTCATCCAGTGCTCCCCATGACGCTTTTGCACGAACGCTTCTTTCAAACCGCATCACCTCTGCCATACAAAACGATTGTGACGGCAAAACCCGCTGTTCTCTGACACATGCCTAACCGGACACACCTATGTCTCAAGAGTGGCATGCGTGCCTAACAGCCAGCGAAATCCCTAAAAAAAGCGCTCTCTCCCATCGTTTTTCAACAGGGAGAAAACGCCGTTTCCCATTGTCGGAATCGTTATCGCTCTCGTTTCATCGCCTTTTCAATCTCACGCTTTGCATCGCGCTCCTTTTCGCTGTTTCGCTTATCGTGCAGCTGCTTTCCCTTGGCAAGCGCAATCTCCATCTTAGCTAAGCCATGGACGAGGTAGATCGAAATCGGCACGATGGTATAGCCCTTTTGCTGCACCTTTTGCTGAAGGCGGCGAATCTCCTCCCGATGCAGCAGCAGCTTGCGCTCCCGCGTTTCATCATGATTAAACCGATTGCCATAGGTATAAGGGGAGATGTGCATCTCCTTGACAAACGCCTCATTGTTGACAAAGCTGATATACGAATCTTTCAGCTGCACCTTGCCGTTGCGCACGGATTTGATCTCCGTTCCTGCCAGCTCCAAGCCCGCTTCATAGCGATCCTCTAAAAAATAATCATGCGACGCCTTTCGGTTATAGGCGACAATCTTTCGTTCGGCCATCTTCTCACTCCTAATACTCCAGCGTTACGCTCTCTTTCATGATCTCCTCGCACAGATCGATAAAATACTGCCGGGACATATCCTGCCCCTGTATGTAATGCGTCGAGGCAAACGTATCGTCATACTCCTTTAGCGAAATGACCTCAACCTGTTCTCCCATCGCATCGAAATACATCACCGTCGGCTCAAAACGAATGTCCTGAAATTCCACGCTTTGCTCGTCGGGATGATAGACGAGCGTCCATTTTGCCATGCCTCCCAGCATGCGGCTGTTCACATCCTGCGCCGATACAAAGTTGCCCAAGGAATACCAGACGAGCGTTTCATTGCCGCTTTGCCCCGTCAAGATCTCGGCGGGCTGCAATACGTGGGGATGCGTACCGATGACGACATCCGCTCCCAGATCGCTTAACAGCTGTGCCAAACGGCGCTGTTCCGCGTTGGGTTCAAACTGATACTCCTCGCCCCAGTGCATGCTGACGACCTGCACATCGCTGACCGCCTGCAAGCGCTCCATATCTTCGGCGATCTTCTCATCATCGATCAAATCGACGAGATAGGACTGATCAGCGGGCAGGGTAAAACCGTTTAACCCGTAGGTATAGCTCAAAAAACCGATCCGCACGCCGTTTTTCTCCAACACGCGAGGGGTAAGGGCATCCTGTGCATCCGCATGCGTACCGCTTTGCACCAACGGCAGACGATCTATGTATGCCAGCTGATTGAGGATGCCCTGCGCCCCGACATCCATCGAATGATTGCTGGAGGTGGAAATCCAGTCAAAGCCCGCGTTTGCCACGCCGTCCAATATCTCATAAGGGCTGTTAAAGGTCGGATATGAGCGCAGTCCCAGCTGTGTACCGCCGCAGACAGTCTCCTGATTGAGATAAGCGACATCCGCCGCCGCTATCGTATCCGCCGTCCGCTCATACATCGCATCAAAATGATACGTGCCATCCGCCTGCAAGCCGCTTTCATAGATCAGTCCGTGAATCAGATTATCACCGACCGCCAAAAAGCGGATTTCCTTGCTTTCTTCGATGATCGGCTGTTCCTCCTTTGGCGGCTGCACCGTCTGCGGCTCCTGCTGACAGCCGGCGAGTATTGCTAACGCGGCTATGCACAGCGCTCCTGCTCTTTTCATCTGCGCTTCCCCTTTCTGCGCATTCCCCGTCTTTTCGCTTTGCGCACGTTTCTATCCGGCGTCTGTCTGCGATCGTTTCGCGGCTTCGGCTTTTTCCTGCGTTTCCCCATCTCCAGCAGTTCAAAGTCAATCTGACGCTTCCAGCGGTTGGCGCCGACACAGCGCACCTTGACCTCATCGCCCATGCGATAGACATTCGCGGTATGCTCACCGATCAAAGACAGTGATTCTTCATGGTATTGATAACGGTCGTCTTTCATCGAGGAGATGTGCACCAAGCCCTCGATCGTATTCTCCAGCTCGACAAACATGCCGAAGCGGGTAATGCCCGAGACCTTTCCGGCAAAGGTACTGCCGACAAAGCGCTCCATGTACTGCGCCTTTTTCATATCGTCGACGTCTCTTTCCGCCTCTTGGGCACAGCGTTCCCGCACGCTGGCATCCTCTCCTGCCTGCGCCACCCATGCGGCGTCCTTGGCTAACTGTGCCTGATCCTGACTGCCTTCAAAGACATAACGGCGCAGCATTCGATGGACGACGAGATCCGGGTAACGGCGAATCGGCGAGGTAAAATGCAGATACTCGCTCAAGCCCAGCCCAAAATGCCCCAAGCAATGCGCGTCATAGCGCGCCTTCTGCATACTGCGCAGCATATAAGCGGAGAGCACGTCATAATTCTCGGCGCCTTTCGCTTCCTCCAGCAGCTTTTGAAACTGGTTGGCGTGAACGTTGGCAATGTTGACGACAAAGGAATATCCCAGCGTCTTGGCGATGCGGGCAAAGGTTCTCACCTTTTTCGGCTCCGGCTGCTCATGCACGCGATATACCGCCGGCACATCCAGCCACTTGAGATGCGCAGCAACACATTCGTTGGCACAGATCATGAAATCCTCAATGATGCGCTCTGCCTCCCCGCGCTGCCGCAAGACGACGTCCGTCGGTTCCCCCTGCTCGTTGACGATGATCTTGGCTTCCTTCGTATCGAAGTTGATCGCCCCTAACGCATGACGCCGCCGGCGAATCCAGTGCGCGCATTCCTGCATATAGGAGATCATCGCTAACAGGTGAGAATAGCGCTTCATCAGCGTTTCCTCTCCCTCCATGATGTGGTTGACATCGGTATAGGTCATCCGCTCATCGCTGTTGATCAGCGATGGATATAACTGATAAGAGCGGATGGAACCGTCACTTTTGATGTCCATCTGAGCGCTGAGGGCAAAGCGGTCCTCCTTGGGATTGAGCGAGCAGATGCCGTTGCTGAGCACCTGCGGCAGCATCGGTACGACCCGATCAGTGACATACACGCTGGTACCGCGGCGATACGCCTCCTGATCTAACGCGGTGTGCGGGCGCACATAGTAAGAGACATCGGCGATATGTACCCATAAGCGATAGCCGTCCTTCTGCTTTTGAATGCTGATGGCGTCGTCAAAGTCCCGTGCATCCTCCCCATCGATCGTGATCGTCAGCAAGTCGCGCAGATCATGACGGTTATCCTCGATCATCGACTCGTCTACGGCAGAGGGTACCTGCGAAAGCTCCGCCAGCGTCTCTGGCGCAAACTCCGTGTAGATGTCGTTTTCAACAAGCAACGATAGAATATCGATGCCCGGGTCGTACTTATATCCGAGCACCCTGGTGATATGCCCTTTCAGCTCACGCCCATAGGAATCGATCTCCACCAGCACTTTAGAATCGTGAACCAACGGAAACTCCGCATAGTTTTCCACGAGGATGCGCCGCCCGCCCAAATCCTTATCCGCAAGGAAATAGAACTGCTTCCGCTCTTTTTTCACCACGCCGACAAAGCGCTTGTTGTGATGCTCCAAAATGCACATGACCTCGCATTCGCTCTCACGGCGGGAATCGGCGATGATGCGGGCGACTACCCGATCGCCGTCCATCCCCAAATGCAGGTTGTCCTTTGCGACGTAATAGCTGACATCCTCCAGATCGATAAAGCCAAATCCTTTAGGATTCACCCGCAGCGTCCCCTGAAAATAGCCCAGATCGGCGGCGATGTGATAGCGATCCCGCTCATCTCTGGCGATGACCCATGCATCCTCCAGCGCATTGAGCAGACGCACCAGCTTCGTATATTGCGCATGCCCCTGTACGTTGAGCAGTTCGGCAAGCTGTGCGCTTTGATAGCCTTGTTTGTTCTTTTCCAGCAGCTCCAGCAGCTTTTCTTTCATTCGCGCGTCCCTCCATCCAAAAAAAAGACCCAATGCAGGGTCTTATCCAAATACTCGAATCAATACCACGAGTACGAAGAATACGATGCCCGTCACCATCGTGGCGTTGGAGATGACTTTCTCCGGACCGCGTTCCTTCGTATTTGCGAACAGGTTCAAATCACCGGCGCCGGTAAATGCCGAGCTGAGCCCGTCTGACTTTCCACCTTGCAGTAAAGAGAGTATGATCAATACGACCGATACAAACATGAGTATGATCTGCAAAAATTCCATGCATTGCTCCCCCTTTCTAGCTATGGTTGTCTTCGCTTGAAGATTGCGAACCCATTATAGCATCGATCGGGGGAAATAGCAAATGGAATCTGCAGCGCATGCAGGAGATTTCCCTCTCTTGTATTATACCATAGAGCGCAGTGATCTACCTACTCCCTGTGGATTTACTCACATTTTGATCAATTCGTAGCTTCTCGTGCCCAGATGGATCTTCTCCGCATGATCCAAGCAGCTGCGCCATTCGGACTCCGGCGCGGAGTTGGTGAAGTGATCGTGATGCTTTTCAAAGGATGGATCGGCCAGATGTGCCGCCAGCTGACTGCCCTCTAAAGGCTGTGCCGCCAAGCAGGCATCCACGCAAGCCTGATCTAGTGCCAACGGGTCCTTGGATACGAACATACCGATATTCGGCAGAATCGGCACATCGTTTTCTCCGTGACAATCGCAGTTTGGACTGACGTCGACGATCAAAGAGATGTGCAGACACGGACGGCCGTCGACGACCGCCTTGGTGTATTCCGCCATGCGGCAGTTTAACAGCGTGTTCGCCGCATCATTATCAAAGCTGATCGCATCGAAGTTGCAGGCGCCCAGACAACGTCCGCAGCCGACGCAGTGCTCGTGATCCACGTGCATTTTGCGCGTTGCCTCGTCAAACACCAGACCGCCGTTAGCGCATTCTTTCTGACAGCGGGTGCAGCCGCGGCACTTGTCTGCGTCGATAGAGGGCTGACCGCTGCTGTGCTGGTCGCATTTGCCTGCGCGCGATCCGCAGCCCATTCCGATATTTTTGATCGCTCCGCCAAAGCCGGTCATCTCATGTCCCTTAAAGTGCGTCAGCGAGATAAAGACGTCGGCATCCATGATCGCACGGCCGATCTTCGCCTCTTTGATATACTCGCCGCCTGCCACCGGCACATCGACATCATCGGTTCCCTTCAAGCCATCGCCGATGATGATCGGACATCCGACACTCAGCGGGGTGAAACCGTTTTGCCAGGCGCACTCCAAGTGCTCCAGCGCGTTCTTGCGGCTGCCCGGATACATCGTGTTGCAGTCCGTCAAAAACGGCTTGCCGCCCAATTCCTTGACGACGTCAACGACAGCGCGGGCATAGTTGGGACGCAGATAGGAGATGTTGCCCAGCTCTCCGAAGTGCATCTTAATCGCAACAAACTTTCCCTCCAAATCCAAATCCGCAATGCCGGCGCGGCGCACCAGCTTCTGTAATTTAGTCGGCAGACCGTCTCCGAAAGCGACTGTATGAAAATCCGTAAAATAAACCTTTGCCTTCTCCATGTGTGGTAACCCCTTCCTTTCCTTACCTGTCTATTATTTTATCACTTCTTTTCCGCAAGCGGTACATCCTTGTACATTTTTCATTCAGAGGTTTGTAGCTTACCCTTTGAGAGAAGATTAGACACAGAGCATCCTCATGTAAGGAACAGGATTAGCCATCGAAGGACAAACGCGGCGGCGATCATATAGACCACTTTATATTCTTTCGTATGAAAGAGCACATCCACAACAACAATGCAAGCGATCTCTACGCTCTGCAACAGCAGGGGCATCCAAGCGATGGTATGCATCAGGCAATAATCAATTCCCGCATGGGTGAGCAGCATGAACAATACCAGCCATAGTCCTCGACCACCCAAATAGCGATAACAGCCAAGCCTCCGTTTGCGGACGATGATTTCCTTATGCACCAACAGCACATTCACAAATTCGTTGTAAATGATCTGATTTTCTATGAGTATCATCAGCACGCTGAGAAAAATCGCAAATACCGCCGATAAAACCAACTGATACTTCACCTCAAAATAGGGAACGCGCAGCCACATCAAAGCTAAGGAGTACAGCAATTCACTCCCGAAGTAAATCAACCATTGCCTACTGCGCAGCCGTTTCATGGATTTTCCCATTCTCCATCCTCAGCTTTCGCGTATAATGCAGCTCCTGAATCGGATCATGACTGGCGATGACGACTGTTTTCCCCTCCTTGATCAACTCCTCAATCAACTGTGTGAACGTCTGCAACGCCTTCTCATCCAGTCCCCGCACCGGCTCATCCAGTAAGATCAGGTTTTGATTTTCCATTACCGCTTGAATAATCCCCGTCTTTTGGCGCATTCCTAACGAATAATTTTTCATTTTCGTCTTATCCCGATAATTCAGCTGAAAACGATCGCATAGTTCAACGATCCGCCCTTCATCATAACGCCGATTCAGCCCGGCTAAAAACGACAGGTTAAAGTGAATGTTCTGATTTTCCACAAAGGTGGGATTCTCGATCAGTGCGCCGATGGAGACACCCGCATCTATTGTAATGCTCCCCTGATCCGCTTCCAATATATCACAGATCAGCTTGAACAAGGTTGTCTTGCCACAGCCGTTGGGCCCCGTCAACAAGATGAGCTCCCCTTGTTCTAAAGAAAGGCTGACATCCTCAAGCACCGCATGCTGATGAAATTTTTTTGAAAGATTGCTTATTTTTAACATATATCCTCCTACATGCCGATCACGCAAAAGCCGCCGGCCGGTGATTTTCTTTTTCCTTATTCAGCCGCCTGCACAGCAGCTTTGTTCATACACTTTGGCGTTTATGCCGTTTTTTCAGGCAGCACCGATTAAAACAGTCTGATGATAAATCCATAATGGTAGATGAAATTCGTGACAATCGCGGCGATCAGATACACCCATTTTCGCTTGGAACCGATCAAAAAGATCAATTCTGCTTCCAATACCACATATAGTATCGTATTTCCTGTGATTAACCACAGGAATAGCTGCATCATATCAGGCTCCGGAAAAGGGCAGAGTAGTAACGCGCTTCCATACACGAGCACACAGTATCCGCAGATCGTTGCCGCCATCACCGCTAACAGCCAGCGAAGATAACGCGCTTTTCCCATCCGCGGCACCATCATGTTTTGTAAATGCTCTATCTGATGATTCCTCGCATAGACGATACCGATCCATACAACATTCAATATCGTCGTCCCATAATGCCCTACAAACAGCATCGAAAATAGATTTTGCTCCTCGCCCATCACCACCGGGATCAGACAGATACAAAACAAAAGAAGCAGTATGCCCCGGCTATCGAATAACGCCAAAAACATCTTCCGTTTATTCATAGCGATATTCCCTTCTATCCGCCTTGTAATTGAGCCAAACCGCAATTCCCCCGCAAATGGCGTAGCTGATTAAAAATGCCAGAATCGGCGAGAAATCCAAAAGATACTGCCCGAATCCTTCTACACCCGGGGCGATCAGCGTCGGGAAATACAGCATATAAAGCGGATAAAATATAAACTGCGACAGCATCGGGAAACGATTGTTTACAAACTGATAGAGTAGGGCAGGCAGAATATACAAAAGAAGACCCAAGATCAAACCGGATGCCCGAAAGAGGTAAACATCCCGCAGATAACGACGAAGCGAAAACAATAATGTCGCAAACACTGCATATCCGTTTGCCGACAAAAAGATAAATAGGATCAGATTCCAAACATGATTGGAGCTGAGCGCCTCGGAAGCATTGTAAAGTCCTTCAAACAAGGAAAAATCAAAAGTGATCGGAAAGATAAAAAAGTGGATAAACAGCAGTGCAATCAACTGCGTACAGATGAAATAAAGGAGCACTGTCAGATAGTTTTCGGCGATCGAATGATAAAAATACCGCCGACTTCCAATCCTGATCTTGATGAAGTTGGAAAAATGTGTTTTACGGTCACGATATAAGTCTGCCGCCAGCAAGTTAGGCGCAAGAAAGATGTTGATGATAAAATACAGCAAGACCAATGCCGTCGTCTGCATACGATAAAAAAAATTCAAACCTAAATGGGCATACGATTCCGGGGTGAAGATGCCATAATCCGCACTATAAAAGGAAAAGGCGATACATCCGCACAATATGCACCAAAGAACAATTATCAAAGCGATTCTTCGCTTCGTAAAATAAGGAAGAAAATACATAGCTGTCACCTTTCTCTATGATAGTAAGGAACTCCATAGCCGTTTGAACATAAAGCTGATGATGCAAATGCGTAATCGATTATAATGTTTATCACATTATGTAAACGTTTTCCTACTTATAGTATAGATGTATTTCCATTGTAAATCAAGCATGTACTCATTTTTTATATACTTTGTTTAAAATATATCGTTTCTTCCAAATACAACTGCTGACAATCAAACAAAATGCAGAGTTCTCATTCTTAACAGGTCAAGACGCCGTTTTCCCGATCCCTTTTCACAAAAAAAGAGAAGCCCCTCACCTGCCGCAGCATGCGCGTTTGGCCTCTCCCGTTGATTTCTTTTTCACGTACCCGCCGGTGCATCAGGGAATCAGCTCGCGCAGATCGTCCACCACACGATCGGCATAGATGCCTAAGCGCGCCATGTCCTCCCGGCGATGAACGCCGCTTGTCACCAACACCGTCTCCACCTGCTGATTCACCCCCAAAGCGATGTCCGTCTCCAGATTATCGCCGACGATGACGACTTCCTCCTTGGTTAAGCCCAGCTGCCGCAAAGCGAGTTCCAAAATCGGCGCATGCGGCTTTCCGATGTGGGGAGAGCGCTGCCCGCTGGCATATTCCAGCATTGCGACGACAGACCCGTTGCCCACGTCAAAGCCCGCGCTGGTTGCGATGATGCGATCGTCGTTGGTACCGATCAGCTTTGCCCCTTGTAACAGCTGTGCCAACGCATCGCTGTAACGGCGATAATCGGCATTACGATCCAAGCCGACAAATACAAAATCCGCATCCTGCTCACAGAGGAGAAAGCCCTCGTTGCACAGCGCCTCCCGCAGTCCCTGCATCCCGATGACAAACGCTCTGCGCTTTTCGCTTTGCTCAGCGACATAGCGGGCGCTCGCCATCGCGCTGGTGAAGAAATGCTGCGGCGTAATACCTTGATAGCCAAGCTTTTGCATATGATCGGCATTCTCTTGCGCGGTGCGGGTGGCGTTGTTCGTCAAAAAGAGAAACGGCTGTCCCTGCGCCAGCATCCACTCGACAAAGCGCACTGCGCCCTCGATCGGCGTATCTCCGCAATACATCGTCCCATCCAAATCCAGCAGATAGGTCTTCTCTCGCATATCCATTCCTCCCTCATACTCACGAACCCCGCTTGCCCTTGCGGCGGGGACGCAGCAAAATCAAGCCGAGAATCACCAAACCAAAGGGCCAATGATCCACAGCCACCCCTGCCGCAAATAACAGCAGCTGCTCATAATTCACATCCGGCGCAAACAGCAGGATCATACCTGCGATACATAAGATCATCCCCGCACGCTGACGCATTTTTACCACTTCCCACCTCAGCATAACGGCAGATCGCAACAGCTTTTGTCAGTTTATGCAAAAAACAGCTCATTCAAGCTGTTTTTTTCTATAAATCAAGCTTTTCCAGATCACAGTAAGGGATCTCGGTCGGCGTCTCTCTGCCAAAGAGCACCAACAGCACTGTAGCGACCTGACGCGTACCGTCCAGCGCCTCTACCGTTCCCTCAGAGCCCTTAAACGCACCGTTTAAGATACGCACACGGTCCTTCACCTCAAAGTTGACCTGCACATCGTGCTGATTGCGCCCTAACCGCCGCAGGATGTTCTCCATCTCTTCCTCTGCTACCGGGAAAGGCTTCGCACCGCCGCCGCTGGAACCGATGAATCCGGTAACACCCGGCGTATTACGCACGATATACCACGCTTCATCCGTCATGATCATCTGCACAAACAGATAACCGCTGAACAGATTCTTGGTCTTTTCCACTTCTTTTCCGTTTTTATACTCAATCTCTTTTTCTTCCGCTACGACGATCTGAAACAGAAAATCCTGCAATCCCATCGTTTCGATACGGCGCTCCAGATTTTCTTTTACACGGTTTTCATGCCCCGCGTAGGTATTGACTACATACCATTCTTTTTTTGCCTCGCTCATCGTCATCCTCCTATAATCCGACTACCGTCAAGAATCCGCTGGCAACCAGCTCGCAGAGAAAAAAGAAGATACCAAACAGAACGGTAAACATGATCACCGTCATGCTGCTAGCCGCCAAGTCCTTTGCCTTCGGCCAGCGAATGCGCTTGATCTCCTTACGGATTCCCGAAATACTAAACCATTTCAACATCTCGTTCACTCCTTACTTCGTTTCCTTGTGAAGTGTATGTCTGCCGCACTTCTTGCAATATTTCTGCAATTCGATGCGCTGTGTGTGCGTCTTCTTGTTCTTATGGGTCGTATAGTTGCGTGAAAGACACTCGCTGCACGTCAATATCACTTTATCTTTCATGTACGCCACCTCATTTCACAATTAGCGAACCTACTTTATCACAAAGCCGGGGAATAGTCAAACTGTTCCCGCAATATCCCTTTCATTATATAATCGTCCCCCTCAAAAGTAAAGAAAAAGGCGAGGTTTTGCTGTTTTGCTGTTTCACATAGTTCCATGACCACTCCAGAGGCAGTGAACGCAGGAATGTTGTGACCAGATCCTTTTTGGTGATCGCTTTATCATTAGAATTCTTCTGTGTCATAGTTGATACCCTCCTTTTCTCCCTTTGCATCAGGCATTGGCGACATGCCTTTCGGATAGACGAAACCGGTTAAGATGAGCGCTAAGAACAAGCCGAAGAAAGCGACGGCAGTCAGGGAAAGATTCAGATAGACGACAAAGGCAAAGCCCGCCAAGAAGAAGATCACACTCTGTTTGTTGAGCAGCGGCTTCATCAACAAAGCGAGTCCGTAAGCCGGCAGGATACCCGTCGCAATGCTCAGACCATCCATCACAAATGCCGGAATCGCATTTAAAATGCCCTGTACGGCATCCGCGCCGAAGTAATAGCCCAGCCCCACCGGCAGCATCTGCGCCAGCAGGCAGTAGATAAAGCCGCCGCCGATCTGCATACGGGCGATGCACTTAGCGTCTCCCCTCGCCGCGCCGCGATCCGCCGCGCTTACCAACAGCGGATAGACAAACACATGCACGAGATTTTTCAATACGAGGACTAACGTCGCGATCGGCAATGCCAGCGTGATGGCGACTTCCGCTCCCTGTCCTGTGGAAATGGCAAACGCGATCCCCAAAATCGTACCGGTCACCATGTCCGGCGGCAAAGCGGCGCCGATGGAGAACGAACCGATAAAAGCGAGCTCCAGCATCGCTCCGATGGTGATGCCGGCATAGAGGTCACCCATCACCAAACCGACGATCGGACCGGTGACTAACGGACGCGCCAGCATGCTGCCGCCGAAAAAATAATCCAGATTAGAAAACAGTGCGACAAGTGACAACAGAATTGCAGTAATCATCGTTTCCATAGATCAAACCTCCCATTTCTTATTGACAACGATGCGCGTATCGTTTGGAACCATGCGGCATTCGACCTCGATGCCTCTTTGCATGATCGCCTTGAGTTTTTGAACGTCTTGATCCGTCAGATTGATCTGCGGAAAATAAGGCTTACTCTGCTCATTGGCAAGCGTACCGCCCAGATTGACGCTGCGGACCCCCTCGATCTGCGCTAACAGACGCGCCAGCTCCTCAATGGAGCCGAGGATGATAAACATCCGATATTTCTCCGTCACGCCGGAATTGATCGCGGTTACGGCGTCTGCCACCGATTTCATCACCAGCTTTTTATCGGCGGGCTTCACCATGCGCAGCGCGTTTTTCTTCGTCTCATCCGCCGCGACGCTATCGCTGACGACAAAAATGGTATCGCATTCCACCGCCTTCAGCCATGAATAGATCACCTGCCCGTGCAGCAGCCGATGATCCACTCTCACAAATGAGATCATACTCCCCTCTCCTTTCTCTTGTCCTTATTGTAGTATGCCCGCCGCCGCATGGTTTTTGTGACTGAGTTTCTTCGTCACTTCCGCAAAGAAAAAGGCTGATTTTCGTCAGATTGTCACGAAAGTCAGCACTTTTTGTCAGATAGATGCGTTTGTGTCTCTTACAGCACCGGCGCCATCAGCACCCGGCCGCTGCCGCGGTAGACGTTGACGAGCCCCTCACCGCTGGCCGCCGAGCCAAGCAGTGTCTTTCCGGAGCGCTCCACCGTAAAATCCAGCGTACCGCTCCATGCGATCGCCATGTTTCCATCGATTTTCAGCACGTCGTCATGCAGCTCGATCTCGATGAGCTCCTCTCTTGGCACATAGGATTCCAGACAGACGACGCCCTCTCCCCGCAAGCCCAGATTGAAAAGCCCTTCGTTGCCGGCCGCCGCCGAAGAGAAGTTGGAACGCATGACCGCCTTATGCTTCAGCGACGCATCACAGGCTAAAAACATGCCGTCCTCGATGACGATGCTGCCATTCCATGCCCCGACATCCAACAATAAGATATGACGGTAGGTCGGTTCCAGCGCCAACAGCCCCTTGCCGGTATATTCCGGCTTGATCGCCGACTCCCCGGTCATCTTGCCACGCACCGCCTTGCCCAGCAAATCGCCGACGCCCTTGATGCCGGTCGTCGCATGCACATCGCCGACCATCCACTGCATCATGCCCGCCTGCACCGTGATGTCGCTGGCGCCCACCTCACAGAGCACCTGACGCTTACGGATGTTCATCGCATTGCAGAAATACGCCGTCTGCGCATTCTGCGGCGCTACGCTGAGATCGCGCTGATATTCGATCACCTCAAAAGGCCCCAGCTTTTGCAGGGAACGAATGTCGTCGTTGTCGATAAAGTTTTTAATCTGATACATCCCATCCCTCCTGTCACTTTCATCATAGCGGACGGCGCCGCAAATGTCCATACGAGATGTGCACAATCCTGCCTCGCCCTGCATGTTTTTGGAGAGCGCACGCTTTCCTGAACAAGCACGGGAAGATACGTCCGTAAAAGGAGAGAAGATTCTTTTTGCGCGCTTTCTTAGGCCGTTAAAAGAGGAAGCGAGGAAGCCCCGATAATGAAAGCTGAGCATGCTATGCAATTTTCACATGATTTTGCCGTTCTCTTTGACACATCCCAAAAAGCGCGGGTATCCAAAAAACGGCCTTTGGACAGCTGTATTTCTAATAAAAAAGCTCCCCCTGCCGCTTTGATCGCCGCAAGAGGGGAGCAAGGATTCTATTCAAAAGTGCAGAGCCGTGCGCCGTGCTAATCCATTTCCAGCGCTCCGGTGTAGAGCTGATAGTAGACGCCTTTTTTCGCGAGCAGACTCTCGTGATTGCCGCGTTCGATGATGCGTCCCTGATCGAGCACCATGATGACGTCAGAGTTTTTGATCGTGGACAAACGATGGGCGATGACAAAGGTCGTACGGCCGCTCATCAGCTTGTCCATGCCATCCTGCACCATCTTCTCGGTACGCGAGTCAATCGAGCTGGTCGCCTCATCCAAAATGAGCACCGGTGCGTTGGCAAGCGCCGCTCTGGCGATGGAGAGCAGCTGACGCTGTCCTTGGGAGAGCGAGGAGCCATCCCCGCTGAGATAGGTGTCATAGCCATGTTCCAGATGACGGATGAAATCATGTGCATTGGCGAGCTTTGCCGCGGCGATCACCTCTTCATCGCTCGCATCCGGTTTGCCATAGCGGATATTGTCGCGGATGGTACCGGAGAACAGATGCGTATCCTGCAAGACGATGCCCAGCGATTTGCGCAGCGCGTCCTTTTGAATCAGCTTGATGTCGATGCCGTCATAAGTGATCGAGCCTTCCTGTATGTCGTAAAAGCGGTTGATCAGATTGGTGATCGTCGTCTTGCCGGCACCCGTCGCTCCGACAAAGGCGATCTTCTGTCCCGGCTTGGCGTAAAGCTCGATGTTGTGCAAAACGACCTTGTTTGGCACATAGCTGAAAGTGACGTCGTGGAAGAGCACCTCGCCCTGTAACGGCACATACTCCACCGTACCGTTGGCACGCGGATGCTTCCATGCCCATTTGTTGGTGTATTCCTGCGTCTCGACGATCTCTCCCTGCTCATTTTCCTTGTAGCGTGTCAGCGTCACCATACCCTGATCGACTTCCACCGTCTCATCCATCAAGGCAAAGATGCGCTCGGCGCCGGCCATCGCCATCGCCACGGCATTCATCTGCTGAGAGATGTTGGAGATCGGCATATTGAAGGAACGGTTCAGCTGCAAGAAGGAAGCGAGCGAGCCTAAGGTCAGACCGGTCCAGCCGCCGATGGCCAGCACACCGCCCACCAGCGTCGCTAACACGTAAGAGACGTTGCCGATGTTGGCGACGATCGGCATCAGCACGCTGGCGTAGGTGTTCGCCTTATAGCTGCTTTCGAAGAGATCCTCGTTGATGCGGTTGAAATCGTCGATGACCTCCTGCTCGTGCGTGAACACCTTGATGACCTTGGAGCCTTCCATCATCTCCTCGATATAACCGTTCTCACGGCCGAGGTTTTCCTGCTGCTTTTTGAAGTTTTGCGCAGAACGTCCTCCGATCTTATTGGCTACGCTGAGCATCACGCAGACCATGACGATCGACAGCAGTGCCAAAGGCAGAGAGATGATCACCATCGAGGTGCCGACAAACAAGACGTTAAACATCGCCTGAATCGTTTGCGGGATACTCTGGGTGATGACCTGCCGCAACGTATCGGCATCATTGGTGTAAACGCTCATAATATCGCCGTGGGGATGTGTATCAAAGTAGCCGATCGGCAGCTTTTCCATGTGCGCAAACAGATCGTTGCGGATGTTGCGCAGCGTGCCCTGTCCGACGTTGACGAGGATGCGCTGATAAAACAGGTTGGAGAGCACACCCATGCCAAATACGCACAGCATGACCAACAGAATGGATAACAGCGAGCTGAAATCCGGATGCGCACTCTGTGAGAGCGGCGTGATATAGTCGTCGATCAGCACGCGGATAAACAGGGAAACCGAGACGTTAGCCACGCTGGAAAGGATGATAAATACCAGCGTGATGAGACAGGAGAACTTGTAGTGAGTGATGACATAGCCCATCAGCCGGGCGAGCACCTTGAAATTCAAATGTCTTTTATTCATCGTCTGCCGCCCCCTTCTTCTGTGTTTCGTAAATCTCCTGATAGATCGCATTGCTCTTTAACAGCTCCTCATGCGTGCCGATACCGTCGATCACGCCGTCGTTGAGCACGATGATGCGGTCGGCGTCCTCAATCGAGGAGATGCGCTGAGAGATGATGAGCTTGGTCGTATCCGGAATGTCCTCGCGGAAGGCTTTGCGGATCAGCGCGTCGGTCTTGGTGTCGACAGCGCTGGTCGAATCGTCCAAAATGAGAATTTTCGGTTTTTTCAGCAAGGCGCGGGCGATGCACAGACGCTGTTTCTGACCGCCGGAGACATTGCTGCCGCCCTGCTCGATATACGTATCATAGCCATCCGGGAAACGGGAGATGAACTCGTCCGCCTGTGCCAGCTGACACGCTTTCACCATTTCTTCCTCGCCGGCGTCCGGATTGCCCCAGCGCAGGTTCTCCTTGATCGTTCCGGAGAACAGCACGTTTTTCTGCAAGACCATCGCTACCTGATTGCGCAGGGTCTCCAGATCGTATTCCTTGACGTTGCGCCCGCCGACATAGACGGCGCCCTTGCTTACATCGTACAAGCGCGGGATCAGCTGCACCAGCGTACTCTTGGCGCTGCCGGTACCGCCTAAGATGCCGATGGTTTCGCCGCTGGCAATCTCTAAGTTGATATTGCGCAATACCGCATCGTTTGCTTCTTTGTCAAATTCATGGGTGAAGTAATCGAAGGAGACATTCTCAAAGCGGATGCTGCCATCGCTGATCTCATAGACTGGATGCGCGGGATTGTGAATATCGCTGGTCTCTTCCAGCACCTCGACGATACGCTTTGCCGAAGCGGTGGACATGGAGATCATGACGAACACCATCGACAGCATCATCAGGCTCATCAGCAGCTGCATCGTATAAGTGAACATGCTCATCAGCTCGCCGGTCGTCAAAGAGCCGACAACGACAAACTGTGCGCCGAACCAGCCGATCGCCATGATGCAGGCATACATGGCCAACTGCATCATCGGGCCGTTGAGCACCAAAATCTTCTCCGCCTTGCAAAACATCTCATACAGCTTTTCACTGGCGCTTTTAAACTTTTTCGTTTCCGCTTCTTCCTTAACATACGCCTTGACGACGCGCATGTTGGTGATATTCTCCTGCACGCTGGCGTTGAGATCGTCATACTTGCGGAACACCTTGCGAAACACCGGATAGGAAAGCGCGGTGATCAGCGTCAGCGCAACGGCTAAAAATAACAGGGCATACAGGAAATAGATTGCCAGATCCGCATGGATCGTAAAGGTCATCACCATCGCCAGAATGAGCATCATCGGCGCACGCACACACATGCGCAGAATCATCATGTAAGCATTCTGCACATTGGTCGTATCCGTCATCAGACGGGTGATGAGTCCGGCGGTGGAATAACGGTCTACATTGCGGAAAGAAAACCGCTGGATGTTTTCAAACATCGCCTTGCGCAGGTTCTTGACAAAACCGGCAGAAGCATAAGACGCATTCTTCGCGCTGAGCGCACCGCATGCGAGCGATAAAAAAGCAACCGCCAGCATGACGAAGCCCATGATGACAGCCGTTCGCATATCCCCTTTCATCACACCGTTGTCGATGACAAACGCCATCAAAGTCGGCAGCGAGAGCTCTAAGCCCACCTCGCCGATCATGAACAGCGGCGCTTTGATCGAGGATGCCTTGTACTCTTTCAATTCTTGAAGCAATCGTTTCATTGCACAACCTCCTCTTCTTTAGAAATGTTGTCTAACAGACGTGCTAACAGCGAGCGTGTCAGTTCCAGTTCCTCTGCGCTGAGCCCCTGATACAGCTTACGCTCCATCGCCTCAAAGCTGGCCTGCAGCTGCTTGGCGCATTGGTACGCCTTGTCGTCGAGTACGATCTGCTTGTAGCGCAGATCTTTCGCGCTTGGTTCATAATGGAGAAAGCCCTTATCCTCCAGCCGTTTCAGCACTCCGGTTACCGTCGGCTTGCTGATGCGGAAATAATGCTCCAGATCGCGCGGATTGATCTCCTGCTGATCGCGGTCGATCAAAAAGCAGAGGATGCGCGTCTGCATCGATGTCAGCTGTAGCTTTTCATTGCGGGCGTTCAAATCCATACGAATGCGGATGTCGATCGTCCGCAGCAGACTGCTGATCTTCTTGTTGTCCTCCATCATGCCACCTCTTTCCCAATTAGTTAGCCAACTAATTAGCACATTAACTATTATAGTGATACACGCTCTCCTGTCAAGAGAAAGATTATTCTTTTTGCGTTTTGAGAAAACGGGCAAAAGGCCGCAGATGCAAAAAAAGGATGCTGCGCGGAGCAGCAGCCACCGGTACCAAAGAATGCCGCGCCTTTTTCAAAATGCTTCAAGGGAATCGCTTTCCTCACACGCTGCTCATTTTCTCCACCTACCGTTTTTAAGCGCGGCGCATATAAAAAGCGACGGCTCTCAGCGGCTGTCCTGTCGTTTGGTATCTGTCAAAAACTGCCGCGCGTTTTTCAAAATGCTTTAAGAGAACCGCTTTTCTCGCACGCTGCTCATTTTCTCCACCTACCGTTTTTAAGCGCGGCACACGTAAAAAAAGCGACGGCCCTCAGCGGCTGTCGCTTTGTGTCGTATGCTTTTTGCGCTGCAGGCGCTGACGAATGCGGCGGGCGATGGAGAGGATCGGATGATATTTGTCAGAGATCATCCCGGACACCTCGATAAAGAGCTCAACCATGAGCATGATGATAAACAAGGAGAGCAAACCGATGCCCTTGTTAATCATATAGCAGTAAGCGGTCAGTCCAAACAGCGCCGTGACGATGCACATGATGATCACGGTGTTCTTATGCCCGAACTTATTCATCAGCTGATGGTGAATGTGGCTTTTATCCGCCTCGGAAAACTTATGTCCTTTGAGCGTTCGCCGCAAGATCGCGCTCAGCGTGTCGATGATCGGCAACCCCAGCAGCAGCAAAGGCAGCGCTAACGTCATGATCGTCGAGCTCTTAAACCCTAGCAAGGAGATCGCCGAGATGATAAAGCCGAGAAACAGCGCTCCGCAATCGCCCATGAAGATGCTGGCGGGATGCGCGTTATAGACGAGAAAGCCCAGCGTCGCCCCCGCTAGGATCAGCGAGATCATCTCTACGTCGCTTCTGCGCTCAATGACGGCGAGCATGGCGATGACGATGAGGATGATGACGCTGATACCCCCGCAAAGGCCATCCAAGCCATCGATCAAGTTGACCGCGTTGGTAATCCCGGTAATCCACAGGAACGTGACGATCACCGAGACGACCCCCATGGAAATCGTAATGCCAAAGGGCAGACGGATCACATCTAACGTCACCCCGGAAGCGATCAGCACGATCGCCGCCACCACCTGAAAGCCGAATTTCAGCAGGGGGCGCAGGTTGACAAAATCGTCGATCAAACCGCCGATAAACATGATCGTCGAACCCAGCAAAATGCCGTTCATCGCCATGTCCGTCTTGACAAAGCACGCCATGGAAACGATAAATGCCAGATAGATCGCCACGCCGCCGATGCGTACGATCTTCCCTGAATGAACGGTCCGCTCGTTGATCTGTGCAAACGCATCCAAGCGATAGGCGATGCGTTTGACAAGCGGCGTCAATATCAGGGAGATGGCAAAAGGGAGAACGACATACAGAAGATCATTCATAAACCGACCTCAGCTGCGCCGGTTAATTCACCAGATGCAGGTTTTCCAACAGGATGCCGGTGCCCTCCGCCACGCAGCGAAGCGCATTGTCCGCCACGAATACCGGAATGTGCAGCTCATCGCGCAGCAGCTCATCCAAGCCCTTGAGCAGCGCGCCTCCGCCAGTCAGCACGATGCCGCGGGTAACGATATCGGCGGCTAATTCCGGCGGCGTATTCTCCAGCACCGTGCGGCAGGCATGGATGATCTCCGCCAGCCGCTCGCTGAGACAGCCTTGAATCTCAGCGCTGTTAATCTCGATGCTGATCGGCAGTCCGCTGACCAAATCACGGCCGCTGACTTCCATCACTTCCTGATCGGAGCCCTTCCAAGCCGTACCGATCTTCTTTTTGACTTCCTCTGCCGTACGATCACCGATCAGCAGCTTTTTCTCCTCTTTGCAAAACTTGATAATCTCACGATCCATCGCATCGCCGGCAACCCGCAAAGAGGTGCTGGTGATGATCTCGCCTAACGAAATGACCGCCACATCCGTCGTACCGCCGCCGATGTCAAGCACCATGCAGCCGCTCGGTCTGCCGATGTCTAGCCCCGCGCCGACGGCCGCCACCTTCGGCTCCTCCTCAATGTACACCTTTTTTGCCCCGCTGCGATATGCCGCGTCGCGGATCGCATTGCGTTCCACGCTGGTGATGTTGCTCGGACAGCAGATCAGGATGATCGGACGCTTGAACATTCCCTTGAGCTCCAGCTTCTTAAAGAAATAGTTCAGCATGATTTCGGTCACCTCAAAATCAGCGATGACGCCATCCTTCAGCGGACGGATGGCTAACATCTTGCCCGGGGTACGCCCCAGCATCTCCTTCGCCTCGCTGCCGGCGGCCAAACACTTTTTCGTCTCCGCATCGATCGCAACGACGCTGGGCTCGTCGATGACGATACCCTCACCTTTGACATACATCAGTATATTTGCAGTTCCTAAGTCAATTCCAACCTCTTTTGAAAACATGAACATTCCTCCAAATCACTATTTTTCTTATCATACCACACTCTGTCATCACTATCCATCACCATAGCTTCTGACAGCCCCTATATTTTACCACTTTTCCCGCCAAAAACAAATAGCTGCTCCATCACCGCCACGATTTCACATTTTTCAAGCAGCCCCTTCTCCATGCAGGAAAAACGACTTTTCGCTCAGCGCATCCCCTTTGCATTGCCCCGCTTCTATCATGCGCAAAAAAGCACCGCCCGATGGCGTCCATACAGCGGATCGCCACAGGAAGGGGGTGCCTTTCTTCACATACCGTCGCAAAGGATCAGCTCTGCGCCAGCGCTGTCAGCTCCTCTGCGCTCTTATCATAGACATCCTGCGGATCAACCAGTCTGCCGCTAACCTCCGTCACCAGATGCAGATGGTTCCCCAGCTCCTTGCCATAGACACAGCTTCCGGCACTGCCGATCACCTCGCCCTGCTTCACGCTGTCGCCTTTGTTCACGCTGACCTCGTCGAGACTTTGCATAGTTACGGTCAGCTCGCCGCTGGTGATGACGACCGTCTTGCCAAACAGATCGTCGTCACGCACATCGCTCACCTCGCCTGCCATCATCGCCAACACCGGGAACGCTTCACCGTTATAGATATAATCGATTCCCTGTGAAGAACGATAGACGTCCTCAAACTTCGTAAACTGCACCGCGTCGCTCTCCTTGCCGTCAAAATAGTCGACAGCGATCTCTGCCTCCAGCGAGAATGGCTTTTGCGCACGCTCCTCTTGCGGCAGATCCGGCAGCATCAGCACCACCTGATCATTGTCGGCCACCGTCGGCTCGGCGGGCGCACTCTGATTCATCATCCATGTCAGCGTTCCAACCGCCGCCGCTAAAAACAGCGAAAGAACGATGATTCCGCGTTTTTTCCACTTCACAGCTTTCTTCTCATAGCTGAGCATTTCATCACCTCTATCCCCATTATGCCCATGCCTTTAGGAATTATACACATCGACAATTTGGATTCCGGTGTAATAATGCTTTAAAATATCCTCATAGTCATACCCCTCTAACGCCATTCCCTGCGCTCCCTCCTGCGACATGCCCACGCCATGGCCAAAGCCGGCCACCGTAAAAGTGACGGTATCCCCGGATACATCGACGCTGAAACAGCTGGATTTCAACTGTAACGCCTCTCGCAGCTCGCGCCCGCTGAAGGTGGTGTTGTCAATGGTGATCGAGCGGACATACCCGCTGTCATAGCGCTGAGGCTCTTGTATCTGTGCCACCGGCGAAGAGAGTCCTAACGCCTGTGCCAGCTGTGCGCGCGTACATTGAAAGGTCGTCTCATAATCGCTGTCCACCTGCGCGTCCCATGGGGAATCGACACTGCGCAGATAGGATAACTCGCCGCTGTAATACTCCTCGCTGTTTGCCGTCTTGCCGCCGCTGGAGGCAAAGAAAAACGCGGTGATCGGCTCGCCGTCAACCACCATGATCTGCCCCTTGGTCGCATCGACAGCCTCCTCGATGCGCGCTTTGCTCTCTTCATAGTCGCCTTTCCACGCCGCCTTGAGCTGTGATTCATCGAGGTACACCTGCGAAGCAGTCGAATCATCAACCCGATAATTACGGGAAGCGACAAAGGTGCGGGCGGCCACCGCCTGTGCTTTCAGCGCCTCCATCTCATAGGAGGGCGTCATCTCCGAGCCGACCACGCCCTTTAGATACTCCTCCAGCTCCAGCTCGACCTGCGTATCTCCCCGCTGAAGACTCACCATCTGCACGATGTCCTGCTCGCTTTCTTTTTTTGAATCGGTTAAAATCTCGCTGAAAAAACCGTGCAGCGGGCTTTGTGTCCCCAGCCATAAAAACAGACAGCCGATGATGAGCGCCGCCGCCATCGCCCCTTTGATTTCTACGCGCAAAAAAATCACATCCTCATCTAACTATATGAGAATGTGATGATTTTATGACCCGGGTTTGCGCAGGCGGTTGCGGTATTCGCGCGGCGTCATCGCATGGTAGCGGCGAAAGAGCCGATCGAAGTAATAAGGGTCCGCATAGCCGATGCGCAAAGCGATCTCACGCACGCTCAAATTCGATTCGTTCAGCAGACGCAGCGCCTCTTTCATCCGTTCCTCGTTGATATAAGAGATCATGGTCTTGCCGACCTCCTGCTTAAACAGACGGCTGGCATAGCTGGGCGATACCTGAAAGTGTGCCGCCACTTCCTTGAGACTCAGCGGCCGATGCAGATTGTTATGGATGAACTCCAGCCATTCGCCGACATTGCGGCGGTATCGCTGGCGGTTTTTTTCCGCCGTCCACACCTCTGCGGCTGTCCATATCTGTTCCATCTCTTCCCGCAGCATCGCCAGCGTTTCACACATGGTGATGATCGCGGCGACATCCGCAAAGGGAAAGTCCTGCTGCTTCATGCCATAGGTGATCTCACGGCCTTCGACGTTATGCGCGACAAAGGTGCAATACGCCAGTACGTCACTGGGGAGGATGCAGTGCTCCTCCATGTAATCCAGCATGTCGCTTTGTATCGCTCTCACCCGCTGGAAATCCTGGGCGAGCGCCGCATCGCTCAGCTCCTGATGAAAGTGCACCTCGCCCGGCTGCAAACGCTGAAACTGCGCCGGCGTCACCTCTTTGAGCAGCAAAATCTGTTCTTTTTCATAGAAGCGGTTGCGGCTACATGCCAGCAGGCGGTCAAATTGTTCCATCATCTCCTGCGCTTTGGTAAACGGTTCGCCCAAGATGATCGTAATCCCGTAATTCAGCAGCTGCTGCATCTGCGCATGCAGGGTGCGGATGGCAAACAGGGTTTGGGTGACGTCCTTGGTGGGAAAGAGGAGAATGACGCTGTGCTGATTGAGAAACAAAGGCAGCGCATCGGGATAGGCCATGTGATGATCGTTTAAAATCTGTTCGATCTGACGGCGCAGATGCTTGCGGTCGATCTTGCGCTGGTGATGAATCAGATGAATTTGGTCGATGCGCAGATAAGCCATCAAAGCGCCCTGCCTGATAAAATCGTAAAACGGATGGCTGAGCACCTGTGCAAAGTCCTGTACCTCGCTGGAGTGATCCTCTTTGCGCAAAAGCAGACACTGCTGCAGCTCGCGGATGACACCCTCCATGATGGCGTCATGACGGCGCGTCTGCCGATCGGCTTTTCCTTTGGCCTGTGTGATCGCCGCCTGTAAGCCCTCTTTGCGAAGCAGCGGAAACAAAAGCAGATCGTCGATGCCGCTGCGGATATAGGAGCGCACCCGATCATAGGAGAAGCTTTCCATCAGCAGCAGAATCTGCACCTGCTCATCCTCCCGGCGAATCTGATGAATGAGGGGGACGCGATCCAGCCGCTTGCCCCGCACGCCCAGCAGGATGATGTCGGGACGCACCTCCCGATACAGGCGGTAAGCATCTTTATTGTTTTGGGCAAAGGCGACGATCTCACAGGAAAGCGCATGCCAGTCGGTCATGTTCTTGATATGCAGCTGGCGGCGCATATCATCATCGATCACAATGACCTGATACAGCTTAGGTGAGGCCATTGAAAATCGTCAGCTCCAACAGGAAGCCGGCGCACAGGTAGGCGAGCGCCATCGCCAGAAGCAACAGCAGCACCTGCGCCTTTATCGGCTGACGCACATTGACAAAGCGCTCGAAGCGCACCCCGCTGAGCGCATACAGCGACACGAGGAAACAAAGCAGATAGAGCGCCAGCTTTACGATCGCATATTCCATCAGCATCCCTCTTTTCTTCCTCTATTGTAACGGATGACGCATGCTTTTTCAAATGACGAGGCGCATTGTTGTCAAAGGATTGTTCTCACTATTCATCATCAAGCACGTAAAATGAGGGAAAACACTATGGATCATCATCGCTGACGGACATTATGACAACAAACAGCTGTTGACATACGGCTTCACTGTCGATACATCAAGCATTTCTCATGCGTATGTCATCTAAAAGAAAAGACTCTCCGTGTTTCCTTCATCAACCATGATAACAGCATCATTGCAAACACACTTAGAGTCTCATAACCAATATATTTGAACGCTTTCTTCCCTTTGCTTTTCGGGATCAGTCCCAAACCGCGCCCATCACCGCTTAATCTCTTTTTAAGAAACGGCGCCGCTTAGAGCATCCCTTCTCAAAGTCCACGTTTCCCTGCGTCTCCGGCTGTCCGCCGTTATTGACATAGATCGCGCTTGCGGAGAACACCATCAAAAACAGCATCGCCGTCTGAATCCAGTTGATCGTATAGTCCAGCACTCCGTGAATCAGCACCGTCAGCAAAAACGCGACGATCAGCGCAAACAGCGGCACATCATAGCGCTTGGTATACAGACGGACGATTTCCTTGAGATTGACCCAGAAATAGGCAAATATCAACAGCAGTCCCACGATACCATAGCTCAAAAGCGGATCTAAGAGCACATTATGCGCATGCTTTGCCTTACGCCCGTGATACAGAGGGTAAAACAGCTGATAACACTGCGGTCCCCCGCCGAAAAAGAGGTGGTCGCGAATCGCCTTGATTGCCGTCTTCCATATCCGTCCGCGGACGATGAAGGAATCCAGAAACCCGCTGCGCGGCAGCAGCCCGGGATCGATCAGCACCGCGCTGACACCGCCGATGAGCAAAGCCATCGAAGCCGTAAACGACTTCCAGTGGCGCGTGAGGAAAAACATCACCGGAATGGCGACGACAAAAGAAGCCCACGCCGTACGGCAGCCCGTCAGATACAGGGCGAAAAGGTTGAGCAGGATGATGCACCAGTAAAACAAAATGCGCCGCAGCGTTTTGGAATATAACAGCTTATACACACAGCACAGCACCAGAAACTCGATCATCATCGCATAGAGGTTGGCATTGTAAAACGTCGAATTGACCCGCCAGCGCGGTTCATCCTCGACCTCCAGCGCAAAAAAGCTATAATCGAAATGATCGATGATGCGGAAATACTCCATGAGCGCCCAGATAAAGCAAAATATCGAGATGATACAGCAGGCGTCGATCAGCAAAATCAGCAGACGCTTCGTGATGACGCTGCGATAAAACATGTAGTAGACGAAGATGAGCAGCATCACAAACGATTGCAGCATGCCGATCTGATTGTGATAATATGCGGAAACCGCAAAGGAGAGCGCACAAAACGCAAAGGCAAAGAAGGCGCGCGGCGTGCGTTTGACGATGGGGATCAGCTGATGTGTCGCAGCGAGGTAACAAAGCGTGATGACGATCGCCGCCATACTGCAAAAATACGGCAGAAAGATCGAGCAGGTAACAAACATGATCAGATACTCCTCAAAGGTATATCCATCCAGTTTGCGGTGATAAAACGATTTGATTCGTGAAGTCCAATCCATACGCTTCCTCCTCTATCCCCTGCGTTTGGTCAGAGTGGTAAAATACCCCTGCTTGCGATAGCGTTCCTCCAATTGGGCAAGCTGACAATGATCGCGGCCGATGGCAAACACGGTGGAGCCGCTGCCGGACATCAGCGCAGCGTCCACTCCATCGCAAACAAGCGCTTCTTTGAGCTTGGCAACCTGCGGGTTCAACAAAAAGGCGCTGTATTCCAGCGTGTTGCCCAAAGCGCTGCACAAGGTCTCATACGCATCTGTCCGCAGACAGCGCTCGACGAGATCGACATCGGGATGCGTGACGCGGTCAAAGTCCAGCAGCTCATAGGCGCGCTTGGTCGATACGCCGCTTTGCGGCTTCACCAACAAAATCTCAAAATCACAATTCACATCCAATGCGGAAATCTGTTCGCCGATGCCCTCCACACGGGCACAGCGGTTATAGACGCAGAAAGGAACATCCGCCCCCACCTGTTTTGCTTCTTTTGCGACTGCCTCCATCGGCGCTTCCAGCTTTGTCAGCTGCATTGCCGCACGGATGATCGCACCGGCATCGGCACTGCCCCCGGCGAGTCCCGCTTCCATGGGGATGCGCTTATGCAGCTTGATGTGAAAATGCGCGTCCATTCCCCAGCGCTTTCGCAGATAGGAAAGTGCGCGGAAAATCAAATTGTCATTTGTGAGGGGCACGCGAGGATCATCGCAAAATAAGCGATCTTCCTGTGCGAGGGTCACCTCTAAGGTATCATGCAGCGCTAATGGCAGCATGATCATGCGCAGATCGTGATAGCCATCCTCACGGCGTCTGACGACATCCAATACCAGATTGATTTTCGCATTTGCTTCTACTTTCATATTCATACACCTCATACAGCCGTAAAAACGCCTCCAGTGATAGCTGCTCGCTGCGCGCGGCGGGATCGATACCGGCAGCGTTCAACACCCGCGCCGCCTGTTCCTTGTTTTCAAAGCAGGAGGCGAAGTTGTTAAGAATGGTCTTTCTGCGCATGGCGAAGCATGCTTTCACCATCGCAAAAAACTGCTGCTCATCCAAGGCGGGATGATCGATAAAGCGAAACTGCACCACAGCGCTGTCTACGTTGGGCTTGGGCAGAAAGACGTTGCGCGGCACTTTCATCACCGGATGCACGCTGCAGCGAAACTGCGTGATGACGCTGAGCGCGTTGTAATCCTTGCTGCCGGGCTTGGCGTAAAAACGATCGGCGACCTCTTTTTGCATCATGACCGTAATCGCATCGATCTCTGCCTGTGATTCAAAGATGCGAAAAAGAATCGGCGTCGTTATATAATATGGCAGATTGGCGGCGATGACGACATCATACCCCTCCCTGCGATAACGCTGTGTCCATTTCGCTAAGTCCACCTGCAAGAAATCTTCCATCACCAGCGTAAAGTTATCGGCGTCGGCTAGCGTATCCGCAAGCACGTCTTTCAATCGCTCATCGATTTCAAAGGAGACGACCTGTTTCGCATACCGGCACAGCCACTGGGTCAAAGCACCGATCCCCGGACCGATCTCAAAGGCGACGCAGTGATCGCTGATGATCGCATTGCGGGCGATCTTATCGACAACGCCGCTGTCCACCAGAAAGTTCTGTCCGTAATTCTTTTTGGCAAACAGCGCATGGCGCTTTAAAATCTCATTGGTGACAGAGGGCGTAGCGATGATCTTCTTCATGCGAATCCCCCTTTCGCTAACTGTTCGCGCACCTCCTGCGCATCCACCTGCAACAGGTTTAAGCGCTTGAGAAGCGTTTTGGCGTTTGGTTTTCCCAGATGATACGCCTTTCCCAGCCAGGCTCTGCGCGCTCCACTGTCCTTTTGTCCCTGCAAGCCCAGCTCCAGCAGCTGCATCATCGTGATGCTCGCTTGTGTCTGCTGCGTGTAGGTGAAGCAATGGCACAAGGCCTCCTGCAAATCCTCGCGGCTGGCGTGCTCCACACCGACCTTACGCGATGTCTTGGCTTTATTTTTGGCGATATAGGCGTTCTTGCAGCCATCGACCGCTTCGTTGATCCGCCTTCTGATCACCTCTCCGGGATGGTCGGGATCGGTGAAGATGATAACGCCGCAGCGCTCTTTCGCCGCCGCGATCAGCCGCAGGGTCTCTTCGCTGAGCGAAAGTCCGTTTGTCTCGATCGTCTCACAGTCGAAATACTGCTGGAGCACATTGGTGTCATGACGCCCCTCGACGACGATCACTTCCTTGATCTTCAAATGTCCCTACCCCCTTGCTTGTTGGTATTATCGCACAGAATCGCTATTTTTTCATTAAATATTTCATATCTGTAAGTGTTTTGCCGCTGAAAGCCTGTATCGAGGACGCTTTTTTTACACCGTCTGCGCGTTTGTATCGCACGGATTTTCTGCAATCGGCCACGATGCGCTCATCACGCTTGCCCATCTTTACACAAATCCTGATCGCTCATTCCTCGCTTTGCTGATGAACGGCCATTCGCCCGCTCGCTCCCCATCTTTTTGTCTAGGCAATATGTCTGCCGCAGCGTTCTATCCTGCTTGGATGCGGCCCACCTCTTTCGCATTGATAAATCCCGTGCGGGACCATCCCCATATTTTTATGTTTCCCCGCTTTTCACTTTTACCGACATCCGAGAAGAAAAGAAAGATGCGTTTTTTTCTTTCAAGCTTCCCTCTTATGCCAAAACGCTTGCAATTCCCGCAGGCCTATTGTATGGTAACATTAGAAAATACCTATTGAAAACAATTTCCCAACGGGAATATTTCGCCCCTGTTTTGAGAATAAACCGCGGCCGCATCCCGACCGGTATGTGTTTGAGCGTCTGACTGACAACGGCAATTCATCCATAGGCAACAGACATACATGCCCGTTTACTTTCATCCTCTGATGTGCTTGCCATCCCTATCGCCTTTTCAATGCCGCAGCAGCAGCGGTCTTCCCCTCTTCCTCATCCGGCAATCAAATGCGTTTCTGATGACAGAACGCTGATAGCGCCGTTATCAATCGGCAATTCTGCACTTTCTTACAATAGCTGTTACCACATGACTTTCGATGTGGAGAAATGGAGGTATACGATGAAACCTGTTCATCTCATTCTCATGGGAATCTTATTTCTTCTGCTGGCGTCGCTTCCTTTGGTTGTCGATCGCTTTTTGAAGCATCTGCGCCGGACATCGGATTGTTCGCTCCTTTATCCCACATATTTTTCGGCACTGCTTTTTGTCATCTCGCTTTGCTTCATCCCCGTCATGATGATGACACGTGCACCCGAATTTCTGTTCATCGCCCTGATGTTTTTGCTGCCTTGCATCCCTTGGCTGATTAAAAGCCGCTGTCAGAGCATCTCCCGGCATCGGGAAGATCATCGTTATTTCATCTATCTTTTGGTTTTTGAAGCGATCCTGCTGTTGCTGTTTGTCGCGCTGTTGATCATCTCTTCGCTCAACCTTGCCGATGTGATTGTTTAAAGTGCAGTTTGTAAGCTTTGCCATCGCGCTTACTCGCCGATTCCAGCCGCATTTCAACAAGCGCACGCAGCGCAAAAGAGTCCCTTTTGATAATGGTTCCTCTGGATATTGACCAAGAGTGGTTCTACCGAATTTTGTCGAAAAAGCCGGGAATTCACTTGTAAATTCAGCCACTGTATAATAAAGTAAGTTTGTGGCTATCAAAACGGACACTTTTTGACAATAACTACTTAAAAGTCAAAGGAGGAAAAAGTGATGGCAGATCATGCAATCAGTTCAGCTAAGCTAAGTGCGATTGAAAATGGCTTAAGAGCCATTAACAACAATCTCGGTACGCTGAACAACAACCTCGAAGTAATCGACAATAACGTTGACCGTGTAAACGACAATGTTAAGATCATTTACGACGAAATCGGCGCTTTGGCACGTGATTTCAACAACTTTGTGCAGCTTCAGGTTAGAGCGAACACTTTGTCTAAAGCACAGCAAAGAGTTATTCAAATCAGGCAGGAGATGGAGAAGCGTTTTGGTCACTACGACATTGTAAGAAGAACTACCACCGGTATTCTCCAAGCGGATGATATTGGTATTGTCAAGAAAGACACTATCAGCAATGCTACTGAGGAACTTATGATTTCCACCCCTGGATATTGGTTGGCTCCTTGTTTGGTAGCACTCGCTGCTTGGATTAACGACCAGCCCGAATTAGCCGAACGTGCTCTTAAGGAAGGTATCAAGAGAAACGATGAAAAGACTTCTCTGTTCTTTGCCTTGATTTGCCGTAGGGCCGACCGCAAGAACGCTGCACTCAAATGGACTCAGCGTTATCTCGCTAACCAGGATGAAGAAAACCTCGACAGGAAGACGGTGATTATCCTTGACGCTTTCGCAAGTGGTTTGCTTGGGGTAGACTCTGAAGGCGTTGTTTCCAGACAGATGGGCGAATGGCTCGAGCATCTTGCGGACAAGCCTGGTTTTATTGAGCAGCAGACAAAGCAGTGGGCCGATGCAATCAACCTCAAGAGGAAGCCTCTTGAAACTAACAATTATGCATATCTTCGCAAGTACAGCAAGACCTGGCCTGCTCTGCAGGATATCATGGAAGGAGCTATGCTCCATGCTGAAATCCTAGGCTATTTCACCGCAATCTTTGAACAGGAAGCTTCAACAGACGCTTTGAAGGCACAGCTTGACGAGATCCTGAATACTTTGGTTTCTGAATTTGACGAAGAAGAAATCCCTCTGAGAAAAGAAGAAAAATACAATCAGTTCATTATCGACTTTGATGGTGATGAAAACCGAGCTCGTCGGAATATGGCAGTTGAGCAAACTGCCTTTGAGGAACATAAGGATTTCACTCAACTGCTTACCGATGCAGCTATGAAGCCGGAGAGTTCCCACGCAAGTGCTTCTACTCAGAAGTTTGCCATTGCTCTTTCCAAGGAGTGGATCAGTAATGCGTACAACGATGTTGTGGCTCAAAACAGGATGAAAATCCCAAATGAAATCGAAATCAATGTTGATACCTTTAACGATAAAACTTCCGACGGTCAAAATGAAACGGAAATTATCAGTAAATTCAATGACTTGGTTGACAAAGAAGAGGAAAGTGCACTTGCACAGGTGCTCCTCTCCGGATTTGAGAAATTCTGTTTGTGGGGCGGTGCAGCAATCAGCGCCATCGGTTTAATTATGATGAGTGCCGGAAGCGGACTCCTTGGGCTGATTGCAATTATCGCTGGCATTGGTATGGTGATCAACCATTTCTCCAAGAAGAGGAAGGTTGAACAGATTCATCAGAATATTGAAGTCAAGTTTGAGGAAAAACGCAAGAACGGTTCTCAAATCATCAGAGCTATTCTCGCTGAGATTGTCGATTTCAGAGCTGAATTCGCTGAAAAAGACGGTGAAAGCCAGAAGGTTATTGACTTCCTTGACCAGATTACCCCTGAGCAGTATGTAAGAAAGCTTGCAGATTCCAACCGTAGAATTAAGGTTCAATAAGGAGGAAAGAGAAATGGATGCTAAAACCAAAGCTAATTTTATAAACTCTGTCGCCACCGGAACCATTATTCCTTGCCCTAAATGCGGTGCAAGCAATAAATCTGGTAGCAAATTTTGTATTTCCTGTGGCGAAGAAATTTCCGTTTCCAAAGTTGACAATGCCCCTGCCTTTGCACCCGTAAAGGAAACACCTGTAAAGGTGGCAAAATATGTTGAAGCCGGCAATGCTTTTGCGCAGGGTCTTCCTGCGTGGAGCCTCGAACCTCCTCAGGTAATGGTAAGGAGGCGCTAATTCAATGTTGGCCACAGCGATTGCACCTCCGAAAACATATTTCGAATGGGTTGCTGTTTTGGATATGCTGAAAGCTAAATCCGACGATGAAGCTGTGTTGTCGGCTATGCAGAAAGGCACTATTGAATGGCAATCCGGTGTTGCCGAACGGTTTGCAAAAAGGCTGATTGACGTCATCAACTATCGAATGAATGCTGCATCTGATAAGTTCCAGAAGGAAATGACTCGCTCTAATGGGCAAGAGAGAGCCATCGTACAGGCTCTCCTTACCCTCCGCAAGGAGATGTGCTTTTTATCCAAAGCAATCAATCTTCCCGCAATCCCGGAGAAGAACCGACAGCAATATCACCAGTTGGTAATTAGTCAAGCAAATAGTATGCAGACTTCTCTTGAGGATTCTGCAAAGAAAGACCGTAGCGGCAAACTCGCAAGTATTGTGAGAAATAATAAAGTAAACGCATTTTGAAAGGAGATCTGATGTATGAGTGATGTTGCAAAGAGCAAAGAACTCTTAAAAAGATACTCTATCGCTCGCATCCCTTTCATAGCTATAAACACCATTGAAAGAGCAAGAACGCTGGATATTTTGAAAGAGATTTCCGAGGAACTGACCTTACCTTTCTATGTTCATACGCTATCAAAGGGCATCTACGATTTAAGCACAGAGAAGTCAATTAGCGATGACAAGTCCGTGTATGGAGCTATCGATTTTATGAGTGAGCAAATGAAGCGTAAGCAATATATGACGCTTATTCTGACCGAAGTTCCTGATATTAGTGGCGACAATAGTGATGCAAGACAGATTTTGGACTTGGTTACATTAGCAAACGAATCCGGCGGCGTAATTATAGTTTTGACTAATAACGCTGTTTGGAATCAACTACAAAGATTAGGTATGGTTATCAAAATTGACCTGCCTAATGAAGATGAAATGTACTCCATTATCAAGGAATACATAGATGATTATCGATCTGAAATCCCCATTGAATGGGATAATACCGATATTCGTGAAGCAGCCTCCACTTTGGCTGGTGTAACTCGCATTGAAGCCGAAAATGTAATTGCGGCTTTGATAGCAAATAAAAGCATCAAAAAATCCGATATGGATGAAATTAGATATGCTAAAGATAGACTGTTCTCTGATATTTCCGGTTTGGAAAAAATTGATGTTGATGAAAGCGTTAAAGATGTCGGCGGATTAGCCGGTCTAAGGAAATGGCTGAATGAAAAGAAAGAACTTCTCACTCCCGAAAAGCGTGATGAGTTGAGAGCAAAAGGTTTGCAGCCCCCGAGAGGAATTCTGCTCGTTGGTGTTCCCGGATGTGGTAAATCCCTTTCCGCAAAGTCGATTTCTGCCAACTGGAAACTGCCGTTATATCGTTTGGATTTTGCTACAGTTCAAGGTAGTTATGTCGGTCAGTCCGAGCAACAGTTAAAAGACGCTTTGACAACTGCCGAAAACGTATCTCCTTGTATTCTTTGGATTGATGAGATTGAGAAGGGCTTGTCCGGTGCAAGCGGTTTAAACGATGGCGGCGTATCAACACGAATGGTTGGGCAATTCTTATTCTGGCTCCAGGAATGTAAAAAGCAGGTGTTCGTTGTTGCAACAGCAAATGATGTTTCTATGCTTCCTTCTGAGCTTTTGCGCAGAGGTAGATTTGATGAGCTGTTCTTCGTCGATTTGCCTACTGCTGATGAACGACGTGATATTCTCTCGCTGTATATGCGTAAATATTTGAAGCTTGATTTTATCGGACCGTTTGCAGATAAAATCGTAGAACTTACCGATGGATTTACTGGTGCCGATCTGGAATCCACCGTGAGAGACTTGGCATATCGCTCGATTGCTAACAGTAATTTCGTGCTTAATGAAGAAAATATGGTTACGGCCTTTAACAATGTTGTTCCTCTTTCTCAGACAAGCCCCGAAAAAATCGAAGCAATCCGTGAGTGGGGTAAAGAGCGTGCTGTCCCCGCTTCCGGAAAACCAATCGGCGAAGAGGGACTCTCCCAGAAAAAAAACGGACCCAAGACACGCAAAGTGTTGGTTTGATAATTCTACGCAGACACGGATGTGGCTTGACTCATGCAAACCATACCGTGTCTGCGTTATTTATATACGGAGGATAGATTACGGGTTTCAATTGAGAAAGCGGCAAAAATAAAGAAATCAATAAAACTCCATAGATTAAAGTTGATAGTGAACAGTTGTTCGAAACTGAGGAAACTGCCGAAAATTTTAATGATGGCTCTTTGAATGAAGTTCAAGACAGCAAGGGCAAAGTTATAAATGCAGGGTCGTTAGAAGAAGCCGAAGAAAACTACGACGATTGCGGAGCCAAGATAGAGAAAATGGAAGGAAAACCTGAATTGGCTGAGAAAGCAGAATTTGTTCCTTGCGTCCAGAAGATTTGGCTCAGCTGTAGTTTGAAATTGAAACCTGTGAACTTCACTTGTTTGAACTTACAGGCGAGGTCCCCGGATGAGGGTTTGTGTGCCCGTCTTGCGGTGCTGAATTAGAAATTAACGTTAAATTCTGTGAAAAGTGCGGAAATGTGATTAAGGAAAGCTGATAGGATGTTTTACCATAAATGTGAAACTCAAAATGAAGCAATAGTTCGTTTTGCCAAGTTTGCGGAACGTAGTTAAAAAATGTCTCTTTTGTAAATAACCTATATAAGAAAGTTGTCTTATTCAATTGCAAAAGAAATAAACTAAACTCGATCAAGGAAATCCGAATATTGACAGGGGCGGGTTTGGAAAAATCCAAGAGTTTATCCAAACGGCTCCCTTCAACATTAAAAGAAAATGTAAAACCGAAACCGAAGTCGTACAAATTAAAAATATATTTGTAGCTATTGGTGCTACCATAGAAATTAAATGACAGGAGGAGCAGATCAATGCCGAAACCAATGTTAAGACATCCCAAAACTCAACAACAGACAAACACCATCTTGAGTACTACGCAAACGCAGCAACAATCCCAGCAGACTCAGCAGATGGATAAAATGAAAATAGATAGATTTCTTCGCAAGACACGCTCTAAAGAATATATGCAGGCAATGCATAAACTTGATGTTGGCGGTCATGTTCATAACCAGCATAAAGTAGACGAAATTGTTGACACTATCCGAAATGAATTTTCAGAAGTGAAAATCAGCAGCATAATGCTGGGAATTGTATCTATTTGCTATTTGGGCAAACCGTATGAAGTACATACTCTGGATATAAGCGGGAAAATAATTGAGCATTACAAAGCCGGTCAGATGCTTCCTGGTGGACTTGAAAAAGCACGTTCTATTGCTATCCGCGGTGGATATGAATTTATCGAAGTATATGTGGATTGCTGTAGAGCGATTAGTGCAAATGGTACCGTTTCTGTTATTTCCAATTAATGTTGGGAAGTGGTGTAGTTGATATAAATTACAATACTGAGCGGGGATTTAGTGATTTTGCTTTTAATTCTAAATTCTTTTCTTAGTTTCGTTTGCAAATTCGATTCGTCTGAAAATCATGAAAAGTTCTTGAAGGAACATTAACAATTTCTATTTTTTACTAAAAAACTTCCTCAGACGAAAATTGGAAAAGTCATATCAACAGCGGCTACGAATTCGATTGTATTAGTTTTTATAATTATGATTTTTGAAAGTCAATATGGGAGCATTGGCGATTTCATGTCTAAAGTCCCAGCATTGATTTCTCTTTTTGTACCGCTTTTTATTATGCTAATGGGAATACGATTGATAATAAAGTCCGTAACAAGAGTTACTATGTAAAGGGTGGTTTCTGCCACCTAATACATATGACTGCGGCTCATTTGTGGTGAATTGAAAAGCAGTTGTAAGAAAGCTAACTATATAAAAATCAAGTAAATTGTATGAAAAAGTCTGAAAATAAAAATTTATTGAAGTTAGTTAGCTGAAGTTGTCTCGATCTTTGAAATAGTGAATAAAAAGGCATGACAAAAAGAACTTAGTAGAGGATCTAAGAATTTAGTAATGACTTATTTTAAAAGAGTTGAATCAAACGGTTGATTCGTTATTACCAGATGATAGATGATCCGAAGTAACTTTCGTACACAGTGTCCCTGAGCGCAACGATGCCCTTTCCCTTGCGACAACTTGAGATGATAGTATTCGTTAAATACAGGATTGTAGCGAATAACAGGTAAGATCACCTGATAAAGTGTTTTGCGAAGATATCGTGATCCCTTCTTGGTAATGGCTGTATGTTGGGCTTCATATTGACTTGATTGATGCTTATATGGGGAAACACCGGCAAATTTGATGATTTGAGACGCCTTAGAATAGTTGCGTAAATCTCCTAATTCAGCTAAAATAGAAGTACCGGAGAAATGTGAGATTCCCGGTATGGTGAGGATAGGAGAGTTAAGTTGCGTGCTGAACTCTTCTATTTTTATATCCACATCGTTGATTTGTTCTTTGATCAATTCGATCAAATCGATCAGATGACGTATTTCGATCACTTCAGCCTTTGAAGGAAACCCGATCGAATGCTTAGCAGCTTCTTTTAATTTTTCCGGTGTCAGTGAAATAGTGCGGCCGTTCCTATTGGTTTCGAAGCATTTGCGAATATTGCGGATATCGGCATGAGCAATAGCATTCGCACAGCCAAACGCTTTTAAGACCTTCAAATATACAGTTCCATATTTGGATTTAAACAGAGAGTTATATTCAGGAAAAACGATATCAATACATTTCTGAAGCTTATTGGCATATACGTTTAATTGTTCCTTGAGATCGTGATGTTCACGGGTCAGACGTTTCTGCTCATAAAATTCAAAATTATTGATTTTAGAAATCCTGTAACCCTTTTTACGAGGACTGGAAGCCAGGACATCACAGATGGTCATGGTATCCAGGTTGTCGTCTTTGGTAGGATTTAGTTGCATCTTTCGGGTAAGATCGGTCGTTATGGGATTGATGAGTGCAACGGTATAACCGGAATCGAGTAAAAACTTCAAAAGGTTGAAATGATAATGGCCTGTATCTTCCATACCGATCAGCAATTTGTCTTTGGGATAAAGCTTGATGTTGCCCATCAGAAAATCAAAGCCTTGTTTATTGTTTTTAAAAGAAACAGGACTGACGAGGATTTCGCCATTGGAAGAATCCATGATGCAAAACATGTGAGAGAGCTTACCGACATCGATTCCAACAAGAAACATAAAAACACATCCTTTCTGAAATAAGAGTATGTGAAGTGAAGAAACCACAGCACTTAGACCATAAAACCTGGAACGAGATACGAATTCAAAGACTCATCTAACTCATCATTATTTTGGAATAAGGAGTGGTAAGAACCTTTCTAAAGTAGTCAGAGCCACAAGGAGCAATACAAATCCACATTCACATATTTCAATCATACAGACAATGAACCCCGTAATCAACCACGGGTATAAAGGTTGATAGAAAGGAAAAGGTATGTTGCAATGACTTTTAGATGAGTCATTTCCAATATACCAGGAGTCAAAAAAAGCCTTATAACCGCTGGAAATCGACACAAAAGGAGCTGATATTCTATGAAATCTATCTTTGGAGAAATGGGCGGTACATATCGTCAAGTAGGCGATTATCTTATCCCCAACCTCGCCCTGCCAGATACCGGCAATTATCAGATCGGCAAATACGGACATATGCGCCGCAGCTATCTAAAAGAGCACCGTCAAATCCTCTACAACGATTATGTACTGGAGGGCACATTGTCCAAATACTTAGCTGAAATTGACCAAGCCTGCAACAAACGCATGGAAATCATCGTTTCCGCTATGACGGAGCAGGAGTGTGCAACTGAAGCACTCAAAGCGGCTGACCAAATGGAATGGGTGCGCCGTATCAATTCTATTCATAACCGTACGGAAGAAATTATTTTGACTGAACTTGTATACACTTAATTGAATGCCCGTTATCGGCTGCATGTCTGATAACGGGCATCCTCTTTTTGTGCAGTTAATCGTTTTTGATTTTCCAATAACCCTTACGATCTGAACCAATACGCTCAATAATATCTTTTTCTTTCATTTCTTTCAATTTCTGCGATACCGTTTTCCTGCTAACGGACAGTTTCTCTGCTATTGCAGTTGAGGTATATGCCGGATCTTCAGAAATAAGTGCAAGAATCTGTATGGATTTTTCATCCAAACGATCTGTCACCTTTTCTGTTACTCTATCTGTCACCTTGTGGGTAACAGAACGAATAATTCTGTCTTCCGGTGCAGTAAATTCAATCATAATATCGCCGGGATTGATTGTGTAAACAGGCTGAGGAACGCCGTCTTTCTCACAGGCAGAGCAGATTTTCTCAATTCCACGTCCCCAGCTTTCGATGAAGCCTGCCAAATAGAACACATGGGCAATATTGGGATTGTAAGGACTGGAAGCGTGTTTACGCATCAAGTTCTCCAATGTCCAGTTTTCGGGAAGACTACCGCAGTTGGCAATATACAGCCTGTCCTCATACACGCTTATCTGAATCGGAACACCGGACTGATATTGCTTATGGCACAAGGCGTTTAGCAGAGCCTCTCGCAGAGCAGCTTCCGGCACAAAATATCTCTCAATACGCTGCATACCCTCGTAGGTAATTTTGGCTTTCATATACTTTAGATATACAAGTTCCACGATTTTATCAATCTGTTCCAAGATAGAGCCGTGTATCTCGTCTTGATATAAAAGATCGGCGTCGGTTTCAAAAAAACCGATTTTAACATATGCGCCAAGCTGCCATTTTTCAGGGTCTTTTGCGAACAGGAGCATTGCCGCATTCGTAAGATATGAGCCATTCATCAGATGCAGCTTTTCCATAAGTATATCTTTCGGTTCATCCAGAACACTCTTGTCAATGCGTCCCTTCTTAGCTGCCCATTTCTTAAATCGATCAATAATGGAATCGTCAATGTCATTCAACGAGAATGCAGGTAAAGGAAGATTATCCCAAGTTGCACCACGCTTGCGCATCAAAAATGCCTCTAAAGCGGGACCAGTCAATATCTGCCGTGTACTGCCGCTTCGATAATAATAAACGCCCTTGCACGAAATGCCTATCGGATAGGAAGGAACATCTACCTCAATGTATTCTTTTCCGTTTTGCTCATATAAATTTACACCAACGATAATGCCCATGGCATCTCTAATTTTATTCGGTATATCTTCAAGAAGCTTATGAGCATTGGATAGCCCAATTACATTGCCGTCATCATCGCATCCAATGTAGATTTTTCCTCCTTGTGCGTTGGCATATCCGCAAATCCATTCCAGATATTCATCTTTCCATTTGCTTTTCCATTCAATATTTTGGCTTTCAGGCATGTTCGTCACCATCCTTATTTTTCTTTGCTCTGCTTTTGTAAACATTATGCTTATTCTTGCACTGAGGGCTGCAAAATACAGCACTTGATCTGCTTGCGACAAAGGCTTTGGTGCAGTGTCTGCAAAGCTTAATCGGGTTTTCGCTGTCGGTCAGCATAAAGCTGAACATCATCTGTATACCTAGCAACAGGGAATGAAAGTCCCAAACGATGGTCGGCTTATCCAATAGGGTGATATGGTAAGTCGGTGCTATGCCGCCGAAAGCTGCCATGCGTTTATATTTCCCATATCAATCTATTCCTCACTTCATTTTGTAAGAGTAATTGCCACTTATTTTTTCGCTCTTTCAAAGTGGAAATAAACTTTTCACTTCAGCATATATTTTGAAAATATAATCATGTTTTTAAAGAGAAAAGCCCCTTGACAAATCTCGTCTCAAAATAATATAGCTGTAAAGGCTGCGATCTGAGCGCGAACCCACCGCTTTTTTGTAATTGCCTGCACTTACAGCTTATGTGCAAATGTCAGCTCCTTTTGAAAATTGAGATCCAGACCTCGTATCACCTCATCGACAACGGCAAAGTTCTCCGCTTGCAGATAATGCTTGGGGTCGTGCACGTCCAACCCATAGACGACCTTGTTGCCTTTCTTTTCGACGATCTCCCAAAAACGGCGGTAAGGATACGGGATGCGCGTCTCCCGACCCAGCGTGCGCCTGCCGTATTTGATGCCGCCAAGGTTGACCTCCAGCACCGCGTCCGCCGCCAAAGCCGCATCGCAGATCATATTGGCCGCCAGCTCACAGCTTTCATTCCACTCACCACGCCCAAACATGAACAGATCCGGATGTGCGACAATATCCGCCAGTCCCTCTTCTAACGCTTCCTTGATCTGCCCGGCATACAGCAGCACATGCGCATCGTCGTTGTCCACATAATAGTCGCCGATTGCCGCACCCTCGCGTAGCGCCATCGAGTGCTGACCGATGATGCAGTAATCCATCAGCTCCTGATATTGGCGCACTTCCTTTTTGTGCGCCTGATAATTCTCAATCTCCATTCCGATATAAATGTCAATCTGATCCCGGTATTTTTTTTGCAGCGATTGAATCGAGCGGATATAGTCCGGCAGTTCCCCGACGTCCATGCGCTCATAAGGATTGTACTGTCCCGGATAAGGGGCGTGATCGCTGAAGCCGATGACGGTATAGCCCGCCGCGATCGCCGCGCGCACATACGCCTCGTCCTCGCCGACGGCATGCCCGCAGCGCTTTGTATGTCCGTGATAATTAAAGTTCTGTTTCATCTCGTTGGCTCATACAGACAGCGCGTTTCTTTCAAAAGCGCACATCTGCATCTCTCCTTTCTTTTTCAAACGCTGTTATCAGCGCAAACACATTCAGAAATCTTCCTCTTCATAGGTAAAGCCCAGCCCGTGCACCTCGTCGGTATCGGTCACTATAATAAATGCATTAGGATCCACACGTAATACCTCATGCTCCAACATCGGGTATTGCTTCTTGCTGACGACCACCATGATCACGGGCCGATGCTCCTTGGTAAAGCCGCCGCGTCCTTGCAGGATGGTCGTTCCCCGATACAGCTCCTGATGGATAAAAGCGAGCATTTCTTCATACCGCTCGGAGATGATCATACAGTTTTTCGACTTGATCGCTCCCAGCGTCAGCATCTTGTCAATCGCCACGCTGCTGAGAAATACGGAGATGATTCCGACCAAGGCCGCCTGAAAGCCATAAGCGGCCACGCCTAACAGCACCGTCAGCGCATCGGTGATGAGCACCAGCGTCGACAAGGGAAGATGCGTATATTTATGAAGCACCAAGGGCGGGATGTCCATGCCCCCGCTGCTCGCCCCGCAGCGAAAGATCAAACCGACACCGCAGCCCATCAAAATACCGCCGTAAATCGTCGCGAGATAACGATCCATGACAAAGTAGCCCGGGGGAAAGCGCGTATCGATGATCCATGAGAACAGTGAAATCAACAAAGGATAGCAGATAGAGGATACAAGCGTCTTGACGGCAAACCGCTTCCCCAGAAATAACAGCCCCACGAAAAACAGCAGCACCGTCATCACATTGATGACCAGCGTCGGTTCCAAATGAAAAATCGGCTCCAGCGCAACCGCAATGCCCGCAAGGCCGCCGGTGAGCACATCGTTGGGCAAGATAAAGGCAGTGACGCCAAAGGCGAGAATAACGTTGCCAAGGATCACCACCAGCAGCTCTTTCACTCCACCTTTACTTTCCAACGCGACCACTTCCTTTCACATGTTTTGCATACTCCCATTATAGCATCTTAAAAAAAGAAGAAAAGGGGAAAGCGTCAGCCTTTGGCGGCGTTTTCGCAAAGCCGGGGTGCAGGATTTTCGCTTTTCCTTATCAGTTTTACGCGCTCTCTCCCTGAATGGCCAAGCAAAGCGAGGCCGCCAAAGAAAAAGGAGGGATACCTCCCTCAGATTCATGTTTTCGTTAAGAAAACAATGATGCCAGCCATGATTTTGGCTCCACCTGGGCAACGCAGTAATTCCACTTGGCCAAGGTGCCTTTGACCAGCGCCCCTTTGCCATCGCCCTCTTTCACGACCAGCGTCCCCTGTTTCATCTGCACTTCGACGTCCGCGCTTTCAAACATCGAAAGATTATGCACCAGCACGGTATAGCGGCTCTCCTCCTGAATACCGCTGATCAGCTCATTATAGGTGTCTTGCAGCTGCGATTGCAGCGGATATGTCTCCACCGTATCCGAATCAAAGTAAATCTCATATGGAATGCCCTCGCTGTTTCTGGCGATCGCACCGCCGCCTAACAGACACAGCCACACTGCCGTCAGCACGATCATTTTTTTCATCTTGTTCACCTCACATCCAAATTATGGGAAGGCTGATTTTCTTTTATACGTGCTTGCCGCTTTTTTTCATGCGAGACTCGCATCGTCGCATCTGTATGTCTATGAGCGATAGCAAATAAAAACCGCCGATTTCACGTTGGTGAAACGCAGCGGCTACTAATATTGAAAAAAGTTTAGGGTTTCGCTTTTTCTTGACGTATTAGAGTAAGTGAAAGGAGGGCTCTAATGCGGTGAAGGTACAGAAATGGGTGAAGCCGATCTCTTTGAGCTTTGGCTTGAGCGCTTCGATATAGGTTCCCAGCTGCGCAGAGTTGTGCGAGTCGCTGCCGATCGTCAAAACGGTTCCGCCCAGCTCACGGTACAGGCGCAAAATGCGCTCATCCGGCAGCAGGCTGTCCAAACCGTAGCGGTAAGAGGAAGTGTTCAGCTCAATCCCTTTGCCATCCGCAATGACCCGCTTAAGGATCTTCTCGATCAAGTCGCGATGATGGACAAAGCCGTCGTAGCCGTCCTTATCGTCATAGCGCTTCATCAGATCCAGATGTCCCAGCACGCTGTATCCTCGATAGCGGGTGATCACATCGAACAGCTCTTGATAATAGGCGGTGTAATATTCCGCTTCGCTCTTTCCCTGCTGAAACTCGCGAATGTGAAACTGCCGGTCGTTCACCTGATGGATGGATAAAATCACAAAGTCCAGCGGCCATTGTGCCTGCAAGCGCTCAAACGCGGGGATGGTATGCGTCTGCATTCCAAATTCCAATCCTTTCTTGATCGTGATCTGCCCCCGATAACGCTCGCTCAGCTCTTGCAGCTGCGCAAAATAGCGGGGATAGTCCACGTTGAGCACCGCCTTCGCCTTCGTCTCCTCGTCTAATCCCATCGGATCGAGTTTCACGCCGTAATCGACATGATCGCAGAAGCAAATCTCCGTCATGCCCATGGCAATCGCATCCTTGACGCAATCCTCCATGGGATAGATCGAATCGTCGCTGTATTCCGTATGTACGTGATAATCACAAAACATCGCATTTCCTCCTTATCTTTGCCCTGGCTGCAGATAACGATAACAGGCGCGGATGAAAAACGCCCAGTATACGATCTGCACGACCACCATCGCCATCGCCAGCACGAGAATGATTCCATAAAACGGCAGGATGAACAACAGCGCAAGGCTGTTGACAACGCTCAGCACGGCGATTCCCTGCCACAGCCGCAGTAAAATCACTCCCGACAGATCGCAGCAATGCGTCTTCTCCAGCGCTATGACGCCCTGGGTAAGGCAGTATAGGAGATACAGCTGTAAAACCACGAGAACCCCCAGCAACAGCAATCCCAGCACGATCGTTTCATAAACGCCTGTCATGATGCGCACATACACCATAGGCGCCAACAGCATTGTGAAAAAGTACAATGTCTGAATGACACATAATACGACCGCAATCACCCCTGCGCGGCGAAAGGCAGCACTCTCCCCCTTGAGCTGTGCGCAGCCTAAGGCAATCAGCAAATAGCCGATAAACGCAGGCACGAGCTGCATCTGATTGACGTTCACCTGAATGAAGATAAAACCGAGTCCGATTGTGATCAACAACATATGTTCTCCCCCTCTCATCTACTGTTATTGTAGCATACTTCATCCCTTGCGTGAATGCGCTTTCCCACGTTTCTGATCGTACCCACCGCAAAGCTCCTTGTGTTTCGCGGCTGCGATATGACGCTGCTCCTCTTCGCATCAGATGATAGCGGCGCTGAGAATGTAAGCCATGCTTTCGCTCTTTCTTTCCCGCCCGCATTGTAAAAAGAGTGCTCGGCTGTGCTTCAACGATTGTCTCTGCCATGCACGTTCTTTTACAGAGGTTTCCGCCATAACAAGCGTATGCCGCCCTGCGACTGGCTGTGCAGGCATCCCTGTCCGTCCGATTTTATCAAATCGCATCGAATCGCTTGTCGCCTTCGTTTTCGCCAGCCGCCGGAAATTTGCAGAATGCCGTGCCAACCGTGTCGATTTCCGTTATAATAAAACCAGTGAAAAAAGGGGGAATCTCATGTCCGCAGCACAACAGCCTTCCTTTGGCTCCATCGTATTGATTGACGATCATCTGCGAGCGCTCTATCAGCAGGCGCTGTTAAACGAAACGACCTCTCTGCTGGGCGTCTCCTTTCTCTCCTTGTCCGCTTGGATGAAGCAGCTGACCAAGGAAGCGCCAAGGGAGGAGGAGCTGTTATTTTCCTGCCGCAGACGGCTGAAGGAACACGAAGAGCAGCTGGCGATCTTTCAGGCACAGCTGGATGACGCCGCCTTTTTAAAGCAGTGCAGCGCGTTTATGCAGGAGCTTCGCCTATATGGCGTCAGTGTGAACACCCTGCCACAGCGCAGTGACAGTGAAAAGGAGCTCAAGCGCATTCTGTCTCTTTGTCATGCGTTTCCCGCGCCGATCGATGCTAAGCTGGAAGCGCTGGCAGCCGTCAGGGCGATGACAGACGCTTCCCATATCTACATCTATCCCTCTTTCTTCTCGCTCTATGAGCAGCAGATCGTCGATCTGCTCATCGAAAGGGGCGCACACCTGCTTCATTGGCAGCTGCCTGCGCAAACGCCGCGGCTGTATTATGCCGTCAACATGCGGCAGGAGATCGAAGGGATCGCCCAGCTGATCATCCAAGAGGATTGGCAGGCAGAAGAGATCGCTCTTTGTGTGTGTGATCCGTTTTACGAGGCGCTGGCCGTACAGATTTTCACGCGTTATCAAATCCCTCACACCCTGATTCACACCGACGATCAGGATGATCTGAGCCGGCAGATGCAGGCTTGGCTGCGCTTTGCGGCTGATCCCAAGGCGCAATCGTTAGAAGCGCTGCTCACCAGCGGCGCCTTTGCATGTGAAAGTGATGCGCTGCTGCAATATACCAAGCTGTTTCACTGTGATATGCTGCAGCCGATCTGCGCGCGGGTCACGCAGCAGACACCGGGCGTGCTCTTTGATCAATTTACCCTTGCACAGCTGGAGGCGCTGGAGCAAAAAGCGATCCGGCAGCAGGCAGATATTTTGCCATGGCTGAAACAGGCGCTTTCCTGTACGCCGACACAGCTGTTCTCTTTCCTGTGTGATTTCTTTGCCCAGCGCTATCCTTCGCCCGACACCCGTCAGCTTCGCTGCATGAAACAGCTGCAGCAGCTCTTTCGCGATGTCCACACGCATGTAAACGCTCAAGCGGATCTCGCTTTTCTCGCTTCGCTGTTAGACGATCAGCACTCCACTTGGGGAAACGAACATTTAGAGGGAGTGCTCATCCACACGCCGAAGGAAATCTTCTATGAACGCCCGATCCGCTTTCTGTGCGGCGCCGCCATGAACGCATGGCCGCATTTCACCGCAAAAAGCGGCATCTTCGATGAGCGTTATTGCGAAACGCTGGCGCTCCCCTCCATGGAGCAGCGCTATCAGCACCATCTCGCCCAGTGTGACAAGCTCTACCATGCGCAGCAGCTGCTCATCGTCACCTATCCTTTAGGCACCTATGAGGGAAAGAGCCATGAGGCGTCCTTGGAAATCGAACAATATATGGAACGCCGCCATGTCAGCGCAAGGCCGCTGCCTCTCGCCTCCACGCACGCTCATCTGCGTCCCGCACACAGCCTTGATGAAACGCTGGCACATCAGCTCTATCTGCAAGAGGGGGAACTGCGCGGCTCCATCTCCGCTTTTGAACGCTACCGCCTATGTCCTTTCTCTTACTTTCTGCGTTATGGTTTACGGCTGAAAAAACAGAAGAGCGATGTGGGGCAGGCACAGATCGGCTCCCTCATCCACGCCCTGCTGCAAGAGCTGTGTGAAGAATACGGCAAGGACTATGTCAAAACGCAAAGCGCAGAGCTGGCAAAGCGCATCCAAGCAAAGCTGTCCCCCTTAGCCGCCATGTACCCGCATCAGCAAAAATACATCCTGCAATTGCAAAAGCGCCTCACCCGTCAGCTGGAAGTGCTCTTTGATACCTTATCCTCACTCGAGGAACACAGCCATCTGCACATCGGCGCACAGGAGCAGCCTTTTCACTATACGCTGCCTTTGACAAACGCCGCTTTGCACATGTCCGGTGTGATCGACCGCATCGACGTTACCAACCATATCGCGCTGATCCTCGATTACAAAAGCAGCAGAAAGACACTCAGCTCCTCCAAGGTGTACAGCGGCTTGCAGTTGCAGCTGCTGACCTATGCGCTCGCATTGGCAAATGGGCAGGTAGCGGGCTTTGAAGAGGTCAAAGAGGTATTGGGTGCGTTTTACATCTCCACTAAGACGGAGAGCATCGCCCAGCCGGCGATGAAGATCAACCGCCAGAAAAAAGAATGCCGCGAGTGTGAAGCAGAGGACATGCGCGGTGAGCTGCAAAAGAAAAAGCGGCTGAGCGGCTGGATCTTTTCGGAAAACATCAATCTTTTCGATGATGATGCCAGCCATGTCGCCAACCTCAAGCTCGCCGATGGCAAGGTGGTGGGAAGAGACAAAAACACCATTCGCTCTCTGCCCGCGATCATGGATGCCCTCACAAAGATCCTCACCTATTTGGGAGAGAGCATCTTACAGGGAGAGATCGCCTGCGAGCCGGGAGAGGGCGCCTGTGATTTCTGTGATTTCCACAGCGTATGCCGCTATCGCGGACAGCCTTTCACAAAAGCGGCCATCGTCGATGCACAAAGCGGGGAAAGCTGTCTGCCTTTACCAAAGGACAGCGAACGAAAGGAGGAGAGCGACGATGCCTCAATGGAATGAACAGCAGCGGCAGGCCGTTGAGATTCGCGGCCGCAACGTGCTGGTATCCGCTTCTGCCGGGAGCGGCAAAACGACGGTTTTAGTCGGTAGGCTCATGGATTTGGTACTCAAAGACGGCGTGAGCGTCGACGCGATTTTAGCGATGACCTTTACCGAGGCGGCCGCCAACGAGATGAAAAAGCGGCTGTCCGCCTCTTTACAAAAGGAGCGCGACAATACTGCGGATGAAAAGACACGCGCGTTTTTAAACCGGCAGCTGACCCTTTTGGAAAACGCGCAGATCTCCACTATCCACTCCTTTTGTCTCTCTATTTTACAGACCTATTATTACATCATCGGATGCAGCGCGCATCAGGTGAACAGCATTGCCGACAACGCCATGACGCAGCGTTTTGCCGCGATGGCGATGGACTATGCGATAGACGCCCATCAAGGCGACGATCTCTCCGCGTTAGCAATGTTGTTTTCCACACGGGTCGAGGAGAGCGGCGATCTGCGAAAGGCCATCCAAGAGCTTGCGGCGCTTGCCGCCAACCGCCCTGATCCCGACGCATGGCTCGACGAATGCCTTGCGCCTTATCAGATCAGCACGTTGCAAGAGCTGCCCTCAACGATCAAGGACGCCTTTTTTGCCTACCTCAGCCAGAAGCATTCTCAGATCTTACAGGCGTTAGCACAGTTAGTGTCGCTGCTGACGCTGGACTATCCGCAAAAAACAACACCGCTCGCCAAGCTTTTGCAAAAGCAGGAGCTCACCAAACAGGCAGCGTCCCTATTAAAAGCAAACGACTATGCGGGCTATCGCCGTGCCTTTCGCACCTGCTGCGCCTGTGTCCTGCCCCGCACCCCGAACAAGGACGATCTTCGCTTTTCTCATCTCAAGCAGGAGATCATCGACGCCGAGGATGCGTTAGCCGACATTCTCTATGATGAGACCACACTGTTCAATGACATGCGTCTGGCGCGGCAAAGCGTCGCCGCCCTCATTGCGCTCACCCATACCTACCGCCGCGAATATCAGCGCTTGAAGCAGGAAGCCGGCGTTATCGACTTTGACGACATGGAGCATTTTGCCCTGCAAATCTTGCAGGCGAACGACCATGCGATCGCCAAAGCATACCGACAGCGCTTTTCTGTCATCATGGTAGATGAATTTCAGGACACCAACGACATTCAGGATCAAATCATCCGCCTGATTGCCCGCGTCAACAATGTCTTTCGCGTCGGTGATATTAAACAGTCCATCTATGGCTTTCGCCATGCCCGTCCCCAGATTATGCAGTCCTACATCGATCATCCTCAGCCGCAGGACGCCGTCATCTACCTCTCTAACAACTATCGCTCCAGCGAAACATTAGTCGAGTTCAACAACGTCTTTTATGATCGCCTGATGAATCTGGACGGCTTTTCCAGCGCATACCGCGCCCAAGACCGCGTCTCTATCGGCGGGGCGTGGCAGCAGCAGGTAAAACAACCCGTGGAATTTCACTGTCTGCTGCAAGAAGAGATCAAAGAGAAGAGCGAGGAATGGAAAGGGATGGGCAAGCATCAGCTCAAAGCGCTTTGGATCGCCCATCAAATTAAGAAGATGCAGGAAGAAAAGGGGCTGGCATGGAAGGATTTTGCCGTGCTCGTTCGCAGCAATCACAACAAAGACGATCTGCGCGCCGCCTTTGACCGTCTGCATCTGCCTTACTTCATCGAGATCAAACATGGCTTCTATCAATCCAGCGCTGTAGAGCTCATCATTTCCTTTCTGCGCTTTCTGCGCGATCCCCACGATGACCTCGCCTTTTGCGCGATCGCCCTCTCCCCGCTGCTGGCGCTTGATGAAAACACGCTGGCGCACGCCCGCATTCATCGCCTTCGGCAAGAATCGTTTTACGCCTATTTCTGCCGAGAGCCGATCGATGGCACAAAACACTTACAGCAGTTCATACAGCAGCGCCGGCTGCCAATCAGCACCCTACTGAACTGCGCCTTTGACCAAAACGACTACTACACTTACCATACGACTTTACAGGAAAAGACCAATCTCGACTTGCTCTACCAGCAGGCCGTTCGCTTTGAAAAGGAAAACGGCGGGGATCTCAGCGCTTTTATCAGCTACATCGATTCGATTCAAGACGCCCAAAGCGCAGAGGCCAATCCGATCTCTCCGGATGAAGACGTCATTCGCGTCATGAGCATCCATCAATCCAAGGGACTGCAATTTCCCGTTGTCTTTCTGTGGTCTGCCGATGCACAGGAAGCGCTGGATTTCCGTTCCCCGTTTCTCTTTGATGCGGATATGGGGATCGGCGCCCGTGTGATGGATCAAAACTATTTTCAGCGGCCGACACTGCTGAGGATTGCGATGCAGCACAAGAAGGACCGCGAGCAGCTGGAAGAGGAGATGCGCATCCTCTATGTGGCGACCACCCGCGCCCAAAACGAGATGGTGATCGTCGACAGTGTCCGCGCAATGGAACGCTATCAGCGCCCTTTAACCAGTGCCGCGATCTACTCCCGCTGCGGCTATACCGGATGGCTGCTACGCGCCTTTTTCGACAGCGCCTCGCCGCTGTTTACCACGCGTCTCATTCACGAACCATTTGACCTCACTCCGCTGAGACAAGTTAAGCAAAACGCCTATACGCTGCACCGTTATGCCAAGCAAAGCGTCTCCCTCGAAACCGCCACCGCTTCTTCGCGCAAGCAAACGCATTCCTTCCCAGCCTTCTCCCTCATCGATCAAGAAGAGGGCGCAAAGCGAGGTACGCTGCTGCACGAGATTGTTTCCCAGCTGACCCCGCCTTTCTCCCCAGAGAAGATCGAAGAACTCTTTGCGAAAGCCGGCAGAGTGATGCAGCCATGGGATTTGCAGCAGCTGTGCGCACTGGGCGACAACGAACGCTATCAGCTGTGGCACACCTTCCCTAACGTATTTCATGAGCTTCCTTACAGCGTGAAATTGCAGGGGCAGCTGCTCTACGGCTACATCGACTTTCTCGCCATGGATGAGGAACGCATCATCGTGCTGGACTATAAGAGCGATCATCTCTCTGCTCCTGAGCAATTCCTCTCCCTGTATGAAGAACAGCTGCGCACCTACGCACAGGCGATGCACGCCATCTATCCGACACATCAAATCGAGACATGGATTTACTCCTTTCACCTCGCTGCCCTCATTCCTCTCTCATGAGCAAGGAAACACAGGAGGATGAAAGCCGACGCATAGGAAACGGCGCTTGCTGAGAATGCCCAAACGCCGCTTTTGAGAATAAAAATCAGTGCAGCTGTCAGAATGAACGTTTCTTTCAACTGCGCTTTTTTTCATCAACAGCACGGCGCACCTCTTTTTCAGCCGGCTATATGCGTGCGTTTCACAGCCTATGACAAACACGAAAGAGAAAGGATGGCTTGCTTCCCCTGCTCTCCCTATCAAAATGATCTTTCAGAAAACGCTCGCTTGTCATTATTTTTAAAACCAATTTTCGCTCGGGTTATTTTTCATAGAGGTACGACGACAGCAAAAAAGGAATGACTTCTTCTGCAAATGCGGAAAACTTCATCTCTTACTGTTTTTATCGCCCACACGTGAATGGAAAGGGCGCCCTACAGATCATGGAAAGACGCACCCTGAGACACACACGGGAATCCCCCATTTTAGAGCTGTGCCGCTGCACTCAGATTAAATTGATGAAACGTATTGGCAATGGTGTAAATTACGCTGTTGAGCAGTCCATCCTTAGCGCTCTCGATCATCAGCTGGATAACATAGTCATGATTTCCCTCATCCAAAATGAGAATGAGCGCTACCAACAGACGATGTTCCATCAGATAAACGCGGTCTTGTGCTGGCTCATCTGCAATCGCATCCTCGATGAGGTGGTTCTCTGTCAACCCCTCCATCACCTCTTTGGGCAAAGCTGCCGTTCCATTGCGATACAGGATGTCTCCCTGACGCTGATGAATGCCAAAGCGTTTGCAGAAATCCTCAATGCGCGCTTTGAGCGGCAGCCGCCAGTCCTCAAAGGCATCCAGGTGCCCGCTGCCGTTGAGATCCTTAAAGCCATAGCCGTCTGCTTCCATAATCTGCACACCGGCATTGGGCTGATAGCCGATGTTCTTCCCTCCCTCATTGACAATCGTGCAATGACGCTTATTATGCTTGAGGGTCCATTTCGATTTCATAGTCATCTTCCTTTCGACATCTCCACTATATCATCGCCGTTACCATAAGTTGTCATCAGAGTATGTGAAATTTTGTTATCCTAACAACGGCTGCGTTCCTTCGCTTGCCGCCTGCTGTATGAAAACAGAATATTCCTCGGGCCGCCGCTGTACACTTTCACACAGGTATCAAAGAAGCAAAAAGCGTCAGACCCACCGTCCGCTGGCACATAGATCACCTGCATTTTTGCCGCGCCGGCTTAGCTATGTTCAACATGAACGCTCACCATCGACTGCGGTGCTCTCCTGATGCGATGATACATCCTCTCTCTGCATCTCTCTTACCAGCGCGCTCAAATAGCGGACACATTCGTCAATCCCCATTTTACTGGTATTTACCATCATCGAATAATTGGTGACGGCTCCCCATTTGCGGTCTGTATAAAACTCATAGAAATGCGCCCGCTTTCTGTCAAAGCGCTGCATCGTCTCCTCGACGTTTTTCTCATCCAGATGATACAGCTCGATTCCCCGTTGCATGCGCTCTTTCTTATCGGCATAGATGAACAAGGAAAGCACATTTTCCTGATCTTTCAGCACATAGTCTCCGCAGCGCCCGACGATGACGGCGCTCTCTTTAGCGGCAATCTCCCGAATCAGCTTTGCGGCGCTCTCATAGACTTCATTATTCACCGTCAGCGCCGTCACCGCAGAGAGCCGCGACCGGTTACCTACCTCATATAAGCCGTTTTCTCCGCGGTTCTCATCTGTAAAAAACGCTCCGGAAACCCCCAGCTTCTTTGAGATGCTTTCCAAAAACACCTTGTCGTAACAAGCGATCCCCAGCGACTGCGCCAGCTTTTCTCCGATCATCTTGCCGCCGCTGCCATACTGACGTGAAATGGTGATGATCACCTTCTTGCTCATACCTATCATCCTCCTTTTATTCTTATGATTTCGTCCGCACAAATTTCCTGCCAAGCAATTACAGAGGAACACGCCTGCCATTCGATGAGAGGCGCCTCTCTTTTTATCGGAAATCAACAGTACACTATCCGTAACATCCCGCTGCTTCTATATCACACCATCGACACACCCGCGCCTTTTCACGAGCTGCTTGCACAGCGCATGGCAACACATCAATACCATCCGTGTCAAAGCCGGCATCTATTGCCGCTTCCCTGCACTCGCTGCATTTCCAATACTTCATCCATGATTCCCTTTTATTATATCAGAAATATCCGCGAAGGTCGCGCAGGATGTCGCTGTTCTTTCACCGATTCATTGTCCTGTTGCTCAACTCTTGATCAAAAATTCTCTCCTTTCACAGTTCCTGCTGCGCGCCGTCCTGCCATCCTTGAGATTACACGCCGATGATCTTTCTTTCATCTTTCCTTTCCATCTTCTCTTTCTCCCTCATGGCAAATGCTTCCCCATTTCTGCCGCAGCCTCAAAATAGGGGTTTTCCTGCTGATAGGGCTGTGCTATATTTTTATTAAGAATTCAACAAGGAGGAATCACCATGTATCATATTGCCACCATCGGAACCAACTTCATCGTCAACGCCTTTTTAAAGGCTGTTTCGGCAGCCGAAGGCATCCAATGCACGGCGATGTACACGCGCAAACGGGAACACGCACAGCCGTTGGCTGAAAAGTTTCACATTCCTACGATCTATACCGATCTCGATGAGATGCTGAAAGACCCTGCGATCGACATCGTCTACATCGCTTCTCCCAACTCCCTGCATTACGTCTATGCCAAGCAAATCCTAAATGCAGGCAAGCACGTCATCTGCGAAAAACCGTTCACCTCCAACATGCGGCAATGTGAGGAGCTGTTCGCACTGGCAAACAAACAACAGCGCTTTCTCTTTGAAGCGATCAGAACCGTCCACAGCGCCAATTTTCTCAAGATCCGATCTTTACTGCCGAAACTGGGGGAAATCAAACTGGTGCAGTCGAACTTTTCTCAATACTCCAGCCGTTATGACGCATATTTGAAAGGTGAGAATCCCAACATCTTTAACCCTGCGTTCTCCGGCGGTGCGCTCGCCGACATCGGCATCTACTCGCTGCATTTTATCGTTGCCTTGTTCGGCATTCCGCAAGAGGTACAATACTATCCAAACCTCGGCGAAAACGGCATCGACACCAGCGGCTGCGGCATTTTAAAATATCCGGACTTTCTCGCCTCTTTCTCATGTGCAAAGGACAGTCAAAGTGAGCCGATCACACAGATTCAAGGAACGCTGGGAACGATCAGCGTACACTCTCAACCTAGCATTTGCGGTCAGTTCCACTATCATGACCGATTGGCAAAGACCTGTGAGGATCTTTCCGATACCGCTCTTGAAAGCGCCTTACGGGATTCCCTGTATGAAGAGGTGCGCGATTTCGTCCGTATCCTTCGCGAAAACGACACTGCGGAATACGAACGATTAGCGCTGGAAACCTGTCAGGTCATGGAAGTATTTGAGCGGCTGCGCAAGAGCGCCGGCATCCGCTTTGGCGATGACGATGCAGCTGCGGATTCCTCTCAATGAACAGATGAAATACAACAGATGGGGCTGTAACGAATAAAGGCATTCGGCAAAAAAAGCATTGTATTCGCATAGGAGAACGGATTCGTTTTTTTGCCGCCTGTGAAATTTGTCATTCCAAAAACAGCGGAAACCAATAGAAAAACGAGTGTAACATAGCGTCAGTTTGCATCCACACTCGTTCTTTTTTTGCATAGTGATATTCCTTGTTCTTTTCGTTACAGCCCCATTCATTTCTTCAGCATATGATTTCAAGCGAATACAAAAGGCTATTACGTTTGTTTTCGCGTGTCCGTTCAAATGAAAGCATAGTAAGCCTTTGATAGGATCACTTTCACCTCACCCCTCTTTTTATCCTTGTTTCTCCATATTTTTTTGCTGCGCCATGGTTGAGATCAAAGCATCTACATCCTCCTGTTTTTCACTGCTTTCAAAGAAAAAGGAGAGCCCCACACTCTCCTAACCGATTCTATGAAAGCCTTGCTTCTACAAGCCCTGCATGCTGATTCACGCTTAGCACATGCCTGCCATCTCTCTTTCAACACATCCGTTTGAAAAGCGAGAAAACTCTCCGCACACCAGTTTTATGCACCATCCGCCATCATAGCTCCTCTATCGATACCACGCGATAACCGGCATCCAAAACCGCCTGCCGCACGCGTGCCTCATCAAACGCCCTGTCAAAGCGAACGCGCGCACAGTGATTTTTCAGATCTGCCTCGGCGGCAATACCCTCTATCGCATCCAGCGCTTCCTCTATCCGCGCCGCACAATTTGCACAGTGCATCCCCTCTATCCGAAGCAGCCGATTCCCGATGAGTGCTCCATCCAACTGCTTTTTTTCATGACTCTTCGCACTTCCGCCGCAGCACGCTCCCTCACCTTTAAAGTGTGAAACTGCACCGCGAAAAGCAAACGCCAATCCGATGACGACCACCACGAGAACAATAATGTCTGTGAGATTCATCTCTTGTCACCTCTTTCCCGCTAAGAACGATTACGCCGCCTGCCGCGCTTTTTCATCCGCATAACAATCGTATAAGCGCCTGCGCCAATCACATACAAAACAAGAAACAGTACGAAGAAATAAAACATCGATCCTGTGGAATTTCCCATCTCGCCACTCTCCTTCACTCACTGTTGCATCGCTTTCTCCGGCGAGGAAAGGGGCTGACAGCCCTCACAGGAACAAGATGCACAGCCGGCGCAGCCCATGATTTTTCCCATGCGTGCCGCCAATTTCGCTTCTTTGCGGCGATGGACGATCACCCATGCGCAATAGCCGACCACAAGTGCCAATATGATCATATCTGCCATGTCTGCATCCTCCTCTTCTATTCAAACCCTATTCAAATAGCGCCGCGTGTAAGCATCACCCGGCGCTGATCAGACTACTCTTGTACAGAACGGCGCGCGTACACCTTCTGATTTTTATATGGATCTTTGCGCAGCAATAAATACAGCAGCGCCGCCAGCAGGGCGATCGCGACCGCGCTCCATACGCCAAACGCGCCTCCCGTCAATAGCGTACCCAACTGATAAACGATGAGACAGACGACATACGCGAACAGATTTTGGAATAAAATCGCAAACCAGAACCACTTTCGTGACTGCATCTGCTGCGCCATCGTAGCAATCGCCGCTAAGCAAGGAGAATCCAGCATGTTAAACAGCAAGAAGGAGAACGCCGCCATCGATGTCGGAAACCATGCGGCAACCGCAGGCGCTACGATCGTCGCCTCCTCCGCTAAATCCTCCGATACATTGGCCAAAACACCCATCGTCGATACAATCGCTTCCTTTGCGGTAAAACCGGAGAGCGATGCGGCGACCGGCTGCCACTCGCCAAAGCCCAGCGGAGCAAACAGCCATGCGATCGAATTGCCGATCACGGCAAGCAAGCTGTCCGCACTGTCCTCGACCATCGTGAAGCTGCCATCGACAAAGCCAAAGCCTGCCAAGAACCACATCACCACACAGGCCAAGAACAAAATCGTGCCCGCTTTGATGATAAAGCCTTTTAAGCGTTCCCACACATGCATCAGCACCGTCTTGACAGAAGGAATGTGATACTGCGGAAGCTCCATGACAAACGGCGCCGGTTTGCCGGAAAACGGCTTCGTCTTTTTCAGAATGATCGCCGAAACCAATACGGCGATGATACCAAGGAAATACATCAGCGGGGCAATCCATCCGCCGGCCTCATAATTGCCGGTTGTCACATAGCTTGCCATCACGCCGCCCATGAGTGCGATGACCGGCAGCTTCGCACCGCAAGGAACGAATGTCGCGGTCATGATCGTCAGACGCCGATCGTTGTCCTGCTCAATCGTCTTTGACGCCATGATTCCCGGGATTCCGCATCCCGAAGAGATCAGCAGCGGAATGAAGCTTTTGCCTGAAAGGCCGAAATGACGGAAAATTCGGTCCATGACAAACGCGATGCGCACCATGTAGCCGCAATCCTCTAAAATCGATAAAAACAAGAACAGAATCGCCATCTGCGGAACAAAGCCCAGCACGGCGCCGACCCCGCCGACGATGCCGTCAACAACCAAGGATTGAATCAGATCGCTGCTGCCAAGAGAGTTTAAGAACCCGCCGACAGCTTCCTGAATCATGACGACAAACTCGTCGTTGGTCCAATCGGTGACAATCGTACCGATCGTCGAAACGGAAACATAGTAAACTAAGAACATGACGGCGACAAAGATCGGGATACCGAGAATGCGGTTAGTGACGATGCGGTCGATCTTATCTGAGATTGTCATCTCACCCTTTGCCTTCTTCACCGCTGTTTTCACCAGCTTTTGAATAAACTGATAGCGCTCATCGGTAACGATGCTCTCCATATCGTTATCCATCGCCTTTTCCAGCGTCGCACGCTGTGTCTCGACGACTGCCTTGCCTTGCGCGGATAGCTGCATGCTCTCCGTCACCTTGCTGTCATTTTCCAAAAATTTGACCGCATACCAGCGTTTACGATCCTCGCTGATCGCCGATGGCAAAACCGCCTTCACCTCGCTGATCGCCTTTTCCATGCCTGCGGAGAAAATCTCCCGCGGCAAATCGACCGTCTTGCTCTGTGCCCTCTTGACCGCCTTGTCCATCAGCTCGTCTAAACCGCTGCCCTTTAACGCCGAGGTCTCGATGATCTCCGCATCCAGCAGCATGGATAAACGCTCCGTGTCGATGCGAATATCGCGTTTTTCCAGCAGATCCGCCATATTCAGGGCGATAACCACCGGAATTCCGGTTTCCATCAGCTGTGTTGTCAAGTAGAGATTGCGCTCGATATTTGTTGCATCCACCAGATTGACAATCACATCCGGACGATCATTCAGCAGATAATCCCGGCTGACAACCTCCTCCAGCGTGTATGGCGAAAGGGAGTAAATACCCGGAAGATCGGTAACGATCACATTCTTATCTTTCTTCCATTTCCCCTCTTTTTTTTCAACCGTAACCCCCGGCCAGTTACCAACGTACTGATTGGCTTTCGTCAGGTTATTGAACATCGTGGTCTTGCCACAGTTCGGATTACCGGCCAATGCAATTCTCACTGTCATTTGTAAACCTCCTCAAGTTTTCTCTTACTTTACCAAGACGCACTTGGCATCCTCTTTACGCACGGACAGCTCATAGCCCCTGACCGTAATTTCAACAGGGTCCCCTAAAGGAGCGACCTTGCGGATATACAATTCCGTCCCCTTGGTAATGCCCATGTCCATAATGCGGCGCTTATAGGCTTTATCTCCTTCGATTTTCTCCACGACAACCGTGCTTCCAACCTCTGCTTCACCTAATGTCATTCCTGCATCTCCTTTCCTGCGATACGATCTGATCTATATAACACGGACATCAGATCATGATGTGCCGGGCCATATCCTCGTTGATGGCAACGCGCGAATCACGTACATTGACGATCACGTTTCCGCCAAACGCTGATAAGACGGTGATTCTCGTTCCCGTCAAAAAACCGAGATTCTCTAAAAAACGTCGGGTTTCCTCACTTCCTCCTACCCTGCGAATCGTGTTTTCCTCTCCAATACCTGCGAATATCAGCGGCATCATCCTTCATCCCTTTCTTTCCTCAACGGGTGGTGGATCGTTTCACATCACCTTCTATCGTATAGTTAGCATACAGCAACTTTTACAAGCAGTCAATCGTCTGTTGTTAGTTATAGCTAACAAATAAGAGGATTTCACTTGTTTCAAAAGCCGCTTTCCTGTATGATAATTGCCCGCTTTTGTGGGAAACGCTTTGACTTCCCAAGCAACCTTCGCTATAATATATCTGCTGCGTTAGATGAGCCGTTTTGTCGTTTGCGCTTCGCCAAGGCATCCGACAGTGAAGTAAAACTGCTTCTCAAAGGTGATATGACTGTGGGGAACAATGCCCATCAGATGGCATGCAAACACAGTTTGCCTTCGGCTGTTCATATGCGGCGATCACGCGGATACAGGATAACACAATGAATTGCCCTCGTAGCTCAGTGGATAGAGCAGTGCCCTCCTAAGGCATGTTTTGCGTAGGTTCGACTCCTATCGAGGGCGCCACAAATAACGCTGAAAGCCTTGTTTTCTAGGTTTTCAGCTTTTTTAATTCTTGTATTATCAAAGCCAAGGTAAAATTCTCTATGACAGCCTTTCATCGCTTTCTACATACCGGCAGCGTAAATCGACTTGCACATTCTCACCCACTAAAAAAGCGGCAAACCAATAGTGATCTGCTGCTTTTGTCCTGTTTTCTCGTTGTTTATTTCTGTAATTGATAGCAATAAATGAAAGTGTTCACTCTGCGAAATCACTCCCCCAGCGTACTGCGGCTTGCCTGTTTCAGCCACGCTTTCAGCTTATCCGTCTCCTTGATCAGCTTCTTGTAGTCCTTGAGCTTCCACTCCCAGTTTGGCGAGCCGATCGTTCCCGGATGATTCATATGTCCCTCCCCTTTCAGGCCTAAGATGTCCTGCAGCGGGACAATGACGTAATCCGCCTCGCTGTCGAAAGCGAAATGAACGAGCAGATCGTGGAAATTACGCTCACTGTATCCGCGGTTATGGAAGAAGCGGCGCAAAGCGATACGGCGGTTATGCGTAAGCTTGCTATACGCCTCCTCTGCCGTGTCATTATCATGCGTACCGGTGTAGACGATGCTGTTCTTCTTGGCCGGATGCTTCAACAGCTTGGGCTCCATGCGAAACAACAGCACATCCATGCCCGGCAAACGATAGGCATCCTTCAGCTCCAGCACCTGCGGACGAATATAGCCAAGATCCTCTGCCACCAATTCAATCTGCGGCAGACGCTGATAAAGCATATCGAAAAACGCCCGGCTCTCTCCCTCCAGCCATTCTCCCTCGATCGCCGTCGGGCATTCGGCGGGGATCTGCCAATAAGTGTCAAAAGCGCGGAAATGGTCGATGCGAATGATGTCGTAACAGCGCTGCTGCCAATCCAAGCGTTTCATCCAAAAGGCATAGCCGTTGGCACGCATACGCTTCCAATGGTAGATCGGATTTCCCCAGCGCTGCCCGCTCTCACTGAAATAATCCGGCGGTACACCGGCAACGACACTGGGCGTACCGTCTTCCTCCAGTAAAAACTCATCTCGGTTCATCCATACATCGGCACTGTCTAAGCCCACATAAAAAGGAATATCTCCCATGATCCGCACACCGCGTTCCTTCGCGTATGCACGGATTTCATTCCATTGCAGAAAAAACATGAATTGCAGAAACTTCTCATAAAACAATTCATTCTCATAAGGCGCCAGATCCTGCATACGATCTCTTGGCCAATCTTTCATATCGCTTGGCCACTGCCGCCATTCCTTCATCTCATTATGCTTTTTTAGAGTGATGAAGACAGCATAATCATCCAGCCATTCACTGTTCGCACAAAATGCTTGATATTCCTTCTCAAATCGCTCAAACTGTTTTTTAAATTCATAAAATGCCTTTTTGAAATACGGCTCTTTAAACTTTCGGACAGCTTCATAGTCGACGCTCTCCTTGAACTTATTCAAATTCTTAATGCTGCTTTGCTTCAGCAGCTCCATCTCGCTCAGCCGGTCAATATTGATAAAAATCGGATCTCCCGCAAAGGAAGAATACGGCTGATACGGAGAATTCCCATATCCCAACGGCTGCATCGGCAATACCTGCCAAATCCGAAATCCGCTCTCAGCGATCCGTTCGATAAACTGTTTGGTCTTTCGTCCGAAATCGCCGATGCCCTGATTCCCCGGAAGTGACGATACCGCAGCCAGCACTCCTGCACAGCGTTCCATCTCTCAACCCTCCTATCTGCTTATGTGAAAAATCAAAGTGTTTTCATATTAAATATGATAGCACAATTTTTAAAGAAAGGAAAGCCTATCCTGGGATTAGATTGTAATGTGTAAAAAGGTGATCCCTCTGCCGCATGCAGGCGGTATAGAATCGCTGCTGAAAAGAAGGCGCAGGCATCCCACGCTTTCCCATGGTCATTGATGGATGCAGACGATCGTGAAACGGCCCATGTACATAGGAACACATCAGCAAAAAGACAAAACCTCTCACGCCTTTCCCTGCCTGCTTTTCGTACGTTTCTTTTCCCTTTCTCCCACCCTAGACGATGAAAAAAAACGATCGTTCCACACCGTGATGCCTGCTGTTTTCTCTCCTTTATCATCGTTGTTCCCAGCCTGAAAAAGTATAAAAGGCACCTTTACGGGTACCAAACTGTTTTCGTATTGAAAAGCGACAGCTGCTTGTTACTCTCGGTTCAGCAGCTTTCGCTGCTTCAGATCATGAATCATCAGCCGGGCGTCTCTGTCCAGTTTTTTCATCTTCTTATATTTTACCGGATCTTTGACAATTTTCAGATGCGCCTCCAGCAGGGTAACGTACTCTTCCAGCTCGCGAATATCTTTTTCCAGCTTTTCATCATTAATACGGCAAAACTTTTCCACCTTTTTTTTCATCGGTTCCTCTCCCTTGTTACCAGTATAGCATTCCTGCGCCTGCATCAGCAACCGCTACGACCGAAAAGGGCAATGCCTTAAAAGAATCTGTCGTTTCCTCACATCGACGGATGCGAATCGCCGCCTTTTTTATGCGCTATTTCATCGGCAGACAGCATCCCACCTGTTTCTTTGCCCGCTTTAAAAGCGCTTATACGCATCGCTGCGCCATGGATATTTTATTTCCCCGAGATGGAAATGGTGAAAAAGCAGATCGCATCACCTATTTGCCCGATCCTTTCAAAAACGTGCAGTTATCGTAAAACAATGGCAGACGGACGGATCGTTTCATAGCGGTGCCGTTTTTGATCTTCATCATTCCAGAAACCCTCACCCACTTTGCGCAAAGTATCGTTGTGAAGCTGCCGATGCCCACATCCCCACCGCTTCATTTCATTGTTCAATTTCTCCTTTTCGCAGATATCCCCCTCTCATTTCCCCCCCTTATCCGGCAAGACAGGTTTTCTAAGGGAATAAAAAACCTGACTTCACTAACAAAATCAGGTTCAACGATAACGGTTAAAAAAGAGGGGGTTGGGTTTGATGCAGCGAAATCCTTTTGCTTGTCATGAGGTCTATGTTTATTTTCTCACCAGCAGACAGGCGCACTCCACCTTCGCCGTATTCGGAAACATATCGAAAGGCACGATCCGCTTCACCTCGTATCGCTCCCGCAGCACAGCGACATTCTTCGCCAGCGTGGAGGGATTGCAGGATACATAAATCAGCTTTTTAATCTTGCTGCGCAGGATGACCGAAAGCATCGCCTCATCCAACCCACTGCGCGGAGGATCGACCACCAGCACGTCAATTACGCTCTTCTTGGAGAGATATAAGAGCTTATCCGCGGCATCCGCGCATAAAAACTGCACGTTATCGATTTTATTCTCCTTGGCGCACTGTCTTGCATTGAGCACCGCATCCTTGACGATTTCAATGCCGATGACCTCCTGTGCACGATCCTTCAGCGCTAATGAGATACCGCCAACCCCGCTGTACGCTTCGACAATCCGCGTATTGCCCTCCCCGGCCATTTCCGCGATGCAGGCGTATAGCTTCTGCGCCTGTGCGGTGTTGAGCTGAAAGAAGCTGCGCGGAGAGATCGGCAAGCGATACCCGTCAAGCGTCAGATACAGCAAGCGCTCCCCGCCCAGCAGCACCATCTTGGGACCAAACAGCTCCGCCGTCTTTTTCTGTGTCTGTACGCTTTGCCACAGCGAATGCATGCCTTCCAAGGCCATCAGCTCGCCGATCATCTCCTCATCAAAGCTTTCCTCCCCGCTGACCAGCGTACATTGAAATTTCCCATGAAACCCCCGCAGGATCAAAAAACGCAGTCCACGCTTACAGTGCCAGTCATAGGCGCGCACATGATAGCGGTTAAGCACCTTAAGGATGCGCTTGCGCATGATTTCCAAATCCTTTTCATGCGTATAGCAGGTATCCATCGGCACAAAGATGTTGGAATTAGGCATATACATACCGTTGACCAGCTGCCCCTCGCTCATCCCGCATGGGAGCTTGCACTGATTGCGGTAAAACAGCTGCTGCTGAGATGGGCGGATAGGTTCAATCAGCTTCGGGTCGACATGCGCATATTTGATAAGCGACTGCCGCAGATCCTCCTGCTTGTAGCGCAGCTGTTCCTCATACGTACACACCATGTAAGGACACGCACCGCAGCGACGCTGCATCGGACATACCGCACGCACCCGCTGCGGACTCCTATGTAAGATGCGAACGAGTTTTCCCTTCGCAAACCGGCCGTTTTTTTCAACGAGTTTGATCTCTGCCTCTTCATTGCACAATGCGCCCGGCACAAACACCGGCAGCCGATCGAGATAACCGATGCCCTCTCCGTTGATTCCCATTTTTTTAATTGTCACTCTCATACGATTCCCTTTTCCTTTCAATACGGATCAACCGCAGCAGCCGGCGCAGCAAGCCAACCTTATGCCGGCAGCCCTTTACATTTTCCGTATCCTCGATCACAACATGAATACAAAAACCAAGATATATAATACAGGCAATGATGTAAATTGACAACAATAAAGTCATAAACGATGCCAAGGGGCCATAGACCGTCGGATATGAGGTGAACGCCTCCAGCATCTTCGTCAGCAGCATGCCCAACAGCACAAAGGCGCTCACACTGAACAACGAACCGGCCAACCCATACAGCAGCGGCCGATGATAAAAGGAAAGCGCATGAAACATACACAAAAATAACAGGATGGCCAACAGGGTGGCAGTGATCAGCCAGAAGCGCTGAAACAGCACCAGAAAAAAATACGCAACGCCCAGATACAAAGCGAAGTACACTGTCAGTACGATCGCCCGCAGACGGATATAGATGGAAGAGGGCTTCACATTTTCCACCTGTGCGCTGATCAGCAGAAAAGAATAGATGCTGCGGCTGGCGAGATAAAACGATACGACCAGCGTGGAGATCGTCGCCACAAACCCGATCGGCTCCCCCTCGCTGGCAAACCATTCGACAAAAGGGAGGATGATGTCGCTTGGCAGATACTGAATCAGCACCTGTACCAGCACATGATACGCCCCCTCGTTGATGATGATAAAATACTTGAACACCAAGATCACCGCAATCAAAATCGGCGCAATCGCCAACAACAGGCTAAAAGCGAGCGCATAGCGAAACAGACGCCCCTGAAACGAATCGAATAACCTGTAAACCTTTTTGATGAGTTCCATGACTATAATCCTTCCAAATATGTGCGCATCCACAGCGCATTCTCACCGATCAGCAGATACACATAATCGCCGCAGACGCCAAGCTCGGCAGGAACTCCCTGCGCCTTAGCCTGCTGACAGCGTGTCTGCGCCTTCTCCTTTATTATACTCCGATTTTCCTCATTGCAGTGAAAAATCGCCGCTTCCTGCCATACATCCGCACGGATACTGCGCACAAACGCATACTCCCCCTGCGGCAGAGAAATCCCATACGCCTTTTGTAAAGCAGCGGGGTCGCCGTTTTGTTCATTCATCATCACACCGATCTCTTTGTTTCGCATCTCCACTGCCATGTTAATCAATGCCGCTTCCATATCCAGATTGCCCTGCCGCATTGAACCGATGCCACACCCCCAAAGCAACAGCAGACAAACAAGCAGCACGCAGCTCTTTTTCATCGTTTCCCTCCCATCACAGTATATTTTTTACGAAAGGAAAACAGAAGCATCTAAATAGACCCGCTCAGCCAAAGACACCTTGGCGCATCTGTTTCTTTTTCACGGCAGTACAGCCATGACCAAAGAATGTCAGGGATGTGACGATCGGCATTTCTTCCATAGATGCTTCTCCCTTGTTCGCTTACTTCCCCGCTTTTTCGTTTTCTTTTCATCCCCCTGTCGCTCTTTATCAAGATCGCAGTTGGCTGTGACCGGCGCAGATCCATCAAAAAACGCGCCGCGCATCGCCATTCCTTTATACATAAAAAGACGCGGCTTCGCGTCCTTTTTCTGATCTCTAATCGTTTACTGCCCACTCCGGCACTTCCTTGCCGCGGCGGACAAGAATCGCTTTCTGAAACTCCGTCTGATTCAAGAATTCCAAAATCTTATGTTCCTCTTCATCGCTGCATCCGACGATCAGCTTTACCTCACAGTCTTTTTTCAGGATGTCTGCGCTGACGACCACCGCCTGAATCAAATTGGATTTGACACTGCCGCGAAAGACGTCAATCGGCGCCTGATCGGAACCGGTCGTATCATTGAGGTAACCGTAATCCACCGGATACACCAGATTGCTGTATTTGTAATGACAGGTACCCTTTGGCCGATCGACGATCAGCTTGCTGGACAAATACAGGGTATCCAGCTTTTGCCAAAAAAACGCATTGTTCTCTAACGTATTTTTCATGATATTCCCTCCTAAAAATCACAGACGACCTTGTCGCGCGTAATGTCTTCGATCCGTTTACAGCCTGTCAGCGCCATCGTCTCTTTAAGCTCCAGTTGAATTTTATGCAGGTAGATAGTTACACCCTGCGCACCGCCGCCGATTGCCGCATGAGAAATCGGCCGTCCGATCAACACGCCGTCCGCACCGAGCGCCAATGCCTTGAACACATCGCTGCCACTGCGAAATCCGCCGTCGACGAACACCTTCATCTGATCGCCGACTGCTTCCTTAATGCTTTCCAGCACCTCAATGCCCGCCTGCGCACCATCAAGCACACGTCCGCCGTGATTGCTGACGATGATGCCCTGCGCGCCGGCAGCCAATGCTTTTTTTGCGCCTTTTACGCTCATGATTCCTTTAAGAATCAGCGGCGCTTTCACCTTGGATGCAATTTCCCTGAGCTCCTCTACCGTTTTGAAGCCCACCGGCGTCTCACTATTGCGCAGATTGCTGAGCCCGCTGGCGTCGATGTCCGAAGCGATCGCCACGACTCCCAGTTCGTTAGCCATGTCGATTCGCCAGTCCATGTGTCCCTGTGCCCACGGTTTGATCGTCGGGACGCCCTTGCCGCCATGCTGCTTTAAGATCGCACATGGCTCGCTGAACATCGCATCCACCTTGCCATCTCCCGTAAAGGCGAGTGTTCCGGCGGCGATACTGCCCGCGACTACCGCTTCCGTATAGTCCCGATCGCTCATCTGCGCACCGTAGTTTTGCAAAATACCGCTGATCGGCGCCGCGTAGACCGGCAGCTCTACCGGAAAGCCAAAAAAATCAGAAGCTGTGCTTACCTCTTCGTTGCCGACAATCGTATCCATGACGATCGCCGCCGCATTCAGCTTCTCCACATTGCGCACAAACGCTGAACCGCTTCCCTTTCCGCCCGGTCCCGGCGTCTCGCCGCGGCAGGCAAGGCCGTTACAGGTCGGACAGCAGCGGCATATCTGACACTTCTGACGTGCAGAAGCATAGACTTCATTCCATGATTCCATTTACAACCCTACTTCCCAATTTTTTCTTTCAGTACCACTCTATTATATCGGGTGTGAAACTATTTCGCAATCACTTTCAAAGAATTTTCAATAATTATTTCAAAATCTCTCATTTTCTGACAGGCAGTCAGAAAGACGCTGATCATAAAAAAACCGCCGCAGCGGTTTTTACATGTGTTTGACGCGATCGCGTTCTTCAGCGCGTTTTGCATCGTTAAAGCGATCCACAGTTCCTACCAGATAGCCGGTGATGCGGCGGATCTTCTCAAAACCCTGCGGCTCTAAATAATAGCCGAGATTGACGTCCTCGCCGTCGAAATCGAGATTGATGCGTTCGATGCTGCGATTATGATTCTTGGACTGAATGTAGTGAATGTACGCGCGGCACTCCTTTTCGCTGAGCTCCTCATTGGATGAAATCAAAATACCGTCTACGTTTACTTCATATGCCATATACAAGCCTCCTGTTCTTTATTCTGATCTTATTATAGTCCTCTCGCTTCCGCTTGTAAAATGGAATGCCCACTGTTTTTCAAAGGATGATGAAAACGATCGCATCGTCGATTGTAATCGATAAAGTGCGATGATATACTGATATTAGAAAGAGATCTCTGAGTCAGAAAGTGAGGCAGCAAAATGGAAAATATTCTTTCTGTAAACATGCGAATCCTCTGGTTTATCAGATCATGCTCATTTACTTTTTGTTCATTTTACCGACACAGACAATTATAAAAATGCTTGTACAAATAAACAAGCAGAATCATTATGAAAAGCGCTTTGCCGATCCATTCAAGGGCTGAACAACTGTGGCTGTGCCATGGCTTTTGAAGGTCGAACAGCGATTTTCACAATATGGAATCGGGTGAAAGTTTATGAATCCTCCACATCAAACAAATAACAAATGGTTTTCCCGTGTCTTGACAATCCTATATTTTATCGATGCATTTGCGATCGTTGCAGTTTTTCATCTCCCTATTATAACAATATCAATTCCAATGTGGATGTCACTGATCACAGATTGGATTTACAGATACGGGAAAGACAATCCTAAAATCATTCGAATCGGAATTCCGCTTCTCTTATTCCTTCTCACTGTATTCTCACAAGCACTCATGGTTGTTTATTAAACGCACGTATCTTCACAGCTTTGTCAAAATGCTGTCGCAATACGAAGAATGCGTTACAACAAAAAAAGCGCTTCCCGCCAGGAAGTGCTCCGATTTTAGAATACCTGAGGGTCCTCCTCAGGTATTCTGTTTTTATAAGCTGCCAATGATAAAACCACAGTTTTTTTCGGCACGCATTTCCTTTCAATCGGACGGTTGCCCCTGTGCAAAAAAATGACAGGTGCGCACGATCGCATAGGTCGCCGCTTCCAGCTTTTGCGGAGCCTGCTGCAATGCCTGCGGAAAGCTCATCGCCCGATCGGCGATGCTGAAAACACCGATAAAGCCGAGATCGTAAAGCTGCTCGTACCCGATGCCCAGCGCACCGCTGATGCAAATGATCGGCTTGCCCGCCTCCTTGGCGATCTGTGCGATGCCATGAGGCACCTTGCCAAACATCGTCTGTGCGTCGCTTTGCCCCTCGCCGGTGATGAGCAGATCACAGTCTGCCGCTTCCCTCCGCAGAGAGCTGTAAGAGAGCAGCAGCTCAATGCCCGCGTGCATCTGCGCACCCAACAATCCGATCATCACCGCGCCGATGCCGCCGGCCGCACCGCCGCCGTCAAAGCTGTCCAAATCCACCTTGCGGTAACGGCGAATCTGATCGCGGTAATTGCGCATCCCCCGATCGATGCGTTCCAGCTGGTTGGGATAAAGTCCTTTCTGCCGCCCAAACGTATAGGTTGCGCCATGTTCTCCTAACAGATGGTTTTTCACGTCACAGGCGACGATCAGCTCCACATCCGTCAATGGATGAAAACGGTTGAAGTCGATATAGCGCACCTTTTCCAGATTGACCGCCTGCGGAGAGAGGTATCGGTGATTTGCATCGTAGAAGCGGACGCCCAAACTTTGTAACAGACCCATGCCGCCGTCGTTGGTAGAGCTGCCGCCCAATCCGAGAATGATGCGCTTGCAGCCGCGCTGACAGGCGTCTAGCAGCATCGTCCCCACGCCATAGCTGCTGGCCACTAACGGATTGCGCTTCTCCCTTGGCACCATCGTCAAGCCGATGCACGCAGCCACCTCGATCACCGCGGTATTTCCGTTTTCAATCAATGCGTAGGAAGCCTCCATGCGCCGCCCGTAAGCGTCGGTGGTCGCACAGCGAACCATCTCTCCCGCACAGGCGTCACAAAAGGCCGCCGCCGTTCCCTCGCCGCCATCCGCCATCGTATAAGACAGTACGTGAATCGAAGGGTCGACCTGATGAATTGCCCTTTCCATGTGCTGCGCCACCTCTTTGGAACTCATACATCCCTTGTAGGAATCGCACGCGACGATGATTTTCATGCGTGTCACCTCTCTTTTTCCTTTATCTTTTTTTCTTTATTAGATAGTACCACAATCTTTCCCGCACTTCTACCGACAGCGGAAATAAAAAAATACCGCTTCGCTGTTTTTACAGATACAAACCGCCGAGAACTGTCCGTTTTATCAAAAGACTGCTTTTGACATCCGCTAAAAAAAGAAAAACCGGAAATCCGGCTTTCCACTCCTTCTTTCTAAAGAGACAAGTCCACCCTTGTCCCTTTATCCTCCTGCGCTTTCACATACAATCCCATGATTTGTTCCGGCAGCTTTCTGCCCTCTCCCTTCCATCACTCGCAGCGTTTTCCTTGTTTCTGTATTGCTCAACGCACCCGCAGCACTTCTCCTGCCTCAATGCGGTTAGGATCGGCAATATCATTTAACCGCATCAGCTCCTCCACACTGGTGCCATAGCGGCGGGCGATGGAGGAAAGCGTATCCCCTGCGCGTACCGTGTAATACTGTTTTGTCATTTCTGCCAGCTTTTCATCCACACACCGCTGTACCGCTTGAGGATCATAGCCGGCTTCCCGCAAACGACGCACCCGTTCTTCACCGCTGCCCCATTCGCCTAGGATCACCTCATCGGCAAGCTCTTCCACACTCTTGCGGCGCGTCTTTTCCCGTATGATCGCATCGATCTTCTTTGGATCATAGCCCTCCATTCGCAGACGGCGATCGCGTTCCTCTCCTTCTCCCCATCTGCCTGCGATCACCTCATCGGCCACCTGCTCGTCGCTTTTACGCACCGGCGCCGGCTCGTTTTGTTCATAGCGTTCCCATGTGCGGCGATCGCCATAAAACCGGTCGAAATCCAGATTGCCCTCCCAGCCTTCCAGCCGTCCATGACTCGTCCACTGCCAGCAGGTGATCCGATGCCAATGGCGCACCTGCACTAACGTACCGGCATTGCGCATATCATAATCAAACGCCTCTTCCTCGCTGCGATATAACGCCATCCATAATCGGTAATCCCGCGCCACCTCGCTCCAGTCATAGGCATTCACCACCGATTCACTCATATAAATCCACGGGCGCACGCCGCTTTGACGATACACCTCTTCTAACCATTCCCGCGCCCATGTGACATTGCCGATCTCCTGCGCTTCCCAATCCAGCATGGGAATCGCCTTTCCGATATACGGATGAAAGATGCGCAAAAACCACTCTGCTTCCCGTTTCGGCGTATTCGCGGCGCTTGGACGGGCAAAGTGGTACAATCCCAGCTTCTTGCCGCTCTCTAACGTCTCTCTGGCAAACGTATGACAGCTGGGATCCTCATAGCCGACGCCCTCGCTCGCCTTGACGATCACAAAATCCGCGTGAATCCTTTTGACGGATAAACCGCGCTGATAATCCGATATGTCGATACCATTCAACAGTGCCATCTCATTTCCTCCCCTCACGCATGCTGACACGCCATGCTATGCGTAACAAAGCCATGCGCGCAGGCATCCGCATAGAAACAACGACAGTGTCTCAACAAATACCCTCTCTCCTCGCCCCTCATTCCCCTGCATCCCTCCCCTGTTTCCCGCATCTTTCCTCTGTCAATGACGGCGATGCGTCTGTTCCCGTTTTCTCCCCAGCCGCTCCCTTGCGGCGTATCTTCCATCCACATGCGCACTTGCTTCCTATTTTCGACAGTAACATTTCTTTCCTTTCCCATCGTTCATCCCACCCTCATTCCACGCCCTTTTTCTCATCGCCTTGCCGCCTTACTCCCTTTTCCTTGATGAGTGAGACGGTATGCCTCGCTGATCCTTGCGCATTCCCCTTGCAGCATCCACAGCGCGCACAGGTTGATCAGCAGCATGCAGCCGTTGAGCGTATCGCAAAGCTCCCAGATTGCCCCTGCCTGCGCCAAGCCCCCGCAAAACAGCGCTGTCAGAAAGAACAGCAGATACACATGCTTTGCCCACCTGCCGTAAAACAGATATTTCAGACACTGTGCGGCATAGTAATACCAGCCCAATATGGTAGGAAAGGCAAACAGCATCAGCATGAGCGAAAACAGCGCCCCGCCAAAACCGCCGTAAAAGGAAGCGAAACACGCACGCATCAGCGCCGCGCCATCCGCCGAGCCTTGGATGCCGTTTGAAAACAGACACAGACAGACCAATGCGCTGGGCAAGGAGATGACAAACGTATCGAAAAACACCTCGAGCATCCCAAGAAAGCCCTGCTCCGCCGGTTCCTCACAGCGTACAGCAGCATAGGCGAGCGGTGCGCTGCCCATGCCCGCCTCATGAGAGAATAACCCCCTTGTCAAACCATAATGCAAAGAGCGGGAAAGCAAAAACCCGCCGATCCCGCCGCCCGCGGCCAAAGGGCGAAACGCATCTGCGAGCACAAACGAGACAATGGCAGGCAAACGATCGCGAAAAGCAAACAGAATGCCCGCACACAGACAGAGATAGAGCAAAGAGACAACAGGGATGATGCGCGCATTGACCGTTTGAATGCGCTTGGCCTTCCCCTTGAGCACCGCCAAGACCAAAAACGCCAGCAAGGCAGCTGTCAGAGGCTTGGGCAGCGAAAAGAGATTGCTCGCCCCTTCACAGATAGCCGCCGAGGGCGCCATACAGCCGACGCCAAACGCCGCGATCAGCGTAAATAATGAAAAGCACACCGACAGCCACACATGATGCTTCACCTCTCCCAGCAAAACCATCGCTCCGCCGATCCAGCCCTCTCCCTGACGGCGCTGATACGCGCAGGCCAATACGGTTTCCGCATATTTGAGCGCCATGCCCAACACGCCGCTCACCAGCATCCAAACCAAAGCGCCGGCACCGCCGAGGGCGAGTGCCGAAGCAACCCCGACGATACTGCCGATCCCCAATGTTCCCGCTAACGCCGTATATAACTGCCGGCGTGCCTGTTTTCCCTGCGCTCCCCGCATCATGGCAAATAATGCGCGCAGAATCAGCCAAGGACGAAACAAAAGCCGGCGTGTGCGAAACAAAAACCAAAACGCGCTCACCAGCAAAAACAAAACGCCGCCCCACCCCCAGATCAGCTGATTCAGCTGATGCTCGATATACCATAGCTTTGCCATTACATCACCCATTCACACTATATGAGGGCATCCGCAAAGATCATACGCCGCTAAACAAAACTTGCGCCGCTTTGAATAGAGACGTTCTCTTTCCCTAAACAAAGCAATCCATCTCCATTGACACCTCGCGTTTTTTATCATCCATGTATCTGCTTTCACGAGATCCTATCAAAGCATCGGCAATGATCTTCTTCCGCTATATCCAGATGAAAAGAAAGGGTGCAGCTAATGATATGATCCCACTAGCAGCACACCCTTTCCTGTTTATCACAATCTTTATTTTTCTCCAATCATTCCCTCACATGCGGCAATTCTCTATGCACCTTCAATATACGCGTCTACATGACGCTCTGCAACCTCAAAAGGCACGATACCACACGCCAGAATCGTCTCGTTGAACGCCTTGGCGTCAAAGTCGTCTCCCAGCTTCTCCTGCGCCTTTTCACGCAGATCGGCAAATTGATGATATCCCACATAATACGGCTGGAAGGCGACCGGGTTTGCCCACAGCTGATCATAAGCTAACGAAGCATCTTCCATATCCAGTGCCAGACCGTATTCATTAAAATACTCCGCCATATCCTCAACGCTCCAACCCTCATAGTGAATGCCGATATCCGCATTGACGATCAAGCAATAGCTGGCAAGCTCATTTTCTTTATATGCCTGCAACAGGGAGCCGTTCATCTCATCCATGTAATTCAAAGCCTCATAGCCCGCATACACCGCATACCCCTCTACATAACCGGGGATATTCGCCAGGCTTTTGAGATAGAGACTGTCCACATTCTCATAGAGATAGGCATACTGATACATATGTCCCGGGTATCCCTCGTGAGCAACCGTGATATAGGTGGCAATGCTGCCGACATCTGCCGAGTTGGGATTGACACGCATCTGCTTAACGCCCTCTCCATCTAAAGGCGGTATGTTGAAATAAGCGGCGATGCCCTCCGATGCGATCTCCTCATTCATATTTTCGATGTGATAGTCCAAATTGGACACTTTTGGGAAATCTGCTGTCATCTGCGCGGAGATATGCTGCAAGATCGCATCATAGCTTTCATACGGCGTCGTCGGCTCAGGACCCTCCAACAGCGGCGTGACCCCTTCCATATCGGAAAAGATGATCGTTTGCAGGTTGGCAAGATGATCGTCAAAGGCTTCTTCCATCATCTCTGTCACCTCATCTGGCGCCATCTCGCTGCCGATGCTCTGCTGCAAGAGCAGCTCATAGTATTCTTTTCCGTCAGGGAATGCTGCCAAGCCATCCGTATGATTGCCATCGGCGTCCTCCATCTCTGCCATCGTATCATAGATGTCCTGATAAGAAGGAAGGAAAGAGTTGGCGAACGCTTCCTCTAACTGCTGCTGATAGGCACTTGTTTTTTCCTCGCCCAAGTTGAGATCGGCCACCCGCTGTTTCATCGACGAGAGAATGGAGGAATCCATCCCTCTTTCCAAAACACCCTCACAGTATTCCATCACTGACGCGGTGTCCGCCATCAAGAGGCCTTTTTCTTCTTGTATGCGCGTATAGTCCAGCGCGCTGTCTACATACGGTTTGACGTCGTTGAGCAGCACGATCAGATCCTTGACATCCTGTTCATCGTACAGCTCCCAATCGGTAAACAATGATGCCGTCTGCGTATGCAGCCCGCCCATGCTCTCAAAAAGCTGTGGGTAATAATCGAATTTATCATCGTTCAGCCGATCGGCCAGTTCAGCCTCAAAGGCAAAGGTGTCATAGACATCCTTTTGCTCATCGCTGAGCAGCTCGCGGTCAAACTGCTGAAACTGCGCATACGTCTCTTGGAAATCTTCCTTGCTCTCCTGCATGGATTCTTCATCGAAACGAGCACCCAAGCTCACCTCAACCGCTTCCTCATCAACGCCATACGCCGCAGGATCGCGCAGATAGATGTGCATTGACAGATAGCTGCTCTCCATTGAGTCGACAAATACCTGATCGATGAAATCATCAAATTCCACTTGCTCTTGCGCCGGATCTTTTCCCTGACAGCCGCCGCTAAACAACAGCGCCGCTGCACAGGCGAGAGCCGTCACTTTCTTGAATTGCAACATGAATCGCATCCTCCTCTATAATTCAAGTATAGCATTTTCTTCCCTTTTCTAACAACAAAAGCTAAGACGAGCATCTAAAAAATATATCTGCCTAGGCAGCGCGGGGCTGCGTTCACTCTTTATAAAAGAAAAGCGGTCAATCGCTGTACCGCTTTCCATCATCCCTCTGCGCTGTCAGCATCATAACGCCTCGACTATGGAAGTAAAGACAAACGACAGGGGCGCTTCATTCTCCCCTGCGAATCTGTGCATAAGCGTTTGGCAGCTCCGCGATGAGATCGCTTGGCAGCATGCTCATCGTATCCATGCGCTGTGCCAGACGCTGTGCACTGTACGCATGTGTGAAGACAGCCGCACACACCGCCGCAAAGGCATCCCGCCACTGTGCGTATAAACCGGCGATCATTCCGCACAGCACATCCCCGCTGCCACCCTTAGCCAACCCATCGCTGCCGCCGATGTTCAGCGCGCGCTGCCCTTTGCCCAAGACCCACGTAACGTCATCCTTGGCGGCAATCGTCACGTAAGGATATCGTTCTGACAGCTTTTGAACGCTTTGCCAAGGGTGCTCGCGCAGAGAGGAAAGCGGCTCTTTACAGAGAATGGAGAGCTCTTTGGGATGCGGCGTCAGGATCACATCATGTAAGCGCGATTGGGGAAGCAAGTCATGCGTTCCCGCTTCATAAAGCGCATCGCCATCCAAGATGCAGGGCACCTCGCTCGCCAGCACTTGTGCCACGATCGAGCGGGTGTTCTCTCCTTTGCCCATGCCATTGCCGACGACGATGAGATCATACTCCTCCAGCCGGATGTTTTCGGCAAATGCGCGGGCGCAGATCTGTCCGTGATCTTGGGGCAGCGGCCGATACATCGCCTCTTGAATCTGCGAAGCGACGATCGTATGAATACCGTTTGGCAGCGCGCAGGTCACCAACCCCACACCGCTGCGCAGTACCGCACGCACGCACAAAACGAGCGCACCGCTCATGTGGGTACTGCCCCCGATCACCAGCACGCGCCCATAGCTGCCTTTATGCGACTGTGCATATCGTTTCGGCAGCATTGCCTGCACCGTTTTGGTCTCCAGCAGCAGCGTCTGATCTCTTCCCTGTATCAACGCTTTGGGGATGCCGATGTCGACGCATTCGATTCTTCCGCAGCAGCAGCGGCGCGCATATGCCAGCATGCCCCATTTCACACAGGCAAAGCTCACCGTATGGGAAGCGCGCACGACCTTTCCCATCGCCAAAGCGCCGTCCCCATCCAAACCGCTGGGAATATCCACCGCCACAATCGGCTTGCCGCCGGCATTCATCAAATCGATCAAGTCGGCGCACACTCCCTCGATCGGGCGGTTGATTCCCGTTCCAAACAACGCGTCTACCAACACGTCGCATCTTTCGATTTCCCGCGCATCCAAGCTTTGCCGTATCAAAACCTTTGCCTGCGTCAAACGATCGGCATACACCCGCGCACAATCAGAAAGCGGGGCAAGCGGCGCACAGAGGACAAACGTCACGCCCTCGCTTTGCATCCGCAGCGCCAACGCCATCCCATCCGCGCCGTTATTGCCGCTGCCGCAGAAGATCGCATAGCACTTGTTGGCCCCATACGTGCGCATGAGTACATCAAACAGCGCATCCCCCGCCTGTTTCACCAGCTGCTCCATCCCGATGTGCCTTTCACTTACCATGCGCGCATCCATCCTGCGCATCTCTTCACTGCTTGCTATCATCGACTGCTCCTCCTCTGTTTCTCTTATTATACCCCTTGATGTTTCAATCGTCACCGCCCATCTTCCATTCACGAAAAATACATGAAGCGCTTTTCACGATTTATGCTATAATATACCTACTATGTAGAAAAATCCGGATGCAAAGGAAGTGAGCACTACATGCAAAAGACTGTCGTACTGGGCGTCAGCGGTGGAATCGCCGCTTTTAAGGCAGCGCAGCTTGCCAGCGATCTCGTCAAGAAAAACTATGATGTAGAGGTGATCATGACGAAGAACGCGACGCAGTTCATCGCCCCGCTGACCTTTGAGGCGCTGATTCACCACAATGTGATCGTCGATACGTTTGAAAAGGTACAAAACCGCAGCATTCACCATATCTCCATCGCCAAGAAGGCCGACCTGTTCATACTCGTACCGGCCAGCGCCAATGTGATCGCCAAGGTTGTCCACGGTATCGCCGACGATATGCTGACGACGACCTTTCTCGCCTGCAACAAGCAAAAGGTCATCTGCCCGGCGATGAACACGCAGATGTATGAAAATCCGATCACACAGGAAAATCTGCGCCGCTGCCGACAGCTCGGCTATGCGCTGCTGGAGCCGGAGAGCGGTCATCTCGCCTGCGGAGACAGCGGCAAGGGGAAGCTTTGCGCAACGGAAAAAATCATGGATTATGTCGAGCGCTTTTTCCAAAGCAGCGATTTGTTAAAGGGAAAGCATGTGATGATCACCGCCGGACCGACACAGGAGGCGCTTGATCCGGTACGTTATCTGACGAATCACTCCTCCGGTAAGATGGGCTATGCGTTAGCGCAGGCGGCTTTGGATATGGGCGCAGAGGTCACTCTCATCAGCGGGCCGGTACAGCTGACGCCGCCGCAGGGGGCAGCGTTTTATCCTGTCACGACGGCAGCGGAGATGTTTGACGCGGTTTGCGCTCATTATGTACAAGCGGACTTCATCATCAAAGCGGCGGCGGTCGGCGATTATCGCCCGCTGCATGTCAGCGAGCAGAAAATCAAGAAAAGCGGAGACAGCCTGCATATCGAGTTTGTCAAAAATCCGGATATTCTCGCTTATCTCGGCGAGCATAAACGTCCTCACCAGATCATCTGCGGCTTCGCGATGGAAACGCAGAACCTGTTGGCGAACGCACAATCCAAGCTGGAGAACAAACGCTGCGATATGATCGTCGCCAACAACCTGCACACAGAGGGCGCAGGCTTTCAAAGCGACACCAACATTGCGACCATACTGGATCGCACCTCGCGCATCCCTTGCCCGAAGATGAGCAAGTATGAGCTGGGAGTTACCATCTTACAGCACATGTACGCACTGTGCACACAGGGGGAAGAATAGACATGTTACTCGTTTTTGACATCGGAAATACCAATATCACCGTGGGAATCTATCAGGGAGACAAGCTCAAGCGCACCTATCGCCTGACGACGAAGATGAAGCGTACCAGCGATGAGTACGGCTTCATGCTCATCAACTTTCTCAACGATGCCAACATCACCTGCGAGGACATCGAGGATGTCATCATCGCCAGCGTCGTCCCAAAGGTCATGCACTCCTTTCGCAACAGCATCCGCAAATATCTGCACAAGGAACCGATCATCGTCGGCCCCGGCATTAAGACCGGCATCTCCGTTCAGATGGAAAATCCCAAAGCGGTGGGAGCGGATCGCATCGTCGACTGCGCAGGCGCCTATTATGTATACGGCGGTCCGGCGCTGATCGTCGATTTCGGCACGGCCACCACCTTTGATTACATCGATGAAAAGGGCGTGTTCTGTTACGGCGTCATCGCGCTGGGGGTAGAATCCGGGGCAAATGCGCTTTGGTCACAGACGGCACAGCTGCCGGAGGTAGAGATCAAATCACCGGGCACCATCCTCACCAAGAGCACCTCTGCCAACATGCAGGCCGGATTGTTCTACGGCTTCTTGGGACAGACGGAATACATCATCCGCCAGTTTAAAAAAGAGCTGGGCCGCGACGACATCAAGGTGATCGCCACCGGCGGTTTGGGAAAGATCATCTACCGGCATACACCGCTGATTGACATCTATGACCGCGATCTCACTTTCAAGGGCTTAAAAATCATCTATGACCGCTACAAGGAGTCGCAGGCGCACGGATAATCGTCTATGTTGTAAAATAAAGGACAAAAAGAAAACAGGCGCTAGCTATTAAACTACCGCCCCTTGTCAAACCGTACCTGCCCTGTTAAGGCATACAGCTTACCAATATGCTTATTTAGGCGCTTTACATTCGTGTGCGGGTGTGCCATACCTCTCAACTTTGGCGTTATTGTTTTAAAACCTATTTAACATTATGTGTGGGTATCTTTCACATTTGTGTGGATACCCCACTTTTTATATATGAAAAAGCTTTCGTGTTATCATTTCTTTAATAGAAAATACATGCGAAGGAGGTAATGAGCCTATGTGCGATTTTATCACAGCTTTATTCAATATTGATAAAAAGATGATCAAAAAGATTGCAGTAATTTCTTATAAGATTTAAACGAATTTCACATCTCTTTTAAATAAACTCCTAGACCCAACGCGCATATCCGGCACCTTTTCCGGCACGGCGTTTTTTTTTGGATATCTACCAGCAGATTAACCTTGGGAAGCTTTGAGCGGACGGTGGATTTTTTGTGGGGTGTTTGCTGCTTTTCCCCGCCGGCACTGCACGGATTTCTGTCTCACTGTATCCGATTCCAAATCTTTCATCCTTCCGGGCAATATTTTTCCATTCGGGTGTCTTGAGGCAAATTGCTTTTCTGCGTCGGATTACTTCGCAGCCCATCTCGGAAAGCATTTTCACTAACTCATCAAAGTCTGCAGGCTTTTGCTCCAGCATTTGGCCGATCATCATTCGATGTTGCTCCCGATGGGATCGCTTCGCCTTGTCGTTCAATCATTGATTGTAACTTTTGCCATGGGAATTGGGATTTTCGGCAATGGACAATCCATTTTCGATGCAGATGATGTCGCTCAAGCGTTGAACAGCCTTTGTACTGTCTCAGAAGATCATAGTGTCTTATGAGGATATGAAAAGAATTGTCCAACAAAATTCCTATCGTTTAATCTGCTCTGTACTTCCGTACTCCAATTTTCCTGTTTCAGCAGATTTGACAACGGCGTGCCAAATACCGTTTCCAACTGCTCTCGGGTGAAAGAATAGCTATTACCGGAAAAGTGATAGGTGATCCCCGACAGGTTATCAATCGCCGCCATCGCCGCAACAGCGTTATAAACCAGATCACGCTGCACCTTTTCCTCTCCGATATTGTCAACAGTATCAAGATAGTTCACGGTCAGGGTACAATCATCCGAATGGATTTCAAATTTTTTAGGAATGTTATTCATCGGCAAAGCCTCAAACAAATTGCTGATGTTAGACGCATTTCCGATATAAGGCGTTCTGTAAGACTCAATGACGGAAATGTCATGTGTGAGCGCGTCCATCTGGTTTCGGGCGTATTCGCTTTCTTGTGCCCGATGGGACGGAATCATCCAAAACTGAATTATGCAAAACGCAGTTACAGCGATTGCCAAAAGGGTGATGACAGCCTTGTCCTTTTTATTCATTTTCCCGCCCCTTTCCACATTTTTGCAAGATCTTTGAAAAGCTGCTGAATGTGATCGGAATCATAATCGTAAGCAGCGGCAGATAGAAGCGTACAGCGATATTCGCCATCTGATACGGACCATTGATATTGAGAGGTCTGCCAAACCAAAGATCACTTCCAAACGTCAACGCCGCCGCTATCCCCTCAGCAATAAAGAAAAAGAGAATCCAGACAATCCATGCTATTTTTTTGCGCCTGTGACTGGCGGTAACACAGAGAACGGCAAAGTCGCCGGTGTTGTTGTGTTTCCTGTAAAGGTAAGCAGCGCCAAAAAGGATCACCAGCATACATCCCATATAGCTTACTAACGCATATCCGCTAAAAAGAAGCGGCAGTGAAAATATCCAGAATATGATGCTGTTGAGCAGCAGCATTTGCATACACTCCGAATGATACTTGCCGATATCGGTTAATTGATTGGTATCTATCAGCTCATCAATCGCCGACAAGCTTTCTTTTGCTTTTTCTGTTGCGCTGGCCGCATCAAGTCCCTGTGCAATCAAATCGTCCCGTTTCGCAAGCATATTGCTCAAAATTTCTTCTTTTAAATCTTTTACTTCCGGCGTTAAGCGCCGGTGTTGAAACAATCTGTCAACATAGTCGTTGATCTCCCTCATTGATGCCCACCTCCTTGAAGCAACATGGTAATAATCCTTTGCGCGTATATCCACTCTGCAAGAGCTTTTTCATAAGCGGCATTGCCGCTGTCTGTAATATGATAGTATTTTCGCCGTCCCCCTTGTGATTCTTCGCCCCAATAGCTCACGATGTAGCCTTGTTTTTCAAGACGCTTTAGGCTTGTATATAATGACGGCTCTTTTAGCTCGTATGCGTTGTTGCTGTTTACAGATACAGCTTTCATAATCTCGTAGCCATAGTTGTCGCCCTCTTTCAATATTTTAAGAATGATGGTGTCAATATGGCCGCGAATCAAATCACTGTTGATCGAGTGCTGTGGCATTTGTTTCACCTCTACACTCAGTATAATCAAAATTGCTATGTATGTCAATGTACTATGCCAAAAATGGTGATGAAAAACCAAATCATTCAAAGCTTCGGATGCAAAGAAAACAGCCGGGCATTGTTTAGAATGAGGGACAAGCGACAACAAGCGTCTATTTCATGCGGAATAAGAAATCTGCGTAAGCGTCTTGTTAACAGAGCGTCACCACAGCGCTCAGACAGGCAAAGCGTTTGCATCCCGGAAAAAGGGTTGCGCACCGTTTACAAAAAAAGCGTACCTGCTCTATATTCGCTGTATTAAGGAGCCCTCCGACAGATACCCTCCATCGAAAACGTTGATCGACCTGTGAAGAGCCAAATGATCGCATGACAAAAAAGCACAATGGCATCACCATCCACCGTGCTCCTGCAATCGCTTATGTATTTTGCTCATCATCGCTCAAGAGACATCCGTTCTTTTCGCTTTTTTCTCTAGCGTTCCTTGGCTTGCGGCAGCTTCATCGTATGACGGCGGTAAGCACCCGAATAATAGTAGATCAAAAAGGCGGCAGAGGTGAGCGCCCAAGTCAGCGGATAGACGCTGAAAACCATTTGCAGAGAAGAGATCGGCAGCAACAGCAGCCAAACGCAGCGAAAGCCGATGATGCCCACAGCGGTGATGATCGTCGGAATCAGGGTATTGCCCAAGCCGCGCAGACCGCCGCTGATCAATTCGATCGGCACATAGGTAAACCAGAAAGGAACGATGCACCAGATGATGGCAACGCCGGCGGTGATGACCGCCTCATCGCCGTTGAAGATCGACAACAGCGGACGGGCAAACAGACAGATCACCGCAGACAGGAAAAAAGCGACGAGGACGGCGAGCCCCAGCCAGCGGTCAATTCCTTTTTTCACACGGTCGAGACGCCCGGCGCCGTAGTTTTGCCCGACAAAGGTCGTGATGGCAATGCCAAACGCCTGCAACACCATGAAAAAGATCGCGTCAATCTTTCCATAGGAGGTGTTGGCGGCAATGACGTCCACGCCGAAATCATTCACCTTTGCGGCGATTACCAGATTAGAAACGGTATAGAGAATCGATTCGACGGCAGCGGGAAATCCCACCCGGAAAATACTTTTGACGATAGGCACATCCAAGCGCAGCTGCCGAAAGCGAAAACAAAGGGCATCCTCGCTTTGATACAGAGAAAGCACCACCAAAGCCGCCGCAGCCGCCTGTGCGATGACGGTCGCAATCGCCGCTCCGGCAACACCCCAGCCAAAGCAGTAGACAAACACAATATCCAAAACGATATTGACCCCGCATGAGACGATCAGAAAATAGAGCGGATGCTTAGAGTCACCGACCGCGCGCAGAATGGCACAGCCCATGTTGTAAACGAGCATGAGAAAGAGACCGATGAAATAGATGTAAATATATTCCAGCGAAAGATCGAGGATCTCCGGGGGCACATTCAAAAACAACAGCGACGCTTTCGCCGTAGCGATGCCCGCAACGCTTAACAAGACGCCGAAAAGCAGGGATAATGCCAGCGCCGTATGCACCGTATGCGTGATGCGCGCATAGCTGCGGGACCCAAACAGCTGCGAAATCAGAACGGTAACGCCGCTGGAGAGACCGACAAAAAAGCCGACAAACAGATTCAGGTAAGTCGAGGTCGTACCGCCGACGGCCGCTAACGCCTCCTTGCCGAGGAAATTGCCGACGATGAGCGCATCCACGGTATTATACAGCTGCTGAAAAAAGGTACCGATCAGAATCGGAAAGAAAAAATACAGCAGCGGCTTGATGATCGAACCCTCTGTGATGTTCGCTGTTTTCGCCATGAGTTCTCCCCCTTTCTTTCCGCTTACTCACTTTGATGCGCCCTCTCCCCTCGCGGTGAACGCATCCGTTTTCTCGCATCGGACAACGCCGAAACTATATGAAAAATGCGATGAATACCGCTATTGCATCGCATTACATACCAATATGGTGGAGGCTAAGGGACTCGAACCCATGACCCCTTCCACGTCAAGGAAGTGCTCTCCCAACTGAGCTAAGTCTCCATGCATCTAACATATTAGCAAATTTTCTGACTTTTGCAAGTCTTTCTTTCATTTTTGCGTAAAAAATACAAAGAAAAGGGGCTGTAACGAAAAGAATAAGGAATATCACTATGCAAAAAAAGAACGAGTGTAGATGCAAACTGACGCTATGTTACACTCGTTTTTCTATTCATTTCCGCGTTTTTCGCGAACAAATTCCACAGGCAGCAAAAAACGAATCTGTTCTCCTATGAGAATGCAATGCTTTTTGCCGAATGCTTTTATTCGTTACAGCCCCATCAAGTCTCATTCTTTTGTCTCAAACAAAATCCGATAATAGTCCGTTTTCAGCACCTGATTGGAAAACGCGATCTTATTGGCGACGATCGTCTTTGTGCGCTGAATCTCCTCTTCATCCGCCTCGACCCCTGGATGGGGCGTAAACGTTCCGGTTTCAGAATCATATTTTCCCTGATCGCTGATCCAAGAGCCGTCATTCCACAGCACCAGCGCCGGTGCATCGGAAAAGACATCACGCCCCACCAGCAACCTGGAATCATACTCGATGCCAAACAGGTTTAACAAGGTCGGTGTAATATCCAGGCTGTAGGTCGGCTCGCTGATTTCACAGGCGTATTCCTTCAGTTCTCCCTCCAGACTGCCCGACCACAGCAGCCATGTATTGTGATCGCGGTCCCAGTCTTTCGTGATTTTATACTGATAGAGATCTTCCATATAATCTTCGCTGTTGCCGAAGGTTACCGATTGGGCAAGTCCATACGGATAATGATCGGAAGTCATGCAGATGACCGTATCCTCCGCTATGCCTGCCTCTTCCAGCCGCTCCACCATGATCGTCAAGGCTTCTTCCAGCTCCATCTGATAACAGAAATAATTCAGCGTCGTCTCTTTATACTGATCGCCCAGCACCTCTTTGACCTTGTCCATATACTTCTTCGTTTTCACATCGCTGCTCGTATAAGGCGCATGTCCGCTCAGCGTCATATAATAAATGCTGAAGGGCTGCTGATCAATATAGGTGTCCATCGTCGTATCAAAGAATACGCTGTCGCTTGGCCATGCCCCGCTGATCTTTTCCAAGCCGTTTCCGGTAGCGAGAAAGCTCGCATATCCTAAATTTTCATGGGTGAGATTGCGGCTGTAATAGTCATAGCTTCCGTTATGAAAGGCAGCGCTGTAATATCCTTGGCGCATCAGCTGCGTACCCAGCGTATATTCGTTTCGGTTATTTTTGGTTTCCAGCATCGTCTCCACGCCATCCATCGGCACCAGTCCCGTCAAAAACGAATATTCCCCCGTGGAAGTGCTGCCGCCCCATGCCGGCTGATAGTAGTCGGAAAAATAGATTCCCTCGTGTGTCAAACGATACAGCGTCGGGGTCAGCTCCTCATCAATCACTGCATCGGAAAATGCTTCGGCGCAGATCAAAATCAGATTTTTCCCTTGAAACAGTCCGGTATAGCGATTCTTGGACGTCGGCGTGAGATCGCTGACATATTCGTGCATCGAGCGAATCGTCTCGTCCGCCGTGCTCTCGCTCAGCTCTGTAAAGTCAATAGAGGAAACGTTCTTTCCATACTCCTTCGGGGCTTCTTCCGGCTGTTTTTCCCATGTGGCAACCAAATCACCTTTGCCCGCATTGCCAAAGATACTATATTGAATATCGAGCCGCAGACTCGTCAACAAGCCAAACGTCTGCGTCGCCTGATCGAAACGATACTGCTGCGCATACAGATGGTGCACTCCCAAGGGAACCGTGGAAAAAACGCCCAGCACACTCACCGCGATCCCACAGCACAAGACGATTCCTCCCTGACAGACACTCAAACGAGTATTCGCTTTCTTTTTTATCATTGCCCATACATACAGCACGACAGGGATCAAAAACAAAAGGATGACCCCGAGGGAGGAGGAGACGACGCGAAAGAGCTCCGCGGAAAAATTCCCGACGACTCCGCCGGTTCCGCTCTTGATATCCGCGATTGTCATATACATCTGAAAGCTTTCCCGAATCAGGCATTCCACGATGTAAAAAATGCTGATGAGCAAAAGGAACACCGTGCGCATCACATGCCGGACGCCCGCTTTCCAAATAGAAGTGAGTGCGCCACAGAACAAACCGGCGCCTACGATAAAGAGCATTGTCGGCAAAAAGCCCTTAAACAAACCCGTTTTGCCGATGATCCGCAGCAATGCTTCCCAATACAGAAAAACGGCGGGAAACAGCCATATGCTCCCTTGTTTTCCTTTCAGCGCGGCGATCTCCTTCCCCACAAAGCGGCAAATTCGTTTACCCCCGGTGACGAGCGTCCGCTGATCTTCCTCGTTTCGGCTCTGCTTTCTCATAAATTCGTTCAACCTCTTTTCAATCTATTTTCACGATCTCTCCCTGACAGTGCCGCTATCCTTTGACACACAAACGCCATGACAAAGAGAGGATCGTCCTCCTTTGACATTCAGACCGTGATCTCTCAGATCCACTTTCCATTATAGTAAGTTTACACCCGTTGACAAGAGGAACATGACAAAATAGTAAAGATGTCACTCACCGTATCTGCTCACTGCTTCTCATACAGCGCCAGCATGGCGCAAAGCCGCGATCGCAGCTCTTCTTTCACCTCTTGCGGTGCGAGCACCCGCAGCTGATCGCCAAAGGAGAGCAGGTACCCATAAACCCACTCGCTCATGGGAAATCGCACCGTCACCGTAAAGCTGCCGTCTTCGTTTTTCACGATCGTCTCCTCGTCAAATTCGTCATATACGCGATAGGCGGCTGTACCGGCGAATGCTAAGCGCAGCTCAATTGATGTTTGCGGCGTATTCGTCCATTCCCATTCCAAGTCAGACAAATGATGTTTCTCTTTGTCGAAGCGCTGATTGCTGCGGCGCACCTCACGCATCCGCATGAGCTTGAACATACGCTGTGCCTTCTTTGTTCGATCATACGCGGCAAGATACCACGCCTGATGCTTAAAGAGGAGCTTCAGCGGCTCCACACAGCGCGAGGTGCGCACACCGTCGCTGCCGCAATAGGAAAAGGTGATGACCTGCTGCCTCAGCAGCGCTTCTTTGATCTGTGCAAACGTCTCTTGATGATGCTTGGAATCGCCCCATACGGAAAAATCGACCAAAAAGATGTCCGGCGTTTGTTTGGCAAACACGCTTTGCAGCTTCTCTTGCAGCCCTTTGGCATCTGTGGCATGCAGCGATTGACTCTCTAAGAGCGAGCACAAAATCTGTGTCTGTTCCTCATCACTGAACATCGCTTTATCCAAGGTATAGCCCTCCATCATGGCGATGCCGCCGTTTCTTCCCTTGTTCATATAGAGCGGGACATTCATCGCGCTCAGCGAGTCGATATCGCGATAGATCGTCCGCTGAGATACCTCAAAATGCTCTGCCAGCTCTCTTGCGCTCATCTGCCCGTTAGCTAACAGCAGATAGACGATACCAAATAACCGATCACTTTTCATCCGCCTGTCCCTCTCTTTTGCCGGCATGCCCGCCTGCCTGTTTCTCCCATTATAGCGGATTTTTCCAGTCTTGGCGATGATTCATATGCAAACGGTGTATGATCATGCAAAGCCTGCTCCCCTTTTGCCCCCTTACCCTTTGATTGCATCCGCTTTTTGAGTATCAGCGCGATCGCGCCATCTGCTTAATGAAATAACGCTGATGTGCTTTTTTGCATGGCAAAAGCCCTCTGTTCGCTCATAACGGCGCTCATCCCTCCCCCAAAGGCTTGACGATGCAAGGACATTTTTGCTTTACAACGCTCATAAAATCGGTATAATGGTAACGATAACGATGAAAGGAGCACCCAGCTATGAAACATCAGACGAAGCTTGTCATCCTTCGCCCGCTGCTGCTTGCTTTTCTGCTTTTGGCTTCTTACGCTTTGTCGGCTGTCCAGCCGCAGGCTTATTATAAAGACGAGCGCGCAGAGAAAGTCTCTGCGTATTTCTCATCGACTGCTCTTGAGGATCATATCCTGCGCGGTTGGAAAGAACAGATAGACAACCATGCCTACACCGTAGTCGTGGACCCGGGACATGGCGGCATCGACAGCGGCAGTATGGGAAATGGCTGTATTGAAAAAGAGATCACATTAGCCATCGCTCTGCGTTTAGGAGCATATTTACAGGCACAGGGAGTTCATGTGGTTTACACACGGCAGGACGACAGTGCCTTGGCAGAGAATGAGGCGGACGATCTCTATGAACGCACCCGCATCTCCAACGCGAACGACACCGACGCGTTTGTCTCCATTCATCTCAACTCCTCCGATGAGGAAGCCGCGGGCTATGAGGTGTGGACGTCCTTTTCCAATACCGCCTCCTATGCGTTGGCACAGCGTGTGCACACTGCACTTAACAGCCTGCATTATACAAGCGACCGTGAGGTTCGCGATCAGGACGAATATCCGTTATACACCCTGCAATACAATGAAGCGCCCAGCGTCTTATTGGAGCTTGGCTTCATCACCGATGCAGACGATATGCGCGCATTGGCGGACGATGCGTTCCAGCAGCAGCTTGCCCAAGCCATCGGCGAAGCGATCATACAATATCTCGAAGGCTGATTTTCTTTATTTGGCTTACATCCTGTGGACGCGCAGAGAAAAGCAGTGCCTTCTCTTCGCATACTTGCCTTTTTCATCATCTTTGCTTCTTTTCCAAAAGGGCAAAAGGAAAAGCCGGATGATGTTAAAATCAAGAGGAAGAGATGCTTTGCTGCCGCTTTGAAACAGCATTTTCTATTTTTCCGACAGAAAAAAAACCAGCAATCCCTACAATACCGATCACATTCCCCATCTTTTTTTGGTATCCACTGGATCTCCGGTTTTCAATCTTCGGTTATCCTATGGGAAAAGCCATTGCTATGAGTGGCTTCTCCCACAGATGAAGGGGCTGCAACGAATACAGCGTCCAAAAAAATGTATCGCATCCTCATACGAGAGGAACAGATACATTTTTTTCTGTTTGCGAAAATTTGCTGCCAAAAATGGCGAAAACAAGCAGAAAAAAAGAGTGTAACCCAGCGTCAGCCGGCATCAACGCTCACTCTTTCTTGCATGGTACTATTCCTTTTTCTTTTCATTACAGCCCTTTTTTTGCGAATCCTGCGCCAACACGTCCGCGCTTGTATGCAAGCGGCATCGCCGCCGTTGCTTTTGCGTCAAAGAATCATCGATGGTTTCCACTGCGCCCGCCGCGCATGTGCTCTTATGCAAACGTCCGCATATTCTTTCCTTTGCGGCTCACTGCTATCAGCGTCTATACGATCGCTTGCTTTGTTCAGCGCACCGACACACAGCGCAAATCCTCATGCACTTCGTCGGCAGTCTCACAGATCTGCGTATAATCCGACGCATCCTTGGAGGCCAGCGCAATCACATAGCAGCCCGCCTGTTTGGCAGAGCGCATCGAATACAGCGAATCCTCCAGCATGACACATTCCTTGGGCGCAAGCTGTAAGCGTTTCGCTGCCTCCAGCACCATCTGCGGCGACCGCTTGCTGAGACCGCTCTCCTCGCTTGAGAGGATAAACGCCATATCCTGTAAAATGCCCAAGCGTTTCAGCACAAGCTTTGTCAACGGCGTATCGTTCGCGGTGACGACACACATGCGCTTTCCCAACGCCCGGCAGCGTTTGACAAACTCGATCGCTCCGGGAACCGGCGCTACGTGATAGGCATATTGCTCACGTACATCCTGAATCACCAGCGAATGCAGTGTGGCAACATCCATATCCAGCTGAAAACGCTGAATGATCGCCTCCAGCACCTCGCTGAACTTCATCGCGGAAAACACATCGCGCGCTTCTTCGATATCCATCGTCAGATGCAGCCGCTCAAACAGATGCAGCACCGCATCCTCCCAGACGTGCATCGACTGAATCAGCGTGCCGTCCAGATCAAACAGATAGCCCTGCATCAGCGTTTCTCCCGTTTCTTGCCCCACAGCGCTTCCACATGCAGGCAGTACACCTTGGTCATCGCAATGACCCTTTCGTCATAAGGCGGCATATCCTTTGGGTAGTAATGGCGCATCAGCACATCCAGCGCATGCTTTTTCTGCGCAGTATCACACACTTCCCGCATCTCTCCGATTCCGCTGACACTTTCATAATTCATCGTACAGGAACGCTTATGCGCATCATAAACGGTTCCGTGCTCCTGCACCATGAAAAAGCGCACACGGCCATCCTGACGCAGCAGCTCCGTCTTTTTTCCTTCCATGGCGCTGTGCATATACAAAAAGACGGCGTCTCCCTTCACTTCCATACCGAAATTGAGCGTAACCATGTAAGGGACGCCTGCCGTTTCATCATTCATTGCCACGATCACATACGCACAGCCCTCCATGACGGCAAACAGCTGCGCGCTGTCTGTGATCTGACGATCCACTCTTCTCATACGCGCTTCTCCTAAAATAAAAAAAATGGCGCGCCCGACAGGGATCGAACCTGCAACCTCCAGAATCGGAATCTGACACTCTATCCAATTGAGCTACGGGCACACTCAGAGCGCTCTTATTATATCCCATTTTCAAGAGAATTGCCACCCTTTTTTCATTTCTGCTCATTTTTGCGGCAAACTCATAGAAAGTGGAGGATACGTCTGCACGCTTATGCTTTGGCTATATTTGTTTTCCACACATACCGCCTTGTTTTGATGACAATCCGGCACCCCTTGCGATGAAATGACGATGATGTTTCCCTATTGCCTGTCCGCGATACGCCCAACTCTTGTGGAACAGCACGATCTCCCTCATCAACGAAAAAAGTCTCCGCCATAGAAGCGTTCCCCCTCATTGCAAGCATCCCGTGAGGAGGTTCGCCGCCCATGGAAAAGACTCTTTGCCGCTTACAGTAAAATGATGTTGTGCTTACGGCACTTTTCAATCATCGGCGTCGGCCATGCCCCAGCCTGCACCTCGCCGATATGCGCCTTGTTGAGCAGTAACAGACAGATGCGCGACTGTCCGATGCCGCCTCCCATCGTCAGCGGCAGCTCACCCGCCAACAGCGCCTTGTGAAAGGGCAGCGCCACACGGTCCATACAGCCGCTTTTTTCCAGCTGGGAAAGCAGCGACATCGAATCGACGCGAATCCCCATGCTGGAGATTTCCACCGCCTGATCGATGATCGGATAATAGATCAAAATATCGCAGTTCAGCGCCCAGTCGTCATAATCCGGCGCCCGCCCATCATGAGGAACACCGCTTTTAAGACGATCGCCGATCTGCATGATGCAGGCCGTGCCATGCGCCTTGGTAAACTCATACTCACGTTCCTTCGGCGTCAGCAGCGGATATTGATCCTCCAGCTGCTGAGAGGTAATGAATGCCACCTCTTCGTGGATAAACGGCTCTAAGTTTTCAAACACGCCGCAAAGCTGCTGCTGCGTCTCCACCAAAGCCCGCAGAATCTTCTTTACCGTCTCTTGCAGATGGGAAAGGGTCCGCTGATCGGCACTGATGATTTTCTCCCAGTCCCATTGATCGACGTAAACGGAGTGCAGATTGTCCACTTCCTCATCGCGGCGGATGGCGTTCATATCGGTATAGATGCCTTTGTTTACCTCAAAGCCATAACGCTTGAGCGCCATGCGTTTCCATTTGGCGAGCGAATGCACGATTTCCACATCCCCCTCGATGTCGCGAATGTCGAAGGTTACCGGACGCTCCACCCCGTTAAGATTATCGTTCAGCCCGCTGTCCTTGCGCACAAACAGCGGTGCGGATACGCGCATCAGATTCAAATGATATGCCAGGCGGCGCTCAAAGAGATCTTTCACCTGCTTGATCGCAATCTCCGTCGCCACATAGTCGAGCCTATTTTCATAATGCTGCGGTAAAATCAGTTTTCCATCTTTCATACCGTGCATGCCCCCTTTGATTCAAACATGGTTTTATTATAAGCGAAAAGGGGGAACGCCTCAAGAAAAAACTTCCAATTTTCATTGAAAGTTTTTTCACTCTTATTTATTCCACTGATTTCAGCGATTCCACCATCTGTACCCGTTTGAGCTTGCGGTACATGACAAGGTTGACGATCATCGCAAACACCATCGTGATCACAAAGGAGATCACATAGGAGAATGCATCGATATTGCGCCCGAACATGACGCTTTCCATCTCGGCCAAGCTCATGATGACCTGATGCAGGCCGATGCCCAGCACCAATCCCGCCAAAGCGCCGATGATGGTTAAAAAGATCGTTTCACGAAATACGTAGGAACTGACCTCATTGTCATAGAAGCCCAGCACCTTAATTGTCGCTATCTCGCGGATGCGCTCGGAGATATTGACGTTGGTGAGGTTGTAGAGTACGACGAAAGCGAGCAGACCCGCGCACACGACCAACACGACGACGATGAAGCTCAAAGAGGCGATCGTATCCTCGAAGGTGGCAGCCAAACCGGAATAGAAGGAAGCGGAGGTAACGATCTCCTCCTCCATCAGCTCCTCGCCCAGCGCACTCTCGAAATCCGCATCAGCAGAAACGGTTTTTGCTAACAGCGCCGTGTCGCTTTGCCGCTCTTGGAACACTTCTTTAAAATAAGCGGGGCTCATATAGAGATAATGGCCGACATAGTTTTCCACGACGTCCGCGATCTTGATGTCCCGCTGTACGCCCTCGCCATCCGTAATCGTGATCGTATCCCCGGCACCGATGCCGAAGTTCATCGCCAGCTTTTCGCTGATCAGCGCGCCGTCGTTGTTGAAAGCGATCGTCTCGTCACTGCCGCGATGACGCAGGGTGGTGAAATCGGCGAACGCGTTGACATCATTTGGCACGATGACCGTCACCGAGCTGTCCTCGCCCTCATTGTTTGCCGTGACGGCCAGCTGTTCCACGCCGATGACCTCGCTGAAACGATCATCTTTCTTCAGCTGCTGTAAAAAATCGTCCTTTTCCAGCATCGTCGCATCTTCTTTCATGCTGATCATCAGATCGTAGTTAAGAATCTCTTCGTATTGTTTGCTGACGATATCGGAGATGCTGTCTTGAATGCCAAAGCCCGCAATCAACAGCGCACTGCAACCGGCGATACCGATCACCGTCATGAGAAAGCGTTTCTTATAGCGGAAGATGTTGCGCGCCGTCACCTTCCACGTAAAGGAGAAGTGCGACCAGATCAGCGGGAAGCGCTCCAGCAAAATCTTCTTGCCCAGCTTGGGCGCCTTGGGACGCATCAGCTGGCTAGGCACCTCGCGCAGCTCCTGATAGACAGCCGCAAACGCCGCTAACATCGTTACACCGATCACTAACGCGCTGGCCGTAAACATCAGCTGCGGCTGAAAGACAAATTGCAGCTGCGGCAGATTATACATCAAATTCCATGCGTTGAAGATGACCGTCGGGAAAATCCACATGCCTAACGCACATCCCAGCACGGAGCCGACCACGCCGGCGATAAACGCATACATCAAATATTTCAGCGCGATTGCGCCTTTGCCATAGCCAAGCGCCTTCATCGTACCGATGTTGCCGCGTTGTTCATCGACCATGCGGGTCATCGTCGTCAGACAGACGAGCGCAGCTACCAGAAAGAAGAAAACCGGGAATACCTTGGCGATACCCTCCATGCGGTCCGCCACGCTGCCATAGTCCATATAGGCATATTGAGATTCACGGTCGAGCACATACCATTGCGGATCGCCGATCGCATCGATCTGTTCCTTTGCTTTGTCCAAGCGCTCTTTGGCTAACTGTAACTCACTTTCTCCAAGCGCCTGCTGGCGCGCAAGCTCAGCTCTTCCCGCCGCCAGCTCTTGCCAGCCCTCATCGATCTGCTGCTGTCCCTCCTCCATCTGCACCTGCGCATCCGCCTGCGCCTGTGCCAGCTGCGATCGCTGTTCCTCCAGCATTGCCTCCAGCTGGGCGATATAGACGTCGCTTTGATTCAACTGGCTGTTTAAGGCAACGAGCTGGCTGTTGAGCGACTCCAATGTCGGGGTCAGATACTCTTTGGTAAGCTCGGCGTTTTCCTTTGCCTGCTCGCGCCATGCGATCTCATTTTCGATCTCCTCGCGCTCTTGTTCCCCGGCGGTTGCTAACTGCGCTTGCAGCTCTTCAATACGCCGGTCGTTTTCCGCAATCAGCGCATCGTATTCCTCCTGCTGTTCCTTTAACGCATCCAGCTGCGCTTGCAGGGAAGAAATCTGGGTTTGCAGCTGATTCTTTAAGGAAATCTGCTGCTGCTTCGCCTGTGCCAGCATTTCCTCCAGCATCGCCAGCTGGGTTTCGCCGTTTACGATCTCCTGACTCGCATAGAGCTGAGAGGAGTTGAGCGTCGCCTGGGAGATGATCAGCTGGTTTTGTGCATCGTCGAGCTGCTTGCTCGCCGCAGCGATCTGGGCATTGAACTCCTCCACGCCCTGCTCGTACTCGGCAACGCCTTCCTCATAGCTGCGCATCGCTTCTTCCTTGATTTCCTCCAAGCGCAGATCGGCGCGCTCTACGCCGACAGATTCCAGCTTGCTTCGCACCGGGTCGATCACATCGAAATAGGCGTCCTCATAAGCGTTGTATGCTTTGGCGCCGTTCACGGTCACATCGATTTCGGTGTAGTAATCAATCGCAAAGTCCTCGTCGAGAATGGTGAGAAAGCAATCGATCGTACCGCTTCCCACCGTCGTGCTGCCTTTCTCATAAGACAGGTAGATCGGCGTGTACATCGTACCGACGATGGTAAAGGTGTCCTGCTTGAGGTAGTCGTCAATGCTTTCCCTCGTACCTGTCTCTAAGGTCACCGTATCGCCGATGGTCAAGCCGCTTTCTTTCAAGTGAGAGGCTTCCACCAGACATTCGCCGCTCTTTTGCGGCATGCGCCCTTCGATCAGGCGCACCTGATTGATATAATTTGGGTCTTCCCGATCAGGGTTGAGCGAAGGCATCGCCAGCACCTTTAAGGTGATCTGCTTGGCGTCCTTCGTCGTCACCGCATCCATCGTATAAGTCGGGTGTACGCCCTCGACGCCTTCGACTGCGGAAATCGCCTCCACATCCTCATCGGTAAATCCTACCGTTGAGATCAGCTGAATGTCCTGCATGTTGTAGGTGTCAAAATAGGCGTCCGCCGTATATTTCATATCGGGAACGCTCGCCTTCACGCCGGCAAAGAAGGCGACGCCCAGCGCCACGATGAGCAAAATAGAGAGGAAACGTCCCAGACTTTTGCGGATTTCCCGCAGGATGTCTTTCAGCAGCGCCGTCCGCATCAATACTCAATCCTTTCCACCGGCAGAGGATGCTCGTTGATCTCGATGCTCTCAATGCGCCCGTTGCGCACCTTGATGACTTTGTCGCCCATCGCCGTCAAAGCGAGGTTATGGGTGATGACGATGACACAGACGCCCCGCTCCCGGCACGTATCCTGCAGCAGCTTCAAAATCTGCTTACCTGTCTGATAGTCCAGCGCGCCGGTGGGTTCATCGCACAGCAGCAGCTTAGGATTTTTCGCCAAAGCGCGGGCGATTGCCACACGCTGCTGTTCACCGCCGGAGAGCTGTGCCGGAAAGTTGCGGGAGCGGTCAGCCAAACCGACCGCCGCGATCGTCTCGTCGATGTCGAGGGGATGCTTGCAGATCTGCGTCGCCAGCTCGACGTTTTCTTTAACCGTCAAATTCTGTACCAGATTGTAAAACTGAAAGACAAAACCGATGTCATAGCGGCGATAGGTCGTCAGCTGCTTAGGCGTATAATCGCTCACCCTGCTGCCATCGACGATGATCGTCCCGCTGCTCGCGCTGTCCATACCGCCCAAGATGTTGAGAATCGTGCTCTTGCCGGCGCCGCTCGCACCCGCAATGACGACAAATTCTCCCTTGTCGATGGCAAAATCGACACCGGCAAGCGCCTCGATCGACACCTCGCCCATCTGATATACCTTTTTGACATTCTGAAATTCAATGTATGCACTCATCTGCTTCACCTCGTCGCTTTCAAACAATCAACACGTTGTCTATTATCTTCTACTTGTATTATAATAAGGGAAAGAGATGTTTGCAATCATCACATCGGCGCGCTTTGTCAGAAATTGAACACCATTTGAAAAAGTGTTGATTTGTGAGAGAGCAGCTGCATCCAAGCGCAGTCAAAAAGCCCTTTCTTTTCAACGCCGCAGCTGCACCATTGATCGCTTTCTCCTATTGTATCTTTCATTCTAAGCGAGCGGATGTCTCTGCATGCGGACACCTGAACGGATGGAAACAAAAGCATCAGCGCCCGCCGCAGAAATCACACGCCAAAACACACAAGCGAAAACGCGCGATCAGGCGTTTCATCACTCACACCGTCACACAAGGAGGCAATGATATGAAAGAACATGATAACCGCGTACGTATCACCAAGCTGTTAATCCGCAGCGCATTTCTCCAGCTGTTAAAGGAAAAACCGCTGCCCGCTATCACCGTGCGGGAGCTTTGTCAAAGCGCCGGCATCAACCGCGGCACTTTCTACACCCACTACCGCGATCTCTATGACCTCATGCAGCAGATCGAGGAAGAGATGACACAGGAGTTTCAAATGAAGATGACGCCCCTGCTGCAGGGGAATGAGAACGTCAATCTGATCGATATGATCACCGAGGTTTTTTCCCTCATTCAAAACAATGCGGAGCTGTGTCTCATCACCCTCAGTCCCAACGGCGATAAAAACTTCCTGTATCGCTTAGTTGCCATCGGCAAACAGGCGTGCATCCGCACGTATCAATTTCATAACCCCTCCTGCAATTTACAGGAGATGGACTACTTCTACACCTTTATCAGCTCCGGATGTATCGCCATTTTGGAACAGTGGCTCAAAGAGGGGATGCAGGTGCCGGTAGAGGAGCTGGCGCGCATGGTGAAGGGGTTCATCGCCGACGGAGCGCCGTTTTAGCCGATGTGCCACGCCTGTCTGATTTCCTATGTGTTATGATACAGCCCCGTAATCTGAGCAAAATCCATTGACGTTAATATAACGATCGCATGTTTTTGTGATTGATAATTTTTTATCGGTAATGTCACCGATATAGCGCTTATTCACAGCCTTTCTGCGCTGCAGCTCGGCAAGCAGTATGCGGCAGTTTCTCAAAAGGGCTGCGATGCAATTCGTATTGAAGCCGAAATCAATCTTTCTTGCCTTGAAAGACTATTTATAAAGAGTACCGCCGAAGAAAACCGAACAAAAGGAATCTCTCTTGCCAACGATATTTGCAGAAATTACCGCCGTGAGGGTTTGTTCTTTGATGAGATACTCGACAAGGCAAAGAACAAAGGGCAATAATGGACGAATTACAGCTAAAGCTATGTGATATTCAGGGCAGGCTATTTGAATTATCTGCCGAAAAAAAATACAACAGCGCCGCTTTTATCAAGGCGTTTATGAACTCCGCTGCCGCAAAAGCGCTTGACTCCAAGTATAATCGGATGCAGTGGGCGGGCGAAGAATATCTTCTTGAGGAAGTTGCGTCTGCCGCAGGCGATTCTTTGACTGCGGACGGTGAAATCTACGATGCAGATATTTTATACTGGATCGGTTACATCTACCGCTATTGGCATTATTACAGCAGCGAGGACAGCGCAAAAATATATAAGCAGGCTCCCGTGGAAACAATGAAACGCAATTATATGATATTTCACACGATGGACCCCGCGCTCGCTATCGAGGATCTAAAAGAGATTCATAATCAATAGAGACCCTCCTTTGATACGCTCATTGTACCAAAGGAGGGTTCTGTTTGCGAATATGCGATTTTTAAAATTGCGGTTTAGCCATTTAAGATGCCCGCGCGCTCTTGGATCAGACTTGCAAAGCGTTCTTTCAGGTGCTGAGGCAGCAGAGAGTTTTGGCACATGGTGAGAAACTCCTCTTTTTTAGACACAAGCAAGGCAATCAGTTTTTCGGCAGCGCTTCGTGTCATGCCGCATTCCTTGGCAAACACTAAAAAATCCTTTCTGCGAATATGCGTCTTTTTGCCATTCATGGCAAGGGCGAACTGTTCCTTGTCCTCCGGCATAATGACATTGACCGGAAGTAGGTCATATGCGGGAGAAAGGACATATTTTCCGCTGCCTTCCTCTGTTTCAATGAGAGAAAAGTTTTTCAAGTGCATATCCGAGTTGCCGACAAGGAATGAAAACACCAGCCGCAGATAGAGCTCACTCCTATCGAGCCCCTTGCGTGAGGAATACCGCTCGATGATCTTTGCGCACCGCTCGTAAGAGCCCTTATATTTATCCTGCGTCAGGCGAAGATCGAGCTGGCAGAAATCCTCCATCGCCATCATCTGCATTTTGTCTTTTGTAAAGATACGATCCACTCGTTTTGTGATATATGCCAGAGACTCTTTTTCCATGATGAGCGCATGCGGCACGGTGGAAATTCCTGCGGCGTTTGCCATACACATCACAAGATGCTCGGCCTGCGGCAATGCTTCAAATTCCGAAACCTGCGGCTTTAAGATATAACCCGTGGGATAATTTAGCAGTGTAAGCCGAGGCGTACCGCTTTCGGAAAACAAATGCAAAGACAGCTTTTTCTGGACGCCGGGAACGGTATAGCCTTTGTTGGTGCTTTCAGTGGCAAGGGCTTCGATTGTGGCTTCATCGATGGCGATTTCGGGAAGCACGGTTGTGCCGAAAAAACGCCTAATACAGCTTTTGTGCCATCCGGTGTGTGTATTGTCAATGCGAAGCTCTTTCCCACAGCATAAACAATTCATGTGCGTTCCTCCTTGATGCTGACATTGCCGATCCCGTCCTTGCAGGCGACCAGCAACAACCCAAATCTGTCTTTGACATCTATTTTCCAGTTCCGGCTCACAACATCCAGCAGCCAGCCTTCGGGGATCAGTCCGTCAAAAAACGAAAACAGCGTTTTGGACGTATAGGTTTTATCAGAAAGCGGCAAAGTCAGGGAGACGACGCTTGCATCTTCCCGGCTCAAATACTGCTCGTCATAGGAAAAGGAATACCCTTCGTCCGTTTCGCAAAGCACACCGGCGAAAATGTTTCGGATATAAACATAGGCCGTTCTAAAGACATCCATTATTCGTCATCCTTTCTGCCGGGAATGACTTCCATATCGAACATAGCAAGAGCGGCGTTGACCTTATCCATTCGAACCGTTTCTTTTCCCTGCTCCAACTCACGGACAAAGCGAAGCCCCAGTCCGCTGCGGGCGGCAAACTCTTCTTGCGTCAGCCCGGCGGCTTTTCGATTTTCCTTGATAAATGCAGCAATTTTATTCACAGCACTTTACCTCCCTCAACATGAATCTACATTGATTTTATACCCCAATGGGTATAAAATCAAGACGTATCCACAAATACTATACCCTAAAAGGTATAAATTTATGTATTTTAATTATGAATGCACCCTATCGGGTATAAATTAGCAGCAATTCATATCTCCGCATTCTTCGGATGCAGGAACAACCAACGTCCGCTCACCCAAAAAAGAATGCGCTTCTTTCTATGCAAACAAAAGATAACACCGTCCCCTTTACGTCCGTGTACTCACTCGTCCTCCCTCATGAAACGAAGAACACCCTTTGGGCAGGGTGCTTGTAAATTATCGGATTCTGATTATAATAAGGAATACGAGTACGAGGTAAACGCATGGAAGAACTGACAATTGAAAATTATGCCAAGCTCAAGCCGTGGATCACGCTGGCAGGATATGAAGACTGCAACGCCAATGTGGTGACGATGCTGATGTGGCAATATCCCTATCCTTTTTATTTTGAAGTGCACGATCACTTTGCCATCGCCTATTTTGTGATACGGGAAAGCGGTCAAATCTATTGGTACATGCCCTTTTGCAGTGCACAATACCGCAGAGAAGCGGTGGAAGCCATGCTTGCTTACAGCAAGGCGCACGATATTTTGCCGCGGATGACCAGCGTTTCCAGAGAGTGGCGCGATTGGCTGCAAACCCACTACCACGGCAAGGTCTTGTTTCATAACGACTGGGAGGGCAAGGATTACATCTATGATCGCAAACAGCAGGAGACCCTCAGCGGCAAGAAGATGCAAAAACGCCGCAATCATTACAACGCTTTTCTCAAACAGTACCAAGACCGCGCGCAGTTTCATCGTTTAACCCCTGCCGATTTTGATGCGGTGCTCGCCTTTTTAAAGGAGTGGCAGCAAAGCCACGAGGAAATCTTCGGCATCCAAGAGGAGGAAGCCGGCATCCGCTTTCTGCTTTCGCATTTCGACGAGCTCGGCTTGGATGGGGGCGTCATCACGATCGACGGCAAGCTGGAGGCGTTTTCGATCGTCTCCGCGATCACCGATACGATGTTAGACATTCATGTGGAAAAGGCAAACCGTGAAATTCGCGGACTGTATGTCGCCATCCTCAAGCAGTATCTGGAGACGGCCGACCCCAAGTACACGCTGCTCAACCGTGAGGACGACATGGGCTTACCCGCCTTGGCAAAGGCCAAGCATGACATGCGTCCCATCCGCGTTGCGCTCAAGTACAGCGCCCGCTTTGAGGATTGGGAAATCCGCAAGCCGCAGGAAAAGGAGCGTGACGCTTTGCGTGCGCTTTGGCTGGAGAGCTTTGCGGAGGAGACCAAGGAGAGCGCCGATTTCTACTTCAGCCATCTCTTTCACATAGACGACTGCCGCATCATCACCACCAAGGATACGCTGATCGCCATGTGCATGATCCCGCGCTGGCAGCTGTCTGTGGCAAACACGCCCTACGAGGTGCGCTTTTTAGAGGGCGTTGCCGTGCGTAAGGGCTATCGCGGATGCGGCTATCTGCGGCTGCTGATGCAGCGGTTGCAACAGGAATTCGGCAAGGAGAGCATGCTGTTACAGGCTTATGACTGGTCGCTTTATACGCCCTTTGGCTATTCCATCTCCCACTATGGCAAGAAAACCGCCGTTCACATGGCGGATAACAGAGAGGTGCGCGGTCACTTCCAGCCTCCAAAGGCGGCGGCATGCGCAAAGCTGTATGCGCAGATGATGGCGCCCTATGACGGTTATCGCATCCGCGACACCCATTACTATGAAGCGTTCTGGCTTCCTTATCAAAGCTGCTGTGGAGCACAGGTGCTTCAGTATGAGGAGGCAGGAGAGCCGTTAGGCTATTGCAGCGTGTACACACAGGGAGATACCTGTGTTGTGGAGGAGATCGTCTATGCCGATGAAGATGCGCTGTTGGCGATGCTCACCCTGCTCTTGCGCGAGGGAAAGCCGCTGAGTGTCATCTCTGCTATGGATGCGCCGATCCCGGGCACATCACTGCAGATTCCCTTAGCGATGATGAAACACGCGCCCCAGATGAAAGAGAAACGCTTTCTCAGTGAATGTATCTGAATAGTCGCAGATATGGATACAGAGAAAATGAAAAACGGACGTGATCTGTGTTTCGCTCTCTGCCAAGAGGGTATAAACAATCCATAAGAATGGAGCTCCTCATCGGTATGCTCAGCTTGCTGTCAATAGACCCCATCCAACAGTTGACTGCCCGCCGCCGAAAGGAAGCGGGTTTTCACAGTCTGATTGCAGTTATGAAACAAAAATCACCACACCCCTAAAGAGGGCAGGCGCTTCGCTGACAAAACGCCTGCCTTTTCACATACCTCTTCTTCATCCCCCCCTTTTCTTACAGAATCCTCACGTTTCTAACGCGGAAGTATGCTATACTGAAAAAAGAAAACGAGGTGAGCACATGCATATTTTATTCGTAGAGGACGATGCGGCGATTGCGGCGGGATTGACGTATTCCTTGCAGCGAGAGGGATATACGGTACATGGCGCCGGCAACGTAACACAGGCGTTGCACGCGTTAGAAAACGAGCACTTTGCGTTAGCGATCATCGATCTGGGACTGCCGGATGGAAACGGCTTCACCGTCTGTGAACAAGCCAAGCGCCGGCACTGTCCCTTCATCTTTCTCAGCGCCGTCGATGATGAGGCAACCGTGGTAAAAGGTCTGGATTTGGGCGGAGACGACTATATCACCAAGCCCTTTCGTTTACAGGAGCTGCTCAGCCGCATCCGCAGCGTCCTGCGCCGCTATGAGGGCGCATCCCATGAAAGCGTGCTGTGCATCGACGGCCTTTGCATCGACCAAAAGCAGGCGAAAGTCTTTCGCAATCAGCGGGAAATCTTTCTTTCCGCCATGGAATATCAGCTGCTGCTCGTCTTTGTGCGCCACCAAGGACAGACGCTGAGCCGCATGCAGCTGTTAGACGCCCTGTGGGATCACAAAGGGCAATACGTGGAGGACAACACACTGTCGGTGACGATGCGCCGGCTGCGGGAGAAGATCGAACGCGATCCGCAAAATCCGTGCATCCTCAAGACGATCCGCGGTTTGGGCTATCGCATGGAGTGCGCGGATGAATCGTAAACTCCTCTTTCGCCTCGCCTGCTGCTCGCTGTTTCTCACCGCCGTCCTCTTTCTGCTCACCCTTTGCTGTGCCCCCTCTCTCGCTGTCCTCACTTTGCTGCTGTCTTTGCTTTGGAACCTTTGCTTCGCGCTTGTGCTGTACTATTACGACCGCCACGTGCGCATGCTCTCCCAAAACCTGATGCACATCTACGCCAATGGCGCGCCCAACGTCATGCGCAAACAGCAGGAAGGGGCGCTCAGCATCTTAGAAAACGATATTTACAAACTGGTGCGCACCTGCTATGAACAGCGGGAACGCTCCTTGAAAGACCGTGCATTTCTGGCGGATATGCTCAGCGACATCTCCCATCAGCTAAAGACGCCGCTCACCTCGATGCAGATGATGGGCGAACTGCTCGCTCAGCCTTTGCCTTTAGAGAAACGAGCGGAGTTCAGCGACATTTTGCTCAGACAGCTGGAGCGCTTGGAGTGGTTAGTCTCCTCTTTGTTAAAGCTCTCCAAGCTGGATGCCTGCGCGATCACCTTTCAGCCGCAGGACATCCCGATACAAGCGCTGCTGGCACAGGCATGCGCCCCCATCGCTTCACTGGTGGAACAAAAGCAGCTGCACATCCAACTGCCGCAAACAAAGCTCACGCTTGCCACCGATGTCAAATGGACAAAGGAAGCGCTGCTCAACATCCTAAAGAACGCGGCGGAGCACACACCTCAAGGCGGAAGCATTCGCATCGAGGCATGGGAGAGTGCGCTGTTTGTCACCCTGCGCATCACAGACAGCGGCGAGGGCATGAGCCGCAAGGATCAGGCGCATATCTTCGAGCGTTTCTATCGCGGGGAGAATGCCGCAGTGGATTCCATCGGCATCGGGATGGCGATGGCAAAGGCGATCTTGGAGGCGCAGCACGCCGATATTCAGGTACAAAGCGCCTTGGGCAAGGGAACCGCCTTCACCATCCAATTCTCTAAAGAGACGCACTGAACAAGCGCACCCTTGCGGTTTTTGGCATCCCTGTGCGATGCCTTTTTTCATGACAGATCTGTCATCTGCCTGTCATCACACTGTCATTCCCCTATGAGAAGATAGACTCGTAAAAGAACACAGACAAGGAGGAAGCTATATGGAAACACTGCGGGTTACGCACTTATCCAAGCACTATGGAAGCAAAGAAAACCGCGTTATCGCGTTAGATGACGTCAGCTTTTCGATCGAACAGGGGGAATTTGTCGCCATCGTCGGTCCCAGCGGCTCCGGCAAGAGCACATTGCTGCATCTGTTAGGCGGAGTGGATACGCCAAGTGAAGGCAGCGTCATCGTCGAGGGTACGGACATCGCCACCCTCAAGGAATCACAGCTCGCCATCTACCGCCGCCGTCAGATCGGGCTGATCTATCAGTTTTACAACCTGATCCCCATCCTCAATGTCGAGGAGAACATCACCCTGCCGCTGTTATTAGACGACAGAAAACCGGATAACGACTACTTTGACACGCTAGTGAGCAAGCTGGGGTTAAGCGAGCGGCTTCGCCATCTGCCCAATCAGCTCTCCGGCGGCCAGCAGCAGCGGGTGTCCATCGCCCGGGCGCTGATCACCAAGCCGGCCATCGTTTTAGCCGATGAGCCTACCGGCAATCTCGACTCTAAAAACAGCGCGGAGATTCTCTCCCTGTTTCACCGCCTGCACAAGGAGTATCGCCAGACAATCATCCTCATCACCCATGACGCCGACATCGCCTTGCAGGCGGAGCGCATCCTCACCATGCAGGATGGATGCATCATTGCCGATGAGGTGATCCGCCGATGAAGCTGATCGCAAAACTGACCCTGCGCTCACTCATGCAAAACCGCTGGCGCTCGCTTGCGACGATGGCGGCGATCTTTTTGTCAACGCTGATGCTGGTTTGCGTCACCATTTTAGCGAGCAGTGCGATGAATGGCTTAAAACAGCGGGAAATCACCGCCAGCGGTAACTGGCATGTCGTCTATCAAGGGGTCGATGCACAAGGCGTTGACCTCATCTGCGAGGATACGCGCACCGCGGCGGCTGCCATCACCCAAGGCGTCGGCTATCTGAAGCCGGAAACGACCTATCACGCCCGCCGTCCTTATTTCTATGTGACCGCCGTTGATGAAGCGGGGTTTGCCCTGCGCCCCTACAAGCTGGTCGAGGGGCGGCTGCCAAAAGATGAAAACGAGGTGCTCTTACCAAAATCGCTGACGTTGATCGAGAGCTTTGATCTGCAGATCAATGACACCTTCACGGCGGCGTATGGAATGCGCATCGACAACGAGCTGGGGGAAACGCTGTATCAAAATTATTCCTATGATGCCGCTGACGAGCATTTCAGCACCATAGGAAGCAAGCGTTACACCATCGTCGGCGTCTATGACGATACGTATGGCTCCAACAGCGCATCGGCGGGCTTTGATCTGATCTGCGGACTGACAGCGCCGCAGGCGGGAACTTCCTATGACGTCTATGTGCAGGATGCTTTGCTGGAGGATTCCCTCTATTCCCACAGCGAAGCGCTGATGGAGGAAAGCGGTGCGGCCGCCGTGGACTATAACCGCTATCTGCTGCTATATGAGGGAATCGCCGGGGACAGCGATCTCGTCGTCATGCTCAAGCTGTTAGCCGCCGTGTGCAGTACTCTCATCGTCATCAGCTCCATCATCGTCATCCATAATTCTTTTTCGATCTCATTAAGTCAGCGCAGCCGTTATCTGGGCATGCTCTCCAGCGTCGGCGCCACCCGCCGTCAAAAACGGCAAAGCGTCTTCTGGGAGGCGTGCTTTCTCTCCCTGCCCGCCATCTTGATCGCCGTCTTTGCCGCAATGGGCGTCTGTGCCCTCGCCATGCAGGGAATCAACGCACTGTTGGCCGACGCCGTCAATCTCTCACTCTCCTTTGCCATCGATCCTTCGCTCTTTGCCATGGCGATCCTACTCTCTTTTGCTACGGTGTTGTTCAGCGCTTGGATGCCTGCGCGCCATGCTGCCCAAATTCCGGCAATCAGCGCCATCCGGCAAAACGGCGACATCACCTTGCCGCAGCATCGCACGCGCACCCCGTTTTTGATCAACCGCTGCTTTGGCTTTGCGGCGGCAATGGGCATTAAGAATCAAAAACGCTTCCGCGCCCGCTATTACGCCGTGCTTGGCTCGATGACCCTCTCTTTCGTCCTCTTTGTGAGCATCTTTTCCCTCACCTCCTACCTAGAGCAGGCAATCAGCATGATGCGCTTGGAAACGCCTTTTGACATCGAGGTGAGCTATAACCGAGGAGAAGCGGGACAAAGCGGGGATACCGATGCGCTGCTGCAACTTTCCAACGCCCAAGAGTCTCTCCGTATCCAGCGTACTTATCTCTCTTTAGAAGATGCTTCGATTTACAGCGATGAGCTGCGCGCTTATCTCGATGAACAATATCTCGGCGGTTTGGGCGTGGAGCTGCTCGCTTTGGACGACGCCAGCTTTACACAGCTGTGCAGACAAAACAATATCGATCCAAAGACCATTGCAGAACAAAGTGCGATTGCCGTGAACATCGGCAAACAGCAGACCGGTTTTGCCGATCACACATTTGCCAAGCTGCAATATCTCCCTTGGGATGTAAAAACGCTGTCTGTAAAAAGCTACGACAGCGATCTCTTCTCCCTGCCGATCGCCGCAATGATCGAAGAGCCTTACGCGCTGGACATCTATGGCGGATCACGGCTGGACACGATCTCCCTCTACGTGCGGGAATCCTATCTTGCTCAAATCTGCGCGCAGATCGGCGAAGTGCCAAGCGTTGAACTCTACTATACCACAGCGGACCCGACAGCGCTGCAAGGCGAGATCGAAGACTATGTGCAGACACAGGGAGATATGACGCTGTACACCTCAATCGCCAACATCGATCAGGGTGTCAACAAGACACATTCGCTGATTTCCCTCATCCAGCTGCTGCTGTATACTTTCCTGCTGCTCATCTCCTGCGTTGCGCTCACCAATGTGTGCAACACACTTTCCGGCAGCTTCACTCAGCGCTCCCAAGAGCACGCGATGTTAATTTCCCTGGGGATGGATCAACGGCAGATGCGCCGGATGCTCACCTTTGAGACGCTCTCTTACGCTTTTCAAAGCGCCATCTTAGGCGTCTTGTTCGCCGTGCCGCTATGCTATGCGATCTATCAGATCATGGGAATGAAGTTCACTTTCGCCTTCTATGTACCTCTTGTCCCATTGCTTCTGGGATTTGGCATGCTGGTGGTGATCTCCCTGCTCATGCTCGCCTATCACCTCGCTTTGTCCAAAAAAGAGAGCGTCATCGAGACGATTCGCAGAGAGAGCATTTAATAGCGCAACGCATGGGCATGTGAATCGTCTTCGCCGCAGTGCGCCGTCAAGCGGCCATTCACCGGGATAAACCATTCGCTTATATAAGAAAAATCCCCGCTTCTGCCGCAAGGTCTTGCACACAGATCTCCCTGTGCTTCAAGATCACACAGTGATGAAACGGGGATTTTCTATCATGATGCTCTGATGGAACATGATTCACTGATCGGTGATGACGGAATTCCCTCAAAAGAGGGCAAAGCCGCCGTCATACGACAACCGTTAGTAGTAGATCGATTGTTTGACCTGATCGCAGGCATCCTTGCCCAGCACATACTCGATGATCGCAAAGCCCATATCGATGCTGGCGGCGGCGCTGCGTCCGGTGATTAAGTTGCCGTCTCTTACCACATACTGATCGTGATACGTACCGCCGAAATCCTCATTCATGCTCGTAAAGCAGGTGTAGTGCTTTCCTTTCAGCAGACCTAAATGTCCCAACACCGTCGGGCCGGCGCAGATAGCGGCCGTCAGCTTGCCGCTTTCAAAAAAGGAGCGCAGCAGACCTTTGACCTCCTCGTTTTGTTCAATCGCCTGATAGTGCGGCCCTCCCGGCAAAAAGATGCCCTCATACTGTGCCGGGTCTACCTCTTCCAGCGATTTCAAATGGGCAAACGTCAGATCAAAGCGTCCCGTCACTTCATGACCGTGAACGCTGACCACATCGATCTCCACTCCTGCCCGTCTCAGCAAAGCGATCGTCCCGACCGCCTCCAGCTCCTCAAAACCGTTATCCATCACACATAAAATGCTCATCTTCCTCACCTCGCCCTCAGTATAACGCGCTTCTTTCGCTTTTGCAACGAGCAGGGCGCATGAGATTGTCCTTTGAGAAAAAAACTGTTCCCGCAATCCAAAGACAATGCGGCTGTGCCATCCTCCCCCACTTTCGCTTTTTCTTCGCAAATGTGCTACACTGTCTGTAACATTGTGAAAGGATGAATGTCATGAAGCGCTTGTGTTCCTTTTCTGTCTGCCGCTTTCTTTTGACCCTCCTCGTGCTGGCGGCCAATGATTTTTTAATGCCGCTGTCAGTCAGCGATCAGGACTCGGCGATGGCGATCCTCCTGTTTTTAATGCCGCTGCTCACCCTGCTCGTCTGCTTTGCCTATGGCTGTTCCGCCCGTTCCACCCCTTTGCTTGTGGTTGTCTCTGCGCTGATCTTCTTCCTGTCGTCTTTGCTGCTGTTTAGCGATGCCCGCCTTGCCTTCACCCTGCTTTACGCCTTTCTCTCCCTGATCGGCTATGGAATGGGGCGCATGGTGAGAGGCGTCGTTTCACGGGAACAAAAGCGAATGGCAGAAAAGGAGTCCTCCCTGTGAAAGAGCTGTTTCCCATCAAGGAGACGGCCGCTTTTTCACACATTTTCAAGCAGACGCTCATCTACTATGATAAGCTCGGCCTGTTTCCTTTCGCCGATGTCGATCCTGATAACGGCGATCGCTATTACAGCAGCCTCCAACCGGATATGTCAGACACCGTTTTCCGATATAAAAACATCAGATGCAACCGCTCGTTGCGCATTTGCCGCAGAGAGTTGATTGTCCCAAGATCACAGCTGTGATAAAATGCCTGATAGAATAGCAGATGGGAGGAATGCGGCAATGACATTTGCAGAAAAGCTGTATCGGCTGCGCAGACAGCAGGGCTGCTCGCAAGAGGAGATCGCACAGCGCTTATGTGTATCCAGACAGTCGGTATCAAAATGGGAGAGCGCGCAAAGCATGCCCGAGGGTGCGAAACTGGTGGAGATCGCACGTCTGTTTGGGGTATCGATCGACTATCTGCTGCGTGAGGACATCACCGATCCCGCCTTTCCCCATACCGCCTATGAAGCCCCTTGTTGGGATGTGGGCTCCATGGAAGAGGCGCAAGACTATTTGCATGCGGCCAAACGCTTAGCGCATCGCGTGAGCGGCGGCTTTTTTCTCTGCATGCTCTCTCCGATCGTGCTGTTATATCTGCTTGCCCTCTCGTTTTATACAGCGAACAGCGGCATCAGCGAACAAGAGGCGACGGGCATCGGCATGTGCGTTCTTTTTCTGATCGTCATGGCCGGAGGTACGTGGCTGTTTGTCTCCCTCTTTCGCTTTCCTTACCGGCATTGGATGCGCCGCGACGTTACGATACACCCGCAGATCAAAGAGGAGCTGCTTTCGCTGCAAAAGCGAAAACTTCACGCTCTTATCATCCGTCTGCTCTTCTGTTTGCTGATCGTCGCTTGCAGCATCGGTGCCTTTCTTTACGTGTGCCTGCAATATCAGGAAAGCGCTGAGACGATTTTCGCAGTGATCGGCATGCTGGCGGGGTTGGGCGCCGGCATCGGCATCGCGATCAACACCGGCATGCAGGCGCTTTGCTTTTATCATTTGCTCAATGGTCATCTGCATCAGACGCCCTATGGCGCCCCGCGCGGCGAGCGGTTGAAATAAGCGGGCGAAACCGCTATAATAGGAAAAAAAGAAAGCTGGTGCATGATGAAGTTCTTTCTGTCAAACATGAAAAAAGATATGGTGATCAACGCGCTGTTATTTTTAATCGTCGGAGCGGTGCTGCTGTTGTTTCCCACACAGGTGACACGCATCGCCTGTTATGCGCTGGGCATCATCGTACTCGTCTATGCGGCGGGGATGCTCCATCAGTATTTTACAAGCGAGCTTCGCAGTTCGCTGACGCTGGCATTTGCCATCGTCTTGGCGGCGTCCGGTGTGTTTGTCATCGCCCGCTATGATCTGATCGTTTCGTTCATTCCCTTTCTGATGGGCTTGGTTCTCTTATTTTTCGCTTTGCGGGAATGCCGCTATGCCCTCGCTTTGCAGCAGGCCGGGTATCCGAAATGGAGCGTCAATCTCCTGTTGGCGATCATCCTGCTCGTTGCCGCCGCCGTCTTGTTATTTTATCCGTTCTCCGCAGCTGTCGTTGCCGTTCGCTTTATCGGCGCCGCGCTCATTTACAGCGGCGTATCGCAGCTTTGGACGATCCATTGCCTCTCTTCTCATACGAGGGATTTCTTCTCATGATCCCGGTACGCGTACAGGTGCAGCTGGAGGAGTTAAGCGAGCAGTATTTCCCCGGACTGCAAATCAGTCAGGTGAATCGTTTTCCCTTTGATGATGAGACATGGGACGTCTATACGCTGGAGATGGAAGACGGCCGCACCTATTGGATCTTTGACGATCAGCAAGAGCTCTCCCTCTTAAGCAACGATGGAATCTTTGCGGATGTGGAAACCGCGTTAGACGCGATACAGCAAATGCGCGAAAACAGCAGGGAGATCAAAGCGCAGGCGTTAAGAGATCGAAGTGATTTCTATTGACTGACACGTTGATCTTATCGTTTTTAACTGCCAAGGCCCTATCATCGGCCTTTTTTTCATGCGCAGGGAGCGTGTCAGACAAGCGTTTGAAAGAAAGCGGCAGTGACCGATACCGTACCAAGCATCCCTAACGCCGCATGCTCTCTGCGGACTATGCTCGGATGATCTTTTTCTTACATTCGCCGCTGTATTTGATATAGTAAAAAAACGACCGCTGATCGTTAGGTTTCAGATCTAACGAGCGGGGTCGTTCATAGCTTTCGCTTCTTTGTCCATCGTGCGCATAAGGTGAAGAAGCCGGCCTTTGCCATCTCATACGCACTCCGGCTGTTGGCAGGTTGATCGGCAGGCCTCTCTTTATATTACAAGCGGCAATGATCATCGCTTTCCTTTTTTCGCATACATTTCGATATGCCGCTGTTTCCTGCACAAAAGCAATCAAATCCCCTCTCATGATAGGGGAGGGATGGATTTGCTTTCCTCAAGTGAAGTAGACGTACTCCTCCTCGTGATGCGCCAGCTCCTCGCGTGCAAGCTCCTCAATGGCGCAGACCTCTCCGCCATATCCCTCGTCGTATTCCACGCGCACCTTTCCGTGAATGCGCACCCAAGACAGCGGTTTCGGCTTTGGCTGCTTCGTATATACCCACCAGCCGATCAGCGAAGTATCGTCGCTGCAACAGACCATCGCTTCCCGTCCCAGCACATAGGCGTTGGTACGCACCTCATTCACCGGGTATGCCTTTGCATTATAAACAACGGTTTTGCCCTCATATTTGCGGGGATGCTCCAGTGCATCCATGTACCAGATGCCATAGTCATAATCCTCCAGCACGATGGTGTCCGCATGCGCATCAAAGGGCAGCGCCTCCTCTAACGCAGGCCGTAGGGTGCCATCCTTATTCTCGTAAATCAGCTGGGCGCGCTTATTCATCGCCTTGATATTGTTGCGCAGATACAGGGTGCGCGTCGTATCGTCACAGCGGTTGAAGATGATCGTCTCACTGTGGCGAAGCTGCTCGTAGAGAACGCTGCGCAAATTGTTGAGATACAGGGAGAAAGTAGATGCGTCAACGGTGGACAGGATCTGCACGAGCACCCAGCGCAGAGGCAGTTCCACATCCAAAAACCGATCCACACTCCACATGCCGTTAAATTCAATCATGACCCGATCGGGATGAAACAGCTGTTCACACTTCGCCAAGAAAGAAGCGCTGAGCTTTTCCAAGGCGTTGACGGAGACAACGCTCGCATGCACCTGATCTGCCAGCGCCTTCGTGTAGTGTACGCTGCCTTCCTCACACAGCAGAATCAGCGTCTTTTCCTCGCCGCTTTGAAAACCGGGGTCTTTGAGCGTCTCCTGAATGAGCGTCGTCTTGCCGCTTTCCAAAAATCCGGTGAACAAATAGACTAAGCACTCTGCCATCTCAATCCACCTCGATGGTGAAGGAGGCGTCCTCCTGCATATCCTTCTTTGGCTTCTCACCCTCAAATAAGGTGCGCAGCGCTTCCTCTTGCAGCTGTGCGCCGATGACACAGTAGCGGCCGGCATAGGTCGGTGCGCCTGTGCGGATCTCATATTCCTGCGGCGTTACATCAAAGTAGTACCACGCGTCTTCGCCTTGTACGATTCCCTTTGCCCTTAGCACCTGTCCATAGCTGTCCGAATGTGACAGCGTTTGAACGATGCTCTCCAGCTGGGCTCTCGTATAGACACGCAGCGTTTCTCTGCCCCAGCTGGTAAATACCTCGTCGGCATCATGATGGTGGTGATGATGGTGATGTGCATGGCTGTGCGCATGTGCTTCCTCTTCGTGGTGCGCTTTGTGTGAATGAGCATGGGGAGCTTCTCCGTGGTGAGGATGATGCGCATGCAATTCCTCATGTGCGTGGGCATGCGAATGTTCTTCCTCTTTCCCATGCGGATGATGGACATGCGGATGCTCTTCCAGCTCCTCATGCAGATGGTGGTGATGCGGATGACCGCAAACCTCGCAGACTGCTTCCTCTGCCAACAGCTCCCGGCTGAAGTCACCCGTATGCAGCATCGCCTGCACGATGTCCCCACCGTTGAGCTGCTCCCATGGCGTCGTTACGATCGGCGCCTGTGCATTCAACGTCCGTAACAATTCCACGCTCTCCTCCAGCATAGACGCATCGGCTTGCTGTGTCCGGCTGAGCACTAACGCATCCGCATATTGAATCTGGTTATTGAAAAATTCTCCGAAATTCTTTTGATACATCGCACATTTCGCAACGTCGACCACCGTGCAGCAGCTCTCTAAGCATAACGTATCCGCCGCACCCAGCACCGCGCGCTTGACATCCGACAGCTTGCCGACCCCGCTGGGCTCAATGATGATGCGGTCAGGATGAAACTGCTCCAGTACCTGATGCAGCGCTTCGCTGAAATCGCCTGACAGCGAACAGCAGATACAGCCGCTGTTCATCTCCGTGATCTCCACCCCGGCATCCTTCAAGAAGCCGCCGTCGATGCCGATCTCGCCAAATTCATTTTCGATCAGCACCACCTGCTCCTTGTCATACACCTCTTTGAGCAGCTTTTTGATCAGCGTCGTCTTGCCGGCACCGAGAAAACCGGAAATAATCGTTACTTTCGTCACCTTTGATCATCGTCCTTTCTCCGTCTTTTCCTTTGCTTATTATACCACGTTTTTTCCTGTTCCCATCCGTGTTTGCTCATCAAAAAAGCGAAGCCGCTGTCCGTTCACAGTGCTTCGCCGCTTACAGATAGACGATGTTGCGGATCACAACTCGTTTACAAGCGGTCTCTTCTTTCAGCGCCGCCATCTGCTCTTTCAGATATGCGCTGTTGATCGGAGCGGGAAGAAACAGATTTCCCTCTGTCGTGCGCTGATCATCAATCAGCACATAATATACCAGCGCTTCATCCTTCATCATTTTTTCGCCTCCGCTTACAGTATGCCCCGTTTTATATAAAAAAGCTGTCTGTTTCTGTCGGCTGTTCCCGTGTTGCTCCTATTGTTCGCCCATCCTGCTCCTAAACAAGACGAACACAGCTTCATAGCCTTGGCTTGGCCATGGACAATCGCTCCACCCTGTTTACCGTTTCCTAACCGACGCGGCATGTATCCTCTCAGCGCTGCTTATTCGCCGTAAAAAATCATAACCCCCTCCCCTGCGCAAGGAGAAAATCACCGATATTTCTCCTTTTTTTCTACACGAAAGGGCAAGAATGCACTATAATACAGATAGCTAAGGCAGTAAAGAGAGGCAGTGAAACGGATATGTCCAAGGAAGACATTTTTATCATACGCGACCTGCGGCATTTCGCATCGATCACCGATTCGATCAAAAGCCGAAATCTGCACTATCACAATATCGTCTTAGAGCAAGGAGTGAGCGAGGCAAACTATTACATCAGCCGCCAGCTGGGGCTTCCCCTCGCCAGCAAGCTCTTCTATATCAAGCGCCTGCGCATGGTGGAGGGCTGTCCCCGCTCCATCGAAACCAACTATATCGATTACAGCCTGGTCGAGGGATTCGAGACGATCGATTTCAGCGACGCTTCTTTCTATGAGGTACTCCAACAGAAAAAAGGGTATCAGATCGTGCGCAGCGAGGAGGAGATCCTCGTTGTGGAAGCAAACGAGGAGGAATGCCGCCTGCTGGAATTTCCCTTGGAATCCGAGGTGCTGCTAGTCAAAGGCATCACGCACAAGGCGGATAACGACGCCCCTTTTGAATACTTCGAGCTCGTCTGCGATCCCTCATTTTATCGTTTTAGGAGCGTGATGGACGTATGAATCAACAGACGCCTATCTATCGGCAGCTGATGGACAGCATCAAGCGCAAGATCATCAGCGGTGAGTTAAAGGTCGGTGACCGTCTGCCCAGCGAGCGGGCGATGTCGCTGCAATACGGCATCAATCGGATGACTGTACGCAACGCGATTAAAAAGATGGAAGAGGAAGGAACGCTGATCTCCAAGCGCGGCAGCGGGACGTATGTGCAGGCATGTCCCTCCATCGAAAGCAAGCTGGAGTTAGCCAACAACGGACTGCTTTCCCTCAGCGCACAGATTCGTCAAAAGGGTATGCGTTCCACCCGCAAGACGCTGCTGCTGAGAAAGGTTCATCCCAGCGGTGAGGTGCGCGAGTGCTTTCCCTCAGAGAGCTATATCTATGAGATCACCCGCCTCTCCCTCATCAACGACGAGCCCTACGCCTTACAGATCGTCAACATCCCGTTTTCCAAATTTAAAGACGCCGACCGCTTCAACTTTGAAACCTTTTCTCTCTATGAATACATGGACGATCAGGGGCACCGTCCCCAAACGATGATCACCTACCTGCGCATCGACTCGCTGCCCGGCGAATATCAGGAGATCATGCACATCAAGGAGCATCAAAAGGTTTTTCATTTCGACTACTATGGCTTTGACAGTGATCATCGGCTGGTGGAATTCACCCTTTCCTACCACCTGCCGAAATACACAAGCTTTCGCTACGTCGCTAAAGTGCCGAAGAAAACAGTGAAGAGCGAGGATGAATTGGTATAATGTATACCAATTTTTTTATACTTTTTCGCCGCTTTTCGCTTTTGAAGAAGTGTCGAACGATTTTCTCCAAGATCTTTGAAAAACGCTTTATTTATCATATTTTTTCATGTTTTAAATAAAGTTGAAATCATTTTAAAAAAAGAAATCTGACGTTTTTTGCGGCAGGTTATTGCGCGAAAAAGACGGTGGTGCTATGCTTTTGCCAAAAGTGGTATAGCTTATATACCAATGAATCAAAAAGGAGGAGAAACTATGAGTTTGATTCAGGCAATCTTGATCGGCTGCATCGCCGCCCTGACGAAAATCGAAGGCGGATGGCTGGGGGAAATGAAGCTTCGCGAGCCGATCGTCACCGGCTTTCTCGTCGGTTTAGTCTTAAATGACGTCCGACAAGGTCTCATCATCGGCGCACAGTTACAGCTGATGTGGATGGGTGCCGTCGGTATCGGACCGACCGCACAGCTGGACATCGGCACCGGAGGTACGATCGGTGTGGCAGCAGCGCTTTCCACCGGCACCGGTGCGGAGACGGCCATCATGTTCGGTGTGCCGATCGCCGTGTTAATGCAGTTCTGCGCAACGATTCTGATGACGCTGTATTCCGGCTTCATGGCCCGCGTTGACACCGAGATCGACCGCATGAACCTGCGTGCCATCAGCTTCTATCACTATCTGGTCGGCATTCTTGACTTTGCCATGTACGCTGTTTTGACCTTTATCGTCATGTACTTCGGCAACAGCGCAATCGAGGGGATCATCAACGCTCTGCCGGAATGGGCCAACAGCGGACTGACCGCCGTCAGCGTCATGCTGCCATGTGTCGGCTTCGCACTGCTGCTCAACATCATCATGGACAAGTCGCTGGTTCCTTACTTTATCATCGGCTTCATCCCGGCCGCTTTCGTCGGACGTGATCTCTCCATGATCGGTATCGTATCCATCGCCTTTGCAATCGCATGGATCATCTTTGAAATCAAAACCACCGCTGTGAGCAGCGTTACTGCCGCAGCCGCAAACGATGATGAATGGGAGGATGAAGTATGAGTAAGCAAGATGTCATCAGCGCAGAGAACAATCTGACGAAAAAGGATTTCCGCAGCATCTACTGGCGCAGCTTTACGCTGCTTGGCTCCATGAACTATGAGCGCATGGAGGCGTTAGGCTTTCTGTATTCGATCATGCCGGCGTTAAAGAAGATCTACAAGGATGATGAGGAGGGCATGAAGGCCGCCTGTCATCGTCACATGGTCGCCTTCAACATGACCGTCGCCCCATCTCCGTTTGTTATGGGAATCGCCGTTGCCATGGAGGAATTAGCCAAAAAGGACAAAAACTTTGACGTCAACTCAATCAACGCGGTCAAGGTCTCTCTCATGGGTCCGCTTTCCGGTATCGGCGATACGTTCTTCTGGGGAATCTTCCGCATTCTCGCCTGTGCGTTGGCTGTCGGCTTCGCGCAGCAGGGCAATCCGATCGCTCCGTTTGTATTGCTCATCGTCTTCAACATCCCAAACTTTCTGACGCGTTACTTCGGCTTGAAGTGGGGCTATCAAAACGGTACGCAGATGTTGGTCAACATGGAGAAAAGCGGTAAGATGCAGCTGTTCACACACTGTGCCGGCATCGTCGGTGTCGCCGCTGTCGGATGTCTGATCGCCTTATGGGCGCCGATCAGCTGTCCGCTCACCTTTACCCTTTCCGGTACGGAAATCGTATTGCAGGAATATCTGGATCAGATCCTGCCATGCCTGCTGCCGTTAGTGACAACGCTGAGCGTCTTTGCCTATCTGCGCAAGGGCGGCAAGGTCATCACCGCCATCGTTGCCATCGTCGTGATCGGCTTCATTTTAGGCGTGCTGGGCCTGATCGCATAGGAGGTCACTTATGGCTATCGTAGAAGTCCGCGTAGACGACCGCTTGATTCACGGTCAGGTCTCCGGTTATTGGGTACCGCAGTTCAGCGTTCAGCGCATCCTCATCATCGATGACGACATCGTCCATGACGATGCGCGCAAAACCGCTTTAAAATTCGGCTGTCCGCCTTCTTGCAAGCTGTCCATCTTCAGCGTGGAAAAAGCGGCCGACAAGCTGCTGCGCAAGATCGACGAGGGCATCCGCGTGATGATTTTATGTCAGAGTCCGCAGCCCTTAGCCGATCTGGTAAAGAAGGGCTATCGCATCGATCATGTGACCGTCGGCAACCTTGCCAGCAAGGAGGGCGCAGAGCATGTTGCGGAAAACGCGTATGTCTCCCCCAAGGAGCATGAGGCGTTCGCCTATCTGGCAGCGCAGGACATTCCGATCTATTATCAGATCGCCCCGAATAAGCCGATGGAGAACATCACCAAGCATTTCATGTGAAGGAGGTAACAAACCATGGATCAGCCAACCGTCATCGGATATATCAAGGAACAGCCGGAGCGCTTATCCGATGTCTTTCAGCGCCAAAGTGAATTTGTCAATCCCTTTGTGCGCATCTTTCAAAAGAAGAATATCCAAAAGATCATCTTCTTCGGCTCCGGTACCAGCTATAACGTCTCTGTGATCGCCGCTTATTACTTCAAGCATCTCGTTCATATCGCCGCAGAAGCGCAATACCCTACCGTCTTTCGCGCATATGAGCAGGCGGACTGGTCGAATACTTTAAAGAAAGAAGAGATCTTGTTTGTCGGCATCTCTCAGTCCGGCACCTCGATCTCCACGGTAGAGGCGATGGAACATGCGCGCAAGCTCGGCTATCCGACGCTGGCGCTCAGCGGCAATCTGCACAGCCGTATCAGCGAGCATGTCGACACAACGCTGCCGCTGTTGGTGCAGGATGAGCTGACACCGCCGGAGACGAAAGGCTATACCGTCTCTTTGCTTTCCGTCTATCTGTGGGCGATCGCCTGTGCCAAAGCAAGGGGCACCATGAGCGTGCAGGAGCATGCGCAGGCATTGACGCAGACAAAGGCGCTGATCGATCATTTCCCGCAGGTGATAGAAGAGAGCGAAGCTTGGTATGAGCGTAACAAGGCGACGATCGTCAACAGCGACCGCATCTATATCTTGGGCTATGGCATCGACTATGGCACCGCGTTGGAAGCGCAGTTAAAGATCGGTGAAATGCTGCGGCTGCCGGCGATCGGCTATGAGATCGAGGAGTACGCGCACGGACCGACCATGGCGTTAAACAAGCGGCAGACCATTTTCATCATCGGCTCTGAAGAGGCGGAGTATGAACGCATGCAGATGTTTGCCAAGGCTTTTCGCACATACAGCGATCGGGTGCACATCGTCACCTGCCTCACACAGCAAGAGGATACACGTGATCTGGTGTTCTCTTTCCACGCCAACAAATACTTAGCGCCGCTCATGTACACCGTGCCTTTCCAGTTTGTCGCCGCCAAGGGGGCAAAGGATATCGGCATCGACACCGGCGTCAATCCATTCGAGATCCCGCTCGCTCATTATCAGTCCTAGGCGTGCGCCATGCGCGCCTTGGCTTTGATGCCCGGCGCAGGTGTAGGGCGATGCCTCTTGAGTGCATGCATTGTGCGATCACCTGTGCCATACAGGCATCTAAAAAAAGACCTGTTCATAGGATCGACAGCATTTCAGCAAATTGACAAGCAGAAAGGAGGAATGACAAATGATTGGAATACTCTTATGCGGACACGGCCATTTTGCCAGCGGTCTGCAAAGCGCCCTGACTTTGATCATGGGTGAACAGGACGACCTTTGCGCCGTCGATTTTCCCAAGGGAGAGACCAATACGGAGCTCAAGGAGCATATCACCGCGGCACTGGAGCGTTTCAAAGCGCTCGAGCATGTCTTGGTGATGTGTGATCTGCTCAGCGGTTCCCCGTTTAACACGGCGATTATGGAGGCGATGAAGGATGCGCGCATCCATGTCGTCTACGGCGTGAATTTAGGCATGCTGATGGAGACGACGCTCATGCGCAATATGGGAGAGGATATCGACAAGCTGATTGCACAGGCCGTGACGACCGGCAAGGAACAGATCGGCTTATTCTCCATGCCGCCGCAGAGCGAAGAGGACGACGCCTTTGATGAATAAGGGCTATCTGTTTGCCTTTCTCACCGCGCTGTGCTGGAGCACCTCCGGACTGTTCGTCAAATGGATGCATCAATCCGCCTTCATCATCAGCGGCGTAACCGCACTAATCGCCCTGATCATCAATCATTTTTACTATCGGCGTCCGTTAGAGTGGAGCCGCTATGCCATCGTGGTCGGCGTCTGTCAGTTTCTGATGCACATCACCTTTACCCTTGCCAATCAGCTGACAAGCGTCGGCAATGCGATCATCCTGCAATACAGTTCGATGATCTTCGTGCTCGTCTATGAGGCGATCGACCGGCGTCGGCTGCCCCGCGCCTATCAAGGAGGCGTTCTTCTCATCGCGTTTTTGGGAATGGGCGTCTTTTTCTTAGACGGTTTTACGAGCGGATCACTGCCCGGCAACCTGCTTGCCATCGTTTCCGGCGCATTTTTCGGCCTGCAGTTTTATCTCAATACAAAGCCGCAGGCCATTCCCGTCACATCGATCAAGGTACAGTACCTATTGTCCATCGGCGGGATGCTTCTCTATCTGCTATGCACCAGAGAGCTGTCCATCCCATGGCGTGAGGGCGTCCTCTTATGTGTCTCCGGCGTTGTCCAAACGGCGCTTGCCGGCATTTTGTTCGCCCAATGTATCATCCGCATTCCCGCTTTCAGTGCCAACCTCATCTGTATGAGCGAGATCTTCTTGGCCCCGCTGTGGGCATTCCTCTTTCTGGGAGAGCGCTTCTCTCCCACCTCGCTGATAGGCGCGATGCTCATGATTACCGCTTTGATCGCCAATCTCATCATAGAATATCGTTATCAACAAAAAGCAGATAACGAAAAGCAAGTAAACAATTCTGTTCTTCGATCGTGAACAACTTCTATTCACGACAAAAAAAGAGGTGAAATGATGTTTGACAGTATTATGTGGCAGTACATGGAGGAAGAAAGCGCCGTGCTTTCCGCCCTGCTCAAGCTGCCGCTTCCTCAACAGCTGCACGCCCTGCATCACATGAAAGCACTCTACATCACCGCCCACGGCAGTTCCTATAACGCCGCCCGCGCCTGTGCCCCCTTTCTTGCCGGTGTCGCCAAAATTCGCGTCTATGTCGATACGCCCGGAGAGCTGCTCTATAACGAAAAGTCCCTCGATTCAGAGGACAGAGCGAACACGTATGTGTTAGGCATTTCACAGACCGGCACCAGCAGCGGCGTGCTGAAAGCGATGCAGCATGCGAAGGATCTAGGTTTTCAGACGCTGGCACTCAGTGCAAGTGCGAATGCGCCGATCATCACATCCGCAGATCACGGCTTTGTCCTCCCCTGCCAAGAGGAAAACAGCAATGCGAAAACCAAAGGGTACAGCGCAACCCTGCTGTTTCTGCTGTATTTCGCCTATGCGCTTGCATGGCGCACCGGTCAAATCGACGAGCAGCGCTACACACGCTTTCTCACACAGGCGGCCGCGGAGATTGAGACGCTGGCACAGGTGCAGGAGAGAGCGAAGCGCTGGTGCCAAGAACGGCATTATGGATGGGGAATGTCTCGTGTCTACGTCATCGGCAACGGCCCTCATTATGGCAGTGCCATGGAGGGGATGCTGAAGCTGATGGAAACGATGTGCATTCCGGCGATGTTCAGCAACAGCACGGAGTTCTCACATGGCATGCACCGATCGCTGACGCAGGACTCTCATGTCATTTTGATTCTCAGCGAGGAGTCCTCCACAGAGATGACGGCGACTTACGCCTACCTCAAAGAGGCAAACATACCCGTAGTGATGATCGACACGCTGGGCACACAAAAAGCGGATGACGACATCCTGTCTCTGCCGCACTTTGCAGCAACGTCCTCGCTGTTATCCCTCACCGCCGTACTGCAAGTCATCGCGGCATTTGTCCCGGAGGTGAACGGGCTTGACCCCAACCGCTATGCCCATGACGATTACACAAGCTGCATGCACACGCGAACCGGCGATTGATCCACACAGGCGGGCAGCGGACAGCGATCGCTTTGACTGTACCTATCTGCCGATCTCTCATGGGCAAACGACACATCCCTCGATGATTGTCGGCTGCGGCCGGCGAAAAACCATCTGACGCCTAGATTTTTATGAAACGCTTGCAGGAAACAAACAAAGCAGCACTGTTGTTGAAATCTCAGTGAGCAACAGAAGATACAGCTTCCCCACGGTGAGTGGATGAAGCGCGTATGCTAAAAGCCGGCAAGACATTTGCCAAGAAGCCACTTGACCGCATAGATGCGGCCGTCATTATCAAAACAGCGGAACAAATCATCTGTTCCCTGTTTTTTTCTGCATTTTTCATCTTTATCCCCTGTGCCATGCGCCATCGCATGCGATAGTGCTCTTGCCGACATCGATCAAAGGCAGTCCCGCCGCTTTGTTATATAAAAGCGGACGATTGCGCATTCTCTTACCCTCTTCCCTTTCTCAGCGCATTCTTCGCATTCGCAATACTCTTATGCATGGATTTATCGTCGGCAGGTATTCTTTTTCTGTTGCAGTGTATGAATTACAGGTTTTCCATCAAGCGCCCTATGAACGCCATTTACGCAGGAAATCTCCCTGTGATCGTTTCCTTTTGGTAACTATGGCACGATAAAGTGCGTACTTTACAAATGACGATCATCATATTACCATGATGCTGCAAGCTGCTTGTCATTGCACGTCAGCGGCAGCGATCATACAATTTCATAAGTACGTATTAAGCTATGATAGGACAGCGCCGGTTTTCAAGCATGCACCGGCATCCCGCTAACACCGCGTGATTCATGCAGAAATCCTGCTTGCATTGCAGAAAATTGCTTTCCCTGCCCGCTAGGGAACACCCGAGAGGAGAAGATAACGATGCCACAGCTGATGACACAGGAACAACGATTGAATTTTCTCATTCGCTATTTGCTGAATGAGCGCAAGGAATATCAAAAGATCAACATTCCTGCGAAGCTATCAGATAAACGGCTGCTTCTGCGCAGTTTAATGAATGTACGCCCGCCTGCTTCGATCAGCCAAGAATTTTTACAAATACAGGACGCCTATCTGCAAAGCCGTCTGGAAGAAAAGGGCATTACGTCCATCAACGATCTAGCGCCAATACAGCCGGGAATCTATCTTTGGAATGGAGACATCACTACGCTTGCCGCAGATGCCATCGTCAACGCGGCAAACAGCCAAATGCTAGGTTGCTTTGTTCCCTGTCACGGCTGTATTGATAATGCGATTCACACGTACGCAGGCATTCAACTTCGGTTGGAGTGCGCCCGTATTATGAGCGATCAGAAAGAAGAACCTACCGGCAAGGCGAAAATAACCAGTGCGTATAATCTCCCCAGCCGCTATGTCCTGCATACGGTCGGCCCGATTATTCATGGAGCTGTTACCCAGACAGAGCGGGAACTGTTAGCAGGCTGTTATGTTTCCTGTCTGGAACTAGCGTCGGCTTATGGTTTGAAAAGTATTGCCTTTTGTTGTATTTCCACCGGTGAATTTCATTTCCCCAATGAGCTAGCCGCAAAGATTGCGATACAGACGGTCAGGGAATGGCGGCAGAAAAATCCAGATAAAATCGAGGTGATTTTCAATGTTTTTAAGGACAGTGACTATGAAATCTACAAACGGCTGCTGCGATAATATGGAACGGCTCAGGCAGGAACTCCATACAGCGGATGCGGTTGTGATCGGTGCAGGCTCCGGGCTTTCCGCTTCTGCCGGATTCACTTACGCAGGGAAGCGGTTTGAACGTTATTTCGGCGATTTTATTCGGAAATACGGCTTTCAGGATATGTATTCCGGCGGTTTTTACCCCTTTGAAACTTTAGAGGAATACTGGGCTTATTGGAGCAGATATATTGATATCAATCGCTATATGGATGCTCCCAATCCCGTTTACCAGAATCTTTTGGCATTGATACAGAACAAGGATTATTTTGTGTTGACAACCAATGTAGACCACTGTTTTCAGAAAGCCGGCTTTGATAAGCATAAATTGTTCTATACACAAGGCGACTATGGCCTGTGGCAGTGTTCTAAGCCCTGTCACAATAAGACCTATGACAATGAAGCCATCGTAAAAAGAATGGTACGGGAGCAGAAAGATATGAAGATTCCCGGCGACCTCATCCCTTACTGCCCCATCTGCGGCGCACCCATGTCGATGAATCTGCGTGCAGACCACACTTTTGTGGAGGATGAGGGATGGCATACAGCAGCCCGTCGATATGAGGATTTTATCCTCTGCCATGAGGGTATGCACGTCCTCTATTGGGAATTGGGGGGTAGGCGCCAATACCCCGGGCATTATTAAGTATCCCTTCTGGAAGATGACTTACCAGAATCCGAAAGCGGTGTACGCCTGTGTGAATCAGGGGGAGGCGGTGGCGCCAAGGGAGATAAAGGAGCGCTCAATCTGCATTGATGGGGATATTGGGGAAGTGCTGGAATGCTTATAAAAGTACTTTTGCAGAATATATCCTTGTCTAGAGCGGGTACATTCAATATACACGGTGTGTACTAAGTGGCAGCCGCAAAATTTGCGACTGCCACTCCACCATAGAGGAATCGAAAGAATATAGTATTTGTGTCGTCTCTTATTTTGTTCTACTCATTCTAACCATTTTATTGACAAGAATGGTTAGAATGAGTAGAATATGGTTAGAATAAAATCGGGAGGCGATCAAATGATTTTTCAGGAAAGTGAAACGATTGAACTAAAGGCAATCGTGGTGGAGGATATAAAAAAAGAAATTATTGCTTTTGCAAACGGCAAAGGCGGAAAGCTGTACATCGGCGTTCAGGATGATGGAACAGTATCAGGATTGGATAATCCGGACGAAGCCTCTCTGCAAATCAGCAATATGGTTCGGGATTCCATCAAGCCGGACTTGACGATGTTTCTCCACTATGAAACATTGATAGTAGACGGAAAGAAAATCGTTGCAGTTGATATTCAGCAAGGAACGGAAAGACCATATTATATTGCAAAAAAAGGTCTGCGTCCGGAAGGTGTTTACGTCCGTCAGGGATATTCTTCCGTTCCGGCTACCAATACAGCAATCCGGCGCATGATTAAAGAAACAGACGGTGACCGTTTTGAGGAAATGCGGTCTTTGGAGCAGAATTTAACATTTGAAATTGCGGAAAAGACATTTGAGAAACGGCATGTAACGTTTGGGCCTGCACAGATGAAAACACTGGGATTGGTAACGCAGGATGGTGTCTATACTAACTTAGGGCTGCTACTTTCAGACCAGTGTGTGCATACAATTAAGGTTGCTGTTTTTCAGGGCACAAATCAAAACGAATTTAAGGATCGGAAAGAATTTACCGGGTCTTTATTTCAACAGATGGATGAAGTTTACGATTTTATCGATTTCCGCAATCAAACGCATTCCACCTTTGAGAAGCTGTATCGTATTGACAGGCGGGATTATCCCGAAACCGCAGTAAGGGAGGCACTTTTGAATCTTCTGGTTCACCGGGAATACTCGTTCCGGGCCAGCTCTTTCATCAGTCTTTACACAGACAGACTGGAATTTACCTCTATTGGCGGTTTAGTAAGCGGTGTAACTTTAAAGGATGTAACAATGGGTATATCAGTCTGCCGAAACATAAAACTTGCAAATGTATTTTACCGTTTGGAACTGATAGAAGCTTATGGAACGGGACTTATAAAAATCATGGATGCATATGAAGGAACAGGAATGATACCACAGATTGAAACATCTGACAATGCATTTAAGATTATTCTCCCGAACCTGAACGCAACGCCTGAACCTGCAAAACCAATACAGGCCAAAACAGAGAAAGATACACCCGAAGAAAAGGTGATTGCTTTGACAAAAGAACAAGGGTTTGTTACAAGAAAAGAAGTTGAAATATTGCTTGGTATCAGGCAATCATCATGCGGACGTTTGTTAAAGAAAATGATAGAAAACGGCCTGCTGATTCAAGACGGCAAAGGAAAGAACACCCGCTACTGCCTTCCGCAGTAAAAAAATATTGGGGAAGATCTACTTCAAAATGGTGCGCAACAAGCAAAACACCCCGGGGATTATTAAGTATCTGTTTTGGCAGATGACGTATCAGAACCCCAAGACGGTGTATGCCTGTGTGAATTGTGGGGAGGCATTTGTTCCGAAAGAAATTGTGAGCGTTCTGTTTGTGTTGACGGGGATATTAGAGAGGTGCTGAAATACTTATAAAGACATTTACGCAGAATTGCCCTTATCTAGAGCGATAAGATTCAGTAGATACGATGTATACTAAGTGGTAGTCTCATCATTTGCGACTACCACTTTTTATGGAAAGATCGGAAAAATACAGCATTTTAGCCGTCTTTTGTTCCATTCTAACCATTCAAATAGCTAGAATAAGATTAAGAGGCTGCCAAACGCTTTTTCAGGAAAGTGAAACGAATGAACAAAAAGCAGTCGTCGCAAAGGATATTAAAAAAGAAATCATCGCTTTCGCAAGCTGCAAAGGTGGAAAGCTGTACATCGGCGTTTCGGATGATGGAACAGTATCAGGATTGGATCATCCGGACGAAACTTCTCTGCAAGTCAGTAATATGGTTCAAGATTCCATCAAGCCGGATTTGCTATGTTTCTTCACCATAACTGCCTCTATATACCGCACTGCGATAAAATAGGTTTCGTTGGTTTCGCCCATTTGCAAATATACCATGCATCCTATATACATCCGCAGAATAGATGAAACTGTTCTCAGATGCCATGGGTGGAATTTTTATCTCTTTTTGCAAGCAAAGTCTCGCCATGAAAACAGAATGATTTCTAATGCAGCGCACAGCTGAAAAAGTAAATTTTTTTGTTGACAGAAGAAGAACGCAGTGATATTATAAATGAGCAATTCGATGGATACGGGCCTGTAGCTCAGGTGGTTAGAGCGCACCCCTGATAAGGGTGAGGTCGTTGGTTCAAGTCCATTCAGGCCCACCATCGAATTTAAATATACAGATGGGGTGTTAGCTCAGCTGGGAGAGCACCTGCTTTGCAAGCAGGGGGTCATCGGTTCGATCCCGATACGCTCCACCATTATGACAAGTCATGCGATGCAATCGTGATATGCATCGCATTTTTTGTTTACCTGCCAAATCCAGCAGCTAATCAAATAAGGAATCAAAGTGACGACCCCCGCCGCCCTCATGCGCTTTCCATACCGCTGTCCGCCGTCTCCTGCGCTCTCATCCGCAGCACGATCGACAACCGCCCCTCTGCCTGATCTGCCTGCACCGCTACCTGCATCTGATCGCAAAGCTCCTTGACAATCGCCATTCCCAGGCCGCTGCCCTTTGCGCCCCGCGCGCCGTCTCCCTGATAAAAGCGCGTAAAGAGTTGATCCACATCAACCTCCCCGATCATCGCATTGGAAAATACACAAATCGCCTCGCCTCCCTTTGCATACAGCGAAATCGTAAAGGGGTTCTTGCCATAGCGAATCACATTGACGATGAGATTTTGAAAGACCCGCTTCAGCGCTCCTTCATTCACCCACGCCTGGATCTCTTCCTCCACACAGGATATCTGCGGCGTCAACCCCGCCTCCTGCAGCTGCTCATAATACGACAGCACACTCTCACACAACAACGGATAGAGCGGCTGCCTCTCACAGGGAATCCGCTCCCCCTGATCCATCTGTAAGCGCGCATAGAGGAAAAAAGTATCCAGCAGCTCTTCCATATCCGACAGACGCTCGCCGATGATATGCAGATAGCGCTCCTGCTCCTTTAACGAAGCGCCGTCAAGCATTTCGATATAGCCGCTGATGCTGGTGAGCGGTGTGCGGATGTCATGCGAGATGTTGGTGATGAGCTCCTTTGTCCGCTGCTCCTGCGCCTGATAGTCTCGCTGAATCGTCCTGTTCTCCAAACGCAGCTCCTCAAAATGACGCAAAATCCTGCGCAGCGGCAAAAAGAAGAAAAAATGAGAAAGCCGTATGGAAGAACCTTCCCTGCGAATGTACGATAACTGTTTTTCACAGGAGCTCACATCAATGCAAAGGCACAATGCAAACAAAAGCGCAGCCACAGCGACGAGTGTTATCACAATGCAGTAAATCAACATAGCGTTCCCTCCCAAATCCATCGTAAACGCCAAAAGAACCCCGAAATGTGTACTTTTGATCAACTATCCATTTCAAGGTTCTTTCCCATCTCTTCTTCTATTTTACAAATCTTTTGTCCGCAATACAAGCGCACTGCCGGCATAAGCGAGCAATAGACAGACGCCGGCGACGCCAAACATCCCCGCATAAGCGCCGCTTTCCCATCCGCTTGGCAATGTTGCGGAAAGCATATAAGGAAGATTTCCGGCCAACTTCTCCGCCCCTATTTGCGAGAGCAGATAGACCAGCAAGGAACAGATCATTCCCATGCTTTGCAGCGTGACAAACAGCACTGCCGCCAGCTTCCCTCTGAAAAGGTGAATGAGCAGGGAGATCGTCATGGCTAACATCAGCGCATAGAGCAGCTGCGCCGCCAAATAGAGCGCATACGCCCAAGAGAGCTCTCCCCAATGTGAACGCATCACGCCGCTGCCCACTGCCCCCATGACAGCACCGATCAAAAAGAACAGCCCCCAGATAAAGAGAAACGACAGGATCTTAGCTAACGCCAAACGCCACGGATTCTGCATGAGCGGATAGACATTTTTTACATAGCCGCTTTGATATTCCTCTCCCAGCAGCAGGACATAGCCCAGCAGGACAAAAAACACAAACAGCATGCTTTTCGGCAAAAACAGGAGATAGTGCGCAAACGTATCCTTCTCAAGGTCGAACATGGCATAGGTGGTATTGCTCACAATGCCGCCGAAAATGCTCAGTCCCGCCATCATCGCCGCATAAATCAACAGCAATATCCGTGTGGCACGCGCATGTAAAAAACGATAAGTATCACTTCGCAGCTGATTCCACATGATTTCCACCTCCGCACTTTTCAAAAAAATACTGTTCCAGCGACTGATGATGATACGCGCACTCCTTGATGCCGACATCCTGCATCGCCAGCGTCCGTATCAGCACCTCGCTGTCGATCGGATCATAAATCTGCAGTTCTTCCTCACTGACGATGCGATAGGAGCGAATGGACAGCCGCTGCTCCAGCACTGCCGCCGCACGCTTGACATCCCTGCTTTTCAGCATCAGATATTCCTGACTCTTTTCCTCCAGCTCCTGCGCGCTGATCACCTCAACCACTCTGCCCTGCTTCATAAAGCCATACATGGTGGCAACCTTGGAAAGCTCCTCTAAGATATGCGAGCTGATAAAAATCGTCTTTCCCTCTTCCCTGTTTAAACGAAGCAGCAGTTCCCGAATCGAGGCAAAGCCTCTGGGATCGATACCGTTGGTCGGCTCATCCAAAATCAACAGATCCGGATCGTTGATCAGCGTCAAAGCGATGCCCAGACGCTGTTTCATTCCCAGGGAGAACGAGCGCACCTTTTTATTGCGTGCATGGTCGATCTCACACAGCTGCAAGATGCGGCGTATCCTGTCAGGATCATACACCCCCATCGCCAGCGCCTTCACCTTCATATTTTCATAAGCGCTCAACGAGGGGAAAAGCCCCGGCTGTTCGATCAGTGTGCCCACCCGCTGATATAACCGCGCATCCTCCTTGGGTGCTTTGCCAAATAACGTAAACGATCCCTCACTGGGGCTGCTCATTCCCGCGAGCATCTTCATCAGCGTGCTCTTTCCGGCGCCGTTTTCGCCGACTAAGCCAAAGATTTCCCCGCGCGCCACCCGCAGCTGCACCGTATCGACAGCCCGTGTATGACGATACGTCTTTGATAACGCCTGTGTTTCAATCGCATATTCTCTCATTCGTCATCCTTCCTCTCTGCACTTCCATCTTACTAAAAATACTTTTAAAAATCGGAAAGAAAAAGGAAAGAAAGTGTAAAGATTTCTTTCCCGCTAGCACAGTTTAAACCCGATGCCCCATACCGTCTCGATGATGCCCTTTCCCTTGCATTTATTGCGGATGTTGCTGATGTGGACGGAGACCGTCTTGTCATCCGCCGCAAAAGGCTCCTCCCAAGCGTACTCGTAGATTTCCTTTTTGGAAAAAGCGCGTTTAGGATGCTGCATCAGCAGCTCCATGATGCGATATTCATGCGGGGTCAGCAAAATGCGCTCCCCATGCGCCTCTAATGTCCGATGATCGGGGTACAGAACAAACGCACCGACACGCAGTGCCTCCTCTTCCCCGTTTGGCCGCCTGCGCAGCTGCACGCGGATGCGTGCTTCCAGCTCCTCCAGCGCAAAGGGCTTTGTCATATAATCGTCCGCTCCCAGCTTTAAAAGATCCACCTTGCTTTGTACGCTGTCTTTGGCGGAGAGCACGATCATCGGCGCCGGACACAGCTTCTTGAGACGAGGCAAAAGCTCCTCGCCCGCTAACCCCGGCAGCATCAAATCGAGCAGTGCCAGATCGAAAGGATGCTCGCGCGCCACTAACAGCGCCTCGCTGCCGGAATACGCATCCAAAGTGACAAAGCGGCGGTGTTCCAAATATTCGCGGATCATCGTGTGAATTGCCATATCATCCTCTACAATCAAAACCGTTGCCATCGCTCTCTCCCCTTTCTTTCGGCATGTTGGAAATGACCCATCGAAAAGCCATTACAACATCCCCTTTCCTCGCTTTGATTCCCATCATTTCTCAATCAGCGCTATTTTCACGAAAGCGCCAGCGAGCGCTGCACCCGCCGCAAAATCTCCTCGCACTCCGCTTTAGACTCAATCGTAAAGCGCAGATAGAATGAAGCGATGCCCATGCGAAGATAACGCTGTATCTGATCGATATGATCTTCCGGCTTCACATGCAGGATGCGCATGCGGCAAGCCTCATCGTTATTGAGCAGAAACCGGCGTCCCTTTTCATCTTCCAAGAAGTAGCGATGACGGCGGCACAGCGTACAATGTTGTTTTTTGCCATCGCTTAGGCAGGTGTTGACGGCACAATATTGAGAGACCATTAAATCACGGTAGCCATAGACCGTCACCGCCAGATCAGGAAGCACCCTGCCCTCTTTTTGAAAGGAAGCGCACAGGGTGGATAAGCTGTGCTCATCGTGCTCCAAGGAAAGCACGATCGTCTTCACCCCACAAGCGGCGGCAAATGCGGCAGCTTGGCGATTGGTGATGTTGGCCGTGGCGTCGATGATCTTTCTGCTCATGGCAAGCGCGCCGTTTTCTCCGCCCATCCATGCCTCTTGCCTTGTCTTGACGATATTGCCCTCATGCAGACCGATCGCTTCCCCCGCCTGCTTCAGCTTGGCAAACAGTGAAGGCCGATCCGTTACGATGCAGGCGATCCCCGCTTGTTTGCAGGCATCATACTGTTCCTTGCTCTCCACGTTCGCAAAGACGCCCAACGGCTGTTCGCTCCTCGTCCATACCCGCTGATACGTCCCTAAACGGCGATGTGGATGGCGGCGCTCCCGCAAAGCGAGCAGCTGCGCAATCGCCTGTCTGCGCACCTGTTTGATGGCCGCAACCGATAAAAAGCAAGGTGCTTCCATCTCGCAAGTAAAGGAGGACAGCGCAAAGGGCGTTTCCTTCAGCTGAGCGAACACCCGGCGCAGCGTCTCCTCTTGTAAAGGTGCATTTTGCGCCTGCTGAATGAGTGAATCACCTCTCACCTCTACCAAAAAACCTTCCTCATCACGCATGCGGCACACAAGCGGCTCCCCCACCCGCAGACAAAGCCAAAGTGATAACGAGACGCGGCGACAGTTTTCGTATTCCTGCCGCAGCCGTTTTTCCAGTGCGCTGTCTGCGGTTAAGCGCACCTGCGCATGCTTGCGTGCGGGGAATTTGCGGTCGATCTCAACGATCTCCCCGGCAGGAGCGCTCGCCGTCAGCTTTCCGTGATGATACAGGCGATTGACGATACCGCCGCCGTCCTCCTCTTTTCCCAAGATACGGATGCCATCTCCCTGATGCAGCTCCTCACTCAGGCGAATTTGAATGCGCTGCTTGCTCAGGCCGATCACTTCCCCTAACAAGACGCCCTGATGATTGGGACGAAGCGGATTCATCAGCGCTTTGCCGAAAGCATGAAAGGCATGTCCCTTCGTGAAGCCGCGATGATAGAGCTTTTGCAGCTGATGCTCTGCCTGCTTGTCTGCTTCGTGTGCTTCTTTGTTTTGCCATGCGTCGATCGCTTGGCGATACATCGATACGACCTGCGCCACATATTCCGGTTTTTTCATGCGCCCTTCGATTTTCAGCGAATGCACGCCGCTCTCCAACAAAGCGGGCAGCTCGTGCAGCGTAAAGAGATCCTTGGGGCTCAGCAGGTATTTGCCATCCGCCGGGATATGCACCGCCCCCTGCTTTGTTTGCCGGTATAGCTGATAGCGCATGCGGCAAGGCTGCGCACAGGCTCCGCGATTCCCCGAACGGCCAAACAAAGCGGCGCTCATCTGACACTGTCCCGAATAGCACACACATAAAGCGCCATGGACAAAGGCTTCGATCTCTACCCCATATGTGCAAAGCACAGAGAGCTCTTCGATCGTCGTCTCCCTTGGCACGACCACCCGCGTGATACCCAAACGCTTCGCCAAGGCGATCCCCTGTTCATTGTGAATATGCATCTGGGTTGAAGCGTGCAGCTGCAAATCGGGAAGTTCCTGATGCAAAACGTCACACAAGCCGATATCCTGCACCAGCAGCGCATCCACATCGTGTTCATAGAGGAAGCGGGCATAGCGCAGGGCTTCCTCCATCTCCTCATCATAAATCAGCGTGTTCATCGTCACATAGACTTTCACGCCATAGCGGTGCGCGTAGCGAATCGCTTCGACGATCTGTTCCCTGTCAAAATTATGGGCAAAGGCGCGGGCGCCAAAGGATTCCCCGCCTAAATAGACAGCGTCACAGCCTGCCTGTACCGCCGCAGTTAACGACGCCATCTCCCCTGCCGGAGCCAACAGCTCTACCTGTCTCATGCGATCCCCTCCATTCGCAAAGATGATACCATACGTAAGGCAAATCCACAATAAAGCGGCACAAAAAACACGACCTTCCCGCATACAGCTCTCGGCTTTTCTCTTTCGCCATGACCGATCCCCCCTTGAAAGCCCCTATCAGAATGACGATTTCTCTTATGACATGAATCTTATGATATGAAAAAGACGTATAGCAGAGCACATGACGCTTTCGCATCTGCCCTTTAAGATATAAAATACAGAAAACGAATAAAAAAAGGCAAAAATCCCTCCGTGTCATCCATTGCAAAAACACTGGACTAAGGATGACAAAGCATGGCCGACTCCAAAATATCGCGCCCTAGCTGCCGCTTTTTTCATTCATAGTAAAACTCGATCGAACCCAGCTCGTCAATCCGCGCACAGCCCAGCGATTCCACCCAAATACCGTTTTGCGCTAGCAAGTAAAAGATGCGGTTCTCCCATAGCAGCGCATCCTGCAATGCCTGTGTCTGATCGGGGGACGTCCGCAGCTCCAGCACCTGATCGCCCCGCTCCTTCATCGCCGCGATCGCCTCTTGCAGTACCGCTTCCTCATAGCCTTCCAAGTAGTAATGATGACTGTGGAAATAGCTTTGGGAAGGGTCCCGCGTCGAGGGCAATTCGATGGACGCGGTATAAAGCAGCTGCGCCTCCTGTGAGGACAGCTTAAAAAACTGATAACAGGTATGCGGTCCATATTGAACGATGTCACCGCTGGTCGCATCGACATAAAACCAATCGTCATCCAGCCATACGAGATTCCACGCATGGGAGCGATCAGCACTTCCGGTTGTCATACTAGCGGCATTAAGCTCGCCGCTGACAGTCGTACAGCGTAGTCCCGCGTACTGCATCAGGTATTGATAAGCACGGGCATATCCGGCGCAGACGCTTTTTCCCTGTAAAAAGAAGCTGTCCATCTGTTGATCGTGATCGTTAGGCTCGTACTCGGCATGGGTGATGACATACTCATAAAGGTAGGCAGCCAAGGCTTCTTCCTCTTTCGGCGCATCGCGCAGGATCGTATCACAGGATGCGTCGATCCGGCTTTGAATCTCTTCCCTTTGTTTCTCATCGTAGACATACTGCGGAAAGAAACAGAGCGTGCCGTCCGCATATATCGTATATCGATAGGAAGCGCCGACATAAAACAGCTGGGGATGATCTTCGATGACGCTGCGAAACAAAGCTTCCAGCTGTGCTTCTTCAATCCCCTCTAACACAATTTCTTCCTCATATGCGCACATACCCGCATACATCGTCTCATACATCACCTTTAGGGAATCGTCCAGCTGCTCATAGTGAAACCGCCACTGCTCAGCGATCCGCTCATGTTTTTCAACAGGCGCATCTTCCGCGATCTCTGTCTGTTCCCCAATCATCTGACATCCGCAAAGGCATAGGCACAGGACGATCAGCCATCGTTTGTTCATGTTCGCCTACCTCCTTCTTTCATTATACTCAAAAAAAGCGAAAAGAGACAGCTGTGCGCAAAGATGAGCGCAGGCATTGGATACACTGCCCGTATTTGCTAAAAAATAACGGATACTCTACCTGTATTCCATGGAAGCAACGCCTTTTCTTTTCACCGCTGCCGTATTTACTTTTTCCTATCGCAGCGCTTTTACCAATAAACAGGCGCTAAGTGAGCGACTTAGCCATGCAAGCTGCCGCAATCACTCAGCGCCGTCTACTGTAACGCACTATCCCACATAAATAAGTTCTTTGCCTGCACAGTACGCCAAGAATACAGCAGATACGCTTCCTCCCACTGTGAAATCCTCTATCACATACGTATGCGACAGATATTTCAGCCGATTTCACCTCTTTTCGCTCTTTCGGCAGCTTTTTCCTCATTAACGATTGCAATGGCACTGCTCGCTCCTAATACCGCAGCGCCGGCCTCAAGAAACGCTTTGGCCTGCAAATATGTTTTAATGCCTCCCGCCGCTTTGATAGCCACCGTATCTCCCAATATTTTTTTCATCAGACGTACATCTTCCAAATCTGCACCTTTCCAGCTTCTGCCGGTTGAAGTTTTCAAAAACGACGGACGTATTTGCAAAGCGATCTTACAGATTTCCTCCTTTGCTTGCGGATATGCATCCAGTTTACACATCTCTACAATCACTTTTTCGCGAATACCGGCATTCTCGCAAAACTCATGTACCTTGCGCATTTCTTCATATATTTTTTCATACTGCCGTTCCTCCACGTGCTTTTGACACAAAACATAATCTATTTCCTGAAATCCCATATCGGCATAACGCCAAAAGACTTTCATTTTCTCTTCTAAAGGCAATATCCCCAACGGAAAATCAATCGCTCCGGCTATCAAGATACCGGTATTGCATAAATAATCATCTGCAATATGTTTACATTTCGGATTAGCAAATACACAACGAAATTGGTATTGCTTTGCTTTTTGCAAATACTCCTCATATGTATCCATCGGATCGTCAATATAGTCAATATATCGGCAAATATTCATATTATCCAAGTTCCTCCTGTCAGTCATTTCCTTTATACTTTCTGCAATCTGAAAAAGAAAGGACTCCGTTTATCAAAATCCTTTCTCTTCGCTGTACTCTCCATCAATACTCAAACTGGCGATAATATCGACGGTAATCCAAATTATGATTCGTGTAAGATTCCAGATGGGCGGCCAGACGATCAACTAAGCAAGTGGAACATACCAGCGGAGCGCATATCCAGCGAAATTCTTTTGGCATCTCATCCAACGCAAATTCCGCAGGATCAATAACAACCAGTTTATCCGTATGCGCCTGTAAAAACTTCTGAACGCGCTCATCTAAAGCTCTTCCTTTTCCCTCACCTTTGATTAAAAATACGCTGACTCCTTTTTCTATCAACTCAAGAGTACCGTGAAAAAATTCTGCGCTAGTCACCGACTTCGTTTTAATCCACTGCATTTCCTCTAATATGCACATCGAGAATAGATATGTTTCTCCCCACATCTCATTTCCGCCGATCCAATATTGAATCGATGCGTCATAATGATCTTTGGCAATTTGCTGTGCCCTAGCATCAAATTGCTCCTTCACTTTTAACAGGCTGTTTGGCAGTTTACACAATCCGTCGGCAAATTTATCATAATCCGGAAACTCTCCTTTTCTGTATAAAATCCGAAAGAACAGCCAATACAACAGCATATATTCATACTCTACGCCGTTTTTGTGTTTCATAGGGACAAAGTAATTGCTTGCTTTTGCCAGAGGCGAGTCTTCGTTGGCACTGCAGCAAACGACACGGATGCCGCTTTCTTTGCACTTTTTAGCAATTTCCACGGTTTCTTTCGTATCGCCTGATTTAGAAAGTGTAATGACAACAGAATCTTTTGTCAGCTGTGTATGACCTCTTACCGACAACTCTGCCGCCTGTTCTACAAAAACCGGTATCATTGTCAGCTGTTTGGCAAACTCTCCGATAGCCATCATAGGCGAGAGAGAACCCCCGACAGCTGTAAAGAAGATGTTGGTAAAACCGTCTTCGCATATATCATCGGCAATTTCCTCTGCCGTCTTTCTGGACTTGCAAATCTGTTCAGCGCTTGTACGATACTCTTGTTCATCAAATTTCAATAATTGTTTCATCTTTTTACAAAGCCTCCCTATCTCTAATCAATTTTAAAATAACCCTATTGCTTTTCCGACAATGCCGACCACCATCGTGCCTACAATCAAAATCAGCGGGTTTACTTTTTTTGACAGCAGCCAGTAGTATAACCATGTCACTCCTAATCCGATCAGACCCGGCATAATACCGTCTAATACATCCTGCAACATAGTTGCCGTATCTCCGCTTCCGATTGATAAAGCGATACCGGTATATACCATATCTTTGCACATAGCACCGATGACCATAATTCCGAGAATACCTGCTGCCAGCAGCACCTTGTCCATCATTCCCGATTCTTTCATCTTTGTCAAATAACTGAACCCGAGCGTATATCCGAAACGCGCACCCATAATTCTTACCAAAAATGCCGGGATGTTATAAATCAGAAAATAAACAATAGGGCCCATGATATTGCCTTGTAATGCAAGAGAGAGTCCTACACCAAGGGCGATGATGCGGATACATCCGATGAAGATAGAATCTCCAATACCGCTCAGCGGTCCCATCAACGCAGTTTTAATACCGGAAATCGCTTCTCCGTCAACTTCTCCACGCGCCTTCATCTCTTCCATAGAAGCAACCACTCCACCGACGAAAGGAGCCAGCTGCGGCGTGATGTTAAAAAATTCCACATGCCTGTTCAAAGCATCTTTATATCCTTCGGGATCATTCGCATAGATCCTCTTTAAGATCGGATTCATCATCATTGTGAAGGCAATATGCATTTGTCGCTCATAGTTCCAGGAAAACTCCATTCCCAAAGCTCCCTGATTCACTGCCATCCTGTCAAGATCTCGCTTGGTTACTTTATAATTAGAAGTCATCATCCTCTTCCTCCTTTACTGTTTCCCCTGCATAAGCCGCCTTTGACTTAGGCTCAAGGAATCCAAATTTCACCAGTACAACGATAATGCCGAGAATGGCTACACCAAGTACCGGCATGCCCAAGTAAGCGGCCATGATAAATCCTAAAAAGAAGAACGGCACAATCTGCTTTGTAAGAATCATCCGCATTAGCATCGCAAATCCCAGCGCAGGAAGCAAGCCGGCTGCCGCATCCATGCCATCAATTAAAACGTCCGGGATTGCTTCGATAATTCCCTGCATATTTTCAACACCAAACCAATAAGCAAAGAATATCAGCAAAAACCGACGCGCTACATTCAACAAACCGATCATCCAATGCGTAGTCACAATTCCGGAATAGTTTCCTTTCGCGGCATACTTATCTGTCCAGCGCAGTATAATCGAATTGAATACATTCAGGAAATTTCCAACAGCCAAGGAAATTAAGGCGATCGGCATTGCCAAAGCAATTGCAGATTCTGTACCGGTACCGGTAGAGATTGCAAATGCGGTTGCCAGCACGCCGCCGACGATAGAATCAGGCGGGATATATGCTCCTATACTCACCGCCCCCATGAAAAACAGCTCTAAATTTGCTCCGATGATCAAACCTTGTGTCACATCTCCCAGAATCAAGCCTACTAACGGTCCCAGTACGATCGGGCGATTGATATACAGCGAACCCAATTGATAATCAAAAACCCCTAAAGCGCCAACTAAGCCTATTAAAAATGCAGTTGTCATAATCTTTCCTCCTATTCCGTTATTTTATAAAACTGATATTGCCTGTACCTTGCTATCGGCAGCCAGTTGTCGGATTTCCACTTCCAATCCTCTCTCCAGCATGTTGCGAATACACTTTTCTTCTTCACTGCCGATATAGACAGCTTTTCCAATCGATCGATAACCTTCTTTTTTCTTTGCTCCACCGAGATTGATGCTGGTGATACTCGGACATGCCTTACTCAATCTTTCGGCATCCTGTATCGTTTGTACGACGATCAAAAGCTTATACTTATCCGTCACACCGCTATTGATCGCTGTAATTGAATCATCAATGCTTTTAATGACCAATTTGACACCGGCCGGTTTTCCAAGCTTCAGCGTCGTCTTCCAGACCTCATCATGTATAACTGTATCGCTTGCGACCAAAATACAGTCTGCGCCTACCGCATTTGTCCAAGAAAAGGCTACCTGTCCATGCAATAAACGGTGGTCTACTCTGCATAATCGAATCATAGATCTCCCCTCCTTTCCATGTTAGAAATCATCTTCTCCGATGACCTCTTTTTGCTTATTACAATAGATAATACTATTCGCAACCTCCTTCAAAACCCGCTCAATCAACGTATCAGGACTCTCCTCCTTGTAAAGAAATAAACTCATCAGCAGCGGTAAATTCATACCGCTGATCAGATAGTAATTTTTTCTTCCGATGTAATTCATAAATTCATTATTGATGCTTCCTCCGAATAAATCCGTACAGACAATCAGCTCATCTTCTTTCGGAATCCCTTGCATCGTCTTTGCAATCTCCTGCGCAACATCCTGACCGTCCTCCACGTATCCGTTGATCAGATGTACATTCTCCTGCGCGCCGATGATGATCTTCACCGATTCATAAATTCCCTGTGCAAATCTACCGTGACTGGCCAAGATATACTGTCTCATAGCGTTCCCTCCCATTTTTCCAACTCTCTCAATGTTTTTTCTTCAGCCTCCCACGGTTTTTCAAAATATCGCGGAGATGCGGTTTCCAAGGACAAGTATCCTTGATAGCCATATTTTCGCAGGCATGCCAAATCCTCTTGCAAATTTCTGCTGCCATCACCCCACGCCAGATGTCCAATCGGTGATCCGTCAACAAAGTGAATGTGGAGGATGCGATTCTGAAATGTTCGGAAATAATCTTCTAATGTATCGCCGGAGCGGGCCATCGCGCCAAAGTCTATGCAAACATACAGATTATCCGAATCTACTTCCCATAGATATTTCCGCATATCTTCGATACTGTTCACCAAACAGGATTCCTGCGGCTGCAGGGCTTCCAGCGCTAACCGCACCTGTCTTTTTTTCGCATATTCCGCGATTCTCTTCATCATGCCGACTGAACGTTCCCACGCGTCTTCTCTTTTTTCACTGTAATACGCCCAGCCACTTGTCATCAGTACCTGATAGCAGCCGATCTGAGCGGCGATATCTATCATATTGGAATAATAGGCATATACTCTTTCCTGCTGCCACACTTCTTTAACCGCCGGGTGATTTGGTTTGGGATTGGTTTGTTCCGGGCAAATACCGATGATGTTCACTTGATATTTCTGTGAAAGCGCCCTCAGTTTCTCTACGGGCTCATATGTTCTGTGATCCACATAATAGTGCATAGGCCCGCTCCATATTTCCGCATTTTGGATACCGCAGCGATGGACATAGCGAAAAAAGTCTTCCAGTTCATAAAATCGATAATGACAGTTCATCGCGCAAATCTGTTTTTTAAAACTCATCCGTTTCTTCCCCTTTCCGTTCATCATGCTCAATATATTCATAGAGACATGCGATTTCGCTGATTGGAATCTTTACATTGTAATGAGAGAGCATCGTTTCAAAGCTTTGATTCACAAATTGGATAAACTCCTTTTGTTCTCGGACAAAATGATCAAGATTTTCATATTTTTCTATTGCTGTTTTTGTCACCAATCGCTCTATTAAAAAGCATACATGGATATAAATCCCTACAATCGTCTTGCTTTGAAATGTTCTTCCCATCATATGCTGCAGCGTTTTCACTGCATCGCTCACATAGTCAAGTAACTTTTGCGCATTGAGGATCGTCAGATTTTCCATAACTGACTGCATAGAAAAATTTTTTAACAGTTTGGCATCAAACTCTTCAATTTCTTTTCTATCCAAATAAGGCGACAAGACATGATTGACTTTGCCGATGTCTTTAAAATTTACAATTTCCTCTAAAGTGACACATCTTATTTTTTTCAATTTCAGCTGATAAGGCTTGATCATCAGCACCACGTCATATTTTTGGAAAAGGATATCGTCATTCCCGTTTCGCACCAGTTCCTCATAGTCATACTCAATCATCTTTAAATCGATGCTTCTGGGTAAACTCTCTTTAAACAATCTGCTTAGCTTCTTTGATACAACCATTCCGGCATCATTGGTAAATACTATGACTTTTTCTTTCTTTGCGACGGAAAGAACCTTGTAATGACATTGATTCTCCTCACACGCACTCTTCAATATTTCCTCTAATTCATAATACTGTAAAATCTTCGATCCGATATTGAGCGCCAAAGAGGTAGAAATATTATTGATCACACCTACGTTCACACTGTCCGCGATCACTTCTCCCATCTCTTCCAAGGAGCCCATATCGACCAAAAGAATGATATTTTTCAAATGTCGATTTCCCTCTATAAAGTCATTCAGCTTTTTCCCTATCTCTTGCACCGGTGTATTCAGCGGCATATCAATCGCTTCGAAAATATAAGTGGAAAGCAATGTATTGGCTGCATCTGCAATAGAACTGGCTGTCGAATACCCATGGCTCAAAATTACGCCAATCGTATCCTGCGAACGAATATCACGGTTATAAAAGCAAATGTTCAGCATTAAGAAAATCATATTCATCTCGTTAAACTTAAAATTTAAATTTGCGTAAATTTGCCGTACGATTACATCCGCTAAAATATAGACATCCTGCATGCTGTCCGCCATCATTTTCAAACAGCTTCTGATTTCTTTACGATTATCCGCTTCCCATTGATGAAAGATTGAATCATTTTTCCGGGAAGCCATGATCATTCTGGTCAGCACATAACCACAGTTGATCGGAAGATTGATGTTTCTTGCATTTTTGACATGATTCAATATTTCAATCACTATTTTTTCGATTGCCTTCAACCGTACATCACTATACGTTTCCTGAAAGAAGAGAAGATCATAATAACGGCGCAGCGTCTTTTGACCGTTTTCTAAAAACAAATTCAGTGAGTGACGATATTCCACATAAATCCATAGCAGTTCTTCCCACATATTGACAATGCGATTGTTTTTATTACCGGTCTCGATTCCGTCTAATAACAGAATGCAATCATCTTCTTTATCACCGCTGATCGTCAGTTGCCGCAGCATGGTTCCGGGGAGATGGTATTGATAAATATACATTTGCTGTTCTGCACAATCCGCATACGCGTTAGCACAAATCGTTTTAATACATTTATTGAGCTCATTGATGTTGTGTTCAAAGGAATATTCCATCAGAAAGGTCAATAATTTTTTAGAAACATAGATTGTTTTATCTAAACGATCCTGCTCTGTCTGAAAAAAATGAATGATGAATTGCTCTCTTTCCTCTTCGCTGCGTTCCAGATAATTAGGCACATAACAGGTGATAGGCAAATTTAATAAAAGTCCCTGAGCCAATGCTTCCTGCGGCGGCTCTTCTATACTGCATATGATCCTCGCATCGCTCTCTCTGTATACCTGCTCGTCCTGCATTCTGGTAAAATGTCCGCTGCTGATGTATTCCGCCAGTTTCTCCTGACAATCCTCACTGAGATTCTCTAATCCTTTTTCTCTAATCCTTTAATGTATAAAACACCTCCGTTCGCTTCTTCAATCAGCCCTTTTTTATCGATTCCGTTTGCTTCGTCATAGACACCGAACAGCTCTTCCATATGATTCTGCATCGCAATCGCTTTAAATACTTTTTTTTCATACAATTTGGTTACGTTTTTCAGCAATGCGTGATTGATGCAGAATTCGTAAACCAATTTTGCCAAATACGATTTTCCGCACCCCTTTTCTCCAAACAATAATATCGGCAATCCTCCGCCCGGATATAACAAAGCCGATGTAATCTGACAGATACAATCATTGAGACTTCCGTCATACCCAATCGCTTTTTGAAAATCCTTCTTGGCGCAATCGCTTTCTTTCAATTCCTTCAGCAGCTCTGCCATGCTGACATAATCTGATTCATTTAATGACACATGATACTTTCTTTCCATCTCCGTACGATCGAAGTAATATACCGGCCGAGAACTGATTTTTATCGCTTTGTTTTCCTTAACCAATTCATTAAGATAATGAGAAACCAGAGAGCGGGACATATTCAGCGATTTACAAATACGGATAGTGGTACAAGCGGATAATTCATTTAGATTTAAATGCTTTGTATGATTTCTCAAATATTCCTCCACTTGTAATTTAGAACTTATAAAACTCATGCTCTTTCTCCTTTTCTCCAGGTCCCTTTGCAATTTCATTATAAATTTTACCTTTAGAGCGATCCGCAGTTTCAAAGTATTTTCACACTACCTGATCGCGTAAGGAAAATATAGACACTATTTTCTTTTGATCGCTTTCAGTGTCAATGTTATTCGCACTGTCAAAAAAAGGTTCAATATGCCAAAATAGACCTGTTTTCTTTAACAGGCGGCAAAAAGTGTGAATGTACTTATGTCGCTGTGTTATTTTACTGCCGAAAAAGCGAAAGTGAAGCAGAACAGATAAAATCCTTACGTTATCGTTTGAACGTTTTCGAGTCACTTTATAAGATTTATGACAAATAAAAAGACAGGAGCTATCTATCGCTCCCGGTCGTTCACTTTAGCAACATCGGTATTTCCTATTATCCGGATAAACTAATAAAACGGCGACCTTTCATTCCAAGGATCAAAATACCGTATTTAGAAATCCTTTGTTTTACACTGCCTTTTTGAATTTGACCTCTCATATCTCCGCTATTGCCCACATGTTTTTCAATCCATCATTTTTTTCATATGAACCTCTTCCAAGCGCTATTCCTCTCATTGTAATCATATTCTCATAGTGCAAATCTTCTCAAAACATCCTAACCCAAAACATTGTTTTGAACCTACAACATTTTATCAGCAAATAACACAATGGCTTACTAGCGGCAGATTTACATTCAAAGCGTACCCTTTTCTCAGCCCGCCCCGCTTCTGGGCACACATGAACTATGACGCTAAAAACGCCGTCAGCTCCTGATAGGCAAACTCCATATCCTGCCGTCCCTCCTGATACAGCGCCGTCAGCTTCTCCACATCCTTCTCAATGCGGGAAACACTCACCGGATGCTTTGGACGAATGACGAATACCTTGCCTTGTTCCTCCAGCGCATCGATTGTATCCATCTTTTCATTATAGCGCAGCGGCGCCGTCACCAGACGATCGACCATACCGGGCGCATCCTTATAATGTATGCGGTACAGCTTTTGCAGCGCCTCCGGCACACTGCTCTTTCGATACCCCTTATGGCGGGTCAGCACAAGCACCAGCCGGTCGCAGGCAAAAGGAAGCTCCTCAAACAGCGGCACGGCACAGGCGACGCCGCCATCCACATATCGCTTGCCATCGATCTCCACCGGCGCGCATAAAAACGGGATGCTGCTGCTCGCGCGGCATACCTTCAGGAAATCCTCCTGCTCGCTTTTTTCGTAAAACTCGAGCTTGCCGCTCTCACAATTCGTCACACCGGCCCAAAAACGGATGTCCGAGCGGTGAAACGCGGAAAAATCAAAGGGGATCAGCTCATTGAAGATCTCCTGAAAGACAAAGTCAAAATTGAAAAAGCTCTTTTCCTTTGCCAGATGCGATACGCCCATATAGCGGGAATCACGCACATAGTTCAAATTGAGCTCGGCCGCCTTTCCGATCTGATTCGCCACATAATACAAGCCGTTTAAAGAGCCGGCAGAGATGCCTGCCACATCGTCAAAGCGCAGATGATGCAGCATCATCACATCCAGCACGCCGCTGGTGTACACACCGCGCAACGCACCGCCCTCCAATACCAGCGCCGTCTTTTTTTCAGCCATCCGCCATCGCTCCTTTTTCATTTCGCAAAAATCGTGGGCAAAACGCCCCTTTTCTGTATTCACGTATCATCATACGCAATCCGCACCACAAAAGCAAGCGCCCTTCAGCGCTCGTCTTTAACGATACATTCCTCCAGAAAGCTCAGACACTCTTTTGCGCTCATCACCCGCCGGCCGTTCTTTGTCACAAAGGCAAACAGCAGTGCTTGACTGGGCGCACAGCAGTTTTGATCGTGCAGCACCTCCATACTGCCTGCCATCCCATCGTGCACCAGCACCTTGCCCGCCAGCTGCCGGCATCGCAGATATGCCGCATGTTCCCTCTGCATCTCATCCATGTATTTCATCACCTCAGTTTCATTATTGCACACCCTGCGTTTTTTTACACTTGAGAAACCCGTTGAATTTCAGCCGACGCATACCGGCGTTCGTTCATCATGGACTCCTGTTCTTTTGCGAAAAACACTTGTCTTTTCAAAAGACGATACGCCTGACAGCGGCAAGGAAAACATTCTGAAAGACTAAACGCTGTTTTTCACTGCTCAAAATGGAAATAAACCTTCCGCTTCACAAGGAAAAAAATCTTCCCTGTCGATACACAGCATCTCTTGAATCTCCGTGCATCTCGTGGTACAGTTTCTTATACTTAGGGCACACAGGGAAACGGGGGAAAAGATATGCGCAGATATGTCAATTTATTAGAGGGAAAAATCCTCCCCACATTGGGGGCTTTGGCAATGCCGATCATGGCGACCAGCCTCATTCAGATGGCTTATAATCTCGTAGACATGATCTGGATCGGCCGCATCGGCGCGGGAGCGGTCGCCGCCGTCGGCGCCGCCGGGATGTTCATGTGGTTTTCCAACGGCTTAGCCACCCTTTCCAAGATGGGCGGACAGATTAAAGTCGCACACGCACTGGGCAGAGAGGATGTGCAGGCGGCTAGCCGCTATGGTCATTGTGCGATCGTATCGGGCATCGCCTTTGCGCTGGTTTTCTCACTTGTATGCGTTTTGTGCGCCCATCCTTTCATCGACTTTTTTCAGCTCAACTCCCCGCAGGTCGCCGCAGACGCCCGCAGCTATCTGCTCATCACCTGCGGACTGGTAATCTTCTCTTTCCTCAATCAGATTTACACCGGGATCTTTACCGCCATGGGAAACAGCCGCACCTCCTTTACGGCGACTTCCTTCGGACTTGTGTTCAACCTGCTGTTAGATCCGCTGCTCATCTTCGGCTTTGGCCCGATTCCCGCGTTAGGCGTCAGCGGCGCAGCCATCGCGACGGTGCTCGCACAGGCGCTTGTCACCCTTTTATTTCTTTATGCCGCCGCCAAGGACACCCTGCTCTTTCCTCATATCCGTATCTTTTCTCTCCCTGAGCGACACGCGCTTGAAGAAATCGTTCGCCTGGGTTTGCCCAGCGCCCTGCAAAGCATGTTATTTTCCTGTATCTCCATGGTCATTGCCCGCATGATTGCCGGATGGGGCGACGGTGCGGTTGCCGTGCAGAAAGTCGGTTCACAGATCGAATCGATCTCTTGGATGAGCGCGGAGGGCTATGCGGCCGCTCTCAACAGCTTCACCGCACAAAATTACGGGGCCGGCAATGCGCAGCGCGTGACGCAGGGCTTTCGCATCTCGGTGCGTCTCATGCTGGGATGGGGCGCTTTCACCACCGCCGCACTGCTGCTGTTTCCCCATTTCATCTTTCGTATTTTCATCGATGAAGCATCGGTGCTTTCCATGGGCGTCGACTATCTGCGCATCCTCGCGCTTTCGCAGGCGTTCATGTGCCTGGAATACACCGCCGCCGGAGCGTTCAACGGTCTGGGGCACACCCTGCCCCCTTCGCTTGTCAGTGTAGTCTTCACAGCCATACGCATCCCGCTCGCCTGGGCGCTGACGTCATGGCTGGGACTCAACGGCGTTTGGTGGGCGATCACCCTCAGCTCTTTCCTCAAGGGTACGCTGTTATTCGGATGGTTTCTCAAAAAGAAAAGGGAACCCGGTTTTCTCGATGGAAAACAGGTTCCTACCACGCAGGCCTGACGCACCTCATGCGCCGGGCTTTTCTGTATGACAAGGATTTTGGCGATAGTCTTCAAGAAAGGTGTTTGCGCCGATCTCACTGAGGGGGTGTGACAAGGAGCGCTCATATAACGCGTATGGGATCGCCGCATAGGCGATGTGACGGCGGGCGAGCTGTTCCAAATGAAAGAGGCTTTTAACGGAAGCGGCCACCACCTTCGCATCATAGCCCCTTGCGTCGATAAGCTGCTGCAAGGCGGTGATCGCCTCCATGCCGTCACTTCCCTGTTCCTCATTTCTGCCGATGAAGAAAAACAGATAATCACAGCCTGCCTGTATGGCGGCAAGCGCCTGTGAGAGGGTGAATAACAGAGTCATTGCCGTATGTGCTCCCTGTGCGTGAAGGCTGTGCGCCAGGCGCAGTCCTTCCATGGAAAAGTTGATTTTGATGACAATATTCGCATCAATCGCCAGCAGCGCCTGCGCCTGTTCCCTCATTTCTTCATAGCTGCCGATGACCTCGCCGCTTAAAAATGCCGGGTGTCGTTTCGCCCATTTTGCGGCAAATGTCAGGACGCCAATCTTTTGTCTGCGATACATCGTCGGATTAGCGGTAATGCCGGAAATTCCGCAGGCGAGGGCTTTCTCGATTTCTTGCTCGTCCGCACTGTCGATCAAATACTGCATAAACTCACTTCCTTTATTCTCAGTATAGCAGATCATCAATCACGCCAAAGATTACCGCTGTCGGTTTTCTGCCGTAACATTGTGGCAATTTTCAAAGTGTTCCTTTTTTCCTCAACAATGCGGCAGTAAATACACGCGCCTGCCGCCATAAGCAAGCGCGCTTGGTTTATAATGAAAGCAGTGAACAGAGAAGGAGGATTATCATGTTTCAGTATTATCAGCCCACACGCATTCACTTCGGCGCGAATGCCTTACAGCAGTTGCCCGGCATCTGCCGGCGCTATGGCACACGCGCGCTGTTAGTCACAACGCCGGACGCTCCCTTGCGCCCATTATATGAGCGGGTAACAACGCTGCTGAAAGACGCGGATATCGAGGTGTTCCATTTCGATGAAGTCGTTCCCAATCCCGATGTAGATATGGTAGAACGCGGCTTTGCACTGTTAAAGCAGCATCCCTGCGACTTCGTATTAGCCGTGGGCGGCGGCAGCTCCATTGATACTGCCAAGACGCTCGCTTTCACCAACGGGATGGCGCGCATCGACTGGGATATGATCTTCTCCCTCTACGATTCCCCTTTTGACCTCCATCCCTCTTGTAACCCGAAGCCCTTGCCGATCATCAGCGTGCCGACGACCTCCGGCACCGGATCACAGGTGACGCAGGCGGCGGTCATCACCCGCGGCAAGGAGAAGCTCACCTTTTACCACACCGATCTCTTCTCCAAAGAATGTATCTTAGATCCGACGCTGATGCTGACGCTGCCTGTACGCATGAGCGCTGCCACCGGCTTTGACGCATTTACGCATGCCTTTGAGGCATATATCAATCCACGTGCTTCCCATTACAGCAAGATGGACGCGCTGGAGGCGATGCGTCTTGTTGTCGCCAATCTGCCCAAGGTAGTGGATGATCCACAGTCGCTCGATTACCGTGCGCAGATGTGCTTAGCCGACACATTAGCCGGGCGGGCGCTGGCTAATTCCGGCGCCGACGCCCCTCATCCCCTCTCGGAGATTATCGGCGGTATCGCTCACGTCACCCACGGAGAGGCATTAGCCGTTGTCTTTCCTCCCTTCATCGCACATTACGCGCAAAGGAAACAACAGGCGTTTAGCGAGATCAGCGAGACGATCTTCCACAGCAAGGAACTGCTGCCGGCGTTTAGTCAATGGCTCACGCGCATCCGTCTCAACCGCAAGCTAACCGATTTCAACATCAGCGAGGAGCAGTTTGCCGAGATCAAAGCCAGCCCTGTTCTCGACCATCTCCCTTTCGGCACCAGAGCCGAGCTGGAAGCGATCCTCATCGACGCCTATGCATGACATTCGATTGCTCGCGTTAGACTTAGACGGCACGCTGATGGGACATGACGCCACGATCAGCGAAGCGAATCTGCAAGCACTGCATGAGTGTCTGGCAAGAGGTATCCGCGTCTATGCCGTCAGCGGGCGGCCTTACAGCTTTGCCCGCATGATCGCCGATCGCGTTTCCCCAACTATGGGCGTTGTCGCCGCCAACGGCGCGCTTTATGAAATCAACGGTCATGAAATAGAACGGCCGATCGCAAAAGCTGCGCTCCATACAGTAATCGATATGGCGCAAAACGATGGCGTCTCCCTGTTTTTGAAAGGACGGCAGACATACTATGCCAATGTCCCTTACGATGAGCGTTTCCTCTATGATGCGCAAAACCCATACTTTCGCAAAGATTTGCAGGTAGTTTCCCATGTCAATCAAAGCGTGCAGCAGTTGAAGGCGCGGGCAGAAAACATCCTAAAGATTCTCGCCTATCATGAAAGCGCCGAACACATGCAGCGCTTTCGCCGCCGTCTATCTGCCATGAACATCGTCACGATCACCGATTATCGCCCGATCAGCTTTGATATTACCGCCAAAGCGGTCGATAAGGGCAGCGCATTGTCCGCACTTTGCCAAGGTCTCCATATCTCAACAAAACAGGTGCTGGCATGCGGGGACGCCGACAACGATTTTGCGATGTTTGCCGCTGCCGGATACAGCGTGGCGATGAGCAATGCCGAGCGGAAGGTGCAGGAGCGCTGTGATTACGTCGTCAACAATGAGGATGGCTGCGGCGTGGCACGTGCTGTCCGAAAATTGGTTCTTTCTCCCTCGGATTCAAACCTATAACGCAAAGGCAGGCACACCGCCTGCTTTTTTTCACACTATCCAAAGAACGCTTTTCGCTTGCTGTTCTCGCCTGTTAAAAAACGAAGCCATTTTTGACTTCGTTCCCGTTTTTCTCTGCTTATCGGATGCAGTTGTGCTAGCCGCGTACCGCAAAGAAGATCATATAGACCAGCGCGGTGAAAATCACCATGACCGTCAGCGTCGTAATCAGTACCGGACGCTGTCCATCGGCAGTCATCTCCTTGAGTGAGCCTCGCCAAGAGAAAGTATCCCAACGGAAATATTTCACTAAAGAGAGCACCATCAGCATCACCGACACAAAATTCAACAAAACAAACTGAAACACGGTGAGCACGATCAGGTGGATACGGATGCTCTCGATGTGCGCCATCTCCGCAATATCGTGACAAAACTGCTTGAGCACCCACCAAACATAGAGGTTTGCTGTACAGATCACAAATCCGATGATCACCAACGGCTGATTGGCGAACAGCTCCTCATACGAACTTTTCTGTACACCGGCAAGCGCAGCGACATAAAACAGAAACAGCACGATGATCAGCACACAGGCACCCTGCGCAAATTTCATATAGCGATAGCTGTTCACTGTTTTCAGCTTATTCTTTCTTCGAATCATTTCGCTTTTCTTCATAGCTGTCCTCCCATAAACGAAAAGGGGCCGCAATGATATGATCCCGCTAAAGCAGACACAAGAAATATATAAAACAGTGTGTGCTTATGGAGGCGGGATTTTTATATGACCCCTGTCATCACAAGGCTATCCTGTGATAAGTCCGCTGTGTTCCCTTTAATAAGCAAAGGCGCTTGTAAGCGCCCTGCTTAATCAAGATGAAGAATGTCCTTGACGGCGGTTGTGATGTTGACGACACGCACGCCGTAAATGACCTGAATGGAATTCTTTCCGCGCACAACGCCTAACGCTTCCAAAAACTGTTTCCATGCCTCATCCGCAGCGAGCAGCGTATCATCTTTCACCGTTACGCGCAGGCGGGATGCGCAGCAGGTAACCGTTTCGATATTATCGGCACCGCCCAGCGCTTCAATGATGCGTACTTCTAGAGAATCTTCCGGATTCTCCTGCGCTCCCTCTGCAGCTTCCCCATTTTTCAGATCGTTATATTCCTTCTTGCTCATCAGCTTGATCTCATTATCGTCATCTCCTCGTCCCGGCGTCTTCAGATTGAATTTGACAATGCAGAATTTAAAGACGAAATAGTAGACGGCAAAGGTCAGCGGAAGCAGATAGAGCAGGCTCATCGCATGGACCTTATGCGGCTGAAACAGATTAGGAATCATGAACAGCAGTGCATTGCCGTTGATCGAAATCTGCGTGATCTCCGCAACGACGTAGCACAGACCGCACAACGGTGCATATACCAGCCAGTACAATGCCGGAGCGACAAACAGGAAGGTATATTCGATCGGCTCGGAAATGCCAACCATCGCCAGTGTAAACACCGCCGGAATGAGCAGCGCCGCCACCTTTTTACGGTTTTGCGGCTTTGCACAGCGATACATCGCGAAAGCGGCGCCCGGCAAACCCGCCAACTGAAACAATACGCGTCCGCTCGTGAAGTTACGGGTGATATACCCGGTCGCATCCGCGCTGGCCGCCTGACCATTGATGATGTTTTTAACACCCTCATACAGTACGCCGTCAATCGTCATCGTACCGCCGACCGAGGTATATTCGATCGGGAAAGCGATCAGATGATGGATGCCAAACGGTAACAGCATCTTATCCAACGTACCGAAAACAAAGGTGCCGATGAGACCGCTGGAATTGATAAATGCGGTAATTCCCTGCAATACGGCGCCGATGTATGGCCAGATGTAGTAGACAGCGATGGCAAGGGGCAGAGATGCCAGCGTCACCATTATAATGACAAATTTCGTTCCCGCAAAGAAAGCGAACATCGCCGGAAGCTTCGTATCGACAAAGCGGTTGTGCAGCCATGCAGTCACCAACCCGGCGATGATGCCGGAGAAGATACCCATGTTATAAGCGTAGATGCCTAAGCAACTCGACCACAGTGCGTTGAAATTCATCGCCGCCTGCTGCGTATAGCCATTTGCCATCAGCGCTTCAACAGTTGTCGTCTCCGCCGTCCAGCCCTCTAAGGCCGCCCAGCCTTCGATCCCCCTCATGAAACAGAAATACATGATCATACCGGCGAATGCAGCCCAGCCTTTTTCCTTTTTGGCCAATGTGAATGCGATCGCCACTGCGAAGAACAACTGTAAATTGTTCATGAAGAAAAAGCCTAGATTAGACAGCATCGTGAACAGATTATACAGGATATTCCCCTGCGGCAGGATGTAGTTGGTAAAGGCGCTGCCGATACCTACGAAGAAGCCTACCAGCACAAGCAGAATGATCGGCACCATCATTGCCCCGGCAAATGTCTGAAGTTTTGCCTGAATGTTTTTCATTGCTTGTTCCTCCTTTTACATCTCTAGTTTAGCAGACATTGTCAAAAGAAAATGGGACAGGCATTGCATTCATTTCTCTATCATTGTGGTAATTTCTAACAATTTGGCAACGGTTTCATTCTTTCTTTGCGGCTAATTCCCATAAGGCTTCATAATAGATCGCACACGCCCTCAGCAGAGAATCGACGCTTTGACATTCATTTGCCATATGGGGCTTAGGGTCCTCTCCCTCAAAGGTTGCCCCGAAAGCGACGCCCTGATCCAAGACGCGGGCATAGGAAGCGCCGCCCTTGGTAAAGAGGGAGGCTTCTTCCCCCATCACCCGTGCATAGGCGCGCTGCAAAGAGATAATCAGCTCGCTTGACGCAGGGAGAAACAGCAGCCGCTTGTGCTTCAGCACCTCCAGCCGCGCATGATAGCGAAGCGCCAGCGCCTCTAAACGGGTGCGCAGCCACTCTTCGCTGACACCTTTGACATAGCGTATATCCACACAGACCTCAATCCCTTCTTCTACGCTGCTCATCGACATCACACACAGCGAATTTCTGCCCATCTGTGCATCCTTTCGGCACAATCCGCACTTCACTGCGTAAACGTCGTCAAGAAACTGCTCCGAGATCAAAGCGAGGGCGTCTGCCAAAGGACCCGTGCAGGTAATGGCTTCCATGTCCTTCACAAAGGCGAAAATCGCATTCTCCCCGCGCTGAGGATTGCGCGACAGCGCCGTCTTTCCGATATAGCGAAGCCTTGTCCCCGCCGCGCCTGCTTCCTGTGTGAAGGCGCGCGGGAACGATGCGTGCCATGGCAATGTCACACGCAGATCGTCACAGACATAATTCACGCGCTGTGGACAGTAAAGGCTCACCCCCTCTGCAGCAGGAAACACAAAACGCACCTGCAAAATCCCCTTTTCCCCGTTGACGATGGGAAAGTTGCCATCCGGAGAAAAACCGCACAGCGGCTGACGATGCCCTTGGAAATAGTGCTCCATGCATTCCCATGTCGTCTCCTCCGCCCCTCCGGCGATGATACGGATCGGATATTTTAATAATATGCCGCGCTTTTTGATCATCCATGCCGCATACAAGGCGGCCAATAACGGCCCCTTATCGTCGTTGACGCCGCGCCCATACAGCATGCCTTTTTCCTCCCGCATCACAAAGGGATCACTTCGCCACCCCGGCTGATTGCGCGCCTCCACAACGTCGAGATGCCCCAAAACACCGATGTAGTCCTCTCCCTCGCCGATCTGCGCAGTGATAGCGTAGCCCTCATCATCACGTACGGTAAAACCGAGTCTTTCTGCAATGCGCGCAAACGCATCAAATGCCCTGCGCACCTCTTTGCCAAAGGGGGCATGCAATCGCGGATTTGCCTCCCCCATCACCGAAGGGATGGCGACCAATGCCGCCAAATCCGCTAATAAATCAGGCTTTGCCTTTAAAATTTCCGCTTTGATGTCCATCTTTTTCCTCCAATCTCGATGTTTTCTTTCTTTTCTTCTTTCCAAACGGCAGACTCTTGCATAACATGTATCAAACGCCCTTCCCGCACAATGCGCATCCCCGACTTCCGTCTTTGCCGCCGCTGTTTCTGCACATTGCTTTTTCGCCGCCTATTGACAGAACTTCTTCCAAAACGCATAATTTTTAGAGAAGGAGAGCTGCCTATGATCAACAAACGCATTTTGAAAATCGTTGAAGTCTTGTTAAATCAAGAGACCTATATCACCATCGATCGCATCAGCGAACAACTGTCGGTATCCAACAAGACCATTCGCAACGATCTGGCGCTGGTCAGTGAATGGCTGCGTGATAATCATCTGAAGCTGGTCAAAAAAACCGGGACCGGCGTACGCATCGAAGGTACGCACAGTCAAAAGCTGCGTATCTTAGAAACGGTGCGAAAGCGCAATACCTCGCTCATCGAGCACTCCCCGGCAGCCCGTAAAATCTACATCGGAATGCAGTTAGCCACCTATGACAACTGCCGCATCTACGAGCTCAGCGAACAGCTCTATGTCAGCCGGGCGACGATTCACAAGGACCTTTTGGCGCTGTGTGAGGATATGCGCATCTATCAAATCGAGCTGCATCGCAAAAACAACAACGGCATCAGCATCGCGGGAAAGGAGAAAAACATCCGCAATTTCCTGCTGGAGCTGATGCTTAAGGACAACGGCTATCAGCGCTTCATCGCATTGGTGCAGGATGAATTCTATCCGCGCGACGGCTCCTTTGTCTTTGCCGGACTGGAAGCGACCGATGATGAAATTCATGACTTCGTCGCCTGCGTTCTGCGTTCACATAACCCCTTTATCGAAACGTTGGATTTTCACTCCATCATTTTGATCCTGCTGCGCGCCTATGCCGCCTATCTGCGCATTTTGGAGCATCATATCATCTCCCTGTCACCGCAGTTCATCCAAGAGTTAGACAGCGAGCCTTTCTTCAAGGAGGCGCAGGAGCTGACTGATCGACTCTCCAATCATTACCGCATTGCAATTCCGGAATCAGAAACCCGTTATTTACAACTGTATTTTCTGGCGATGCAAAACACCCAGTCCATCAACGAAGCCGACCGCATGGAGGCAAGTGCACTGTGCGAGCAGTTGTTGACCTCATGGAGCAAACAGCTCAACATCCCCTTTACGCAGGATGAGGATCTGCGCAGCTCTCTCTTTGCCCATCTATGTCCTTCCATCATGCGCTTTCGTCATGGCATCCCTAATGAAAACCCGTTGATTCCGCAAATTAACGATCTGTACCGCCACACGTTAGCCGTGGTGAAAAACAGCATCGGCTGCATCGAGGAGCGCTTTCACTGCAAGGTCAGTGACGATGAGATCAGCTACCTCGCCCTGCATTTGGCAGCCGCCTTAGAGCGAACCAAACAGCCTCTGCGCACGGTGCTCGTCACCCACAGCGGTGCTGCAGCCACCGGCGTTCTGCGTCAAAAGCTCATCCGTCAAATCAGCGAAATTGACATCATCGCGCAGGAGAGCTTCCTCTCTATCCAGCACTGCGATCTCTCCCATGCGGAGCTGATCATCTCCACGATCGACCTCACCCTGCAGGAGAAGATTCCGGTACTGTTAATCAATCCGCTCTTGCGCGACTATGACATTATGCGCCTGAAAGATGCCGTCAACGATTACTACAAGCAAAAAAACGATCCGTTGAAGCGGAAAGCCACCGGCTCTGTACAATAACCGATGGCTCCATCATTTCTTCTATCGCTTGTGTTGCAAACGCCGTCCTCACACCGTATAAGTCGCCGCCACGCTGACGCCGGCCTTGACCTCTCGCTGCTGTGCCAGCGTAAACGTCTTGTACGCTTCCGCCTTGGTAAAGATGAGGATGACGGAGAGATCATAGCCCTTTCCCTCCAGATAAGCGCGATCCATTTGCACCAGCGGCGTACCCGCTTTGACACGCTGCCCCTTTTCACACAGACAGCGAAAGCCTTGTCCGTTTTCATTGACCGTATCAATGCCGATGTGGATGAGAATCTCCATGCCATCGGCTAACGTCAGCCCCACCGCATGTCCGCTGGGAAACAGCATGGTCACCTCACCATCGGCGGGCGCACAAACACTCTCTCCGCTGGATTGAATCGCGAAGCCATCGCCCATCATCTTCTGTGAGAATACCGGATCCTTGACCTCCTCAATCGGGATCACCACACCGTCTACCGCCGCAATCAATTCCTTTGCGGCTGTTTTTTTCTTAAATCCAAACATCGTAAACCTCCTTTGGAAACCTCTTTCTTTTCAGCTTCTATTATACACCACAACCGTGTCTGCGCCCATCAAAATATCTCTGTGTACTGCCATTTGCTTGCGGCAATTCTGATCGCAATGTTGATAAATTGCCACATCGTCAGGTAATGGGATTCTTTTGCGCCATATTGTGAGTCGGCGCATTCCATCGTAAAATAGTGGTGTAACGAAGGAGGGCCTATTTATGAAACACATTAAAATCGCCGCAGGGTTGGCACATGTCAATTATGGAAGAATCGCCGATCTGGTCAAAGAGGTCAGCGACGCCGGAGCGGATTACATCCATTCGGATGCCGCCGATATGCACGACCTTCAAAATATGAAGCTGATGGGCGGACATCAGATCATCGCCGGTATCCGTCCCGAAACCGATAAGCCGATCGAATGTCATATCTATACAATCAGCATGGACGAGATGTTCATCCAGCAAATTTATGAAGCGGGCGCTAACATGCTCATCATTCCGGCAGAGCATTTTATCGGCGCACAGTTAGCCTATATCATCAACTGGTGCCGAGAGCGCAAACTGAAAATCGGTTTGACGCTGGGCTGCTATACCCCGCTTTGCTTTGTCGATGAAAGCATCTATGACATCGACCGTCTGCATATCGTCACACACGGCGTAGACGAGACGGATGGAAAGGACAACTGGGGATGGCGTAAGAGCGCAGCCGATCTGGTAAAACGTGCTCGTCGGATGATCGATGAGAAAAACCCGAAATGTGAGCTGGCGATCGATGGCGGTCTGCGTGCGGACAACATGGAGAAGCTCATCGAATGTAATCCGGATGTGATCGTATTATCCTCCGCGATCTTCAAAGATCCACAGGGGCCTGCCGCCGGTGTTGCCCGCTGCCGCAAAGCGATTGACGAAGCGGCTGCCAAATTCCATCTGGAGTAAAAAAGAACTCGATGAGTTCTTTTTCTAAGGGTTTTTTGCCATGAAAGCAATCGTTAAAGATTATGTGTGGATCACGATCAGCGCGCTGTTGACGGCGCTGGCGGTCAATCTCTTTTTTTCCTCGACAGGCTTAGCGCCCGGAGGCATCACCGGTCTTTCCATCGTCTGTTCCTCCATCTTTCAAATCGACGTCAGCACGATGTCTCTATGCATCTCCATCCCTTTGCTCATCCTCTCCACCCTTGTATTAGGGAAAAGCTTCGGTGTCAAAACCTTGTATATCACACTTGCTTCGCCGCTGTTTATGAAAGTGATTCCCGCTTTCGCCCTCACTGCACCCCTTGCTCGTCTGCACCCGATCATTGAATTGGTCGGCGCCGGGATGATCGGGGGACTGCTCGTCGGCACGGCAATCGCAATCGCCTTGAATCATGATTGCGCGACCGGGGGAACGGATGTCATCGCTTTACTCATTCAGCATGTGTGCAGACGGCTCCCGCTGAGCGTTATTCTTTTTGTCTTGGACGGTTCGGTGGTCATTATCTCCGGTATCATCACCAACAGCATTTTCATTTCCGTTTTCAGTCTTTTTTCGCTGATTGTCATCATCAAAACGATTCGCCTTGTGACAAAAAAGGGGTGGACGGCAAAAAAGAAGGCCGAGAGCAGGGCTGTATGAGAGCAGCGAAGAGTTCTCTTTGTTTGATGGCGGATTCTGACAATGCCGGGCATCTATAAAACGAGCAGCCCGAAAATTCCGCTGTTTACAAACTCTGTCAGTCATTGCCGATCAATGAGTGAAGTCGAGTCTAACTACCCGGCATCACTCATTTTTTACGTGAGACATTTTCTTTTGCTGCCGGATCTAAAGGATCATGAAACAGGAATATTTATTATTTTTCCGCATTCCTCATGCTCTCCTCACGCTTTAGCGTTTCTCCCACAGCCGCCTTGTTACGCATATGTATTGGCATTCGCACCCAATGATTCATATAGTTATAGGCTAGCGCTCCCTATCGTTACTTTTCCTCTATTCCTCACCCCAATCGGTGCCGTTAGAGCGAATCAGACGCGAATACCATCCAAACGACTGCTTCTTATACCGCTTTAAATCCTTGACCTCCTCATCGCTCGTATTCACATACACCAATCCATATCGCTTCGCCATTCCATTCCCCGTCGATAACAAATCCGTAAACGACCATGGATTGAAGCCAAACACCTCGACTCCTTCCTCGATCGCCAATCCCACATGATAAATATAATCCTTCAGATAGCGGATGCGCTCCTCGTCCTTCACCGTCCCTTCCTCATCCAATTCCTCATGTGCGCCATACCCTGCCTCCGTGATGATCATCGGCAGATGATAATGATCCCATAAATACCTCAGTCCATACTGCATGCACACTCCGTCAATATGCCAGTCCCAATCCGTCACCTCCACATACGGATTCCTGCACAGCGCATATTCTCCCGGTATGTTAGGATAGATGAAATCTCCTTTCTTTCCGCTCTTATTTAATCCGATCCGCTGTACATAGCTCTCATCCGGCGCCTTTGCCGTATCCGAACGATAGCAGTTCACCGCAATAAAGTCGATCTTCGCCTCTTTCATCAGCTGCACATCTTCCTCTCGGATGTCCGGATGAATGTCATGTGCCTCCCAGTATTTTTGTATAAATGTGCTGTATTCCCTGAATACATAGACGTCATTCCACACCTTCTGCGTCAATTCCTCCGCGTTCATCGCCGCGATCTGATCCTTGGGATCACAGGAGTACGGGTAGATCGGCACATATCCCGGCACCGGCCCGATCTTTCCTCCTTCCACCATCTCATGACAAGCGATCACCGCCTTGGCATGACATAGGTTCATGATGTGGTTGATATCCCATTTCTCTTTCTCCCAATCCGTACAGCCTTTACTGACGCCCAGCCAGTCGCCATAGACGATCTGCATGTTCTGTTCGTTGATGGAAAGCCAATACTTGACCCGATCGCCAAACAGCGAGAAGCAGGTGCGGCAGTAGAATTCAAACTCATCGATGATGCTGCGATGACGCCAGCCCTTGCACAGGGAATCCACCCAACAAGGCATATCGTAGTGATAGAGGGTGACAATCGGCGTGATATCGGCGGCTAACAGCTCGTCGATCAGATTGTTGTAGAAGGAAACGCCTGATGGATTGAGGTGATGATCGGGGGAAGGGAGAATGCGGGACCAAGAGATGGAGAAGCGATAGCTGCGAAAGCCGCATTCCTTCATCAAGGCGACGTCTTCTTTGTAGTGGTGATAGTGATCGGCGGCGATGGAGTTATCGGCATAAGGATGTTTTGTCTGAGAGTTCAGATCAATGATCGATTGTGTTCTGCCATCTTCCAGCACAGCGCCTTCCACCTGCCATGCGGAAGAGCTGGCGCCCCAGAGAAAGTCTTTAGGGAAATGAGGGGTTCGTTGTGATTTCATATTCTTTTCCTCCTGTTGTTTAATCATTTCTTATATGAAGTCGTGAATGAATATCGTCGGTTGTGATTGCCGGGAAATCGTTATCATAGTTATAAATACTGAAGCTTCCCCTTTTTATTCAGACAGGACACTAACGCTTTGTCTTTCACCCTTGCTCAGTTCTCACAAGAAATAGGCCTTAGATCATTTCTGTATCCATTTCTTTCGGATAGTCCGTGCAATCACGTTTTGCGTCCCACTTTTCAAATTGAAGCCGCTTTCCTTTTCATGTATAATAAAGATATGAACTTTATAGACAGAATCAAGATGGCTGAACCATCCTTTACCAAAAGCGACCGACAAATTTATCAATGTATCAAGGCGGATTCCTGGGTCGTCATCCGCGATACGAGCTCCATCGTCGAGCTGGCGGAAAAATGCGGTGTCTCCAAATCGGCAATCCTGCGCTTTGCCAAAAAACTCGGTTATTCCGGTTACTCGGAATTTCGCTATGATTTTACGATCATGGAGCACAGCAACATTTCCAACGATGTCCACGCATCCAAGATGGACTACATCTTGGAATCTTATGGGACTGCGATCAAAACGATCAAGCGTCACCTCTCGGAAAATGACTTTGTAACGATCGCAAAGGAAGTGGTGAAAGCGGACAGCATCCGTATCTGCGGATACAACCGCTCCAGCTTCATCGCCAGCTACTTCAAATATCGGCTGTTAAAATTTAATATCACCTCGGAAGTTGTCACGGACACACTACTGTTACAGGTGCTTTCCGATCATTCCAAGCAAAAGGAGCTCTTCTTCTTTTTCACCGTGCGTGCAAACAACACGACGCCGTTAAACGCCTATATCAAAAAATGTCATGAGAACAAAAAACGCGTCGTGTTGGTTACGATGAATCAAAATACGCCTTATAAGAAATTTGCCGATCACTTCGTCCTGCTGCCGGACATCCGTGTTCCCGGCCTGTTTATCGACGAAGGGGCGCTTCTGCATGTATTTATGGAAATCCTGTTATCTTATATCAGTGAGCAAATCATCATCAACGAATAATAGTGCGTCTTTAACCTATGATATTTCTCGATAAAGGGATCTTTTATTCTTCTTTTGACTTTCCTAAAGATCAACTCTTAGAGACAACCGCTAAGCGGTTATCATCAGCGGCCTTTATGCCTGTTCATCATAATTCAGTAATTTTACTACCGCATATAAAAAGGGATGTGCTTTCACACATCACCTTTTTATTCATCGCCATATACTCTGCCCGGCAGCATAGAATCCATCGCGACGACGTCGGTCGTCTCTACCAGCTTTTGCAACAGCCATTGCTTCATCTGGGCGATGATCTCCTGATACTGTGCTTGCGAGATGGCGTTATGCTCCTCATACGGATCATGTTTTAAATCATAAAATTCATCCGTTTCATACAATCGATAGACATATTTATAGCGATGCGAACGCACCATGAACGCCTTGGTGTGATCGGGCAGATGATTTTGCGATTCCATCCGCGGCCAGTAGATCGAGGCATGGGAGGAATACCCTTCCATCACCTGTTTTTCGCCTTTGATGCGGCCGCCCTCGCTGAGCACATAGGTGTGATGCTCCTCCTCCTGATTCAACAGATGCACCAACGATTTGCCAAACTGTGTATAATCGAGCGAATATTGACAAAGCTCGGCCACTGTCGCCGGAATGTCGTTAAGTTCTACTAACGCCTTTGAAATCCGCGGGGTAAACGCGGTCTTTTTGGATGGACGCAACAGGAAGGGCACATGTACGAGGCAATCCTCAAAGGTATTCTGCGTCTTTTCCACCAAACCGTAGTCCCCGGTAAAATCGCCGTGATCGGCAAATGCCAGAATATGGGTATCATCGTAATGCCCCGCTGTTTTCAAGGCGGATAACACCCTGCCCAGCTGATGGTCCAGCTTGGCGATCATCCCATAATACGTCGCTTTGATCTCCTTGAAATCCTGATCGGTCAACTGATAGAGATTTTGATACTTGCGGATGGCATACAGCGTTGCGGGTTTGTCTTTCAGCTCCTCAATCTTTTTTGTCGGCAAGCTCATCTGTTCGCGCTCGATCAGCGAAAACCAAGGCTCGTCGATCTCATAGGGCGGATGAGGGAGATTGAGCGAAACATACAGACAGAACGGCTCCTGTATCTGACCGCTTTCCAGCAGTTCCACCACCTTGTCAATCACCAGATCATCCTGGGTGTTCTTCGCCTTCTCCTTTGGCATCTCCCCTTTATAGAAAGAGTAGTAATAAGGATTCTCGGCGATCTCTTCCTTTGTCAGCGGCTTCATGTCGCCATGAACGTCCTTGACCGTAATTTCTCGTCCGATGTATTCCAGATCGCAGGTTTCCCGCAGTTCTTCCTCATCCTCACGGTGGAAGTAATGCGACTTGCCCATCAGATAAACGTGATACCCCGCTTTTTTTAATGATTTCATCATGCTGGGATCGCCTTTATCCAAAAAGTAGTGAATGCTGCGATGTCCCTTGCTGTGGGGATACCAGCCGGTGTTAAAGCTGCAACGGCTGGGTACGCAGACCGGATTTTGACAAAACGCGTTTTCAAATGCGATGCTCTCCTGCGCCAGCTGATCGTAATGCGGCGTACGCACCTCGCTGTTACCCAGATAGCCAAGCGCATCCCCGCGAAACTGGTCTGCGATAAAAAATAAGATGTTCTCCTTTTCCATGGTCATTTCCTCGATTCTAACTCATGACAGATCCTCTCCGTTAGACGCGATGACCTTCTTGTACCAGTCATAGCTGTCCTTCTTGATCCGCTTTCCGCTTCCCTTTCCATAGTCGTCAATATCTACATAGATGAATCCATACCGCTTGCTCATCTCACTCGATGAACACGATACCAAGTCAATCGGTCCCCATGCGTAATATCCCCGCAAGTCTACCTCATCCTTGATCGCTTCCTTCATCATTGTTTTGGCATAGACGGAATCAAGTTCATCGTTGTACTTTTTAGTGATGTCGATATCATCGCGGAATTCATTGATGTCGGCGACACACAACCCTTTGCCATCCAGATCATACGCGCCCTCCAGCTGATTGGCAGCTACGGCGCCGCCCCATAAAAAGTCCTTCAGGAATCCTGTCGGTACTTTACCCATCATCGTTCCCCGCTTATAACAGCTCCGCCAGCTCGCTGACGAGCGCCTTCATCGTATCGGCAGACATCATGATGTCCTCCGCATGCAAGAGCAGCAGCTTCATATCGACAGTTTGATTATTCGCCTCTAAGGTGACAAACTGCATATGCGCTTTTTCCGCCTGAATCAAGCTCTCATTCCCGGCGTCTAACAGCCTGCGGCACTCGCCTTTGTCCGTATCTTTCGCATGGCGCAGTGCTTCAATGAAATAGGAACGCGCTTCTCCCGCATAGGAGATGATCTGAAAACAGGTCTCTTCAAAGTTTTCCATCATTATTGTTCTCCTTCCATCGCCGCGATCGCATCCATCAGCACTTTCTTTCCGTCAACCTTTCCATAGGAAAGTGTATCGATCAAAAGCACGGGGATCTCAGGAAACTCACGTTTCAGCGCGTCGTAGTTAAAGCGCATCTGCGGGCCGACCATCAGCACATCGATCGTCCCTTTCTTTTCTTTCGCATAGGCGACGCCAACCGCTTCAATACTGCATGTATAATTCATTTTCTCTGCGGCTTCCTTCATCCGTTTCACCATCAGGGAAGTCGACATGCCTGCCGAGCAGACCAATAAGATGTGTTTCATAGATATTCCTCACTTTCTGTTTCTATGCTTTCGTTGTTTCCTCATTTTCCTGTGCAGTGCTTTCCTGCTCTTTCAGCAAGTGCTTATCATACATCTTGACAAACGGAATGTAGATGATGACATTCACGGCAATCAGCACAATCCACACAATGATCGTTTTCCAATCCAAGGTTGCCAAGAACAGCTGAATCGGCGTAGGAAGCACCCATGGCACGTTGATGAACATCTTGCCGATAATATCAAAATCCATCAGCAGATACCAGACCGTTGTATTCAACATCGGCACGAGGATGAAAGGCAGAAACAAATGCACATTCAGCACGATCGGATAGCCGTAAACGATCGGTTCGCTGATATTGAAAATCGTGCCGGCGCCGCCGATGCGCGTGATTGCTTTCAGATGTTCAGAACGTGCAACGATCAGCGCCGCAATCACCAAGGCGAGTGCCGCACCGCTGCCGCCCGGATTCATGATCGCTGCATTCGGAGAATAACAAAAGATGTGTGTCATCTCTTCTCCGGCCGCATAGGCGGCTGCATTTTCCGACAGGTTGATCAGCAGCACAGAGCTCATGACAGAATTGACGATGTTGCCGCCGTTGACACCAATGATCCATAAAGCGTTTAACAGGAATGCATATACCAGCATCGCCGGCAAAGAGTCGGAGGCGATTAACAGCGGCGCAAACAGATCCATGATAAACTGCGGAATGATCGTGCCGGATAAAGAAACGCAGGCCCAGTTGAGAAGATAGAAGACGACGATATTGACAACAAGCGGAATCAGCTGTTCAAATGGCGCCGCAATGTTTGGCGGAACAGAATCCGGAAGTGAAATCTTGATATTTCTCTCAATCAGCAGATGGGAAATCCACACGGAGAGACAGGAAACAAAGATCGCGAAGAATAAGCCTCTGCCGCCTAAGAAGCCCATGGACATTCCGTTGTCAAAGGTGCAGGCAATCATCAGAAACAGAATGAGAGAGGTGACACAGGAAGTCATCTTATCCAGTGCAAAGGAATCTGCCAGCTTATAGGTAATCGCCAATAAGCAGTAAACAGCAAGCATATTCATCGTCACATTGTTGACGATAGCGGAAAAGGCGCCCAAACCACCGGCAGCTAATCCTGCCCAAGCATCCAAAATGCCCCGAAAGATATTTCCTTCGGCAAGGATGGACGGGTCCGGCGCGGCGGTGATCAGCGTTGCCAATCCGCCGATGATCGTTACCGGAATAGAGATGGTAATGCCATGAATGACTGCCGAGGTAAACCGGTTGGTGGTGAGAAAGAAAGAGAACTTGCCTAACGGCTTCTCCAAAATACTCATGATCTTGTTCATAATCTTTTGTAGATAGAATCTACTTCCTCCTTTCCAACGCTTAACCACTTCCGCACCCATACCGACATCCGCAGAAGGTTTGTTTCGATATCATTGCGCATAGCTTTTCTCATTCGTAAAGCTGATTGCCGACAAGAGGCCAAAAGCGGTTAAGCGTTTTCATACAATAATCACTTGCAAGGTATTATCTGATTATAAAGTAACGCATTTTGAGAAATTTATCAATACTATATTGTTATTTTTCTTAAAATTGTTTGAAATATTTCTCATTTTGCTAGCTGACTTTGCATATACGTCTCCTTTTTGATGCCAGAAAACGACAAAAAACGAGCTCCCCCTCGGGAACCCGCCTTTGTTTGATCTATCTGATAAGAAGCCTCGTTACGACTGCGGATGCGATTCCTCGCTCTTTTGCGCATCCTCCTGCGCATCCGCTTCTTCCTCTTCCTCGCTTGGCTCGGGAAGATACATGTGCACGGTCTCCACCCTGTTTTTATCGAGGCTTTCCACGACCAAACGAATACCGCCCTCGATGCGCACCTCATCGCCCTCCTCCGGCATCCGATCGAGATGCTCGATGATGAAACCGCCCAGCGAATCATAATCCTCCGAGATAAATGTGGTGTGCAGTTCATCGTTGACGTCGTCCAAATTGACGGAGCCGTCAATCAAATACTCGTATGGGGAGACTTGGCGAATCAGCTCGTCTTCCTTTTCATCATATTCGTCGTGAATTTCACCGACGATCTCCTCCAAAATATCCTCCAGCGTCACTAAACCGGCCATCTCGCCGTATTCATCCAAGACGATAGCGATATTAAAGGTAGAATCGCGCATCTCGACCAACAGATCGGAGATGCTCTTGTACTCATAGGTGAAATGCGGCTCGCGCATGATGTCGCGAATCTGGAAATTTTCTTTTTTATCGTACAGCAGCAAATCTTTCATGTTAAGAATACCGACGATGTTGTCCTGACTGCCCTCATAGACCGGCAGGCGCGTGAACTTATCCTCGCGGAAGATCTCGATCAGTTCCTCATAGGTGTTGTTCACATCCGCGAAGGTGACATGCACTCTTGGCACCATGATGTCCTTCGCATCTGCGTCGCCCAGATCAAACACGTTGTAGATCATCTCTTTCTCATCCGATTCGATGACGCCGTCCTCATGGCTGACGTCTACGATCGTGCGCAGCTCATCCTCGGTCATCGCCTTATTGGCCGCATTGGGATCGACCCGCAGCAACAATAAAATCGCCTTGCTGAAAAGGTTGATGAGAAAGATCAGCGGCGTCATGACGAACATCAGTGCACGGATGACCATAATATAGCGCAGCGACAGCTTTTCCGCATTTAACGTCGCGTAATTTTTCGGTGTGATCTCGCCGAATACGAGAATGGCCACCGTGAGCACCGCGGTGGCGATGCTGACCATGTAACCGCCGAATGCGTAGGCAAGCGACGTCGACAGAGCAGAAGCAGAGAGATTGACGATATTATTTCCGATCAAGATGGCGCTGAGCATCTTCGGCATGTGGTTTTCGACGGTATCGAGCACCTGTGCGGCACGCTTGTTCCCCTGATCGGCAAGAGAGCGCAGACGGATCTTGTTGACGGACATCAGCGCAGTCTCATTGGACGAGAAAAATGCAGAAAGCATTAAAAGCACCAAAAGTATAATCAGTTGAAAACTGTCCCCGGCATCCACTGTTTGAAATTCACTCCTTCGTTTTGCAGCAGGCATCTTCCCCATGCTGCACATCCCATGATGCAGCACCCGCAAGGGCGGCTGTCAAGGGGTTATATACGAGGACAGTATACACTGTTTCCACATAATTTGCAAGAAACGCCGCCGATGACGATACGCTCCTGCTTTTTTCACACTTCTTCCTCATGAAGCAGGAGGGAGCGTTCAGCAGATGCGCGGCAGCGGTTGTCCGCTCAGCTTGCGCAGCCAGCGTGAGGTATGCAGCCTTGTCTTCATCAGCAGCGTACCCGGGTGTGCCTTTGTGATTTCCCCGATGATGCGGGCATCCTTTCCAAGGCGCTTCAGCAGCGCTTCGCTGTCCGCCTTCGAGACGATGGCGATCATGCGCCCCTCGCAAGCGAGATACAGCGGATCAAAGCCCAGCAGCTCGCAAAGCACGCGCACATCCTCATCGACCGGGATGTCCTCCTCCCTTAATTCCATCCCCCATGATGTATGCTCGATCAGCTCGATGCACGTCGTCGCCAGGCCGCCTCTGGTCGGATCGCGCAGTATCCGCGTGCCCGCCAGCTCCATTGCCGCCTGTGCCGGCGCAAGCAATGCAGCGCAATCGCTGCACAGCGTTCCCTGAAGTCCCAAGCGGTTCTGCGCCATCATCACCGCCGCGCCATGACGGCCGATGCTACCTGTCACAATCACCTGATCTCCCGCCTGATAGTCATAGGCAAAGCGGCGCCGCAAAAAACCGATGCCGGTGGTATTCATGTAGATTCCATCCCCCTTGCCACGTTCGACAACCTTAGTATCGCCGCACACCACTTCCACGCCGCAGCGTTTCGCCTGTGTGCTCAGCGAAGCGAGCACCGCTTTGAGATCGGCGATGGGAAAGCCCTCCTCCAGCAATAGTGACAGCGTCAGATAGCGTGGAATTCCTCCGCTCATCAATACGTCGTTGATCGTCCCGCAGGCAGCCAGCTTTCCGATGTCTCCGCCTAAGAAGCGCCATGGGGAGACAACAAAGCTGTCTGTGGAGATCACCAGCTCTTTCCCTTCATTTGCCGCCAATGCGCCATCCATAAGCGCATGCAGAGAGGGAGAGGGAAACGCGGGCAGAATGATCTCCTCAATCAGCCGTGCCGTCAGCGCACCGCCGCTGCCATGATCCAGTGTAATGTATTCCTCCATCACTATCCTCCTTCACTCATTCATATTGATATGCCGCCGCACAGGCGCCCTCCTGTGAGACCATGCAGGGGCCATAGGGAGAGCGCGGCGTACACCGGCTGCGAAACAGCCGACACTGCGCAGGGCGTTTCTTGCCCGCGATCACTTCACCGCAGGCGCATCCCGGCAAACGCACATCCTGCAAAGGGGGCAGCGCAAAACGCTTTGCCGCATCAAACGCACGGTATTCCTCACGCAGCGCCATCCCGCTGCCCTTGATGACGCCCAAGCCGCGCCAAAGCGCATCCTCTCTTTCAAACAGCTCGTCAATGAGCGCCAGAGCGCGTGAATTGCCATGAGGACGCACGACACTCGTGTATGCGTTATACACCACCGCCTCTCCCTTTTCAAGCGTTCCTAGCAGCAGCTGTAATCCATAGAGGATCTCCTGCGGCGAAAACCCGCAGATCACCCCGCTTTTTTGATGCTCCCTCGTCAGGAAGCGAAAGCCCTCCTCGCCGATGATGGCAGCGACATGGCCGGGGCACAAAAAGCCGTCAATCCGACAGTCCGGCTGCCGCAATATCGCATTGATCACCTCTTCGGTACGCTTCATGAGGCAGTAAACGGAAAAATTTTTCAGTCCTGAGCGCTTCGCCTCCCTAAGGGCGACTGCCGTCCCCGGCGCGGTTGTCTCAAAGCCAACCGCCAGAAAGACAACTTCCTTTTGCGGGTGGGTACGGGCGATTTCCAGTGCATCCATCACCGAAAGGCAGATGCGCACGTCAAAGCCCTGTGCTCTTTTTTGCAGCAAGGTCTCTCGCTCACTGCCGGGTACCCGCAGCATATCGCCATAGCTGCACAGGATGAAGGAGGGATCGCTCACCAGCGCACAGGCAGCATCCACCGCCGAAGCGGGCGTCACACACACCGGACAGCCGGGTCCGCTGATGAGATGCACATTCGCAGGCAGACACTGGCGGATGCCTGCCTTGGCGATCGCCATGGTATGCGTACCGCAGATCTCCATCAAATAAACGTCCCGTTTAGGCGCTTTCATCATCCGCATCATAGAACATCTCCTCATACAGCGCGCGCATTCGCTTCGCTTCTTTGCGGTCGATGACCTCAATGGCAAAACCGGCGTGCACCATCACAAAATCTCCCGTCTGCACCTGCGGCAGCGTGTCGATGCGAAAGCGCTGCGTAATGCCGGCCGCTTCGCCCAGCGCCTGTGCGCCGTCAATCTCTATGATTTTCATCGGGATAGCTAAACACATGGGAGTCGCCTCCTTTCTTTACGCGCTTCTTCGCCCTTTGATAAGCGCCGATCGCTAACTGTCCAAGGGCAATTCCTTCGTCATTGCAGGATGTCTGCGTATGCCAGTACACCGTAAAACCCGCCCTCTCCAACAGCGAGACGATCTTTTCCAACAGCCATGCATTGAGAAAGCTGCCTCCGCTGAGAACGACGGGAAGCCGCTTGGGATTACAGTGAACACACTGATCGAGCGCCATCCGGCACAATGTGTTCATAAAACGCGCGGCGATGATTTCCCCGCTGACATCGTCATCATATTGTGCGAGCAAAGCGCGCAGCATCACTCGCCAGTCAAAGCGGCGGACGCCCTCCTGTTCATAAAATGTCAACGGATAGCTTCCCTGCTCCCCGCATGCCGCCATGCTTTCTAACAACACGGGAGCCTCTGCGTCATAGCACTGCCGCTCGTTTTGGGAAAGCAGCGCATATACGCCGTCAAACAGCCTGCCGATGCTGCTGGAGCGCACACAGAGCGATTCGTTTTGACAAAGTGCTGTTAACGCTCTCTGCTTAGGCTCATCAAAGATCTTTCGTGACAGCCCCGATTGTACACACAGCGCCAAGGCTGTCCGTCCGATCTCCATCACCGCCTTTTCTCCTCCGGCCAAGGTGATCGGATGAATCGAAGCGACCCGCCGAAAGCCGCCCAGATCGCCGATCAGGCACTCACCGCCCCAAATGGTGCCGTCATTTCCCATTCCGCTGCCATCCCAGATGATGCCAAACACCTCTTGCGTCAGCTGATGCTGGATCATGCAGGAGGCCATGTGCGCATGATGATGCTGTACCTCAAGGAGCGGCAGATGCAGCGTATGAGCAAACTGGGTGCTGGCATAATCCGGATGAAGATCACAGACGACATGGGTGGGATGTATGCCAAACAATCGCTGATAGGTGCTTAGCGAGCTGTGATAATGGATCATTGTCTGCCAGTGTTCCATATCGCCGATATAGGGGCTGACAAAGGCGTATTGCCGCTTTCCCAAGGCAAAGGAACCCTTTTGATGCGCACCTGCCGCAAGGATGCCCTCACACGCCAGCCCCGTCGCAAACGGCAAGGGCGCATAGCCGCGGCTGCGGCGAATGAAGTAGGGTCTGCCACGAAAAACGCGCACCAGGGAGTCATCACAGCGGTTTTCTATCTTACGCTCATGCAGCAAAAACGCATCAGCGATGGAATCAAGCTGTGCAAGTGCCTGCGCGTTGTCAATGATGACCGGCTCTCCCTCCAGGTTAGCGCTGGTGAGCACGATCGCCTCCATCGTTTCCATCACCAGCACATGCAGAGGACTGTATGGCAGAAAGATGCCGATCTCCTGATTCTCACTCAGCAAGCCATGCGCCCTGCGATCTTTCTTGCGGCAAAGGACGATCGGCCGCTCCCTGCTTTGCAGCAGGCGCTCTTCCGCCTCGTCCACATGCACAAAGCGCCGTGCCGTTTTTACATCGCGCACCATCACTGCCAAGGGCTTGCCGCTTCGCCGTTTGCGTGCCCGCAGCTTTCGCAAAGCAGAGGAATCCATGGCATCACAGGCAAGGTGAATCCCGCCGACACCCTTGATTGCGACGATGTTTCCCCGTGCCAAATCCGCACAGGCAAGGGCAAGCGCCTGCTCTCCCCATGCCAGGGGCTGCTTCTTACGATCATAGTAACAAACGTGAGGTCCGCATGCGTCACAGGCATTGGGCTGTGCGTGATAACGGCGGTCATCGATCGTCTGATATTCCTTTGCGCAGGCATCGCACATCGTAAATACGCTCATCGTCGTCTTTGCACGGTCATAGGGCACCCCCTGGATGATCGTATAGCGGGGACCGCAGTGCGTGCAGTTGATAAACGGATAGCGATAGCGGCGATCCTTGGGATCTTGCAGCTCTTGCAGACAGCTTGCGCATGGCGCCAGATCGGGAACGACAAATGTCTCGCTCTCTCCCTGCTCGCTGTCCTCGATCACAAACCCCCGCCATGCCTGTAACGGCAGCTCTTTTGTCTGCATTTCCATAATGTGCGCAGGCTGTCCCTTTTGCCCTAACGCCCGCACAAATGAAATAACCTCGTCATGGTCACCCTGCACATGGATGCGCGCACCCTGCGCGCAGTTGCTCACACTGCCCCTAAGGTGATGGGCAAGCGCCAGACGGTGCACATACGGACGAAAGCCGACCCCCTGCACCATCCCGTTGACGGTGATTTCCAAATGTGTTTGCTTCATGCCAAAAGCGCCTGCATCCTTTCCTCCAGATGTGCCAAGAGCGCTTCCATGCCCGCTTCGCTTTTGGCGCTGACACAAAATGCGGGAGCGTTGGGATTCACTCCCTGATACGCCGTCTGCACCCGCTGTAAGGAAAAGTCGAAGCAGGCGCGCGTATCCCATTTATTGATGACGAGACAGTCGGTCTCTGTGAACATCAGCGGATATTTCTCCACCTTGTCGTCCCCTTCCGGCACGCTTAAAATCGTGATGCGCATACTCTCGCCGATGTCGAACTCCGCCGGGCAAACCAGATTGCCGATATTCTCCACAAACAGCACATCCAAATGGTCCAGATCAAATGCCGGCAGGATCTTCTGAATGCTCATCGCCTCAATATGGCAGGCGCCCTCCGTGTTCAGTTCCACGCTGGGAATCCCCAGCTCTGCGATCTTCTGTGCATCGTAGGCAGTCGTGATATCCGCCTCGATCACCCCGATGCGCCAGCGCTTGCGCAGCTGCTGAATCAGCGCGGTGATCACGCTCGTCTTGCCCGCGCCGGGAGAGCCCATCACATTGATTAACAGCGTGTGGCTGCGCCTTAGCGTTTCCCGCACCTGTGCGGACACATCCTCATTCCACTCCATGATCTGATGAAAGACTTTAATCTCCATCCTCCTCTACCTCCAAACTCTCTATCATGCACTCATTCCCCGACAGCCGCCGTAAGCGCAGGCTGTGACAGTGCGGACATTCAATATGCGTGCGGTCAATCTGCGACACGCGATGACAGTCCAGACACTCCACCCGCAAAGGAACGAAACGCGCTTTGATGACAGCGCCCTGTGCAATAGTTCCCGCTGCAAGCACATCCAGATACATCTGAATGCACTCCGCAACGAAACCGGAAAAGGGGCCGATCGCCAAACGGATTTCCGTTATGCGCTTGCCTTTGTGCGCTTGCGCAATGCGAATGCTGTCCTGCAATATGTGCTTTGTGATCTCCATCTCATGCATGACAGTATTATACCGCGCAAACATAAAAAAAGAAATGGAAACGGCTTTCAATTAGCGCTATAATATACAAGGATACTGTTACAGTCACATTTTGACAAGAAGGGGAGGCTGTATATGAAACTGATTCCGCTGCTGATTGTCCTGCCGCTGATTGCGGCGGCGGCCATCTGCTTTACCCGCAGACAGGCACTGCGCAAATATCTCATCTATGGCTTTACCGCGATGATGTTCGCCTGTATGGCGGCAATTCTCTATCTGTGGACACAGGATCATTATGCAACGTGGTATCTCTATACGAAAACGGAAGTGCTGGATCATCTGATGCAGGGGGCGGAGATCGCTTTGATGCTGCTGATCCTCTATCAGTGCATCCGGCATAAAAAGCTGTGGATATCGCTGTTGTCCATCTTGCAGACACTGTTGGTGCTGTGGGTGGAGCACAACGTCCCGCTCATCGAATCCACGCATACACAGGTCGATGCGCTGGCGCTGCTGATGTGTGTGATCTGCGTGGGGGTCGGCTCTCTCATCGCTGTCTATGCGGCCGGCTACATGCAGAGCTATCATATGCACCACCGCGAGTACACGGATCGCAGCTCGCTGTTTTTAGCGATGCTGTTTGTCTTTCTATCGGCCATGCTGGGCTTGGTGCTCTCCTCCAATCTGATCTGGATTTACTTCTTCTGGGAGATTACCAGCGTCGTCAGCTTTATCATGATCGGCTACACGCGGACACAGGAGGCAATCGACAACAGCTTTCGGGCATTGTGGATGAATCTGCTGGGCGGTCTGGGCTTCGCTGTAAGCATCGCTTTATGCGCCTTCTATTCTCACAGCGTACAGCTAAGCGACGTTATCTCCAACGGCAATGAACTCATCATCGGCATGCTGGCGTTAGCCGGAATTACCAAGTCGGCACAGCTGCCTTTTTCCTCTTGGCTGTATGGAGCGATGGTTGCGCCGACTCCTTCCAGCGCCTTATTGCACAGCGCCACGATGGTCAAAGCGGGCGTCTATCTGCTGATTCGTTTATCACCGGCGCTGCACGCTACTTTATGCGGAACGACGGTCGCCTTTATCGGCGGGCTGACCTTCATCGCCGCCAGCATGATGGCGATCGCCCAAAACGACGCCAAAAAAGTGCTCGCTTTCTCCACCATCTCCAATCTGGGGCTGATCGTCGCCTGTGCGGGCATCGGCGAGGAGGAGACGGTATGGGCGGCCATCCTGCTCATGATCTTTCATTCCGTCAGCAAATCCATGCTGTTTGAAGCGGTGGGTGCGACAGAAAACAGCATCGGCTCACGCGACATCGAGCACATGCACGGCTTATTGCTGCGCCTGCCCCATCTCGCTTACATCATGGGCATCGGCATCGCCGGCATGTATCTCGCCCCTTTTGGCATGCTCATCAGCAAATGGGTCGCCTTGAAATCCTTTGTGGACAGCGGCAACGTCATCCTCGTCATCTTTATCGCCTTTGGCAGTGCGACGACGATGTTCTATTGGACAAAATGGCTGTGCAAGCTGATCGCCATGCACCATATGAATCGCAAGGAAGCCGATCTTACGCGCAAAAACGAATACTTTTCCATGTTTGTATTAGGCGGCATCATGATTTTGCTGTGTCTGCTGTTTCCCTTCCTCGCCCGTCAGGTGGTCAACCCGATCGTGCTGACGCTGTTTGGTCAAACCTACGAGGTGCTGTCGATGAGCGAACTGAGCACGATGGTGATTATGGTCGTCAGCATTCTGATCGTTCCCCTCGTCATGTTTTTCATCTCCCGCTCCGCTCACCGCGACTACGTACCGACTTACATGTGCGGCATCAACGAGGGTGACAACTCTCATTTTACCGACAGCATGGGAGAATCACGTCAGCAATATTTAAGCAACTGGTATCTGCGCTTTGAAATGGGACGGCGGCGGCTGCTCAAGCCGAGTGAGATTCTCTCTGCCAGCGTGCTGATCGTCGTCTGTGCCCTGTTGATCGGAGGTGTGCTGAAATGATCCGCGTCTTCTCTTTATTCGCCTATTTGATCCTCACTCCCTTTATCGGCGCTTTGCTGGAGGGAGTGGACCGCAAGATCAGCGCCCGCATGCAGTCGCGCAAAGGCCCCGGCATCTTTCAGCCTCTCTACGATCTTGTCAAGCTGTTCTCCAAGCAGATGATCGCCGTCAACAGCGTACAGCTGCTGTTAAACCTGAGCTATCTCGCCTTTTTGGCTATCGCCGGAGGCATTCTGTTTTTCGGCTCGGACATCTTGATGTCGCTGTTTATCCTGTCCACCGCCGACATGTTTCTGATCTTGGCCGCCAGCAGCGATTCCTCACCGTTTTCCAACATGGGAGCCAGCCGTGAGATGCTGCAAATGATGGCCTATGAGCCGATGACGCTGTTAATCGCCGTAGGCTTTTATCTCACCAGCGGCTCTTTCCGCGTCGATGAGATCATCACTCAGCCAAACAGCGCAATCTGGCTGATGCCGGGACTGTTTGTCGGCTTCATCCTCATCATGGCGATCAAGCTGCGCAAATCCCCTTTTGACTTATCTACCTCGCATCATGCACACCAGGAGATGGTGAAAGGCATCACAACCGAGATGTCCGGGGCGACCCTCGCCGTCATGGAAATCGGCGAGTATTATGAAAAGCTGCTGCTGCTTGGTATTGTCGCCATCTTCTTTCTGAATGAATCATGGCTCAGCTGGCCTTTTGCCATCGCCATGTGCGCGATCGTCTATTTTTTGGAAGTGCTCATCGACAACGTGTGCGCAAGACTCAACTGGCGCAAGGTGCTCAGCGTCTGCTGGACGATCACACTGTTGGGCGGGGGTATCAACATTTTGATTCTCATGTCGATCAGGTAGGTGAAAGTGATGAATAAGTTGAAAAGATCGCCGTGGATGCTGCACTATGATGCCAGCAGCTGCAACGGCTGTGACATCGAGGTGCTCGCCTGCACGACGCCGCGTTATGATTTGGAACGCTTCGGCATCATCAACACGGGCAATCCCTTTCATGCGGATATTCTGTTGATCACCGGCGGCGTCAACGGCCAAAGCGCCTCTGTTGTCAAGCAGCTGTATGCGCAAATGCCCAGCCCCAAGGTCGTCGTCGCTGTGGGCATCTGCGCATGCAGCGGCGGTGTGTTCAAAGACTGTTACAATATTTTAGGCGGCATCGACACCGTCATCCCGGTCGACGTCTACGTGCCCGGATGCGCCGCAAGACCGCAATCCATCATTGACGGCGTATTGGAGGCGGTGGAGATCCTGGAGAAAAAGAAAGAAGGGACAAGCGCATGAACGATCGCATCATAGAAATAGCAAAGAAGGATTTCTTTCCCGACATCATCAGGCGAAAGACGCAGGGATGGCGGTTTGCGCAGATGTGTGCGGTAACAAGCGAGAGCGGCTATGAGCTGAGCTATACCTTTGTGTTAGGGATGGAGATGGACACCCTGCGGCTTTGCATCGCTAAGCAAGAGCCCATTACCAGCATCACACAGATCTACCCCTGCGCCTTCTTACAGGAAAACGAGGCAGCAGAGCTGTTTGGCGTAAAGATCGAAGGAATCACGATGGATTATCGCCATAAGCTCTATCGCATAGAACAGGAAGCGCCCTTTGCGCAGAAGGGGGTGTCTTGATGGCAAAGCGAAGCATCATCCCTTTCGGTCCTCAGCACCCGGTGCTCCCGGAGCCGATCCATCTAGACCTCGTATTGGAGGACGAGGTGGTCGTCGAAGCGATTCCCAATATTGGCTTTGTGCACCGTGGTTTGGAAAAGCTGGTGGAAACGCGGGATTTTCAACAATATGTCTATGTGGCGGAACGCGTCTGCGGCATTTGCAGCTTCGGTCACAGCTTCGGTTACTGTCTGAGCATAGAGAAAAGCATGGGAATTGAAACACCTCCGCGGGCAGATTATCTGCGCACCCTGTGGATGGAGATGAGCCGGATTCACTCGCATTTGTTATGGCTGGGGCTGTTGGCGGATGCGCTGGGCTTTGAGAGCCTGTTCATGCAGTCGTGGAAGCTGCGGGAAAAGGTGTTGGATCTCTTTGATCTGACGACCGGAGGGCGTATTATCTTCTCTGTCAGCCAAATCGGCGGTGTCAGCAAAGACATAGATGAGGAGATGGCAGCGATCATCCTGCAAACGATACGGGAGATGAATCAGGAGCTGCGTCCGATTGCCAGAACGTTTTTAGAGGACATCACTGTCAATTCACGTCTGCGCGGACTGGGCGTGCTGAGTCGGGAACAGGCATATGCAGCCGGTGCGGTCGGCCCGTTTCTGCGAGCCAGCGGGGTTGACTATGATGTGCGTGAGTATGGCTATGCGGCTTACAAGGATCTCAGTGTCGGCGCGATCACGGCAACGGAGGGCGACTCCTATGCGCGGGTCAAGGTGCGCATCGCCGAGCTGTTCCAGTCCTTTGAACTGATCGAGGAGCTGTTGGGAAAGCTGCCTAAGGGCGCGATTGCCGCAAAGGTCAGCGGCGTTCCTAAAGGCGAAGCGTTCATCCGCATCGAACAGCCGCGGGGAGAAGCGATCTATTACACAAAGGGGAACGGCACGAAGTTTCTCGACCGCTTCCGTCTGCGCACGCCGACGACCAGCAATATCCCGGGGATGCTCGATCTGCTGAAAGGGTGTCAGCTGGGCGATGTGGCGCTGCTGATCCTCACCATCGATCCCTGCATCAGCTGTACAGAGAGGTGATCTTATGCGTACACCAAAGCTGTTTGCTTTCAGCAAAGAGGTATTAAAAAATCTGATGTCGCCGCCGGCAACGCTCGATTATCCCAAGGAGACGGCGCATTATCCGAAACGGATGCGCGGGCATATACGCATCGACATCACACAGTGCATCAGCTGTACGCTGTGTGCGCGCAGCTGCCCTTCACAGGCGCTCAGCGTCGATCGTGAGGCAGGAACATGGGTGATCGATCGCTTTGCGTGCATCCAGTGCGGAAACTGTGTGCACGTCTGTCCCAAGCACTGCCTGTTTATGGAACAGGGCTATCCGGCACCGGCCGTTGAAAAGAAAAGCGAGCGCTTCGTGCGTCCAAAAGCAGAACAGCGCCTGCCGCAGGCATCCGCAGCTTGTGTCTTCTGTACGCTGTGCGCTCAAAAGTGCCCCAAACAGGCCATCCGAGTGGATCGTGAAAAAAGATGCTGGCAGCTGGATGAGAAGGCGTGCGTCGGCTGCGGACTATGCGTGAAGAGCTGCCCGAAGCAGTGCATCGAAATGAAGACGAAAGAGTGCTGAAACACCAATCAAAGGTTCCTATGCGCTGCGTAGAGATGCATCCCGATTTGATGATGAAAGAAAAGCAGGCGTACCTGACATTAGCAAAAGCAAAAAACCGATGGCATGTAGTCATACACATGTCCATCGGTTTTTTCATCTGTGCTGTCCATGAGAGAGCGATCCTGCGCACCGACCCTTTCCACCCTCATCATCAGCTTCCTATACTAATCGATTTTTGAAACGTGATAGCCGCATCGCCCAACGATTGCGGTCAAAGTCTCGTCGGCGAGAGTTCCCTGTACGTAGACCTCAGCGTATACTTTTTGAAAGCGGACATCGCTCACGGCCTGCTCTTGCAGCAAGGCTTGTTTCAGCTGACGCTGGCATGTGTCGTCCATCTCTTCATCCACATACACGGCCTTGTAGTCCAATCTCTCGATTTTGAAAATAACCGGGCGCGTCCCATCAGAACAGCAGGTGATCATCACCCGCTCGTCATTCATCCATCCCCGCATGATAGAGCCGCCCTGCAAGCCCGTATAAATATAGCGTGAAATGGCGTCCCACGCCTCTGAGCAATGCGGAAATGAATGACCCCCGGCAACATCTTCCGCACTGCCGCAGGTCTGTTTTAGCGTATGCACTCCCATATGCCAAAAATCATCCGCCGTTCCATAGCGCTCGAACAAGAATTCATCGCCCACGTTGTAACAAGGGCAAGCTCCCGCATGAGGATCTGCACAATAGCGCGCTTGCAGATCGGGATATAGCTTTTTATCGATGACCGTGAGCTTCACTTTATGCTGCATATGTCAGTGCTCCTTTACATAGAACACGCGGTTTGCTTTTCTTTCGGCAGCTGCGGGGATGGCGCCGTCAATGTATCCAAGCGCGCAGTGGCCGATGCCCTCATACTCCTCTTCGATACCCAGCGACTGTAACAGCTGCTTGCCCCATTCCGTTTCAAATTCTTCCTTTGCCCGATGAATCCAGCAGCTGCCCAAGCCAAGCGCATGAGCGGCGAGCATCAGATTGCCCATCACCAAACTGCCGTCATAGACGCGGGTTGCGCAGTCTTTTTTCGCGAGTACAATCAGCATGACCGGTGCGCCGTAGAAAGGATCAAAGCCTTCCTTCCAGCCGCCGATCTTACAGTTGAGCTTAACGATCTCATCTCTCATTTGGGGATCGCTCACCTGGATGATCACCGTGTTTTGCTTCCCCATACCGCTGGCGGCGTAGAGCCCCGCTTCAATGATCTGATCGAGCACTTCCTGCGGCAGCGGGTCTTTCTTGAATTTACGAATACTCCTACGCTGCTTCATCTGTTCCAATACCGTATGCATCGTGTCCTCCTTTTCCCTGCGCCAAGACATGACTTTGCCATCACCGCTTTTTGCGTCACGATGATACTATGGCGCCGCTGCTCGCATCTCATGCCTCAGCGTCCGCCACCACTCGTCTTTTCTTTGCGCAGGAGATCTCTTTCCTTATAGAAAAGTATATCAAATCTTCATTTGCGAAACAAGAAAGCCAGGAGCCAAGTCATGCGTAAGAAAAGGCATCCCGATGGCTTCTTGTTGTTTTGCTTGCTCTGCATTTCAATCACTAAGCGTTTATTTTGCAGAAATGGGTTGCTTTCCGCATCCGAGCGATCTCTCATTTTCATCGTTTCTCCCGCAGAGACCGCAAGCGTTTCTCCAGCTGCTCGCATTCCTGTCTCAGCGCCGCGCCATCCGCTTCTAACCGCGCCGTATCCGCCATCCTTGCGCGCAGCGTATATGGATACTCCCGCTTCAACTTTGCAATCTCCTGTCGCAGCAGACGTATCTGCGCCAAAAGCCGCGCACCGGCGTCCTTTGTTTCTCCGCCGGGAAAAGCAAAGAGCGATGCGGGCAGCGATTGATAAATGAGATGCAGCGTCTCCAAATCCCCGTTTTGATAAGCGAGCTGTGCGCTTGTAAACATCTGCTGCTGTCCCACCGCCTGCTTAGGGTGCAGCATGGGATGCAAAGCGGCGATGATTCGCCGATACACCTGTTGAATTACCTGTAACTCTTCATCGGAGAGCTGTTTTCGCCGTTCTCTTTTCAAGGCGGCCTGCACACGTTTCTGCTGTGCGCGCAGCGCTTGCTGCTCTTGCGCAAAGAGCGCCTCTAGCTGTCGTCTTTGTGATTCCTCGCTTCCTTGCCCTCCTGCCTGTTTTTGCTCCAGCGCCAGCTGTTTTATCCGCTCAATCCTTTGCAGCTCAAAGCGCAGACGCTTCACCCGATATTCGAGCGCTCCCAGCTTCACCATATACTGCGTCTCGATGCGAGGTGCGATAATCAGCTGTAATTCATCCCGCGAAAGCAGCAGGGAGATCACCTGTTCATAATATCGATAAGGCACAAGCGTTTGTTCCTGTTTAGAAAGGCGCGTTCCGCTTGATTGTTTGCGTTGTATGTCAGTGCTATGGATTGCGGAGCGTTTTGGAAAGGCGGCGCCGTGCATGTGTTTTCCGTTTCCTTTCATCATTGTCGTATGATCTCGTTTTCCATGATCGCAGCGTCTGCCAGCGCTCTTTGGCAAAGCTGCATATAATGCTGATACAGCGCTCCAAAGCGATAAGGATAGTGCGGCTTCCACGGCTTGGATTTTCCGCAGAAATGCAGGATGGCGGTATGCGTCATCACCCATCGAATATCCCGGGTACCGCCGCTGCGCAGCAGGTAATTGCGATAATTGCGGGCGTCATAATTCCAGATCGCATCGTCGATGGCCTTCACCCGCTCTCCATACAGCGCGTTCAAAACATCCTGATCCGGCAGCAACAGCTCTTTTTCGTGCTCGCTGACATAGCGAAAGAGTTCTGCGGGCACAATGCTTTTACGGCACATCGGCAAGTTCATCAGCAATACGCCGGAGTTATAATAGTCGTGATTGGTCTTTAAACGCAGACGATTGACATTATTGGACAGTTCCGTTTTTCCCGTATGCGCCGCTGCCGCAAACAGCGTATCGGAAAGCTCCTGTTCCCACAGCGCATCCAGCGGGTTAATGACAAGCGTATCCGGGTCCAGATACAGGATTTTATCGATCTGCGCCGGCAGCAGTTCTCCCGCCAGCAGACGATAGTACATCTCCTTGGGATAGCGGGCACTGATCGGTGCAGAGCGAAACAGCGTCTCCTCTACTCTCTGCGGATACAGCTGCATACGATTTATATGAGCGTATTGCGCGATGGCATGCAGCTGACGCTCGCTCAAAGAGCTGTGCAGCAGATACAGCTCAAATGTGCGCTTGGGATTATTGAGTGAGATCGAGGTCAGCAAGACACAAAGCTGAAAAAGATAACCGGCATCTAAGGCTACGAGCAAGCGAATTGCAGATTTGTTCTCGGTTTTTGTTTCCATGGCTTCCTCCGAATATGAGCGAACGGACATTTTATCGCACTGTCTGCCAGAGTGCCGCTCTCTCCCTCATTCTACACCTTTCCCGCCGCGCGTCAATCTTCGTTTCCCTTTAATTGTCTATTTTTTTTGCTCAGAAGAAAATGCTCATTGTTTTGCCGCAGACAGTAAGGAATCTATGAACTTACTCCCTGTCAGCTCCTTCAAAACGGTGTAGCCGGTTAATCTGCAGCACACAGATCATTGTAACGCCCTAGTACCTAGCAAAATGCCGATGCCGAAAAATAGCCATTTCACGAACATCAGCCTCCTCTCCGCGCATGAAAAAAGAGCCGCTGAACTCGACTCTTTCCTACTTTTATCAATCACAAATCAAGTAATACAGCAATCTCATCTACTGTATTCAGCACTTCATGGAATTCAAGTTCTCCAATGTATGGATTATCCGCAACATAACGGTCCCACAGAAGATACAGCGCCGGCTCTTCCCGAATGTCTTTTAAAATCTCTCTCCAGTCATGGAGGTCTTCCAGAGAACCTCTCTTTTCCGCTGTATGTAAAACTGCCTTTTGAAATATTTCCATACGGACCGTATCCCTGCGGCCAAGATAAAGCATATGAAGGTCATAAAAATCCCTTGCCCGGGTAGTCCCGATATTCCTGCGCAGAATCGTTTCATATTTTTCCGCCAGAACCGTTTCCACCGTATAAGCCATAACCGACACCGATCTTTCCTCAAATAACAGCGGAAAATCATATTGGACTGCGGATGGCGTAATCACGTCTCCGGTTGTAATATCAATTTTCATCGGACTGTTAATCTTCCCATATCTGGCATACAAATGCACCCTGAAATTATGATATTCATCCTCTTCCCGAATCGGCTCAATCTTCTGAAAATCAAAGGAGATACCGTCCCCCACATCCGCGGAGAGAATCGTTTTGACAGCTGCGGTAATTTGAGCTTCATCCATCTGAATTCCCCGAACCGTCGTATCCATATCCATTGTCGTCCGCTCGCTGATCCCTATAGCACTTCCTGGGCACGCAGATGTTTCTTTTCTGCCATACTGCGGATCGTTCCTTTTAATTGTTCTGGTGTTTTCATTACAGTACCTCTATGTATGTTCTTACTTTATCTTCTATCCCAAATACCTTGCTGTATTTGAGCAGCCGCCGGCCGTTTCCCCCGGACTTAAAGTAGTCTTTGATTGCCTGCGTATAAAGCTGCAGTTCTATTTGTTCCCGATCACGAATCAAGTCACAGATACACCGCTCTCTATCATATAATTTCACGATGCCTCCCTGCGGTGATTTTATTTCCGTTATACCCATTTCATAGACATGCGGCTGAACATAATGACAGCGCAGATTCGGATTATCCCTTTTCAGCCTGCTGATGTTGGTTCCATGAGGAAGGGTAATATCCCAAAAATGCGGCGTCCGCTCTGACAACCCCCACAAAAAAAGCGCTGTGCCATAGGAAAAAACCGCCTTGGCACTCTGTGCCTGAAGCAAGGCGTATTCATCTGCAAAACCTTCTGCAAGAACATACAGCCCCTTACGCACCTGTTCCAATCTTCCCTCATCCACATATTTCCTCAACATGGGCCTGCTGATACCCATTTTTTCAATTTGCCCTGTTTTCAAAAATCCGTTGCTATCTTCCGCAATGCTTTTTATAGTTGCCCAGATTTTATCCATCAGCCACACCTCCTAAGCTCCATTTACATTCACGCTTCAAATCATACAATATTGAAGTACAAATGTAAATGAACTTTTGAAATTGGACAGTTCCGTTTTCCCGTATGCACTGCTGCCCGAATATGAGCGAACGGACATTTTATCACACTGTCTGCCAGAGGGCCGCTCTCTCCCTCATTCTACACCATTCCCGCCGCGCGTCAATCTTCGTTTTCCTTTGATTGTCTATTTTTGTTTACAGACTCTCTATATGAGATATGCAGCATCATGATTGCCCGGGAAATAAGGCGAGGTAACATTACCGATCATCAACGATGTCAGTGAAACAGACAGGTTTCTGATACCCGCATCATTTCAAGTGCTATCAAATATCTACATCCTTGAGACAACCTGTGAAAAACCGTGTGATAGAACAAAAAAAAGACCGTCCGGCAATCATGCGCGGCGGCCTGGTGATAAAGCAAGGGATTCTTACTTTTGCTTTTTTTCCAAACGATAGATGCTTGGCAGAATGATAAGAAAAATCAAAATCGTCAAGACCAGTGCAATCTGATTATCCAATATTTGCCGATCATAAAGAAAGCGTACGAAAATGACAGCGGCGATGCCGATCAAAAGCAGGATTGCGATGAGTATTTTCTTTGCAGTCATAGTTTTCACCATTTCCTTTCCGGTCATTCCCAACGTTATGCGCATACGAGAAAACTCGAGCCGTTTGATCTGCGTTTTGCCTGACAGTCTTCCTTCGTTTATCCGCATCTTTTCACAGATCACTGCATTGATGAAGCTATGCCACCCGTATGATTCCGCAGACAATCATGTCCTACATAAGCGCGGTATCAAAGCATACGCAAGGAAATCTTTAATCATCAGAAAGCACAGGCGGGCAAGCGGACATCTTCACTTCTTATCTCGGCTCCATTGTGAAAAACATCTATTTTTCTTATACGTCGCGGCATTTTACAGATCTCTCTTTGTTCCATAAAATGCAGCCTTTTCTCTTCATCCTCACTATATCATACCGTTTGATCGATTTCAACAATCGCTAGATCATTGGTCTATATCATAATATGCTTATTTTAAAGTCATCAAACAAAAATCGTCACCTTTTCAGATGACAGTTTTACTTTACTAAGCAGTATCTAGTTATCGTTTTGCTCATAAGCGTTGCTCTCCATTCGCAGCCATATTGATCTTGCCAAACCGCTCTAAGAAAAATACAGAAACCCCTAAGAGGCGATCACTTCTCAGGGGTGATGTGGAATTAAAAATTATGCGAATTTTTATCGCTGCACCGATTGGTGTAAAATTGGTGTATTTGTATAAAATCTGAGGGTTTGGAAAATGAAGTCCCTCGCATTTTAGTACAGTTTTGCCCCTGCCGGAATGGCGTCATCAACCATCAACAGGTTCAAACCCTCATGACCGTCTTCCTGATGAACAGCGGAGATGATCATACCGCAGGAATCAATACCCATCATCTTGCGCGGTGGCAGATTTACAATCGCAATCAGGGTTTTCCCTACCAATTCTTCCGGTTCATAGTATTCATGAATGCCGCTTAAGATCGTTCGCTCCTCATCCGTTCCATCGTCCAGCTTAAATTCCAGCAGCTTTTTGCTCTTTGGAACAGCACGGCATTCCTTGACCTTTACGGCTCTGAAATCAGACTTGGAGAACGTCTCGAAATCGACATATTCTTTGAATAACGGTTCGATCTCCACCTTGGAAAAATCGATCGTTTTCGCGTGATTCGTCACCGGTGTAACAGCTGCCTCACGCTCTAACTTCGCGCCTTTCGATTCCCCGGTCAGCTTCATGTGCGGAAAGAGCAGCACCTCGCGGATCGTATCCTGATTCGTCAGCAGCATCACCAGACGATCGATGCCCATGCCGACACCGCCCGTCGGCGGTAAGCCGTACTCCAGCGCTTCCACATAGTCGACGTCCATCTCATTCGCTTCATCATCTCCCAGATCACGCAGTTTCAGCTGATTCTCAAAACGTTCGCGCTGATCGATCGGGTCGTTGAGCTCCGAAAACGCATTCGCATATTCCTTGCCGTTGATAAACAGCTCATAGCGATCCGCAAACCGCGGGTCATCGGCATTCTTCTTTGCAAGTGGTGAGATCGACACCGGGTGACCGTACAGATACGTCGGCTGAATCAGCGTCTCCTCTACGTACTTCTCAAAAAACAGGTTGATGATATGTCCAACACTGTTATGCTTTTTCTCCACCGCAATGCCGTGTTCCTTTGCGATGGCACAGGCTTCCTCATAGCTCATATCCTGCCAGAAATCCACACCGCATGCGTCCTTGATCGCATCGACCATGTGCAGACGGCGAAACGGCGCTTTCAAGGAAATCTGCTTTCCCTGATAAGTGATCTCTGTCGTATGACACACTTCCATGGCAACCGATTCCAGCAAGCCCTCGATCAAATCCATCATACCGCCGAGATCGGAATATGCCACATAAGCCTCTACCGTGGTAAACTCCGGATTGTGCGTTGCGTCCATACCCTCGTTGCGAAACAGCCGTCCGATCTCATAAACGCCCTCTAAGCCGCCGACGATCAAACGCTTCAAAGGCAGCTCCGTTGCAATACGCAGATAAAACGGCATGTTGAGCGTATTGTGATGCGTGATGAAAGGACGAGCGGCCGCACCGCCTAAGATCGGCTGCAATACCGGTGTTTCCACCTCGACCAAGCCCTGCTTGTCCAAATAACGCTGAATGGCGCGGATGATGCGCGGACGTGTCAAAGCGATGCGCTTTGCTTCCTCGTTCATAATCAGATCGACATAGCGGCGGCGGAAGCGCTCTTCCTTGTCCTGCAAGCCGTGAAACTTCTCCGGCAGCGGACGCAGCGCCTTGGTGAGGTGCGTGTAAACTGCCGCACGAATGGACAGCTCCCCGTGATTGGTGCGCATGATCACACCCTCGATACCGACAATATCGCCCAGATCACTCTTCTTAAATACCTCATACGCCTCATCGCCGATCTCATCCTTGCGGACATAAATCTGAATCTGTCCCTGGAGATCCTGAATGTGCATAAACCCCGCCTTTCCCTGACGGCGTTTTGTCATAATACGCCCGGCAACCTTGACCGTGACGTTTTGTTCTTCCAGCTCTTCTTTCGTGCACTCCCCGTATTGCGCACGAATGTCTCCCGAGCGGTGTGTGCGTGCATACGCCTGTCCGAAAGGATCGATGCCCTGCGCGCGCAGCTCTTCCATCTTCTGGCGGCGAATGCGTTCTTGTTCTGTCAGCTTTTCCATGCGATACTCCTCCTTTGCTTTGCCATATAAAAAGCTCTCCTCCCATAGGGACGAGAGCCGTTTCTCGTGGTACCACCCTAATTCATGAACAGATCGCTCTGCCCATCTCAGTGACTACTTCCATAGCCGCTCTTATGCCGCGAGCTTCACGTTTCGACTCCGGGTCTTTGATTCGCCGCAATGCTCCATGGTTTTCTTCTCAGCTAAGGAAAACTCTCTTTGCACTTCTGCATCCGCTACTGCACCCTTCTGCGTCTCTTATCTGTTTGCGAAACAATTTTACCCATTTTCATAGGCTTTGTCAACCGTCAAACGAAGAAAGCGACAGCTCCTTTTTTAGCGCTGAAGTGAAAAGTTTATTTCCACTTTGAACAGCGGGAAGCAACAATTCGTCTTTCGCTCATCTTCGCTTCCGCAGCGGCTGCATCTCATCTTCCGCTCCTCCTGTTTAAGGGCGCATGCCGCTTTGGATAAAGGAGAAATAACAGATGATCAGCGCTTGCCCTGCTCGGCGTCAACTATTTTTCCCACACCCGCAGAATATCCTGTGCAGCAATCGGTCCCTCTCGAAGTACCGCCGCCGTTTCCTTGCTCACATCGACGATCGTGCTGGCGCTCATGCAGCCGCAGGTTCCTTTCACGATCCCGTCAATGCGGCCGTCTAACTGTGCCATCACCTGTGCAAACGTCGTGCCGGTTTCTTCACCGCTGAGGTTGGCGCTGGTAACCAACATCGGTTTGCCGACACGTTTTATCAAGGCCAACACAAACGCATCATCCGGCATCCGCACGCCGATCGTCTCTTTTCCGTTAGTCACATAGTCCGCCACATGCTTTTGCTTTTGCAGAATCAGCGTCAGCGCGCCCGGTAAAAACGCATCGATGATCCGCTGTATCCGTGCCGTTACCACCGCGACCTGCGCCAGCTGAGCGCTGTCTGCCACCATTGTCGGAATCGGCTTGCTCTCTGGCCGCCCCTTTGCCTGCTTTAACCGTTTCAGCGCATCTTCATCATCATAACAGACACCTACGCCATAAACCGTATCGGTGGGGAAAGCGATGACCTTGCCCTCCCGCAATGCCGCAGCAACCTCTTCCAGCTGCGTCTTTTCATATATCGTTGTCATTTACACACCTCTTGATCACTTCTGATTTCACGTTCCACTATACCACGCATTTCCATGCGGCGCAACGCAAAAGCCGATACGGAAAAGAAAGAAATGTGTTACAATAAGAGCACATTTGATGGGAGGGACTCTGTATGCTGACTGATACGATTGCCGCGATCTCCACCGCCGCACAAGAGGGAGCGATCTCGATCATCCGCATCAGCGGGGATGAAGCGATCTCCATCGCGGATCAGCTGTTCAGCCGCTCGCTGTCAGAGAAAGCGTCGCACACGATCACCTATGGCTACATCATCGATCCGCTCACCAAGGAAGCGGTAGACGAGGTGCTCGTCTCTTTGTTTCGCGCCCCGCGCACCTATACGAAAGAGGATATTGTAGAGATCAGCTGTCACGGCGGCCGTTATGTCACCAAGCAGATTTTACAGCTGGTGCTGTCCATGGGCGCACGGCTGGCACGGCCGGGGGAATTCACTCAGCGGGCATTTCTCAACGGACGCATTGATCTGACACAGGCGGAGGCCGTCAACGACATGATTCAGGCGAATACCCGTGAAAACGCACACCTGGCGCTCGCCGGTATCCGCGGCAGTGTCAAGAGGCTGTTAGACCCGCTCATCCAAGAGCTGTTAGACATGATCGCCAATATCGAGGTCAACATCGACTATCCCGAGTATGAAGACGTCGAAGAGATCACGCAGGAGATTTTATTGCCAAAGGCGAAGCACTGGCTGTGTGACATCGAATCGATCTTGCAGCGGGCGCAAAGCGGGCAGATCATCCGCGAAGGGATTAAAACCGCCATCATCGGCCGCCCCAATGTCGGGAAAAGCAGCCTGTTAAACGCGTTGCTGGAAGAGGAAAAGGCGATCGTTACCGATATTGCCGGCACCACCCGCGACATTGTCGAGGGGCACATCCGCTTAGAGGGCGGTTTACAGCTCAATCTCATCGATACTGCGGGCATCCGCGATACCACGGACATCATCGAGCAAAAAGGCATTGAAAAAAGCTATCAGATCATGGAGGAAGCGCAGCTGGTCATCCTCGTGCTGGATGGCAGCGAGCCTTTGCAGGAAGCGGACAGAAAGCTGCTGGAAGCCAGCAGCAAGCTGACGCGCATCATCGTCTGCAACAAAGCGGATATAGCCAACCCGGCTGTGGACGTGGACGGTATTGCGATCAGCGCCGCCAAGCAGGAGATCGAACCGCTTCTCAAAGCGATATACGCACTCTATGATCAACAGCTCATCGCCGCCAAAGAGCCAAGCCTAGCCAATGAGCGGCAGATTTCGCTGATGCGCAAATCACATGCGGCCATGCTGCACGCCATCGACGCCATGCAGCAGGGATTGGAGCTGGAATTGGCGCAGATCGATCTGCAAGAGGCCTATACCGCGCTGAAAGAAATTTTGGGAGAGGTACACCGCGAAGATCTGCTGGATACGCTGTTCAGCAACTTCTGTCTGGGAAAATAGCGGTGACGTTCGCTCATGAAACAGCGCAAATGCGCATGCAGACAAATACAACAGAGGACGCTTGAAAGAAGCGCTTCTCCTTATAAGAAAGGAAGTGTCATATCATGCAGTATATCGATTCTCATTGTCATATCACCTGCGATCGCCTGTACGGGCGCGTCGATGACATACTAAAAAACTGTGTTGATCAACAGGTCACACAGCTGTTGGTCATCTGCTGTCAGCGGGAGGAACTGACACGGGCGCAGGCGTTGAAAGCACAGCATGCGGGCATCCATGTCGCCTATGGGTTTTATCCCTGCGACACCTATGCGCTGAGGGAGCAAGACTATGATGATCTGGAAGCGCTCTGCCGATGCAGGGCACTAGATGTTTTGGGAGAGATCGGCTTGGATTATCACTATGAGGATACCGACAAAGTCAAGCAAAAGGAAGCGCTGATACGGCAGCTGCACATCGCCGCGCGCTATCAGCTTCCCGTCAGCATCCATCTGCGGGATGCGACGCTGGATGGGTTGACGATCCTGAAGGAGCACTGTCAAACGCCTTTTGTCCTGCATTGTTTCAGCGGCAGTGCACAGACGGCGCTGGAGGCGGTCAAGCTGGGCGGCTATATCTCTTTTGCCGGACCGCTGACCTTTCATAATGCGCGTTCGCTGCCCGAAGCGGCAGTAGCGGTGCCCGCTGACCGGCTGTTAGTCGAAACGGACAGTCCTTATCTGACGCCTGTCCCTCATCGCGGAAAGGAAAATGAGCCGATGTATGTGCGGCATACGTTTGACAAGCTATGCGAGCTGCGGCAGGCTGAGCCAGAGGCGCTGAGCCGGCAGCTGCTGGAGAATTATCTGCGCTTTTTAGGAAACACAGCGAGCTGATTTGAGCGAAAGCGGTTATGCGCTGTTTTGCTGCTTCCATGTTTTTCGTATCGGCAATTCATCACAAGGCGGACAAAACAAAAAGCGGATGCGGCATGTGGGCGAGCCGCGCAAAGTGCCGTCGTTTACAGAATCAATACTGATCTGTGCTGCCGTTTCCCTATCCAGCACGTAACGGCGGTGTTGATCCTCCTCTTTGCATCCCCTGCTTTTTGCCAAAATGCATTGCCAGAGTTTTTTAACTAATACAAAGCCCCTGCCAAAGCGCCATAAACATAGCGTGTCAGATACAAGGGCAATGTTCATCTTTCCTCTTTCCTATTATTTTTCAATGAAAAAGCGATTCTCTGTCTGCACTGACATCATTGAGAGAATCGCTGTTTTTTATCTCATTTCCGTATGTTCGTTCGCTTATTTATCCGAGCGTTTTTTTCTTGCTGTCCAGATACACGCTGACAGCGCCGCACCTGCGATAAGCGTCATTGCAATCCAAAGCAATGCGTCGTTTCCCGCAGAGGTCTTCGGCGTTTCCTGCTTGGTCGGCTGCTGTTTTGGCTCTGTTTTGTCCGTGTCCTCGTTCTTGATCTGCTCGCTTTGACTGCCGCCGTCTTTTTCAACAATCGAATAGGTGGAGAAATGATCGGTTTCAAACACGATTTCTTCTTCGCTTAACGAAACTGTCTTGACACTCTCCTTTGCGCCGTTTTCATCCACATAGTAAACGACGACATCTTTTCCTTTCAACGCTTCCGGAAGCTTCATCCCCACGTTCACGGTACCGACCGGCTGTACCGTTTCATAGTTGGCAACCAGCGTCATATCGTAAGCGACATAGGTTTGACCTTGGAAGATCTCGTCTAAATTCTTCTCTGTTGCATACAGCGTCGTCTGTTTCGGCAGTGTGCCTTCCAGCGATGACAGCGAGATTCCCTCATTTACCGATAAGTACGATACGTTTTTGCGCTGTGCGAATGCAACGACGATATTGCCTTCTGTATCCACCAAATTTTCTTCATCATCTACAAAATAATAACGATACTTAAAATCTATTGCATTGTAGCCTGTATAGGAAGGATTCAGGTCTTCAATCAGATACTTTAAACTGACCAAAATGCTCGAACCGCCTTCGACATAAGGCACGCCTGCCTCAGATGTCAAAAATCCGCCGCCTTGAAAGAAAGTTCCTTTTTCCTTAATAACGCTGCCGTCATTCAATCTGACATAGTAATCGGTAAGTGAGGCGATTCCACTCTGTTTGTCATAGCGAACGGCGTATTCGGGAATATGTTCCTCGTCAAAGGAAACGACGGTTCCCATCGGCGCCCCATACCATGCCACCTCTGTCGGTACGACGATGCTTCTCGTCTCGTTGGATGTCACCTGAATCTCATATTCCACATTCACCACTTTTGATCCACTGCCACTTGACGGCGTCTCATTTGTCAAGGTGGCCATGACTTCATCCTCATTCCTCGGCCAGATCATTTCTCCTGTCTGCCGATTGACCAGCTTGATCATCTGCGTCGTCAGGTAAGGAGCAAAGTTTTGCTTTTCAAACACATCGACTTGCAGATCCTCTGCCGTGATTTGTTCCAGCACGTTGTTTTCTTTCGTTAACGCCAGCGCTTCTCCTGCCTCCCAGATGCCATCATCATCAAAATACGTTTGAGAAGTCATCCAGTCATCATTTGAGATACTGACGCTGCTTAACGTATACGTACCATAGCTTGTTACAGTATTGGCAAAATCAATCTGATGTTCAAAGACATACGCAGTCCCATCATTGCTCACCAAGTTCGTTTGAGACAGATCCACCATGTACGAAGCTTCCTCCCCATCCAAGCCTTCCGGATAACAGGAATAAGTCAGATTTATTCTCGGAAACTCCCCAGTGATCTCCTCATTGAACGTCACCTCATAGCGTACGATCCCCTGATCCTGCGCTGCTTTTAGTGAGACGATGTCGTTGGACGGTGATGTTCCTTCCTCCTGCGCCAGAATCGGCGACAACGGAAACAGGAAAAGAACCAGCATGCACGCCGTCAGCACTCCAATAGCCTTTTTCATACGATCCCTCCATTATGTTACTTTCATTATAACAAACCTTATCAGAAAACACATGTATTTTTACACCCATTTATGAACAAAAGCCTTTTTTCTTTCGACGGTTTGCTAATGTGCGAAGCCTTTCTGCATCTGCTGTGATGATTTATCTTTTTTACAATACCGAAATAGGCAAGACAGCATTCATAGCGTCCGTATGCTAAAAAAGAAACGCTTTCTTTGCCTCTCCCTTTCCTGACGGCTCCCTATGATAGCAGCTATCATCAAAGCATTTCCTGCGGTTTCCCTATTGGAAAATAAAAAAGCGAAGATGCTTGGCAGGCCGGCTCAAAATAACGAACAGCCGTCCTCCCGTTATCTCCGATTTTTCTTTCCTATTGCTTATTCACTTTCGTCGGTTGCCTCTGCCTTGGCGAATGCTTCGTAAGCCGCCTCCCGATACCCCGCCAGCACCTGCTTCGCTCCGATCAGCAGCGGCCGTTTCAGCAGCATGCCATGGGTGCTCAACAGCTCCAGCTGTTCCTGCTCACTCAGCCGCAAGCGCTGTTCCTTCATATTCAGTTCCTTATAGAGATTGCCCGACACATTATACAGCTGTTTCAGTTCCAAGCCGCCAAGCGCCATCCATGCGCGCAGCTCTTTTACGGTGGGCGTCTCCTCTACGATATGACGCGTCTCCACCTTCACGCCAAGCTCCTCCAGCTTTTTCTTTGCCTTTTGGCAAGTGGAACATTTCGGATACCATACCAATAATGCCATCTTTCTCACCTCAATTTTATTATAGCACAGAACGCTTTGCACCGTCATCTCTGCCGCCCATCTTTGCGCCATGCCACATGATATGAGAGCGCACATGAGGAAGGCTTTTTTCTTTGCGCAAACAATCCGCCTTGGTGATGAACGTATCGCTTCTTTTCTCTGCCTGCCACAGCATTGTCTTTTACCTGATTTTGCAAAAACAATCGTTCGCTCACACTTTTTTCATGCTATACTAAACAGCACAAGGAGGGATGGCTCATGGAATTTACACAGCTTCATCTGCGAGAACCACTGCAAAGAGCGCTCACGCGCATGGGATATGAAACACTGACTCCCATTCAGGAAAGCGTCATCCCCCGCCTATTGCAGGGAGAGAGTCTCATCGCCCAGTCGCTGACCGGCAGCGGTAAAACCCTCGCGTACGCTGTTCCGCTTTTACAGCAAATCGACTTCGCCTCCTACCGTCCCAAAGCGCTGATTCTCACCCCTACCCGTGAATTGGCACAGCAGGTGACGCAAGTATTCGACGCGTTAGGTACCTTTCTGCACACCCATCATCAGCTGTTGGTAGGCAAACAGTCCTTTCATTATCAGCGTGAGGATATGAAACGGCGCACCCACGTGCTGATTGCGACGCCCGGCAGACTGTATCAGCATATTCAAGAGCATACCGTCGTGCTCGATGAGCTGTCCATGCTCGTGCTCGATGAGGCGGACGAGATGTTTCGTCTCGGGTTTCGTCAGACGCTGGACAAGATATTTCCTCATCTGCCCGCCGCTTTGCAGACTGCCTGCTTCTCCGCCACCTACCCGGACGACATCCGACAGTACATAAAGGAACGCTTCCCTCATGCCGCATGGTCGCTTGCAACAGCACCGATCATCCCGGCACAGTTATCTCAGCAATTTTTCCCCTGTGCGAAAGAGGATGCCTTTCCTCTGCTGCTCGATGTGCTGACCTCCTATCCCATTCAACGCTGTATCCTCTTTGTCAACACGACCGAGCAAGCCGATCAGCTCGCTGCCCGCCTGCAATCCCTCGATTTACGCGCACAGCCGCTGCATGGCAAACAGACACAGGAAGAGCGTTTTGCCACCCTGCGTCAGTTTCGTGAGGGCAGCACACGGATTCTCGTCGCCAGCAACGTCGCCGCCAGAGGATTGGATATTGACGAAGTGTCGCTGATCGTCAACTATGATTTCCCCCTCACCCCACAGGCATACATCCATCGGGTCGGACGCAGCGCCCGCATGGAAGCCAAGGGTGCGGCACTCTCTTTCATAGCGCCTTGCCACTTAGCCGCTTGGGAAGCGCTGTGCAAGCAATATCCGACATTCACGCTGACACAGCCCCGCCTCTCCAAAGCATACCCGTTAGATGCCCTGAAACAGCCGCTGGAAAAGCGCACGCGGCGAGAAGAGCGGGTACGCAGCGACGTTATGGAATTATGCGTATTTGCCGGTAAAAGCAAAAAACTGCGTCCAGGCGATCTGGTCGGTGCGATCTGCGCTATTGAAGGAGTCAGCGGCGAAGACATCGGCGTCATCAAAATACAAGAGCACCACTCCTACGTCGAAATCTTAAACGGCAAAGGCGCGGCTGTCCTCCAGGCGCTGAATGCTGCGACGATCAAAAAACGAAAAATCCGCGTGGAGATCGCCCACCGCAAAGAGGCATAGCATCCCCGTCCCTGCAAAACCCTTTCCAATCATGAACTTCCCGCCGTTTTCCTGCGGCGAATGCGCTTGTGACAGCACGTTTTGCGGACGTACTCCTCACGTATCAAAAACACATGCAGAATAAAGTTCCTGCACACCTCAGATGCCCCGCCCTTACTTGGATGAACGGCGGGGTTTTCTTCTTCATTGACAAGCACAATTTACCTCTTCCTCTTATCATCATACCCCTCTTTGCCTTTGTCAGTTATTGATATGGTGGTGAAACTGCGGCGTCGTCTCATCGATGACACGAAATTCATACCCCTGTTCCCTGCAATAGCTCAGGATCTGCGGCAGTGCCTTGACGGTTTCGCCGTTGCCTGCGCCATCGTGCATCAGCAGCATGACGACTTCCTGTTCCCCGATCTCACGCTTAGCCGTTTCCACCAGCGAAGCCGCGCTCAAACCGGTATTGCCATCGCCGTTTGTCGCGTTCCAGTCATAATAGGCATAACCTTGCTGTGTCACCTGTTCGCTCAGCTCGCTCATGATGCCGTTACAATACCGCTGAGAGATCGTATTGCTGGTGCCGCCGGGAAACCGCAGAAAAGACGCAGGCTTTCCGGTCTGTGCCTGAATCACCTTTTGCATCTGCGCGACGTCCGCAAAATAAGCTTCGCTGCTTTGATAAATCTGCGCGTAATCGTGAGAGTAGGTATGTACGCCGATGGCATGTCCCCGATTAACCTCTTCTTTCATCAAGGGTACATAATCCGCAAATTCATTGGTCACAAAGAAGGTTGCCTTTGCGTCATATTCATCCAAGATGTCCAACACCTGCTGCGTATGCTGACTGGGACCATCGTCAAAGGTGAGATACATTACCTTTTTCCCTGTGTCCTCTTTCGCTAATACCGGTTCGCTTTCCAAGACGATCTGCTGCTGTGTTCCCTCCATGCTCAGTTTCATCATCAGCCATGCAAACAAAAACAAGCAGAGTGCGCCGAAGATCACTTTCATTTTTACGGAATGTTTCATCCGATCACCTCAAGGCTAGTATTTGCGTCAACCGCCATGCTTATGCTCATTTCTTCAAACGACGCGGCTGCCCTTTTCATTTGCCGCAAAAAGGGTATAATGAACCATAGGCAGCATGCGGATGCGCTGGGCATTGTCAGCCGCAAAGGCAAGAGGTGTTCCATCCGGTGATGGAATGACAAAGCCGACGCCGCATGGATACGCCGCCGACAACGGCCCTAAGCATCTGATTTGCCAGACAAACGACAATTACAAAACCGGAGGAGTCTATGAACATCGATACCCACATCATCGAACGCTATATCAATGGGCAGCCGCCCTACGCAAAGGAAGACGCATGGATGCCGATCGAACGCGTTGATTTAGCCGCCAACCGACAGGAGGTCGCCGCTGAGCTGATGAAGCGGACACGTGCGCTGTGCGCGCAGTTCCCCACGTTTAACGCCGCGCTTTTTCACGCGCTCTTCCCTCAGTTGGAAACGACGCTGTCACACATCGATGTCATCCTGCTTGTCGGCAGCAAAGAGCTCTGTCATCTGCATCATGACAAAACGCGCTGTGTGCTCTTTCTTGATTTGATTCGAGCGGCAGACATGACGCATATCGTCTCGCAGATGATGTACCTCATCCATAACGCGCTCCATTATGAGATCGCCAAGCACTGTCTGTTAAGCGCCTACCCTGACGATGTGAACGATTTTATCCAACGCCTCAACCATCTTTGCTTTATCGAAGGATTCGCTACTTATCTGTCATGGAATGCCCATGCCGCTGATTATCGCTTATTCACCGATCGCTATGAAGCGCAAAAGATTCAGGCGTTTGGGATGCTGCATCAGGCGCTTTCCATAGAAGATGCCTCCCTGCAAAAGGCCATACTCGCCGCATTGCCCTCGCTTCCTTTTTGGGAGCAGTTTCCTACAATCGCCGCACTCTTTTACCTGGACGACTGTTATCGAAGTGAGGGAGAAAGCGGTCTTTGCCGTCTGTACGCGCAGGGCTGGGAGCAGTTTACACAGACGATGTTCGCGCTTTGACCGACTGTACCCATACATTCTGTTGATTACCCAAGGTGGGCAGCTGCCCATCTTTTTTATCATGTCCTTGCACGGATACGTGCCTCCCTCTTCCTCATCATCACTGCGTGCTGTCATCCTCGCATACTCTCACACCGCTGCTTTCTCCACGTTTTCTCATGCGCACACAACGTAGAAAGATGCGTCATATCCTCCCTGTTTCCTTGAACGGTTTTCTCCCTATGCCACGCTTGCCTGCTTTTCTCCTGATAAACACACAACAGATATTGTTCCTCTTTGCCGCCGACAGCGCTCAATCAAAAAAGCAGACAAAAAAACAGGCATCGCCTCTGCCCTTCTTCCCCGTAGAAAGCGAATGCGGCCTTGCGCGTATGCCTGTTTTCTTTATGTATCGAATATTGTTACTTTGCGAAGATTGCCAAAACCTCGCTGACCGGACGATCGTGTTCCATCGCACGGATGACACCGCCCAGCACCGGTCCGACAGAGAGTACCTTCATGCGGTCATAGCTCTCGATCTTCTTGCTTTGATCGATCGTATTGGTGCAGATGAAGCCTGCCAGATCTGCCGCTTTCAGACGCTCGATCGCCGGATCGCTCAGCACGGCATGTACGCAGCAAGCGTAAATTGCCGTTGCGCCTTTATCGCGCAGCATCTGAATACCGGAGACCAGCGTACCGGCGGTATCCACGATGTCGTCAACCAAAATGGCCGTCTTGCCATCAACGTCACCGATCAAATTCATCGCCTCTGCCACATTCGGTTTCGGACGGCGCTTATCGATGATGGCTAACGGTGCATGCAGCATCTCCGCCAAACGGCGGGCGCGGGTAACGCCGCCATGATCCGGAGAAACGACGACGATATTGTCCAAATCCAAAGAGCGGAAGTAGTTGCCGATGATGCTCATCGCGCTGATGTCATCCGCCGGAATATCGAAGAAGCCCTGAATCTGCGTTGCATGCAGTTCCATGGTGATGACGCGGTTCGCACCGGCTCTCTCCAACAGGGAAGCGACCAGCTTGGATGTAATCGGCTGACGCGGTCTTGCCTTGCGGTCCTGACGCGCATAGCCGAAGTATGGCATGATGACCGTAATATGCGCTGCGCTCGCCCGTTTGCAGGCATCGATCGCAATCAGCACTTCCATCAGATTGGTGGAAACCGGATTGCAGGTAGACTGAACGATGTAGACATGCTTGCCGCGGACAGATTCTCCCAATTCGACCATGATCTCGCCGTCCGCAAAGTGTTTGACCTCACACTCTCCTAACGGCAAACCTAACTCCGCTACGATCTCCTTGGCTAATTCAATGCTTGAGCTCAGTGCAAATACCAATGTTTTCTCCATTTTTTTACGATCCTCTCTTTTTATTTGTTTTTGTATTGGGTTCCATAGCCGGCTTTGATCTGTTGACGGCTGCGGGCAATTCCCATATCGCCGTCCTCGACGTCATCGGTGATGGTACTGCCGGCTGCCAGCAGGGCGTTCTCCCCTACTGTGACCGGAGCGATCAAATTGACGTTGCTGCCGATGAAGGCGCCGTCTTTGATCGTCGTGCGGTATTTATGCTTGCCATCGTAATTGACGGTGACGACACCGCAGCCGAAGTTGACGCCGCTGCCGACGTCCGCATCGCCGACATAGGTGAGGTGCGCGCATTTGCTGCCGGTACCGAAATGCGAATTCTTGAATTCAACGAAATTGCCGATGCGGCAGTTCTCCCCGATTTCGGTATGGTTGCGTAGATGGCTCATCGGTCCGATCGTCGTTCCCGCCCCGACGCTGCTCTCCACGATCTTGCTGGAATCGATCGTTACGTGATCGGCAATGATCGCATTGCGCAAAAAGGAATTGGAAAGGATCGTCACATTGGAGCCGATCTTGCTGCCGCCTTGGATGATGACATTGGGATAGATGACTGTATCCGCCCCGATCTCCACATCCACATCGATATAGGTCGTATCCGGATCGATGATCGTCACGCCCTCGCGCATGTGGCGTTCACACTCGTGGCGCGTCATCCATTTCTGCGCCTTCGCTAAATCGATGCGGTCGTTGACCCCCATCGTCTCCTGCGGATCTTTTGCGATCATCGCTTTTACGCGCAGCTGCTTGCGGTTGAAAATCTCAACGAGATCTGTGAGATAATACTCTTTTTGTGCATTGTCGTTGCCGATCTCTTTCAAATTTTCAAACAACAGCTTGTTTTTAAAGCAGAAGATGCCGGTGTTGATCTCCGTGATCGCCAGCTGCTCCCTGGTGCAGTCCTTCGCTTCGACGATCTTCTCCACATCGCCCTTGGCATCACGCACAATGCGGCCATATCGCTCCCCATCGGGCAAAAGCGCCGTAACGACGGTCATCTCGCTGTCTTCGTTAGCGGTGAAAGCGGCGTTGATCGTTTCGCTTTGAATGCAGGGACCATCTCCGTTTAAAATCAATGTGTCCCCATCAAGATCCTTTAAGCTCTGTGCCTGCATGACCGCATGTCCGGTTCCTAACTGCGGTTCCTGTAACGCATACTGAACGCTGTCACCGAGATATTCTTTGACGCTGTCCGCTCCATGTCCGACAACGACGACGATCTGCTCGACTCCCGCTTTGCGCAGGTTCGTGACGATGTGATCGATCATCGGCTTGTTGGATACCGGATGCATGACTTTGTTCAGTGCAGATTTCATTCTGGTTCCCTTGCCGGCGGCAAGTACGATTGCTGAACGCATGTTCATTACCTCCATTACCTGTACATTGTATATTTTAGCAAAAATCATAGGTAAAAAAAAGGCAATCTCCTCTAAAATACAGGAAGGATGAAAAATTTTCGCAGAAAGCGACAGCGAAAGCACGTCCCTTTTCAGCATGCCCCTCTTTCTCTTTCTCCATACGTGGAAACGATGGAAGAAAGCATCCGTGAAAACAATTGTGATGATGAACGAAAAACATGGACAGATACGCACTGCAGGCAAGGCCATTCATGACGCAGCCTGCGGCAGCGGCAAAAAGTGAATGATCATTGACAAAGCGTTTACCGCAATTTCTTTGCCGCGCCTTTCACAAGCACCGGTTTCACACTGGTATTCAAAAAGAACCGCTCAGCGCGGTTCTCGATCGTCGGTCAAACCTGTTTTCCTGACTCAGGAATCATTGCAGCTGTGCCAAGCGCTCTTTCAGCGTGGCGATCTGGCTGTTGAGCTCGCTGATGCGGGCGTTGTAATCCTCGATTTCAGTAGAGGTTGTCCCTTGCAGAGACTCATATTCGCGCTGGGCGCTTTGATAAGCGCTGCCGGCCTGCTGATACTGAGTGTTCAGCGTTTCCAGCTGTGTATCTAAGGCGTCGATCTGCGCTTGAATCCCCTCTTTCTCTTCTTCCTTTGCGGCGGCCAGCTGCTCACTTAACTGCGTGCGCTGTGCCTGAACGCTGTTGAGCTGAGAGAGAATCGTGTTGTACTGTGTCTGGGCGTCGGCAGCGCTTTTGCGAGCCTCCTCCAGTTTCGTATTCGCTTCGTTAATCAAATTCTGATAATGGCTGATCTCATCTTGATAGGACTGAATCTGACCGTTGATCTCGGAGATCTCTTTATCGTAGTTAGGCGTAATCGATCCGCCCTGGGAATCGTCGTCCGTTTCCTCCCGCGTCGGCTCTTTCTCCTGCTGCTCGTCCTCTTTCGGCGTGCTTTCGGATGGGAGAAATGCGCGCACGGCAAAAAACAAGCCTACCAGCAAAGCAACGGAGACGATGGCGATGATGACATAGGTGAGAATCTTGTTCAGACGCTCATTTCCCGCATCCTCTTCCGATGCATCCTTGCGCACTGATTTCAAGGTGCTCTTTTCCATCCGCTGTTTCTGCGCATCGGCCGCTTGCTGCTTCTCCTGCTTTTTTTGCAGTTTTTTCCGTTCCTCTTCCTCTACGAGATGGCGCATGTCGTCCTCGCTGATGATCACGGTCGCATTCGCATCACCCGTTTCCTCCTTTATCGTCTCATCTTCCTCGCTTTTCTTTGGCTCCTGGGCAATCACGGAGACGACAGCCGTCTTTTCCACATCCTCTTCGCTGTGAATCGTCTTGAGCTGATCGAGTGCGGGCGTGTCCTTTTCCGCCGCTTGCTGTGCAACGGTGACCTGCGGTTTTGTGCTTTCGCCCATATCGGCAGCGGCTTTCTTTTTCTTAAACTGCTGAATGCGCGCATGCAGGTCGTCCTGCTCATGAAAATCCTTTAACAGCGCATCCAGTTCCTGATCAGCCGCATCCTGTCTGTAATTATCGTTGTCTTTTGACTTCATCTGCTGATACCTCCTTAAGAGATACACCTATTCTACCATAAGCAATCCGTTTGCACTATAAAAAAATGCGAGATTACTACTTCCCGCATTCCAATTTTTCCACATTCTGTGCCTGCGGCCCGCGCGGGCTTTGCAAAATGTCAAAGCGCACCCGTTCGCCTTCTTCCAGCAGGCGAAAGCCTTCCATCTGAATCTGTGAATAGTGTACGAAAATATCCTGATTCTGCTGATCGCGTATAAAGCCGTAGCCTTTTTCCTTATTGAACCATTTTACTGTTCCTTCCATGATCTCCCCCTCCTTTGGAAACGATGAAGCGTTGTTTCTTTTTGCGCAAGCAGCAACGGATGGGCGCAGAGAACAACTGCCTCTATTGTATTACTATGCGGTTTTAACAGCTGATATGCCCTTAACAGCGTTGCGGCGGTGGTGCAGACGTCGTCAACTAACAAAAGGTCTCCTTGGGGCAAGGGGTATTCCTGTTTGAGAAAGATCTCGTCTATGACCTGCATACGCTGTGCTTTTGATCGCTGCGACTGCTTGAAGGCGCTTTTCTTGTACAGCGGCTCAAAGAGCGGTTCATCGCTGTCTCTCAGCATTTCGCGCAGGGAGAAAAAGCCGCGTTCCATGCATTTCTCATGGCTGCTGGGCATGAGCACCCAGCGGCGGCGGAAGTGTTTCATCCATTGGATGTAAGGGGAAAACAGGATGGGGGCTAACGCAACGTCGCGGCCCTCTTTGAACTGAAACAGGAGGTTTTCCATAAACTCGTCATAACGGCAGCACACATGAATGTGCAGCCCGCTGACGACGATCGTCTGCTTGATTTCGATCAGCTGCGCACGGCACGATTGACAAAGCGGGTCCTGCGAAAACAGCCACTGGGTGAGCGATTGGTGAGCGGAAAGCTCACACTGGCAGATGAGACAACGCTTCACGATCTTTGTCCAGACGCTTTCGCAGCGATTCGTTCATCTTCTCCAATTCGCGCAGACAAGCCCGTTGTTCCTTGGTGACATAGGTGCATAACAACAGCCCTCTTCCATCGGGATGCTCCCTCTTGCGTCCGGCGCGACCGATCATTTGAATCAGGCTGGCCGCCGTAAACACGGCGTGCTCGCTGTGCAGCACCGCTACCTGCACATCACCGATCGTAATCCCTCGCTCCAGCACCGTCGTCGCAAACAGCACCTCCAGCTCTTTTTTGCGAAAGCGCTCCAGCAAAGCGTCGCGGTCTTCGCTTTTTGAGGAAAGCGCGCCGCAGGCAAAGCAGGGGCGATACAGCAGCGCAATCCATTTCGACATCCGTATGGTAGGGACAAATACCAGCGTCTGTTTCCGTGCGCGATGATTTTGCCACAGAAAGCGGAAAAGCCCGATTTGCAAGAGACAGGCGGGAGAACGCCACACCTTGGGGATCACCAATGGATGGCGGTGAGGACGTTCAAAGAGTGTCACCTGCTTCAGCTCCCCTCGCTCCACCTGTGCGATCATCTCCTCATCGGGCGTCGCCGTGAGATACAGCAGCTGACCGATACAGGCATGCATCGCAATCTCCTTTAACAGCGCGTTGCCCCGATAAGGAAACGCATCCACCTCATCCATGATCAAAAGCTCAAAGCAAGCGGGATAGCGATACAGCTGATGCATCGTACAGACGATCAAATCCCCCCAAACCTCCTTCGTATAGCCCTCGCATACCGCCCTCACCTGAAGATCCGGGAACGCTGCCTGCATGCGCTGGGCGATCTCCAGCACCACCTGCCGGCGGGCAATCGCAAAGCCCACACGACGGCCCTTTCGCAGATAGCGGCAGATCGCCTCCATCGTCAGCTCCGTCTTTCCCGCGCCCGTCGCCGCATAGATCAATACATTTTCCCCCTGCTCCAAATAACGGCAGACCTCCTCCACCACCTGCAGCTGCAAATCGCTGAGCGTATAGTCCAGATGATAGGAACACGCGATTGGCGAAGACTCCCATCGCGGCGGCGCCAGTACCTCCCCTACATCAATCCTGCCAAAAGCGATGCAGCGCCGGCAATACCAGCGGCCCCGATCATGATAAAAATAATCCTGCTCCTCATTGCCGCAGCGCGGACAGCGCATTTTTTTCTCCATCCAACCCCTCCGCTTATCTTATACGACCATTTTTTTGCCGTCCCTAATTTTTCTCAGTGCTCGCTCTTGCGTGCTTAGCACTGTATTGTATTAAAAAATACACCGCACGCTTGCTTTTTCCTTATGAAAAATGCTACTCTTTACACATATTTAAAAAAGAAAGGAGCCCTGCGGCGCGCATCATCCGCAGCGAAACCGCCGGGCATTCGGTACCTCCTTATGATTTATATACAATCCATACGCACTGCCGTCTACCTCTTTCCCTTCCTTGCGGCACTGCTCACCATCCCCTATATGATCTGGGAATATCGCAAATTCGGCGCCATTCTCGTATTGCGAACGCTCATCATCTACTCGCTGATCTTTTATCTGATGTGCGCTTATTTTCTTACTATTTTGCCGCTGCCGACCTTTGAAGAAGCGCTTGCCTCCACCCAGCCCCTCTATGAGCTGCGCCCTTTTCACAGCATCGCCTTGATTCTCCATGACAGCCCGCTTGTGCTCAGCGATCCCTCCACCTATCTTCCTACGCTATTTTCCGCCAACTTTTTACAGGTGTTTTTCAACATCCTGCTCGTCTTTCCTTTCGGCGTCTATCTGCGTTATTACTTCAAGCGCCGCTGGTGGCAGGTCATCGCACTCTCCTTTTTGCTTTCCCTCTCCTTTGAACTCATACAGCTCAGCGCGCTCTTTGGCATCTATCCCCGTCCCTACCGTCTTTTTGAGGTCGACGATTTGATCTGGAATACGACCGGGGGATTTCTCGGATTTCTGTGCACGCCGCTGTTCACCTTCTTTTTGCCCAAGCGGCAGCGTCTGGATGAAGTCGCTTATGCACGCGGAGAACAAGTGTCACTGCTGCGTCGGCTGCTCGCGTTAGGCATCGATTTCCTCTTGCTGTTCATCCTCGCTTTTCTAAGCGGCAAGCTTTTGACTCACTATGGCGTCATCTCCTTTCGCATCCGCTGGGCGCTGGGGCTGTGTATCCTTTGGTACATCGTGCTGTTTTTGTTCATTCCTTGGATTGCCAAAGGCAGAACTATCGGCAAAGCGATCGTGCGCATCACCCTTGTCAACGAACAAAACGAAGCGCCCGCTTTCTTTCAGCTTTTCACCCGCAGCGTCTGGTTTGCGTTTGTCTACTGTGTGCTCCCGCCGGTTTTAATGAGCGGCATGATCACCATCGTCTACACGCAGATGTATGAAAATACTCCTTTGCATCCGCTGGCCGTCATCATCACCGCGCTTTGCGGTTTCCTCTATTTCTTCCAGCTGATGCTCACGCTGGGCTCCCTGTTTACCTCACAAATCCAGCCCTCCTACATCCGCCATTCCCACCTGCACAACATCTCTACCGTACAGATAAAAAAAGAAGCGTCGCCGCCACAAGATGCAGAAGACGCGCACGGCGCATAAGCGCTATACTCGTTTCCCCTTTTTCCAAGCGTTCCTTGGCGAAAGGGGCTCTGTACAAGATACAAAAATTTGATGACATGAACTGCGGCCGTTGAAGCATCTTCTGTTTCATCGGCCGCTTTTTTATGCTCTGTCGTTTTTTCACCCTGCCGATCGCTTTTCCAGGCATCCCCCATTCAACAGCCGATCATTGAAGATAGCCTCCATCTGCAATCAAATATGGCGAAATCCGCTCGCAAGCGAGTGACGAATACCGCCGCCAACACCTTTGGCGCTCATCATACCCAAGCAAAAAAGCATAACAAAACGCCCGTTTCCTTGACTTTCCGTATGCTTCCCGAGTGCCTTTGCGGCTGTTTCTCAAAGGAAGCAACGCCGCTGTCCCAAATAACGGGCGTTCTCTTCAACAGATCACTGCTTTGTATGTTTGATAAAATTCCAAGCGTCACGGCACATTTCTTCCAAGCCCATCTCAGCCTTCCAGCCCAGCTCGCGAAGCGCTTTATCCGGCTGTGCATAGCAGGTGGCAATATCACCAGGACGACGCGGGTCGATCTGATACGGCACCTCAACCGCATTGACGCGGGCAAAGGTCTTTACCACATCCAGCACGCTGTAACCGTTGCCGGTACCGAGGTTGTACGCATCGACGCCGATATGCTCATCGAGCAGCTTGCGCACGGCATTGACATGTCCTTTGGCAAGGTCGACAACATGGATATAATCGCGCACACCGGTGCCATCCGGCGTATCATAATCATCGCCGAACACGTGTAACACCGGCAGCTCGCCGTTTGCCACCTTGACGATGTATGGCATCAAATTGTTGGGAATGTCGTTAGGACTCTCTCCCAGCAATCCGCTCTTATGTGCGCCGATCGGATTGAAATAGCGCAGCAGGGCGATATTCCACTCCTCATCGGAGCGATAGAGATCGCGCAGAATCTGTTCGATCATCAGCTTCGTCGTCCCGTATGGATTGGTCGTCGGACCAAGGCGGCACTCCTCATCGATCGGAATGCGCTGAGGATCACCATAGACGGTCGCGCTGGAAGAGAACACCAGACGCTTGCATCCATGCGCGCTCATCACCTTGCACAGCGCCAGCGTGGACATCAGATTGTTCTCATAGTACATGAGCGGCTTCGCCACGGATTCCCCCACCGCCTTATAACCGGCAAAGTGAATGACCGCGTCGATCGTATGCGTTTCAAAGATCCGCTGTAATGCCGCACAATCCGTGCAGTCCTCTTCATAGAAGGTCACTTTCTTGCCGCTGATCGCCTCGATCTTATCCACGGCGTCTCTTTGTGAATTGTACAGGTTATCGATGATGACGACGTCATAGCCGGCATCCAGCAGTTCGACGCACGTATGGGAACCGATGAAGCCGGTTCCTCCGCTCACTAATATCTTCATACTGTTGTTCCTCCATTTGTTCTCTCAAAAGGTACGCTTGCTTTTCTGCATATGCGCTCCCTATGCGCTTTATGGCTGATTCTTACCATAGGATAGCATCAGTATAGCATCACGCTTATAAAATTGCATCTCTTTTTTGCTCTGTGCATGTCCCAGAGAACGCTTTTTCCGTTCTCGTTTTGTTCACTTTCCGCTGCTGTTAAAACAATCCGCTCTTTTTCAAACGCTCTGCCGCCTCAATGATCAGTGCATCGCTGACAACCAAGGCAAGACGCACATAGCGCTCCCCTTCCATGCCAAAGGCGCTGCCCGGCGTAACGACGATCCCGCAGCGCTGCAACAGCGTAAGGGCAAACGTCTCGCTGTCCGCATACGCATCGGGAATCTTCGCCCACTCAAACATCGTCGCTCCGCTTGGACGAAGCTGCCATCCCGCCAAGCAAAATTGCTCCACCATCAGATCACGGCGGCGCTGATAAGTTTCTCTGGCGGCGGCAACACAGTTTTGATTTTCATTCAAAGCAACGATGCCCGCTTTTTGCACCGGCAGAAAGATTCCATAGTCCATATTGGACTTCAGCGTTTTATAACCCTCGATGATCTGTGCGTTCCCCACCAGCACGCCCAAGCGCGCGCCCGCCATGCCATAGGTTTTAGAAAAGGAATTGAGCTCCACGCCAACGTCCTTGGCTCCTGTATAGGAGAGAAAGCTCTTGCCCAGTGCACCGTCAAACACAAGCTCGCTGTATGCGTTGTCATGCAAAACTGCGATGTCCCAGCGCTTGGCAAACGCGATGAGTTCCTCGTAAAAGCGATCGTTAGCGACGGCGCCGGTCGGGTTGTTGGGATAAGAGACGATCATCAGCGACGCTCTTTGCGCAATATCCTGCGGAATTTCATCAAAGCGGATCAAATAGCCGTTTTCCTCCCGCATCGCCATGAAGTACACCTCTGCCCCGGCCAAGCGCGGACCATCCGCAAAAATCGGATAATACGGATTGGGCACGAGCACGACGTCTCTGGGATCGCACAGCGTCAGCGCGATATTGGCTAACGCCTCCTGCGAGCCCTGCAGCGTCAGGATTTCGCTGTCCTTCTCCAGCGTCACCTGATAACGCCGCGCATACCAAGCGGCGATCGCTTCTTGCAGCTTGGGCAGATCATGAATCGCATAGCGATAGTTTTCCGGCTTCGCCACCTCTTCACACAAGGCGTCGATGATATGACGAGCCGGCGCAATATCGGGAGAGCCGATGGAAAAATCGATCATCTTCCTGCCTAAACGCTGCTGCCGCTGTTTTTCCTCCTCCAGCCTTGTGAATATCGAGGGCTGAAAGCACTCCATCCGTTTTGCCCGTTTCATACACATTCGCCTGCCTTTCTCTACGCCTGTTTCTCATATTCCTCTCGTGTTTCCATCTCCCCTAAGAAGCGGCCTGCGTAAAAGCATTGCGCTTCATGGGGTTGATCGCTTTGACCTTTCTCCATTATAGCACAAGGAAGCACTGCGGCAGAACGAGAATCCATATTCTTCCCCTGTATTTTCGCCTGCGCTTTGTGTATTCCGCTTGGTTTTGCTTGCCCCCTAAACAAACAGCGTCCCCTTTCAGCGCGTTGTTGCAAGAATACCCGTAGGGCGGCTGCTATGCGCCCCTATAAAGTGTTTTCTTATCTCAACACCCTATTTTCCCGGCGCTTTTACCCCTGACAATAAAAAGAAATACGGCTGTCCGTGTCGTCACACTGAAACAGCCGTACTTTTACCGATTGGCTCTAACACTCTTTGCTGCATCGCATACACTTGATAACCTCAATGCTTTGCTTATTCCAAATCTTCACCGTTGGCGGCGATGACCCTGCGATACCACGCATAGGAATCCTTGGGAATCAGCCTGCCGCTGCCGCATCCTTGATTGTCATAATCGACATAGATCAGTCCATAGCGCTTCTCCATCTCACAGCCGTTGCCGCTGACGATGTCAAAAGGCGACCACATCGTATAGGCGAACACCTCTGCTCCCTCGCTCATCACCTCTTTGAGCGCATACAGATGCTGTTTTTGATAGGCGATGCGATAATCGTCGTGAATCGCCCCATCGCTGCCCACTTGTTCCTCCACGCCGACGCCGTTTTCCGCAATCATCATCGGTACCTGATAGCGATCCCAGTATTGCGCCAAAGCGTTGTATAATCCCGTCGGATCGATCGTCCAGCCCCACTTCGTCGCTTTCGTATAGGGATTGCTCACCCGTTTGCCCTCACGGTCGACACAATGCGAGTAATAATAGGCGATCGCCAAGAAGTCCATCGGGTACTGACGCAGCAGCTCTTCATCGCCCGGTGCCATCGTGATGGTGATGCCATGATCGGCAAAGTACTTCTTCGCATAACCGGGATAGGCGCCCCGCAGTTCTACATCCGCAAAGAAGTAGTCCTTCATGCGGTTGGCATTGACTGCCTGCTTGACGTTTTGCGGATCGCTGTTCAGCGCATAGGTCATCTGATCCGCCAGCATCATCCCGATCTGTAAACGAGGATCGATTTCCTTAGCCGCCTGCTTGATCTTTGCACAGGCGATAAATTCATGGTGTACCGCCTGATATTTGGCGGCGGTGAAGTCCTCGTATTCATCCATCACCATGCCCAAGGAGCTAAACGACTCCCCAAAGATCAAATTGATCTGATTCACGGCGATCCAATAGCGCACCTTTTTGTGATACCGGCGCAGACAGGTGAGTGCATAGCGCACATACAGATCGATGGTTTTGCGGCTGTACCAGCCTTGATAACCATTCACCACATGCAAGGGCATGTCATAGTGAGAGAGGGTGACGATCGGCTCGATTCCCTGACGGTGCAGTTCGTCAAACACCTCGTCGTAAAAGCGCAGCCCCTCCTCGTTTGGCTCCTTGTCATCGCCGTCAGGGAAGATGCGCGCCCAGCTGATGCTCATGCGAAAGGCGTTCATCCCGGCGTCTGCCATCATTTGGATGTATTCGCGGTAACGGTGGTAGAAATCTACGGCGTGATGCTTTGGATAGTAGTTGACCTTATGCTCGCTTTGCACATCCGCAATGCGCTCCTTGAGCAGCTGCCGCGTATAGTTGATATTTCCCTGACCGCTTTTCCCATCACAATAGATTTGAATATCCGCTACGTTGAGTCCCTTGCCTCCCGCCAGATAAGCGCCTTCCATCTGTACGGCAGCACCGGCGCCGCCCCACAGAAAGTCTTTGGGAAAACTCATCATGCTCCTCCTTTCTTCAGCAGATCGCTGTATGCGCGAAAGGTGTCGATCAGCACAGCGGTCAGCTCGATTTCGCTGTTGATCGTCATCAGCGTATCCTGCGCATGGTTAAACAGCATCGAGTAGGCATAATGCACGCCCCTGGCCTCCTCTTGGATGATTTTCGTCTGTGCCGCGTGAGCGCCGGTAATTTCCTTCTGTGCACTCGCCAACAACGTGCCTGCCTGTGTGAAATCCTGCCGCTGTACCGCTTCCAGCGCCTGTTTCGCATACAGCCGCGCATCCCCGGCGCGCATGAGAATCTGCATCGCCGGTTCAATCAGCTCCTCGCTCGTTTTCTGCATGCCGCCTCACTCTCCCATCTCTTCTTTCAGCACGCGTGCTTCATGCGCCTTGAAGAACGGCCACCAGATGAGCCATGAAACGACAAACAGGATGAGCACAAGCACGATGACGCGCCAGTCTCCATGTGTTGCCAAGAACGAACAGATCGGAAATGGCAGCTGGTTGATGTTCATCAGCTCGTGAGGAATCGTGACAAAGCCGTTGGCAAATGCCAGCCATGCGATACTTGGAATGACGAGACCGTTGATCCACATCGGCAGCATCAAAATCGGGTTGAGGGCGATCGGCGCACCATACACTAACGGCTCGTTGATGTTGAACAGTGAAGGCACCATGGCGATGCGTCCGAAGCTGCGCAAACGCTTGCTCTTGGAGCGCAGCATCATGATGTTTAACGCCAGCGTCATGCCCATACCGCCGATGAAGATGACCGAGAACGTCACATTGGAGGTATAGATGTTGGTCGGCGCCATCCCCGCCGCAAACGCCGCCGCATTCGCCGCGATCCCCGCTTGGCCGATCGGGGAGGTGATCGGATTCATAAACCAGCTGTTGATACCGAAAGAATAGAAGAATACCGGGATGAAGATGCACAGCAGGAAGCCCGGATACGTCTGTCCGATCTCGATGAGCGGTGAGAAGATCGTCGTGATCAGCGCAAACAGATCGACATTCGCCACATAGATCAGCAGCGCCCCCAACAACAAAGAGAGAATGCCCGGGATGACCTGATTCAGCCAGCGGATTAAGAAATCCGGCAGCGTCTGGGAATTTTCAAACAGATGCAGCTTGAAATAAAGATTGCTGATGACGACAACGACAATTCCCGACACAAACGCGGAAATCATGCCCGATCCGCCAAAACGCCCAAAGCTGACATGGAACTGGAAATCGGCGATCTCCGGTTTGATGACCATGAAAAACAGCATGACGGCGATCAGTCCCGTCGCATATCCGTAATCCGCAAAGCCATACTCTTTCGCCCCGTGATAGCCGACCAAGAAAACCAAGGTCAGCGACATGATGCCGAAGCTGAAATTATAGATCGGGGAGAGATCCGGCAAAAAGCTCACATACCCCGCAAACAGATTGTAGATAGAGATGATCGATCCCAACAGCAGGATCGGAACGTTTGCCATCAGCGCTCCCGACAGCGTGCGGATGATCTTCTTATCCATCGCTTTCGCCACTTTCGGCGCAAAGCTGTTTCCTAACCAGTCAATCAGTTGATTCATGCTTGTTCCTCCTTCTTCTCAATGATGCGCAGCGATAATTCCAACAACCCCTTGCCATCCAAACCGGCGTACATCTCCTTGGGGATGATGCAGACCGGAACACCATAAGGCGCGCATTTCTTTTCGATGTCCTCTTTTGCATAAGCCAAATGCGGCCCGATCAGCAGGATGTCCGTCTTTGGCAGATCGTCACTGATGCTGTTTTGACTCTTCGCCTCCACATGGGCGAGCATGCCCATCTTCTTGGCGGCGATGCGCATCTGCTGGGCGAGAAAGCCGCTTGACATCCCCGCTCCGCAGCAAAGCAGAATGTTTACTTTTTCCATCATGTTGCCTCCTATGTTACAAAACCGGTTTCTACGCCTTTATTGTTGCTTTTTTTCCGGTTTCCCTCAACCTAAGCTCTTTCCTCGTCAGGGGGAAAGTACTAATATTTTCCAGAGGCGGTGAAAATAGTTTAATTGAAAACAATTCCGTACTTTCCTTATAATTACCTTATAGAAAGTAAGAGGGTCGTATGAGAAAAAAACATGAAGCGCTATTGGAAATTTTAAGGCAGTCCTCACAGCCGATGTCATCGACACAGCTGGCCGCCCGGTTGCAGGTGACGCCCCGTTCGATTAAAAATTATGTCGCCGCGCTCAACCGCAGCGTACCGGGACTCATCCAATCCTCATCGAAAGGCTATGTGCTGAACCCTCATAAAAATATCCGTCCCAGCGTCAACGGCATCCCACAGACCTTTGAGGAGCGAAGCTCCTATCTCATCCGCCGTTTCTTTATCCAGCATGCTGAGACGATCGACATCTATGAGCTGTGCGACGAGCTGTATCTGAGCTATTCTTCGATTAAATTATTGCTGGGGCGGATGAACAAGAAGTATGAAGCGATGCACTGCCGCTTTGCCTGCCGCAGCGATGCCGTCTATGTGGAAGGCAGTGAGCGCGATAAGCGGCGCTTTTTGACTTCCATCGTCCATGAGGAGAGCAACGGCCGTTTTATCGATCTTCAGCTGCTCAAGGAGATTTTCCCCGATGTCGACGTTGATCGGTTGCACGCTATCCTGCATACGACCTTTGAGCGTTTCGGCTATTACATCAACGATTTTGCCTATACCAACCTCTCTTTGCATCTGATTATCATCCTCAACCGCATTTCCAATGGAAACGTGCTGATCGCCCATGCGACAGCGTCCCACACCCTGCACGAGGTCAGCATCGCCGTCATCGAACAGCTGCAGGCATGCTTTCAGCTTACGATCAACGCGAGTGAACGGGATGCGATCGACGAGCTGATTATGATGAACCTCTGTCTGTGTCAGGCCAAAAACGAGCATGAGCTGATTCCCATCGTCGGCAAGGAAAGCTGTCAGATCGCCCTCTCTGTCATTTCGGCGCTCAACCGTCAGTATCATTTGAACCTGAACCAGTCCGCTTTGCTGCTGCCGCTGGCACTGCATTTCAAAAATCTGTTCAGCCGCTTTGAAAACAACACCAGCCTCAAAAATCCGCTGCTGGATACGATCCGCACCTCCTGCCCGATCCTGTTTGACTGCGCGGTGTTTGTTGCGGACTATCTGGAAAAGGAATATCATGTCTCCATTACGGAGGATGAGATCGCCTACATCGCCATGCACATCGGCGCCGACATCGAACGGCAAAAACAAGATGACGCTAAGCTGCAATGTGTGCTACTGTGCCCGAATTATCAAAACCTGCAAAGTGAGCTGTGCAACGCGCTGCTGATTCACTTTGATGCGCAGATCTGCATCATCGCCTGCTGTTCCTATGAGGAGGAGCTGGCAGAGCTGGACTATGACCTGCTGTTTACCACGATCGAGCCAATCAACACCTATGAGGAAGTCATCAAGATCGCCCCTTTTGCCAGCGGGTTAGATTTGACGATGATCTTCACCCGCATTCAGGAGCTGCTCGATCATCGCAGGCTGCAAATTTTATCTCAACAGTTCCCGCATTTTTTCTCCCCTGCGCTGTTTCTATACGCGGATGATGCGCCGCAAAGCCAAGAGGAGGTCCTTCGCTCACTCAGTGAGCGGCTGCACGCACAGGGCGCGGTGCCGCCCTCTTTCCTGCGCGATGTTTTAAAGCGGGAGAAAGCGGCTTCCACGGCTTTCGGTGATGTCGCCGTCCCACATTCCCTGCATATGGACGCAAAGCAGACGGCGGTTGCGGTGCTCATTGCGCCCAAAGGGGTGAAATGGGAAGGGCAGCTCGTGCATGTCGTCTTGTTGATTGCGATCAACGAGCAGGACTCTCACCTCTTTCAAAAGCTGTACGAAGCGCTGATCCTGCTGTTCTCTCAGCCGCACTTTTTAAAGCGTCTGCGCGATTGCCGCAGCTTTGCGGATTTCAGCGCTCTGGTGCTGTCGCACACTGAGAAATAACAGGGACTGCCCGCAGTATCGATGAATAGCGGTCAAAAAGGAAAGTGGAAGAATGGGACGGGATCACCATATCAAAACAGCGAACTAAAAACAGCGGTCCGCAATCGAACCGCTGTTTTTATCTCTTACTTTAAGCCGTACTTCTTATTGAACTTCTCAATACGTCCCTGTGCTGCCGCAAAACGCTGACGTCCGGTAAAGAACGGATGGCAGTTGGAACAAGTGTCCACACGCAGCTCCTTCTTCGTTGATCCGGTTTCAAACTCGGCACCGCAGGAAGTACATTTGACCATCACGCGATGGTACTCTGGATGAATTCCCTTTTTCATTTTCATACTCTCCTTCCGCCTTAGACCTCAGGTGGGTCCAAAGTAAGTGCGCATATATTATAGCAAGCGTACTCGGTTTGCGCAACAGCAATTTTGAGAAATTCGGCGATATTTGCGGGTCTTGCGAAAGGAAAGCTTTGCGGTCGATGCGCTTCCTTTGTAAACGCAGGCGTTTATCCGCTGTTTCTTTCATCGTCTTGGCACACAACACGGCTTTCTTTTACAACCGTGTTGTACTTTTGGCAATCTGTGGTAAAATGGGAACGATCAAAGGAGGCAGTATGCATCGATTTTTCGGACACTTGAAAACGATTACCCGCCACAAATGGAAAGTGACCCTGCTGTGCTTTCGCTGCGGTCTCTATTGGCAGGGAATCCGGCATGATCTCTCAAAATACGCTCCCATCGAATTTTGGGCGGGCGTGCGCTATTATCAGGGAAACCGTTCGCCGATCGACAGGGAAAAGGAAGTCAAGGGGTATTCCTTGGGATGGTTGCATCACAAAGGCAGAAACAAGCATCACTGGGAATATTGGCTCGATAATTCCAAGGACGGCGTCATCGCACTGGAAATGCCGGTCAACTATGTCGTGGAGATGTTCTGCGATCGTGTCGCGGCTTCGCAGATTTACATGAAAGAGCGCTATGACGATGCCAGTGCGCTGAACTATTATCGCAACGGACGCGACTACGTGATGATTCATCCGCATACCGATCAGCTGATCCTGCATCTGCTCACTTATTTAAGCGAGCATGGCTTGGATGCGGCCATCGCCCACATCCGCAAGGACATTCTGAAAAACAAGTAGCCGCGGTGTCCGCATGCGCTTTTTCGGTGAAAATAAACGTTTGATAGAAAATGTGGATATTCCCCCATGGATTGCCAATGATACGAAGCGTTGTTCCGACCTATCCGGACAGCGCTTTTTTCATACTCCTATCATTACAAAGTCCCTTTTTTGATGCAATCCATCCGGTACACTCCCATAATCTCTTTCTCCCCTCACTCCCAGCGATAGTGGGCAATCACTGTTTGTTCCCACAGCTCGTCTCTTTCCCGTGCGCCGAAAGCGTCGAAGTGAAGCAGCAGCGGCACGCCCTGCGCGTTTCGCAGATCGCTGCAAATTCCGATGTGCTCCTTATAGATGACGATGTCTCCCGGCTGCCACAGGGAAGGTGATTTATCCTCTGTCGGCAGTGAGCGCGCATGGCGCTGAAAAAACACTTGCAGGACGCTGACGCGGCGAAAATCGATGTTCCCATCCGACTGCGCAATCCCATACTCCTTTGCATGCGCCGCCACATCCGCATCAACCAGTTCCTTTAAAGGGTATCCCGCCTGTGCAAATGCGTGCCAGACGACGTCTGTACAGACTCCATAGCCATCATCCGGATAGCCCCCGGCATAATAACGGCTGCCATAATGGGGCTGACTTTCGATATAGCGGCGTGCGCCCAGCACCAGATCATGTGCATCGTCGATGCCGTTGCCGTTTTCATCATGTGTGCTCACTAGCTCGTCAATCCCTAATTCCCACGCATGGTAGGTGCGCTGCCATACGCCTAACCGATCGCTGAGCGCAATCATCCCTACTCCAAAAAGGCAAACCGCTAACCACACACGCCACTGCCGCATTGCCCATCACCTCACTTGTATCATAGCACGCCGTCACAAAAAGCGCCATCTTTCCTTACCTCTGCCATTATCCGGCATTTAGCGCAGATAGTCCTTTCCCGATACCGGCACAGCCGCTTCATTCAAACGCTGCCGATTTGCACTGGCATCTGCACCGATTCCTCAGCGATACCGGCATGCATGTTTGTTTTTAGTTCTGTTTCCATAAAAACGCCATTCCATGCGCAGACAAAAAGGCAGCCGTCCATCGCTGCCTGTCGCTCGCTTATTCGCTTTCCTCTAAACCGCCGATCATCTCCAAAATGCGGTTGAGGTCGTCGTTATCCTCAAACTGAATGCTGATTTGATGGGAGGAGATCTTCACCGTCGTCTGAAAACGCTCCTCCAATCGATGGCACAGCGCTTCTATGTGAATATCCCGCGGCTTCTCCTTTTTCTTTTCTTTCGGCGTCTGCATCTCCTTTACCAGCTTTTCCACGGCACGCACGCTCAGCTGCTCGCGAATGGCGCGCTGTGCGAGTTCTTCCATTGCCGCTTCCTCGCCCGCGCCCAACAACGCCCGCGCATGTCCCATCGAAAGCTGATGGGAGACCACATAGGCCTGCAGCTTGGCAGGCAGCTTCAGCAAACGCAGCAAATTAGCGACATGCTCGCGCGACTTGCCGATGCGCGACGCTAACTCCTCCTGTGTATATCCCAGCTTTTGAATCAGCTTCTCGTATGCCTGTGCCTCTTCGATGGCATTGAGATCCTCGCGCTGGATGTTTTCTAGCAGAGCGATCTCCATCATCTGCTGATCGTCAAACTCCATCAAAATCGCCGGAATCTTCTTTAAGCCCGCCAGCTTGGCAGCGCGCAGACGGCGCTCTCCTGCGATGAGCTCATAGCCGCCCACTGATTTTTTTACCAAAATCGGCGTAAAGACGCCATGCTGGCGAATCGACTGTGCCAGCTCTTGAAGCCGTTCATCGTCAAAGCTCTTCCGCGGCTGATAAGGATTGGGACGAACCTTGCCGACCTCCACTTCAAAGCGGCCGCTGACATGCGTATCTGATTTTCCCTGCTGAATATCCTCCAGCACCTCGCTGACATCTTCGCCAAAAATCGCCGCTAAGCCTTTTCCCAGCCGTGCCTCGCTCTTCTTCGCCATCCCGACACCTCCTATTTCTTATTCTGCTTCACCACTTCGTTCGCTAATCCCGCATACGCCTTGGCGCCCTCGCAGCGAACGTCATATTCAAAGATGGATTTGCCCCGGGATGGGGATTCGCTCAGCTTGACGTTACGCGGAATGTAATGATGATACACGCGGTCTTTAAAATGCTGCCGCACCTCCTGCTGCACCTCGAGCGAGAGCTTCGTGCGGGCGTCGTACATGGTAAGCAGCACACCCTCGATCATCAGATCGGGGTTGAACAGCTGCTGCACCAAACGAATCGTCAGTAACAGCTGTGTCACTCCCTCCAGCGCATAATATTCGCACTGCACCGGAATGATGACGGAATCTGCCGCTGTCAATGCATTGGTATTCAGCAGTCCCAGTGACGGCGGACAGTCGATGATGATATAGTCATAGCGGTCTTTGACAAGCTCCAGCTTCTTCTTTAAAAGCTCTTCTTTCCCCGCTTCAAACTGTACCATTTCCAAATCCGCTCCCGCCAAAGAGATGTTTGCGGGAATGATGTCGATAGGCGGCTTGCTCAAATGCTCGATGACCGCATCCGGCGTGTACTCCTCCATCAGCATGTTATACACGGTGAGCTGATTGTCCGCCTTGGCGGCGCCCACCCCCTGCGATGCGTTTCCCTGCGGGTCAAAGTCGACCAGCAGCACCCGATTGCGCAGATAGCCCAATCCGGCAGCTAAGTTGATCGCGGTCGTCGTCTTTCCCACGCCGCCTTTCTGGTTTGAAATCGCAATGATTTTTCCCATTGTTTCACGTCCTTCTCACTCTTTTGGAAAATGAAGCGTTACGACCACTTCATCCTCGTCCTCTGTCATTTCCCGATGAATGCGAATGCCGCTTTTCTCAATCATCGCCACCGCCTGATCGATCGTGTTCAAGCCGATGCGGATGCTGCGTGTCATTCCCTTCATCACCTTTTTTTGTTTGCCCGCTTTGGGCGTGCGCTCCTTTTGAATCATCTTCTCGCTTTGAGCGACGGTCAAGTTCTTTTTGACGATGGTTTGCATCGCCGCCCCCTGTTTTTCCTTCGGCAGCGCCAGCAGGGCGCGGGCATGACGCTCCGTGATCTGCCGCGCGTTCACCGCCTGCTGTACATCCTCGTCTAATTGCAGCAGACGAATCTTGTTGGCGATCGCGCTTTGACTTTTGCCGACCTTCAGCGCCAGCTGCGACTGGCTGATGTGAGAGGTCTTCATGATCTGCACATAGGCCTTCGCCTCTTCGATCGCGCTGAGATTTTCCCGCTGGATGTTTTCCACCAACGCCATCTCCGCCATCTGTACCTCATCGGCGTCGATCACGACCACCGGTATGTCGAGCATGCCGGCAATCTTCATCGCCCGATAACGCCGTTCGCCGGCGACGATCTCATAACCGTCTTTTTCCGCACGCACGGTGATCGGATGAATCAGTCCGTTTTCCCGAATGGACTGCGACAGCTCCATCAGCGCTTCATCGTCGAATTCGACGCGCGGCTGGTAAGGGTTGGGCCGAATCTCATCAATCGAAACGACTTTACTTTCTCTCATTCTATCATCTCCTATAAAGGGTGTTTTTTCATCTGTCCGTAGTTGCGCGGATAGCGTTTGGGCGTAGGGCGATCCTTACGGTAATATACGTTGATGCGCACGGCATCCTCGCCAAGACTGCTCTCCTCACTCTTTTCCAGATGAGCGCCCAGCGTTTCCACCGCATGCGCCGCGGCAAGCATCTCCGCTTTGGCTCCCGGACCTTTCATGGCGACAAACATTCCGCCTACGCGCACTAACGGCAGACACAGCTCGCTGAGCAGCGGCAGCGCGGCAACCGCTCTGGCGCTAACGACGTCAAAGCACTCCCTGTGTGTGCGCGCATATTCCTCCGCCCGCACATGCAGAAGATTCACCTGTGTCAGCGAAAGCTCCTCGCACAGCGCATGCAAAAAACGGATGCGCTTGGCAAGCGGCTCTAGGATGGTCACTTGCAAATGGGGATAGAGGATCTTCACCGGGATGCTGGGAAACCCCGCCCCGGCGCCGACATCACAAAAAGAAACGGCGTCCGTATGTAAAAACGGCACCACGGAATCATAAAAATGCTTCTCATACACCTCGTCTGCGGCAGTGATGGCCGTCAGGTTCATCCGTTCATTCCACTGCGCCAGCAGCGCTGCATAGCGTTCAAACTGCCCGTGCTGACGCTCGCTGAGCACGACGCCCTGTTCCTCGAGCTTCGCCGCGAATGTCTCCTTGGTAAATGTCCCCATGCGATTCCCCCAGTGGATATATTATAGCAAACTTGTGTATGTAATTTAAGTTAAATTCATCACTTTTCATCAATTTCAATTTTCACTCCCTTTGACGGCGCAAAGATGCGCGAGTCATCCCATCGTTCCCATCGCCGCAGATGTCCGCCGTTTTCTTCATCGCCGGCCAAGGTTATTTCATTTGATCAGCCCAGGCTGATATAACAAGAGCATCAGATAACTAAACCAAATAAAAATTCTAAATATTTTGTTCTTCGATCGTAAACAACCTTTATCCATGGTAAAAAAGCAGTCCATCACCGGCGGCAGCGTTCTCTCACACGATCAAACACATTTTTTCATGTATCCTCCTTACGCTTCGTGCTATACTGAAAGAGCGCATGCGTCATGTGTGCGTCTAGGGCAAAGAAAGAAGAGAGTCTTTGCTGTCATCGGCGATGGGGATGCGCATTGATAAAGATATTGCGCAAAACGCAAAATAAAGAGAACAGCTCTTTTTAGCTGTTCCCTCTCTATGCTGACACAAACTGTGTTCTCGCTCAAAACAAACGCTTTGCTGTTTCCCCTTTCATGTGTACGAATCGTCAGGCAGTTTCCTTAATGATCACATGAAATTCGATGGACCTTGTCTCATCAGCAATCGTCACTGTGTTCTTTCTGCGATCATCGATGGTTCTTCACACATCGGCCTTCTATCGTCATCCTCTCACCACTCTCTTTTGATAGCTTTTTTCCTTTGCACCTTTATTATAAGTGAAATGACAAAAAAACACAGGGCTTTGGCAGAATTGGCATCTCCTTTGGCAAAAGCGGAAACACTGCTGTATGTCAGCTATCCTTTCCGTGTATGTTTACGCTTGTTTCCACACTGCCCCACGCCACACACGTGCCGTAAAGTGAAAGCAGCCGCTGATGCGCATGCACCCTTATTTCCTCTGTCTCACATGATTCTGCAAACATCACCGCTGTCAGCAGCGGTTAACCAAGCTGACTAGAAAGGAAGCGCAAGGGTATCGGCGTTCTTCTCCGATGCACATTGCCTAAACACCATCTATGAAAAAACGAATCATCATCATTGCAACCGGCGGAACGATCGCCGGCAGCGGCGAGCCGGGAAAGGCGGCCGATTATCAAGCGGGGCGCATCGACGTCGAGGACATCGTTCAAAGCGTGCCTGCCATACAGCATCTGGCGGATTTAACGACCATTCAGCTGTGCAATGTCGACAGCAACGATATGGAGGAGCGCATTTGGCTGCGGCTGCGCGAGCTCATCAACGCCTATGGCGCAGATCCCAGCGTAGATGGCATCGTCGTAACCCATGGTACCGATACGCTGGAGGAGACGGCCTTTTTTCTCAACCTGTGCGTCAACCATACCAAACCGGTCGTACTCACCGGCTCCATGCGTCCCGCTACATCCGCCAGCGCCGATGGTCCGATGAACCTCTATCAGGCAGTCGCACTCGCCGCCAGTGAAGAAGCGAAGGATGCGGGGGTGCTGGCAGTATTCTCCGATACGATCTATTCGGGCAGGGATATTCAAAAGATCAACAGCTACAAGACCGACGCCTTTGAGATCGGGGATTTCGGATGTCTGGGATACATGCGCGACGATCAGGTGTATTTTCTCAGCAAGAGCGATAAGCCCCATACCGCACACTCTATCTTTGCCAAACACACCCTCTCCTCCCTGCCGAAAGTCGCAATCGCTTACTCTCACTGCGGAGCCGACAGCGAACTGCTCGCCGTCATCGCCCAACGCTGCGAAGGACTGGTCATCGCCGGCAGCGGCAGCGGAAATTACAGCAGCGCCTGGCAAAAAGAAATCCATCGCTTGGCAAAACAGCAGGTGATCGTCCGCTCCAGCCGCGTGCTGCAAGGCATCGTATTCGACTCCCCTTTCTTCGATCCTAAGCAGGACACGATTCCCTCCTATACCCTCTCTCCGCAAAAGGCGCGTATCCTGCTGATGCTCGCATTGTCTTTGGGAAGTGACCGCGCACAGATTCGACGCATCTTTGAGACCTATTAACGCACGTCATAGTAATACACCGCTTCCGTATTCCTCTATCGTTCAAAGTCAGAGATTCACTGACCGTGATGAACGAGGCGCATCTTTGAGACCTATGAACCTACATCATAGCGATACACCTCTTCCGTTTTCCTCTATCGTTGAAAGGCGGGGTGACAGCGATGAACGAGGTAAACCTTTGAAACCTCATCATAACAGCTTACGGCATTCACTTTCATCCATCATTTTAAAAACAGGGATTTTCTGTCAGCCTGAACGAAAGACTTCCCATTCATTCACATCCCTCTCCTTTGCACAGGCTTCCCCATAGCGCATACCGATGTTTCCCGGTAATGGAAACGATCTTGGATACGACCCCGCCTTTCCACTATCATGTGGGCGGCAGCCGTTTCAATCCCCTGTTTCTTAACGCCCTATCGCTCCCGAAAAAAGACGATGTCTCTTCACATCGCCTTTTTTATCATTCTATTCAGTTGTCTGCGGTTTCCATTCTGCGCCATCTTTCCTTCGTTGCCGCTTTGAATTGGAACCATGTTCGACGCTTATCGCAAACGTCATTTCCTTTGCATGCTGCTTCTTCGTATGCAGGCTTCCTTATCAGCTCTGCATGATCTTCTTGACCTTTGCGAATATTCATCCGGATTTTGTTTCCTATCTGTGACAGGCTTTCCCTTTGGTGTTTCCCACACCATAGTTTTTCTTTGCCGGATGACTCAGATTCCGGCTTCCTTAATTTGTCATCTTCCCACCGCTCTCTGTTATGCTTTTCTCTTTACGCTTTCATTATAGCCTCTCTTTGGAAAGATGCCAGCGAAACGGCAAAAACTGACGTTTTTTTGGCAAACTTTGCATCAATACTCATTTCGTTCCACCACGCCGAGAAACCGCTGACGGTTGGAGCGGGAAAGCGGCAGGCGATCCTGCTGATCCATCAGTACCATATCGCCCTCTACGCCAAACACATGGTGCATGTTGACGAGAAAAGAGGTATGGATGCGCTGAAAGCCATAGGGAGCAAAACGCCTTTCCATCTCATTCATGCTGGCACGCTCGCTGAACAGCCCCCTGCGGGTATGAAAGCAGACCAGCCGCTCCTCCTTGGAGAGATAATAAATATCGTTGACGCTGAGAATGACTTTGACTTTGTTGTAGGAGAACACATACTCCTCCTTGCCCAGAAGGCGGTAAAACAGCTTCCCTGAAAGCTGCTGCAGCTGCGTTAGGATACTTTGCTCTGCCTGCATGATAAATACCTGCCGGCGTTCATCCTTGGGCGGCGTCAGCGTACCATGATCGACATAGAGGATGACGCGGTCCTCATAGGGTTTGACAAATACGCTTTCCACACGGGGATTACAAAACCGCTCATGCAGGATGACGATGTCGAAGCGCTCCTGCTGCTGTGCCGCCGCCAGCTCGCTCGCCTTGAGATAACAGCGAAAGAGCCACTCGTGCTCATGCAGCAGCAACCCCAGCGCATAAATGATTTCCTTTGCCGTATTAGCGTCCTCCAGCACTGCGATCCTGATCATGCCCCTCACCGTCCTATCCATTCATATTATAAAGCATTCCGCGGGTAAAAACAGCACTTTCCCGCCTTTTCCTCAAGAAGTGCGCACGATGGCTTCCCCATCTTCATCCAAGGAAACTGACAAGTGCACGGAAAAGCAGCAATGCCGATCGTCCCTTTTCAAGAGGGTGACATCTATGCTTGCAAAAGAAGTTCTGACTTGCTATCTCCCAAAACGAAAACGTCCTTGTCCAAAGGATTGCCGTACGTCTTCCTTTCTCTTCCGCCGACAAAAACAGCCAAGCATGCAGACACGTATGCTTGACTGTTTTCCGTGCTATTCGATCATCTCCCGCCAGATCTTCGCACCCAGATCGTTCAGCTTTCCATCCAAGTTTTCATAACCGCGGTCGATATGGTACACGTCGTGAATCTCCGTCACGCCCTCCGCCAGCAATCCGGCAACTACCAACGCCGCCCCGCAGCGCAGATCGGTCGCCACCACCTGCGTGCCGCAAAGCTTGGTAGGACCGTTGATGAAGCAGCTGGGCACCATCACATCGATGTTCGCACCCATCTTATTTAATTCGCCGCAGTGCTTAAAGCGCTCCGGGTAAATCGTCTCCGTGATGATCGACTGTCCCTGCGCTTGCGTGAGCAGGGTCGTCAGCGGCTGCTGAATGTCGGTCGCAAAGCCCGGATACGGCTTTGTCTTTATCGCCGTTCCCTTGAGCTTGCCCTGCATGCCGTGCACCGTGACCTTATCCACGTCGATCTCCAGATCGATGCCGATCTCATCCAGCTTCATCAGCAGCGCGTCCAAATGCTGAGGAATGATGTTTTCAATCACCATCTCATCGGCCGCTGCCGCCGCCAAGACGACATACGTTGCCGCCTCGATGCGATCCGGGATGATCTCATGGAAACAGCCCATCAGCTTTTCCACTCCGTCAATCGTGATCACGCTGGTTCCCATGCCGCGGATATGCGCGCCCATCTTGTTGAGCATCGTTGCGATGTCGATGATCTCCGGCTCTTTTGCGGCATTTTCAATCGTCGTACGCCCTTTGGCATACACGGCCGCCATCATGATGTTGATCGTCGCGCCCACGCTGGAAATATCCAAAAAGATCTTATTGCCGACGAGCTCCTTTGCCTCGATGATATAAGAGCCGCGCTCATACTGCACCTGAGCGCCCAGCGCCTCAAAGCCCTTTAAGTGCAGATCGATCGGTCTTGGCCCCAGATAACAGCCTCCCGGCATCTTCATCTCGACACGCCCGTACTTGCCTAACAGCGCGCCCATAAAATAATACGAAGCCCTTAGCTTGGAAACCGATTCCCCCACCAGCGGACGGTTTTCCATCTGTGTGGGATCGATGATGATAATATCTTCCTGTTTCTTTGTGACTGCTACACCCAGTTCATTCAATAAGACGGACAAAGAGCGAACATCTGAAATATCGGGAACCCCGCAGATGGTGACCGGACCGTGTGCGAGCACCGCCGCCGGAATTAACGCAACCGTCGCATTTTTAGAGCCGCTGATGCGTACCGACCCATGCAGCCGGTGACCTCCCTCAATCTTGATAACTTCTTCCATGCCGTAAAGACACTCCTTCCGTTGGTTCCTATGGATTTGGTTACTGCTAATATCCTTTATATTATAAATCATTTTCTACAAGAGCGCTACATCGCCGTTCAATTTCCTTACATTTGGATGCAGTGTCCGTCAAACGCCCTGTTGTATCCTATGCCAAAGCAGGGGGTGACAGTGATGATTTTTTCGCTGATCGCTGCCGTTATCCTCTCCACAGCATCTGAAGCAGCGCATCCAGCCTATGGGCATGCGCTTCGTCATCCACCCCTTCCATGAGCGGCATCAGCTGTGCGAACGGCGTGATGACATGTCCCTCTATCTGACAATCATATGCGCTCACCGACTCCTCGCCCTGCTGGCATTTGCCATACAGGATACACATGCCGGCAAGCTGATCCCGCGGTGTGATCGGGCTGATCGAAAACAGATACTTGAAAGCCAGATTTCGCAGATGGTATTTGCGCACGCTCGCAAGGCTGGAGAACTTCGCATCGAGAATCAAATAACGCGCGCCTTGCGCATCCTCCAGCTTGAGGAGGTAATCGGGCGTATAGTAATGCGCGCCCCATTCGCTTTCCCCGGATGCGATTGAATTGTTGCGGTACAGCCCGATCGCATTGACGCCGCTTTGATCGCTGTCAAAGATGACCGGCTGATAGTACAGCGTCAGCTCCCTTTGCCCGTCACTGAAACGATATGTGTTCGCACAGCGGGTATTTTGATACAGCCAGCTTTTGGCAACCGGGTAGTGACAGCGTTTTTTTTCAATCAGGCGATAGCCGCGCGTCTGCACATAGGCGACCAGCTTGACTAACAAATAGCTTTCATAAAGGGCGGACGCCTTGACAAAGGAGAGCAGAAAACGCTCCTTGGCAAAATCGTAGACGCCGTAGTGAAACCACTGATACATGCCCTCGAACAGCTGGTGATACGCCGGAAGCGAGAGAAAGAGGGGCGTCGGCAAAGGCGGCGCCGTCAGCTTCTCCCCCGCGATGCTGAGCGCGTCATGATACATGCGCCACAAGCGCGCATATGTGTCAGAGAGCTGTGACAGCTGTTTTTCACCGTCTGCGAGCACCTGCCTGCTCTCGGCAAATAAATAGCGGGAGGAATCGACATACTCCATGGCGGGCAGCGTTTGAAAAGACAGCAGCTCCAGTAGTCGTTCACAATGTGCGCGCAGCTCTCGCAGCTCATCGAGCATGTAACGCAGAAAGCCCAATACGACGCGGTTTTCATAGATGTCTGCCGTCGATACGTTTCGCAAAGAGAGCGCCTTGCTTGGCTGATAGGTGCGCTTAGCGATACGAATGCCCTGCGGCGCATGCGCCGCCTGTAAATACTGTGGGTGGTTAGCGATATAACGCAGAGCGTCGGGTGTGATGAGAGGCAATCGCTCTACGTATTCCACCGCCGCCGCCTTTTCGATATGCGTGCGATGATTGCTTTTAAAATAACCGTAGTTTGCCTCATAGCACTCGGCAATCCTGGCGGCAAGCTGCAGCTTCGCCTCTAAGCGTGCACTTCCCTTTTCTTTGATATCTACAAATGCGCGGGGCTTTGTCTCCCCCTGATACAAGAGCGATTCCTCATGTTCCGCCACATAGCGCATCATCGCGCAGACGCTGTCGTTGAGCGCCCCCTTGCGCACCAGCACCGGCATATAGCCCGTGCAAAGGTTCTGCGTTTCACCGTTTTGAAACAGCAGTGTCAAACGCACGGTAACATAGCCATAGCAGTCCAAAAAGACGCGCCCCTGCAATCCCTCCTGCACGAAAAAGCGCAGGCGTCCCTGCTGATACAGCGCAGGGGTATCGACATCATTGATGTAAACGCGCACATCGCTGACCTCATCAAGCGAATCCCCATGCAAAACAAACTCGTAGGGCTGATCAAAAAACACGCCGTGCGCCTGTTTTGCCTGTCTGAGAGATTCCTCCACATCCCACACGCGTTCATCCTCTTCCCACAGCGCCGCCTGAAACGACGCCGAGGATTCTCTGCCAAGGGGAATCAGCGTCAAATATCCGCTTGTCATTATGACATCCCCTTTCAGCAGAAGAACTGATAGTACTTCATCTGCTCATTGCCGCGCGCAATCATATCCTTCACCAGCTTGGCGGACATATTGAGCCCATAACCGCTGCACAGGCTTTTCAGCTCCTCCAGCCATTGTTCAAAGCGCTCGCCGCTGCCGGAAAGCTTTGGCAAAACCCGCTGGGCGAGTGCATAGTCCAATGCGACGATATCCGCCTCTGTCTTTGTCTCATCCATCTCAAAGTGCCGGGATGCCGCCGCCCAATAGCGTTTAATCGCCGTATCGACACGCGGACTGATTGAAAAGCGCTGTTCTCTCAGCTTTGCCGACAATGCGTCATACATGCGCTGCAACGGCGCAGGGAACACACACGCTTCCCTGCTTGGCAAAAACGCCTCGCAAAGGGAAGACCATGAGATGACCTCCAGTTTCTCCTTTGGCAATTCCTGCGCAGGGAGAGCTGCGGTTCCCTGTTTGGGCAGGGTGATGATCATCGCCCGGTCGATCAGCCGCGGCGAAAGTGTCTCAGTGGTGTGATCGTTGTTGATCGTCGCTAAAAAATGCAGGGTATCCGGGATGGCAAAGACAAAGTCCTCGCCCAGATTCACGCTGCCATGCGTCCTTGGCTCATCACAGAGGTTCATGAAATCCGACCAATAGTATTCCATCGGGCTGAGATTCGCCTCATCGAGCAAAATGACATAAGGCATGCGGTGAATTCCCTTGGTCTCTTCATAGCTCAGCTGCTGCAAAGCATCGTACACACGGCGGTTGCTCTTGTCGAAGCTCTTAGTCAGCGGATTGTAATAACCGATAAAATCGCGCTTGGATGTCCATCCCCGCTCGACCGATACCGAGACATAGCGCTCATCGACGCCCTGCTCATTAACTTTATACAGCCCTAACACCTCGGCGAAGATGTTGCAGATCGAGGTCTTGCCGCATCCCGGTTCTCCGGAGAACACCGTCAAAAAGCCCTGTGTCAGACAGACGGCGATATTCACAATCGTATTTCTGCTGTAAGCAGGACGCACCGTCTGCACCATAGCGCAAAGATAGTCGACCAGCTGCGCCGGCGTTTTTTCGGCTGTCCTAACATTCGCATTGCGCGCCGCCGCCAAAGCCGCCTGTTCCTGATTTTCCTGCGCTTCCCACTGCGCGGCCGCCTGTAACAGCTTGTTTGCCATGAAACCATCGAAAGCGATGCTCACCATCTTATCATGCGAGCTGTTCAAAAGCTGCTGAAATTGCAGCTGAAGCCCTCTCGTCTCCCGCTCCAAGTGGCTGCGATGCTTTTCCAGATAGTCGACCTCCTGCTGAGTGACGCTTTGGCGATGCTGCAAATCACTAAGAGAATCGATGCCCGCAAGCACCTCTTTACCGGCCTTGATACGTTCACGCAGCTGCTCATATTCCGCATCCATGCGCAGCAGCTCACGCTTTTTCGCTTCGATCGCCGCGTTTTCAATCGCGTCGGCCTCCGCTCTTTTCTGCTCGATCGTCTGTTCCAGCGTACTGCGTTCCTGCTGCAAATCAGCTAAGCTTTGCTCAAGCTGCGCCATGTGCTGGGTGATGACCTGTGATTCTTTCATCCCCTCGATCAGCTCCGGATGCTTTGCAAGCAAGCTTTTCAGCCACTCCTCGACGTTAGGGCTGTCCTGATATTTCACCAGCAGCTCGCAGATGAAATCGGCGGCCGTCTCCAGCGTACCATCCACATCGCCCTCCGCCGTCAGCAGATCCAGCAGGCGCTTCAAACGATTGCGGCGCACCTCAACGGTTAACACCGATCCGGCGAGCAGAGATTCCTCATACCGTTTTAACAGCGCGGGGATGTCATTGAGCGCAATGCGCTGTCCCACCGTTTGGCTGTGATGCAGGCTGTCGCGAAAGCTCTCCAGCAGCTGTGCGTCGCTGATGACGTCGATCTGCTGTTTCTTGGCCTCTGCCTTTGGCACCAGCAAAGACCACGTATGCGTATATTCTCCCCAGTACAGCGCCGTGGCAGTGAGCGCTTTCTCCTCGACGTCCGCTTTGCGATAGCCCATCACGCTGTACTTGTTTTCCTTGATCTGAGGGCGGATATAGTAGGCGGCGGTCGATGGCTGAACGCCGATCTCGTAAGGTCCCGCCCAAACGTCCTCCAGCTCGACAAACGCCTGTTTGCCGCAAAGCGCGCAGTTGGCGTCAATTTCGACGACGGCATCATTGTAGAAATCCGAGAGCAGCTGCTCCTTGCGCACGAGCGCATACGCAGAAATGGAATCCAGCGGCCGGATTTTCCCTTCCTCGATCATCGGGATCGCCTGCACCTTATAGCCGGTCTGATTGCGCTCACGCGAATTGTGCCGCATGTTGGGTTCCAAATCCGCTAAGGTAAACTCAAACACCATGAGCGCATGATCCGTAAACATCTCATTCATCTGTTTGCGCGCTTCTTCATTTGCCCATGAAAACGCAAAATTGATGTCGCGCTTCTCCGATTCCGGCAGCAGCTTCGCCTGCTCCTGCGCTGACAGCTGATGAATCTGCCCCGCGGTCACCTCGGCAATCGGTTTGAAGTTAAAAAAGATCAGCCGATCCCGCTCATACGCAACCTTGTCGATATATCCGATGTAGATGCCCATACGCAATCCTCCCCTATGCTCGCTTTGGCGATACGCACCACATGCCGCCGCACTCACCGCCCCTGCTTCAAAGGTGCAATCCCTGTGAAATGTATCGGCGAAGAAAGGCGTTTGCCATGCAGTTTTCGATCGCTTTTCTCTGTATTTTACCCTGTGTCTGTTTGAAAACAGGGTTTTGATCACCATCAGTCTATCACAGGCGCAAGGAAAACGCAAAGCGCTTTCTCAATGCCTTTTTCCCGAGTTTCCTTTCTATGTTCAGCACCAAAAACAAAGGGGGTTCTTATTTTCCTTGGCCTCTCCGTTTTGCGCTTGACAACGACAGATACTCTCGCGTCATGTCCTCATGCGCCCTGCTACTTTGTGGCTCGCTTTGCTAATCGCGGCGTCCATCGCATCCTTTATCTGCTTTGTTTCCCAAGTGAGTGCGCATGCCTGCCGCTGTGATCGAAATCCCCCCTTTTCTTATCAATCAAAGACGCTGATCAAAAGAGTCACAGCCTCTCCTTTTATGAGTGCTCGCTTTTGATCGTTTTCTTTTTGCCGTTTTCACAGACGCCCTTTCCGCCGGTGCATGCTTTTTCATCTTTCCGGGCATTTGCATACCATTGCCTGCGGCGCAGACGTTTTTTTGCATTCCCCATAGTAACCCCGCCGTTTTTTTGATATAATAGCGTAAGTGTTTATCAACAAAAACGGGGAGGTAGTTTATGAGGAAAATCGCTTTTGACAATGATGCTTATTTAAAAATGCAGTCGCAGCACATCGTAGAACGGATTCATTCCTTCGATAATAAGCTGTATCTGGAGTTTGGCGGCAAGCTGTTTGACGATACGCACGCATCCCGCGTACTGCCGGGCTTTCTGCCTGACAGCAAGCTGAAAATGCTGCTGCAGCTCAAGGAGCAGGTGGAAATCGTCATCGCCATCTGTGCGAGCGATATTGAAAAAAACAAGCTGCGCCGCGATTTGGGGATTACCTATGACGATGAGGTGCTGCGGCTCATCGACTCTTTCCGCTCCGTCGGACTGTATGTCGGCAGCGTCGTCTTAACCCGCTATGACAAGCAGGCGCGGGCAGAGGCGTTTCGGCAGCGCTTGCAGCGTGTCGGCGTACCGGTATATCTGCACTATGCCATCGAGGGCTATCCCAACGACGTCAAAAAGATCATCTCCGAGCAGGGCTTCGGCATCAATGACTATATCGAAACCAGCAAGCCGCTAGTCGTCGTTACCGCGCCGGGGCCGGGATCAGGCAAGATGGCAACATGTCTCTCTCAGCTCTATCATGAGCATAAACGCGGCATCAAGGCAGGTTATGCCAAATTTGAAACCTTCCCGATCTGGAATCTCCCGTTAAAGCATCCTGTCAACCTCGCCTATGAAGCGGCGACGGCCGATCTCAACGACATCAACATGATCGACCCTTTCCACTTGGAGGCGTATGGCAAGACGACGGTCAACTACAACCGAGATGTGGAGATCTTCCCGGTGCTCAAAGCGATGTTCACCTCGATCTACGGCGCCAGCCCTTACCAGTCCCCGACCGACATGGGTGTCAACATGGCGGGCAACTGCATCGTTGACGATGCGGCCGCTAGAGAAGCGAGCGCGGTGGAGATCGTGCGCCGCTATTATCAGTCCAAGCTCGATTTGAAACGGGGAAGAGCCAGCGAGGAGACGGTGGAAAAGATTCAGCTGATCATGTCGCAGGCAAATATTACCGAGGAGGTACGCCCTTGCATCCAAGCGGCGAACAAGCGTGCCATGGAAACCGAGGGACCGGCAGTTGCCATCGATTTGGGCGACGTCATCGTTACCGGGCGGACGACCGATCTGTTAGGCGCCAGCAGCGCCGCGCTGTTGAACGCGCTGAAAACCCTGGCCAAGATCGACGACAGCATCCCGCTCATCTCACCAAGCATCATCGAACCGATCCAGCGCTTGAAGGTCAACGCTTTGGGCGGACACAACCCGCGCCTGCATACCGACGAGGTGCTGATCGCCCTCTCCATCTCCGCAACGACCAACCCGCTTTCCCATTTGGCGATGCAGCAGCTGAGCAAGCTCAAGGACTGTGACGTGCATAGCTCCGTCATCCTCTCCGAGGTGGACAGCGGCGTATTCCGCAAGCTGAAAATGCACTTGACCTGTGAGGATCAATATCAGAGCAAGTCGATGCTGTATCATAAATTTTAAAATCAATGACAGAGAAGGCGCGTTCATCTCGCCTATTGCCGCTCCATTCGTCTTATCTTGTTAAGAGACCACGCTTTCAAGGCGGAAAGGCTGATAGAAAAGCGGGCAGCGGCAGTAAAAGCGGACAGACTCCCCTCGGCAATCAATTGGCAATGTCGGCTGCCTGCTGTGCACTGCTGCGTAAGGACGTGTAAAATGTGCAAGCCTTGCGGTTACCGCGCTTGTGCGAAAGAAATATAAAGTCTAAAGAAATAAAAACCATTTCGCCAAAGCTTCTTCCCCTGCGAAATGGTTTTTTATCGTTTGTTGTCTCATGCCGCTTCCATTGTGCCTAAATGTTGGTATTACAGCTTTGCGCATCGATGGGCAATAACGTCCGATGTCCTCAAAGATGCAGCCGCAGCTAAAAGCGGTTGAAGCAATACGAATAACGGTTACCGATATAGTAGGTGGCTACTAAGCCCAGGATCATCCGTTTTCCGTCCTTTTGGACATGCTGCAGCGATTCGCTTCGCAGCAAGGCGACATTCTTCACTCCCAGCAGCTCCATCTGCTTCTGTGTCGGCAATACGGCGCTCATCTCGATTTCATTTCCCACACGTGTCAAACCCAGCGATTCCACATATTGGTTCAAGGAGCCATCCAGCGCCTTTACGTCAATCGCCGGCAGCACCAGCGAGGAGATATAATTATAACTGATCGCAATCGGCTCCTCATTCCCGGTGCGCAGCCGTACAAAATAGTGGACCAAATCTTCCTCTCCCACCTGGATGCGGGCGGCGATCTCCGGAATGTCCGCACCTCTTAACACCTGATAGGAGATTAAACGGGAACCCGGCTTCATGCCGATGGATTCCATATCGCTGGTAAAGCCCGATTGGTCTTTTTTAGTGATGTGGGGAAAGGTAACAAAGCTGCCCTTGCCGGCAATTCGCTTGATATGCCCGCTCTCCACTAAATGCCCCAGCGCCTTATTGATCGTCATGCGGCTGAAGTTAAACTTCTTGCACAGCTGCTCCTCCGTTAAAATCTGATCGCCCTCTTTCAGGCGCTGCTCATCGATCTCCTTAAGGATATATTCCTCCACTTGCTTATATTTCGGCGTGTTCTTTTCACTTTCCATATCTTCCATCCTCTTTGCGTCCATTATAGTAAAACTTATACATTTTATCTATACAACTTCTCGTGATTTTCCTATCATTTTTTCGATTTTGCTGAAGTGAAAAGTTTATTTCCACTTTGAAAGAGCGAAAAAAATAAGTGGCAATTACTCTTACAAAACGAAGAAATTGCTGCTTTTTTGTTCATTTAAGTAGAATTTAGTATTACAATAACAAAGGAAACAACAGGTTTATGGCATTGAATACTAATTTTTGGGTATAACGAAAAGAAGTGAATTTTAGTCATTTTTTTAGGGTGTAGGACTAACTTCCACTTGAGATGTTGATATGGAAATCCGCTCAGCCGCCTGTTGTTTCTTTTAATTTAGTTGCTTACTTATCTGTTTTTTTATTAAATACGGTTTTAAGATCACCTGATCCTTTGGGATCTGCTGAATACCAAAAGCACATAGCCTTTTATAAAGATCCGGATACATGAACTCTGTCAGTTCAAAGGGGCTTCTTCCGCCCAGGGATTCCTCAGAAGAAGAATTTACATGACACAGGATCAGGTTCAATGAAGGCTGTCCAGACAGCCCCAAGGCTTTCAAATCTGTTCCTTTTGGAAGGATATAACGCAGCTCGATATGTTTGTTTTCCAGCGTTCCTTTCTGTCCGGACTGCATAGGGTCACAATAGTATACCCGTGTTCTCCTAGTCCCGTTAGCTCCATTTTCCATGGCTTCAGCTGCCGAAAACTCAGAGCCTCTGTCTGTAAGGAGGAGCTGGACATATTTTCGAAACAGTTCTTCCCCAAGGATAGATTCCAGCAGATTCACACCTTTCAACATGGAGCGAGCAGTTTTTTCTTCATGATAGAGTGCAAAAAGAAGTCCTGTCTTTACAAACTTAAAAGTTTGGAGGAAAGGTCCGCTTTTTTCATCATTATAGACAGTGTCCATCTGCACGATAAAGGCATCCGGATTTTCAGAAAGGAAAGCCTTATAATCTTTATAGGTTCTTCCTGCTAGATATTTTCTGTCTGAGCGTTTTTTGTAGCCCTTCGCTTTCTTTCTGGGGAGCTTTCGGGATACTTGTCGGCGCAGATCCATGACAGTAATACCGGCAACTTCATGGAAAACATCCTGTTCAATGTAATTGTAAAGTGTCTTTTCGGAAATTCCCAGTTCCGGATGGTTGGTGATGATTTGATAGGGGGATTGCCCCTGCTTCAGCAGGGGAGCGATGATCGCAGCCATAGTTTTAGCTTCCTGTACTGTCAGATTTACCCCTTCCCGGGAGTCAGACAAAGTGGTACGGTAATCACGATGAGCTTGTTCCGGAGAATACTTATACTTGTCGAATCTGCAATGGGACCAGTTGGAGCAGCCGTTACAGGCGCCGGGAGATCGATCCCGTCTGGAACAGCGGAAGGGGACATATTCGGGGCAGTCAAGAGTACATTGTCTGCCGTGGACACATTTGCGGTAATGATTGCATTCCAGAGGTAGATTACACTTATAGGAGAGAATCCGGTGAAGTTTAATTTCTTTAGCGACAGTGGACTTGTCTTTTCCGATGGTCTGAGCAATGGCAGATTTGGTAGAGCCGTTAATGATGCCGGTGAGGATGATGCGGCGTTCGTCCAAAGTCAAATGAGTAAAAGCATTGGAATGTTTCATGATGGATACCAGCCTTTCCGGCGACTGAGGGACAGGATAAGTGTAAGACTAAATGCAACATAAGTGGAAGTGGAAATAAGTGAAAGACTAAAATCTACTTTTCACTGTTCAAAGTGGAAATAAACTTTTCACTTCAGCTTTTTTCGATTTTCTCCTGTTTTTCTTTCCCATTTCCTCTTATTTGTATATAATATTTGCATTTATCGTATTGAATTTATCTATACAATATGATAGAGTGATCTCAGAAGAAAGGAGACTTATTGTGAAAGAGCTGAAAGCTGTGATTTTTGATATGGATGGAACGCTATTGGATACGGAGACGCTCGCCAAGGCGGCGTGGAATGCAGGGGCGCGTGCGTTTCATTTCCCCCTGGACGAAAATTTCCACGATCGGCTGATCGGGCTGCCCAAGGGCGCTTCCGCCCAGATCATTGAACAAGTATTGCCTGCTGATTTAGATCGGGCGGCGTTTGATAGCTTTCGCAGTGATTTCTTTGAGCGGCAGCTGCAAAAAAACGGCGTCCCGCTCAAGCCGGGCGCATTAGAGCTGTTGGCATGGCTCAAGCAGAGAGGCGTCGCCATGGGATTAGCCACCAGCACATGGCGGGCGCAGTGTGACAAATACTTTGCCCTTGTTCCCATTGCCCATTATTTCAACGCAATTGTCTGCGGTGATGAGATCGTTCATGGCAAACCCCATCCGCAGATCTATCAGCGCACGCTGGCGCTGTTAAAGGTTCGCAAAGAACAGGCGATCGCCATTGAGGATTCCCCCAACGGCATTTACAGCGCTACAGAGGCCGGATTAGATACGATCGTCGTTCCCGATTGTGTCCAACCGAATTACGACTTGCTCAAACGCTGTCTGAGCCGGGCGCAGGACTTGTTTGAGGTAGAGCGCATCCTCACCTATCTGTAAGCGTAAGGCGTTATGCCCGCGTACTCTCTGCCCCTGCCCCCATTCACACCCCTCCATCTGCCTGCCGGCAGACTTTTTTTATGCGCAATGTAAAGGCGGTTTCTCCCTGCCGCTTTCCATGGCGCGCATGTCTCTTCATCGTACTCCGCTGCCAATCCTTTCCCATCTGTTTTTCATTTTTCTATATAAAAGTATATATAAATATTTTTATTTATTGCGATTTTTATATACATTAAGTATTTACAAATGGGTAAAATGTATTTTATAATATCTATACAAATAGAACGGAGGGATTCCATGAATCACATTCTGATCGCCACCCACGGCAAGCTGGCGGAAGGCTTCTATGAGGGGATACGCTTCTTTCATGCACAGTTAGACAATGTCTCCTACCTCAACGCCTATGTGGATCATCCACACTTTGAAGAGGATTTTCTGGCAGAGGTTCGCCGGTTAAAGGGGAAAAACCTGATCGTATTTACCGACATTCTCGGCGGCAGCGTCAATCAGATTGCCATGCGCCACATGTCTGAATACGGATATCAGCTTGTCAGCGGAACCAATTTGGCCGTACTTCTGGAAGCGGTGTTCCAGAGTGAGGATATCGATGCAGCCCTGCTTACACAGATCACAGCAGCGGGACAGGCACAGCTTGTCAGCGTGCGCGATGTATTGCAGGGGGCATGGGAAGAAGAAAGAGAGGAGGAATGAACATTGATTGCACTGTTACGAGTTGACGACCGTCTGATTCACGGCATGGTCGCCGTATCGTGGACCAGCGCATTGAAGCCGGACACGATCTTAGTCGTCAACGACAAGGCTGCTACGGATTCGTTTATGATGATGACGATGAAGATGGCGAAACCGGCCGGCGTCAGTCTGTTGATCAAAACGCGCGCAGAAGCGATAGAAAAGCTCAACAGCCCTAAATTTGCGAGAAAACGTGTCTTTGTGGTGACGGAAAGTCTGGAGGATGCCTATGAGCTCTCCCGGCATGTGGAGGGAATCGATGCGGTAAACATCGGCACGGCCGGCATCAAAAAGAAAGAGGGGCAAGTCGCTACGCTTCCGGCAGTGATGATGAGCCAGGAGGATTTTGCATACGCGAAGAAGCTGCATGAACAGGGCGCTGACGTCTTTGTGCAGGTAACACCGTCTTTAGAGCGTATGAATTACGAGGGTATTCGTAAGATTTTTGAAAAATGACAAAGTAAAGGAGAAAGTGAAAAATGGTACTTCAAGGATTATTGATCGCTTTGATCACAGCATTGATCTACATGGAAAGCCGCTGCGGCGGACAGCACATGCTGGATCGCCCGATCATCATCGGACCGCTGGTAGGACTTGTGATGGGGGATTTTACCACCGGATTGATCATCGGCGGTGAATTGGAATTAGTTTGGATGGGATTGGTCGGCATCGGCACCTCCACACCGCCGGATGTCGTCGTCGGCTCTTCGCTGGCAACCGCCTTGGCGATTCAAACCGGCGCGGACTATGAGACGACACTCGCTTTAGCTATCCCGATCGCTTTGCTGGCGCAGGTGGTCGCCATCGGTGTCGGCGTCTTGAACACGACCTTTGCCCACTATGCCGATCAGCAGGTGGAAAAAGGCAACTATCGAGGCATCGCCGTCGGCAACTGGCTGGGATCGCTGCTGTATTTCGCCTCTAAGTTCATCCTCGTCTTTGTCGGCTTTATGATCGGCGGCGATGTGATCACGGCCATCGTCGAAAGCATTCCGCAGGTCATTCAGGATGGCTTGGGACAATCGGGCAATCTGCTGCCGGCGCTTGGTGTCGCCATGCTGATGCAGCTGACCTTTGACCGCAAATACGCCGCATTCTTGTTCTTGGGCTTTGCGTTGGTCGCCTTCTTCAACATTTCCACGATCGGCGCTTCCGTCATCGGCGGTATCTGTGCCTACATTTATTTCCAATTTAAGCCTTCCGAGAGCGAAGAATAGAAAAATGGAGGGAACATGTGATGAACAACGATAAGAAAAAACTGACGAAAAAGGATTTACACAGCGTCTATCTGCGCCATTATCAGCTGCTTGGCTGCTTCAACTACGAGCGTCAGATGTCCACCGGCTACGCATGGGCGATGTCCCCGGTCATCAAAGCGCTGTATCACGGGGACGATGCCAAGCTAAAAGAGGGCTATCAGCGCCATCTGGAATTTTTCAACTGCGCGACGACCACCTCGCCGTTTATCTTAGGCATCAGCTGTGCCATGGAGGAGCAGTATGCCAACTCTGCCCCGGGGGAATTTGACGTCTCCTCCATCAACTCCGTCAAGGCAGCCTTAATGGGACCATTGGCCGGTATCGGCGACTCCTTCTTCTGGGGAACCTTCCGCGTCATCGGCGTCGGTATCGCAGCACCGTTAGCCGTAGCCGGCAATCCGATCGCCCCGCTGCTGTATTTTCTGATCAACGTCATCCCCAGCGAGCTGGTACGCTGGTTCGGATTTAAGATCGGCTATCAGGGAGGCAATGAGTTTTTAGCCCGCATCAGTGCCGATGGTACGCTGGAGAAGCTGACCGAGGCGGCCAAGGTGCTGGGATTGATCGTCATCGGTTCCATGATCGCTTCCATGGTCGTCGTCAACTGTCCGCTGATTATCGATCTCAACGGTGCGCAGGTCAACGTTCAGGAAACGCTGGATTCGATTTTGCCAAAGCTGATGCCATTGCTGCTGACCTTTGGCTGCTATGGTCTGCTGCAAAAGAAGATCAGCGGCACATGGATCATGGTCGGACTGCTGATCATCGGCATCCTCGGTGTTTGGCTGGGCTTGTTAGGCTGATTGTATAAGGGAAAGAAGGAATGGAAATGAACAAAGAAGCACTGGTGGAAAGTCTTAAAAATGCTCTCATCGTCTCCTGTCAGGCGGTTCCCGGCGAGCCGCATTACATGGAAGGCATGAGCGTGAAGATGGCGGAATGCGCCAAATGGGCGGGGGCGAGGGCAATCCGCGCCAACACCCCGAAGGACATCCGTGAGATCAAGGCGGCTACCAATCTGCCAATCATCGGCCTATGGAAAATCGACCGTAACATCAAGGACGTCTATCTGACTCCCCACTTGGATGCCGCCAAGGCCATCTGGGAAGCCGGTGCGGAAATCATCGCCGTGCAGGCAACCCATCATCTGCGCGAAGATGGCAAAATGGCTTATGAGACAATTCGTGAAATAAAGCAGGCCATTCCGCAGGCGCTGATCTTTGCCGATGTTGCAAGCGCACAGGACGCCCGCATCGCCGCCTCTTATGGCGCGGATTTCGTAGCACCGACCCTTGCCGGCTATACGCAGGCAGGCTGCTTCGACAAGCCGGAAATTAAGGATGAACCCGATTATCTGCTGCTGCGGGATGTCGTGGACGCCGTGGCCGGCACGGATACCAAGGTAATTATGGAGGGTAAGGTCTCCACTCCGCAGATCGCCGTGCAATGCCTTTACATGGGCGCTTATGCGGTTGTTGTCGGCAACGCGATCACCCGCCCGCACATCACGGCAAAACGCTTTGCCCGAGTGCTGAATTGTTATCATGAGTAACCAGTGGCTGTTCATCATCGGCTTCGGTGTCTGTCTCTTCGTCTTAGCGCTGTACCGCCGATGGATCACCCATCGCATCCTGCGCCGCTTATATGCCCTGCGCGAACAAAAAGATGAGCACGCTTATATGCAGACGCTCGAGGGCTTAGACGTTCGTGTGTATTTCTCTTCTTTCACCAGAATGATGCTGCGGCTTGGCTATTATTTAGCTAACAGCGACAGCGTGCAGGTGAACACCCTCTATGATCAAAGCGCTGTCCAAACGCACAGCGAGAAAAATCAAATCGCTTTTTACAGCCGCGTACTGCCTTACTTTTTAGAGCATCATGAGGAAACGCGCGCCAATGCGTGCGTCGAAAAGCTGCATGCGCTGTTAGCTAAACGAAAGGAAAGCAGCTATGTCAGGCTGCATCAGGAGATCACACAGCTGGAGGGAATCTATCTGCTTCACGATCTGAGCTGGATCGACAGAGTGAAAAAGATGCTCGATCAGCCCTTGGATGAAGAAAGCCGCTGTATCCTGCTGTTTCGTCTTGCCAAGCTCTACATGCTGAAACAGGATGAACAAACAAGCCGTTCCCTGTTAAGGGAAGCACTCTCGCACACAAGCGACACACGCACGCAAAAGCAGCTGCAATACCTGCTTTGCCACATACAGGAGCTGTGCTGATGGCAGCGGCAAAGAAATACTTGCAGATCGCGCAGGAGCTGCGCGGGCAGATCGAACAGCACCGTCTTTGCAACGGGGATCAGATTCCCACCGAAAAGGAACTGACACAGCGCTACCACGTATCGCGCATGACTGCCAATCGCGCGGTACGGCTGTTAGCGGCGGAGGGCTATGTCGAGCGAGTGAGCGGACGCGGCAGCTATGTGTGTGAAAAGAAGATTCACAAGCCGATTACCAGCAGCCGCAGCTTTACCAAAGACATGGAAGGGATCGGGTGTACCGCCTCCTCCCGTCTGCTGGAATACCGCCTGTTTCGCGCACACGATTTGCCGGAGCTGATGCAGCGCATGCATTTAGATGCAGATGACTTCATCTATTATTTCGTCCGCTTGCGATGTGGAGATGATGTGCCGATCGCCATCAGCTACACGTATATCCCCAGTTCCCTCATCCCCGCCTTCGATCCCAAACGCCTCAATGCCTCTCTGTATGATTACCTCAGTGAGCTGGGACTTATCATTCACCATGGAGAAGGCGCTATGACGGCGATCACGGCGAGTGAGGAACAAAAAGAGGCACTGCATACCAAGGACGCCGCCCTTTTGAAAAACACACATTACAGCTATTTGGAAAACGGCGAGGTGATTGAGTACACAGAGACCTATTATCTGGGAAGCCGTTATGAATATCACTACGATTTTTAAAAGGAGCCTGCACAGGCAATCGGCTGTCGCCGCAGGCTCTTTCTTTTGCAAAAACACATTCAAGGAGGATACAGAAAACTATGACAGAAAAAGATTGGGACATGTATGACTACATCATAGAGTCTAAGCGTGCTGTCCGCCATATTGTTGAGCATCGCGGGGAAATCTTTCAACAGCCGCTCGATTACTATTTCAGCCGTTCGATTCAACAAATCTATGTCGTCGGCTCCGGTACCAGCTACCATGCGTCTTTGGCTGCGGCGCCGATCATGGAAAAAATACTCGGCATCCCGGTGATCTCCAGCTATCCGATGGCATTTAAAGACAGTGAACTGGTGCATTCTCCAGATACCTTAGTCATCGGCATCTCCCATGCCGGACGCTCCACTTCGACGATCATGGCGCTTGAGCGGGCGCGTGAAGAAGGCTTGGCGACGATCGCCGCTACCGCAGAGCGCGGCAAACCGTTAGTAGAACATGCAGATGCGGCGATGTACATAGAAATCGGTCCGGAATACGCAGGGCCTAAGACGAAAGGCTTCATCGGTTCCATCGCTACACTGGTCGTATTTGCCTTGCAGATCGCCTTGCGCAGACAGACGATCGACGACGCCCAACACGCGGAATACTTACGCCGTATGATCGCCACCTGCGACCAGATTCCCGAGATCGCCCAAGCAAGCACCCGCTGGTATGAGACAAACAGGGAGGAGCTTAAGCAATGCCGCCGCATGATCGTCATCGGTTATCAAAACTGCCGCGCAGCAATGCTGGAAGGCACACTGAAAATACTGGAGGCTGTACGTTACAGTGTCTGCGGCTATGAGCTGGAAGAGTTTATGCACGGTGTCTACCACTCCATCCACGAGGATACCTACATGCTTTACATCGGCAGCGCGGGACAGTATTATGAGCGCATGCTGCGCATGGAGCGCTATTTTGCCGATGAACGCACTGATCACAACTTTATCATCACCTCCGATGAGCGTCAAAAGGATGACAGGAAGCATCTCGTATTCCCTTTCATCAATGACCCTTACTTTGCCACGATGGAGTACGTCGTTCCATTACAGGTAATCGCCCGCCGCCTGTCCGCTGATCTGGGCATCGACTGCAACCTTTCTTCCGACCCTGACTTCCATCGAAAGATGGGCAGCTACACCTATTGAGCATTGAAAAAGATCCGCCGTTAAGTGCGGATTTTTTTAAGAGCGGGACATGCGCACAAGGCATGCAGACGCCATTTGCCGCATGTGAGCAGCGGCTGACAAATTTTCCTGCCGCACGCTTTACTTTTTATCATGATCTGCTATACTATAATCAGTTAGTCCAAACTAACTAACAAGAGAAAGGCTTTCTGTGGGAGGGAGCGATCATTGCCCCGCTTGGTGACTGTGACTTGACCATTTCCTTTCAATAACAACCTTTTGCATACAGCCTTCAGTCACAGCACTCACAGAATCCATATCCGCAAAGCGTAAGCGAACTCTCTCTTACACAGCGGATGCTTACAAGCGACCTGCGCCGTTCACATGGCAAATGCGGGTCGCTTTTTCCATGGTTCTCTGCGCATTTTCCACTTCCTGTGCTACAATAGAAGCGCTTATATCCCATACATACACAGGAGGTTTTCATGCAAACAATTCAAAGCGTCGGCATCATCGGCAGGGGCGCGATCGGCGCGCTCTATGGCACACTGCTTCAGCAAGGCGGCGTGAATCCCGTCTTTATCGTCGATCCTGCACGCAGACAGCGTTACGAGGAACAGCCGCTGCGCATCAACGGGTGGGACGCCCGATTCACATATCAAAGCGAGGGCAAGCCTTTGTCCCTCATCCTGATCACCACCAAATACGCCGGATTAGCCCCAGCGCTGGAACAAATCCGCGGGTTTGTCGATGCGAATACCCTCATTCTGCCCTGCCTCAACGGCATCACCAGCGAAGAGATCGCACGCACACACTTTTCTCACGACCAAGTCATTCGCTGTATCGTACAGGGAATGGATTCCACCTATCTGGGCAATGAGGTGCGCTATTCCAACATCGGGGAAATTTTGATCGGCGCCGACAGCGATGCGCAGCGAGACAGCGTTGACACGGTGCAGCGTTTCTTTGACAGCGTGCACATCCCCTGCCGCGTCTGTGCAGACATCTTACGGGAGCAGTGGAACAAGCTGATGCTCAACTGCGGCATCAATCAGGTGTGTGCCGTCTACCGCTGCGGCTATGGCGCCTGTCAGCAAGGGCAAGCGCATCAGGAGGAGTTCATCGCGGCGATGAAAGAGGTCAAGACCATCGCCAACGCACAAGGGATCGATCTGCGCGATCAAGACATCGCACACTGGGTCGGCTTAGTCAATCATCTCGCCAAGGATGCGATGCCCAGCATGGCACAGGACATCCTCTCTAAACGCAAAACGGAAGTGGCGCTCTTCTCCGGCACGCTTGTACCGTTAGCCAAGCAGCATCATCTTTGTGCGCCGGTTCTCACATCGCTGATGGAGCGCATCATGAAGCTGGAGGAAAGCTTCGCCTCCTAGCCTTTCCTCTCACTCTTTTGCCTCATCATTTTTGTCATGCTTTTTATTCACTGTTTCTGTATAGCGATGTTCGCTGTATGTATGAAAAACGCAGGGTCCTCCCCCTGCATCTGCCGCCGCAAGCGGTGAAGATCGAATGAACCGATACTTTCAATGGGATAGGAACTGAATAAACTTCTGCGATTCCTTTCATCCGCATCCGCTGTCGCAGGCAACTAAGCGCAGGGCAGATATGAACACTGCCTTTACTCATTCTTGAAAACGAACTGGAAAAACGCTGTGATTCCTTTCATCTGCGCCCGCTATCGCGAGCAATCAAGTGCAGGGCAGATATGAGCGCTCTCTTTACTCACCCTTGAAAACAAGCTGGAAAAAACGCTGTAATTCCTGTCCCAACGCCGCAGGAGCGTCTTTATTGACCTCATGTCCGGCGTTCGCTATCATAGCGATCTTGGCATGCGGCACCCATTTTTGCATCTCCAAAGCAGCCTTTCTGTTCGCCCGATCCTTTGCCCCGCACAAAATGAGTGCAGGGCATTTTATTTTATGCAGATCATCGCGGAAATCTAAATCCATCATGGAATGGGAAAGGCGAATCATCTCCTGTTTTGAAAATCCCATCCCTTGAAAGGCGCGTTTTGGCAGGATGCGAAAGATCGCGTTTTGAAACTGCAGCAGCCGTTTCGGCATCGTGTATGGAGCAGCGATCAATGCGACGGCGCGGACTTGATCAGGATGCTCGATGGCATAGTGCATTGCGAGTACCCCTCCCAAGGACAGCCCGCATAAAACAAGCGGTTCATCATAGGTCATGCAAAATCGGGAAAACGCTGAATACAAGTGAGCGTAATCGCTTGTTTCGCCTTTCAGCAATTCCGTCAAATCAGGACAGACGACATCCGTTTTGTCCATGAGCGCATCCGCCGTCTTTTCCCAATCGCCGGGTGTCTGTCCCAAGCCGTGAACCAATATATATTTCATACGATCTTCCTTTCCCTGTCTCCTGTCTATCTGCTCAGCCATTACAATGATTTCTAACATACCGTTGTTTTTTGCCATGGAAATGTTGCATAATGCACGACAACTCTTCTTTCGCCGCTCATTCCTTCTCTTTGAGACAAGCCGCCTTGATCTGATCGACCAGCGCGCTGCAGCGGATCGAAGCCGCCAGCGGCATCAGCGGACTTTGCGTACGCCCCTCTTTGAGCAGGCTGACAAAATGGGTGATCTCCCCATAAAAATCATCTACGACATACGGCATGTGAATCTCCTGCTGTTTTACGCCGATGATGCGAAGCGTCTGGGCGCGGTGATGATCTTCTATGATCATCATTCCCTTTGTGCCATGGATAACCAGATTTCGCGGTTTCTTGCGGTCAAAGGCGCATTCCATATGCACGGCGACATCCCCGCAGACAAGCTCTGCCTGCGTATACACATCCACCGCTCCCTGATATTTCGCCCGCGCTTTTCGCACGTAAATCTCTCCCTGCAGCAAATCCTCGATCCAGCTGATGCAATAGATGCCCACATCCAGCAAAGCGCCGCCCTGTTTTGGCTGCATGTGATAGGTTTCCCCACGGCAAGAAAAGCTTTCCACGTTGCACAAAGAGACATCGATGGCGGTAATCGTGCCGATCGCCCCCGCTTTGAGCAATCCCTTCACCTTGGCATATAAAGGAACGAAACGCGTCTTCATCGCCTCCATAAACAGACATTGCTCACGCAGGGCGGTATCGGCGATGGCACGCATCTGCGCCTCGCTGACCACCGCCGGCTTTTCACACAGAACCGCTTTCCCCTGTTTCAGCGCTTGAATCGCCCATTTCGCATGCAGACCGTGAGGCAGCGCCAGATAGATGGCGTCGACTTTCGAGTCCGCCAGCAGCGCATCATAATCCAGATAACAGCGATCCGCCGGATACTTCGCCATAAACGCCTGCCCTTTCTGTAAGGAACGAAGCGCGATCGCATATAAACGGCTGTCCTTTTCCTCTTGCAGACTCTGCGCAAAGCGTCCGGCAATATTGCCTGCGCCCAAAATTCCCCAGTGTATCATACGCTCACCTCACCGATGATTCTTCTTTTCTATCTTATCAAAAACGAGGATACCGGTGCAACCGAAACGTGCCGCACGGCGATCCATCGCATACCTTTTTCGCGCCTGCTGCTCGATGAATGAAATAGGAATCCAGCGTGAGCGATGTCAGCAATCACGCCGTTACCCCACTTGTTCTCTGCCTGTGCAGAAATACTGCCTTATCGCTGTGTTCTGCACTTATGCGCACGCGCTTGGCAAAGGGCTCTTTTCGCCAAAAGAAAAGACCGAAACGCCATGCGCTTCGATCCTTTTATTGACATTATTCAGCTTTGCCTGCGGAACCAAACTGGTTCATCATAGCGATAACCTTTGCCTTGATTGCATCAGCACCCGGTTTCAGCAGCTTACGCGGATCGTAGCCTTTGCCTTCCTGATCCTTGCCGGCTTCGATATACTTGCGGGTTGCGGCAGCAAACTCCAGCTGCAGCTCCGTGTTTACGTTGATCTTGGAAACGCCCAGCGTGATTGCCTTAGCGATCTGATCAGCCGGAATACCGGAACCGCCGTGCAGTACTAACGGCTTACCGTTGGTAACCGCCTGAATCTCAGCTAAGCGATCAAAGCTCAGACCTGCCCAGTTTGCCGGATACTTACCGTGGATGTTACCGATACCTGCTGCTAAGAAGTCAACGCCCAGCTCAGCGATCGTCTTGCATTCCTGAGGATCTGCCAACTCACCGGCAGAAACGACACCGTCTTCCTCACCGCCGATACCGCCGACCTCACACTCGATGGAAATACCCTTGGAATGTGCCAATGCGATCATCTCTTTAGACTTCTCTAAGTTCTCGGCGAACTCATAGTGAGAACCGTCGAACATAACGGAAGTAAATCCTGCCTCGATGCACGCCTTAGCACCTTCATAAGAACCATGGTCCAGATGCAGGGCAACCGGAACGGTGATTCCCATGCTGTCATGAATCTCCTTCACCATAGCGACAACCGTCTTAAAGCCGCACATATACTTTGCAGCACCCTCAGATACGCCTAACATCACCGGAGATTTTGCCTCTTCGGCAGCTGCCAGAATAGACTTTGTCCACTCTAAGTTGTTGATGTTGAACGCACCGATGGCATAATGGCCTTCGTGAGCCTTGTTAATCATTTCAGTTGCGGATACTAACATAGCTTTATTTCCTCCTTCGCATGTTGCTTCACACTTATAATAATACTGCATTTTCCCGCATTTGTTAAGTGCGCACGCCGAAAAACACAAAGAAAATCAAGCCTGTTTTCTTTTTCATTCGGATATCTTCCCCGAAAAAAACATGGAAAAAGCATCTCTGCGATCGGCTTCATCGAAAACGCAGGCTTCATTAAAAATGATAGGAACCTCAGACGGTTTCCCCCATGCGCCCCCGCCGGCTTCACCCTTTCATACACCAAGGGAATCCGCGCGGAAAGAGTGTAAAAACAAAACGCTGCTTTACATGCAAACGCCGTCAAAAAAGCGGATGCGCACTCGCTCACATCCGCTCTCGTTTTATTCACTCTCTTCTTTATCCTCCGGCTCTTCGTCATAACCCTCGTCGCTGTCCTCATCGATCATGATGGCGCTTGGGTCCACGATGCTTTCATCATAGGTGTGACGGGAACGCAGATCCCACTTATTCTCCGATACGTTCACAAAGCGGTCATCCAATGACAAATCGCTGTAAAACTGTGCGATGTTGTCCTCCTCCTGCGCCGTGGTAAAGCCCATGATCTCGCTGACCTCCTGCCACAGCTTTAAAAATACGACCGGCTTTTTCTTTCTTGTCATCAGGTCGAATGCGACGTCGATCATCGATTTTTTCATCTTGAATCCTCCTACATCTGTTCAGGTGCTTCCACGCCGATCAGCGTCAAAGCGTTTTTTAAGGTGATTTTCGCGGCCAGTACCAGTGCCAGACGCTGTGCGCTCAGCACCTCATCCTTCTTATCCAGCACCTTGCAGGCACTGTAAAAGCTGTGGAACTTCTGTGCCAGCTTCTGGATATAATTGCAGACCTTATGCGGTGCGCGAAGTTTAGCGGCTTCGCTGACGACGCCGGTAAACTCGTTGATATACTTCATGAGATCGATCTCTTTTTCATGGGTCAGCCGCTCATAGCTGTCCGCCGCCTGCATATCCGCCGCCTGCCGCAGAATCGAGCACATGCGGGCATGCGCATACTGGGCATAATAGACCGGATTATCATTGCTCTGGCTGCGCGCCAAGCCCAAGTCAAAATCCAGATGGGAATCCAGCGCCCGCTGTACGAAGAAATAGCGGGCGGCGTCCACGCCGACCTCATCGCACAGCTCGCGGATGGTTACCGCATTGCCCAAGCGCTTGCTCATCTTGACCTCTTCGCCGTTTTCCACCAGCCGCACCATCTGGATGATGTCGACCGAAAGCTGATCCGGATCATTGCCCAGCGCGGCGATGCTCGCCTTCAAGCGCGGTACATAGCCGTGATGATCCGCGCCGAAAAAGTCAACGAGACGATCAAAGCCGCGGTCCATCTTGTCCTTATGATATGCAATATCCGGTACGAGGTATGTATAAGAGCCGTCTGTTTTAATCAAAACCCGATCTTTGTCATCGCCAAAGCGCGTCGTCGCAAACCACAGCGCGCCCTCTTTTTCATACGTCAGCCCTTTTTGTGCCAGCACCTGCAAAGCGCTCTCCACCTTGCCGGCGTCACGTATTGCCTGCTCGCTGCTCCAGACGTCAAACGTGACTCGATAATAGGCGAGATCCTTTTGAATCTTCTCCAGCTCAAAGGCAATGCCCTGCTGCTTGAAAAACTTCAGGCTCTCCTCGCACTCCTGCGCATAGCGATCCCCATGCGTCTTAGCCAAAGCGACGGCGATCTCCTTGACGTCCTCGCCATGGTAGCCATCCTGCGGCAGGGCAAATGACATACCCAGATACTCGCGGTAACGCGCCTGCAGCGATTTCGCCAAATTGACGATCTGATTGCCGGCGTCGTTGACATAGTACTCTCTTGTCACGACGTAGCCGCTCGCTTTCATCAATCTGGCAACACTATCGCCCCATGCTGCGCCGCGCGCATGCCCCAGATGCAAATTTCCCGTCGGATTGGCAGAGACATACTCCAAGTTGACGCGGCACCCCGCACCGCTGTCATTTTGTCCGTACGCATCCTGCGCCTTCAGCACGTCGGCGATCACGCCGGCAAGCGAATCGTTTCGCATCGTAAAATTGATAAAGCCCGGTCCGGCAATCGCAAAGGAAGCGACGCCGGCGCTCTCCAAATCGAAATGCGCCATCAGCTCCTGAGCGATTTCCCGCGGATTTCTGTGCAGCTGACGGGTGAGCTGCATCGCGGCGTTGCATGCGTAATCCCCGTGGCTTTGATCCTTGGGAATCTCGATAATCACCTGTTCCTCGCTGTAATCGAGATGAAACGCCTGCTTGATCGCAGCGCTCATCGCTGCTTTTAATCCGTTTTCAATCTGATTCATTTCATTCCTCCTCCCATCTCTATCCTCAATTCAAATGTATCGCACGCCCGTCGATCCTGCATGAGCGCATAGCGCACATACACAAAATCCGGCGTTTTCTTGTAGCTTTCTGTTTTCACCGGCAAAGTGAGCGTTCCAAACGATCCCTCCACACGGGCATAGGTCTGATGTCCCTCGCGCAGCAGCAGATGGGTGTGCTGCTCAAAACGGCTGTCGATCGCCGCCGCCTGTGCAAAGGCGCGCACCTCCACCTCGCCCGCAGGCGTATTCATCGACACGTGAAATCGGGTGCAGTTCTCCTCTTCCTCCACCTGCGCTTCCCCCTGATAGCATAACAGTGTCTCATCGCTGTCGCAGTGCTTCTGTATTAAGGAAATCGCTCGTTTCATTGTACCTCACCACTTTACATCATGAGCATTATAATCAGAAACCCCTTAATACGCAAGTCCTATTTGCTTTAATTTTTTCTGCTGCATGAGAATTCTCCATCACAAATAAAATCTGCGGCAGCAAATAGCGGCAAAAACCAACCCCACCTCCGATCGGCACGAGGGAAAACGTTTTCCCATTTGGCTGATATACCCTTTCACAGGGAACCCTTCACATGCCGTGCACATGCGTAACACCTGATGGTTATACACGCCAAACAAGTGTCGGTATGCGCTTCCTCTCTTTGCACTCCGCGTTTAAACCGTGCCCCTTTGGCGCATAATAAAGACAGAATTGTGCCGCAAGCGGAAAGGAGAAGCGTATGAATAAGCTGTTTCGTATAACAATCTGGGTGCTGTTTGCTTTTCTCAGCGTCTTTCTTCTTATTTATACGTATGCGCTGTGCGCTCCCTTGCAGCTGTATGAGCAGCGACAGCACATCACGCTGTACGATTGCAACGGCGATGTTCTCTATGAGAGCAATTTCGGAGAAAGCAGCGAATGGGTGGCGCTGGAGGAGATTCCCACGCAGGTGCAGGAAGCGTTTGTTGCTGTAGAGGACAAACGCTTTTATCTCCATTTCGGCTTTGACCCGATCCGCATGGCGGCGGCGCTGAAAAACAACCTGTTCTCCGACACCGGCTTGCAGGGCGGATCGACGATCACCCAGCAATATGCCAAAAACCTCTTTTTGACAAACGATCAGACGCTGTCGCGCAAGATCGAGGAGTTTTTTTACGCCGTGCGTTTAGAGATGCATTACAGCAAACAGGATATTTTAGAGGGTTACCTCAACACGCTGTATTTCGGACACGGGGTCGTCGGCGTCAAAGAGGCCGCTTCCTATTATTATGGCAAGGAGCTCAAGGATCTCAGTGCCGGTGAATTGGCGATGCTAGTCGGCGTCGTCAACGGCCCGGGTGCCTTTTCCCCTTATCTCGACTATGAAAGCGCCCGCTATCGCCAGCAGACGATTTTACAGGTGCTTTACGAAAGCGGCGTCATCAGTGAGCAGGCGTATGAAGATGCGATGGAGGAGGAGCTCGTGGTGATCGATCACAGCGAGGATGCGCAGGAGGATGACATTCGCTCGTATTACATCGACGCGGTATTGCAGGAGCTTGCCGCAAAGAACCTCACCTCCGGCAATATCGAGGTATTCACCTATTTTGACCCTGCGGCCAGCCGCGCCCTCTATCAGGGGATTCAAGCGGAGATGGGCGAGGATGCGCAGATGCAAATCAGCGCGGTGATGATGGAGCCATTCAGCGATCATGTGCTGGCAATGGCCGGCGGCAGCAGCTATACGACCTCCCAATACAACCGTGCGCTGTACGCCAAGCGGCAGATCGCAAGCACCGTCAAGCCGCTGCTGTATTATTGTGCCCTGTGCGAGGGCTTTACCCCTTCGACGACCTTTATCTCCCAGCCGACGACCTTCCAGCTGGAAAACGGCGAAACCTACGCGCCCGGTAACTATGGCAACCTCTACCCTTACCGTGAGATCTCTCTGATCAACGCCATCGGGATTTCCGATAATATCTACGCGGTGAAAACGCACCTGTTTCTCGGTGAAGAGACGCTGCAAAGTGCCTTGGCGAAATTCGGCATACAGGCAGAGGCAAACGCTTCTCTCGCTTTAGGCACCGTCAATCTCTCCGCACTGGAGCTCGCCTCCATCTATAACAGCTTCGCCTCAGAGGGGCTGTATGCCAAGCCGCAGCTGATCGCCTCCATTCAAAGCGAGGGCGAGGTGCTCTATCGCGATCAAACCCAGTTGAAACAGCTGCTGCGCCGGGATGAGACGCTGGTGCTCTCACAGCTAATGACCGCCACCTACGATCAGAAAAACAAGACCTACGCCTATCCTTCCATGCTGGGATCATCGCCGAAAGTCAAAACAGCCGTAAAATCCGGCACCAGCGATTGGGACTCCTTGGTCGTCGGATACAATCCGCAATACACTCTTGCCATCTGGAGCGGTTATGACGATAACCGCACATTGAGCAGTGCCGATCAGAGTCATGCCAAAAAAATCTTTCAAAATACGTTCAACAACCTGTATGCAGAGAGAGAAGGAGTATGGTATCTGCCAAGTGATCAGATCGTTTCCCGCAGCGTTGATCCCATCAGCGGCAAGAGCGCGCAGGATGGCAGCGTCTATTGGTATCTGCGCACAGACGAGTAAGCGCGTCAAAGTGCTGATGATGCGTCCTTGACGATTTGCGCCTGTGCGACATTCCTCCATTGAGAGAGGGCGGCTTCCCTGTCTTTCATCCTGCATCTCTTGGGCTTTATCACGTTTTCATTGCAAAATGGAAAAGCGCGTTATGCGGCAGAGAGCGGAAAGGATGATAACCGTCTGGCAAATGCCGAAAGCCATGGATCAAAAAGCAGAAAAAAAGCTTATTTTTTGTACTTTTTAACGTCACCTTTGCATTTTTTAGCGGAAAAATTTGCATCAATCTTACAGGAATGTTATACTTCTGTTGGCTTTGAATGAGGTGAAACGGATGAATTTCTTGGAAAAACACAGCAAGAAGATCGCTGCGGCACTGTGCATTGCAACCTGTGTCCCGGTGGTTTCCGCTGTATATGCCTATGAAGCACAGCCGGGATGGCATGGGGAAGGCAGCGACAGATATTACATTCTCGAATCAACACACGAACAAGCGATCGGCTGGCTACAGCTGGAGGAAGGCACTTATTATTTTGATGAGAATGCCGAAATGCTGTTTGGCTGGCAGACGATCGACAATGCGGACTACTATTTCGCAGACAGCGGAAAGATGGTCAGCGGCGAACAGCGCATCGGCGAGGAAACGTATCTCTTTCAAAAGGACGGGCGCCTGCTGAAAGGGTGGAACGATGATGTGCTCTATGACGATCACGGTTATCTTGTGACAGAACAGTATGTGGAAATCGATGAGGACACGTTTGTCTATGTCGATGAAAACGGCAAAAAAGTCGTCGGATGGAAGACCATCAACGGAAAGCGACACTATTTCGATGAGGAAGGTATCATGGCAGCCGGCAAGACGAAGATCGGCGATGAGACCTACTATCTCGATGAATACGGCGTACTTTACACCGGATGGGATTATGATGAGGAAGGCAATGCCTTTTATCGCGATGCCTATGGCAAGGTGCTGAAGGATACGGAGGCAGAGATCGATGGCGTCTCTTACGTATTCAACGAAAGCGGTGTTGCCAGAGAGGCAAGCAGCGCGCTGAGCGAGGGGATCGCGGCGGCAGCGCTCGCACAGCTCGGCGTCAATCAGGACTGCACGATGTTAGTGACAAACGCATTAGCCGCTAACGGCATCTATTATCACGGATGGCCGGCAGGTTACTTATCCTTAGGTACGATCACCAGCGATCCGCAGCCGGGCGATCTGATCTACTACGCGGACGGCGGCTTGGGAATGGCGCATGTCGCGGTCTACATCGGTAACGGTCAGGCGGTACACGGAGGCTGGTTTGGCAGCAGCACGGTTATTTCCAGTGCCTATGTCGGTTCCGGACCGGTATTCATTCACATCGATTAACACAGCATCGCAGCTGACGCTGCGCTTACGATAGCGTCACAGATGCTTCATAGGTTTTAGCTGAAATAGGTTTGGCACGATGCCAAACCTATTTTTTATTATTCTGTTTGCACGCTTTTAAAGAAAAGTGCGGCGATGAAAAAAAGAAAGACGCGCCCGTTTTCTATCAGAGGATCGATCAAAGGACCAGCCGCTTACACACAGCATTCCATCGGCAGCTTATCATCCCGCAATCCCTTGAATACAGGCTGACGCATGTTTCCCTCCCGCGTGTATTGCATAAACGTAACAGTTCCCACGAGAAACGGTTGAATCCAAATGGCATCTGCATTGCCCAAAGGAACCTCGCGAAACGGGCATTGTTTTGTTTTTTGTGTCCTCCTGTTGATCTCTGTAAGAGAAACGCCCAAAGTCACATGCCCCTTGTACACCAGTCTCGCTTCATCATACTTCCCCAATACGAGGCTCGTCATTCCCTGACTTTTCCGTATATAGCCGGCGATCACAAAATCATCATCCAGCAGATGCTTGCACTTAATCCACTCTTTCGTGCGCTTGCCCTCATAATAGAGACTGCTCTTTTGCTTGGCTACGATACCCTCCAAACCTTTTTCCTTGGTCAGCTCAAACAGCCGCATTCCCTGTTCCTCGATATATCGGGAAATATTGAGGCGCTCATTCTCTTCGATCAGCACTTCGAGCATGTTTTTTCTCTCGATGAGCGGCGTCTGCATCAGGCTGTTTCCTTCGATCTCCAAAACATCAAAAGCGGTAAACGTCGCCGGATATTGTTTTGCGGCAATCCTGATCTTAAAATCATCGCGAAGCAGCGCGCGTTTTTGAACCGCAAAGAAATCCGTAACTCCCTCTTTAAAAACATAGAGCTCCCCATCCAAAATGCACGCTCTTTTCGCCTGCCGATGGATCTCTCCAAGCTCCGGGAAGTGTGCCAGCAGCCGCATTCCCCTTTTATTATACAGAGTGACGCCATCCCGATCGCAGCAGGCGATACAGCGTATCCCATCCAGCTTTATTTCATAGAGGAAATCCACATCGTCAAAGGGTGGGCGCTGTGCTCCTATGAGCATCGGACGTATCATCTTATTCAATGCTGTACGCTCCTTTTTCTGCCGCTCTTTTGCATCGCCGCAACGGATTGCTTCAGCGCCTCCATCAAATCGATCGGCGTCTCACCCGCATCCTTCACTGCCGGATGTACGATCTCATGTCCCTGTATCTTTTCTTCCAGCGCCTTTTTCAAGCGCGCTTGGTATTCGTCAAAGTAGATGTTGGGATCATAGTTCTTCGTCATGGACTTGATCAGCTGCTTTGCCATATCGATCTCATTTTTATTCAGCTTCGGCTGTGCTTCCTCCTGAGGCATCTCTAAAATCTCGTCTTGATAAAACAAGGTCTTGACCAGTATTCCCTTTTCCATCGGGCATAGCGCAAGCAATGTCTCCTTCGTGGCGATCACCGTTTTTGCAATCGCTACGACGCCCAAAGCGTACATGCTTTTTCTGAGCAGCTCATACGCCTTCATCGCATAGCGATCGGCAACGGCATAATAATTCTTCTCATAATAAATGTCAGGAATTTCTTCCAGCTTTGTAAACTGTAAAATGTGAATCGTCTTATCCTTTTCTGTCTTGATACGCTCGAGTTCATCATCGCTCATGATGACATATTGATCCTTTTCATACTGATAGCCTTTGACGATGTCTTTGCTTGTCAGTTCTTTTTTACAGTGGGGACAATACTTCTTATAACGAACCCTTTCATGGGTATCCTTGCATAACTGATGAAACGATATATCGTTGTCCCGCGTGGTGCGATAGAGCTGAATGGGAATATGCACCAAACCAAAAGAAATCGCCCCTTTGTGAGCAGCCGCCATACAGATCACCTCTGGCTTAGTATGCGTGCGTTCTCCTGAAATATGAGGGATTTCGCTTGGTTCGTTGTTAGATGCACTCGTTTGTGATGCTGACGCATAATTGCTGAAAGCTCTGTGAAACAACTGTAACCCATACCATAACGTCTCAGCGATTGGAATGCTTGCATTCCTGCACAAAAACGGCGATTCATTTCCATTACAATGATGATACTGCTGCTTGATGATTCCCATCGGCAGACCGTTTGCGAATGTTTCCAGCCATCACCTGCGGATTATCAATCGCCGTAAAAACAGGCAGCCGTATCCTCTGCCTGCCAAAAAAAGCCATATGGATTATTTGAATGCTTCTTCATCCCATCAGCCGCTGCCCTCGCACAAACACCTTTTTCTCATCCTTATCTTTCCTCACAGCCCTCTCTGCATGCGAGCGCATGTTACCGCTTTGACGCTCTTTGTTTCATCAGGCGCGCAAGGGTGAGCGTTCCTCCAGCTCCTTGGGATAGTAGATCAGCTGCTGCTCTTTCAGCTCGGCATTCACCAGCGCCCGGACGATGGCGCTTTTTTCCGAGAGCTCGCTCAGCTCCCCTGCCTCATCGACAATCCAGATGACATGCGCGCCCTGCCGTCCCTGATACGGCGAATACGGACGCTGCATCACACGATCGCGGTGCACATAATAGCGCGGCTCATACCCATGCAGCTGAGCGGATGCGCAGATCTGTTCATAACGCTTTGCATCATCCACGCCATAGACAAACAGGCGGCGGTTGAGCACACGTGACGATAAATCGCGCAGTATCGGATCCTCACGCTCACAAAGCAGAGAAAAGCCATACAAAGCAGCCGCCTCATCCAAGCGGATGAGCGCCTCCACACCGACCTCTCCCCCGCGCAGAAACGGTACAAACATCTCCAGTCTTGCAAAAAATGCGGGATTTTCTTTCCAAAGCGCCTTCATCCGTGCAAACAGCAGCGCAATGATGATCTCATAGCTGCGCGCCATCGGATGCAAATACACCTGCCAATACATGTGATAGCGTGCCATGATATAGTCTTCCACACTGTGAATGCCGCTCTCTTTGACCGCCAAGCGCCCTTTTTGGATGCGGATGGTACGCAGGATGCGCTCCATATCGAAGGTGCCATAGCTCGTACCGGTAAAATAGGCATCGCGCAGCAGATAATCCATACGATCGGCATCCAGCTGTCCGCTGACCAGCTGATTGAGCAGGTCGTTTTTATGACGATAGCCGATGATGTCCGCCACCGCCTGCGGCAAGTCTGCATCCGCCTGCGCCAAGATATGATGAATCTCGCTGTCCTCTAAGAGGATGCGCTGTGTCATCCGTTCATGGCGGCACTCGCTGACCGCTTCAAAGGCATGGGAAAAGGGGCCGTGTCCCAAGTCATGCAAAAGGCCGGCTAACATCACCGCACACTTTTCATACTCGCTCAGCGCATCGACGAGCGCCGGAATCTCCTCCACCATTCTGCGCACGATCTCATAAACGCCCAGCGAATGAGAAAAGCGCGTGTGCTCTGCCGTGTGATACACCTGAAAATCCCCGCCCAGCTGATGAATGCGGCGCAGACGCTGAAATTCCCGCGCGTTGATACAGTCCCAGATCACCTGATAGGCAACGTGGATGTAGCCGTGGATGGGATCGCGCATCACTTTGATCTCGTTTGTTCTTTCAAACATGACAGCACCTCCTGCACTTGACGGATGATCGCCGCATCTGCCGGCTGAAACGCATAGTCGTTTAACTCCTCGCCATTCACCCAGCGACCCTCGCTGTGTGCGCATAACGCGTGAGGCAGCTCTTCGCTGTGACAGAGATAGGCGTGCACGCGCAGGAAAACGCCCTCCTGTTCATCTGTGATCGTTGTCAGATAACAATCGACATTCGCCTGTACATGCAGCTCTTCGGCCAATTCACGCACCACGGCATCTTCTCGGCTTTCCTTTTCCTCGACCTTACCGCCGGGAAACTCCCATACGCCATCGGCATGCGCGCTTTTGCGTTTGGCGATAAACACCCGCTCTCCTCTTTGCAATACGCCGCAGACGACCTCCATCTCTTTCATGCGTTTCACCTGCCTTTGTTTCATTATAGAACATTTTGGCAAAAATAGGCAGTCCTTTCTTCGGGTGCCGCAGTTGCATGGGAACGTGCGATGTGATTTGATTAACACAATTGCGCAGAAACTTTGGCCGCAGGCGATTGCTCGTTTTGTTACAGTAAAGCCGAAAGGAGAATGTGAATGAAGCTATGTGCCCTCTATTACCGCATCCGATGGGACCCTCGGCAAATCGAGGTGACCGAGCGCACCGGGATGAACTTGCTGCATGCCCTCACCCTTTTTCTCATCTTCTTTCTCTGCCTGCACAACCGTTTTTATCCGGCTTTGTTCTGCGCCGTCCCTTTATGTGCGTCCGTCCTTGCCAAACGGCTGTGCTTTCTATGTATCTGCAAGCAGTCGCACTGTCCCTGCCCGCGCTGGCAGATGAGCGGCAGCCCCTATTCGTTTCGCAGCCCCGCCACATACAGCGCACCGTTAGAAAGGAGGTGATCGTTTGAATCGCCCTTATGAGATCTTACAGCTGCTCCTTCGTCAGGAAACCCCGGTCACCTTTGAGGCGCTGGCAAATCAGTTTCACGTTTCCGGCGCTACCATACGCAATGACGTCGCCGCTCTCAGCGAGCTGTTAGCCCCGTTACATCTCTCCTTAGAGAAAAAAAGAGGGATCGGTATCCGTTTGCAGCTAAGCGTACAGGAGCGATCATCACTGCTCGCCGCATTGCCATCGCTGTTTGCAAAACAGACAAACGGCAGACAGGAGCTCACCCGGCGAAAACGCGACATTTTGTTCACCCTGTTAAACAGCAGCGACGCCTATCTCAGCATTCCCAGGCTCGCCGATCTCCACCATATCAGCCGGGCGACCTTACAGGCTGCTCTCAGCGAAATCAAGCGAGAGCTTCCACAAGGTCTGTCACTGGAACAGAAAAAGAACAAGGGCATCCGCATCAGCGGCGAGGAAAAGGTGCTTCGTTCGCTGTATGTCTCCCTGCTGCGCCATGAAGGGGTGAGTGAAAAGCTGATTCATCTGCTGCACATAGATCCCCACCCGATCCTTCACCGCCTGCATCAGCTCGAAGATCATCTCTTTTGTCATTTTACCGAGGAGTCCTTTCAGCTGATCGCTCTGCACCTCATCATCGCCCTGCGGCGCATCCTCGATGGCAATCCCATCGAATGGGAGGGGATGGAAAACTATGATCCTAAATATACAAGAGAACGTGAGGAAGCCGATCACCTCTGGGATGCGTTAGAAGCGCATTATGGCATTCAGGCAGGAAAGGGCGAGCGCTATCTCCTCTATCTCTATGTGATCTGCGGGCGTGTCCTGCTGCAAGAGGTGCAGGAGGAACAAGACCCGACGGTATTTTGGATTGCCAAGGAGATCATCACCCTGGTGGAAAACATGAAGCAGACCGCCATCGACTCCAAGCGTTATCTGGAAAGCCTGCTCATCCATTTACAGCCGATGATCAATCGTCTGCAAAATCACGTTCACATCGTGAATCCGATGCTGGAGGAGATCAAACGGGAATATGCGCAGGCTTATGGCATCGCCTTTATGACAAACGCGATCTTCGAGCGTTTCTGTCATACGCGGCTCAATGAAGATGAAGTCGGCTTTATCGCCATTCACATCCAGCTGATGCTGGAGGATCGCTGCGGCTATCTGCGGGCACTGATCGTCTGCAACAGCGGCATCGGCGCTTCCCAGCTGCTGAGTGTTCGCCTGAAAAGCCGTTTCCCACATCTGACGATTGCAGCTGCGCAAAGCTTCAGTGAATTTCAAAACACTCCGCCGCGGGACGACATTGACTTCATCCTGTCGACCATGCCCATTCACAGCGCGCTGCCCCATCTCATCGTCAGCCCTCTGCTCACGCAGGGCGATATCGCCGCCATCGAGGGACTGATGCAAAACCGCTGCATTAAAGAGCAGCGGCTGCACGAGCTGGCGGATACCTTCCTCTTTCTTCACCTGCCCCTGCACTCGCAGCAGGAGGTCATCGAATATGCTCATGCCCGCTTGGTGCGGGAAGAAAATGTGACAGAGCAATTCGGGGATGCGATCAGAGAGCGCGAAGAGCTTTCCTCGACGGCAATCGGCAATCGCACCGCCATCCCGCACGCCTCCTTTGCGACGGTCAAGCGTTCCGCCCTGCTCGTCATCACTTTGCAACAAGAGATTCTATGGGGCAATGAACCATGTGATCTCATCCTGTTCATCGCTTTGACTAAGGCGGATTCCATCCGCCTGAAGCATCCGATGCGCGAGCTGTTCTATCAGCTCTATGACGAAGCAATTCACCAAAAAATCATCCGTGCTGAGGTCAAGGAGACCGTCAGCGCACTGTTAAAGCTGTAAAGGAGGTCTTTTATGGATTTATCTAACGTCTTCCCCCCGGACTGTATCCGTCTTGACGTCGATCTGCCTGACAAAGACAGCGTGTTTACCTATCTGGGAGAGTGCTTTTTCAACTGTGGTATCCTCACCGATCCCAAAGCGTATCTGGATACCGTCCGTTTACGGGAAACGCTCTCGGAAACCGGTCTGTCACAGGGAATCGCCATCCCTCACGGTGTCAGTGCGTCGGTAAAGCGGGAAGGCATCGCCTATGTGCGGCTGAAGCATGCGATTCCTTGGGAGTCGCTTGACGGCAAGCCGATTCGCCATGTGTTTTTACTGGCGATCCCGATCAACAGCAACCAAGGGCACATCCGTCTGTTATCACAGCTGGCGCGCCGTCTGATCAGGGAGGAGGTGATCGAGCAGATCGATCAGATTCAGCGCCCGCTTGAACTATTGCAGCTATTGTCATAAAGGAGGGAACTACCTATGCATATTGTCGCAGTCACCGCCTGTACGATCGGCGTCGCCCACACCTATATCGCACAGGACAAGCTGACGATGGCCGCACAGAAACGCGGTCATACGATCAAAGTGGAAACACAGGGCAACGTCGGAGCGGAAAACGTGCTGAGCGCCGCCGACATCGCGGCAGCGGACGTCGTCATCCTCGCGGCGGACATCAACGTCAGCGCGCAGGAGCGCTTCAAAGGGAAGCCGATCGTCCGCGTCAGCGCCTCGATCGCAATCAAGCAGCCGGAAAAGCTGATTGAAAAAATTGAACAAAAAATGAAAGGAGAAACTGCATGCGTACAAAATCATTGACAAAACACATGCTGACAGGCGTCTCTTACATGATTCCTGTCATCTGTCTGGGCGGTATCCTGCAATCCTTTGGCACGATGTTAGGCGGAAGTGCCGTCGCCAATGCACAGGGTACACTCGCCTACACGCTCTACAACGGCGGATCGCTGGCGATGTCCATGGTCGTGCCGGTATTAGCTGCTTTTATCGCTTATTCGATCTGTGACCGCCCCGGTCTCGCACCCGGCTTTCTGATCGGATTGTTATCCACCAGCTACAACATCGGGTTTATCGGCGGTATCATCGGCGGCTATCTGGTCGGTTATTTCTGCCAGTTTGTCAAGGAACGTCTGCCGCTGAGCAAGCATCTGCAATCGCTGATGCCCTTGCTGATCCTGCCCATCCTCGGCGGATTGTTCTCCATACTCGTCATGAACTATGTGCTGGGACCGCTGTTAGGCGGTTTGCAGTCCTATCTAATCGAACTGTTCTCCACGATGCAGACGGGTTCCAAAGTGCTGTTTGGGCTGGTGCTTGGCATTTTGATGGGCATCGATTTAGGCGGACCGATCACCAAGATCGGCACGACAGTCGCTAACGGATTGGTTGCGGACGGCATTTTGGGACCGGAGGGCGCCAAGGTGTGTATCGGCATCGTCGCTCCTCTAGCGCTGGGAATTTCCTCTACCTTCATCAGCAAGAAAAAATACACGCAGGAGGAGCGAGCCGCCGGCAAATCGGCAATGGTCTTAGGCTGCTGTCAGGTCGGCGAGGGCGGTCTGCCGTTTCTGCTGCGCGATCCGCTGCACGTCATGCCGTGTACGATCGTCGGCTCGGCTTTGACCGGTGCGCTGGCGATGTATTTCGATGTCGGTTCCTCGGTGATGATGGGCGGTTTCTTCGCCTTCCCGGTGATGGTCAATGTGCTGCCCGGAGCGCTCATCGCCGTTGGCGCAGGGGTCGTTGTCACCGTTATCTTGCTGGCACTGCTCAAGCGGGACGTCATTGAGGAAAGCGATGTGAATGAAGAAACCGGCGCGGATTTCGATATTCACATCGAGATGGAGTGAGCGTATGAACAAACGGGAACAGGTAGTTTCTGAATTAGAGAAAGAAAAGGCGATGTATATCTTTCGTGCCGCTTCCATGCAGACGCAGGATTTGATCGACGCGGTGCAGGCGGTTAAAAACGGCGGCGGCAGGCTGATCGAGATCACCTACGATCATCGTCCGCAGGAAAGGGAAAAGAGCCTCACGGCGCTGCGGCTGTTAAAGCATCGCTTTGGCGAACTGCGCATCGGTGCGGGAACGATTTTAAATGCACAGGAAGCAATGGAGGTGCTGGAGGCAGGGGCGGATTTCATCGTCTCCCCCTCCCTGCACAAGGAGGTCATCCAAGCAGCGCATCAAGGCGGCGTCATGTGCATGCCCGGCGCCTGCACGAGCACGGAGGCTGTAAACGCACATGCATGGGGCGCAGATTTCGTCAAGCTGTTTCCTGCCGGAGTTTTGGGCAAGGAATATGCGCAGGCGCTGATGAAGCCGTTGAATTTTATTCGCTACTTTGCCGTGTGCAAGATGAGCGAGGAGATGTTTGAGCAGTTTTTAAGCATCGGCTTTGCAGGCGCGGGTATCAGCAGCTGCATTAACGATCCATCGCTCATCGCACAGAAGCGCTTTGATCTGATCGAAGAACGGGTACGCCGTTACAGTGCGATTGCGGCCCGTTATACGAAAGCATAGCAGCATCCTCTCCCATCTGCACGTTCGCCCCCAAGGCGGCTCGCCTTAAGAGAGGTATTCTTGGAAACAGGGAAAGGAAAAGCCATCGGATAGGAAGTCAGAGAAGCTCTCGAGAGAGTGAGAATATCTGCCCTCTTTCTTTGGATGGCTTTTTTTCATCGATCGGCCTTTTCACGCTTCTTGTATTTGTTTTGGAGTCTATGAAATGACAGCACCCCATCAATGCCAGCGGTTTTCTATCGCTGCCAATCCTTTGAATAGAGTGCTTTAGCCAAGGTACGATAACAAAGGATATGATATAAACAATACACAAACGCACGGTCAAAAGCAATACATTCGCAAAGGTGTTAAATCCTGTCGTCAGCTTTTCCTAAAATCATACATCTATGAATAAAACAACCGTTATTTGACTTCTAACGGTTGTTTTTCCTGTTCCATAAAGTTTAACGGGAGAATCTTACGATTTGCATATCTCCGCGCTATGACTGACCACAAGACTGCTCATCCGCTGTCTGCGCTTCTTTTTGCCGGCGTTGCTGCAGCGCCATCGCAAGCAGAGCGATGTCCGATGGATTGACACCGGAGATGCGTGACGCCTGTCCCAGCGTCATCGGCTGCACCAAGGCTAACTTCTGCCGTGCCTCCAAGGAGAGATTGGCGAACGAAGCATAATCCAGCCCGGCCGGAATCCGCATGCGATCCATCGCCCGCATCCTATGCGCATCGCGCTTTGCCTTTTCGATGTACCCCTCATACTTAATCTCAATTTCGATTTGACGGGCGAATGCCATCGGAAAAGAATTCTCGACATAAGGAGCGATCGTTTGCAGCGTCACCTTAGGGCGTCGCAGCAGCTCATAAGCGCTGATCCCCTCCTTCAGCGGCTCATAGCCCAAACGGCACAGCTCCTCGTTTATCTTTGATTTCGGGGTAAAGCGCATCTCCTTTAGCTGTGCCATCCCCGCTTTCATCGCCTGCTGTTTACGCTGATAGCGCTGATAGCGCTCTTCGCTGATCAGCCCTGCCGCATACCCATACGGTGTCAGCCGCGCATCCGCATTGTCATGGCGCAGCAGTAAGCGATATTCCGCACGCGAGGTTAACAGACGGTAAGGCTCTTTGGTGCCCTTGGTCACCAGATCGTCGATCATCACGCCGATGTACGCTTCCTCTCTGCCTAATATGAGCGGTTCTTTCCCCTCCAGCTTTGCCACCGCATTGATCGCAGCCATCAGCCCCTGCGCGGCCGCTTCCTCATAACCGCTGGTGCCGTTGACCTGACCGGCGGTGTACAGATGGGAGATGATTTTATTTTCCAGCGTCGGATGACACTGTAAAGGGTCGATCGCATCATATTCGATCGCATAGCCGAACTTATCGATTTCGCAGTGCTCCAATCCCGGCAGGCTGTGCAGCATCTGCGTTTGTACCTCATGGGGCATCGAGGTGGAAAAGCCCTGCACATAGGTCGTATCCAAGGAGAGGCTCTCCGGCTCCAAAAAGATTTGGTGACGCGGCTTATCCGCAAAGCGCACCAGCTTATCTTCAATGCTTGGGCAATAGCGGGGGCCGACGCCCTTCACCAAACCGGAATACATCGCGGAATCCTGCAAGTGCTCACGGATGATCTCATGAGTCTTGGGCGAGGTATAGGTCAGATAGCACAGCTGCTGTTTCGCATAAGGGAGAATTTCCTTCGTATCCTCGCTGAAGCAGACAAACTCCTTCGTTCCCGGCTGTTCCTCCAGCTGCGAGAAGTCGATCGAGGCACTCTTCACCCGCGCCGGCGTACCGGTCTTTAAGCGAAAGGTGGCAATGCCGTGATCGCGCAGACTTTGAGAAAGCGCATTGGTCGTCGGTTCTCCCTCGGGACCGCTGCTGTGGGCGCTGTGCCCGACGAGGATGGTTGAGCTCATAAAGGTTCCGCTGGTTAAGATAACCGCACGGCTCTCCACCTCGCGTCCATCGGCTAACCGTACGCCGCAGACGGTGTTGTTACGCACGATCAGCTCCTCCACACAGGCTTCCTCCACCCGCAGATGCGCTTGATGCAGCACGGCGTTTTGCATATAAGCGCGATAAGCGATCTTATCGCTTTGCACACGCAGGCACTGCACCCCCGGTCCTTTTGTCGTATTCAGCATCTTGAACTGTAACGCTGTCGCATCTGCCGCACGTCCCATCTCTCCGCCCAGCGCGTCGATCTCGCGTACGACGATCCCCTTCGCCGGTCCCCCGACGCTGGGATTGCATGGCATAGAGCCGATCATATCGATGTGCAGCGTAAACAGCAATGTTTCTTTTCCCATCCGCGCACAGGCCAAAGCCGCTTCAATACCGGCATGCCCGCCGCCGATGACAATGATATCCAACATCCAATCACCTGACTTTTCCTTACTATTATATATGGGAAGCGCAAAAAGCGAAAGCCGCAATTGCAAAGAGATGCGTTGACGCAAGCATAAGCCGCTTCCTCACACACAATAAAAACACGGCATCCTTACTTTCCGACAGGTTTTGCTTCTGTATGCCCACATAAGAGATACCAAGGGCATTGAATTACCAATAGCGGTTTCCAGCTTTCATTGGTATCCTTTGGATCTTTGGTTTTCATATACGAAAAACGCTCTCCCACCTTGAGGAGAACCAACCCCAAAGTCAGATGCAAAATCTAACGAGCGGGATGTCGGTTATCTTCATAAAGTGAGAAAGCGCGTTATCTTAATGCTTGAAATGACGAACGCCGGTATAGACCATGGCGATGCCGTATTCGTTGCAGACGTCGATGGAGAGCTGATCCTTGATCGAGCCTCCCGGCTGAATGATGGCCGTCACTCCCGCCTTCACCGCTTCTTCCACCGTATCCGGCATCGGGAAGAAAGCGTCGGAAGACATCACGGCACCTTTTGCCTTTTCGCCCGCCTGCTCGATGGCGATCTTCGCCGCACCGACGCGGTTCATCTGTCCCGCACCGACGCCGATCGTCATATTGTCCTTCACTAATACGATCGCATTGGATTTGACATGCTTGACGACCTTCCAAGCGAATAACAGCTGTTCCATCTCTTCAGCGCTCGGCTTGCGGTTTGTCACACAGCGCAGGTCCTCTGCCGTGATTTTCTGATCGTCCATATCCTGCACCAGCAGTCCGTCAAGCACGTTGGTCACCTTGTATTTCGCACTCGGCTCCAGCGTCGTGTCTAACTGCATCAAACGGATGTTTTTCTTCTTGGAGAGCAGTGCGAAGGCATCCTCGTCAAAGGCCGGGGCGATGATGATCTCCAAGAAGATCTTGGAAAGTTTCTCTGCCACCGCCATGTTCACCGGCTCGTTCAATGCGACAATACCGCCGAAGATCGACACCGGATCAGCTTCATACGCCTTGTCCCATGCTTCCTCGATCGACGCGCCGATGCCGATACCGCAAGGATTCATGTGCTTGACGCCGACAGCGGCGCTTTGTCCCTCGAAATCCTTTAAGATCTCGATGGCGGCATTGCCATCCTGAATATTGTTGTAAGAGAGCTCCTTGCCATGCAGCTGCTTGGCGTTAGCCAAGGAATACTGCGGATGCTGATTTTGATAGAAAGCGGCGCTTTGATGCGGGTTTTCTCCATAACGCAGATCCTGCACCTTATCATAGGTGATCGTAAAGCTCTCGGGATATTTCTCCCCGGTGCGCTGTGTCAGGTAGGCGGCGATCATCGCATCATAGCGAGCGGTGTGGCGGAAGACCTTCGCCGCCAAAAACTCGCGGGTAACCGGGCAGGTTTCTCCCTGCTCACGCAGCTCCTTGAGCACCGCGTCATAGTCGTTTGGATCACATATGACCGGAATCGACTGATAGTTTTTCGCCGCGCTCCTCAGCATGCTCGGTCCGCCGATGTCGATGTTCTCGATGACCTCTTCGTGTGTGACACCCGGCTTTTGCACCGTCTCTTTAAACGGATAGAGATTGACGCATACCAGATCGATCAGCGCGATGTCTAACTCCTTGAGCTGCGCCATGTGCCGCTCGTTGCCGCGCACCCCCAGCAAAGCGCCGTGCACCTTTGGATGCAGCGTTTTTACACGCCCGTCCATGATCTCCGGAAAACCGGTTACATCCGAGATGGAGATGGTGTCAATGCCCGCTTCCTGCAAAGCCCTGCGGGTGCCGCCGGTGGAGATGATCTCATAGTCCAGCTCCCGCAGGCCGCGGACGAAGTCGACGATACCGCGTTTGTCCGATACGCTTACCAATGCTCTTTTCATTGTTTACCCTCCTCTATTTCCTCACATATCTGTTGCAGCGCCTTGGGATAGATGACATATTCCAAGGCGTGCACACGTTCCTCCAGCTGTGCGAGTGTCCATGCCGGGTCAATCGGCAGCTTTTCCTGTAAGATGATCTCGCCGGTGTCGATGCCCTCATCCACATAATGCACGCTTACCCCGGTAAAGCTCGCCTTTGCCTCATAGGCGTCCAGGATGCCGTGCGCCCCCGGGAAGTTTGGAAGATACGCCGGGTGAATGTTGATGATGCGCCTTGGATAATGGCTCAGCAGCTCTTCGCCGATGAAGCGCATATAGCCTGCCAAAACGATCAGTTCCACCCCTTTTGCCTCCAGATGGCGGCGGATCTCCCGCTCATACGCCTGTTTGTTCTCATACGCCTTGGGGTTGACATACATCGCTTCAACGCCGAGACGTTTCGCCCGATCCAGCGCTTTCGCATCCGCCTTATCCACGATTAACAGCTCACAGCAGCAGCCCTTCAGCGTGCCATCCTCAATGCAATGAATGATATTTTCAAAGTTCGTCCCGCTGCCGGAGGCGAAAACCGCCAGCTTTACCATTGCAGCTCCACGCTTGCGCTGTCTGTGACTTCGCCGATGCGATAGCTCGGCTCCCCGATCTGCGCCAGCAGTTCCTGTACGCGTGCGGCGTCAGAGGCATCCACCGCCAAAATGAAGCCGATTCCCATGTTGAACACATTGCACATCTCACGCTTGTCAATACCGCCGCATTCGGCGATCAGATCGAAGATCGGTTTGGACGGATAGCTGTTCATATCGATGCGCACGCCCTGTCCTTCCTTCAGCATACGCGGCACATTTTCATAAAAGCCGCCGCCGGTGATGTGGCTCATGCCCTTGATGTCCACCTTATCTAACAAGTGCTTAATCGCCTTGACATAGATCTTTGTCGGGGTGAGCAGCTCCTCGCCTAACGTCTTGTTATCAAACTGCGCATAGCGCTCGCCTAAATCCAGCTTAGCGTCCTTCAACAGCACCTTGCGGATCAAGGAGAAGCCGTTAGAATGACAGCCGGAGCTTGGCAAACCGATCAAAACGTCGCCCACGGCAATCTTCTGACCGTCTAACAGATTGCATTTATCCACCGCGCCGACACAGAAACCGGCGAGGTCATAATGATGCACGTCATACATGTCCGGCATCTCCGCCGTCTCTCCGCCGATCAGCGCACATTCCGCCTGCACGCAGCCATCCGCCACGCCTTTGACGATCTGCTCGATCACCTGCGGGTGGTTTTTTCCCACAGCGATATAATCCAGGAAGAACATCGGAAGCGCTCCCTGTACGAGCACGTCGTTGACGCACATCGCCACCGCATCGACGCCGATCGTATCGTGCTTGTCCGCCGCAAAGGCGATCATCAGCTTCGTGCCGACGCCATCCGTACCGCTGACGAGCACCGGCTCCTTCATACCGTATTTCGATAAGTCGAACATGCCGCCGAATGCGCCGATGGAATCGATCGCACCCATCGTTTTCGTACGGGCGACATGACTTTTAATGCGCCGCACCGACTCATAGCCGGCTTCTAAATCGACGCCTGCCGCTCTGTATTTATCACTCATAGAGATCCTCCTCACTGATTATCCTGTTTCATTATTGCTGGCGGAAATAATTAACGCCGTTGACGAAGATATTTTGATCCTTGTTGCCCTCGATGTTTTGAAACAGCCCCTCTTCATAGCGCTCGCTGTGTCCCATTTTGCCGAAGATGCGGCCGTCAGGCGACGTGATGCCCTCAATGGCAAAGCAGGAGCCGTTGATGTTATAAAGGCCGTTCATGGTTGGGTCTCCCTCTAAATCCACGTACTGCGTCGCTACCTGCCCGTTGGCGAACAGCTGTTTGGCCGTTTCCTCGCTGACGACGAATTTCCCCTCGCCATGGCTCATCGCTACGCTGTGGCACTCGCCGCTTTGAAAGCCTGCCAGCCATGGGGATTGATTGGAAGTGATCCGGGTATGGGCGATGTGGGAAACGTGACGGTTGATGTCGTTGCGAAACAGCGTCGGGGAATTTGCATCCAGCTTGGCAATGTCCCCATACGGCAGCAGACCGGATTTGATGAGCGCCTGAAAGCCGTTGCAGATTCCCAGAATCAATCCGTCGTTAGCTAACAGCGTCTGCACCGCCGCGTTGACTTTGGGATTGCGTAAGACATTGGCGATGAATTTGCCGCTGCCATCCGGCTCATCTCCGCTGGAGAAGCCGCCGACAACCATCAGAATCTGCGCACCGGCAATCTTCTCGCTGAGCTCCTGCAAGCTTCTTTCAATGCTTTCCACGCTGAGATTGTTAAACACGTAGGTTTCCACCTGTGCCCCGGCGCGGATAAACTGCTGCGCGCTGTCGTATTCGCAGTTTTGTCCCGGGAATACAGGGATGATGACCTTAGGATGCTCATAGCGCTTGCGCGGGCGCAAGGTCGTTTGGCTTTGATACAGCGGCGTTTCGATTTTGCCTTTATCCGTATCGACAGCCATCGGGTAGATGCCCGCATAACGCTCGCACCATGCCTTGATCGCCTCGTCGATGGATGCCTGCTCGTCGTTGAAGATGAGCGTCGGCTCTGCCGTAGTGATACCCAGCAGCTCAAAGGAATCGTCCAGAATCGTCTCCTTCGCCTCGACGATGATGCTGCCGATCTCCAGATCGTACAGCGAGCGATTGCTCTTGATCGCGGCACCGATGTGATTGCCAAAGGACATCTTACAGATTGTCTCGGCACTGCCGCCGAATTTCGAGGTTGCGGCAGAGATGATGACGCCCTTGCGCGCCCATGTGCGCACCTTGTCAAAGTTTTCCTTTAACTGGTCGTAGTTTGGCGTATGATCTTCATGTGCGCGATGACGCACGAGGTAGATATAGTTCCCCGCCTGTTTGAAATGCGAGGAGAGGATGTTTTGTGTCTGCTCCGTTGTCACCGCGAAGGTGATCAGGGTCGGCGGGACGTGAATATCGTTAAAGGTGCCGGACATGGAATCCTTGCCGCCGATGGATGGCGTCTCAAAGGCTAACTGCGCGTCCAGCAGGCCTAACAGCGCCTGCATCGGCTTGCCCCATTTACTCGGATCGTCATGCAGACGTTCAAAGTATTCCTGATTGCTCAACCGGCAGGTGCGGTAGTCTCCGCCCAGCGCACAAACGCGCGCCAGCGCCTCCACCACGGAATAGCACGCACCCAGATAAGGGGAGAAGCGGGCAATCTGCGGATGGAAACCGTGCGTCATGATCGAGCAGGTGTTCGTAAAGCCAAAGACCGGCAGCTTCTGTACGGAGCCTTCGCTCTCCGTCAGCTGGTACTTGCCGCCAAAAGGCATCAGCACGCTGGATTTACCGATGGAGGCATCAAACATCTCCGCCAAGCCGATCTGACTTGCCACATTGTCGCGGCGCAGATTATCCAACAAGGTGTAGTGCTGTGGGACAAACGGGTTTGCCGCCTGCTCGCCCTCGCGGATGAGGACGTCCTGTACCCCGCGCACGCCGTTGGTATCTAAGAAAGCGCGCGACATGTTGACGATTTCCTTGCCCTGAAAGTTCATGACGAGACGCGCTTCTTTCGTCACCCTCGCCACGATGCAGGCGTCGAGGTTTTCCTCATAGGCATACTGCTTGAATTTCTCGAAATCCTTTTCTTCGATCAGCACTGCCATACGCTCCTGCGACTCGGAGATGGCTAACTCCGTACCGCTGAGCCCCGCATATTTCACCGGTACCTGATCGAGATCGATACAAAGTCCCTCTGCCAGCTCGCCGACCGCTACGCTGACACCGCCGGCGCCGAAATCGTTTGCTTTTTTAATCAGTTTGGTCGCCTGCGGATTGCGAAAGAGCCGCTGTAACTTGCGCTCGATCGGCGCATTGCCCTTTTGTACCTCAGAGGAGCACTTTGTTAAGGAAGTGTCGTTATGTTCCTTGGAGGAACCGGTCGCTCCCCCTACGCCGTCGCGTCCTGTCGCACCGCCGATGAGCACGACGATGTCGCCCGGCTGCGGTTTTTCTCTTTTGACGTTGGCCTTGGGTGCAGCGCCGACCACGGCGCCAACTTCCATGCGCTTCGCCACATAGCCCTCGTCGAAGATCTCTTTGACATAGGTCGTCGCTAATCCGATCTGGTTGCCATAGGAGGAATAGCCCTGCGCCGCCCCCTTGGAAATGCGGCTTTGCGGCAGCTTGTGCTCCAATGTCTCGCCGATCTCCTTGGTGATGTCGCCGGCGCCGGTGATGCGCATCGCCTGATAGACGTAGCTGCGACCGGAGAGCGGATCGCGGATTGCCCCGCCGATGCAGGTGCTCGCGCCGCCGAAAGGCTCAATCTCCGTCGGATGATTATGCGTTTCATTTTTAAACATGAGCAGCCAGTCCTGCCATTCGCCGTCTACATCCACCTTGATCTCAATCGAGCAGGCGTTGATCTCATCGCTGATTTCGAGATCTTCCAGCTTTCCGCGCTTGCGCAGCGCTTTGCCGCCGATGGTCGCCATATCCATCAAGGTCATCACCTTGCGGCTGCCATGCACTTCCTCGCGCAGCTGCAAATAGCGCTCATACGCATTTTGTATCGTTTCCTGCAATGCGCCCGCTTCGATATGTACGTTTTGCAAAATCGTCTCAAAGGTCGTATGGCGGCAGTGATCGGACCAGTAGGTGTCGAGCACTTTCAGCTCCGTCATCGTCAGATCACGCTGTTCCTCTTCCTTGAAGTAACGCTGTACATGCCGCAAATCGGCTAACGTCATCGCCAGCCCTTCCTGCTCGCGAAGCGCCTGTAACTGCGCTTGGTCAAAACCGATGAAGCCCTGGATAGTCGGCACCGGGTCGATGGTGACGTCCTCCTCGTTGACTAACACGCTGAGATCTTTTTCACGCATCTCCACCGGATTGATCAAATACTGCTTGACAGCCGCCAGCTGCGCTTCGCTCACCGTACCCTCCAGCACGGCGATATGCCCGCTCTTGATGACGACGTCGCTTTTGTTATTGAGCAGCATCAGACACTGCTGTGCGCTGTCTGCACGCTGGTCATACTGCCCCGGCAGACACTCATAGGCGATATAGGTCTGCCCCTCCAGATGCAGTGTATCATACACCTCGTCGGTCACCGCCTCGCTGAGGACATTTTTCTTTAACAGCTCGATGTCGTTTTCATCCCCATGGAATACGTCATAGGTGTTGTAAAGCGTAACACCCTGCAAGCCCTCTAAATTCAAGTGAGTTTTCAGCTCGTGGAACAGGGAATCCGCTTCTACGCGGTACGCTTCCTTTTTTTTCACAAAAATGCGTGTATTCATTCTTTCCTCCATTTCCCGCCGGCATCCCTCGCCGTGGATGCAGCGATGCTGTGAATCCATCTGCTTTTGCTTTGCCTGCGCATACTTATGGCATAGCGCTTGTATGCCTGCAGGCGCTTCGCTCATCCTCTTTGGCGCTTAGCAATCCAAATAGGAGTTAGCTAACACTTTCTCTGCCTGTGCCTGCTTGAAGTCCTCGACTTTCTTCATCATCGCAGGGTCGGCCAAACCGATCATCTGCGCAGCTAAAATCGCGGCGTTTTTCGCCCCGGCCTTGCCGATCGCCGTCGTTGCGACCGGGATGCCTCCGGGCATCTGCACGATGGAGAGCAAAGAGTCCAAACCGCCCAGCGCGCTTGTCTGCATCGGAACGCCGATCACCGGTAACGGGGTGCTGCTGGCGATAACCCCTGCCAGATGTGCGGCGCCTCCGGCACCGGCGATGAATACGCGGATGCCCTTTTCCTTGGCTTCCTCAGCTAATTTCAGCGTCTCATTCGGGGTGCGGTGGGCGCTTAATACCCGTACGGTATAGGGAATTTCAAATTCCTTCAGCATGTCGATCGCCGCCTCCATCGTCGGCAGATCAGATGTGGAACCCATGACGATACAAACCTGCGGTGTTTTTGTCTCACTCATCGTTTTTCTCCTCCTTCAAAAATAAAGTGCATGTCTTGTTAACAACATGCACAATGAAAACAATTCAGCTGTAATATCAATATAGCGCATCTACTTAAGACCATAAGTAAACCCTCCTATATGAATAGAAAAGACGTATGCCTGCACAAGCAAACACACGCCCCATGAAAGAGTGTACGTTTCCTTGTAGTCCCACTATTTACGGCAGCGGGGTAGAAACTTGCCGACCATATCTCGGCAGATATACAAGCATAACTGTCTGTGAATATAATACATGTTTTTTTACGCCGGGGCAAGTGCTTTTTTTACTTTCTCTGAAGAAGTTGTAAAAAAGCAAAGCCTTGAGGGTTGTCCTCATCCTCAAAAGGATAAAATCGGTGAAAAGAAGAAGGCGGAAAAAACCAATACAGCCGATGAAAACCGTCATCGCACAGTGAAAACAGCGAAGACGCGTTGCGTCAAACAACCGCTATCTCCAGTCGAAGCACCGACGCATTCGGCAGTGCTGTCATCCAAGCGCAAGCAATCGCTTCAAGGCCGTGCTAAAGTGAACCTAGCGGCTGATCCGCGACGTCCCCATATCCATAAACGCCTCGATTTCCGCTGCGCTAAAACGGTTGGCATCGCCGTGAATCGTATGCTTCAACACTGAGGCGCAGCACCCAAATGCCAAGCTGTACGCCGCTTCTTTTCCTTTCAGCAGCCCATACAGAACCCCTGCAAGAAATGCGTCTCCACCGCCGACGCGGTCAACAATATCATCGATATGATACGTCTTTGAAACATGCAGCGCGCCGTCATAGAGATAGCCTGTCAATTCGTTGACGCTGGTGCTGAGAATATCGCGTTTGGTAGACACGATACAACGCAGATTGGGATAGCGTTCCCGCATCTGTCGATAGACGTCCTTCAAGCGCTGCTCAAAGCTCTCCTCTTCACTGTCGATCCCCAGCAGATTGCGCGCATCCAAATAGCCTGCCGATAGAATATCCACATATGGCAGCAGCTGAGCAAACGCCTGCCCGGCTGCCTCCACGCTCCAAAGCTTTGCGCGGTAATTGCTGTCATAGACGACGAGAATTTGATGCTCGCGGCAATAGCGCATCATTGTAAGTAGCGCCTCCTTGACCTTCTCGCCTAAAGCGGCCGTAATTCCCGAAACGACAAACACATCGACGCCGGAAAACAGCGAGGGACAATCGACATCCTCCGCGCAAAAAGAAGTCATTGCGCTGTTTGAGCGGTCATAGATGACCTGACTGGCGCGGTTGCCGCTGCCGTTCTCCAAGAAATAGCTTCCTAAACGCATATCGTTTCGCAAGATCTGCGAGGTGTCCACCCCAAAGCTCTTTAAAAATGCGATCACCGCATCCCCTAACGCGTGCCGGGGAAGCTTTGTCAGCAAAGACGTGTGAAATCCATACTGTGCCAGATTGACGGCGATGTTCGTCTCGCTGCCGCCGACATGTACCTGAAAATCAAGATCGCTGAAGCGATGCCCCTTACGCGTGGAATATCTAAGCAGAGTTTCCCCCATACATAATACATTCATAGTTGCCTTCCTTTCCCCGCGCCTTTCCTTACGCGGACGTCTTCGTTGATGAAAGTGCGCGCCCTCTCATGCCGACATAGCGGCGCTTCCTTTTTATGATGACTCACTCTTTGCGATTAGAAGCCTCTCACCTCTTTCACCGCTTTTACATAGAGGGAAGCGACGCGTGTGATCTCCTCCCACTGTCCGTTTGCCCCCAGTTTATTTAGCTCGCCGCCGACGCCGACCGCATCCGCGCCGCTCTTTAGCCACATGCCGACATTATCAGCCTTAACGCCGCCGGTCACCATGATCGACACCTGCGGTAAAGGTGAGTGAATCGCGCCGATATACCCCGGGCCAAAAGCGCTGCCGGGAAACAGCTTGATCATTTCACTTCCCGCTTCCATCGCCGTCACGATCTCTTTGACGCTCATACATCCCGGAATGTACGCGATCCCATACCGGTTGCACAGCACTGCCGTATCATGGTCAAACGACGGTGATACAACATACTTCGCTCCCGCCAAGATCGCGCTTCTCGCTGTCGGCGCATCCAAAACGGTGCCTGCGCCGATCAATACGTCATCTCGTTCTTGATACATCGCGCACAGCTCCTTGACAATCTGTGATGCGTCGGCATTGGTATATGCCATTTCGATAGCAGTAAGCCCTCCTTGAATGCACGCCCTGGCAATGTGTTTGCCTTCCTCTAAACTCTCTCCTCTGATCACCGCCACAGCGCCCTGATGGCGCAGGCTTGTGATCACTTCTGATTTTCTCATCATCTGCATATCTCCCTGTGTTTCCTTTCCTCGTTGATCACTCTTATCAGTAGCTGTTTGGGGCAGCTTTCGCTATTTCATGTAGCCGCCCTTCATCGCGGAAACCGCACACTGCGAAAAGATCTTTAACGCTCCGTCACGATATTTGCTCTGAAACGGCTTCAAGTGTTTCCTTCGCTCTTCCAGCACCTGCAAAATCGCTTCCTCGCTCATCTTCTCACCATGGATGCCGCAGATGCGCAGGATGCGTTTTGGGATGTTGATTTCGATGAGGTCGCCCTCTTCCACCAACGCAATCGGGCCTCCCGCAGCCGCCTCCGGCGACACATGTCCGATCGCCGGTCCCTTGGAAGCGCCGGAGAAACGACCGTCGGTAATCAACGCGATCGTCGCGCCTAAGGTCTCATCGGATGCGATTGCCTCTGTCGTATAGAACATCTCGGGCATTCCGCTTCCCTTAGGTCCTTCATAGCGGATGAACACCGCGTCTCCCGGTTGGATTTGATGTGAGAGCACCGCGGCGATGGCATCCTCCTCACAGTCAAAAGGGCGAGCAGTCAAGACTGCTTCAAACATCTCCTTAGGGACGACGGTGTGTTTGACCACAGCACCCTCCGGCGCCAGATTTCCCCGCAGGATGGCAATGCTGCCATCTGTGCCAAACGCGTTGTCAAAGGAGCGGATGACATCCTCTCTCCCAATGCCGTATCGCTTTAAGTTTTGGAAGCATTTCTCATAATAGCCGCTCTGTTTTAACTCCTCTAAATTCTCCCTCAGCGTCTTTCCGGTCACCGTCATCACATCCAAGTGCAGAACGCTCTTGATCTGTTCCATGATCATCGGCACACCGCCGGCATAATAGAAGAACTGTGCCGGCCACTCTCCTGCCGGACGGATGTTTAACAGGTAGTGCGCGCCGCGATGCAGACGGTCGAAGGTGTCAGCATCAATCGTAATGCCAAACTCTTTGGCGATCGCCGGCAAGTGCAGCAGGGAGTTGGTGGAGCCGGAGATGGCGGCATGTACCATGATGGCATTTTCAAAGGATTCCATCGTGACGATGTCTCTCGGCTTGAGATCGTGTTGGGCTAACCATACTGCCTGTTTCCCCGCACGCTTGGCAAAGTCGCGCAAATCCTCGCTCGTTGCAGGCAACAGCGCGCTGCCCGGCAATGTCAGGCCTAACGCCTCCGCCATGATCTGCATGGTAGACGCCGTCCCCATAAATGAGCAAGCGCCGCAGGAAGGACAGGCGTGATGCTTATAAAAGGTGAATTTTTCTTTGGTGATCTCACCGCGCTCATACATGGCGCTGTATGCGCCGATCTGTTCCAGCGTCAGCAAATCCGGACCGGCGTCCATGACCCCGCCTGTAACGACGATAGATGGGATGTTGACACGGCCTAACCCCATCAGGTGCGCAGGCATTCCCTTATCACAGCTGGCGATGAAAACACCGCCGTCAAAAGGCGTTGCATTGGCATGAATCTCGATCATGTTGGCGATCATATCGCGCGAGGCCAGAGAATAGTTGATTCCATCATGCCCCTGCGATTCGCCGTCGCAAATATCTGTCGTAAAATACCGTGCGCCGTAGCCGCCCGCTTCCCGTACGCCTGCTCGCGCCTCTTCGACAAGTTCCAATAAATGTCCGCTGCCGGGGTGACTGTCGCCAAACGTGCTTTCAATCATGATCTGCGGCTTTGATAAATCTTCTAATTTCCATCCCGTTCCTAAACGAAGCGGGTCCAGCTCAGGAGCCATCTCTCTGAGCTTTTGACTTTTCAACATCTTCCTCATCCTCTCTTCTCTTTTAGTTTCATCTTAACATGCACCGTTTTAGCAAATCCATTCCAATAAAAGGACAAAAGTCCAGAATGCAAAACGATAACAAAAAAAGAGATGTGCAAGCATCGGACAGCATCACGCCAGATGTGGCACGCATTAAGAGCACTTTCCCCTTTACCGCTATTTAAAGCCGGCAAGATCAGACAAGACAAAAAAGAATCATCCTGATGCATGACCCTATCCATATTCCTACCCATGTTTCTCCTCTCCAGCGATGCACAGGACAAAAAAAGGAGAACATCGCACTCTCAATGAATCGCAGCATGTTCTCCTCTTCAATACCAAATAAAAGACTCTTCACCAATGAAACGGCAGTTAACCGGCAGCTCTTGCCGCCTGCTCCGCCTCTTTGACAATGCGTAGCACAGCTAAGGTCTGCTCATCCGAAATCAGTTTCTTCCCTCGATGGAATAGCACATCGTCGATGTTTTGATAAATACAGCCGTAGTCCTGCACCTCGAGGGGCACTTTTTCCACCACCGTCTGATGATGCTCGTCAACATAGCTCAAAGTCCCCCAATATGCTTCAGGCAGCGGGTCAAACGAGACCTGCATCGCTTTGCAAGGGGCGGGCGCGGACGACTGATGTCCCAAAGACGGCATCAAAAAGCTGCCTTTCTTTCCATGGACGATGAAGCGCGGGTAATCCAGCTTTACATACATGCTCGTCTTTACGATCGCTTTCATCCCATGTGCATAAAACAGATCGATGTCCCAATATGTATCCGCCTGACCGGGAAAGTCAATACTGCGACAGTCATAGCTCACCCTTTGAGGAATCCCGAACAAATCGATCACCTGATCGATCGGATGAATACCGATGCCCTCAATCCATGCAAACATCTTTGACAGTGCCCGCTGAGAATCGAAATAATCATAATGTGATTCAAATTCCACGATCTCTCCCAGCTTCCCCGATGCGATAACCTTGCGCACCGTCCGCATGTCCGCATCAAAGCGGCGATTTTGATTCGGCATTGCCAGCAGCTGTTTCTGTTTTGCGAACTCCAGCACCTGCTGCGCTTCCTCCAGCGACTGCGCAAACGGCTTTTCACACAGAACATGCTTTCCATGCGCTAACGCCATGAGCGAATATTCAGTGTGAAAGGGGTTAGGCGTATTGACGACGATCAGATTGACTTCATCATCCTCCATGACCTGATCGAGATCGCTTGTAAAACAGATCTGCGGATACCACGACTCCTCTTGCGTTCCTTCCTTTTCCACATCTTCCTTTCTGCGATAAATGTATTTTACTCTGACAATATCTTTTCTTCTCTCCACATAAGGGAGATGATAGCGTTTGACACTTGTTCCAAATCCGATATATGCGACTGTCAGCATGACATATCCCTCCTCTATTCCTGCAATACGTTTCGCATGACCGTCCTCACCGTCTGCAAATTTTCTTCCAACGCTCTTCCCTTCAACACTTCGTCAAAAGATTCCGAGAGCACATAGCCCTGATAGTGACAGCGTCGAAGCGATTCTACTAAAAAGGTCGTATCGATTACTTTGCTCGTCCCGGCCAACCGCCGTGGTTTATCCGGCAGCGTATCCGCCGCTTTTGCATAAGCGTCATTGAGATGAACACAATAGATATGCTCTGTACCGCCGATGTCCTCAAAAACAGATCGGTCGCCGCCTCCGGAATACCAGTGCCAGAAATCAAAGGTGATTCCAACATGATCACCGATGTCCATACAGAGCGGCAATAGCTGCTGCGCTGTGCGAATAAAAGGATACTTTCTTTTTTCCTGCGTGGTTTTCGGTCCTAAAAACTCTAAAGAAAGACGTATCCCATGGTTGTTCAAAAGGGCGGCGATCGGTTTCCATCGTTCCACATGCAGCCGATAATTTTCTTCATAACGATAATGCTCGCTGCTGCTTCTGACAAAAGAGGTGCACAGCTTAACCCCGACCTTCCCCATGATGGCAGCCGTTTTTGCAAATTCCGCAAGCTTTTTTTGATATGACCCCGCTTCCTCCTCAACCGGCAGAAACGGCATAACACAGGAAGCGATCGGTATGCCGGCATCCTGAATGATCTTTTGTATATGCTCTGTCTTCAAACACAGGATTTCCTCAGGAGAGCATTCGATGCCGTCATAGCCATAGCGTTTTGCCAACAATAGTTTCTCCTCTAACGTAGAGGGCGCATCCGCAAACAACATGAAATTTACCAGTTTTTTCACTCTCTATCCCTCCCTGTCGAAGCGTTTGCCATGCCCGCCGGCAATTCTTTGTTGATATGATACTTCATCACATATGCGGAAAAGATCAGGTCAAACAGATAGTCAACGCCATACATGGAATATTCCCTCGTCAGTTCCATCGACTGATCCTCTCCGAAATAGATCACCTCGTCATAGCTTTCTGCTGCTGAACTCGTTTTATTTAAAGTAAATAAGATTCGTTCGCTGTCCAGCTCCTCAATCAAGCGTTTGACCTGGAGGGCGTAGTTGCCGGTAATCGATATGGTGATGAGTGCATCGTCCACATCCAGCTGCTTCAATGAATTCTCATCGATATAAGAACTGGTCATCACCCGAATGATCTTTCCCATCGCCGCCATAGACTGCTGAAACTGCTTGACGGAAGAGCCGGAGAACTCAGAGACAACGACAAAGACGCGCTTGCTTCTGTGAATCACATCGACGATATTTCCGATGATCTCTTCACTCATCACCTTTTCAATGTCATCCAGTACCTGATTGATGTTTTGACGGGGGTTGGAATACATGGAAAACCGTGTTGCCATCGTTAAATATTTTTCATATTGAAAATTCCACTCCTTGCTTCTGGCCTTAATATCAGAAAAGTTAGAATAGCCGATCGAACGGCAAAACCGGCGTACGCCGCTTCTGGAAACATAGCAGTGATCTAAAATATCATAGATTGACAGCGCATCCAACTCATGAAAATGCTCTAATAAATAATGGGCGATCGCATAGCTGACATCCTCGGTCTCATTATCGTTGATGACGGAGAGCAGCGCCGTCATCAGCGAGAAGTTTTTTATCTCATTCATAAGCTGCGTCTGCAGGAAATACGATGCCGGCTTTTTGGCGCGCTTCGTTTTGGATTTCCATCGCCATCAGGGAATAAGCAAGCATACGGCGAGCCGCCTGTAAATCCTCTTCTTTCACGATGCGGATAAACTCTGTAAATTCATCGTACATCCGATGTTTTCCCGAATCGTTCTCACTTTTGTAGCACCCATCATCTTTCATCCAATCTCTGCCGTGCGCATCCATCACCTGATACCCCTCCAACATGTTCGCAGGCCCCTTTAACAGCAGGCATTGTTGATCACCTTGAATCGTCGCACTCACCGGTGCTTTGCAGTCCTTAGCGGCAATCAACACAGCCTGAAAGCCCTCATAGCTCAGTATGAGCACACCGGAGGTATCGATCCCTCTTTGTATATTCGCATAATAGGCGATTGCTTGCGGCCTGCCAAACAGATATACTGCCAAGCTAATCTGATAGATGTTCAAGTCCATCAAGGCGCCGCCCGCTTTTCGGCAGTCGAACGCAGGCAGTATCTCACCGGCTTTAAAGCGATCGTAGCGACTGGAATACGATGAAAAATTAAATACCGCAAGCTTGATCTCTCCCAGTGTCGGCAACAATTCTTTGATGCGTTTAGCGTTAGGCAAATAGTAGGTGGACATCGCTTCTACAAGCATGCGCCCTTTTGCTTCGGCAAGTGCCGCAAGCTCCTTTGCCTGTGCCGCATTTGCCGTCAGCGGCTTCTCGCAAATCACATGACGATGTGCCAGCAGCGCTTTTTTGGCAAAATCATAATGCAGATGATTAGGGACCGCGATGTAACAGGTGTCCGCCGTATCATCGCAAAAAGCCTCGTCGATATCCACATAATAGCGAGGGATCGCATAGTCCTTGCACAGTTTTTTCAAAAGATCACTCTCCGCTGGTGTCGCACAAATGTAAGCCAGCTCTATGCCTTTTAGCTGATGCACCATGGACAAAAAATCATGCACGATCATTCCTGCGCCGAAAATCCCCAATCTCATCGCCGATCTTCTCCTTTCATATATGCAGTGCACTCATTTTGATTTCTCATTCCTCTTCACCCCAATCGGTGCCGTTAGAACGAATCAGACGCGAATACCATCCAAACGACTGCTTCTTATACCGCTTTAAATCCTTGACCTCCTCATCGCTCGTATTCACATATACCAATCCATATCGCTTCGCCATTCCATTCCCTGTCGATAACAAATCCGTAAACGACCATGGATTGAAGCCAAACACCTCGACTCCTTCCTCTATCGCCAATCCCACATGATAAATATAATCCTTCAGATAGCGGATGCGCTCCTCATCCTTCACCGTCCCTTCCTCATCCAATTCCTCATGCGCGCCATACCCTGCCTCCGTAATGATCATCGGCAGATGATAATGATCCCATAAGTACCTCAGTCCATACTGCATGCACACTCCGTCAATATGCCAGTCCCAATCCGTCACCTCCACATACGGATTCCTGCACAGCGCATATTCTCCCGGTATGTTGGGATAGATGAAATCTCCTTTCTTTCCGCTCTTATTTAATCCGATCCGCTGTACATAGCTCTCATCCGGCGCCTTTGCCGTATCCGAACGATAGCAGTTCACCGCAATAAAGTCGATCTTCGCCTCTTTCATCAGCTGTACATCTTCCTCTCGGATGTCCGGATGAATGTCATGTGCCTCCCAGTATTTTTGTATAAATGTGCTGTATTCCCTAAACACATAGACGTCATTCCACACCTTCTGCGTCAATTCCTCCGCGTTCATCGCCGCAATCTGATCCTTGGGATCACAGGAGTACGGGTAGATCGGCACATATCCCGGCACCGGTCCGATCTTCCCTCCTTCCACCATCTCATGACAGGCGATCACCGCCTTGGCATGACATAGGTTCATGATGTGGTTAATATCCCATTTCTCTTTCTCCCAATCCGTACAGCCTTTACTGACGCCCAGCCAGTCGCCATAGACGATCTGCATGTTCTGTTCGTTGATGGAAAGCCAATACTTGACCCGATCGCCAAACAGGGAGAAGCAGGTGCGGCAGTAGAATTCAAACTCATCGATGATGCTGCGATGACGCCAGCCCTTGCACAGGGAATCCACCCAACAAGGCATATCGTAGTGATAGAGGGTGACGATCGGCGTGATACCGGCGGCTAACAGCTCGTCAATCAGATTGTTGTAGAAGGAAACGCCTAAGGGATTGAGGTGATGATCGGGGGAAGGAAGAATGCGGGACCAAGAGATGGAGAAGCGATAGCTGCGAAAGCCGCATTCCTTCATCAAGGCGACGTCTTCTTTGTAGTGGTGATAGTGATCGGCGGCGATGGAGTTATCGGCATAAGGATGTTTTGTCTGAGAGTTCAGATCGATGATCGATTGTGTTCTGCCATCTTCCAGCACAGCGCCTTCCACCTGCCATGCGGAAGAGCTGGCGCCCCAGAGAAAGTCTTTAGGGAAATGAGGGGTTCGTTGTGATTTCATATTCTTTTCCTCCTGTTGTTTAACTCATAATACAGATGCTTTCATCCGAAATCAGCTGTCCTTTTCTTCAAAGCCAAGCAGATAGGTAACGATAAACGCGATGACGACGGCAATGCACATCACCGCTAATGAAACGATGAGGTTATAAGGGTTTCCGCTAGGATCGATATACGCCGGCAGTGAGACAAATCCTGGAGTGGATACAGCATATTGCGTCATCCCCAGCAAACCTGCAAGCAAACCGCCGATCGCTCCGCCAACCATAGCGCCGATCAAAGGCTTTTTTAACGGGAAGAGAATACCGTATACGCCTGGCTCGATGATTCCCAAAAGTGCCGTAATTCCTGCAGAGGACGCTACTCCTTTCGTCGTCACATTTCGGCTTTTTATGAATACTGCCAGACAGGCGCCGCCAACCGCCACGTTGGCCGGAGCCATCCCGGTACAAATCAGCGGATCGGAGCCCACCGATGCCAATAACGCGAATACGACCGGATACAACGCGTTATTCATACCGAAGAATACCAGCCACGCATTCGCAGCACCGATGATCATTACCGCTAACGGCGGCGCAAGCTGATACACCGCATAAACACCTTCCGACAGCCAGTTACCGACGACGTTTCCAATCGGGCCTAAAAAAATCAGCGTAACCGGGACAGAGAGCAGCATCGTGATAACCGGGACAAAAATCGTCCGCAGCGAAATCGGAATATGCTTTTGTAGAAAGCGATAGACCACAGACAAAAACAACACTCCCAGCAAAATCGGAAATACGGTTTGTCCATAGCTTGTCGCCTGTATACCAACACCGAAGAAATCCAACCCCTCTACGCCATTGATCGTCGAATACAGCAAAACACAGGCCAAAAGCGCCCCCAGCATTCCATTTGATTTCAAGCGCTGTGCCGCACTGTAACCGATGAATACCGGCAGGAAGAAAAAGGCCGCGCCGTTAATAGCGGAGATGACCGTATAAGTACCTGAATCGACAGGAAGCCCGAAAAAATTGGTAAGGATGGTCAAAAAAGCGCCGATGACGCCGCCCGCCACCAATACCGGAATAACGGGGGAAAAGGTTCCGCCGATGAAATCCATGATGCCGCTGAGGGGATTGTGTTTCTTCATATCCTCGCTGGCTGCCTGTGCGTCCTCCACGCTGCCGCCGGCAAAATCTCCTAATTGAACGACCTCCGCATACAGGTTAGGGACATCTTGACCAATGACGATCTGATATTCTCCCACCTTCACAATTAAATTCAAAACTCCCGGGATCGCTTTGATCGCCTCCACGTCAATTTTATCGCTGTCCTTTGCCTGCACTCGAAGCCTTGTCATACAGTGGGTGATCGAGGAGATATTGTCTGCACCTCCGCAGTTGTCGACGATCGCTTTTGCCATTTGCGCATAGTTCTTTTTACTCATCGAAAAATCCTCCTTTCACGAAAATGACTGAAATGATAAATATTTAGGCAATTGCATAAATCGGAATACTACGGCTGCGAAAACGATGGATGTTTCTTTTCCGCATACCTTTTCTTTGATTTCATTATAGCAACAAGCCTCTTGTGGGGTGGTTCAATAAATGAACGATTTCACTGTTAATATTTTCCATTCATCGCCGTAGTTTTCATTCATATCTTGTTTTTCCTCAGTGTCTCCTCTTTCCTATGTCCATGAGCGCAGGCTATGTAACATCCCCAAAAGATGAGACGCAAAGAAAAAGAACGCTGCGGGTGTGCGTTTCCTTTGGCGACAAGGTAATGCTTTAAAAAGCGCCCTGATTGATGGCACGCCTTTATTCGGTGTTACCTCAATAGCTTCTCTTTACTAATCGCTCCCTCCTGCGCTAAAAAAGCGCCTTTTCAGACGCTTTCATCTCCCTCGTTTGCTGTTTGCAGTGACCGCAGTTCCTTTGCGAACCGCGTCCTTTCCTTTGTTTTTGCATCCTTATATTTGACAATACGCGCCGGCACACCCGCGGCGACGGCATCTTTTGGCACATCTGCCGTAACGATTGCCCCCGCGGCGATCACCGCGCCCTTGCCGATATGAACGCCTTCGATCACCACCGCGTTTGCGCCGACCAGCACCTCGTCCTCAATGACGACCGGCTTTGCGCCAAGCGGCTCCACCACCCCGGCAATCACCGCTCCCGCTCCGATATGACACCCCCTGCCAATGCGTGCGCGGGCGCCGATGACAGCGCCCATATCGATCATCGTCTCTGCCTCGATACATGCGCCGACATTGATGATCGCTCCCATCATGATTACCGCATTTTCTTTGATCTCCACCTGATCGCGGATGAGTGCCCCCGGCTCGATACGGGCAGGGATTCCCTTGATGTCCGACAGCGGCAGCGCGCTGTTGCGGCAGGACGCTTCCACCACATAATCGACCACATCCTCACGGTGTCGTTCCAGCGCCGCCTGAATATCCTCCCATTCGCCAAACACCACATTGCCGAAAACGCGGCAGTTAGCGAATGCGATCGGCTGTTTCGATTGATAATACAGCTTGACCGGCGTTCTTTTCTTCGCATCGTGAATCAACGCAATCAACTCCTGTGCTTCCATAAGCTCCTCCTGTCATTTTCAATCATTGCCGCGCAATCCTTTTCATGAAGCTCCCCTTCTCCCTCACGACTCCTTATCGATGCGCCCATTTTCTGCCCTTGCATCCTCCCCGCCGTTATCCACAGCGTCTTGTTCCATCCTTTCCTCTTCCCATAGAAATATCCCTTCCATAATCCTTATGGCTTCCCCGCTCATCCACACCTTTCCCTGCGCATCCACCGCGATTGTCAAAGCGCCGCCTTCCATCTGTACAGATACCTGCCTTTCCACCTTTCGCAACCGCTGTGCGCAGACGAAGGCGGCACAGGCGCCGCTCCCGCAGGCTAACGTCATGCCGACGCCTCGCTCATACGTCCATAGACGAAGCCCTCTTTTCCCACACACCTGCACAAAGTCGACATTCGTCCCCTTGGCATACAGCGGATGACGGCAGATTTGCGCGCCGATCATTGCGAAATCACTACGCGGTTCACACACAAAGATCACCGTGTGTATCGTCGTCATAAACAAGGGATAAACGATGAACACCTCCCCGCTTTTCACGGTGAGCTTTTCTCCCCACATTGTTCCTTTTACACCGATGCGATCATTTTTCCATACAGGCGTTCCCATGTCGACACGCGCTCTAAAAGGATGCTCGCCTAGCACCTCGATTCGCCGATTCCCGACATCCGTGACTACAGTATACGTCTGTTCCGACTGTATTCCCTGATCCTGACAATACGCCGCAAAACAGCGAATACCGTTGCCGCACATCGGTGCTCGGCTGCCATCCTGATTATAAATTTCCATTCGTAACGGCTGTTCACCGACGACGATACATCCATCCGCGCCGATTCCCCTATGCCGATCACACAGCGAGTGCACCAGTGAGGAGGGCGTCTGCATCGGCAGATGCTGCCTGCGCACGATGATAAAATCATTGCCACAGCCATGATATTTCGCAACCGGTATTTTCATCTGATCGACTGCCCCCTCTCGCTTCTTCATCCCAAAATACTTTGTCCAAACTCTCCCGCAGGCTGTTTCCCAAATCCTCATATTCCTAAACCCCTTTTTCGCTGCGCCATCTTTTCTCCTGATCGAGACGCTTGCTTTTTCCCATCATCAGTCTATGTGCGAGCGCCTAAAAATGTGCGCAAAAGCGCCGCATTCCTCCCTTAATGCTACCGCCGCGCACGGTTTCCCTCTGTGCCTGCTCATCAAAGCTGCTTGCACATCCTCTGTTTCCATCTCCTGTCTGCCCCTCTTCCCCGCGCAAAGAGCATAGCCGCTTTCACACAGACATTTCTGATCTTCACTTCACATACACTAAAAAGCAAGCAAGCTGTCTTTCTTTGCCTTCTCGCACCTATCCATACAGCGCTGCTGCCAAGGCGGCGGCAAATATTCATCAACGGTAAACGTGCACATACAGCGTCCATAAAAAGGAGGTCTATGATGTTTTCTCAGCTTCAATCGTTTCGCCGGCAGCTGCATCAGATACCGGAATTAGAACTGCATCTGCCGCAAACAAAAGACTTTCTGCTGCGTCATCTGCGTACGCTTCCCTGTCAGCTTTCCTCTCCCATCGAAAGCAGTGTCATCGCCTACTTCGACAACCAAGCGTCTGCCACCATCGCCTTTCGCAGCGACATGGACGCATTGCCGATCGAAGAACAAAACGATGTTCCTTACCGCAGTCAGCATCCCGGCCGCATGCATGCCTGCGGTCACGACGCCCACATGGCGATGCTGCTGGGATTCGCACACTGTCTGCCGCAGTATCTGCACACGCTGAAGCACAATATACTGTGTATCTTTCAGCCGGGAGAAGAGAGTCCCGGCGGGGCGCGGCTGCTGTGTGAGAGCGGACTGTTGGAACGCTACCATGTGAAGCGCATCTATGGGATGCACCTATGGCCCGGATTGCCTGCCGGCGTCATCGCCAGCCGCAGCAAAGTGCTGATGGCGCGCTCCAGTGAGGTCAATATCGACATCTACGGCAAAAGCGTGCATACCGCCAAATACGAGCAGGGTCAGGATGCGCTGGAATGTGCCTGCCGCTATCTGTGCGACCTGTATGCGATGGAGCGCAAAATCGATTGTCACCGGCAGCGTCTGCTTCGTTTCAACGTCCTGCACGCGGGGAGTGCCCGCAACATCGTCAGCGATCATGCACGATTAGAGGGAACCTTGCGCGCCTGCGATGAGAGCACCTATCAATATCTGCGCAGACAGTTATCCACCATCGCCGCTGCCCTTGCGCCCGCACGCTTCTCCTTTACCTACAGCGAAGGGTATCCCATACTGTACAACGATCCCGATCTCATCACAGAGCTTTGCGCGCTTTTCCCCGAGATGACGCTCTTAGAGAAACCGCAGCTAACCAGCGAGGACTTCTCATGGTATCTGCAAAAAATCCCCGGCGTCTTCTTGTTGCTGGGCAGTGGAAGTGACATTCCTTTACACAGCGATCGCTTTGATTTCGATGAGCGCATCCTGATGAGCGGCCTCAACGCATGGATCCGCATCAGCAAGACGCTCTGACGCTCTCTCTATCACGCGCTTTTCTGCCTTTATATCGGACAAAGGTCGATCGCAGACCCACGTTACAGCTCCCCTCTTTTTGATCGATGACCTCACTCATCAAATAGCGCTCATTTTACACAGACAGCACAGTGGCGCGCGCATCGTTTTTCTGTTATGATAGAGGCAAAGGGGTGGAAGGCTATTAGGTGAGCAAGCGGAACAAAATCCCGCTGATAGCCGATCGCCTTTCTGCCAGACAGGGACTCACTGCAAGTGAGAGAATGGAGGATGCAAATGAAATATCAAATCATGGGAGACAACGACTGTCCGCTTATTCAGATCGAACTGCGGCAAGGAGAGACGGTGCGCATTGAACGGGGATGTATGGCATATCTTTCCAATGTGGAATTGGCCGGAAAGATGAACGCGAACAAAAAAGGCATCGGCGGCATGTTCAGCGCGATCGGGCGTTCGCTGACCAGCGGCGAGGCGATGTTTATCACGGAAGCGAGCGGCACGAGCGATCGAGGGCTGTTGGGTATCGCCCCGGCAATCCCGGGCAAGATCGTCTGTCTTCCTGTCGGCGGCAATCGTCAATACCGTCTCAACACCGGCGCTTTCTTGGCATGCGATCAGTCCGTGCAGTATGTCATGAAGCGGCAGGAGCTTGGCAAGGCGATCTTTGGCGGTACCGGCGGATTGTTTGTGATGGAAACACAGGGAGAGGGCGATGTGCTCATCGCCAGCTTCGGCGACATTTTAGAGATGCATGTCACGGCGGACACGCCGCTGACGATCGATAACGAGCACGTCGTCGCATGGGACGCCGCTTTAGACTACGACATCCGCGTCGCTTCGGGTACGTTTGGCTTTACCTCGGGCGAAGGCTTAGTCAACGAGTTCAGAGGCGAAGGCAAGGTTTATATTCAGACCCGCAACATCCACAATATGGCAGATGCGGTGCGTCCGTTCTTGCCAAGCGGCTCTAATTAAAGAATACGGAAAAGAAGGTCAGTCACACCGCAGCAAAACGTAAGATCCTCTCACGCATCAAACGATGCAGTTTTGATGATCGTTTGACGATGCGCTGCAACTGCGGTGTGTTCCCTGCCGCTATCACGTTTTTGCCGTTTGCGCGCCCCTGCGCTGCCTGAGGTGGTCATAGGCGGCAGTGACAACAACCAAAAAACGTCATCCTTACTTTTTGAAAGGTCTCACTTCTGTATGCTTTCAAAAAAAGACCAGAGATCATTGGACTGCCAATCGCCTTTCTCATCATTCTTTGGTATCCATTTCATCTCTGGTTTTCCTATACGAAAAAAGCGGCTGCACACCGCTCGTTTGTATGGCAGTCCCGATCTTCATCGTCGATGGCCGCCGTGAAACGAATGGCACACGCCGCTTTTTTTATTATTCTGCGTCCCGCAGCAGCTTTACCATGACCGCCTTCTGCGCATGCAGCCGGTTTTCGGCTTCCTCAAAGATTTCGTCGGCATGCGCCTCAAAGACCTCCTCGGTGATCTCCTGCCCCCGATAGGCCGGCAGACAGTGCTGCACCATCGCATTGCCCTTCGCATACTGCATCAGCGCATCGTTGACCTGATAGCCGGCAAAGGCTTTTTGGCGAATCTCCTTTTCGCTTTCCACACCCATGCTCGCCCACGTATCGGTAATCACGACGTCCGCATCAGCGATCGCCTCTTTTGGATCATCGGTGTACAAAAAGCCGTCGTACTCCTTGGCGAATGCCATGACGCTGTCATCAGGCTCATAGCCCTTGGGCGTCGCGACACTCACCTGCATGCCCGTCTTCAGACCACCGACGATCAGGGAGTTTGCCATGTTGTCGCCATCGCCGATATAGCACATCTTCAGCCCTTCCAGCACGCTGTATTTCTCACGGATCGTCATCAGATCCGCCAGTACCTGACAAGGGTGGCTGAAATCAGTCAGGCCGTTGATGATCGGCACAGAGCCGTATGCGGCCAGATCTTCAACCTCCTGCTGCGCAAAGGTGCGGATCATGATGCAGTCCAGATAGCGCGACAGCACTCTGGCGGTATCCTGAATCGGTTCTCCTCTGCCGATTTGCAGATCGCGGCTGGAAAGAAACAGCGACTGCATTCCCAGCTGATAAGCGCCGGTCTCAAAGGACACGCGTGTGCGGGTGCTTGATTTCTGGAAGATCAAACCGATGGATTTCCCTTCCAGCAGCCGATGGGGAATCCCATGCTTCTTCTCATATTTCAGCTGATCCGCCAAGTCCAGAATGGAGATGATCTCCGCCTTGGAGAGATCCAGCATCTTCAATAAATGTTTCATCGCAATACCTCTTTCATACAGGCGAGCGCCTGATCAATCTCTTCCTTGGTGATGGTGAGCGGCGGCAGCAGACGAATCGCATCGCTGCCTGCCGTCAAGACGATGACGCCCTTTTCCTGCAACGCCTTCACATAGCCCGCGCGCTTGTCTTCTGCGACGCTGATGCCCAGCATCAACCCCAGCCCGCGCACCTCACGGATGGCAGGCGAGTGCATCGCAGTCAGCTGTTCTTTGATATAATCGCCTTTTTCTCTGACCTTTTGAAGGAAGTCCTCCTTTGCGACGATGGAGAGCACGCAGTTTGCGGCGCGGCACGCCAGCAGATTACCGCCGAAGGTGGAGCCGTGATGCCCAGTCTGCAAGGTATCCGCACATTTGTCATTGCATAGGATCGCCCCGATCGGCACGCCGCCGCCAAGCCCTTTCGCCAGCGAGACGATGTCCGGTACGATACCATACTGCTCATAACAAAACAGCGTACCCGTGCGGCCGATGCCGGTCTGCACCTCGTCGATACACACCAAAATATCATGCGCATGGCAATAGTCGCAAACCTGCTTCACATACGCCAAATCCAGCGGGAGCACGCCGCCCTCGCCTTGAATCAGCTCCATGATCACTGCGCAGACATGTGTATTTGCATGTGCTAAAAACGCATCGAAATCATTGGCAGGCACATAGTCGAATCCGCTTGGAAACGGATAAAAATACTGATGGAACTTCTCCTGTCCGGTCGCTGTCAGCGTCGTCATCGTCCGTCCGTGAAACGACTGACGCAGGGTGAGAATCTGACAGCGTTCGCTGCCATAGCGATCGCTGGAATACTTGCGCGCCGTCTTAATCATCGCTTCGTTGGCCTCCGCTCCCGAGTTGGCGAAGAACACCCGCGATAGGCCGCTTTCCTCTACCAGCTGCTTAGCCGCCTGTACCATCGGTTCACTGTAATACAGATTGGAACAATGCAGCAGGCGGTGCGCCTGATCGCAGATGGCGTCGATGAGCTGCGCATTGCCATAGCCCAGCGAGCTGACGCCGATGCCTGCGCCCATATCGATGTAACGCTTCCCCTCGCTGTCGATCAGACAAGCGCCTTCTCCGCCTGTAAACGCGATGTCGCTGCGTCCGTAGGTCTGCATCAAATACTGTTTTTCCATTGCCGCAATCTCATCAAAGTGCATGAAATCTGCCTCCCCTCTCTAATAGAATACGGTGCCGATGCCCTCGTTGCTCAGCAATTCGATCAAAATGGAGTGCGGAATGCGGCCGTCTTGTATGTTGACCGTCTCCACTCCCTGACGGATCGCTTCGACACAGCACTGCACCTTGGGAATCATCCCGCCGGAAATGACGCCTTCCTTCATCAGCTTAGGCACCTGCGATACCTTGATTTCGCGGAGGAGCGAATCAGGATCGGCAAAGTCCTGCATGACGCCCTTGACGTCGGTGAGCAGGATGAATTTTTTCGCATGCAGGGCGATCGCCAGCTTTTCGGCGGCAAAATCAGCGTTGATATTATAATTCATCGCCTGATCCATACCGGCGGCAATGCTGGAGACGACGGGGATATACCCCTTTTCCAGCACATCCAAGACAATGCCGGGATTGACCTTGACGATGTTGCCGACGTTGCCGTGGTACTCATCGCGGCGCGACGCCTGAAACAGATTGCCGTCCACGCCCGCCAAGCCGATGCCGCGGCCGCCGGCTTTTTGCAGCATGGTAACGAGATTTTTATTGACCTTTCCGCAGAGCACCATCTGCACGATGTCCATCGTCTCATCATCCGTACAGCGTAAGCCGTTTAAGAATACGCTCTCTTTGCCCACCTTTTCGAGCATCTCGCTGATCTCCGGCCCGCCGCCGTGCACCAGTACCACGCGCACGCCGATCAGATTCAGCAGCACTACATCCTTGATGACGGCCTCCTTGAGCTCCTCGTTGATCATCGCGTTGCCGCCGTATTTGATGACGATGATCTTGCCGACATATTGCTGAATATACGGCAGCGCTTCGACGAGGATCTGCGCTTTTATTTTTGCGTCGATCTGCTTCATGTCCGATAATCTCCGTTAATCTTCACATAGTCATAGGTCAGATCACAGCCCCAGCAGGTCGCTTGTGCCTCTCCCTGATGGAGGTCGGCGATGATCTCCACATCCGCCTGCAACAGAATCTCCTTTGCCCGATCTTCATCAAACGCCACGCCCCTGCCCTGCTCGCAAACCAGCAGTTCTCCGACAGCGGAAGCGAAATACACGCTGACCTTGCTTGGATCAAAGCTGGCGTCGGCATAACCCATCGCACAGAGCACACGCCCCCAGTTGGCATCCGCACCAAACATCGCCGCTTTCACCAGCGAGGAGGAGCATACGGACATCGCTAGCGTCTCCGCGCTCTTTTCATCCGCCGCATGCTTTATCGTACAGCTCAGCAGATGTGTCGCGCCTTCCCCGTCAGCGGCGATCATCTTCGCCAGCGCCTCCATCACCGCATGCAGCGCTTCTTCAAAGCAGGCGCTATGCGCATCCTCATTTACTAGCGGCGGATTGCCCGCCAAGCCGTTTGCCATCACGATACACATATCGTTGGTCGAGGTATCACCGTCGACGCACACACGGTTAAAGGTTACCTGTGTCTGGCGTACGAGCAGCTTTTGCAATAACTCCCCGTCGATGGCGCAGTCACTCGTCAAAAAGGCGAGCATCGTTCCCATGTTGGGATGAATCATGCCGGAGCCTTTGGCAATGCCTCCCAGCGTGCATGTCGTATCGCCGATCGAAAAGGTCACCGCCGCCATCTTCTCTTTGGTGTCGGTCGTGAGAATCGCCTTTGCGCACTGGGTATCGTTCTCTTGCGAGAGCTCGATGGCACTCACCGACGCCTCGATGCGCTCGATGGGCAGCTCTACCCCGATGACGCCGGTCGACGCCACCAGCACATCCTGCTCATCGATGTTCAAATACGCTGCCGCCGCCGCGCTTTGCCGCTTGGCATGCGCATATCCGTTGGGCGCACAGGCGTTGGCATTGCCCGAATTGACGATGATCGCCTGCGCCTGATGATTCCTGAGATGCTCCCTTGTCACGCGCAGCGGGTCCGCTTTTACCTGATTGCGCGTATAGACCGCCGCACACTGACACGGCACCTGTGAGACGATCAGCGCCAAATCCTCCTTGGTGCGCGCCTTGCGGATACCGCTGTGTACGGCCCCGGTCGCAAAGCCCTTTGCCGCACAGACGCCGCCTGTGATCTCCTTCATTTCCATTCCCCACTTTCTGTTCGCAGTCCTGCCATCGCATCCAAACCGAGTGCGATGTTCATATTTTGTATCGCCGCACCGCAGGCGCCCTTGCCCAGATTGTCAAACAGCGCGGTAACAATCGTCTGTTCTTCTCTTCCGCAGACGATCAGCACAAGGTCGTCCCATCCGGCATACGCATTGGCGCTGATATTGCCCTCATGCCCTAGCGGCGCCACATGTACGAGCCCTTTTTTATCCTTGTAGAAATCGGCCAGCGCCGTATGCACTTCACGCACATTCTGTTCTAACAGGATGCTTGTCGCCATCCCACAGTAATAATCGTCGACGATCGGGCAAAACAGCGGGTCCTTGCTCAGAGAGCAGATTTTTTTCATCTCCGGCAGATGCTTGTGACGAAGCTGTAAGCCATAGAGCTGCGGCGCTTGCAGTGCGCGATCAGCATTCCCCTCATAGTCGGCGATCATGCGTTTGCCACCGCCGGAATAGCCGGTCAGCGAAAAGGCGCTGATCGTATCGCTGACCTTTAAAATTCCCTGCTGAATCAGCGGGTAGACGATCGCGATAAAGCCGCTCGCATGACAGCCCGGATTGGCGATGCGCAAGCTTTGGCGCACACCCTTGGCAAAGGGTTCTCCCAGCTCGATGAAGCCGTAGGCCCATGCGTCGTCACAGCGATGCGCCGTAGAAGCGTCGATCACCTTGGTGTGAGGATTGTCGATCATATCTATCGCCGCTATGGCCGCCGCATCCGGCAGACACAAAAACACCAAATCTGCCGCATTCATCAGCCTCTTTCGCTCTTTCTCCTCATGGCGTTGATCCTGTGCAATCGCTAAAAGCTCAATATCGGTGCGCTTGGAGAGGCGCTGAAAGATCTGCAATCCGGTCGTCCCCGCCTGTCCGTCGATATATACGCGCGGTTTCATGCGTTTGGCTCCTTTGCGAGAAACTTTCGCAGCGCGTCAATCTGCGCCTGCACCGCAGCGGGCGCCGGTCCTCCGGGCACCTTGCGCTCCCGCACACAGGTCTGCAAATCGATCGCTTGATAGACATCCTCTTCAAAAAGCGGATGAAACTGCTGGAGACGATCGAGTGAAACATCGTTGAGCGCACAGGAATGCTCGATGCACCAGGCAACCAGCTCGCCGATCGTACGGTAGGCATCGCGGAAAGGCACGTCCTTCTTGGTGAGGTAATCCGCACAGTCCGTTGCGTTGATATAGCCGCCCAGCGCCGCCTGCTTCATATTTTCCTCATGGAACTTCATCGTATCGATCAGCGGAGTCAGCGCCTGCAAGCTGTGCTTCACGGTGTCGATCACATCAAAGAGCGCTTCTTTATCTTCCTGCATATCCTTATTATATGCGAGACTCAGTCCCTTCTGCATGCTCAGCAATGTCGTCAAATCGCCAAAGACACGCCCGCTCTTGCCGCGGATGAGCTCGCAGATGTCCGGATTTTTCTTTTGAGGCATAATGCTGGAGCCGGTGGAAAACGCATCGTCCAGCTCCGCAAAGCGATATTCCCATGTGCACCACAGGATGATCTCCTCGCAGATCCGTGAAAGGTGTACCATGAGAATCGAACAGTCGCCGGCAAGCTGCATGCAATAATCGCGGTCCGATACCCCATCCATCGAATTGTCGGTGATTTTCGCAAATCCCAGCTGGTCACAGACATACTGACGGTCGATCGGATAAGTCGTCGAGGCGAGCGCCCCGCTGCCAAGGGGCATCTCGTCCATCAAGGCGAGGGTGTTGTCAAGACGGATGCAGTCGCGCTTGAGCATATTGCCATAAGCCATCCAGACGTGAGCCAACGTCACCGGCTGTGCCCGCTGCAAATGCGTATAGCCCGGCATGACGGTGGTGAGATGCGCCTGTGCCTGCCGGCAGATGACCGCTATCAGCGCGCTGAGTTCCTCACGGATATTGGCGATCTCCTCTTTGACATACATGCGCATGTCTAACGCAACCTGATCGTTGCGCGAGCGGGCCGTATGCAGCCGCTTTCCCGCATCCCCGATGCGCGCGGTCAGCTCCTGTTCCACAAAGCTGTGAATGTCCTCCGCTCCCTGCATCGGCAAACGCCCCTCGGCAATATCTTCTAAAATTGCCGTTAACCCATCGACGATCGCCTCTCCGTCTGCTTTGGAGATGATGCCTTGCTTTGCCAGCATGCGCGCATGTGCGATCGAACCGGTGATGTCCTGCCGATACAGACGGCAGTCAAAGGGCAGGGAGGCGTTGAGCACATCCAGCACCGCGGCTGTCTCTTTGGCAAACCGGCCGCTCCACAGCTTCGCCATGATTACTCCACTCCCGGCATATCCGCCGCTTCCTTCGCCTTGATGGCACGCACCTTGAGAGGCAGACCATACAGATGGATGAAACCGGCCGAATCGGACTGATCGTAGCAGTCATCCTCGTCAAAGGTCGCCATCCCTGCCGAATACAGGGAGAATGGTGAAGTAACGGAAACCGGCAGGATGTTGCCCTTGTACAGCTTGAGCGTCACATCGCCGCTGACCGTCTCCTGCGTGCTCTTGACAAAGGCGCTCATCGCCTTGCGCAGCGGCGTGTACCACTGTCCGTTATAGACGAGATCGGCAAATTTCAGCGCCAGCTGTGCCTTGTAATGCTGCGTCTCCTTATCAAGGGTGATCTCCTCCAGCTTTTCATGCGCCTTGTAGAGCACCGTACCTCCCGGCGTCTCATAGACGCCTCTCGATTTCATGCCGACCAAGCGGTTCTCTACGAGATCCAAGATGCCGCAGCCGTTGGCGCCGCCGATCTCGTTGAGCTTTTCGATCACCTGCGTACAGTTCATCGCCACGCCGTCCACCATCGTCGGCACACCCTTTTCAAAGTGAATCGTCACATTGGTCGGGGTATCCGGCGCCTGCATCGGCGATACGCCAAGCTCCAAAAAGCCTTCTCTTTCCAGCGGTGCTTCATTGGCCGGATCTTCCAGATCTAAGCCCTCATGCGAGAGGTGCCAAAGGTTTTTATCCTTGGAGTAATTCGTCTCGGCCGTGATTTTGAGCGGAATGTCATGTGCCTTGGCATAGGCGATCTCCTTTTCGCGGGAATTCAACTCCCAAAAACGCCATGGAGCGATGATGTCGATTTCCGGAGCAAACGCCTGAATAGCCAGCTCGAAGCGCACCTGATCGTTCCCCTTGCCGGTACAGCCATGGCAGATGGCATCCGCACCCTCTTTTTTCGCGATCTCGACGATTCGCTTGGCGATGAGAGGACGGGCAAAGCTCGTTCCCAGCAGATACCCCTCATAAGCGGCGCCTGCCTGCATCGTCGGAATGATGTAATCATTGACAAACTCATCGATCAAATCCTCGATATACAGCTTGGAGGCGCCGGTTTTCAAAGCCTTCTCCTCTAAGCCCTCCAGCTCGCTTCCCTGTCCGACATTTCCGCTGACGGCGATGACCTCGCAATGGTAGTTCTCTTTCAGCCACGGAATGAGCACCGAAGTATCCAGACCTCCGGAATACGCCAATACGATCTTGTTGTAGGTTTTTTTCATCATCTGTTCCTCCTTCATAAAAAAAGCCGTCCCACCAAAGGACGACATGCGCGGTACCACCTTACTTCCATCCATCCCGATGATGGATGACACCTCGTTCTTAACGCGAACCACGTTGACTGCCTCATCTTCATTTCGACAGCAAAGCTCCAAGACACGTTCCGAATGCTCCCCTACGGACTTTCACCAGCCGCCCGCTCTCTGTAAAGGAAAGAAATCCGTACTCCTTCTCTTCTCTGCTTTGGAAGCATTATAGACTATTTTTTTATTGTTTTCAATACTTTTTCATCAATTTATGAAAATTTCATCATTTTTTTGAAACCGTTTACTAAAAGGGGCGCGCAAGCGTTGATTCTCACTGTGATGGATCGGATTTCAAGTGAGACAAGCGAGGAAAAACATGGGAAAACAGCGTTGAGCTCACTCTTCGTATCGTATTCACTTCACACTCCTGTGATTATAAAAGGCTCTATTTCCCTGTTTTGCACGATGATACTCGCATTTGCATTGTATTGATTCCATAGGAATCATTGCTTATAATAAAAGAAAAGCAACGAATTGCGTCCTATTGAAAAAAGCGGTTTTCACGGCTTTGTGCGGGTAGCAGATAGGGCGTTTCTATCCAACCAAACCAACAAGAACAGCAATGGAGGATGCGGTCGGTGGTGGTAAGAATGAACCTCTTGTATTATTTCAGCCTGTGCCCATCAGCAAGGCACAAACGCGCCGGCAGAGACATCACTGCCGATCATCGAGATCGCCCTCTTTTGCGGATTTCATAATCCGAGTTATTTTGCCAAGCAATGTAAGCGGCAAAGCGGGGGATCACCGCGGGCAACCCGCAAGCGTTATCAGACACGCAGGGAAGCGGATGCGTATAAAAGCAGTGAACTTTCACCAAACGATCACCACAGAAAAATACAAGGAAGCGAGGGGATGATCCTTGACAAAGCATTGGACACAGGAACAGATCGATCATGAAAAGCAGATATTGCAAAATCAGCTGCTTCATCACAGCGGGCGCTTTGCCCTCTTCGTACTGCGCACTTACGCTTACATCCTTTGGGAATGCCGCAGCAATCAGGAGGAGTGGTGCTTAGCGAGCAAGATCAACGGCCGCCGTTTCATCGCTTACGTCTATAACGGTCCGCAGGATCACATGGGGCGCGCGGTCGTCGAGGACGCTAAGGATAAGCTGAAAAAGATGGGCTACATCGCCTATCGCAAGGTGGATAACGTCTGGCGGGTGTACATCAGAAAACCGATTGATTTCTGCGACCTCGCTCAATATGTCACCGATACGCCCGACGAGCCTGACTTCTATGAGCGGGTGTACCGCCATCTGTTACAAAACGGCATTAAGATTTATACCTATCCCACCGTCTGCTGGAAGTGTCACAAAGAAACCCCCGTTTATACTTATCTGCTGAGCAGACAGCTGGAGGAGGAGATGGGCGCGGACTACGCTCCGCGCTATCATGAGCGTGAGAACACGGGTCGGTTTGAGGTTTTGGGCGTAGGTAGCAACCAAGTGCTGGACGCTTACCTGATGACCCTATATCCCCAGATTCAAATGCGATATTCGCAAAGGATGCAAGAGCGATACCCGATGTGCTGCTGTACCAGCTGCGGCGCTCATCAGGGCATCAATTTTACCGTCTTTCGTCCTAAAACGCTGATGCATGAGAAGTGGCGTTCTTCGCTGCGAGTGGATCGGATCATCGACATACAGACGGCCAAAATCGATAAAGAGACAATCAAGGAGTTTTACTAAGGAGTCCTTTCCTTTGTAAGCGTAAAATTCTCCCTCTGTCGGATTCGCCTGTCACCGCACGCTTGAGAGAATACCGTTTGTGATTCACCGGTGAGCCATCTTTCTTGCGCTTCTGGCCGCTTTTTCCATAAGATCATCATCGCTGTACGCAAAGTCTTTTTAAAAAAAGAGCGAGCAGCGATACAGCTTCTATCGACACTTGCTCATCTCATCGCTTTGTTGGCTGCTTCCTCTTTTCATCCCTCTTTCACTGCGCCTTTGAAAAAAAAGCAAGAAACACTGCCATACAATGGTTCTTAAAGCCTTACCGCATGGCCAATCTTGCTTTTTTATTGCTTTTCATCTTTTTTTGTATGTAGCGATATCAGGCACTCTGATACACAAATCCTTTTGATCAAATTGACAAAGGGCGCTGATCCGTGCGCATGTGTCATTCATTACCCAATACCGGTGATGACGATCAATCCAAGTCCTCGCCATTAGAAGCGATCACCTTTTGGTACCAGTAAAAGGAATCTTTCTTATAGCGGCGATAGGTTCCTTTCCCCTCGTCATCTACGTCCACATAAATGAAACCATAGCGCTTGCTCATCTCGCCGGTGGAAACGCTGACTAAGTCGATGCAGCCCCAAGAGGTGTAGCCGATCAGCTCTACGCCGTCATCTACCGCCTTGCGCATCTCCTCGATATGCCGCCGCGTATAGTCGATGCGATAGGGATCATGCACACTGCCGTCCTCCTCCAGCACATCCTTGGCGCCTAAGCCGTTTTCGGTAATCATGATCGGCACATGATAGCGGTCATAAATCTTATTCAGGGTATAGCGCAGTCCCACAGGATCAATCGGCCAGTCCCATTGGGTCAATTCCAGATACGGGTTGCGCACACCGCCCATGATATTGCCGCTTGTTTTTTCCTCAAACGACAGCGTGCTTTCGCAGATGCTCTGATAATATGAGAAGCTGTAAAAATCGCAGATGCCCTCCCTCAGATCCGCCTGTTCCTGTTCGCTCAGCTGTATGGTGATGCCCTTGCGCTCAAAATACGTCTTTGCATAATACGGGTATTCCCCCTTCAGCATGACATCGGAGCAAGTGCAGTTTCGCAGCAAGTCCTCTTGCTGCACATGATAGACATCATCCGGATGGCAGGTGCGCGGATAGCGGGTGATATGGCAGATCATCGTACCGAAGCGAAATGCCGGATTGATACGCCGTCCCAGCTTAACCGCCCGGGCATTGGCGATCAGCACGTTGTTGAGTGCATTGAGACGCAGTTCCTCATCATCACCCTGCTTCGCCCATTCCGTTGTCCCCTCAAAGTAGATGCCTCCCTGCATCAGATTGCTCAACGGCAAAAACAGGTTATTCATCTCGTTAAAAGGAATCCAGTATTTGACTTTGTCCTTATAGCGTTCAAAGAGTGTTTCACACAGCCGCAGATAGAGGTTAATCACCTGTTTATTCGGCCATCCGTGATATTTGGTGACGATCGCCAAGGGAATCTCGTTATGGGAAATCGTCACCAGCGGTTCAATGCCATTTACACGCAGCTCGTCGATGACATTGTCATAGAAGCATAGACCCGCTTCATTGGGCTGCGCGTCATCCCCGTTAGGAAAGATGCGTGCCCAAGCGATGGAAAAGCGATATACTTTAAATCCCATCTGCGCAAACAGCTTGATGTCCTCGCGGTAATGATGATAAAAATCGATCGCCTTGGTCGATGGAAAATAACGCTGAGTGCTCATTGCAAAGTCGATATAGCGCGGCGTCTGATGCGATCCCGCCGACACGACATCCGCTACGCTCAGCCCCTTGCCATCCTCCAGATATGCGCCCTCGCATTGATTGGCAGCCGTTGCGCCGCCCCATAAAAAGTCTTTACAAAACGGTTTCATACGCTAATCCTCAAACTTCAGGAAATGCAGGACGACGATTGCAACCAGCATCGAAACGCCTACGCCTAACAGGTAGTAAACAAAGGTATCGGTCATTGCTAAAGGCAGTGTTCCGAAAGGTACAAAGCCAAAGGACAGATATTTCACCTTAAACAGCGCCATGATGGCACCGCCGATCGCACCGCCGGCAATCGTGGCGATCAATGCCTTGCGATACTTGGTGATCAAACCAAACAGCACCGGCTCGGTTACGCCGATCAAAGCGGTGATCCCCGTCGATAAGCCCACCGACTTCACGCTTTCCTTCCTTGCCCGCAAAAAGATGTAGATCGCGCAGGCAGCCATTGCGGAATTGCTCGCAGCAGAGGTGACCGGATAGAGGAAATCATATCCCAGCGATGCCAAGTTCTGCGCGATGATCGGACTCATGGCAACCTGCATGCCGCTCATCAGCATGAACGGATAAATCGCACCGCACACTGCGCCGCCGATCGGTCCCAGCGTGTTATACAGCCAGAGAATGGCTTCAGACACAAAGGTGCCGATCCATCCGCCCAACGGCGCCAACAGCGCCCAGCCTACGATTGCCGAGAGCATAACAGTGACTAAAGGCGTTACGATAATATCGATCATCTTCGGAACGACACGCTTGCAGGCTCTTTCCACATACGACTGGAAATAGACGGTTAAGATCGCCGGTACGACGGTCGAAGAATAGCCCGCATAGGTAATCGGAATCAAACCGAACAGCTTGATGGACGTTCCCGCCATCGCACTGAATGCCGGCAGCATGATGATCGCGCTGGTCGTCGCCGCCAGCACGGGACTGCATGAAAAACGCTTTGCAGCGGAATAGCCGATCAATACCGGCAGGAAGTAAAACGCCGCCTGTGCGCAGTTAAAGAAGAAGATATAGGTCTCTCCGTTTGGGTCGATCCAGCCAAACGACTGTGCCGAATACAGCAGTCCCTGCAATAAACCACAGGCGACAATCGCCGGAATGATCGAAGCGAGAATGGAAGTCAGCGTATCCAGCATGATCGGCACTGCCGTTTTCAGCGTCAGCTTGCGCTTTCCTCCATCCAGATTTTCATCGATCGCCGCTTCCTCACGAAAGCCTCCCAGCCGACACAGCGTCTTGTAAACGTCGCCGACCTCTCCGCCGATGATGATCTGAAACTGCTCGCCGGACCACTGGGTGCCCATGACCCCCTTTACCTCACCGATCGCCTCGCTTTGCACCGTGCTCTTATCCCGCACGTTAAAGCGAAGCCGCGTGACACAGTGGGTAAACTGCGAGATGTTGCCCGCGCCGCCCACAAGCGTCAAGATTTGTTCAGACATTTCCTCATAATTCTTTTTTGCCATACATACTCTCCTTTTCCTTGTATTTATCTTTCCAGCATTGCGCGCCGATGCTGTCGAGATCCCTTTGAAAAACAAAACCCCATACAAAAACGCACTGCGTCATGTATGAGGTTTCCGCCCTATCGGTTACAGTCCTCACGGGTACATAATCGGTTGATATGAAGCATGAGATACAGCTTTTCCTCATCGCTCAGCTCCATGTGGAAGATGCCGTTTAAATATGCGCTGACCTGCCGAACGCATTCGTATGATTGACGATAGTCCTGTTTCAGCTTATCGTAAATCGCTTTGTTGTCGGTATTGATCAGCTGTTTGCTCTCTCCCCGCTTGAGGAGGTAGTGCATATGTGAGACGAATCTGGAATAGTTGAAGTTATCTTTATTGATTTGCATATCGTACTCTCTCTCGATGATGGTCAGGATATGCTCGATGATTTCGTTATCTTTGTCTGTCTTTTTGTTTTTATCCTGCATTTCGGCATTGATGATATGCAGGGCGATATAGGCGGCTTCCTCCTTCGGTAATGCGATATGAAGCTCTTTTTGAATCAGCCGCAGTCCGTATGCGCCTATTGCCATCTCTTTTTCAAACAGGTGCTGAATATCGTAGACGATCGGCAGCTGGACGTTCATCTGCTTCTGGTAGCGCTGAATGCTGAAATGGATGTGATCGGCCAACGTAAAGACGATGTTGGAGCTGATCGGGTTGTCGATATGCCGCCTTGCCTGATCGACAATCTGCGCGGAGATGGCGATGATCTCTTCGGGAATTTCGTTGAGCATGGAAACATAGGCTTCATCCACGTCGTAGTAGGAGCGGTTGATGCGTGTGATGTCTTCCAGCTCTCGGGGAACTTTTCCAAAGCCGATGCCTTTCCCAGAGATGATCAATCGATTGCCGGCGCCGTCTACTGCGATCGCAAAGTTATTGTTGATGTTTTTTATGATTCGCATAGAGATCCCTCAATGATAATATCTCCCACATCTCGGTATTCATTCAGATGCTGTTTTCCTATTCCCTGTTTGCCGCAGACGATGACAAGCACGCTCGGATCGTAGCCTAACTCTCTGATTTTCTGTATGTCGCAGCGTATCAGCGGGGTTTGTTTTTTCACCTTGCGCTTGGCGCTCGTCAGAGTTTCAAAGTGTTGTCCGCAAAGTTGAACGGTATCGATGCCGATATGCACCAACACCTCCGTGCCGTCATTCATTCGCAAGCCGAAGGCGTGCTTGGTAGGAAAGACCATCGTCAGCCATCCGTCGCACGGAGAGCAGATCGTATCTCCCTGTGGTTCGACCATGAAGCCATCACCCAGCTTCTTTTCGGAAAATGCTTTGTCAGTGCATAATGACAAGTCCATGCACTTTCCTTTGACCGGCATACAGAGCGCGTTGTCGGTTTTTCTGTGAAACCCGAACATGAAAGTCACCTCCCAAATAAAAAACTCCCATAAGAAATAACCAATAGGTTACGCCTCGTTAGGGAGTTACGTTCTATCTATGTCTAATTTATAGCATGAAAAGAAAGCGTTGTCAATGGTTTTATTTTCGGCTGCAGGGAAGAGGTCAGGAGGGATTCGGCTATGTGATGGCAAAAAGCGTGACGAGATGATGCAAAAGCATGTTCATTGCAATCAGCCATGCGTTTGCTTGGCGGCAAAAGGGTGGAAATTGCGGTGATCGGGATGATTGGTGCACATGCGGCATCCGGATGAGCACTACTCTGTAAATAAGGAAAACTCGGAGAATAGGCGATGCAGGCGATAGGCGTCAAAGGGTAGATATTCCGCAATCGTAAAACCGACGATATTGCCATGGTCTGCTATGCAGTGCAAGATCTCATTTAACTTTTCCATAGTCATCTTGCCGCCGCCGGAGCCATCGCCGACCAGCTCTGGATTCGCAAAATAGGTGGAATGAAAGAGCGTTTCATCAAGTACGTCAATGTCAAAGTGCACCACGATGTGATCGAATTTTCTGGCAAAGGCGATGATCTCTTCATCTTTTACAAATTCGTCTATCTGTACTTTGTAATCAACCTGCATTTTCTTCAGAAAGGCTTCCTGATAATCGTGCAGTCCCTGAAGCCCCACATAGAGAAGCTCCTCGGGTTGAAAAGCTTTGTTTTTCATCAAAGCTGCCAGTGAGGGCTCTCCCTGCCCCAGCAAAGCCCCAAGCACCATCGCATGAGCGTTAGGATAGCCGTCTTTGACGATGGATACATCGGGATGTGCATCGATCCAAATGATGCCGAGGTTTTCGTATTTCCCGTGCAGATAATCAAAGGACGCCTGTGATACGATACAGTTACCGCCGATGGTAATAATTCTGTCTGGGTTTTCTTTTTCAATCGCCTCCATTGCCGAGCGGATGCCGGACATGACCTCTGCTCTCGCATACATTCCCTCTGTGATCTCTTTTTCTTTTCCATCCGGCGCTTTTACATTGACTTTGACTAGCGGCTGTCGGTTGTTGGAGGGAAGGATGTGCGCCATGAGATTTGCGCCGAAATAGTAGGTTTCCATTCCTCCGCTTACGTGATCCGGGTATAACAATCGTATAATTTTCATAATATCCTCCTTGCTTAACGTTCATTTCATCGTATGTAGAGTATGACGCTACTTTTTTCAATAGGTTGGTAGGATTCTCGATATTATTATAGTTCCGTTTTGCTTTCAATAATGACGAATATTGCGGTTTTATCCGTTTCAGGACAATGAGAATGTGACGGAAATAAATAAAGATATTATTGAAATAATAACTGATACGATTGACAGAAAACTTTGTTTTTCTGATTCATCTCTTGCAAATGCAATCTTTTTCTTTGGTAAAATAATGCAATTTAAAGGTTTATCAATTCCTATTAAAATAATAGCTGAGATTATTCCTGATAACAATAAAGAAAATACTATGCTTATAACTTGATCAGATTCTTTCGTTGGATTGAATCCCAAGCAATGTAGGCAACCGGTTAAAAGCAGCATGATAATTAGAGTTAGTATTATTGCAATAACGAAGTAATATGCATAATATGAAAAGTTCTGTAAATATTTATCCAGCATTTTCCTTTTATTCGATTTAGGTAGAATTGAACCCGACAACTTATAAATCGTTTGTTTATAAAAACGGTTTGAAAACTTATCTTTTGCTGCTGATTCGATAAAAGAAAAATATTTTTCCACTATGTTTAAAAGAATTAGTTTATCGTTTTCTATCTCTCTAAAACTTTCATATGAATTTCCACAAAGCAAATTATATTGATCAATAAAATCTATAAAAATTTTATTGAGTTGCTCAATATCTAGTGACTGTAATAATTTTCTGTTTTTTTTATGTTTATAGTTAATCTCCAATTTCTTTAAGCTCGTCTTGATTTTCTTTTCATCATTAGGATTTATTAACATACTTTTTATTGTATAGTTATACTGCATCATCCATTTCTTGAGCTTTTTTAATTCTTCGATCTTTCCAATATATTTCTTATATATTTTTTGATTTTTGGACATTATATTCCTCCTGTAAAATTTTTTAAAGTGAAATTTCTTTATTAATCATATTCTATCTCCATCTACAATCAAAATGTTTGCATTTATAGATAAATTATATACAAGTTTTTAAACATAGAAGTTAAAGATTTTAAATCGTTATCAAACCGGCCTACTCCTTCTTTAAATTCTTGATATTCATTTTCGTTACCTAGATTCATATTAGGTCTCCTCATTTCTGTTTATAACGGTATATCATAAACAATCCCTAAAATATACTTTTGTTAAAGACATCTTTATGCCAAAAGAAAAAAGAACTCTTTAGATGCTCATAATATCTAATTGCTTCTCCAATATTTTCAACAAACATTTAATGTTTTGAAAACTACAAAATCTTATAAAATGAGGATTTGAGCGCCTTTTGTTGCATACTTGTGCATTGCCATAACTGCCAACAAAGCTTATATCCACTTATTCTGTATTATCATTAGAAGATAATACAGCCTTAACCTGAGCAATTAATTGCTCTTTGTCAGGCATATATGTGATATATTTTGATGCAAAAATATTATTGCTCAAGCCTCCTAATGCATACTGCATATCAACATTTCCTTTATCTGTACATAAAATTAAACCAATTGGTGGATTATCATTTTCATCATTAATTTCTGCCGCATAATAATTCAAATACATATTAAGTTGTCCGACTGCTTCAGGCATCAGTTTAATTGTCTTTAATTCAATCAATATATATGATCTTAAAATTTTATTATAGAACACCATATCAACATAATAATGAGTATTCCCAAATGTTACCCTTTGCTGAGTACCCACGAACATAAACCCTTTTCCAAGTTCCAAAAGAAACCTTTCAATTTGTCTAACAAGTGCTTCTTCCAAATCAGATTCCATCATCGGCTTATTTTCCGGTAATCCAAGAAATTCAAAAACATATGGGTCTTTTACTATATCTTCTGGTTTTGCAATTTCATTTCCTTTTAACGCTAATTCAAGAACTTTCTTTTTATTAGCTTCACCATTTGATAATAACAATCTTTCAAATAATGAAGAGCTGATTTGTCTTTTTAGCTCTCTTACAGACCAATTAGCATTAATTGCTTCCTTTTCATAAAAACTACGCTTGTCATCATCTGATATATATAATAACTCACAATAATGGGACCAGCTTAATTTGCTAGACAGTGTCTGGCAATTTGAATATTTCAAATAAAGCAACCTCATATTTTGAAGATTCGCGCGGGAAAATCCTTTCCCAAATTTGTTTGTAAGAGTTTTTGATAGGGTAAGTAATTGCTTTTTTCCATACTCACCGCGTCCTGATTTTAACTCATTCTCAACTATGATACGTCCTATATTCCAATATGCATTCATTAACTCATTATTCACATTTTTAATAACATTATTTCTAGCATTTGTGATAATACCGGTAATTTCTTTCACCAATACTTCATTGTTTAACAAATTATCTTTCACGTCCAAATGCTCCTTTCAATATTAATTATCACTATTATACCCTTAATTCTAAAAGAAAAAAAGAAGTATCTAAACCTCTCACAAAGTCTAAATACTTCCCCAATTTTCTCTTGACGATAAAATCGATTAACGCTTCGAGAACTGCGGCGCACGACGCGCTGCCTTTAAACCATACTTCTTGCGCTCCTTCGCACGCGGATCACGCGTAACGAATCCCGCAGCCTTCAGCGCCGGACGATAATCCGCGCTCGCCTCCATCAGCGCACGCGTAATGCCATGACGCATAGCGCCTGCCTGACCGGTGTAGCCGCCGCCGTACACATTGATCTTAATATCAAACTGATCCAGCGTCTCCGTCAGCTCCAACGGTGAACGAACGACCATGCGCAGTGTTTCCATCGGCAGGTATTCATCCAGCGTCTTTCCGTTGACTACGATGTTTCCTTTTCCAGGAGTCATAAAGACACGAGCAACGGATGTCTTACGACGGCCTGTGCCAAGGTAAGTTACAGTATTCTTCTTAGTTGCCATCTCTTATCCTCCTATCCTTTGATAACCAGCTCTACCGGCTGCTGTGCCGCATGCGGATGCTCAGCACCCTTGTAAACGAACAGATGCTTGCGCTGCACGTTGCCCAGCTTCGTGTGCGGAAGCATACCGTGGATCGCACGCTCTACCCATTCCACCGTGTACTTGTCCTTCATGACACGAGCGCTGCGCACACGCAGACCTCCTGCATAACCGGAGTGGTTGTAGTAGTTCTCTGTATCCAGCTTGTTTCCTGTCATCACGATCTTGTCCGCATTGATTACGATTACATAATCTCCGCAGTCTACGTTTGGTGTATAAGTAGGTTTATGCTTTCCTCTTAATACAGCTGCTACTTCCGTAGCCAGACGACCTAAAGTCTTGCCTGCACCGTCTACGACATACCAAGTACGTGTGACCTCCGCAGGCTTCGTCATTGTTGTTTGACGCATTGCCATTTCCTCCTTGTGTTTGAGATTGTACCGGGTCTCAATAAAAGAGAGATTACGCCATTACGGCAGATTCTATTTTAGCTTTCAAATCCATAAAAGTCAATGTTTATCGCATATTTTTAGCATTTTATTGCGCTTGAGCGAAACGAAGTCCACCCGCGGCACCTCATCGCTCACCGCGATACCCAAGCCCTTCAAAAACCGAAGGCCCTCCTCACGCAACTCATCACTCGCCAACGCTTTGGGATCATGCGCATCCACGCCGATGATCGCCGTATTTCCCACCTCTGCGGCTACTTCCCAAAACGCATGATGCGGATACGCCTCCACATGCAGCGAACGGTTATACGCCGCCCCGGCCAAATTATACTCTAGCGGCATCCCACATTCCTTGGCACAGCGACACAGCGTGTAAAACGCTTCTTTCACCTGCGCATCCACACTCTTGATTCCCCGCATAAAGAGCTCCGGATGGCAGAAATACGCATACATCCCACTATGCATCGCGCTCACGGCATCCTCCACATACAGCTTTAACGAATCATGATCGCGGATACCGCCGAAATAGATACGTCCTCCCCGATCACGGTTTTCATCCGTGCGGTAATAGTGATGACCAAACAGCAGATAATCCACCTGATGATCGATCGCAAAATCCAGCAGCCAATCCATATATTCCGGGAAATACTCACATTCCAGACCGGTCAAAATTTCTATACGTCCCTGATACTTCCGTTTCAGCGCTGCAATGCTGTCAAAATACTCCTGCGCTTGTGCTAAGCGCATCCGCATATGGGCGACAAAATCACTCCGATAGTTCCATGGCGTGTGATCGGAGAAGCCCAATACCTCATAGTGATTCTGCAATGCGGCGATAACATATTCCTCATCGCTGCCGCAGGCATGCATACATCGCTTCGTATGTGTGTGATAGTTCGTCTTTCTCATGCGTTCCTCCATTTTACTGCGCCGATTCTCATATAAATTCTCTGTTTTTGTTGATGATACCTCGTTCATCTGCGAGCGTTTCTATGCGCTTTGACAGATCTCCGTCATCACGCTGTCAAGCAGTCTTTCTGCCAGCCATTTCTCATGCAATTTCTTGCATCGGCATACAATCTTCATGCTGCGGCGTCTGTGTTTGCTCCTGCGCATACCAGACCTGCACCAGATACAAACCGTTTGCCGGCGCCTTGTAGCGACAGGCGTGCTTATCCTTTGCAGCCAACATCGCCTGCACCTTTGCAGCGTCGAGACGGCCGCGCCCCGCCTCCATCAGCGTCCCCACAATCATCCGCACCATATAACGCAGAAAGCTGTTGCCCTCCAGCTGGAAACGAACGCCGAAAGGCTCCTCAATCACCTGGCAGCAATACAGCGTGCGCACCCGTGACTTGCGCGGATCGATGCGGCTGGAGGTAAAGCTGGTAAAATCATGGGTGCCCACCAATACATCCGCACAGCGCTGCATGCGTTCAATATCAAGCTTTCCCTGATACAGCGCATAATAACGGTGGTGAAAAGGATTATTGACATCATAGCTGACACAATAGTCATAGCGCTTGCGCACCGCGTCAAAGCGGGCATGAAAGCCATCTTCACACGGCACTGCACTCTGCACCCGAATATCCATCGGCAGCAGAGCGTTCATCGCCCGCACCCAATGCACTTCACCCATTTCGATCTCACTGTCAAAATGGATGACCTGCGCCAGCGCATGCACCCCGCCATCCGTCCGTCCGCTTGCCGTAACCTTGATCGGATGATGATGCAGCCGTGCCAACGCTTCCTCCACGATCGTCTCGATGCCTAGCGCATTGCTTTGTCGCTGCCATCCGGCATACCCACTGCCGTCATAGCTCAGCGTCATCTTTATGCGCATCCCAAAACTCCCATAGCAATCATCAGCACCAGCAGCAGCATGCCGCCAAACAGCAAGACAAAGTCATAGCTCTGCATCTTCAGCTTTTTATAGCGCGTGCGATGCTTCCCCGGCACATAGCCGCGAGCCTCCATCGCATCCGCCAGCTGCACCGCCCGATCCCACGCGGATACCAGCAAGGGCACCAACAGCGAAAGAATCGCCGCGATCTTCTCCTTCAGCTTTCCGTTTTCCAAATCGACGCCGCGGCTGGCCTGCGCTTTCATGATACGCTGTGTCTCCTCGATGAGCGTAGGGATGAAACGCAGGGCAATCGAAATCATCATCGCAATCTCATGCGCCGGCAGACCGATACGCTTGAAAGGCTTTAACAAATCCTCAATGCCTAAAGTTAAATCGAGCGGTTTTGTCGTTGCGGTCAAAATGGTGGTGATGACCACCATCAGCGCCAAACGGATGACGATATACAACGTCTGATGAAGCGCTCCGCTGTAAATACGAAAGCTTCCCAGCGTCAGCAGCACATATCCCTCATGGATGACCAACAGGTTGACAATCAGCAAAAAGACGAGCATGAACAGCATCGGACGCATCGCCCTCCAGATAAATGACAGGTGCAGGTGTGCTAACAGAGCTGTCATGCAGACGACGATGGCCAGCACGGCATACCCGCTGTAGCCGGCAGGGATGAAAATGGCGATCATCACCAGCAGCATCGCGGCGATCTTCACACGCGGGTCCATGCGGTGAACGATAGAATTTAACGGCAGATACTGCCCCAATGCGATATTATTCATGAGCGTTCACCTCACTTGCCACCGCTTTGGCTAACGCCTCAATGCTCAGCAGATCCTGTGACAGCGAAAATCCCTTTGCGCTGAGCGCTTCCCGCAGCCGGATGATGGCCGGAGGCGTGATGCGAAGTTCCTTTAAAATCGCCGGATCTCTGAAAAATTCTTTTACGCTTTGATGCAGGGCGATGGCGCCTTTCCTGACGACCACCACTTCATCGCAATACCGAAGTACATGCTCCATGTCATGCGTCACTAACAGCACCGTCTTGTGAAACTCGCGGTTCATGCGCACAAACAGCTCCATCATCTCTTTTGCCCCCTGCGGGTCTAATCCGGCAGTCGGCTCATCCAATACAAGCACATTGGGGTCCATCGCCAAAATACCGGCAATGGCGACACGGCGCTTCTGTCCGCCGGATAACTCGAAAGGTGAGCGCTCTAAATATTCCTCGCTCAAACCGACATAGGGCAGCATACGGCGGGCGATCGCCGCCGCCTCTTCCTTGCTCGCCCCAAAGTTCTTGGGACCAAACGCGATATCCTTTTCCACGGTTTCCTCAAACAGCTGATATTCCGGGAACTGAAACACCAGACCGACATTGCGGCGCAGCTCCTTTAAATCCTTTGGCTTTTCATTGGCGACGATGCGCTTGCCGCACACCTCCAGCTCCCCTTGTGTCGGCAGCAGCAGCGCGTTGAGATGCTGAACGAGCGTGGATTTGCCGCTGCCGGTCTCACCGATGATCGCCGTCACCGCACCTTCCTTCAATGTGAGGTTTACATCTTTTAGGGCCGCATAGGAAAACGGCGTTTTATCGTTGTACGTGTGCGCTAATGAGCGAAACGCAATTGACATAGCCGCTCCACCACCCTTTCTATCGTAATTTCATCGTTACATTCGATCCCGTACTCCCGCAGCGCGTGAATGAACTTCAATGCGAAGGGAACGTCCAGCTGCAAATCGACTAGCTCCTGCTCTCTCTTTAATACCATTTCCGGTGTGCCATCCATCACCACCTGCCCATCGCTCATCACGATGACATGATCGCTGTGTGCCATCTCTTCGATGTCGTGCGTAATAGAGACGATCGTCATCTGTGTCTTTTGATGGATGCGGCGGATGAGCGCGTTGATCTCGCTTTTTCCCTGTGGGTCGAGCATACTGGTCGATTCGTCAAAAATGAGAATCTGCGGTGCGATCGCCAGTACGCTGGCAATGGCAACCCGCTGTTTTTGTCCGCCGGAGAGCTTGGTCGGCTCACTGTTGAGATAGCTGCTCATCGATACGCGCTCGGCGTAATCCTCGATGATTCCCTGCATGTCTTCCTGCGGTACCTGATGATTCTCTAATCCGAAGGCGATATCATCGGCAACGGTAGCGCCGATGAACTGGTTGTCCGGGTTTTGAAATACGATACCGATTTTATCGCGGATGTCATACACCGTCTTTTCGTTCAGCACCATACCATCCACCGTTATGACGCCGGCCTTTGCCTCCATCAAACCGATCAGCAGTTTCGCAATCGTCGATTTGCCGGAGCCGTTATGCCCGACAATGGTTGTATAGCTGCCCTCCTCGATTTGAAAGCTGACGTCCTTCAGTACGTCTGTTTCCCCATCGTAGGAGTAGGTTAAGTGTTCTACTTTGATTTTACTCACTGAAATCACCTCAACATTCGATTGTGTGAAATATTCAACTGTTTTATTATACACCACGAACATGGGGAAAACAAATAAGAAAAAGGCATCTGACGCGCAGATACCTCTTGATTTGCCGTTTGATTTTAATAGACCGGATCGCAGTGCCATCCCTCGTAGGTGCCATTATGCTTCTTGGTCTCTTCATAGAGATAGAGAACGTGATCCAGCATGATCTTCTCATCTGCCGGTGCGATGTGCATGACGACCGCCACCTTTGGATTTTCACCCTTGGTGACGACATAGCCGCGTTTAATGATCGTCTCTTTAAAAGCGGCTAATGCACTTTCATCCGCAAAGGACATCTGATGCTCAATCGGACGCTCTGCCCCATGAACATCGCCGACAGCGCTGAGAGCACTGATCGCATCCGTTACGTTCTTTTTGATCTTTTCCTTTGTCTCCTCATCCATCACAAAGGGGGGTTGTGCATTCGCTTCCTCCTCTTCCTGAAATGCCGGAATATCCACATCGACCTCAGCGGCATCAGGTGCCTTCACCTCATCGATGTGCATATCGTCAAAGGTTTCGCCTTCCTCATCCAGCAGCAGTCCCTCATCCAGCTTTATGATCTCTTTTTTATCCTTTCGCAGTTTATATACCGCAAAAGCCGCAGCGCCGCCGGCAGCCGCAATAAACGGAATTACTTTTGACAGCTTCATACGCATGACCTCCTCATCGTTAATCTTATTGTAACACACTTCCATGCAATAATGCGTGTGATTTATCTTTTTTTAGAAACGGCAATGCCATCGCCCGCCGGATAAAACAGTGTCTCGTAACCGGGGTGTTCCTGAAGATACTCGATATAGCGGCGAAGCTTGCGCACGAGCGCTCGCAGCGCGCGGGTCTGCGGCTCCACCTCGCCATTTACCATCCCATGAAACCCGAGGTTATCGGAAAGCACATAACCGCCGACGGCTAGCTGTGGCGTGTAACGTTCAAAGAAGCGGATATACTGTGCCTTTGCGGCGTCGATAAAGATGAAGTCATACACTCCTTCCACGCTTGCTTCCAGCGCATCTGCCAGCTGGATGTGAATGCGATCGGATAACCCGGCTCTCTCGATGTTGTGCACTGCCATCTGATAGCGTTCTTCATCCCGCTCGATCGTGTCAATCTGTATTGCTTCATCCACCAATGCCATGCGAATCGCTGAATAGCCGATCGCAGTGCCGATCTCCAGGATGCGCCGGCATTGATGCTCGCGCAGAAAGGATAACAGAAACTCCATGCCTTCCTTCTCCATAATCGGTATGTGATGCTCGCTTGCGTAGCACTCCATCTCCTGTATCAAATCCATCTCATTCTCCTCTTTTCCTCACCGGCGTCCCGGTCATTTTTCCTCATCAGTATATCATAAACGCTTCTGCTTCCATAGTAGGGCATACCCCATTCCTACAGCAGCAATCCTTTTCCCTTCCTCTCTCCATCAGGGATTTCGTATTTTCCTTGCTGTAAGCATTCTCCTTTCTGGAATCTTTGCCTGATCTATTCCAAATGAAACGCTGCATCGAGGCGCCAAACGCCTTGCAAAACATCCTACCCGCTTATTTTTTGATGATCGCTGGAAACATCTCTCTACAGTGCGTACCTCCCCTCTTTGCCACCCCTCTCTTTATCATCCGCGTGCATAAGGAATCAGGTATTTCCCAGCAACACACTAGCTGTCGTGCCTTGCTCTCATTCGCCCTCTCTTGCACATCATGAAAAAAAGGGCAGCCTGTGCCCTTCTTTCTCTGTTTGCTTACTTAACAAACTCAACGATCGCCATCGGCGCCGCATCACCGCGGCGAACACGCGTCTTGATTACACGCGTATAACCGCCCTTGCGGTCCGCATACTTCGGAGCGATGTCGCTGAACAGCTTCTGCAATGCAGTCTGTCCGCTCTCCTCATCCACAACGACATTGCGAACGTAGGCAGCAGCCTGACGGCGTGCATGCAGATCGCCGCGCTTTGCTAACGTCACCAGCTCGTCCATGACGCTGCTCAGCTCTTTTGCCTTCATTTCAGTTGTCTCTATCTGTTCTGCCTCAATCAGAGAAGTGACCATGTTGCGAAACAACGCCTTACGATGATCGGCAGTACGTCCTAATTTACGATTCCACATTTGGTAGTTAACCTCCTTCAGCCCTATTCATAAGATTTAAAGCTAAGACCCAGTTCATAGATCTTATCTTTGACTTCCTTCAGTGATTTCTTGCCAAGGTTACGAACCCGCATCATTTCATCCTCTGTCTTCTGCGTCAGCTCTTCCACCGTCTGAATGCCGGCACGCTTCAAGCAGTTATAGGAACGAACGGATAAGTCCAGGTCCTCAATCATCATGACAAGTCCCTTGTTTTGTACCTCGCCCTGCGCTTCCTTCATGATCGACTCCATATCGTTGATCTGCTCATGAACGCTCGTCAGGATCTCTAAGTGATCGATCAAAATCTTAGCGGCCCATGCGACGGACTCTGCCGGAGTGATCGAACCGTCGGTCGTAATCTCCAGCGTGACCTTGTCATATTTTGCATTCTGTCCGACACGTGTCGGCTCAGCAAGATAGGAAACCTTTTCCACCGGTGTATAGATCGCATCTGTATAGATGGTTCCCAGCGGCTGGTTCTGTGTCTGATACAGTGATTTGTTTGCATCAGCGCTTACATAACCGCGGCCAACACGGGCCTGCAGTTCCATTTCGAGAACGCCGTCTTCCTCCAGCGTGCAGATGTACTGATCCTTGCTCAGGATCTCTACGCCTTCCGGACAGATGATGTCTGCGCCTGTCACCTCTCCAGGACCGCGCTTGGAGATGCGCAGGGTATATACCTCATCGTCCTGAATTTTGAGGATCAGCTTTTTGATGTTCAAAATGATTGCTGTCACATCTTCAACAACCCCCGGGATTGCTGTGAACTCATGGTAGACACCATCCATTTTGATTGCAAAAACGGCAGCTCCCGGTAAAGAGGAGAGCAAAACACGTCTTAGTGCGTTACCGATGGTCGTACCGAAACCGCGCTCCAGCGGTTCAAATACGAACTTTCCGTAGTGTTCAGATTCTACGTATTCCTTCACTTCAAAATTTGCACGTTCGAATTTTTGCATACAATACCTCCTCAGCTAAGGTTCATTAACCACGTGGTCGTTTTGGTGGACGACATCCGTTATGCGGGATCGGTGTTACGTCGTTGATCATCGTGATCTCAAGTCCTGCAACCTGAAGCGCACGAACGGCAGCCTCACGTCCCGGACCCGGTCCCTTTACGTTGACGGATACCTGCTTCATACCATTGTCGATCGCAGCCTTGCCGGCAGCCTCACCGGCCATCTGCGCAGCGTATGGAGTGGATTTACGGGAGCCCTTGAAGCCAAGCGCACCGGCGCTGGACCATGCGACTGCGTTTCCGCTCTCATCTGTGATCGTAACGATGGTATTATTGAATGTTGAATGAATATGTGCACATCCGCGGGCGATATTCTTGCGAACACGACGCTTGCGGGATGTGGTCTTTGTATTCTTTGCCATACTTACTTCCTCCTATGTCGTCCTACTTCTTCTTGTTCGCTACCGTACGGCTAGGTCCCTTACGCGTGCGAGCATTTGTCTTGGTGCGCTGTCCGCGTACCGGTAATCCCTTACGGTGACGGATACCGCGGTAGCAGCCGATCTCCATCAGACGCTTGATGTTCAATGCAACCTCACGGCGCAGATCGCCCTCAACCTTGATTGCGTCTACCTCTTTACGGATTGCGTTGACCTGATCGTCGCTGAGATCCTTGACGCGGATATCCTCGCTGATGCCGGTCTTTGCCAAGATCTGTTCAGCAGTCGGACGACCGATGCCATAAATATAAGTTAAAGATACTACGACACGCTTGTCGCGTGGAATATCTACTCCTGCAATACGAGCCATATTGGTTTATACCTCCATTAGTTTCCTTGTCTCTGCTTATGCTTTGGATTTTCACAAATAACCATTACGCGACCCTTGCGCTTGATAACGCGGCACTTGTCGCAGATTGGTTTGACAGATGGTCTTACTTTCATTTGTCTTCCTCCTTGTATTCACGACTATTTATGTCGGAATGTAATGCGCCCACGTGTTAAATCATATGGCGAGATTTCAACGGTTACACGATCCCCCGGTAAAATGCGGATGTAATGCATGCGGATTTTACCGGAAACGTGAGCCAGAATTTCGTGTCCGTTCGCCAATCTCACCTTGAACATTGCGTTTGGCAGTGTATCGACGACTTCGCCGTCGATCTCGATCACGTCTTGTTTACCCATTCTCTGGACGTTCCTCCTTTGTCAGTGTAGTGAGTATCTCATACCCATCGTTTGTAATTGCGATCGTATGCTCATAATGGGCGGTCTTGCTGCCGTCTCTGGTAACAACACCCCAGCCATCCTTCAATACGCTCGTCTGTGGTCGTCCTGCGATCACCATCGGTTCAACAGCAATCGTCATCCCCGGCTTTAAGCGTACGCCGTGACCTGCAGGACCGAAATTCGGAACCGCCGGATCCTCGTGAACACTTCGTCCGACGCCATGTCCTGTATAATCCCTTGGAATCGAGTAGCCGTGCGCGAACACATACTCTCCGATCGCGTGGGATATATCAGTTAAACGATTCCCCGCCTTCGCATACTTTAAACCCTCAAAGAGCGCATCATGCGTCACCCGCATCAGCGCTTCATCGGCCTCATCGGCCTCATCGACGGCATACGTCCACGCGGAATCTCCATGGTAACCCTGATAACAGGCACCAATATCGACTGAAACAATGTCTCCCTTGCGCAGTACGGTATCATCAGGGATACCGTGTACCAGCAGGGAATTGACGCTGATACATGCAGCCGCAGGGAACCCATACAATCCTTTAAAGGACGGCGTGGCCCCCGCTTCCACAATGACCCTCTCACACAGGTCGCTGAGCGCTTTGCTCGTGATGCCCGGTTTGAGGTTCTTTTTGACCGCCTCATGCGCAAGCGCTACGATGCGGCCGGCTGTCCGCATGTATGCCAGCTCTTCTGCACTCTTGAGATGGATCATTCGTCCCCCGTCTCTAATGCAGCCTGCACATCCTGCCAAACATCTTCGATCGGCTGGTCAGCGTTGATGTGGCTTACCAGACCCTTTTGGTCATAGTAATCCAATACCGGCTGTGTCTGCTTGGTGTACTCGTCCAAACGAACGCGCAGACTCTCCTCCGTATCATCCTTACGCTGATAGAGCTCTCCACCGCAGACGTCGCAGACACCTTCCTGCTTCGGCGCCTTCGTCACCAGATGGTAGATCTCTCCACAGTTTTTGCATAAGCGACGCCCTGTGATGCGCCCCGCTAAAACGGAGAAGTCCAGCTCCATCGCAATCACCTTGTCGATGGCGAGCGCCGTCCCCTCGCTCAGCTCGTTAAATGCCAGTGCCTGCTCCAGCGTACGCGGATAACCGTCTAACAAAAATCCATCCTTGGGATCTTCCAGATGCTCCAGGTAGCTCTTCACCATGCGGTTCACCACTTCATCAGGCACTAACAGCCCCTTGTCCATATAGCTCTTGGCTAACATTCCCAGCTCCGTCTGATTACTGATTTCGCTGCGGAAGATATCGCCGGTAGAAATATGGTTTACGTTGTACTTCGCTGTGATCTTTGCAGACATGGTGCCCTTGCCGGCGCCCGGTCCGCCCATAATCAAAATATTCACTTGTTCCACCTTCTTCTCTGCTTACTCAAAGAAACGCTTGTAGGACTTCTGTGTCATCTGTCCTTCCAGCTGCTTGACCGTCTCCAGCGCGACGCCGACGACGATGATGATTCCCGTTCCGCCAAGCGCCATTGAGCTTGGCAAATCTGTAAACATCGGTAGCGCGTGCGGCAGCACGGCGATGAAGGCAAGAGCGATCGACCCGAGGACCGTGATGCGGCATAACACCTTATTCACGTATTCCTTCGTCTCATTGCCCGGGCGGATTCCCGGGATGTACGTTCCGGATTTTCCCAGATTCTCTGCAATTTTAGCAGGATCGATCTGCAGCTTTGTGTAGAAGAATGTAAAAAGGATAATCAATACGACATAGATACACAAACTCCAGCCGTTTTGCATACCCAAGAAATAGTTCATTCCCTGAATGAAGCCGTTGCTTGGGAAAAAGCTGGCGATCTGGATCGGCGCCATCATGATCGCATTGGCAAAGATGACCGGAATCACGCTCGCGGAATTGATCTTCAGCGGCAGATAGGTCATATCCTTGCGACGGTTTGTGATCGTGCTGGAGGTGTACTGAATCGGGATCTTGCGCTCGGCAAGGTTCATGAACACGACAAACACGATAATCAGCAGATAGCACAAGATGTAAAGGGCAAAGCTCAGAATACCGCCGAATGCGGCACTGCCCTCACTGCCTACTAACGTCATCCAAGTCGTGGAGATCTGGTTTGGCAGACGCCCGACGATGCCGGCAAAGATGATGATCGACACACCGTTGCCGATTCCCTTCAGCGAGATGCGATCTCCCAGCCACAGCAGGAACATGCTGCCGGCGGTGAAGATCGTCGCGATATAGAGAATCTTGGACATCGTAGCTCCGCCATCGATCAAAGTCGCATACTGATTGGAGAGTCCCCATACCAGAAACGACGCCTGAACGAAGCCCAGCACGACCGCGAGATAACGCGTATAGCGGTCCAGCTGCTTCTTTCCTTTCGCTCCGCTCTTGGCTAATTCAGCCAAAGGCGGAATGACATCCATGGAAAGCAGCTGGATGATGATGGATGCAGTGATATACGGCGTTACACCAAGCGCGAAGATAGAGAACTGCTCCAGTCCTCCACCTCCTAATAAGCTTATCATAGCGAATAGGGTGTTGTCACCTATTCCCTGCACTAAATCTGACGTATTTACCCCCGGAACGGTGATTGCCGCTCCAAAGCGGAAGATGAAGAGCACCAGCAGCGTAAAGAGAATACGCTTGCGGATGTCCTTATTCTTCAGCATTGCGGTAAACTTGGCAAACATGTTAGATTACCTCTGCTTTGCCGCCTGCATTCTCGATTGCTGCAACCGCACTCTTGGAGAATTTGTTTGCCTTTACCGTCAGCTTCTTCTCCAGCTCACCCTCTCCGAGGATTTTGATGCCGCACAGCTCTTTCTTCACCAAACCGCTTTCGATAAGCAGCTCCGGCGTTACCTCGCTGCCATCCTCAAAACGATTCAGTGCTTCCAAGTTGACGATCGCATATTCCTTGCGATTGAAATTTGTGAAGCCGCGCTTTGGCAAACGTCTTGCGAGCGGTGTCTGACCACCCTCAAAGCCCAGACGAACGCCTCCGCCGCTTCTTGCCTTCTGACCTTTCTGGCCGCGGCCTGCGGTCTTACCGTTTCCGCTGGCCTGTCCACGGCCGACGCGATTGCGGCTCTGACGTGAACCTTCCGTATATTTCAATTCATGTAGTTTCATCTTCAGTCCTCCTGTTAACCGCGAATTTCTTCTGGTTTTTTACCACGAAGGCGAGCAATGTCCTCTACTGTTTTCAAGCTCTGCAGCGCATTGACCGTAGCGCGGACCATGTTGATCGGCGTGCGGCTGCCAATGCACTTGGAGAGGATGTCGCTGATGCCGGCCAGCTCCAAGACGGCGCGTACGGCACCGCCGGCGATTACGCCGGTACCTTCTCCGGCCGGACGCAGGAATACCTCGCCTGCACCATATACACCGGTTACCTCATGAGGAATCGTCGTCTGGATGATCGGTACGCGGAACAGGTTTTTCTTAGCGTCCTCCTCCGCCTTGCGGATAGCATCAGGAACCTCGTTTGCCTTGCCGGTACCAAAACCGACGCGTCCTTTCTTATCACCGATGACAACAAGCGCAGCGAAGCGGAAACGGCGTCCACCCTTAACTACCTTGGTTACACGGTTGATCGTTACGACACGTGTCTCAAATTCTTTTTCGCGATCACGATCTCTTCTTGGTTTGCGTTCCATTCGCATGACCTCCCTTAAAATTTCAGGCCGGCTTCTCTGGCCGCCTCAGCTACTGCTTTTACACGTCCCGTGTAAATATATCCGCCGCGGTCAAATACCACATTGGTGATATTCTTTTCCAAAGCGCGCTCAGCGATCGTCTTTCCGACCGTCTTCGCAGCTTCGATGTTGCCGCCGTTGGCCAACTTCAGCTCAACGCTGCTGGCGGATACCAACGTGTTGCCGTTGACATCGTCAATAATCTGCACATGGATATGCGCATTAGAGCGAAATACGTTCAAGCGTGGGCATTCCGGTGTACCACTGATCTTTCTACGCACGCGTACATGACGACGCAGTCTTTCATCATTTCTAGATACTTTCTTAAGCATAGTACATATTCTCCTTTCCCACTACTTCTTACCGGCCGTCTTGCCTTCCTTGCGGCGGATGTGCTCATCCTTGTAACGAACACCCTTGCCCTTGTAAGGCTCCGGCTTGCGGCTTGCGCGAACGTTTGCTGCATATTCACCGACGAGCTGCTTGTCGATACCGCTGATCTCGATGTCCGTTGCCGAAGTGCACTTGACCTCGATGCCATCTACAATATCGAACTCTACCGGGTGAGAATAACCGACGTTGAGTACCAGCTTCTTGCCGCTCACCTGCGAACGGAAACCGATACCGACGAGCTGCAGCTCCTTCTTGAAGCCCTCGCTGACGCCGACCACCATGTTGTGGATCAGCGCACGGGTCGTTCCATGCAGCTGCTTGGTGTGCTTTTCATCGTTTGGACGGGTAACGGTGCATACGTTTTCCTCTACCTGAATCCCTAAAACCGGGGAAAACTGACGCGTCAGGGAACCCTTCGGTCCCTTGACAGTCACCTCATTGCCAGCAGCGACCGTTACCTCTACGCCGGCTGGAATGGTAATCGCTTTATTACCGATACGTGACATTCTTTCTTACCTCCGCTGTTTACCACACGTAAGCGACTACTTCGCCGCCCACGCGCTTTGCTTTTGCTTCCTTATCTGTCATCAGACCATGAGAAGTAGAGATGATCGCAATGCCCAGACCGTTCAATACGCGCGGCATGTTCTCCACCTTTGCGTATACGCGAAGTCCCGGCTTTGAGATGCGCTTCAGCCCGTTGATGACCTTTTCCTTGTTCGGTCCGTACTTCAGCGTAATCGTCATCGTTTTCTTCACATCGCCCTCAACAGCGTAATCTGTGATAAATCCCTCGTTCTTCAGGATCTTGGCAATTTCCGTTTTTTCCTTGCTTGCAGGCATGGAAACCGTTTCATGACGAGCCTGCAGCCCGTTACGGATTCTTGTCAGCATGTCCGCGATTGGATCTGTCATAATCATGACTGTATTCCTCCTTTAAACTTACCAGCTGGCCTTTTTTACTCCCGGGATCTGGCCCTTGTAAGCCAGTTCTCTGAAGCAAATACGGCACAGTTTGTATTTACGCAAAACTGAGTGAGGACGACCACAGCGCTCGCAGCGTGTGTACTCGCGTACCTTAAACTTCTGAGGACGCTGCTGCTTATTGATCATTGCTTTTTTTGCCATATCTTATTGTCCTCCTTATTTCTTGAAAGGCATGCCCATCTCGGACAACAACGCCTTTGCCTCTTCGTTGGTCTTGGCAGTCGTGACGATTACCACGTCCATACCGCGTACCTTGTTGATCTTATCATAGTCGATCTCCGGGAAGATGATCTGTTCCTTGATGCCCAACGTGTAGTTGCCGCGGCCGTCGAAGGAAGTGTCCGAAACACCGCGGAAGTCACGCACGCGCGGCAGCGAGATGTTCATGAGCTTGTCTAAGAAGTCATACATCTTCTCGCGGCGCAGCGTTACCTTGCAGCCGATCGGCATTCCCTCACGCACCTTGAAGTTTGCGATGGACTTCTTCGCCTTGGTGATCACCGGCGCCTGTCCGGTAATAGCGGCCAATTCTGCCACAGCGTCATCCAGCGCCTTGGAGTTGGCGATCGCATCGCCGACACCGATGTTGATGACAACCTTGTCAATATGCGGGACTTCCATCACTGACTTGTACTGAAACTGCTTCATCAGTGCCGGAACGACTGTTTCTTTATATTTCTGATTGAGACGGTTCATCGTTCAAACCCTCCTATTTCTTTCCCTTGATGACAGCGCCGGTTTTCTTGTTGACGCGCACCTTCTCTGTGTTGCCCTTCTTGTCGGTTTCAAACTTGTAGCCGACACGTCCGGCCTTCTTTGCCTTCTCGTCATAGATCATGACGTTGGAAACGTGGATCTTCGCTTCTTTCTCAACAATGCCGCCATCCGGGTTCTCCTGAGTCGGCTTCATATGCTTCTTTACGACATTGACGCCTTCCACAATGATGCGGTCTTCCTTCGGGAAGCAGGCCAATACCTCACCGACCGTATCCTTGTAAGTACCTGTAATGACCTGTACCTTATCGCCTTTTTTGATTTTCATGTGCGACACCTCCTTACAGTACTTCCGGTGCCAAAGACACGATCTTCATGAAGTCTTTGTCACGCAGTTCACGAGCCACCGGACCGAAGATACGCGTTCCGCGCGGCGTCTTATCATCTTTGATCAATACGACTGCATTGTCGTCAAAACGGATGTACGTACCGTTCTCACGGCGGATTCCCCGCTTCGTGCGCACGATGACACCCTTTACGACATCGCCCTTCTTCACAGTTCCGCCCGGAGTTGCCTGCTTAACCGTGCATACGACGATATCGCCGATGTTTGAAAATTTACGAACGCTGCCGCCCAGACAACGGATGACCAAAACCTCTTTCGCTCCGGTGTTGTCAGCGACGCGCAATCTGCTTTCATTCTGAATCATGAGCTTAACCTCCCAGCGTCCTACTTCACTGCTTTTTCAGCAATTTCAACCAGACGGAAACGCTTGGTAGCAGACAGCGGGCGAGTTTCCATGATTACTACCTTATCTCCGATTCTAGCCTCATTGTTCTCATCATGTGCTTTGAACTTCTTCGAGTATTTCACACGCTTTCCATACAGCGGATGCGTCTTCTTAGTATCAATTCTCACGGTGATCGTCTTGTCCATCTTGTCAGATACGACTACACCACGATATACCTTACGATTCGATCTTTCCATCGCTTATCTGACCTCCTTATTCCTGAGCACCCAGCTCGCGCTCGTGCATGATTGTCTTAATGCGGGCAATCGTCTTCTTCACGGTTCTCATGCGAGCGGTGTTCTCCAACTGCCCGGTAGCCTGCTGGAAGCGAAGATTAAAGAGTTCGTCTTTAAGCGTTTCGATCTCTTGCAGTAATTCGGTATTGCTTTTTTCTCTGATCTCTTTCGCCGTCATCATTACTCTACCTCTCCTTTTTTAACAAATTTGCACTTTACCGGCAGCTTGTGGCTGGCCAGACGGAATGCTTCGCGGGCGATCTCCTCGCTGACACCGCCGATTTCAAACATCACGCGGCCCGGCTTTACAACGGCTACCCATCCTTCCGGAGCACCCTTACCGGAACCCATACGTACTTCCAACGGCTTCTTGGTACGAGCCAAGTGCGGGAAGATGCGGATCCAAACCTGTCCGCCACGCTTCATATAACGCGTCATCGCGATACGGGCAGCCTCGATCTGACGGTTCGACACATAGTTGCCGCTCTCTGCGACTAAGCCGAACTCACCGAAGTTGACCTCGCGACCTGCTTTGGAACGTCCCTCGTAGCTCAGACGATGCGGACGTCTGTATTTTGTTCTCTTAGGCATTAACATGTTTCGTACCCTCCTTAAGCATTTTCAGCAGGAGCTTCACTCTTTGCTTCCGCCTTTACTTCTGCTTTCTGGTTTGCACCACCGCGATTTGGGCGCGGACGGCGGTTGTTGCGGCGACGGCGATCCGGTGCGTTCTTCGGCGCTTCCGGCTCCTTCACCATCTCACCCGGCAATACTTCGCCGCGGCAGATCCAGACCTTTACGCCGAGACGGCCATAAGTCGTCGCTGCCTCTTCCCATGCGTAGTCGATGTCCGCACGCAGCGTGTGCAGCGGAACGACACCCTCGCTGTAACCCTCGGTACGTGCGATATCCGCACCGCCCAAGCGTCCGGAAACAGCGGTTTTGATTCCCTTTGCGCCGGCGCGCATCGTGCGCTGGATTGCCTTCTTCTGCGCTGTACGGAAAGAAGCGCGCTGCTCCAGCTGATCGGCGATGCTTCTTGCGACCAGACGTGCGTCCAGATCCGGATTGGCGATCTCGACAACGTTTAAGTAAACGTGCTTAGCCGTCATCTTCTCCAGCTTCTTCTTCAGGGATTCGATGTTCTCCCCGTTGGTGCCGATGACGACACCCGGACGAGCGGTGCGAATCATGATTGTCACACGGTTCTTGGAACGCTCGATTTCAACTCTTGATACAGAAGCATGCTTGCATTCCTTCATCAAAAATTCACGAATCTTAATATCCTCTAACAGCAGATCGGCATAATCCTTGTCTGCATACCATCTTGACTCCCAGTCGCGAATAACGCCAACGCGGAATCCGATCGGGCTAACTTTCTGTCCCATGAACTACCTCCTTAATCACGTTCGTCAACCACTACCGTAATGTGGCTGGTACGTTTGTGGATCGCACTTGCCGATCCCTTTGCACGCGGCATGAAGCGCTTCAGCGTTACGCCCTCGTCTGCATAGCAGGCCTTGACGTACAGCTTTGTTTCATCCATATCGTTATTGTTTACAGCGTTTGCGATTGCAGACTTCAGCACCTTTCCCACTGCCTCGGCGGCTGCGTTCGGGGTGAACTTGCAGATAGCACTCGCTTCTTCGACATCCTTCCCGCGGATCAGGTCTAAGACAAGACGCGCTTTTCTAGGCGGGATGCGCAGCGTTTTTGCAGTTGCTCTTACTTCCATGATGTACCCTCCTATCGTTTCGCTTTCTTATCGTCGGCGCCATGACCCGCATATTTGCGGGTCGGGACGAACTCACCCAGCTTGTGTCCGACCATATCTTCAGTCACATAGACCGGGATGTGCTCTTTTCCGTTGTAAACGGCAAACGTATGCTCGACAAACTGCGGAAAAATAGTTGAACGGCGTGACCAAGTCTTGATTACTTCTTTTTTATTTGCAGCGTTCAGCGCTTCCACCTTTTTCATCAAGTGGTCGTCACAGAACGGGCCCTTTTTCAAACTACGGCTCATATTCTCATATCCTCCTTTGCCTACTTGCCATTACGACGGCGAACGATCAGCTTATCGCTGGCTTTCTTCGTCTTACGCGTCTTCACGCCCATCGCTTTCTTGCCCCATGGCGTCATCGGTGACTTACGTCCGATCGGCGTACGTCCCTCACCACCGCCGTGCGGGTGATCGTTAGGGTTCATGACAGAACCGCGTACCGTCGGGCGGATGCCTTTCCAGCGGTTGCGTCCGGCCTTACCGATGTTGACTAAGCTGTGGTCCTCGTTGCCGACAACGCCGATGGTTGCGCGGCAGTTAGACAGGATGCGGCGAACCTCGCCGGAGGACAGACGAACTGTCACATATTTTTCCTCGATACCGAGAATCTGCGCGGAGCAGCCTGCGGAGCGTGCCAGCTGGCCGCCCTTGCCCGGCTTGAGCTCTACGTTGTGGATGAAGGTACCTTCCGGCATATCCTTCATCTCCAGGCAGTTACCGATCTTGATGTCGGCATCCTTGCCGGATACGACGCTCATTCCGACGGTTAAACCCTTCGGCGCCAGAATGTAGCGCTTTTCACCGTCTGCATAGTTGAGCAGCGCGATATTTGCGGAGCGGTTTGGATCGTACTCGATCGTCGCAACCTTTGCCGGAATGCCATCCTTGTTGCGCTTGAAGTCGATCAAGCGGTAGTTACGCTTATGACCGCCGCCCTGATGACGGGTGGTGATACGTCCGTTGTTGTTTCTTCCGCCCTTGCTCTTAAGCGGAACGATCAGTGATTTTTCCGGTTTATTTGTCGTGATCTCCTCAAATGTCAGAGACGACATGCCGCGGCGCCCCGGCGTCGTCGGCTTATACTTCTTAATAGGCATGAACCTTTTCCTCCTTACGCATATTTATTCAGGAAATAGCGCGGTCTTCCTGATGTTTAGTTTTCGTTTCCTTCACCAAACAGATCGATCTGCTGTCCGGCCTTGATCTTTACGATCGCCTTGCGGACGGCCTTCGTCTTGCCCACGTAGCGTCCGACGCGCTTCGTCTTCGGCTTTACGTTGATGACGTTGACCTTCTCTACGTCAACGCCGAAGATGCTCTCAACCGCCTGTGCGATCTGCACCTTGTTGGTTCCCTTAGCAACCTCAAATGTGATTTTGTTATCCGCATCCATGTAACGCATCGTCTTTTCCGTGATGATTGGGCGGATGATAATATCTCTGTAATTGTTCATTATCCTAATGCCTCCTCAACATCCTTGACGGCAGCCTGTGTGAAGACGACCTGATTGGCGTTCATGATGTCGAATACGTTAATGCGCTCTGCGCTCAGCATCATCATCGTCGGGATGTTGCGCATAGAGAGCATCGCGTTGGTGTAATCCTCTTTTTCAGAAACCACGAACAGCGTTTTCTTCGGTGCGTTGATCGCCGCCAAAATCTGGTTGAATGTCTTTGTTTTCGGTGCTTCGATGGCAAACTGATCCAAAACGCTCATCGCATTCTCGTTTACCTTCTCGCTCAGCACGCTCTTCAGCGCCAAACGGCGAACCTTGCGGTTTAAGCGGTAGCCATAGTTACGCGGCTTTGGTCCGAATACGGTTCCTCCGCCTCTCCACTGTGCAGCGCGGATGCTGCCCTGACGAGCGCGTCCGGTGCCCTTCTGGCGATACGGCTTGCGTCCGCCGCCGCTGACCTCGCTGCGCCCCTTTGTGCAATGCGTTCCCTGACGACGACTCGCTAACTGCATAACGATTGCGTCGTACATACACTGCTGATTTGGTTCGATACCAAAAATTTCGTCTTTCAGCTCAATCGAGCCTACGACCTTACCCTCTTGGTTGATTACGTCCATCTTAGGCATCTGTTATTCCTCCTCTGCTTTTGTGTAGTTTACTAAAGTGACCGGAGCCTTGTTTCCCTTGGAACATTTAGCAGTGCGCACCATCACCATGCCGCGCTTCGGTCCCGGCACATTTCCCTTGATCAGCAGGTAGTTGTTCTCCACATCCACCTTGATGACCGTCAGGTTTTGATTCGTCGTGCGGTATCCGCCTTCCTGACCGGCCATGATCGTACCTTTCAGGATGCGTCCCTGACGGGAAGTGATACCGTTGGTAGCCAAGGAACCGATGTGACGGATGTTCTTGGAACCACCGTGGCTCTTAGGTCCCTGATGTGCATTGTTGCGCACGATCGTACCGTTGTAGCCCTTACCCTTGCTCGTGCCGATGACATCAACACACTCACCGGCTGCGAAGATGTCTACCTTCACCTCATCGCCGACGTTCACATCCAACTCGCAGTCGCGAATCTCTCTGACAAAACGCTTAGGCGCCGTGTTCGCCTTCTTGGCATGTCCGACGTTTGCCTTTGTCGCACGTCTTTCCTTTACGTCCTCGAAGCCCAGCTGAACCGCTTCATAGCCGTCGTTCTCCACCGTCTTCTTCTGCAGCACGATGTTCGGCGCTGCCTCTACTACTGTTACCGGGATCATCACGCCTTCTTCTGTGAAGACCTGCGTCATTCCCAACTTGCGTCCTAAAATACCTTTCATGCTGTGCACCTCCATTAAAGCTTAATTTCGATGTCCACACCGCTTGGCAGCTCCAGACGGCTCAAAGAGTCGATGGTCTCTGCGCTCGGTCCGACGATCTCAATTAAACGCTTGTGAGTTCTGACCTCGAACTGTTCACGAGAATCCTTATACTTGTGTACCGCACGCAGGATCGTTACAACCTGCTTTTCAGTTGGAAGTGGTACCGGTCCAACAATCTTCTTAGCACCGTGCGCCTGTGCCGCCTGCACGATCTTTTCTGCGGATGCGTCCAAGATTCTGTGCTCGTAAGCCTTTAAACGAATTCTTACGCTGTTTTTTGCCATGAATGAAATCTCCTTTCGTCTATTCCTGATAGACTCGCTCGATGCGAATTCCCCGCCCACCTCTTCATGACAACGCTTTTCAGTGGGTCGGCAACCTCGCACGTCCTCGCGGTCGCTGTATTATTGTAACAGAAGAAAAGCCTTTATGCAAGGCTAAATTTGCTTTTATTTAAAGACTTTTTTCGAGCTTGGCAAACGGCGTCTGCATACGGGCAATCTGTTCTTTCCTCCTCTTTTCCGTAAGCGTTTTCATCCTTTCGGGGACATTTTTCCGGTTAATTTTCGCTTTTTTCTCAGCGATAAGCAAACCACAGCTGCACAATCTGCGGCTGCAGCCTTTCAAAAGAGTAAGCTCTATTTGAGCGTGAAGCGCTGTTGGGATCGTGCACGAGAAAGCCGCGAGCAGGGTCATAGCCGCAAAGCAGGATAAAATGACCGCTTTTGGTGAAATCGCCGGGACCCACCGAGCACAAAATCAGACCGCCCTGCATAATGACCTGCGCCATTTCCTCTTCCTCATTCACGCCAGGGTGCACCTCAATTCCTAACTGTGCCATCCCCTCCTCGATCAGCGACCAGCTGCTGCCGACGCCTTCCACATAGTCGCCGCGGTGCTGGGCATAGCGGGCGATGGCGTTAGGAGTGAGCGTCCCATCATTCAGCAGATAAGAGGCTGCCATGGATACGACCGTAGGCGCGCAGCCGCTGAGCCCCAAATACGTATCGCCATACCACGTATAGCCCCAGCGCGCATCCCATTGCAGATAGAGCGGCACCTCTCCCTCTCGATATTCCTGCGGAATCCCCTGAAAGTCATTCTCCTTGCCATCGGGATAGCCCCGTGCAAACGCCTCCAGCTCCTCATTTTCCTGCGCCGCCTGCAACAGCGCTTGCGGAATATCGGCCGGCATGCGCGCTTGGCAAAACAAGCGTGTCAACAAAAACAATCCCAATAAGCAGATCCCCGCTAACAGACATACACGGCGCCAAATAACTCTGCGTCTTCCTCTGCGCACGCACATCCCTCCTTTTATGATTGCCAGTTTACCTCGCATTTTTTCGCCATGCCATAGATGTCTCTAACACTTCCCTACCAATTTTGCAACATTGCCAACATACAGCGCGCTTTTCAAAGCGGAGAAGGCGTTCAAGAATAGGTACGGCGCATCATCATACAATGAGGAAAAACACGGTTTCCCTTTCTCCCTCCGCGTTTTCTTTCCTTTGCGCCCCCTCAATGCTAACGAACAGCACGCTTTTCAAAGCAGGGAAAGCGTTCAAGAATAGGTACAACGCATCCTCATCCAATGAGGAAAACACGCTTTCCCTTTCCCCTCCCGCGCTTTTCCTCCCTTTGCGCCCCCATCACGCAGCCACAAAACGTCGAACCTCTGCACTCCGCATAAGAAACGGTCAAGATCATCGCAATGCCCATCGCATTCCCCTCTTTCAACGGTTGATATTTAATCTCTGGTTTTCACATACGAAAAATAAGTGCAGGCGCCAGAGGGAACGACTCGCTGACACCCGCACGTTCGTGATACGAAAAAAGACCCTCGTTTCATCAAAAGGGAGTCCTGGCACGCGTCTGACACGGGCATCCGCCTTTTTTGGGGTCTTTTTCATTTCTATATTTCCATAGTTATTGATGCAAGCGCTCTTCCAGCTCTTTGCGATAACGGCGCTTCGTCACAAAGTAATCGACGACTAACAGCAGATACGAAACGTCGAAATTGCCTTTGACAAGCAGCTTCACCGCCAAGCACAGCACAATCGTCACAACATCCATCGCCAGATACAGGCTCTTGTTGGCGCTGTGCGCGATGATGCGGTAGCGAATCTGGTAATTGCGAACAGCTAACACCAGTGCGATCACCGCCGCAATCAGATCGACGCTGAAATTGATCAGATACGTCTCACTGATCAGATTTTTGAAAAACAACAGCAGGATGCAGGTGCAAAACACCAGCCAGATGCCGGAAATCGTCAGCTTTTCATAGCCTTGGCGCAACAGCCTTTCCTTCATCTGCGCATAAGGCTTCCCCTTGCTCATCTTTGTGATATAGCTTTGGTAATGCTTCTCTTTGCTGATGATGAGAGCGGGCTTTTTCTTTTTCTCCATACCCGCTTGCAGCTGGGCAAGCGCGATGTTGGCGATGACGTTGATCTTCTCATCCGTCATCCTCTCCTTTAAAAGCACCTCTTCAAAATCAAAGAATGCCTCCGCGTATTCCGGTTCCAGCTTTTTTACAAGATAGAGGTTATCGATATGCACCTTGCGGCCGTTACTCTTTTTCTTCTTGTCAGATGCCATCGTTATTCCCAAACCTCGATCACATCGCTGTCGACGATATGCAGATTGGTATTGTAGAACGTTGCTAACGCCTGAATCATATAAGCGCTGTCCTTGATGCCTGCGGTTTCATAAGAGGAATGCATCGCCAGCTGCGGCAGTCCGATATCGACCGTGTGCAGGGAGACATGCTGATTGGAGAGGTTGCCCAGCGTGCTGCCGCCGACCATATCGGAACGGTTGGCAAAATGCTGATACGGTACCCCGGCGCGCTTGCACAGATCGCCGAATACCGCCGCACTGATGCCATCCGTCGTATATTTCTGGTTGGCGCTGTATTTGATGACGATTCCCTGATTCATGTAAGTGCAGTTGTTGGCGTCCGTTTTCTCCGGATGATTGGGATGCACGGCATGCGCATTATCGCAGGAGATCATAAAGCTCTTAGCGATTGCGCGGTGCAGCTCCTCTGCGCCGTAGCCTAAATTGTCGTTGATGCGGCTGAGCACATCGCTTAAGAAGGTGGAAAGCGCCCCCTGTTTTGTGCCGGAACCGACCTCCTCGTTATCGAAGCAGGCGTAAACGTTGACGGCATGCGGGTTCTCGGCTGCGATCATCGCCTTGAGCGAGGTGAACGCGCATTGCAGATCATCCAGCTTAGCGCTGGAGATGAATTCCTCTTTCGCACCCCAGATGCACGGCTCCATGCGATTGACCAAATACAGGTCCATACCGCAGATCGCCGATGGCTCACAACCCAGCTCCTGCGCGAGTAAGCGGTAGAAATCACCCTCCCGGCACTCGCCGGCTGAAAACAGCGGCAGCAGATCTACCTGCTTGTTAAAGGCCATGCCATCGTTGACATTGCGCTGCATGTGGATTGCCACATTGGGAATGAGCAATAAATCACGGTCAAAGGCGATCAGCTTAGAGACTAACGCATTTCCCTCTTTGACCAAGACGCGTCCTGCGATCGACAGCGGGCGATCCATCCACGTCGAGCAGATCATGCCGCCATACCCCTCGGTATTGAGCTGCATGTACCCGCCCTTGCCAGCTAACTCCGCTTTCTCCTTAATCTTAAAGGTCGGCGAATCGCTGTGGGACGCAGTGATCTGAAAGTGGTAATCGTCAAGCTCCTTGCCGATGGTAAAAGCGATGACGCTGGAACCGTTGCGGGTGGTGAAGTATTTGCCCTGCGGCTGTAAATTCCACGTCTCACATTCCTTCAGCTCCTGAAAGCCGGCCGCCTTCAGCTGCTCGCCGATCGTATGTACCGCGTGAAAGCAGCTTGGGCTCTGCTGAATAAATGACAGTAACTCCTGTGCAGTTTCTTTTATTTTCATCATGATGAACCTCCGTTTATCTAACAGCTAACAGTATAGCATATTTCTGCAAAAATGTTGCGGGAAACCCTCTCTCTGTGAAAAAAAGCCCCTCCCTCGGCGTGTATCGCATGCTTCAACAAACCTATTGATGGCGGTTTCCTCTTTTGACGGTAATTTAAACGATCGTGGATTGAACCCCCGCCTGATCATTGAAAGGCGCAGCTGCAAACACCCCCTCTCCCTCCCCCACGAGAAATGCCCCCCTTTTGCATAGTGCAAAAGCATGGTTGTCCCAGCGCCATTCACTTTACGCACTGTGCATCCCATAGAAAAAGCCCTGCGTTCACAGAGCTTTCCTTTGTTATTTTGCAGCCTTTGCATCCTGATTCTTCTTGATGATCGGCAGGATCAAGCCAAGCAGTGTCAGGACGATCGGCGTGATGACATTCAGCGCTACCGTCAGCATGTTGTCGGAATACATCTTCATGATACAGCAGATTGCCGTCACGAAGAAGCACCAGCCGCCGGCGATGAGCGCAAACTTCTGATTCTTCGTAAAGCGATATTCCGCGCTGAACTTATCCTTCGCCTTGCGCAGAGCGATATAAGCGGCAAATACCCACAGATAACGCAGCGGCATGCACACGGCATTGAGATCTGTCAGCTGCTTCAGGATACCCGCAGCACTCTCACCCAGCGACTGTACGACGATAATCGCACCGGAGAGGACAACAACCATCCAGATTCCGTTGATGTAAGCGTCATACTTGTTCTTTTTCAGCAGTCCCTTCGGAATGAACTCACGCGCCTGCTCGTTGTCTAACAGCATGCGCAGCGGAGCGTCAATGCTGAGTACCAGCGTGGAGAACTGACCGATGGCGTTGCAGATCGAGTAGATGATCTTCAAAGAGTTGCCGATGCCGTAGTATGCACCCAGCTGCTCAAACGCCCAGTAAGCACCGTTGGAGATGTACGCATCCTTATCTGCATTAACCAGATTGATGTCGAACATCATACCCATGGCGATCGTACCCAAAATAGCGCAGACCATGACCATGATTGCCAAAGCGATCATACCCTTCGGGAATCCCTTTGCCGGATCCTTGACCTTATTAACATAAGGCGAGATCTTCTCGCATCCGCCCACGGCGAACACCAGAATACCCAGCGATGTGAAGTAGTTCAGATTAAACTGCGGGATGATGTTGTCCCAGCTGAAATCCAAAGACTGGAATCCGCCGTTTGGATTGATCATCGGTGCGGCAAACATCATGACGATGTAGAGAATCGACATGACAAACATCGAGGAACCGGCGAGTGTCGTCAGCTTCTTCAGCGGATTCAAACCGCGGCTGGCCACCCAGCAGAAGAACAGGAACACAAACATCGTCGCCGCCTGCACGATCAGCGTATCCAGACTGTCATACCAGTCTTGACCCTGCGGCATAAATGCCCAGCTGGTTGCCTGTGACAACGCCTTTAAGCCGCCGCTGGCCTTGCTTGCGATGTATGTGATGTGACATGCCCAGTACGTCCACCCGGCATAGTAGGCGCATTTCGGACCAATCGTCTCGTGGATCCATGAGCTGACTCCGCCGCCGGAATTCTTGAACGCGGAACCCAGCTCACCTACCATCAAAGCGTAAGGAACGAAGTACAGCGCAAACATCAAGATCCAGCTGAAGATAACCTGGATACCGTTGAAGTACATGAAGCCGTTAACGACGTTACCGAAACCCCAGACGGTGGAAAACGCCATAAACGCCAGGTTATACCAAAGAATCTTCTTTGTTTCCATAAAAACCTCCTTTTCACGCAAAATGCAGATGAATTATACCATAGTTTCCGTTATTTGTGCGGTTTTTCGTCGTCTTTTGTCGGCAATTCATGGAATTTTCGGCAAATTTGTATAAAATGCGTAAACATTTCCACATTATTTTTGAAAGGAGTGCAAGTATGAGCAAGAAAATTAAGCTGACAGCAAAGGATGTGCTCTACATCAGCGACGTGCTCAATCAGCTGGGCAGCTACAACGCCGAGCTGAGCGAAGACCTCGCCGACGTAAAGGACAAGGCGCTGAAAACCTCGATGAACAGCATCTGCAAAGGTTTCAGCGAGCAGTTTGACGTATTCAAAAACATCTTAAAGGAGGCGAGCAAGTAATGAAAGAAAAAGACATCGCGATGAACGCGCTGCTTGCCTGCCGCCACATGGCGGATCTGCTGCACACGTTTGGCTGCGAAGCCAGCAGCGATATCTGTAACGACGTCAAGTGCGCGTATGACGAAGTGACCCAGCTGCAGCATGACACTTACGACATGATGGTAAAAAATGAGTGGATGCAGGTCGAATATGAGACCAAAAGCAAGCTGGAGAAAGCATACGGCAAATACAAAAATCAGAAATGCTGAAAAAAGGCGGATATGGAGTGTATTGACTCCTATCCGCTTTTCTTTGCACATCCTCAATAATCATAGGTATAGGGATTGTGACTCATATCCTGATAGCGATCCAAGCGATCCAGCTCGGCGATGTCCTCAGGCGCCAGCCGAAGAGTCAGCGCCCCCATGTTTTCCTTGATGCGCATTGGATTCGCCGATTTGGGAATTACGCTGATGCCCTTGCTTAAATTCCATGCCAAGACCAGCTGCGCCGGCGTACAGCCATAGCGAGAAGATAAGCGCTGCACGATTTCCTGTTCAAAGCTGCCTCTGGCTAAGGGCGCCCACGCCTGCAAAGCGATGCCCTGCTGCCGGCAATCATCGCACAGTTTTCGCTGTTGGTTGTAAATGTTGATCTCAATTTGATTGAGCATCACCTTCTCCTTGCAGCCCGCTAACCATTGCAGGTGGTGAATCATGGCATTGCTGAGGCCGATCGTATGTACAAACCCTTCCCGCTTCAGCGCGCTGAGCTCTTCCCAGCAGGCGATCAGCCGCTCCTTGCGCTGTCCCGGCCAATGAATGAGCAAGATGTCCACATAATCGCTTCGCAAACGCTCCAGGCTCTCCATGAAAGAGGCACGTAGCAGCTTAGGTTCCATGTGCATTGGGTCGATCTTAGTCGTCAGCTGAATATCAGCGCGCTTAACGCCGGCCTTTCGCAAAGCATTCGCTAAGAGTGCTTCGTTTCCATACATCTGCGCCGTATCAAACAGACGATACCCTGCTTCCAGTGCCGCATCGATCGCTTCCTCCATCATGGCAGGCGTCTGTAAGCGATAGACGCCAAAGCCGATTGGCGGCAGCGTCCATGCCTGCTCTCTGCTTTGCGTAATTTCTTTCATAGCGTTCCTCCTCGTCTTTTCCTATTGTCCTGCAATAGAAAAATAAACGTCTTTCCTGCTTGTGATCGCAGCATCTTCCTAAAAAAAGCAGGCATGAGAAACCCATACCTGCATCATTCACATCAATTACTCGATGATCTCAGTTACGTTACCGGCACCGACTGTACGTCCGCCCTCACGGATGGAGAACTTCGTACCGTTCTCGATAGCGATCGGAGCGATCAGCTCAACCGTCATCTCAACGTTGTCGCCCGGCATAACCATATCAGTTCCCTCTGGCAGCGTGATGACACCAGTAACGTCCGTCGTACGGAAGTAGAACTGCGGACGGTAGTTGGAAACGAACGGTGTATGACGTCCGCCCTCTTCCTTGCTCAAAACGTAAACCTGTGCTTTGAACTTTGTGTGCGGATGTACGGAACCAACCTTTGCCAAGACCTGTCCACGCTGGATCTCATCGCGGTTAACACCACGCAGCAGTGCACCGATGTTGTCTCCGGCCTCTGCGAAATCCAACTGCTTGCGGAACATCTCCAGACCGGTGATGACCGTCTTGCGCGTCTCACGGATACCGACGATTTCAACTTCCTCGCCCATCTTAACGACACCGCGCTCAACACGGCCCGTTGCTACGGTACCACGTCCGGTGATCGTCATAACATCCTCTACGGACATCAGGAACGGCTTATCCGTCTCACGAACCGGATCAGGGATGTACTCGTCTACAGCAGCCATCAGCTCATCGATTGCGCCGACATAAGCAGCGTCACCCTCTAATGCCTTCAATGCGGAACCGCGGATAACCGGCGTGTTGTCGCCATCGAAGCCATACTCGCTGAGCAGCTCGCGTACTTCCATTTCTACCAGGTCGATCAGCTCTTCGTCATCAACCATGTCGCACTTGTTCAGGAATACGACGATGTAAGGAACGCCTACCTGACGAGCGAGCAGGATGTGCTCACGAGTCTGAGGCATCGGACCGTCAGAAGCCGCAACAACCAGGATAGCACCATCCATCTGTGCAGCACCGGTGATCATGTTCTTAACGTAGTCGGCGTGACCCGGGCAGTCAACGTGCGCATAGTGACGCTTGTCTGTCTGATACTCTACGTGTGCAGTATTGATGGTAATACCGCGCTCCTTCTCCTCCGGAGCACCGTCGATCTGATCGTAGTCCATTGCCTTTGCTTCACCGCGCTCAGCCAGAACGTGCGTGATAGCAGCAGTCAATGTAGTCTTACCATGGTCGACGTGACCGATGGTACCGATATTCACATGTGTTTTCGATCTGTCAAATTTTTCTTTTGCCATTTTAGTCTTTCCTCCTAAATAATCGTCAAGTATATTCTAATTCAAACCATTTGTAAAAGCAACCTCATTTGCCAAAAAATTAAGCCTCTGAATTGTTGTTTTTGATGATTTTTTCAGCGATGGACTTCGGTACTTCGCTGTAATGGTCGAATTTCATCGAGTAGTTACCGCGGCCCTGTGTAAAGGAGCGCAGATCGGTAACGTAACCAAACATCTCAGACAGCGGAATCATGGCGCGAACGATGATGGCGTTGCCGCGTTCCTCCTGATCCGTGATCTGTCCGCGGCGGGAGCTGACATCGCCCATAACAGAGCCTAAATACTCGTTTGGCGCCGTCACCTCTACGTTCATGATCGGCTCTAAGATGACCGGCTTACACTTCTTCGCTGCTTCTTTCAAAGCCATGGAAGCGGCGATCTTGTATGCCATCTCACTGGAGTCGACATCATGGTAGGAACCGTCGAACAGCGTCGCTTTGACGTCGATGACCGGATAACCGGCGATCATACCCTTTTCCATCGCATCGACCAGACCTTCTTCGGTCGGCTTGATGTACTCGCGCGGAACGCTGCCGCCGATGGTCGCATCGGTAAATTCAAATCCTTTGCCCTCTTCGTTTGGTTCAAAGCGAATCCATACGTGACCGTACTGACCGCGTCCACCGGACTGACGGATGTACTTACCTTCGCACTCCGCAGCCTGACGAATCGTCTCACGGTAAGCAACCTGCGGCGCACCGACCTTTGCCTCTACCTTGAACTCACGGCGCAGGCGGTCAACGATGATGTCCAAGTGCAGCTCACCGACACCGGCGATGATCGTCTGTCCCGTCTCCGGGTTCGTATAGGTTTTGAAAGTCGGGTCCTCTTCGGCTAACTTAGCTAATGCCAAGCCCATCTTATCCTGATCGGCTTTTGTCTTTGGCTCCAGAGACAGCTCAATCACCGGCTCCGGGAATTCCATGGACTCCAGCACGATGTGATGATCCTCATCACACAGCGTATCACCGGTCGTCGTCGCTTTCAGACCGACGGCTGCGGCGATGTCGCCGGCATATACCTGTTCGATCTCCTTACGGGCGTTGGAGTGCATCTGTACCAGACGGCCGAAACGCTCCTTCTTTCCCTTCGTGGAGTTATAGACGTAGCTGCCTGCTTTAGCGGTACCGGAGTACACGCGGAAGTAAGTCAGCTTGCCGACAAACGGGTCTGCCGTGATCTTGAACGCCAATGCGGAGAACGGCTCTTCATCAGAAGCGTGACGCTCAGCCTCGCTTCCATCCTCCAGCGTACCCTTGATCGCCGGAATATCCAGCGGGGATGGCAGATAGTCTACGACTGCGTCGAGCACCATCTGTACGCCTTTGTTCTTATATGCGGAACCGCACAGCACCGGGAAGAAGTCGCCGGTACATACGGCAATGCGCAATACGCGTTTGATCTCCTCAATGCTTGGCTCTTCGCCCTCTAACACCATCATCATGAAATCTTCATCGTAATCGGCGAGGTACTCAATCAGCTTGCCGCGGTACTCCTCGCACAGATCCTTCAGATCTTCCGGTACTTCCTCAATCTTGATATCCGTACCTAAATCGTTGGTGTAGATCTCCGCTTTGCGCTCGATGATGTCGACAATACCGGAGAATGTGGACTCCGCGCCGATCGGCAGCTGAATCGGGCAGGACTTAGCGCCCAGACGATCCACGATCGTACGGCAGGACATCAGGAAGTCTGCGCCTGTCGCATCCATCTTGTTACAGAACACGATACGCGGAACGCCATAGTTGGTCGCCTGACGCCATACCGTCTCCGTCTGCGGCTCTACGCCGGCTTTCGCATCCAGCACGGTAACCGCACCGTCCAAGACACGCAGGGAACGCTCTACCTCAACGGTGAAGTCGACGTGACCCGGTGTATCGATAATGTTGATGCGGTTTTCCTTCCAATGGCAAGTCGTCGCAGCGGAAGTGATGGTAATACCACGTTCCTGCTCCTGCTCCATCCAGTCCATCGTGGATGCACCGTCGTGGGTTTCACCCATCTTGTGGTTTACACCGGTATAGTACAGAATACGCTCTGTCGTTGTTGTCTTACCGGCATCGATGTGAGCCATGATACCAATGTTACGAGTTTTTTCAAGTGAATATTCTCTTGGCATAATGAACTCCTTTCTTACCAGCGGTAATGTGCAAACGCCTTGTTTGCCTCAGCCATCTTGTGCGTGTCCTCACGCTTCTTCACAGACTGGCCGCTGCCGTTTGCGGCATCGATGATCTCGGCAGCCAAACGCTGCTCCATCGTCTTTTCGCCTCTTAAACGAGCGTAGTTGACGATCCATCTCAGACCCAGCGTCAAACGGCGCTCTGCGCTGACCTCTACCGGCACCTGATAGTTGGCACCGCCGACACGGCGAACCTTCAGCTCCAGCATCGGCATGACGTTTTCCAGCGCCTTTTCAAATACTTCCATCGGCTTTTCGCCGGTCTTTACCTCTACGATGTCAAACGCATCGTAAAGAATCTTCTGTGCAACCCCTTTTTTTCCATCAATCATGATTTTGTTAATTAAACGAGTAACTAACTTGGAGTTGTAGATCGGATCGACCAATACGTCACGTTTTGCAATATGTCCTTTTCTTGGCATCGTAATTTCCTCCTTTCACAATTGATTTATTTCTTAGCTGCTTTCGGCTTCTTAGCGCCATACAGAGAACGGCTCTGGTTGCGGTTGGCAACACCAGCGCAGTCCAGCGTACCGCGGATGATGTGATAACGCACACCTGGCAGGTCCTTTACACGACCGCCGCGGATCATAACGACACTGTGCTCCTGAAGGTTGTGTCCGATTCCCGGGATGTAAGCTGTCACTTCCATTCCGTTGCTCAAGCGCACACGGGCATATTTACGAAGAGCGGAGTTTGGCTTCTTCGGCGTCATCGTGCCGACACGGGTGCAAACACCACGCTTCTGCGGTGAGCTCAAGTTCGTTGGACGGCTTTTCAGGGAGTTGTAACCTCTGTTCAAAGCAGGTGACTTCGATACCTTCACACTGTCCTGACGACCTTTACGAATTAACTGGTTAATTGTTGGCATAATATCCTCCTTTCGATTTCTTTCTTAACACACATTTCCGGGTGTGTCATTTTGCAGCGAAATATTTGTTCCCGAGACGGGAACCCTTACTGATCACGCTTGCCCCAACATCATATAACAGCCGCAAATCAATGTCAATCATTTTGTTGAAAAAATCCTTGCAAAGCGTGCATTCGTTGATTTCATCGCAAAAGAGAAAAGAGAAAGACGAGCATAAAGAGGATAAAATTTTAAGATCAAACGCACTGGCAGCAGGAAAGCGGCGATGCCTATATCCGAAGTGAAATGTTCATCCCGATAAGCCTACACGCTGAGTGCACAGGGCGAAGGGCGGATACGCCAAATGCGTTTTGGACCAAAGTGCATGAAAAAGAACGGCTTTTCCTTTGCTTTCTGCGTTAGGTTTTGTAAAATGAAGGAGAATTGCAAACGGCATACAGTTTATCATGCCAAGCATGTGAGGAGGGAAATGGATGAATGAGATTCGCTTGGTCGTCTGCGACATTGACAACACGCTGATTCCCGAGGGGGCGGACGATATTTCCGACAACATGAAAAGCGCTTTTCATACGCTGCAGGCGCGGGGGATTTCGGTATTGGTCGCAACCGGGCGGCATTACAATTTTATACAGGAAAAGCTGTTTGACAGCATCCGCGGCGATACGATCGTCACGATCAACGGCGCCTGCCTCAACGACAGTCAAGGCAAGGTGCTCAGCTATGATACGATCCCGTTAGAGGTGCTGCAAAAGCTGGTGGGGCTGTGTGAGCGTCATGGAATCGGGTTGGGGCTGAAATTTCCGGACAACATCGTCACCTATGTCAATCATGAGCTGTTTGTGGAAGGCTATCTGCCAGAGGGAGCGCTGCGCGACAGCATTATCAATGATTCGCTCAGGCAAAGCTACCATACGACACACACGCTTCCCTGCGGCATCTTTCTGATCGGAGAAGAGGCTGTCATCGAGGGCTTCAGCGGCGAGATTACAGAATTGGTGTTCGCGCACAGTTTCCATAACGGCTACGACGTTTTCCTGCGCGATGTCAACAAGGCCAGCGGTGTGGAGAAGTATCTGCGGTTGCATCAGCTCAGCTGGGATGCGTGCATTGCCTTTGGCGATGCGGAAAACGACATTGCCATGCTGAAGAAAGCGCGCATCGGGGTGACGTTTGAAAATGCGAAAGAAAGTGTCAAAGCGGCAGCCGACTATATCAGCGTCCCTTGCAGGGAGGACGGCGTCTATCATGCGCTGCGTCATTTTCAGCTGATTTGAGATTCAGCTGTCAAAACCGGCAGCTGTTCAGCGGGATTTTTACACAGAGTGCGCCATCGTGCGCCTGTGCGTTGAGCGCTGACAAATATCGCCATTTTAAAGATGCATCCAATCGACAAGCTGCATGCCTTTATCAACCATTCAAAGAGATTGCCATCATCAAACAGAAAGAGGCAGAAAAAGAGGAAAGAACCGGCAGCGCACAATGTGCGTGCATCGGCAGTTTTTCCTCTTTTCTCTTTTGCAGATATTTTCATAATCAATATAGAAAAGAAGAGAACCCCATATTCGCACCTTATGCCTGCATTGGCCACTCCTTCCTCTTTTCATCCTTTATATACTCTTATACAAGCCTTTCTCTCCATCCATAATTTCTTAGATCAGCTAAAAAAACCTATGCCCCTATTATAGCGTAAAGGCAGAAAAAAAGCGATCGAATAGGATCGCTTCGTTAAGGAAAGAGACCGGCAACGTGCTGTCTTCGCAGGGGCTTGCCCAACTATTGTCGCCGCTGGAATGCTTAACTTCTGTGTTCGGTATGAGTACAGGTGTCTCCACTCCGCCATCATCACCGGATCTCTTCCTTTGAGAGTTAACCTCTCAAAACCAAATAACAGCTCCTACATCTCCAGATCAAGTCCTCGACCGATTAGTATCAGTCAACTCCACATATCACTATGCTTCCATCCCTGACCTATCTACCTCGTCGTCTTCAAGGGGTCTTACTACTTTCGTATGGGAGATCTCATCTTGGAGTAGGCTTCGCGCTTAGATGCTTTCAGCGCTTATCCCTTCCCTGCTTAGCTACCCGGCCGTGCATCTGGCGATACAACCGGTACACCAGCGGCAGGTCCATCCCGGTCCTCTCGTACTAAGGACAGCTCTCCTCAAATCTCCTACGCCCACAACAGATAGGGACCGAACTGTCTCACGACGTTCTGAACCCAGCTCGCGTACCGCTTTAATGGGCGGACAGCCCAACCCTTGGAACCGAATCCAGCTCCAGGATGCGATGAGCCGACATCGAGGTGCCAAACCTCGCCGTCGATGTGAACTCTTGGGCGAGATCAGCCTGTTATCCCCAGGGTAGCTTTTATCCGTTGAGCGACGGCCCTTCCATTCGGCACCGCCGGATCACTAATCCCGACTTTCGTCCCTGTTCGAGTTGTTGCTCTCACAGTCAAGCACGCTTCTGCATTTGCACTCGCCGATTGATTTCCATCCAATCTGAGCGTACCTTTGGGCGCCTCCGTTACTCTTTGGGAGGCGACCGCCCCAGTCAAACTGCCCACCTGACACTCTCCCCATACCCGTACAGGGCACTAGGTTAGAACTCCGATCAAACAAGAGTGGTATCCCAACGTCGACTCCTCCTACACTGGCGTGCAGGTCTCTCAGTCTCCCACCTATCCTGTACATGCTTCATCAAAATTCAATATCAGGCTACAGTAAAGCTCCATGGGGTCTTTCCGTCTAGTTGCGGGTAACCTGCATTTTCACAGGTACTAAGATTTCACCGAGTCTGCTGCCGAGACAGCGCCCAAATCGTTACGCCTTTCGTGCGGGTCAGAACTTACCTGACAAGGAATTTCGCTACCTTAGGACCGTTATAGTTACGGCCGCCGTTCACCGGGGCTTCGGTTCATTGCTTCATCTTTCGATTAACAACTCCCCTTAACCTTCCGGCACCGGGCAGGCGTCACCCCCTATACTTCGTCTTGCGACTTCGCAGAGAGCTGTGTTTTAGTTAAACAGTCGCTTGGGCCTCTTCGCTGCGGCTCTTTCTCAAGAGCACTCCTTCTCGCGAACTTACGGAGTCTTTTTGCCGAGTTCCTTGGCAACAGTTCTCTCGCTCACCTTAGGATCCTCTCCTTGCCCACCTGTGTCGGTTTTGGTACGGGCCGCATAAAGATTATCGCTAGAAGCTTTTCTTGGAAGCTGGCCTCATATGCTTCGCTACTTGCCGAAACGTTCGCTTACCTATCACGCTCTGCATCCCGTGCACGCATTTCACTTTGCACCTGCTGCTTCGCTTCGCCCTAAATCCATTCATAGGGTCATACTAGCCTTCTCCGTCACTCCATCACTCTTTATACGGGTACAGGAATATCTGCCTGTTTTCCATCCACTACGCCTTTCGGCCTCGCGTTAGGTCCCGACTTACCCGGGGCGGACGAACCTTCCCCCGGAATCCTTGGGCTTTCGGTGTGCAGGATTCTCACCTGCATCTCGCTACTCACACCGGCATTCTCACTTCCATGCTCTCCACCATTCCTTGCAGTATGGCTTCCCCGTGCATGCAACGCTCCCCTACCACTTATCCTTTAGATAAATCCGCAGCTTCGGTAGTATGCTTAGCCCCGGTACATTTTCGGCGCAGGGTCACTCGACTAGTGAGCTGTTACGCACTCTTTCAAGGATGGCTGCTTCTGAGCCAACCTCCTAGTTGTCTGTGCATCCCCACATCCTTTTCCACTTAGCATACATTTTGGGACCTTAACTGGCGGTCTGGGCTGTTTCCCTCTTGACCATGGACCTTATCACCCACAGTCTGACTGCCGGATATTTCCCTTATGGCATTCGCAGTTTGATTATACTCAGTACACCGGGATGGCGCCATCGTACATTCAGTGCTCTACCTCCATAAGTCTTCCTCCGACGCTAGCCCTAAAGCTATTTCGGGGAGAACCAGCTATCTCCGGGTTCGATTGGAATTTCTCCCCTAGCCACAACTCATCCGCCAACTTTTCAACGGTGGTCGGTTCGGTCCTCCATTCAGTTTCACCTGAACTTCAACCTGGTCATGGCTAGATCACCCGGTTTCGGGTCTACGATGACCTACTTTCGCCCTGTTCAGACTCGCTTTCGCTTCGGCTCCGCGTCTCCCGCTTAACCTCGCACTTCATCGTAACTCGCCGGTTCATTCTACAAAAGGCACGCCATCACCCTTTAACGGGCTCTGACTTCTTGTAGGCATACGGTTTCAGGTTCTCTTTCACTCCGCTCCCGCGGTTCTTTTCACCTTTCCCTCACGGTACTCGTTCACTATCGCTCACTTGGTAATATTTAGCCTTGACGGATGGTCCCGCCTGCTTCCGACTAGATTCCTCGTGTCTCGCCGTACTCAGGATCCCACTTCGCTTCTCTCAGGCTTCGCTTACGGGACTCTCACCCTCTTCGGTATGCCTTCCCATGCATTTCTGCTGCCTTCAATCTTGCTACTTACGTGGTCCTTCAACCCCTGCCCTAAGGCAGGTTTGGGCTCCTCCCCTTTCGCTCGCCGCTACTTAGGGAATCACTGTTGTTTTCTTTTCCTCCGGGTACTTAGATGTTTCAGTTCCCCGGGTTCCTCCCTCACATCCTATGTGTTCAGATGTGGGTGACATCCTATGACAGATGCCGGGTTCCCCCATTCGGATATCGACGGATCTTTGCGTCCTTACCGCTCCCCGTCGCGTTTCGCCGTTCGGTGCGTCCTTCTTCAGTTCCAAGTGGCCAGGCATTCGCCGTACGCCCTTCCTTACTTGATCTTTCTTTTCGTGTTTTCCGAGATTTCTTCTTCTGTTTAACACTCAGTGTCTTCCTACAACTTTTCGTTATAGACCTTCTGTTATGTCTTTGCTGTTATTCGGTTTTCAAAGATCAACTTCTGAGAGGTTCACCTCTCAAAACCAAACAGGAAACTTTTTCTCTTTCTCCTTAGAAAGGAGGTGATCCATCCCCACGTTCCCGTAGGGATACCTTGTTACGACTTAACCCCAGTCATCAGCTCTACCTTCGACGGCTCACTCCTTTCGGTTGTGCCACCGGCTTCGGGTATCTCCGACTCCCATGGTTTGACGGGCGGTGTGTACAAGGCCCGAGAACGTATTCACCGCGACATGCTGATTCGCGATTACTAGCGATTCCAACTTCATGAAGTCGAGTTGCAGACTTCAATCCGAACTGGGACGGCCTTTCTGAGATTCGCTTGCATTCACATGCTCGCCGCTCTTTGTAGCCGCCATTGTAGTACGTGTGTAGCCCAGATCATAAGGGGCATGATGATTTGACGTCATCCCCACCTTCCTCCGGTTTGTCACCGGCAGTCTCGCATGAGTCCCTAACTTAATATTGGTAACATGCGACAAGGGTTGCGCTCGTTGCGGGACTTAACCCAACATCTCACGACACGAGCTGACGACAACCATGCACCACCTGTCTCCCTGTTAACCTCTAACATATCTCTATGCCTTCGCAGGGGATGTCAAGACCTGGTAAGGTTCTTCGCGTTGCTTCGAATTAAACCACATACTCCACCGCTTGTGCGGGCCCCCGTCAATTCCTTTGAGTTTCACACTTGCGTGCATACTCCCCAGGCGGAGGACTTATTGCGTTAACTGCAGCACTGAGTTCCCCCAACACTTAGTCCTCATCGTTTACGGCGTGGACTACTAGGGTATCTAATCCTATTTGCTCCCCACGCTTTCGTGCTTCAGTGTCAGTTGCAGGCCAGGCGACCGCCTTCGCCACCGGTGTTCCTCCATATATCTACGCATTTTACCGCTACACATGGAATTCCGTCGCCCTCTCCTGCTCTCTAGCTCGACAGTTTCCAGAGCCAACAGCGGTTGAGCCGCTCCCTTTTACTCCAGACTTATCGTGCCACCTACGCACCCTTTACGCCCAATCATTCCGGATAACGCTCGCCACCTACGTATTACCGCGGCTGCTGGCACGTAGTTAGCCGTGGCTTTCTGGTAAGATACCATCACTCGCATATCATTCCCTATATGCGCCTTTTTTCTCTTACAACAGAGCTTTACGATCCGAAGACCTTCTTCACTCACGCGGCATTGCTCGTTCAGGGTTTCCCCCATTGACGAAAATTCCCTACTGCTGCCTCCCGTAGGAGTTTGGGCCGTGTCTCAGTCCCAATGTGGCCGTGCACCCTCTCAGGCCGGCTACGCATCATCGCCTTGGTCAGCCGTTACCTCACCAACTAGCTAATGCGCCGCAGGTCCATCCAGCTCCAGAGCCTTGGCTCTTTTCATGAAGTTGAGATGCCTCTTCTTCACCTATCCGGTCTTAGCTGTCGTTTCCAACCGTTATCCCGGTGATCTGGGCAGGTTCCCTACGTGTTACTCACCCGTTCGCCACTGAGATTACTTCAAAAGCAAGCTTCCTCAATAATCTCCGTTCGACTTGCATGTATTAGGCATGCCGCCAGCGTTCATCCTGAGCCAGGATCAAACTCTCCATTTGTTTGTTTGTCTGTCTCTTTTTCTAAACACTGTCTCTTTTCTCTACAGCGTCTTTTCTTTCTTTATCCGGACTTCTTGTCCTTCTTTTTTGAATTGACGTTTCCTGTTTGGTTTTCAAAGATCAACCGCGCCTCGTTGAAGCGCTCGTTTATATTACCATCCCACTCCCTCCCTGTCAACTACTTTTTTATCTTTTTTCACTTTTTTTCATTTCCCCTTTTTTCGCTTCTTTCGCCGCTCCCTTTTTCCCTCTGTGTGCTTATGGCCGGGAGTGCTCATAGGCGATCATCCCCTCCACGATCGCCTGCGCCAGCTGCTTTTGATACTCCTCCTGCTGTAGCTTTTCCCGTTCCTGTGCGTTCGACAAAAATCCGCACTCCACCAAGACGCCGACGACAGAGGGCTTTTCCAATATATAATAGTCCCCCGCCTTTGCGCTTCGCTCACTCTGACACACCTGTCCCAGCCGCTGCTGAATCTTCTTCGCCAGCTTTTCACTTTCCCGCTGATCCCCTTGATAAAATACCTGTGCTCCCTGTACGTTCGCCGAGGTATATGCATTGAGATGGATACTGATAAAAGCGTCTGCCAGCCCACAGTTGATGATCTCCACCCTGCGGCGCATATCCTCTCGCTTGCGGTTGTCCACGTCCTCATCCGCTAAGTCATAATCCTCTTCTCGGGTCATGATGACATTGGCTCCCTGCGCCGTCAGCTGTGCGCGTACCTCCTTGGCAATCGCAAGGTTGATCGCATCCTCTTTCACACCCTCGCGCTGTGCGCCGTCATCCTTGCCGCCATGCCCGCTGTCGATGACATACGTACGTCCGGCTAAGGGAAGCGCTTGAGGCTGTGCCAGTACCTGCATACTCATCGCCAAAGCTGCCGCAAACAACAAAAAAGGAAGTACCCATCGTTTTAATTTCATCGTGCTCACCATTTCCACTATATGAAAAAACAAAGATGCCCATGCACGAAGCATCTTTGTCCTGTTTGCTTTTTTCTTTCCATGGCTAAGCGCAGCCTTTCCTTTGCGCTTGCCCCTGCATTCATTTCCCCGCAGGAACCACGGCGCATGCACTGCCATTTTACGTTTGATCTCTTTTCCGTATATAGATAGGATCACTGCCTGCCGCGCTTTCGTTCTCTATTTGCCGCCTCGATCGTTTAAGCCGCTACTCCTGTTCCTGAAACAGCGCCAGCAGCTCCTCCCTGCTCATGGCTTTCAGCAAGTTCTCCCGCTGCGTATGCACAAACAGCTGTGCCAGCTCCTTTTTCCTCTCCTGTAATTTTTGAATCTGTTCCTCGATCGAATGCTTCATGATGAGACGATAGACCTGCACATTGTGGTGCTGACCGATGCGGTGCGCCCGATCGGTCGCCTGATTCTGGGCGGAGAGATTCCACCATGGGTCAAAGTGGATCACTACCTCTGCCGCCGTCAGGTTTAAACCGGTGCCGCCGGCCTTTAACGAGATCAGATACAGCGGGGTATCATCGTTTTGGAAGCGCTCGATGTCGCGATGGCGCTGTTCCTTGGGCGTCGCTCCGGTAAGCAGGAAATATGGAATGTCCGCACTTTCCAGCTCTTTGCGCACCAGCTCCAGCATAGAGGTAAACGAGGAGAACAGCAGGATTTTTTTGCGGGCGCCAATACAGCTGTGTATGAGCTCCATACAGCCGCGCAGCTTGCCGGAGGGCGTTTCGATATTCTCATAGACGAGACGGGCATCCAGGCACAGCTGACGCAGACGGGTGATGAGGGCGAGAATCGCAATGCCATCCTGCGCGGGATCGAGTTCCTGTGCAATCTGTTTAGCCGCGCTCGCCGCATTTGCAAGGTAAAGCTCCTTTTCTTTCTTTTCAAATTCAAAGAACAAGGTGTGCTCTTCCTTATCAGGAAGCTCGTCAAGCACCTCCTGCTTGGTGCGGCGCAGCAAAAACGGCTGTACGAGCTGTTGTAAGCGGGCGGTCATCGCCGCATCTTGTTCCTTGACGATCGCCCGTTCAAACATTGCGGAAAACTGGGAATGGCCATAGAGATACCCCGGCAGGATGAAATCGTAGATGGACCACAGCTCCGTGAGGGTGTTTTCGATCGGGGTGCCACTGAGGGCAAAGCGCTGGCGGCAGCGCAGCTTTTTGACGCACTGTGCGTTTTTAGTGCGCGGATTGCTGATGTATTGCGCCTCATCGAGAATGATTGTATCGAATGTGCGTTTCTCATACAGCTCCATGTCGCGCTTGAGATAGTCGTAGGAGGTGATGAACAGGTCTGCCTGTGCCCCTTGCTCCATCCGCTTTTTGCGTTCCGCTTTGCTGCCATAAATTGCAACGCAGGCTAGCGATGGGGCGAAACGGCGCGCTTCATCCTGCCAGTTCAACAGCAGGGAAGCCGGACAGACGACCAGACTTTGCTTATTTTCCGCCTGTTCGCTGCAAAGATACGCCAATACTTGAATCGTCTTTCCCAACCCCATATCATCCGCTAACAAGCCGCCAAATCCCAGCGCCGATAAGGTTTTCAGCCATTGGAAGCCTTCCTTTTGATAGTCGCGCAGCGTTTGGGCAAGCGCGGCAGGCAGCGGATAAGCGACTTTATTTTGCAGCAGGTGCTCACGCTGTGAGAGGATGGACGCACGGTCATAGCGGATGTGTGTCTGCTGCTCGCTGAGCGATTCAATGTTGTACAAGCGATAGCCGGGCAGGGTGATCGTATCATGGCTCAGCGCCTCCTGCGGCACCTGTAGCTGACGCATCAGCTCATCCGCCTCTTTGAGCGCATCACCTTTCAAATAGAGCAGCTCCCCGTTTTTCAAACGGTGAAACTTCTGTTTGCGGCGATAGCTTTTTAAGATGCCTGCCAGCTCGCGCGGGTCGATGTCGCCCATGTCGAAATGCAGATCGAGCAGATTATTTTCCAAACGGACGCCGACGCTCAATGACAGCGGTCGGGGGCGATTGGCACTGCGCAGACGCTCGCTGACATAGATCTGACAGCTCTCCTTCAACGCATGGTGAATGCGGTCGGCACATTCGCTCCAATGTCCCGCATCACGCAGATAGATCGTATGGTCTTCCCCGCTGCCTGCACGCAGCTCTCCCAAATAACCGCGCACTGCCTGCGCTTTCAGCGACTCCCCGCGCCGATTGTGCTCATGGAAAGCAGGAACGCACGTATCCCCATAGACGAGCTCCAGCCTTGCGCACAAGCGCATCTGATCATCGACATCCAGATACAGGCGTAGCGCATCCTCCACTTCCATCAGCATGCCCTCGCCGATGGTTCCCTGCCAGCGCAGATACTCGGGATAACGCAGCAGATAGGCGTGATAAAACTGTGTGAAATCCTCACGATCCAATAACAGTTCCCCCTTGGTGAGCAGGGTGCGGTATAAGCGCAGCACCTGTCCCAACGCATCGGCAGCATAGCTGTAAAATACGCCCTGACTCTCATCCATCTCATAGAGACCCGATGAGGTTAATATCGCGTCGCTCAGGATGCGCTCTTGTTCTCCCAATGCGTAAAGCGCTGCGACACGCATGCAGTCATCCTGTGGTTCCAGCCTCAGCTGCAATCGCAGGGGCTCTTGCCGCCAGCGGTAGTTGCAATAGCCCGCAGGCAGCGTTTGCAGACATGCCGCTACTTGATCTAACGCGTTTTTCTCCAAGCGCAGTGAACGCATGGAAGAAGCAAACGCACTTTGCGCAAATAACTGCCGTAATAATAACAGGATGTCCTGACTTGTCTTGTCAAAGGCGTCGATGCGATGAAGAAAGCTGAGCCCTTTGCCATAACTCCCCATCTCCCCTTTTTGTACCGTCTGCAAGAAGCGAACGAGATCACGCACGACATACATGCGTTCCCCATGACGGTGAATGCGCAGGGAGAGCGAACAGCCTAAAAAAGCGGAAGAAGCGAGCGGGGATAACTCCAGAAAGAGGGCGATCGTCTCTGCCGGCTGCGCCTTCTCTTCCCAAGGGTACAGGTACATCGCTTCCTCTTGCAGCCACGTATGTGAATCCCGCTGACGGCGGCGCTGTTCCAGCTTCTGTATCTGCTGCTGATATTCCCGCAGACGGCGGCGCTGCTCATCGGCAAAATCCAGATGATAGGGAAGCTTGAATTCCCGTTTTGCCAAATACGTGCAAAGCGCGATGATATGCCCGCAGGCATCGTCCGGCTCATGGAAGGGGCAGCTGCAATCATGCTCGAGAATCTCTCCGAAAGCAGAGATCTCCAAAGAAAAGTCGCTGATGTGCCCGGCGTGATTCAAAGTGCCGCTGACCATCACATGCCCGCCCCGCTCTTCAATCGACAAAGTGCGCAGCATCTCCTGTATATGCATCCGCATAGCGGCAGCATGATTGCCGGAGCGATGAGAAAGCTGTTCGATCTCTGTACTTAAAATACGCATGGTCTCCCTCCTTGCCTTAAGGTTTTCCCTGTTTTGCGGCGACTCACTCTTTGCCGCTTTGGTTTGCGCCCTTTCCATCATTCTCATTTCACTGTTTCAGATAAGAACGCCGAACTGTTTTAGAGAATTTCAGGCTTTGACGGGTGTGCGCACGCATCTTTTTGCGAAGCGGCTGATCTCGTATCGCATGCGTTTCTCCCATGCGCGTTTAGCGGTTTTCACGATTCACACGCTTCACGCACCGGCAAACCTTTATTTTTTATTATACCATATTTCCCCTATCAACACGGGTGGAAACCGCCGCTTTCAAGATCTGCGGACAGGAGAGCGCCGACATTCCTTTTCCAAATGCGCATCCGGCTAAAAACAACGATTGGGATGCATCGCCTGATCCTATCAAAGCCATGCATCCCAAATGCAAAATCTCGATATTAGAAACTCCTGTCGTTTTTTGTTTGCCAAATCCAAACCCGCTTTGCGCCCCTGTTAAACAGACACATCGTAACGCTCTCGCCCAAAACGCTTTTCTTTTTCTGCTTCCTCTATCCTGCGCTTTCTAATGATTTTCGCATGTAGATCACATCCGCCATCGGGTTGTCATAATAGGGGGCACAGCGCGTAAAGCCCAGTTTTTCATAAAGATGAATCGCCGCGTTTAACGGGGTGATCGTATCTAACACCATCTCCTGAAAACCCGCCTGTTTCGCATGAGCGATGATCGCTCTGGCTAACAGCTCGCCGACCCCCTTGCCGCGAAACTGCGACGAAACATACAGGCGTTTCATCTCACAGCGCACATCGCTGTGGCGATGATAGGCGACTATGCCGATGAGGACGCCGTTTTCCTGTGCGGCTAACAGTTCGCCGTTGGGCGCTGTGTATTTACGCGCCGGATCGCACAGCTCCTCCTCGATATGCTGAAAGGAAAGATCTCTGCCAAGGCGATGTGTGTACTCCTCGATCAGCGTGCGCACCTCTTCAATGCGATTTGCGCCGTTAACGATTTCCAAGCCGTCTCCTCCCTCTACTCTTGCAGTCCCTCGAATTGCAGGCGGTAGTAACGTGCGTAAATGTTATTTTTCGCTAAGAGCTCCTCATGCGTCCCGCGCTCCTCGATGCCGTTTTCGCCGATGACGATGATCTCGTCCGCTCCGCGGATGGTGGAGAGGCGATGGGCGATCGTGATCGAAGTGCGGTTTTTTGCCAATGCTTCCAAGCTCTTTTGGATATGGCGCTCGCTCTCGTTATCCAACGCGCTGGTCGCTTCATCGAGAATGAGAATCTTAGGATCTTTCAAAAAGACACGGGCGATGGAAATGCGCTGTTTCTGTCCGCCGCTGAGACGGGCACCGCGCTCGCCGACATAGGTGTCATAGCCCTGCGGCAGGCTCAGGATAAACTCGTGGATATTCGCTTTCTTTGCGGCCTCGATGATTTCCCCGTCGCTTGCCCCGGGCTTGCCATAGGCGATATTCTCTTTGATGCTGCCGGCAAACAGGTAGACATCCTGCTGGACGATGCCGATGTTTTGCCGCAGGGATTCTAAGGTCAGCGAGCGAATATCTTTGCCGTCGATCGTAATGCTGCCGCCGTCCACATCATAAAAGCGCGGAAGCAGGGAACAGATCGTCGTCTTTCCTCCCCCGCTGGGACCGACCAAGGCGATCGAGCGCCCTGCATCGATGTGAATGTCGATATGTTCTAGCACTTTTTCTTCTTCATTGTAGCTGAAGCTGACGTCACGATAGTCGATGACGCCCTTCACATCTTTCAGCTCCTGCGCATCCGGCGCATCGCTGACATCGGCCGCCGTCTCCATCACCTCGTTAAAGCGTTTAAAGCCGGAATACCCTTTTTGCAGCATCTCGGTAAACTCGACCAGCACCTCGATCGGCGTTACGAAGATATTGATATAGAGCGCATACGTCGCCAAGGAAAGCGGCGCCAACGTCCCCTGCGCAATAAAGTAAGCGCCTCCCGCCAAGATGGTCACATAGAGCAGTCCCTGAAAGAAGTTATTGCCGCTTTGAAAGCGTCCCATGCAATGATAATTGTTAATCTTGCTGGTCAGATAGCGTTCATTGCTGGCGGCGAACTTTGCTCGTTCGATGTCCTCGTTTGCAAACGACTTCACAACGCGGATGCCGCCCAGCGTATCCTGCAAGGAAGCGTTGACACCGGCGATCTTGCGGCGGTTCTCCATGAATGTCGCCTGCATCCGTTTATTCTGGCGCAGGGAAAATAACAGCATGCCTGCCGTCACCGCGATGAGCAGCAGCGTCAGCGGCACATGAATCCAGCATAGCAGTACGAACGAGCCGATGATCTTCAGCAGAGAGATAAACACATTCTCCGGACCGTGGTGGGCAAATTCACAGATATCAAACAGATCGCTGACCAAGCGGCTCATCATCTCTCCGGTGTTGTTTTTATCATAGTAAGAAAAGGACAGACGCTCATATTGATCGAAAAGCTCCTTACGCATATCCCGTTCCATACGCGCTCCCATGATGTGCCCCTGGGCGGACACATAATACTTGCAGGCGGCACGTACCAGATACATCGCAGTCAATCCCAGCGCCAAATATAAGATGGCGTTTTGAATCGCCCGCGCATCCTCTAAATATAACGTGGCATTGAGATAGTTGAGGATCTGGGGGAATGCCAGATCGATGACGCTGATGCCCAGCGCACAGATCATATCAAACAGAAACACCCTCCGATAAGGACGGTAGTAACGAATAAACTTTTTCATGATGTTCATTTTCTTCTCTCCCCTTTCACGGTTTTTCATTATAGCATGTTTTCATCAAAAACCCTATGGCAAGCCTCCAAAAGAACGCCAAAGGACAAAGGGAAAAGGTGTAGATACTGCGATTTCTCCTCACACCATTGATCCACATTAGTTAGCTATGGGTAACAAAACAGACAGGCTATCCGTTGACAGCGCTCATTCACAGTGATAAGGTAGAGTCACGAGTTAGCTATAACTAACCAAGGAGGAAACCAGGATGAAACTCGTATATGCTTCAAGAACCGGAAACGTAGAATCCATCGTTACCCAGCTGAGCGATGACACTATGCGCATCGATACCGGCAGCGAAAGCGTCACTGAGGATTATGTGCTGTTCACCTATACGGACGGCTATGGCGACGTACCTGCCGAGGTGGAGAGTTTTTTAGCAGGCAACTCGATGTTTTTAAAAGGCGTCGTCGTCTCCGGAGATATGGGATATGGAGAAGCCTATTGCTTAGCCGGCGACAAGATTGCACAGGAGTATGATGTAGAATGTCTGTATAAGGTGGAAAATGCCGGGACGCCGCAAGACATCGAAGCCATTCATCAGGCGATCAGCGCATTGTGACAGCGGACAAAGACGCCCTCTGCTTTGAACGGCTGTTAGCCGCACACTGCGCGCCGGTGCTGAAAAACCGCAAGGCGGCAAACATGTTTCACATCGAACGAGGGCGATTTCAAAATCTGACCGCCTTATTAGCGGAATACACATGGCGGCTAAGCGCACAGGACGTCGGTTTTGCTTTGCTTCAGGCAGACTGTGCGCGGGTTACGGTGTTCGTCTACCAAAAACGGCGCCTTTCCCTGCTGTTACAAAGAGCGGACGTCTGTACCTTTCTTGCCGCCTATGGCTATCCGAAAGGAACTATCACGGAAATCCTCGCCCATCTGGATCACCGTCTGCACACCAACGCCGGCTACCCGCATGAAATCGGCATTTTCTTAGGGTATCCATTATATGACGTCATCGGATTTATCGAACACCGCCGCTGTCTGCTGCAAGGATATTGGAATGTCTACCGCCATCCGCAGGCGGCAAAACGGCTGTTCGCTTTATATGACCGCTGTATCAGCGAGCTGCAAAACGGACTGCGGCGCGGACAGCGCATCGAGCAGCTACTTGCGCCATGCGCCTGATACAACGTCTTTACGGCAAGAGATACGCAAAGGCTCTGCGCCTTTCACGACAGCGTGATCCACAGCCGCTGATCCGAAATATCCCCCCCTGCTTTGCACTTTCCCCATGAGAGAAAATGCTGTCCTTTCGAAATTTCCTCTAGCGAAATCACTTACGAAAAAAAAGTGAAAGTGCTAAAATAGAAGTACAACGTGCAGTGTGTCAAGCAACGTAAGTCCTGTTGTTTGCACACTGCTTTTTTCAAAACTGCCAACCAATGGGAGGGATCGTTATGTTTCAGGTTGGAGAAATCGTGTTATATCGGCTTTTGCCGGCGCAGGTCATCAAAATAAAGGAAGGAAGCGACTGCCATCTTTATCTGCTGACTTCCCTGGAATCCGAGAACTGTCGATATGAGGTGCCCGCAAACGCTCACCCAATGGTTCTCACTGCTGAAAACAATGGCAGATGAAACACTCCCTGATATGTTTGAGCACGCCCGCCATGTTCTTTTCGCCGCGATACTCCTCCATTCGCCATTCATAAAAAGACGGTCACTATCACAGACGATGCAATGCGTCCAACGTTCTGTATAGCGGCAGTCTTTTAATATGTATGGATAAGGCTATGTTGAGTCTGCTACATCATCCTTTCTCATCCGGGAAAGCGGTGAGCGAACGAAGATTACCGGGGATCTCTTCTCCGGATGCGTCGAACAGCCGGAAATTGTTAGGGAGCTGATATTCCTGTGGCAGTTCATAACGGAAGATATGTTTTCCCCGCGCTTGAATATCCTTCTCGGAAATGGTGATAAACGAGAATTCATCCTTGGCGATGTCACAGGAGAAGCTGTCGATGTTTTCATCATCATCGATATACAAGGTCAATTCATTCTTGTCAGGAGTCTGGAAACTAAAGTACCCGCAGGGATTCTCCTCTTCTTGATAGGTGAGCAGTTGATAAGCGTCTCCCTCCTGCGCAAACTCAAGAAACACAAGACCCTCCTCGTCATCTAACAGGTACATGATGCCGCTGCCGGTATCAGCAGCTGCGATGACAGTATTATCAGCATAGTTCTCCTCGATGTAAGCCTCAGGATCGGCGATGTCACCCGATGGGGATGTGCAGGCGCCCATCAAGCAGACGAAGAAGAACAGGCAAAATATTTTTTTCATCTTCACAGCCCCTTTCACGCTCAGCGTCCATTTATATCGAATTTGCGAATTTTCAGTCGTCTGCCGTTTGCTTTTTAGCGAATGCGCCGATATGGCGATGATGGTAGAGAGAGGCTTTAGGAAAGTTTTCCCGTAGGGCTGCAAGTGAGCGCAACTTGTTTGTTGATCGTGCGGAAAACAATCCCGGCAACATATATTTCATTGCCTTGCGCCGATGCATAAGCGGTCGCACCTGATTTCCACGCTTTCTCGTTCGTAACTGTCCAGTTGACAGAAGCATCCAGCGTACTAACAGCAGATTTTGTGCATGTCGCGCTGGAACCGTTATAAGTAAACGTCCCCGTCACCGTTACCGACCATAGCACCTTTCCATTTGCATCTGTATATTTACCAGTTTTTGAAGCCTGTTTTGTCTGTGTCGCTCTTGTCAACGATGAAGAACTTATTTCCTCGATGGTGATCGCCCAATAGCTTCCATCCGCATAAACTTCTTCGACATAGGAATACGATTGTGCCGGCGGCATTGTCGTTTCATTTGCCGATACACTGAATGTACTTGTGAAAAACAAGATGCTCACGATACATGCGGACAGTAATTTTTTCATTCTTCATTTCCTCCTCATTATTGAATTTCCACGATTTCCTCATGGTATTCTATGATCTGTTGTTCATTGACGGCATTCTGATAGATAATTGCCATCACCGTTAGATATGTAACCGAGACAATGAGAATCACCAGCATCGCAATCAACAATTTCTTAATGAATGAACGCATCTTTGCCATTTTTAACAAATATTCGCTGTCACAGCTTTCAAAATAAGACAACGCTGTTTCTTTCGGTGTTCCGATCTCCTCACAGATCTCTGTAAAACTACCGTTTTTCATCTCCAGCTGCTCGCTCAGCTTTTTGACAAATGCGCGTTCTTTCGAACCGTAAAACGGTAAAATATTACGGCAGGCTTTCACATATTTCTTTGTTTCCGATCTCATGATTCTTTCCCCTCCATGAAATGTTCAATAGCAAGAATTGACTGCTGATAATAATCATATAGCTCTTTCAGATATTCCCGGCCTTCTTCTTTCAAACGGTAATACACTCTTACCTGACGAGGAGAAATCTTTACCGGGTAACTATAAATATAATGCTTTTCTTCCAATTTATAAAGCACTGGATATAAGCTTCCCTCACGAATTTGAAAGAGATTATCGGTTTTCTCGGCTATCATCTGCGATATTTCAAATCCGTAACGATCCTGTGATTCCAGCGCTTTTAAAGCCAGCATTTCAATTCTGAAGAAATCCGTTTTTTTTCTCATCACAACCTCATTACCTTATTAGTATATCATGACTCTTGTGATATTGTAAGCCTTTACAGAAATATTTTTATGATATATTATTTAGATGAACTAAGATATAACTATGAATTTTCTTCAGTACAAAGGAAAGGAGATCATTGGTATGAGACAAATTTTATTTGTTTATCACCGTATTCTTTGGATTTGCAAATACCCATTTATTAAATCCTTTAAATATTTAAAAGTTTCTACCTAACGAAAGGAGATTATATGTTCATTAAATTTATCAGTATATTTTTATCACTATCCCTTTGCTTCTCTGGCTTTGGGATAAAAAGCAGTTTTACTCAAGATCAAACAATAGACACCACTACCATTGAGAATTTTTCAGAAGATGAAAATGAATTGACGAACGACAAAATTGCAGAGATTTTAAAAATATATCACTCTTCTTCTCAAACGGGCAGATGTAACAGTGATTCAATCAATATTAGTCAAAAAGATATTGATGAATTTAAACAGTACTATGTTATGTACTCATCCATGTTCCCAGACGATTATGACCATTATTTTAAAATGGCTACAACTTTTTGCTATCCTTGGAATAACGGAATAATCGCATTAAGTATTTACTATAAAGAAAGCGGTATGTTCTTGAGTGGAAACAACATGAATGCTCAAGCCGCAAATGTCGCTAATGCTTTTCGTTTATTAAAAGAACGTTTTGGAAAAAGTCCACATTGGGATAATACAGCATCCATGGAAGCTCAATTTCATTGCCATGCCGCTACAATCGGTCAGTTAAAATACCCTTGGAATATTGAACCATGGCGAACAGAGAGTGATCTTGTCACTGTTATCCTTCATGGCTGCAATCCATAATGACTTTATGACTTTAGATTTTCTTCTGAATATCTCATCATTGAGCTTATTCCTTGGGTGCATATTACTACTATTTCAAGAAAAGAAATGGGTGTTTCTTTTAATCAATAGTTTCTTGCTTATCAACTCTATAAATATTCAATTTAGCTCAGTGTATTATACCGATGAAGGGGTATTATCAAATTCAATTTTCATTTTCATTTTTACGCTTCTTCATATAATTTTATTCCTTTTTCATGTAATATTAGTTTTAATGAATCATGGACATCGCACGAATAGAAAATAATCTAAACAGAGAAAAAGACTGGAGAATCATCTGTAAGAAACCTAACTCAGTTATGGAGATGGACGAATATGAAAAAACACAAATCCAAATTTTTAAACATTACCGAAATACCCGGACGTATCATCATTATAATTATGTTCAGCTATTTGGTGGTTTATCGATGGTTCTTCCTTTCTCAATGGGAAACCATGCATGAGCTTTTACGACTCGCTCTCCTCATCTTCTTTGCCGTCTTCTACTGTTTATATTTTAGAAGTATGATTCTCTTTGCCTTATCTTTAAAGAAAGATCGGCAGAAAGATCAACAAGATCATTCTTGAAAACTGTTTGCTTTTACAGATACAGGTCATGGTGTTCTCAAACGGAAAAGGGGTACCATCTTACGCTCCTTTTCCTTTATAGTACAAACAGCTATATAGTAACAAAACCGATCTTTTTATCTGCCGATGGCTATTTCCCTATCCTTTTTACTCTCACATCCCCCAATGAATACAAAACATATTCTTTTCCTCATTTATTTTATGATATATTAAAATTAAACAGAGAAGCCATACTGTAACACTCCCGCAATGGAAACGAAAGATCGCTCATAAAACATCTCTCCATGAAGAAAACGACTGCATCTGCTGCATGAAAGCAACATGCCTGATTGATACATCGTCTATTATCCCATGAAAGGAGAAGAATCAAATGTATAAAGTAGTGTTTTACATTGAATATATCGTCATGATAATCGTCCTAAATCTTTTGACATGGAACAATGAAAACAGGTGGATTCGCTATATTCCCTTATATTATTTAATCTTAAAATCGGTGTGGACTACCTACTCATATAAGCATAAACTGCCGCCCTATGATTAACAAAATGACAACGGTATCATCATGCGCCTAATCAATGATAATTCCGTTCGCTGCTAAATACAGCTCAAATTTCACACCATCAGCATCAGAGGAACCCCTCTGATGCTGATCCTATACCAAGGGGAAATGAAAAAGGGGAAATGAAAGATGAAAAAGCTATTATGTTTGTACATCCTCTTTTTATCCGGAGTCTTGTTCTACTATTCCTATGATTCATGGAATTACATCCATTACGCGCAGATCATCAATATGGAAAACGCAGTCTCTCAGGAGAAGATTTGCTACGACTTGACATTTGAGCAAAAGGAACAGGAAACAAGAGCGCTGGAAGGCATCGTATCCTACGCAAAGGAGCATCAGATCACATTTGTGACAAAGGATCTGATCCCGACAGAGGATGGTACATACCTCTATCATTATTATGTCCAAACGACTGATAATCAATGGATATATGATCTCATCCGAATGACCGGCGGGCACACGATCGACTTTACAGCCGATTCCTCTTTTTCCTATCTTTCATCAAACATCAAGGATGAGACGGCAGCCGGCACATTTTCTTCTTATGACAACCGCCACTTTTTGCAGGAAAACGAAGTCATCCGCATAGTATCCGCAAATCACTTAACCGCCATTCATCAGCAATCGATCTCCTTCTTTTTCGATTCGCTCGATCATGCGCAGGAAATGCAGGAATACGTGGCAAAGACATTCCCGGACATCTGTCATTTCAGCGAGGTTGACGGTCATGGCGGCGACATGGAAGCAATCTTAGCATCCTATCGCAATACAGAGATTCTCTTTGCGGCGGGATGCAGTCTGCTGATCATCTTTCTTCTGATTCTGTGTCTGATCGCCAAGGATAAAAAAGAAATTCTGATTCTTAAAATGCACGGACACACGGTCACCGCAATCACATGCCGATTATATCTGCGCTTTCTGTTATTCCTGTTTGCCCTTTTCTGCGGCGCGCTATGGTTGATCGCCCTGCTTTGGGTGCGTTCTTTCGACGCCTACTATACGATGTTGGTTCAATCATTAGCAATGGATGCTCTCTATGCCTTTTGCTGCATTCCTTTCCTACTGGGACTGTGCGCAGTCTATATCAAGCATACAACGCATGTGCTGGAGCTGAAAAACGGGCAATCCTTTCACTTGATGGATATTGCCAACGTCCTGTTAAAGCTGTTGATCTCCCTGTTCATCCTCTCTCCGTTCATCACTTCATTTAACCGGCTGATTCCCAGCATACAACGCTATTCCTACCTGCAAAACAATCGATCTGTTTTAGAGGATCTCTACACGTTTTCTTATTTTAACGGAAGCCGTGAAGAATTGCAGGAGCTTTATGCGGAAACGATCTATTTCGACATGTCCGATTACGCATATCAATGTGACTTCACCTCTTATCTGTACAGCGGTTTATCCTTGAAGGATGCGCAGTCACTGCCAAATGCCGTACCGCTGCTGTATGTCAACACAACGTACTTGCTTGAACGCGGACAGCCGTTCTATGATGAAACGCACCGTTTGGTGGAAACAGAGCGCATACAGGAGAAAACTTACCTGATTCCGACAGCGAAAAAAGGCAGCTATGTTCCCGATGACGGAGACATTATCTATGTGGAGGATACGGGAACGCACATCAATCTGCATCCGGATCAGCCTTTATACCAAATCGATCAGCCGATACTGGTGGTTTACGGACGCTATGAAGGGATGAATATCTATCCTCAGTATCTGCTGTTTGCCAACCATACGCGCGAGGAAGTGGAGACGATGGTCGCACAGGTGAGCGATGCGCCCTTTCTTGTCCATTCCATGTCGGCTAACATCAGCCGCGGGTTGGTGTTTTGTGAGGATCGGATGATCAGCTGCGCCGCGATTACGATGATTTTCGCTGTACTGTACAGTCTGTTCATCTTGCAGTTTTGCTATCTGTATATCGATCACAACAAGAAAGAGATGGCGCTATCCTATCTGTGCGGCAAATCACGGATAGAGCGGTACGGAATACTGTGGCTCATCAATCTGATCGTCTATTTAGCCATCATTTTAGGAGCGATGCTGGCATTTCATTATCCGCTGTCCATCTGCTTGGAGTTTACGATGCTGTTTTTTGCTTGGGATGCACTGCACATGCTGTGGTTTTTAAAACGAATGGAAAAGAAAGAGCTGATTGCGGCGCTGAGAGGGGGAAGCTGATTGGAAAAGGTCATCGTTCAGTTACAAGGGATTACAAAAGCATATCAAACGCACTCGGTGCTAAACGGTCTACGCCTTGAGGTGAGACAGGGGGAAATGATCGCCGTCGTCGGTTCTTCCGGCTGCGGTAAATCCACTTTGTTAAACATCATCGGACTGCTGGAGAAACCCGATCAAGGAGAGCTGTGCCATTTCGATCTCGCCAACGTCCGCCCCTTTTCCATGCGGGCGCAAAGACTGCTGAAAACACGGATCGGTTATCTGTTTCAAAATTATGCACTTTTGGAAAACAAGAGTGTTTCTTATAATTTAGAGCTGGCTTTTGATAGGAACTATTCGCACGCCAAGAGAAAACAGCTGATCGATCATGCCCTGCAAACCGTAGGACTTGCGGGGATGAGCGAGAAGAAGGTCTGTCAGTGCTCCGGCGGAGAGCAACAGCGAATTGCGTTAGCACGGCTGCTTTTAAAGCCCTGCGAGCTGATTTTAGCGGACGAACCGACAGGCAACCTGGATGAAGAAAACAAGCAGCTGGTATTTTCCCTATTACAGGCGATGAATGCGCAGGGCAAGACGATCATCCTAGTCACCCATGATCTTTCATTAGCAAAGCAGTGTCATCGCCAGCTGCGATTACAAGATGGGGTGCTCGTCGAAATGAATCGCGGGAATGATGCAGAGGAAACAGGAAAAGGCACTGTACAAGCATGAGGGTAACGGTAAAAACAGCAAGCATTGCGCCGCAAAAAACGGATTATGATTGACCGCATGTTTCCATATAATGAAGGGTATTTCCTGCTTACCGTAAGTCCTGCATGAAAACAAGAGAGTGGTTCTGAAATTCTTCTGATTTTGCTTTAAACATATATTACAGTGATCGATTATCTATTAAATATTGTTAAAATGATTTTAACAAACGTAATCTTCCATTTTTCATTCCGGCTTTTCCATTTGAATTGCTAAGGTGAAAATCATATGATATGTTTAAATTGAAATAGATGCCGTTGCGGAGGTAAAGCATAATGAAGAGAATACTGCTTGTTGTAATGAAAATTCTGTGGATTTCCTCGACAGCTTCACGAGGTGAAGATTGATGATTGTGCCTTTGAAAGCGTAAGGAGCATACAAGAAGAATAAAACAACAATAAAGGAGAAAAAACAAATAAGGAGGTTTATATCGTTGAATGATGAAAAGAGTTCAAATTGATCGCATACTAACATGTCTGCTGACGCTTCTGATCATGATTGCATATCTTGGTATATGTGCCAAATTATCGAATCATCTGTATGCGTGGAATGCGTCTTATGCAAATCTATTCTCAATTATTTCTATGTTTTCCTTGCTGATTGTGATTCCAATCGTCTTTTTGGCATCAAGAAAGTTACTTATGTATCTAAATAACAGGAAGAAAAATCTTTAGATATTTATTCAGGGGGTATAGGAACCATTTTTCCAAAGGAAATTTCTAGTCGTTTATCAAGAGCGTGGTCGATCTTGAGCATAAAGTACCAGATAAACTATCATTTCTTTATTACATCATTATCGCTGATGATTGATACGTACGGCAAGCCTCCCAAAGGCAGGAGACAAACACTCCCCTTGTCGAAAAAGAAAGGAGCAGCAGGTAATTTCGCAAAGTTTGCAAGAGTGCCAAAAACAGAGTCAAGATGTATCCGATCAACAAGCATCCATGCTTCATGCAGCTGCAGAATTTGCGGCATGGGTGATGGAAAATAATATGACAGAAGTGTGGTATACCGAAACTCTTTATATCAATACACGTATGAGCAAGCAATATAAAGAATTGCAATACTACACAGATGGAACATCTACAAAAAAGGTCGGCGGCATCCTCTATACAGAGCCTGAATTACCTACGGGAATATGATCATGAAAAATATGTTTATTAAAATCTTTAGTATACTATTTATGATTTATGCTTTCTTTGGATTCAGTTATGGAATTGTTTATCAATGGTTTATCGTCTCACAGTGGGAGACAATGAATATTTTTCTAAAAACCCTTTTAATCATTGTATTCATCATTTTATATTACTTATATATCAAAAGTTTTATTTATCAAATTACGCATTTAAAAAACGATAAGAAATAATATTCAATCAGTGATTCGCGTGTGAAAGATTAGAGAAGTCATCTATAGGAAACCTAACTCAGTTATGGAGATGGATAAATATGAAAAAACACAAATCCAAATTTTTAAACATTATTGAGATACCCTGCGGTATTATCATTATAGTTATATTCAGCTACCGGGTGGTTTACCAATGGTTCTTCCTTTCTCAATGGGAAACCATGCATGAGCTTTTACGAATTGCTCTCCTCATCTTTTTTGCCGTCATCTACTGTTTGTATTTTAGAAGTATGATTCTCTTTGCCTTATCTTTAAAGAAAGATCAACAAGATCATTCTTGAAAACTGTTTGCTTTTACAGATACAGGTCTCGGTGTTCACAATCAGAAAAGGAGCAAAACCAAATGTATAAAGTGGTATTTTACATTGAATATATCGTCATGATGATCGTCCTGAATCTTTTGACATGGAACAATGAAAACAGGTGGATTCGCTATATTCCCTTATATTATTTAATCTTAAAATCGGTGTGGACTACCTACTCATATAAGCATAAACTGCCGCCCTATGATTAACAAAACGACAACGGTATACTCGTGTATTCGATCTATAAACATACGATCGTCAAAGAGAATTGCAGCATTCCCTCTTATTCACGGATCAAGTTTTGAGTGCGCGCATCCTCTGTTTTGATTCCTCACTTCCTTTATTGGCTATGCAAAGTACAGACAGGAGAAATCATATCATGAAAAAGCATTTAATCCCGCCCATCTCAAGTGACTTAGCCTCAGCTACTAATATTTTATACAAAGACAGCATTAAAAAAGAAACAGAGAATAGGAAAATAGAAACAAACAAAAGGGATTATGAATTAGCAGACAGCATGCGAAAAGAATTATTAGAGAAACTGTGCATTGAAAGCAATTATTTATCTGATCTATTTTATCAAAAAATGACAGACGATCGATGTATTCCTATTTTAACAAAGTATATTCCCTTGTTTGAAAATACCGGAATCAGCTTAAATCTGATACAGCGGCAATTTTGCAGAAAAAACAGTAAAGAATGTTCCGATTTTTTAGAAAAATGGTATTTTGAATTAAAGAAAACTAACGGTTTAACAGCTGTTATAGAACATGTTTTAGATCATGCCTTTGCTAAAATCGGTGATAAACGTAAACTATCCTTTTACATAGACCTTATCAAGGACAATGATAAATATCCTTTGACAATGGTAATGTTAGGAAAGTGGAAAATAACAAAAGCACGAGCAATTATAGAAAATAGGCTAGAAAATGATAAGATAAAAACATCCGCAATAAGAGTATTAGGATATTATAAAGATCAAAGCATCCTGCCGCTGATAGAAAAATACTCGGATTCAGAATATCCCGGTGTGCGATCAGAAGCAAAAAAGGTTTTAGAAAAACTAAATGCCCTATCGCTGTAAGTACACGCAGCTTTTGCTTTTATGCCTCACAGCGATCTTTTGCTCGCTGTACAAAGCACGAAAAGGAGAGATCACCGTCATGAAACGCATCTGATCTCATGCATCATTGCTTTTATAATAACCACGTTTTCATCCTTTATCGTCGCCTATGCGCTCGGGATGCAAATGCCTGTAAGCCTCATAGACGCGACTTCCCTCCACATGCTCGCCCTCATGCCGTATGATTCTTTTTCCATCGTCATCTTGCATCGCCGCCGTGAACGAGTTGCGATATTCATTCCGGTTTGAAGGAAAATACAGCTTTTCAAAAAAAGAATCGCTCATCAGGCAAAAATCCGCTGTCCTTGCAGGCTGCGGACAATCGTTCTGCCTGTGAGTCGATTCTTTTTCACTATCCTCGCTTGGATTTTCCAACCGGCTGTTTATTGTGCAAACTGGCTGTTGAACAGCTGCGTATATGCGCCGTTTTTCGCTAATAGCTGCGCATGTGTTCCCTGCTCGATGATATTGCCCTGCTCCATCACCAAAATCTGATCGGCATCTACGATCGTTGAAAGCCGATGGGCGATGATAAAGCTGGTTTTTCCTTTCATCAGCAGCTCCATCGCCCGATTGACATGCTGTTCACTGAGCGTATCAATGCTGCTGGTCGCCTCATCCAAAATCAGGATGCGCGGATTCATCAGCAGCACTCTGGTAATCGACAGCAGCTGCCGCTGTCCCTGCGAGAGAATGCTGCTGTTGGCATGCAAAACGGTATCATAGCCGTGATTGAGGCGGATGATGAACTCATGGGCGCCGCTCTTCTTTGCCGCCGCCACGATCTCCTCACGGCTCGCCTGCGGTTTTCCATACGCGATATTGTCCGCGATCGTTCCTTCAAACAGATACGTATCCTGAAGCACCATGCCAAACTGCGCGCGCAGCGAATCCCTGCGCACCTCGTCGATGCGCTGATCGTCAATGCGGATACAGCCTCCCTGCACATCGTAAAAGCGCATAAGCAGATTGACCAATGTCGTCTTTCCCGCTCCCGTCTTACCGACGACGGCGACCTTACTGCCCGATCGCACACGCAAAGAAATGTCTTTCATCAGCTCCTTGCCCTCCTCATAGGCAAAGCTGACATGCTCAAAGCTGACTGCCCCCTTGTCAAGGATTAACTCGGCACATTCGCTGTCATCGCTTTGACTTGGCAGATCCATGATCGCAAATACCCGCTTAGCGCTGCTCACGGCGCTTTGCAGCTGGGTCATCACACCGGTAATCTCGGTGAACGGTTTGGAAAACAGGTTAGAATACAACAGAAAGGTGGAGATGCTGCCGATGGTGATGCCGTTGAAAAACGCCAACAGCGCACCGACCGCGCCCACCAGCGCATAGGCGCTGTTCATGACAAAGCGCGTGCTCGGATTGGCAAGAGAACCGTAAAACTGCGCTTTGACCCCCAAGCCGTACAACTGCCCATTATACTCCTCAAACTGTTTTTGTGCATCCGCCTCATAGCCATACGCCTTGACCGTGCGAATCCCGCCGAGCATCTCATCGCTGAATCCGTTGAGCTTCCCCAGCACGTTTGCCTGCTCGCTGAAATAACGGTTGGTACGCAGAGTGATCACTCTGGCGACCAAGTAAGTAAAAGGGGCGGATATGACGACGATCAGCGTCATGACAAGGTTGATCTGCACCATGAATACCAGCGTCAGCAAAATCGTCGCCGCTCCGCTGAGCATTGTGGAGAGCGATTGCAGAAAGCCGTCGCTGATGAAATCGATGTCGTTGATGAAGCGGGAGATCAGATCGCCGCGGGCGTTTTGGTCATAAAACGAGATCGGCAACTGTTCCAGCTTGGCGTAAAGCTGACGGCGCAGCACGCTGCTGCTGGAAAAGGCGATGCGGTTGCTGGCGGCCATCATCCCCCAGTTCAACAAAGAGTACAGCACATACATAGCGATCAATACGCCGATGTCAAACAACAGTGAGGAACGCTTGGCTCCCAAGGTAATCTGATCGATAATGCTGCCGATGAGCAAAGGCGCACTCACGCTGAGCAGCACCGATAAAAACGCACAGATCAGCGATATGGCCAACAACCCTTTGAACAGCCACAAAAAGGCGGCTAAGCGTTTTAACGCTTCTTTCATGCTCATGTGCGCGGCACCTCTCTTTCAATCTTCTGGCTGTGACACAGCTCACGATATACATCGCAGGTATCATACAATTCCTCATGCGAACCAAAGCCGGCCATCCTTCCCTCCTGCAGTACGAGGATGCGATCACAGCTCAAAAGCGTGGACACCCGCTGTGAGACGATGATGCGCGTGCTATTGCCGTAATGATCACGCAATGCCTGACGCAAAGCGGCATCCGTCTTAAAATCCAGCGCACTGCAGGAATCATCGAGAATCAAGATCTTCGGCTTGCGCAGCAAAGCTCTTGCGATGCACAGCCGCTGCCGCTGACCGCCGGAGAAATTCGCACCGCCGCGTTCTACCCGCGCATCCAGCCCTTTGCGAAGGCCTTTTACAAACTCTGATGCCTGCGCGTCTGCCAGCGCATTCCAAACATCCTGATCGCTCGCGTTTTTCTTTCCGAAACAGACATTGTCACGAATCGTTCCGTAAAACAGCTCGTTGCTTTGAGGGACGCTGACGATCGTCTGGGAAAGCGCATGGTGACGAATCGTTCTCACATCCTGTCCATACAGCGTGATCTCCCCTGCCGACACATCATAGAAGCGGCTCAGCAAATGAATGAGCGTGCTCTTGCCCGCACCGGTACCGCCGATGATTCCGATGCACTCGCCGCCGGCGATCGTAAAGCTCAAATCGCGCAGTGCGGCTTCACCCTCGCCATAGGAAAAGGAGACATTCGCAAAGCGAACAGCTTCCTTTGGATTGGGAGACAACACTTCATCTGTTCCCTCTGCCATCGTCGGCTGATACTCCAGCACCTCGCTGACACGCTGAGCGCTGGCGGAGGCCTTGGTAAAGATGACGATGAGATTGCTTAACGCCACTAAGGCGGTGAGAATCGAAGAAGCGTAATTGATAAAGGCGACGATGACGCCGGGAGCGATCGTTCCCGCTTCAATCTGCCAGACACCCTGATACAGCAGCAGGACGATTGCTAAATTCAGCACGATCGCCGTCAGCGGGTTTAAGAGCGCCGAAAGTCTGCTGATCCGCATCATCTGCGTTTGCAGCGCATCGACCTGTTCCTCCACCCGCTTTTTCTCCCGGCGCTGGGAGACGAAAGAGCGAATGACGCGGATACCGGCAAAATTATCCTGCAGTACCCGGGCAAACTGATCGAGCTTTTTTTGATACTGCCGATACAACGGGGTGGAATAACGGATGAACAAATACAGAATCAAAGAGAGGAAGGGCACTGCTCCCACCAAGATCAAAGACAGCTGAAAGTCGAGGATCATCGCCATGAGGATCGCGCCGATGATGATAAAAGGGGCGCGCACGACTAAGCGGATCAGCATCGCCACCGCTAATTGTAACTGGTTGATGTCATTGCCCAGCCGGTTGACCAGCGAGGAGGTCGTAAAGTGATCAATGTCCTTATAAGAGAATGTCTGAATATGCGCATACAACCGATTGCGCATGTCCGTGCCAAAGCCCTGAGAGGCCAAGGCGGCGTTATATTGACACACCATGGAAAAGCAAAAGCCGACAATCACCATGACGATCATCAACAGTCCTAAGCGCACCACCACCTGAAAATCGTGGCGCACGACGCCATCGTTGATCATATAGGCCATAATCGTCGGTAAGATCAGCTCCAGCACCGCCTCCATCAGTTTACAAAACGGTCCCAGTGTACACTGCACCCAATACGGCTTTAAATACTTTGCCAATTTTCGCATACGTTCACTTCCTGTCTGATAATACGCTTTGCATATTGCATTTGCACCACCTATTATAAACAATTCTTCCCCGCTTACCTAGCTTTTTGTGGATTACCCATAAAAATATTTAAATCATCATAGATTTGACCCTGCCTTTCAACAAGCGTGTGGGTGGTACCCGATACGCCCTTTCCTTTTCATAAAGGGAGACATTTCTATACAAAAAATCCTTTCTCTGCATGATTTGTTTGGATTTCAATCATCAAAAGAAAGTAAAAGTTTCTGATTTCATCATTCATTGCGATTTCTCTCTCATGGTATTCACCACATTGAGCTCTCTACCCACAATCATGGGATTCACTGTCCTTCCTACCATACTTACATGACCAAAGTAAATGCTCATGTGCCATAAAGTAACACACAAGAAAAGTGACAGACAGACACCCGCTATATCCGTATTGATAACATAATTTTAACGGCTATTCTCCATTTCCCTGTATGCCTTTGGAGAGTAGCCTGTTTTTTCCTTAAAACATTTTCCAAAATGGCTCATTTGATGAAATCCGACGGCAGCGGCGATATTCCCGACGGGTTCATCTGTTTCTCTTAAAAGCTCCGCGGCTTTTGACAGACGGTATTCCGCCAGATATTTGTAAGGCGTCGTATTCAGGCTTATCTTGAAACAGCGGGAACATTCCGATTTGCTGATATCCGCGCTTGCGGACAAGTCGGAAAGTGTAATATCTTCTGGAAAGTGTTCTTCAATAAAGCGCAGAATTTTTTGCATACGAAGATGAATGACACTCTCTTTCTGTTCCTGCGGCAGTATCATATTTTTTCGCATAATCAACCAGAGAGAAGATAACTTTACCAAGACCTCATAGACATAGAAAACCGTCTCGTCTTTTTCAAGCTGGACTAATTGCTGTAAGATGATTATCATCTCTTTCTGCCACCCGACGGCAGGCACAAAATGAACAAGGGAAAGCCGGTCATTCATAATCACGCTGTCCACAAAATCTTTCGCGGGACTTCCCGCATAAAAGGCAAGAAAGTATGGCGGGAACAGAAAACTATTGTAATGACAGTTTTCAATTTCCCCGACAAAATGTACCACATCTTTATTGATGAAGATTGCTTCTCCCGCCTGTATCTGAACAGAATTATCAAGTGTCCACACTTCGATAACCCCGTCCAGTACATAAATGAATTGTAAATCTTCATGCCAGTGCATGACTTGAAATCCCGGATTGCGCGGATAGGAATTTTTCCCTATCACGTCAAGGACAAGATACGGAAAATCCGTGCCAATGTTCAAATTGACCGAGTTGATATAGTTTTCCTTTTCCAAAGCTATCTCTCTTTTCTTTCTGGGAATATTACGATAATATTCGGCGATTTTTCAATAGTCCGGCGCATTACTTTGTGATAAAATCATAATGAATTTCAGAAAAAAAGTCAAGGGAACAGGAGGTGTCCATTTGTATTTCCAATATGGAGATAAGGAAACAGGGTATCTCAAAAGGAAAGATAAAATATTAGGCGAAGTGATAGAAAAAATCGGTCCGATTGAACGCGAAACGGACAGCGACCTTTTTTCCTCTGTCATACATCACATTATCGGTCAGCAAATCTCAACAAAGGCGCAGGCAACTATCTGGCGGCGTATGAGGGAACAATTTGGGGAAGTGACCGCAGAAACCATACTGGCGGCTGAGATTTCAGAATTGCAGTCTTTCGGCATAACATTCCGCAAAGCCGAATATATCAGAGATTTTGCCGGGAAAGTGCAGAGCGGGGCGTTTGATTTGGAGAGCGTTTCCCGATTGCCGGACAATGACGCGATTCAGATGTTAGCCACCCTAAAAGGCATTGGCGTGTGGACGGCGGAAATGATTTTGCTTTTCTGTTTGCAGCGCCCCGATATTTTCAGCTTTGATGATCTGGCAATCCAGCGGGGCTTGCGTATGGTTTACCACCACAGAAAAATAGACCGTAAACTCTTTGAAAAATACCGCAGACGTTTCAGCCCTTATTGCAGCGTTGCCAGTTTGTATTTATGGGCTGTCGCAGGCGGCGCAATCGCTGATATGAAAGACTATGCGCCAAAGAAAGGAGAAAGCCGTGGAACGAACAGAACAAATAAACGCAGTCAAAAACCGGGACAGACAGTATGATGGGAAATTTTATGTAGCTGTAAAATCCACAAAAATCGTCTGCTTGCCGTCATGTTACTCACGAATCCCCTTAGAAAAGAACATGGTGTTTTTTGATACCTTAGAAGAAGCATTAAAAAATGGCTACCGTTCATGTAAACTATGCAAACCAGAAAAAATTAAAACATAGGAGGAAACGAAAATGGCAAATATCATTGTTTTATTTGAAGTAAAGCCGACCAAAGCAGGAATGAAAAAATATCTTGACCTTGCCGCAATGCTAAAGCCTATGTTGGCTGATTTTGAGAGCTTTATCCGGGCAGAACGTTTTACAAGCCTGAACGAAGATGGAAAGCTGCTGTCCATGAATATATGGACAGATGAAAAAGCCGTGGAACGCTGGCGTAATGCCATGCAACACCGTATGAGCCAGAAAGAGGGGCGGGAAAAACTCTTTGAAAGCTACAAAATTACCGTCTGCTCTGAAATCCGTTCCTATACGGACACAGACCGCGCGCAGGCTCCACGGGATTCCAACCAATATTTTGGTATGGAGGTATGATATGCAGTATATTAGTCACTACCAATCCCCAATAGGAAATATTTTGCTTGCCGCAGACGAAACCGGCTTGACCGGGTTGTGGTTTGAGGGACAAAAATACTTTGCCCTCTATCTGGATAAAGAGCATGAAGAAAAAGAACTCCCCGTGTTTGAACAGGCGAAGAAATGGCTTGATACCTATTTCTCCGGGAAAAAGCCGGAATTTGAAGTGCCGCTTCATTTTACAGGCACAGATTTCCAAAACGAAGTGTGGGAGATTCTCTGCTCCATTCCTTACGGTCAGACAATGACCTACGGAGAAATTGCAAAGCAGCTTGCCGAAAGACGTGGGTTAAAGCGTATGTCAGCCCAGGCAGTAGGAGGGGCTGTCGGGCGTAATGAGATTTCTATTATTGTTCCATGCCACCGGGTTGTGGGAACAAACGGGAGCTTAACGGGATATGCGGGTGGAATTGATAAAAAAATCGCGCTGCTCAAATTAGAGGGCGCATTAAAGAAAGAATATTTTGTCCCAAAGCACAGTACAGCACCATAAAGGAGAAATTATGAAGCCAGCCAATTTACAGAAAACCAATCAATCCTTTGAAATACAGGCACAAAATTTTGAAAACAAAGAAGTAAATTTTACAAAAGAAGAATATTTAGATTATATATTATCCTGCGTTTCGCCAAACAACCGGGATATGATGTTAGAAGTCGCGGCAGGAACCTGCGTCTGCGGACGTTCTTTTGCGCCGCACGTTCAAAGCGTTGTATGTTTAGACGCTACACTCCCCATGCTGAACATAGGCAAGGAAACAGCAGACAATAACCATTTAAATAACATGGTATTTATGAGGGGCTATGCGGAAGAATTACCCTTTTTGAATGAAAGTTTTGATATTGTTTTTTCACGCCTTGCATTTCATCATTTTACAAATGCGGACACTGTTTTTTCTGAAATGATAAGAGTGCTGCGCCCCGGCGGTAAATTAGTCTTAATTGATATGGAAGCCGCCGAAGAGGAGCTCCGGGATTTAGAAGATAAAATTGAAACAATGCGTGACCCCTCTCATGTAAGAAATATGAGTAAAAGCGAAATGTTAAATTTGTTCGCCGCGAATGGTCTTTCTTTAAACAAATGTGATCGAAAAGATATTCAACAAAAATTGGAAAGCTGGCTTGCGCTCACAAACACACCAAAAAATATCCAAAATAAAATTACAGAAAAAATGAAAGATGAAATCAATGGCGGCGAAAAAACTGGTTTCCACCCCTACATGGAAAACGGAAATATTTATTTTAACCAAAAATGGATTTTGATAATTGGCAGTAAGTAATAGCAAAGCCAGCCGAGCCAGTCAACGATAAAATGAACGCCGCTTCGCGCCGTCGTTGACAGCCCCGCCCGCCTTTGCAGGAGGGTAATCAAGCGGCGACATCAAGGTGTGCTGCCGCCCCCTGTTTATCATAAATGCAGCCCGTCAACCACACACAAGCCTTTGAGGAGATGGGGAATTTCCATGACCTGTACGGAAGAATACAAAGAGCATATCGAGTACACGTTCCACGCTTTTTGTAAAGTTGTTATCCGCAACGCCATGTGTACTGCCGTCAGAACAAGGAGCCGCAAATACAAAAGAGAAATATCCCTTGAATACCTCACAGAAGAAAAATACCACCCTTTAGGCACAACAGATGAATATTTCAAAGCCTCGGAGCCGGACGAGGAATACACAGTCCACCTTTGCGGCGATACCGTTATCTTAAACAACGGGCTGCTGGTACAAGCCCTCTCCCGTCTGCCGGTAGAGGAACAGGAAATGATTTACCTGTCCTTTTACCGCCGTCTTTCGCAGGAGAAAATCGGCAAGCTGTGCGGGTGCAGCCGCAGCGCGACCGGCTACCATATCCGCAAGTCCATGCGCGGCTTTATGAGGAAATGGAGGGAATGGCGTATGAGGAATAGCCGGCTTCTTCCCTACGAAACAATCATCAAAGCCACCAGCGGCGAGCCGGAGGCGGTCAACACAGTCTTGCAGCATTACCGGGGGCTTATCTGTTACTATTCTCTGGTCAATGGACAAGTAGACCGGGACGCGGAGGAATACATCACAAAAAAGCTATTGACCGCAATCTTCAAATACGAGTTTGGCAGGCTAACACCGCCGCGCACAACTGAATAACCCACCGCCACCAGCGGCAGCGAAAAGCAGTAAGTCTGAAAAGATTTGCTGCTTTTTTCATTGTCCGATTGGCAAAATCCGGCGGCTGTCCGTGTAAGGGATTGTGGGGAAAAATTCGCTTCCACGAGTGCAGCTATGACGAGGACGGCACCCGCAGACAGGACATTGAGATTTATTACAGCTTTGTCGGCAAGATTGATTTGCCGGAATAACCGCCCGACCTATCCGACACAATGCGCAAGTGCCGGATAGGAACGGCAAAATTTTTTACACTTCTATTACTTCTTTATCGCACATTATCAAAAGAATATCGTTTGAAGCAGAAGGCTGAAAAGATGACTAATTACCACAAGAAAAGGAATGAGTTCTTCTGCAAATGTACCCCTTCAAAAGTCTAACTTCAGAGGGCCGTCTCAAAACGCAAGAATTCATCCCTTTTGTTCGTATTGCCTACATGTTAATTGAAATTACCTTTTTAAAATATCGTATATCGATTAGATACTACGGTATCCATTGATACCTTCTTTTAACATTTTCCAAACATATATCTATTCTGTTCCTGCCATTGAAATCAACAGTTATTTATTTAAGTGCTTTCTTCTTTTATTGAAATAGGCCGCTGCAGCTCCGCTCATCACTACAAGTGATAAGAAGATTCCTGTCTGTGTTTCTGTGCCCGTATCGCCTATATCCGTTTTACCCTGCTCCTTATCGCTGTGATTTCCATCGCCTGTTGTCTCGCCTGAATCTGTCGGTTTATCAACTTCGTTGTCTTTTTCTGCAAGAATAAGCTGATTGTACGCATCTTCTAATGCCTTAACTGCCTGATCTACTTCTTTCTGTGCTGCATTTTCATCTTTGTAAACGCTATTTGCCTTATCATATGCTTCTTTGAATACCGTCCACGTTTCCTCAGTATAATTTGCCGCAGAATATCCTTTATATTTTTCCAGCAATGAATATAGGATATCTTTGTTTGCAAAGCTATCTTCAACAACGTTTACATTAAATGCTGCTTCCACTTGATGATTTTGATCACTCACAATGATAACTGCTTTTCCTGCCTTTAAAGCTTTTACATAGCCCTCACTATCTACACTTGCAATTTCAGGATTTTGACTTGTATAAACCAGCTTCTGATCAGCTGCATTTTCCGGCGTAATCGTTACTTTAATTCTATATGTTTCACCTACTTTTAAGTCAGCTTTATCAGTCTCTAGCTCTAGTTTAATAGACTCATCTGGCTCTGTGATCGATTCTTCATAAATCTTGCTTATTTCATAGATTTCTTCTTTAAATGCTTCCACATCGGAAAGCATTTCGGCTTTACCATTTTCAGTTATCCATCTAGCCGGTTTTCCATTATTAAACATCCAACCAGGTTCATTCTCAACTACTTCAAATTCATAATTTGGTTTCACGCGACTGAATAGACTATCTATTTCATCGGAAAGTTCAGGACAGTTCTGTTTCATTAAATATAGCTTATTGATATCACGAACTCCTTCATCATATTTTTCACTTCTAATGGATGGTAATGATACTTTCGTATTGGCGTTTTTTTCAGAAGGATACACCATGAAACAATCGCCTGCTTGGAACGCAAAATGCGTAGTATCTCTAAGCGGATCTTCTACCCATGCATCATATGCCCAATCTAAAAATCCGTCTAAATTCAACGATCCTGAGAACATCATTGTCCAATAACCTTCTGCCGGAATTGAACGCAGAAATGTATTCGGGAATATGTCAGTACCTGTATATGTAGTTGTCTTTAAACCTTTAGCTTTTCGTTCAGCAACAAATTGTTTAAACTTATCTATACCTGTTAATCTTATTTGATTTAAATTATATGACAGGTTATCCATCCTTTCTGGAACGCCATCACCGCTATAAATATTATTATAGGCGCCTTGTTTTTTAAACACTTTACCATCTTTATTAGTTACTGTATCAATCACATCAAACACAAGCTTCATATTAGGTCTTTCATCGAATCCTAGCGACACATCATCAAACCAACCCTTCTCATCTAAGTGATTTGCAAAATCTTTAAAGAACGGCAGCCAGAACTGTGAATACTCTTCTTTGTTGCTTGTACTTACAGTTTCTTTTTTCATTTCAGATGTTTTTTCGTCATAATAGGTTACTTGATCATTCCATGGCATTGGACTGTATAGTACAATATCATCACCTATACCGATTGATTTAGCTAGTTCTACATATTTATCCAAATATGTATAATCGAACTCCCAACTGCCGTCAGCTTTCTTAGTCCATTTGATTAACGAAGGAGTTCGTACAATATCTCCATCTTCTTTATTCATCTCCCCGTAAGTCTGACCGCCCCAAGCTTCCTCAATTAAAGTGCCTGTTATAGTAGTACCACCATAAGCTTTATATTCTAAAAGATGATCCTTAAGAATAGCTAAATGCTCTTCAGAAAATGGTTCCACATCATAATATTCAGCGCTGCTGAAAGGGTAAGTCCAATAGTCAGGTCTAAAATTATAATCCTCAGCATTACTGAGCTCTGCATTGATTACTTCAAATGTATAATGGAATATTTGCTTCTCTTTTAATCCATCTGCAGTAATAGAAATCGTCCCGGTATAGATTCCCGGTTCAGTATTTTTAGAAGCATTAAAATCCAGCCATATCAATGAAAACTTATTTTTCTCAATGTCGAAAGGCTCCTGAGAATATAATATGTCGAAATATTGATCTTTCGGACCAGTAGGCATAATGCCCTCGGGATTATTGAAAGAGTATCCGGCATTCCCAATAAAACCAGTAGCCTCTTTTATTTGCGTTGCTTCAATTAAGTTTTTATCTAATGAAGTTCCATTTTCGTTTTTGAATTCTCCGATCTCAACAGATACATTTGACAAATCCTCATCAGTTGCAAGAACCGCAATTTCAGAAATTGCCTTATCGTTTTTCCATGCCCATAAAAATTCATTCTTTACATTTGTTTTCAGCAGATCTTGATACTCGTCTTGTTTGTACTGATCATTAGAATCTACAATGGTAGAATGGATTTTCCCTTTTTCTGCAACTTTTATTTTCATATGTGCATAAATGCCCAGGCTTTGACATGTTCCGTTTATAATAACTTCTCCTGGTTTATGCGCAGTCACTAAACCTGTAATTTTATCTACCTCAGCTATCGTTTCATCAGCGGAAGTGAAATAAAAATCACTTGGCAATTTACTGTCGGCTGGATCTAATTCATATCTGACTTGATATGTATCCTCAACATACATAGACACTTCTTCATCTAAAAATGTAACATTTGTCGCTTCCTTTTTAGGCTGATAAATTCTCGCTTCAGTTACCTGAATATCTCCGGCCGCAGCGCTGGGATTTTTCTCCCCTGTTGCTTTTGCCTTTACAATATGCTGTTCATTATCTAAATCCTTAAACTCTATCAGCTTGACAAATTCTCTTTGTGAAGAATATGTATCAACAATCTTCTCCGCGCCATCGTCTACTGAAAATGAAACTTTTGCATGTCTAGGTGCTTTATATCCCCATATTTCAACTCCCGTGCCATGAAAGGTCACGGTGTAGTATACATCATGATTCTCAGACAAGGTAGTATCTACATTAGTAAATACTTCATCAGCTACGCCATCGTATTTCCATTTGCTTTCAGGGAAATAATTAAATTTATTTACACCTTCTCCTCTATCTTTTTTTGCATTGATCGTTATTATATTATACCCGGTATCCGCATTCGCGTTTATCGGAATCATTGAAACGACCCCCAGAAATAACACAAGACAGAAACAAAACATTTTTTTGACTAACTTCATTCTTTCCTCCATTTCCCTGCGCCTGAAGCCGCGCAGGCATAAATATTCCCTCCATAAGATCCTTCACATATAACTTTTGGGTTACCATGTAAGAGAGTCGGTAACTAGCACGTGGAGGGAAGCAGCAATGCAATTCGTCCTCTATCGGCTATGATCTCCCTTTCAGAGACCGGCAACGATATGACGCAATTTGAATCGAATCAACAACTCGTATTATGGGTCGGATTATCACCTGCTAACAACGTAAATGCAGGCGAGAAGAAACTCGTACGCTTTGCTAAAACTGAACCGTATCTTGAATCCTCTGCCAATACTTATTCAACGCGCTTTATCCGCCATAAAGCAGAAGATTTTCTCTTTAGAAGAACGGCGTTGCATTACGTCTATTCAAGTTTCTTCTCAGTAATTTTTCTTAATTTTCGTGATCTGTCTTTAAGTCGCGCTTTTCTTTGTTTTTATCCGTTTTTGTTCACGCTTGCTTTCAGCAGTTTTGCTATTGTTCCTTTGTACGTCTGCGATAGAAGAGATAGGCTGACATGCCTGCGGCGGCGCTGAGACCCATCCAGATCGCCCACGCGTTTTCTGCGGCGGTATCTGCCGATGGTTCTTTTGACGCATTGTCGTCTGTTTCAGCTTCTGTCGGATTTCCCGTACTTGGTTTCGTCGTTCCCGGATTTGGTTCCTGCGGGGAAGAAGGCGTTTGTTTCTCCAGTGCGTTGATCGCCTCTTGCAGCGCTGCCGTCATAGAGTCAGCGTCTGATTGGGTGAACTCATCGCTCTCTAACAGTGCCGTTGCGGCTTTCATCGCCTGTGCCAGTCGATCCCAGCTGTCAGCTGTGTAATCGTCCTTGGAAAGCTTCTGCGCCTGTGCTAACAGATCGCGCAGCTCGCTGTCGTCTACAGCGGCGCTTTCTTTCTTCACCAGCAGGGTAAATGCCTCATTCAATTCCGCAGTAACGCTGTCCACTATCTCCTGCGTTGCATATGCAGGAACGGTTTGCGGAGTGGAGAGATTCGGGTAGCTGCCGATGATCAGCTGTGTCTCTTTTGTCTGTACATGCCCAACGGCAGCTTTAAACTCCGCAACGCTGGTTGGCGTATATTCGTTTTCGTCTAACGCGTTAATCTTCTCTAAAACAGCGGACAGCTCGGCAAGGGTCACCGGCGCTTTCACTACGACCCTTTGCTGAACCTGTATGTTCTGTGTATTCGTCGTCTGCGGATAAGCGCTGAGGTCTAAGGTGCCGTTGATCGTGTAAACTGCGGCACGAGAGAAATCGATCGCTTGCAGATCTGTATCACTCCATGTGACAGGTACATTCTGTACATAGGTCTTGTCAAACACCGCGCTCACCTGCGCAGGGAGCACAACGTCTGCCAATGTCATCTCGTTGACCATTCCACTGATGTCCGGCAATGCCAGCACCTTGGTCAAATCATAGGTCTCGCTCTGTATGTTTGTCACATCGCCCTCTGCCGCATATAATGCCGCCATGTCCTGCGGCGCTAACGCCTTGTCTAACAGCAGGACGTCTGCCATCGCACCGTGATAGTAGCCCTTGCTGCCGCTCTTATGCCGGCCGAGCAGAAGCTGCGGATTTGACAGGCTGTCATCTTCATAGGTAATCACTTTCTTCGTATCCTGCTGTCCGTTGACATACAGCGTGACTTCTCCCTTTTTCTGATCGGCATCCGTCACATGGAAAGTAACCGCTACATACTGCCACTCACCGCTTTGCAAGGACAGCTTGCCAAACGTATTATCATTGCCAAGGAAGGTTCCTAAAGTGCCGTTATACATAAACAGCCATGGGCGGCCGCCGCTGGTACCTGTCTGCTGTGCCAAGATGATCTGATCAGCGTTTGCGGCACTGACGGCATCCGGCTTGATCCACATCGCAAATGTGAAGTCCTCATCGCTCTTGAGCTGATTTCCTTCATCGTCTTTTAACGGCGCATAGATGTACTGATTATATCCGTCAATCGACAATGCCTTACCACCGTTTCTGCCCTCAGTATACTGCGGCGTCGTTCCTGCGCCATAAGTCAGCTGCATTCCGGTGGCAGATACGTCTGTGTCATTAAATGTCCAAGTGGTGAATACCGATTCTTTCATGTTCGTATCCACCGCATCCGGCAACGGCAAATATTCCGGTTCCATCGGCGTAATCTCCTCGCCGATTTCCACCTCGCACAAGCCGAAGCGTCCCTGTGCGTTCAGGTTGGCTTCCTTGATGTTCAGACGCGCATACAGGTTATTTTCCACCGGTGTATCCAGTTGAATCGTATTCGCTTCCGCAATCTGAGAATCCGTGGTCCATGTCAAAGCGACATCCGACTGAATCGTTTTCCAGTTTTTGCCGTCCTCGGAGATCTCCACATCGACCAGCGTCGGTGCACAGGAAGCCGCATTTTGCGCATGCAGGATGATCGTATCAAAGGATGCCGGCGTCTTCCAGTCGATGTAGAGGTACTGCGGCAAGACAGAGCTTTGCATCGATTTCCCCATGCGGTCAAAGATACCGCTGAGCACACTTTGCGTCGTATCGCCGTCGTTGAACCACTGCATCGGCGTCGCTTCGACCTCCGTACCCTTTAAGCCAAACAAGGAGATGTAGGCATTGCCTGCCACGTTGACGCCCGGCGCCCCTTCTATCAGCTGCGGTTCATTCGGCTCCCAATCAGTTCCTTCTTTTTTGAACACGCGGTAGTAATCGATGTCCATCGTGCGTTCTTCCGGATGATCTTTGCCATCGACACTGCCGATCCATCCGTTTTCATGATGGTTGATAGAGAACATCGGAATCATGCGGTAGTCGATCTTCTGATCATGCTTATACTTGAACTCGCCGTCCACATATAAGCTGAAGCCCGTTTCATCCCATAGGATTCCATAAGTATGATAATCCTTGGACATATCCTCTGTAAATTTAATCTGATGGGTAACCTTCTTCACGTTCGGGTCGCCTTTATCATGAATGGTAAAATCCAAGGTATAATTATCCAAAAACTCAAAGACATCCACTTCCGCCATGTCCGTCGCATCATCCTGCATACCGATGAACCAGAATGCCGGCGCTAATCCCTCGTTTCTGTTCATCGAGAGGAACTTGCAGCGAGTCTCAAAGTAGCCGTAGGTCGTCGCTCCGGCGTCGCTGTAATTCGTATGGTTTTCAATCGGCGCCTCGCTGCCGCGGAAGGTGTTGAGGTAGTCCTTGCTGCCGGCCATAAATCCGGCAAACTTGGAGTTCCAGTTGCCTTTCTGGTTCGTCGCCGCTAAATAGCGATCTGCCGCCTCTGCACTCCGCGGTTCGGAGAGCTTTTCCAGATAATACGGCTGGAAGTTTTCTTCCCCCATCCGGTTTTCTCCGTTGACATAGATTTGTAAACTCTGATTGCCTGCGCTATCCGCATCGATAAAGCGATAGCGTGTCTTAGTCCCGCTTTGTTCCCTTGTCGCCGTATCGCTCCACCATGGCATATAGTCCATCAGCCACATATCGCTGACTTCCCCGTTAAACTCGTCACTCAATGACGCATCATAGACATACGTCCCCTGCAAATCCACCGGATCCGGCAGGATCTCATCTGCTTTTTCATTGCCGCTCGCCTGTATCGGAATGATCGTTGTCGATAACAGCGCTGCGGAAAGCACAAAATTGCGTAATCGCATAGTTTCTTCCTCCCATCCTTTACAAGTTCATTAAAGCACAGGAGAAATTTTTCCATCAATGTGCGCCCATGATATAGAAAAAATCAATCAGTTCCTTTTTTACGGTTTTGTCCATGTTTCTCTTTGCCGCCGGGGTCACCTTTTTTTTCATCCATGTTTTGTAATCGCTTGCGGTAGGCGCGCGGACTTTCTTTCATCAGCTTGTGAAACTGCCGGCTGAAATAGAGCGCATCACCAAAACCGACCGTTTCCGCAATCACTTGAATCTGCTGATCACCCGCCGCTAACAGCTCTGCCGCCTTAACGATACGCCGGCGGTTGACATATTGCAATAACGGCTCTCCGCACTCCTCTTTCATGATGCGCGAGCCGTAAGCGTACGTGATCCCCGCCGCCTTTGCCGCCTCGTGCAGATCGAAGGATTCGCAAAGATGCTCCTCGATATAGGCTTTCATCACGCTGATGCGATAGGCGCGCGAGGTGTGCAGGCGAGAGAGCTGATCGTGGAAGGTCTTGAAGATGCGTTCCAGCTCATAGCTCAAAAAAGTAAATGTCTCACTTTCGGCTACCGCTTCCTTTTGCAAAGAGAGGTCCTCCATCTCTTTGATGTGCATGTTCTTCTCCATCCAGTCGAAGAAGCCTATGAAATAAGCGGATACGCGCGCTTGGGAAACACGGTTATCGAAGATGACACGCAGCAGGCGAAACAGGCAGGAGAGCGCCTTTTCTCCGTTGTGGGCAAGCAGGGCGTTTTGCAGCTGCGCATGCTGAGGAAATCTGCTGATGTGTAACTCGCTCCACTCCTCGCACTTCGCCAAATCGATCACACTGCTGTCGCCGACGTAAAACTTCTTTTTCCCGCCTTCCATCAATGCGCGGAAATCTGCCAAAAACGCTGCCCCCCCCCTTGGGTTTTCAAGGCGGATACGGTGATGGAAAACTCGGCACGGCACTCGCTTTCCAATGCCGCTTTCAACCGCTCTGCCTGCGCCAAAAAAGCATCGCGTTTCTCATAGGGAATCAGCAGCAGCGCACTGTGGCGCTTAATCAGCCAGAGCAGATACGGATGCAGCTGCAGCTGTGTGCTGATGCACTTCATGATGCTTCGCCGCAGCTCCTCTCGCTGCTTTAGCCTACTCTTATACAGCATCATAAACTCGCTTTCGCTGATCCAGTCCGGATGATCATATATTTTTAACTTGCGGTTGATCTGACGCACGTTGTCCATACGCACATAGACGAGCACATAGGGCTGTTGCAGCAAAGAGCCGCCGGCCTGTGCCAAACGCTCCTCAAACAGCGTCTCGTCAATCGTTTGATGATCGCGGACGTGCCCCAGCAGCTTTTCCACCTCTGCCTGTGGTGACGGCTCGCTTTCCCGCTCATAATGCGAGCGTACCTCCAGCAGCAAGTCCAGCAGTGAAGACGCGCGGATTTCCTTTTTTTGCAGAAAATCAATCACATGCAGACGAAAGGCGCTTCGCAGGGAAGCGTAGTCGCATTGATCGGAGATGACGGCGATCTGACAATGCGCATCCAGCTCTCTCAGCTTGCGGATCAGGGAAAGCCCATCCCCCGCCGCCAAACGCAGATCGCAGATGACCAATGCATAATTATATTCCCCATAGTAGGAGATGGCCTGCTGCTCGCTGTCACATACCGAAGCGATCGTAAAGCCATACAGCTCCCAAGGAATCATGTTCTTATAAATCTGTACCATCGCCTTTGAGGGCTCTACCAACAATACATCCAGCATTCAAACCTCTCCTTTCCTTGCCTGTGTACATACATCGCTGCGCTTAAAGCGTCTGCCTTAGCTCCTCATTCACTGTTCCTGAGACAAAGACATCGCTTTCTCTTTCATTCTCTCCCCATGGCATACGTCCCATATCCCATGGCAAAACGGCGCTGCATTATAACGGTGATTTCAACAGCTAACTAAAATCGAAGAAAAACCCTTTGCCATCGCGCCTTTTCAAAGGTTTTCAATGCCAAAGACCGTTCTCTTTTTTATTTTATCTCCTCGCAAAGGAAAAATCTATGATATGCTATAAGTAAAGCAGCAAGCAAAGGAGGAAATGAGCATGAAATATGCGATTGCGATCGACATCGGCGGTACCAACACACGCGTGGCGCTCATCAATGAGGAGTATGCGGTGGAAGAACGGGTACAGTTTGCGACGGATGCGCAGCAGCCGCAGGTGACGATCGAAGAGATACGCAAAGTGATCGAGAGCTTCGGCAAGGAGGCGAAAGGAATCGGCATCTCCTGTCCGGGACCGCTGGATCTCATTCACGGCTACATTCTCACCACGCCGAATCTGGGCAGGGCGTGGTACAACTATCCGATCTGTGAAAAGCTCAGCGAAGCGACCGATCTGCCGGTCTATCTGGAAAATGACGCCAACCTTGCCTGTCTGGCAGAGGCCTGCATCGGACGCGGCAAGGACTATTCCTATGTCTCTTTCCTGACGATTTCCACCGGGGTCGGAGCGGGCTTGGCGATCAACCGCCAGATTTATCAGGGAGCGCACGGCTTTGCCCATGAGATCGCCCACATCCCTCTGTGGAAAGACGGACCAAGCCATGGCAGCATCTATCCCGGGGGCGTAGAGGCGATCTCCTCGGGAACGGCGATTACCGTGCGGGCACAGAAAGCGGGACTTACGGTCAGCCATGCCGGAGAGGTGAACGATCTTGCTCTTGCCGGTAATGAAACTGCCATGCAGATCATGGATGACGCAAAGGAATATCTCGCCAACGCGATTGCGATCATCTACGCCTTCCTCGATCCGGACATCGTCATTCTCGGGGGCAGTGTCGCGCTCAAGATTGCCGGCTTCGTCGAGGATGTGGAGATGCGGGTAAAATCAAAGGTGTTCTCCACCATCGCTCCGCTCGTCAACGTCGTCAAAACCAACCTCAACGAGGACAGCGGGCTGTTGGGCGGCGCCTGTCTGGTATTCTCTAAAAAGGGCTAAGCGCTTTTGCAAAAGATGTGTGAGATCGAATACGATTCTCTCTGCATTTCGTACACTTCTATAACCTGTACGGTCTGCTTTTAAACATCGTGTTCCTATCGGCACATCTTTTCTTATGTCTTATTTCACCGTCATTTTTTTCTTGATGACGCGCTGATGTGCCTTGCCTTTTTCCTGTTCGCTCATATCCCCTGATTAAGGATGGCTGTATGGCTTCCATCGCTGTGACTGCACGTTTTGTTCATTGTCCTTTTCATCGCCGTTTCTATCTCTCTTGCCTATTTCGACGATACGCTTGCTTCCCTGTATGCTGTTAAATGAAGACAGGCGATACCGCACTCCTCTCCCAAACAACAGTAAATCCCATCACGCCATCCTGCATGATGCCGGTATCCTCAGCGTCATGATGGAGAGTCCTGTTTCAGAAAAAAGTTCAAGCATGCCGGTACACACTTGAACGATAGCGGCGTCCTGTCATACAAAAGCAGCCGATGCGCTTGCCGGTTGCCGTATGCTTGCTTGAAAAGGCATTGTCCTCGTTGCTCGGCAGTCAAAACAGATGACGCTTGCAATATGCAAACACGCCGTCTTGTTCCACATGCGGGCAGAAGTCGTCCGCAACCGCCTTTAATCCCGGGGAGGCGTTTTCCATCGCGACGCCGGTGCCCACCGCCTGCAGCATCTCGATATCGTTGTCGCCATCGCCAAATGCGATCGCATCTTCCTTACGCAGATGGTAGTACTCCAAGATTTTGCGGATGCCGTTGCCCTTACCGCCGTTGGCCGGAATGATGTCCACCGCCCAGTCGCACCATGCGGTGATTCTAGCCCCTTTGATCTGTGTCATCGCCGTTTCATATTCGCTTTTTTTACAGCCCATCATCATCTGGTAGACCTTTCCCTGTGCCAGCTGTGCAAAATCATCGGCAAGCTCGGGCTTGGCGTTGGCTACCGCCAGATATGCGGTCAAATCCTCTGCCACACCGTTGGCCGCCAGACGATTCTCGGTTGCCAATAAGAGCGGTCGCTTCATGTGCGCGGCATTGACGATCATCTGCTGGACATCGGCTGTGGGGATGGGATTTTCATAGATGACGCCGTCACGGTGGAAACAATAGGAACCGTTAAAGGTTAAAAACGCATCAAAACGAATTCCCGGAAAGCTTGGCAGCATCAATGGGGAACGCCCGGTCGCCACACACAGCAAGATCCCCTTTTGCGAAAGCCGCGCTAGCGCCTCCACCGTCTTCTCGCTGATTTGCTTTCGCTTCATGTCGACTAACGTTCCGTCAATATCAAAAAATGCGATTTTCTTCTCCATCGCTCTCGCCCCTCTCTTATGCATGATTGACTTTTCACTTTTATCTTACCATAGCGCTTTGATCTGCACACGCCTCTCACCATCCCAAAAAGCGGATAAAGTAACAAAAAAGGGGCTGTACTGAAAAGAATAGAAGCCCACCAGAACAATGTTGACACAGGCTGACGCTAGGTTACACTCGTTTTTTCATTGGCTATCGCCATTTTTAGCAGCAAAACCGCTTTACAGCAAAAAATACATCTATTCCCTTATGAGAATGTGATCCATTTTTGATGCTTTTCTTCGTTCCAGCCCCGTTGATTTGATCCCCTTGCCTTTCAACGATCATGTAGGTGGTAACCAAAACGTCTTTCACTTTTCCTATGGGTAAACATTTCCACATAAAAAAACTGCCCGCTCCCGCCGCTGCCGGCAAAGAGATGGCAGTTTGTTTCATTCGTGCAGTTTCTGATTTTCGTCGTCGTAGGCAGAGAGGACGACGCTGCCCGCTTTGATCGAAGCCGGTACGTCGATGATCCGCTGATTGCGGCTGCCTTTGAACTTCAAGCGATAGTCCTTTTGCGCTAGGAGAAAGCGCCCGTCGACCAGCACATCCAGCAGGACCAGCAGCTGCCGCTTTTCTTCATCCGCCCACAGCTGCTCATAGGTATAGCCGCTGTACGCCCACAGTGACAAGCCGCGCTCTTTCGCCGCCTGTGCAATCGGCACCAACGCCGCACTTTGCCAAAACGGCTCACCGCCCGACAGCGTCAATCCGCTTTGCAAAGGCTCATTTTTGATCTGTCTGATCAAATCATGTACATCGACGAGCTTTCCCTGATCGAAAGCGTGCGTCTGCGGGTTATGACAGCCCTCGCAGTGATGCGGGCAGCCCTGCGTCCAAAGGACCATGCGCACGCCGGGACCGTCGACGATGCTGTCACATTGCAGATCGGCCGCCAGACGAAGCTGCTCAGGCATGCTTGACCCGATCGCTCTCCTCCGCTTTTTTCGCGTTGTTGAAGCGATCGACTGTTCCGACTAAATATCCGGTGATCCGGCGGATCTTTTCAAATTTATATTCGCTCTTAGAGTCGTCGCGTCCGCACTTCGGACAAATATGTCCCTCGATGACGCCGCTGTATCCGCAGCAAGGGTCACGGTCTACCGGGTGGTTGATGCTGCCATAGCCGATATTGTTCTCTTTCATGCAGCGAACGATCGCCTCAAAGGCTTCCAGGTTATTGCTCGGATCGCCGTCCACCTCCACATAAGAGATGTGACCGCCGTTGGTCAGCGCGTGATAAGGTCCCTCCAAGCGGATCTTATCGAAAGCGCGGATGTGGTAATACACCGGAATGTGGAATGAGTTCGTATAATATTCGCGGTCGGTGATGCCTTCCAGCTCACCGAAGATCTTCTTGTCAATGCGGGTAAAGCGTCCGGAGAGTCCCTCGGCCGGCGTAGCGATCAAGGAGAAGTTGAGATGGTATTTCTCCGTTGCCTCATCCATGCGCTGACGCATGTGTCCGATGATCTCCAAGCCGAGCTTTTGCGCATATTCGCTCTCGCCGTGATGTTCGCCGATCAGCGCCTTTAAGCATTCGGCTAATCCGATGAAGCCCATCGTCAGCGTTCCCTGCTTCACCATCTCTTCTAACGTATCCTCCCACTCCAGATCCTGTGAGCCGAGCCATACGCCCTGCCCCATCAAGAACGGGAAGTTTTTTACCTTTTTCTTCGCCTGAATCGCCAAGCGCTCCAGCAGCTGATCGATTACGATGTCGATCTTCTCATCCAGCTCCGCATAGAAGCCCTCGATGTCCGGCTCTCCCAGCATCACCTGTCCGTGCTTGATACCGATGCGCACCAGGTTGATCGAGGTAAAGGAGTTGTTGCCGCGTCCGGTTGCGATCTCCGGGCCGTTGACGTTGCCCATGACGCGGGTACGGCAGCCCATCGTCGCCACCTCGGTTTCCGGGCGGCCCGCCACATAATACTGGAGATTGAACGGCGCGTCCAAAAACTCGAAATTCGGGAACAAGCGCTTTGCGCTGACACGGCAGGCTAACTTAAAGAGATCGTAGTTAGGGTCCTGCGGGTTGTAGTTGATGCCTTCCTTGACCTTGAAGATCAAAATCGGGAAGATCGGCGTCTCACCGTTGCCCAGTCCTGCCTCCTGTGCGAGCATCAGCTTCTCCGATACCATGCGTCCTTCCGGCGAGGTGTCGGTACCGAAGTTGATACTGGAAAACGGCACCTGCGCACCGGCGCGGGAGTGCATCGTATTGAGGTTGTGCACAAAGCCCTCCATCGCCTGATAGGTCAGCTTCTCCGTCTCCTTTTGCGCTTCTTTATAGGCAAACGCATTTACCAGCTGCACCTGTGCGTCATCGAGACCATATTTCTGCTTCAGCATCGCATTGAGCGCCTCGACAAAGGATGCGCTCATGCGTAAACGCGCCTGCTCGCCGCACGCCTGCTCGATCGCCTCGATCTCCTCTTTGACGTCGGCATCCAAGGAGACGAGCACCTCCAGCGCCTTGTTGACGTTGTCGGTATAAGAGCGGCGGAAGGTCTTGGCAACACCATCTGCCAAATAATAGTCAAACGCCGGGATGCTCTGTCCGCCGTGCTGGTCGTTTTGGTTGCTTTGAATGGCGATCGCAGCCAAAGCAGCATAGCTCGTGATGCTCTGGGGCTCACGCAGATGTCCATGCCCGGTGGAGAAGCCGCCCTTGAGCAGCTGATCCAGCGGAATCTGACAGCAGGTCAGCGTTCCCATGTTCATGAAATCCATATCATGGATGTGAATGTCGCCGTCGTCATGCAGCTTGGCAAATTTCGGCGTCATCAAATTGGCCTTACAGAACTCGCGGGAGACGGCGCTGCCGTATTGCAGCATCGTTCCCATGGCCGTATTGCCGTCGATATTGGCATTTTCCCGCTTGACGTCGGCATCCTTGCTGTCGGAGAACGTAATCTCTTTGATGGACTGCATCAAGCGCGTCTTCATATTGCGGATACGCGTACGCTCGGCACGATACAGGATGTACGCCTCGCTGGTCTTGGCATGTCCGCATTCGATCAGGATTTTTACAACCGCGTCCTGAATTTCCTCTACGTTTGGAATCTCTTCCTGATAGTGGCGGTTCAGGTAGTTGACCACCTGATCGCTGAGCTGTTCGGCCATTGCATAGTCTGCCGTCTTGCCCTCATCCTCAGCCACCTTGGAAGCCGCTAAGAAAATAGCGCGGGTAATTTTTTCGGGAGCGAAGTAGATCTCTCTACCATCTCTTTTTCTGATTTTTGTAATCATGAAGATCCCTCCTTTACTCGGTCGCGTGAAAAAATATAAGACTTCGGCGATCTGCCAAGTCTCGCGGATGCTCATATTCATTCACAGAACAAGATAACCTTTTGGACTCTCCTTCGCGCATCTAACGACGGGTTACTTTGAATCCGTATCTCCTCTTACGACGCTGAGAACATTATACAACAGATTCCCTGCGTTTGGCGCTGAAAATGCTTTACATTTTTTTGAAAATTTCGGGAGGTGCAAAAATATAAAAAAGGCATTTCAAATCATGCCTTTTCGCTTCATTTGCGTGATTTTCATAAACGGGGAAACAACGGATGCGAACCATCGTCAAATGAACAGCGGGGAAAATCAGCTTTCTGTTACTGAGGCTCTCTCCTCTATGCGTCGTATCCTTTTTCCTTTGCGATCGCTCTCAACACGTTGGCGATGCGCGCCAAGGCGTCAAACACTTTGCAATCCTCACGATACACGCCCAGCACGATGCGAAAGCCTCGCTCGCCGCCGGGACCGTAGTAAATCCCATCGTTGACCGACACATTCGCCTCCCGCAATAACCGCTCGCAGATTTCCGTGCTGCTTCCCAGCTCGTGAATGTCCACCCAGCACAAAAAGCCCGACTGCGGCAGAGAGACATGCACACCGGGGATGGCGTCTAACAGCCTCTTTGCCTGATGACGGCGCACATCATAGGTCTGCGCGTATGCGTTCATAAAGGCGTCGTCTTGAAATGCGGCGATGAGCGCCAGCTGTGATGCGGTATGCGTGGCGCCGATGACACTGACCGCACAGCCATAGAGCACGTCCATCACGCTGTCATCCGCAATGATCCAGCCGACGCGATAGCCGCTGAGGCCAAAGCCCTTGGATGCGGAACAAACCGTCAGCGTATGCGCGAGCATGCCTTCCATGGCGGCCGGTGCGATCATCTCGTTTTCAAAGGTAAAATCCTCAAACGCCTGATCGCAGACGAGCACCAGATCGTGACGCAGTACGACATTTCGCAAAGCGGCTAAAGAAGCGGCGTTGAAGACGGTCGTCGTCGGGTTGTTGGGATGGGTGAGGACGATCATCTTCGTCTTGGGCGTTACCAAACGCTCCAAGCGCTCCTCCATGATTTGATAGCCCTCTTCCATCAACAGCTCCAGATATACCGGTTTTGCCTGCGCCATGGCGATATTTTGTAAATTGTTGGGATAGCAGGGCGTCGGTACGATCACCTCATCGCCCGGGTTTAAAAACGGCAGCATCGCAAAGTAGAGGGCGCTGTCGCTGCCCGGCGTGATGAGGATGTTGCGCGCAGGGTCTAATGCCTGCCCATAGCGCTGCTGCCAGCGGCGGGCGATACAGGCGCGCAGCTCCATGTTGCCGGTGGGCGCGGTGTAATGCTCCCCCTGCGCCTGCGCAAGCGCCTCCACAGCCGCCTGCCGCACGTGTGCGGGAACGGCGTCGTCAGGCAAAAACGGGTCTGCCCAGCTCATCATATCGACGCCTGCTGCACGCATCCGCTCAAAGCCATCGCCGACGTCCGCCTTTTCCACATCGGCGAACAAACCGCCGCTAAACGTCTGGAACGCCTGTTTCATCTTAGCTTTCATACATCTGCCTCCTTTGCAGCTCTCTGCCAAAGATAAAATTGAGGATTCCCGCCGCGATCAACAGCGCCCCGCCGGCGATCGACAATAGATCGGGAATCTCATGAAATGCGAAGATCCCGATGAGGAACGCAAACAGGCTCTGCGAATACAGATACACCGAAATCTTGGTCGATGGGGCATAGCTGTACGCGACGGAGAGAAAAAACTGTGCCGCCGCCGTCACCGCCCCCAGCGCTGTCAGCACGCATATCTCATAGAGACCTAACGGGTGCATCCCCTGCATGAGAGCGAGGGGGAAGGAAGCGACGACGCTGAACGCCATGAAAAAGAAAGTGATGGAAAAGGGGGATTCCTCTTTCAGCCGTCGTACTACCGTATAGGCGAGACCGGCAAACAACCCGCCCCCTAACGCCAGCAGCGACTCCTTTTCCAAAAAGCCGCCGGTGGGTTTTAACAATAACAAAATGCCGCCAAACGCCAGAAACAAGGAGAGCACCTGTCCCCTGCTCATCCGCTCTTTCAGCCAGATCAGCGCGGCGATGAGCGCAAAGATCGTCGAGGTGGAGCTCAGCAGCGAGAGATTGGCGATCGGAAAGGTGTCGCTGGCCGCCGCAAAGACGAGGATGGTCGACAAAAAGCCAAACAGCGAGCGAAACAGCAGCAGCTTTCGCTGTTTGCCGATGAGCGCAGCCCCCTCCTTTTTGCACAATAACGCCATGATGAGGGCGGCAATCAAAGAGAAATAGAAGGTACGCTCAAAGCTGCTCAGATAATATAGCACCTTCCCCAAGGCCTGCTGTGAGGAAAAGAGAAAGGAAGTCAACAGCAGATAGCAGACTCCCTTTTTGATATTTTCGCTGTGCAAGCGCTTATGCCTTCGCCTTTGCTTTGTGCGCAGTCAACATGGCGGCAATTTCCTCTTTTGCCTTCATCGCGTCGCTGTTTTTTACCTGATGACGAAACAGCGGGCTGAGCTCCATCTCCATGCTGGCCTTATTTACACGGAGATCGGCGCTTGCCGTATCGTTATAGCGCGCACGGATCTGCTTCTCCAGCTCCTCCATGCTCTCCGGGACGACGAATACCGCTAACGCATCCGGATAGCGCAGCTTGATCTGTCCGACGCCCTGCGCCTCTACCTCTAACAGCACATTTTTGCCCATCCGCAGCAAAAAGTCGATATATGCTAACGGGGTGCCGTAATAATAGCCGTCAAACTGGGTGTACTCCAGCAGTTCATGGCCGCGCACCGCCTCGGCAAACGTCTTGCGGTCGACAAAGTAATAGTCGACGCCGTCTTTTTCGTCCTCCTTTTGCGGACGTGTCGTCATGGAGATGGAATAAAACAGGTGCAGGCTTTCATCCTCCAGCAGACAGTCGCGAATGGCGCCCTTGCCGACGCTGCTGGCGCCGGTCAGCACAAGCAATGTTCCCTTACTCATACAGTTTCCTCCTCTGGTTGAATCAGGGTGATCTGATCTCGACCCTCATATAAGAATTTTACACCATTTTCGTCCAATAAAACAGTTTCTTCGGTATAAATATAGTAATCTTTCCCCAGACACGGCACTTTGACATTCAGCTCCAGCGCATAAGTCGTCTGATTGTCCAGCTCGACGTCTCCTTTCACCGGGATGGCGCTTTGCCGGTTCCACAAGCCGATGGTCGGCCCCGGCCCATGCCCGTACATATTGCAGGGATGGGAGTAGAGCGTTGCCGCAATGCCTTCTTCTTTTGCCTTTGCTAACGCTTCCGCTAACACCTCGTTGCCGGTTTTGCCCGCCTTCATGCAATCTCTGACAATATCCTGAAAACGGTTGTTCACCGCCATGCCTTCCAACAAATCCTTTGGAACGCTGCTCTCTCCCACTTTTGCGACATAGGCGAGACGCTGGGTATCGGTGCACAAGTTCATGTAGCGAATCCCGAAGTCGCAGTGCAGCAGATCGCCGCGTTGGATGACGCCGGTGATGTGCGGGTTATCATCGCCCTCCCGCTGTAAATCGAGCGTCGGCTCAAACCAGTAGTCCAAGCCCATATCCTTGACCTGCTGGCGCATCAGCCACTCCAGATCCTGCGTCGTCGTTACGCCCGGTTTGACGTTTTGCGGCGTGTACATCGTATGGATCACCGAGAATGCCGCTTCCATCACCTCCGGCAGCAGCGCCAATTCACTTTGGGTGCGCAGCTCCATCAGCTTGATGGCCAAACGATCGTCGCTGATCATGCGATCCAGCCACTTCTCATCCAGCTCTTTCATCCATCCGGTGTAGATACCCATGCTCAAGCCGTCGCCGAAAGCAAAATCCGCCGAGGCGTTGATCGCGATCTTTTGCGGATCATATGCCTCTAACAGCCGTTTCAGCGCATCCATCTGACTTTCCTTGCCAAAGTGCCAATATGGCGTATAATAGCTTTCCAAATGCGTATCCGGCATGCTCAGGGAATAACGCAGCACCCGCTCCCCCTCCTTGACAAAGGCGAGCATCGTCACCCTGCGTGCCGTCGGATAATCCGATGGCGTCAATGCGCGAAAGGTGGGGTCCTCATTGTACTCTTTGGAAGCATGCAGCCAAAGATCTGCCTCGCTTTCCTGCATCACCCGCGGCAAAATGTCCTCCAAACGCTCTTTCAGGCACTGATCCTGCAAGGCATATTGTTCCTTAACGCTTCTGATCTTCATCGCTCTCTCTCCTTTCCCATCTCATATAAACAGCTTTCTTGGCTAAGGCGTCCGCTCATCATCAGCTGGTCAAACTCCTTTATCGCTTCCTCGTTTTCCAAACTGCTTTTTCTATGAAATAAAGCACACAGACGCTTAGGGAATCTGTGTGCCTTATCTCATACGCCCATCCAAAGATGGGCGTACAATTTCAAAGGAACGTTTACTCGAAGTAAGCGTGTGTCAGGTCATAGTGACCCTCTGGAGAAGAGCTGATGTTCGTCAGGTTCTTCACCTTTAAGAACGGTTCCGTGTAACCGAACAGAGGGATGACATAACCCTGCTCTACCAAATACTTCTCTGCTTCATGCAGGGCGTCCATACGCTCCTGTCCATCCAGCAGGTTGGCATTGTTGACCATTTCCTCAAACTTTTCGTCATCTACCGTGTTGCCGCTTGTGGTTGCACCAACGTACATGGACAGATAGCACATTGGGTCCAGATAGTCAGCCGTCATCGCATGACGAGCCAATTCAAAGTTACCGGCATCACGATCGTTGAAGAACGCCTCTTTCTCAGAACCGGACAGCTCTAAGTTGATGTAGATTTCCTTGAGGGAAGCCTGCATTGCCTCAGCAACTGCCTTATGCGTAGCCAAGTTGTTGTACTTGTACTTGATCGTCAGCATGTTATCAGCACTGTAACCCTTGCTCTCCATGATTGCCTTTGCAGCCTCGAGATCGTCTTTTGCAAGCTCGCCGCCCTCCTCGTAGAAGTCGTTTCCTTCTGCATCAGGAATACCGCTTGGGATCAATGCATACAGGTTGTAAGAGTAGTCCTCGCCATAACCGTAAGCGCCGCGAGCCGTTTCACGTCCGATCGCCATGGAGATCGCCTGACGGATTTCGACATCCTGTAACGCAGACAAGCCGTCAGTAGAACCGTCGTTCTCGTCACCGGCATTGACTAATACGAAGTAGTTACATACAAACGGATCTACCTTATATACGTGGTTGGACAGCTGCTCGTCCTCGTTTACCTGCGTAACGTTGACAGCCGTAGCGAAGTCAACCTCACCGGAAACAAACGCCTGTGTCTGAGAATCCAGGTCGCTCATAACCTTGAATTCCATCGTTTCCAGCTTCACGTTTTCCGCATCGGAATAGTTTTCACTCTTAGCGAGTGTGATTGCGTCCTTGATGTTGACGCCGGTGATTTCAAATGCACCGTTGGTAACGATCGGATCGTCCGCAGATGCGTTTTGTACCCACTCGGAGCTGCTTGGATCAGAACCGACCTCATCCTGCTTAACCGGATAGAAGACCGTGTTCGTCATCATGGAAGTAAAGTAAGGCGCAGACATCTTGAGCGTAATCTCGATCGTCGTGTCATCGACTGCCTTGACAGCCATGTTGGCATCGAGATCGGCCATATCTGTATACGGGTTGCCCTCGGCATCCGTCGTACCCTCAATGTAGCCATACATGAAGTTCGTGTAATATCCTTTCGTCGTCATTGCGCGCTTCCAAGACCAAACGAAGTCCTCGGCAGTGAGCGGCGTGCCATCGCTCCAAGTCAAGCCTTCCTTCAGCTTGATGGTGTACGTCTTGCCATCCTCGCTGATCGTCGGCAGATCGGTTGCCAGATTTGGAACGACAACGCCGTCCTTATCTAACTTGTACAGTCCGTCATAGCACTGTGCCAGCACGTTTGAAGTGATGGAATCATCGACGATTGCCGGGTCCGGCAATGCAAAGTCTCCGCCGACCGCAACAACCAGATCCGTCTTGCCGGACTCGGCTGTGATGTCGCCGCTTCCTCCGCAGCCGGCCAACGTCGTTGCAACCATTGCAAGAGCCGCTGCGGAAGCTAAGAATTTTTTCATAACCTCTTCTCCTTTCCTAGATTCTCCTAGTTTTCATCGTACATGAAACATGATACGAGACGTTCTCCGACCCGCACGGTCGGCGGCTTCGCCTGCGCACATCTTTCAGTGGCGTTCGGGCAGCGCGTGCGGAATACGCAGCCGCTGGGCGGATCGATCGGGCTTGGCAATTCCCCCTCCAATACGATCCTCTGTTTTTCACGGGCCGTTTTCGGATCCGGAATCGGAACAGCCGAAAGCAGTGCCTGTGTATATGGATGAAGCGGGCGGTGATATACATCATCGCTGTCCCCCACCTCTACCAAGTGACCTAAATACATGACGCCGATACGGTCAGAGATATGCTTGACCATGCTCAGATCATGCGCAATGAACAGATATGAGATTCCCATTTCGGCTTGGATGTGCTCTAACAGGTTGATGACCTGCGCCTGAATGGAGACATCCAATGCGGAAATCGGCTCATCGCAGACGATAAACTTCGGATTGAGCGCCAGGGTGCGGGCAATACCGATACGCTGACGCTGACCGCCGGAAAACTCATGCGGATAGCGGCGGATGTGATCCGGCTTGAGGCCGACGATCTCCAACAGCTCCCGCACGCGGTCCTCGCGTTCTTTCTTCGTTTCGTAAATGTTGTGAATATCCATCGGTTCGCGGATGATCTCGCCGACCGTCATACGCGGGTTGAGGCTGGCGTAAGGGTCCTGGAAGATCATCTGGACATTGCGGCGAAACTCTCTGAGGGCATCGCCCTTGATCGAGGTGATGTCCTTGCCTTTATAATAAATCTTTCCCTCTGTCGGATTATAGATTTTTACGATGGCGCGCCCGGTTGTACTCTTGCCGCAGCCGCTCTCGCCGACCAAGCCGAAGGTTTCCCCCTCCTTGATCTCAAAGCTGACGCCGTCGACCGCCTTGACGATCTTCTTTTTCTTAAACAGTCCGCCGCCGGCGTTGAAGTGAACCTTGAGGTCCTCTACGCGAAGAATGGCTTCCTTCTTGTTTTCTTCACTCATGGTTTACGCTCCTTTCCCCGACGCATACGGATGGTTCAGCCAGCAGCTGCAAAAATGTGTCTCGCTGAACTGCTCTGCCTGCGGCATCGCCAGCTTGCACACCTTCATCGCCTGCTCGCAGCGATCCGCAAACGGACAGTTGTCCTCGATGTTGAGCAGATCCGGCGGAGAGCCCGGGATCGGATGCAGCTCTTTGCGTTCGATTTCATCCGGATTGGAAATACAGCTTAACAAGCCCTTGGTATATGGATGCTTAGGATTGTAGAAGATTTCATCGGTCGTTCCCTCTTCTACGATCTTGCCGCCGTACATGATCGCGATGCGATCGCAGATGCTCGCCACGACGCCCAAGTCATGCGTAATCATGATGATGCCGGAATCGATCTCCTCTTTCAGATTGCTGATGAGCTCCAGCACCTGCGCCTGAATCGTTACGTCCAGCGCGGTCGTTGGTTCGTCGGCGATGATGATCTTCGGATCGCAGGCTAACGCGATCGCGATGATGATACGCTGACGCATACCGCCGGAGAACTGAAACGGATACTGGCGGATACGGGTTTCCGGAGAAGGGATGCCAACCTTGCGCATCAGCTCGATCGCACGGTTGATCGCCTCCTGCTTGGAGATGCCCGGGTTGTGGTTGATGATCGGCTCAATCAGCTGCGTCTGGATGCGCAGTACCGGATTGAGGAAGGTCATCGGATCCTGGAAGATCATCGCCATATCGTTGCCGCGGATGCGGTCCATCTTCGCTTCGTATTCTTTTTTATCCTTGATGATCGCCGGGGAGATCTCCTCGCCGTCAATCTGAATGGAACCCTCGCTGATTCTTCCGTTTTGTGCCAACAGACCCATGACGGAGAACATCGTCTGGCTCTTGCCTGAGCCGGATTCTCCGACGATGCCCAGCACTTCACCCTTTTCTACGTGCAGGCTGACGTCGCGCACTGCCCGAACGACGCCGTTATCGGTCGTGAACTCCGTAGTCAGGTGTTTAATATCCAACATTGCCATTGCGATAACTCCCTCCTACTTCTTCTTCGGGTCAAGGGCGTCGCCCAAGCCGTCGCCGATAAAGTTCAAAGCTAACATCGTCAGACAGATGGCGAGTGTCGGCCAGATGACCTGCATCGGCTGTGTCGTCATAAAGCGCTTTGCATCGTTGGCAAGCGTTCCCCAGCTGGCGTTAGGCGCCGGGACGCCGATGCCCAAGAAACCGAGGAATGCCTCGTTGAAGATCGCGCTTGGTACCAACAGCGTAACAGAGACGATGATCGGCCCCATGCTGTTGATGATCAAATGCTTAAACAGGATGCGCTTCTTGCTGGCGCCAAGGACAAATGCCGCTAAGGAGAACTCCTGCTCCTTGAGCGTCATGACCTGTGCGCGCACCTGACGCGCCATGCCCATCCAGCTGGAAATGCAGATACCTAACAGGATGGAACCCATGCTTGGCTCCAGTACGACGGTGATCAGGATGATGTAAAGCATATCCGGAATGGAGTACATCGCATCGACGATGCGCATCATCACCATATCGACCTTGCCGCCGAAATAGCCGGCGATACCGCCGTAGGTGACGCCCACGCACATCGAAATGGCCGCCGCCGCAAAGCCGACGGAAAGCGAAATGCGCCCCCCCATCATGACACGCACCAGCAGGTCGCGTCCCAGATAGTCAGTCCCCATCGGATGAGACAGGGAGCTCATGGCGTTGATGGAGCTGAGATCCTGTCCGTCATACGTATAGGGAGAAAAGATCGGCACAAAGATACACAGGACGATCATGATGCAAAGGAAGATCAATCCGGTCATCGCCATCTTGTTCTTCTTAAAGCGTCCCCATGCGTCCTTGAAATACGTCTTGCTCTCGTAGGAAATCTTCTCGGCGTTTTTGCTGGCGTCATCCAGCTTTTCAAACATATCCGGCGTCGGCTCAAACGCCGCCTGCGCGGCAGCGCTCACTTCGGGAGTCGGCGCAGCTGCTGCTGTTTTCTTCTTAAACATAGGCTTCCTCCTTACTTCAGCTTAATACGCGGATCGACGATTGCGCTGATCACGTCGGTCAAAATGTTAAAGGTGATGATCAATGCGCCTAAAAACAGCGTCAGACCCATAATCATCTGATAGTCACGGTTACTGATGTTCGATACGAACTCGCGTCCGGTACCCGGGATGGAGAACAGCGTCTCGACGATGAAGCTTCCCGTCAGCATGAACGCAAAGGCCGGGCCGGCATAGGTGACGACCGGAAGCATCGCATTTTTCAGCGCGTGCTTGATGACGACCTTTTTATACGGCGTTCCCTTGGAACGCGCCAATATAATGTAATCCTGTTTCATGACCTCCAGCATCGAGCTGCGGGTCAGGCGGGCGATCATCGAGATCGGATACAACGACAGTGCAATCACCGGCAGCACATAGTTCGCCGGGGTGCGCAAGCCGACAAACGGCAGGATGCGCAGCTGTACGCCGAAGAGAATGATCAAAAACATACCCAATAGGAAAGAAGGTACGCTGACGCCGATGGTGGCGACAAACATACACACGTTGTTGATCCACTTCTTGTTGGAAAGCGCGGCTGTCGTTCCCAGCGTAATGCCGACGATCAGGGCGAAGCAGAAAGTGATACCGCCCAAACGCGCCGTTACCGGGAAGGTCGTCGCAATCGTACGGTCGACATATACGCCCTCTTTGATATAGCTCTCACCGAGGTCGCCGTGTGCCAGCCTGCCCAGATATGCGGTATATTGATCGAAGATCGGATCATCCAAGCCATAGCGGATGCGTGCCAATCGCTGTGCCTCTGCCGTACGGTAGCGCTCGCCGCTCACCGGCGAACCGGGAACCGCCTTCATCAGAAAGAAGGTGGCGCTGCCCAATACAAACAAAGTGATGAAGCCGATCAAAACACGTTTTACCAAATACTTAAACATACATCACCAGTTCCTTTTCTTAGTATAGTGTAAAGGATACACTATTTCTTGAAAATTTTCAATATTTCGTTGCAAAGTATTTACATGAAAATCCCACAGTTTTTTACATTTCGTCATTTTGTCTTTGAAACATTTACATATTTTAACATATTGTTCATTATTCGCGTACACCTGTCTGTCTTTCGATGAAAAAAGGCGACAAATCGAGTCAGTCGCCTTCATTTCTCTCATTTTCAGGAATTCCGTTACTTTTTATGGTGCAGGATGCTTGTCACCTGATAACCGTTCTCGGTCAAATCCGCCTCTAACGCATCGGTATCAAAGGAATCGATGCGGAAGATGATGTCGGCCAGACCGTTTTCGTTCTTATAGACGCCGATATGCGTGATGTTGCAGCCGTTGCGCACAAACACCTTGGAGATCTCACCGATCGCTCCCAGCTCATCCTTGACGCTGATGGTGATGCGGCTGCCTTCCTCACGATAGCCCAGAATCTCCAAAAAGGCGTTAAACACGTCATTTTGCGTCAAAATTCCGCTGATCTCGCCGTTATCATCCACCACCGGCAGACAGCCGATGTCGTTTTTCAGCATCATCATGGCGGCATCCTCCATCAGCGCGTTCTCACTGATGGTGATGACATTTTTGATCATGACCGTGTCCACCGTCGTTTTGGACAGCAGATAGTTGAGCTCATAGATGCTCAGGCTGGTCGCCTTGCTGGCGCCGCTGGAGGAGATGACGCCCTCCGTCACCAGACCGACGATGCGCTTGCCGCTCACCACCGGCAGACGGTGCAGCCCCTTTTCACTCATCAGATCCACGACCTGCGTAATCGTGCTCTCCGGCGTAATGCACACCGGATGCTTTGTCATATTCTCTTTTACAAACATAATTATCCTCCCAGATATGCCTTCTGTATCTGCTCGCTTTGCGACAGCTCTTCGCCGTTACCCTCCAGCACGATGTTGCCGGTTTCCATGACATAGGCGCGGTCACAGATCGACAGCGCCATGCGGGCGTTTTGCTCGACTAACAGGATTGTCGTTCCCTGCTTGTTGATCTCCGTGATGATGCGGAAGATCTCCTTGACGAGAATCGGCGCCAAGCCCATGCTGGGTTCATCCAGCAGCAAGATCTTCGGCTTCGCCATCAGCGCTCTGCCCATGGCTAACATCTGCTGCTCGCCTCCCGACAGCGTGCTGGCATCCTGTGCGCTGCGCTTGCCTAAGATCGGGAAGCGCTCATAGACGCTTTCCAAATCCTTTTTGATCCCCTCTTTGTCCTTGCGCAAAAAAGCGCCCATTAAGAGGTTTTCATACACGCTGAGCCCGGAGAAGATACGCCGTCCCTCCGGCACCTGCGTGATGCCTTTTTCCACGATGGTCTTGGCATTCGCCTTATTGAGCGACTCCTCTTCAAACAGGATGTCGCCTCCGCTTTTCTTCTGGATGGCGCTGATCGCGTGTAAAAGCGTCGTCTTGCCCGCGCCGTTGGCTCCGATCAACGCGACGATCTCTCCCTGATTCACCTGCATGCTGACGCCCTTGAGCGCATGGATGACGCCGTAGTGGACGTGCAGGTCTTTGATCTCCAGCATTGCCATATCAGATTTCCTCCCCGAGATATGCCTTGATGACAAACTCGTTATTCTTGATCTCCTGCGGCGTGCCGTTGGCGATACATTTACCATAGTCCAGCACATAGATGCGCTCGCAGATCTTCATCACCAGCGACATATCGTGCTCGATGAGAACGATGGTGATGCGAAAATCATTGCGGATCTGATGAATCAGCTGTGTTAAGCTCGCCGTCTCCTGCGGGTTCATGCCGGCGGCCGGCTCATCGAGAAACAAAATCCGCGGTTTTGCCGCCAAGGCTCTGGCGATCTCTAAACGGCGCTGCTCGCCATAGGGCAGATTCTCCGCCCGCTCATCGCGCTTCTCATGCAGTCCGACGATCTTCAGCAGTTTTTCCGCTTCCCGCTCTACCCGCTCTTCCTCTTTATAATAGGAAGGCAAGCGCAGAATCCCTGCCAAAGCGCCGTAGTGAATATCCTTGTGCATGGCGATCTTGACGTTTTCGATCGCGCTCATCGATTTAAACAGGCGGATGTTTTGAAAGGTGCGCGCTAACCCTAACTGAGTCACCTTATACGGCTTCAAGCCGCCGATGGCGGTCATCTTGCCGTTGATGTTGAGCTCAATGCTGCCCTCGCTTGGCTCATAGACGCCCGTCAGCAGGTTGAAGAACGTCGTCTTGCCCGCGCCGTTAGGGCCGATGAGACCGATCAGCTCACCCTCTTGAATCTCCATACTGACATTGGAAACGGCGCAAAGTCCGCCGAAATTCTTCGTCAGTCCCTTTACACTTAACAATGTCATCGTTTTCCCTTCTCCTTTCGTTTCCGCTTCCAAAGCGCGGAAAAGGTAAATTCCTTCGTTCCCAGCAGACCGCCCGGACGAAAGATCATAATAGCGACCAGCACCACGCCGTAAATCACCATGCGGATGCTGGAAAAGCTCTGTAACAGCATATTGAGCACGCCGATGAACACCGCCGCGATCACGCTGCCCGTCATCGATCCCATACCGCCGAAGACGACGATGACCAAAATGTCGATCGACTTGTTAAAGGTGAACAGATCCGGTTTGATGACATAGAAGTTGCAGGCGTATAACGCTCCCGCCACACTTGCCAAAATTGCGCCGATCACAAAGGCGGTCGTCTTGTAACGAGTCGTGTTGATGCCCATCGCCTCCGAAGCGATCTCATCCTCACGGATGCTGATGCAGGCGCGTCCCTGCCGGCTGCGGGTGAAGTTGGTGACGATGACGATGCTCGCCACCATCAAAAGAAACAGCAGCGGCCATGTCGTCAGCTTGGCGATTCCCGATAATCCGGCAGCGCCGTTGGTGATCTTCATATTGAGCACGATGATGCGGATGATCTCCGCAAAGCCCAAGGTGGCGATCGCCAGATAGTCGCCGCGCAAACGCAGCGTCGGAATGCTGACGATGAGCGCGGCAATCACCGAGATGACGATACCCACGGCGATACCCAACGCAAAGCCCGCCATATTGCTCATCATGCGCACAAGGATCGCCGCGCTGTATGCGCCGATGCACATAAAGCCCGCATGCCCCAGCGAGAACTGTCCGCATACGCCGATGATCAGATTCAGCGATACTGCGAGAATGACGTTAATACAGATGTTATACAGGGTAATCTGATAATAGCTGCCGATGATACCGACGTTCATCAGGAAGGTGATCAGCGTAAACGCCGCGGCCGTCAGTGCGATCCAGCAGATGTTTTCCCTCGAAAAATATTTCTTCAGCATCCTCTACACCTTCTCTTTCACATGTTTGCCCAGCAGTCCGGCCGGCTTGATGATCAAAATCAGAATCAGGATGACATAGACGATCGCATCCTTATATAAGGAAGAACCATAGGCGATGACCAGCGTCTCCGCAATACCGATCGACAGACCGCCGATCATGGCGCCCGGAATGATGCCGATACCGCCGAAGACCGCCGCGATAAACGCCTTGAGTCCCGGCGTCATACCCATCAGCGGATTGATGGAGTTATAATAGACGCCGACCATCACACCGGCTGCCGCCGCCAATACGCTGCCCAAGAGAAACGTAAAGGAAATCGTGCGGTCAACGCTGATGCCCATCAGCTGCGCCGCTTCCTCATCGACGCTCACCGCACGCATCGCCCGTCCCATCCGCGTACGGTTGACGATATACGTCAGCGCCAGCATGAGCACGATCGTCACCGCAAAAATCATGATCTGCTGCGAGGTGATGCGCACCCCGCCCAGCTCGATCGCCAGATTGCCAAGCAGTCCCTCCGGGAACGTTTTGACCTCGCTGCCCGCTAAAAACTGCGTTCCGTATTCCAAGATGTAGCTGACGCCCATCGCGGTAATCAAGGCGGTAATGCGGGTCGCATGGCGCAAAGGCTTGTACGCGATGCGCTCGATCACAACGCCTAACACTCCGCAAAACACCATCGCCACGATCAGCGCCAGAAAGAAATTCAGCTGAAAATACCTTGTTGCATAGAAAGCGACAAACGCCCCCAGCATATAGATGTCGCCGTGCGCGAAGTTGATCAGCTTGATAATGCCGTACACCATCGTATAGCCCAAGGCGATCAGCGCATAGATACTGCCCAACGAAAGCCCGTTGACCAGCTGCTGTAAAAACTGTGTCACTGTTCTCTCCCCTTTCTTTATCCTCCGCGTGCTAAAACGCAAAAGCGGAGAAAGGAACCCCTTCTCCGCATGATGATTCACAAAAGATTACTCAGCGTCCGGGTTGATCTTGATCGGATTCACCTGTACGCCATCTTGCAGTTCGACGATGAGCACATCTTTCTTCGGCGTGTGCTTTTCATCAAACTCGAAGCTTCCCGTCAGTCCCGTAAACTGGATGTTCTTGATGGCTTCATTCAGCTTGTCACCGGTTGCCCCTGCTTCCTCCAATGCCTGTAAGCCGAGGTTTGTCGCATCATACGCCAATACGGAGAACATATCCGGCTCTTCGTTGTACTCTGCCTTGTACGCCTCGATGAATGCCTTCAGCTCATCGGATGCGTCTACCGTCGTATAAGCGGTGGTGAAATATACGTCATTCAGTGCGCCGGCACCGGCCAATTCTGCCAGCTTCGGGGAATCCATGCCATCCGGTCCCAGGATCGGCTGTTGCAGTCCTGCCGCACGCGCCTGCTTGACGATCAGACCGACCTCGCCATAGTAGCCCGGTACGTACATCACGTCAAAATCGGTATCTGCCAGCGTGGAGACGACGGCGTTGAAATCCGTATCACCGGAAATATAGCTCTCATCTGCGACGATCTCTCCGCCCAGCTCCTCAAACTTGTCGATGAAGCTCTGACGCAGACCCTTTGCATAATCGTTGCCGCTGTCGCTGTAAACGACCGCCTTGCGCTTGCCTAAGTTGTTGTAAGCGAATACCGCCATCGCACTGGCCTGCGTGTTGTCCTCAAAGCATACGCGCCATGCGTACGGATACGCTTCGCCGTTTTCATCCAGCATGCCGTCATTGGCGGTAACTGCCGGAGAGAGTACCGGTACCTGCGCTTCCGTGGAAATCGGATATGTCGCCGTGGAGTCCGGTGTTGTTGCCGGACCGACCTGGAACGCAACGCCTTCCTCGTTCATCAGTCTGCTCGCAATCGACTGTGCCTCTACGGAATCGCTCTTGCAATCCAGCGAGACGACTTCGATCGTGTACTTGCTGTCCTCGCGTTCGTTGTACTGCTTGATCGCTAACTGGCTGCCTTTCTCCATGGCTAATCCATACGTCGCCGTAGAGCCGCTTTGCTCATAGTTCAGACCGATCTTGACAGTATCGCCCTCTTGCAGCGTTACTGATTCCTTCGCTTCTCCGCCTGCCCCTTCGCTACCGCAGCCTGCCAACACTGTCAGCGCCATTGCGCCGGCAGCGAGCATCTTTGGAAATTTCTTCATTTTGAATCGCTCCCTTTTCTTTAAACCATTCCCATCTTACTCTCGTATGAAAGAAACTGTTGTTATTAGTATAAGATGTTTACATGGCAATTTCAAGACACTTTTCACAACTTTTCACATTTTTTCATCGCATTTGCGAAACATCGCCAATCAAAGCAATCGCAAGGCTTCTTTCATGCCGATCAGCGCCGTTTTTTCGTGTTTTCTCTTTGCTCCGTACTGAAACTTTTTACATTATTTGCCTGTGAGTGTAAATAATTCTTGTATCTTTTTTCATTTTATGACATACTATAAAGCAGTTATCAGTCAGCAAGGAGGAAAGCGACTGCTGATAATGAGCGCCCGGACCTACGCGGTTGACGAGGTTGGCAGTGATCGAAAGACTCGGCGGGTACTGTCACGGTATGAGGTGAATCGTCAGAACGGATGACAAAACGCAATGCTGCGCACAAAACACCGTTCGCCACCCATGATGTTTTCATCATGACTGATCGCATTTGCGGCTAAATAAAGATCATCAACGCTGTGTTGAAAAGACATCCGGCAGATCAGCGGACTTTTTTGTTATGCACACAGATGTTTTCATGACGCGTATCATCATCGGCAGGGAATACGCATATGGTTTTCCTGCGCGCATTTTTAGTGATGAGAGCCGATCAGTGAAAAAGCAAAGCGCTGTAAAACCATCATAGCAAGCCCCTTTGGCACACAGACGCAGGGGTGTAAACAGCGCATCACAGACTTCATCCAAAGCTCAGCGCCTTGCGTATGCAAAGCATGCTTTTTCTATGGCTTTTCATTCAATCCCACAACCATGACAGGAGGTATCACATTTTTATGTGTGGAATCGTCGGATACAGCTCCAAGCAGGGCAGCGCGGCAGAGGTGCTGCTGCATGGGCTGATGACACTGGAATACCGCGGCTATGACTCCAGCGGCGCGGCATTCTCCAAAAAAGAAGGAGTCACCATTCTCAAATGCGAGGGAAAGGTCGCACGTTTACAAGAGCGTTTGAAAGAAACGCCGATCGATGCACCGCAGGGCATCGCGCATACCCGCTGGGCGACGCATGGAGCGCCGACCTCACAAAATGCGCACCCGCACCACCAAGGCAGCGTTACCCTCGTGCATAACGGTATCATCGAAAACTATGCCGCGCTCAAAAGCGAGCTGAGCGAACAAGGCTATCATTTTCATTCGCAGACGGACAGCGAGGTAGCCTGCGCCCTCATCGACGCTTATTATCAGCGTGACAAAGACCCGCTGCTCGCCCTGCGCAAGGCACAACAGCGCTTGCAGGGCTCTTACGCCTTTGCGGTCATTTTTGACGAGGACGCCGACAGCATCTATGCGATGCGCAAGGATTCCCCGCTCATCGCCGCAAAAGGAGAGGACGCGGCTTACCTCGCCAGCGACCTCCCGGCACTGCTCGCTTACACCAAAACCTACTTTGTGTTGCCGGAAGGGGACATCCTGCATCTCAAGCGAGGATCGCTTTCGCTTTATGATGCGAATGGGCAGACATATCAACCGCATTATCAAACGAGCACATTGGACGTGCGCGCCATCCAAAAGGAGGGCTATGCGCATTTCATGCTCAAGGAGATCCATGAGGAGCCCCGGGCGATTCAAGCCACGCTGCGCAGCTTTGAAAGCGACGGCGTGCTTGCCAACTGCAAGCGGCCATTTGCATTAGAGCGCTATCGGCGCATCTTCATCGTCGCCTGCGGAAGCGCCTATCATGCCGGAATGATCGCCAAGGAGCTCATCGAATCTGAGGCGCGCATCGAAACGCAGGTGGAGGTCGCCAGCGAATTTCGTTATCGCCGTCCGCTGTTTACGGCGGACAGCCTCGTCATCCTCATCTCGCAAAGCGGAGAGACGGCAGATACGCTGGCGGCGGCAAGGTTGGCCAATGCACAGGGTATCGACACGCTCGCCATCGTCAACGTCGTCGGCAGTTCATTAGCCAGAGAGGCGGATTATGTCGCCTATACGATGGCGGGAGTGGAAATCGCCGTAGCGACGACCAAGGCGTATGCGGCGCAGGTCGCACTGCTGGCGGCATTCGCATTGCGTTTGGCAAGCATCCACGGAAAGATGCCAAAGGCGCGGGCAGACCGCATCCATAATCAGCTGCAAACGCTGCCCGTCTTGTTTGAGCGCCTGCTCGCTCAGGAGGACTGGGAGAAGCATGCGGCGCTGTTAGCCGATCATGCGCATGTGTTTTTCATCGGGCGCGGGCTCGATCACGCCGTGTGTATGGAAGGCTCGCTAAAGCTCAAGGAGATCTCTTACATTCACAGCGAGGCGTATGCGGCGGGCGAGCTCAAGCATGGGACGATCTCATTGATCGAGCAAGGGACGCCGGTCATCGCGCTCGCCAGTGAAGCGGCGCTCTTTGATAAATGCGTCAGCAACATCCGTGAAGTGAAAGCGCGCGGCGCGCATGTGCTTCTGTTGTGCCGTGAGGATTTCCGTGTATATCCACAGCTGTATGACACGCTGATCGCCCTGCCGCCGCTGGATCGCATGGTACAGGCGATTTTGACGGTCCTGCCGTTACAGATGATCGCCTATCACACCGCCTGTCTGCGCGGATGTGAGATCGATCAGCCGCGCAATCTCGCTAAGTCGGTTACCGTGGAGTAGGGTTAGCGCTCTGCTCACACAGCGGGTATACGCTCTGTGCCGTTTTATCGGCGAATCGTTTGATGATTGCAGACGATGACTTACAAGGGTATTTAATATCGGCGCTCCTAACCCTTATCAATCCTATTTCCCAATCAAATGGCCGATATTAAATATATAGAGGAAGGGAGAGGCGCTTTGCGGTTGCTTTGCGCCAAATTCCCTCCTTCATGAAAACACACCCGAATCCCTGCCTGCGACAGGACATTTTGCCAAGCAGAGCGGTATCAGGTGTGTTTTATTGTCATCTCCATGATACTTTCATGATCGATAGGGAGAACACGGGGGTTGCTCAACAGCGCCATATGAGCGGCAATCACTGCTAGGGGAATGCAGCGCGCCTCGCATATCTTTTCAAAAAGCGAAAGCGCCTCTTCATGCCGGGTATGCTGTTTTAGGAAAACAAACGGCCTCCCCTCTCTGTGTGAAAGCGTCAAAAGACGATCGCGATGGCGATGTCCATCAGCGCGTTCCATACCGTATTGCGCAGCTGCAATAACGGGGCGTTGAGTACGCCGCTAAACAGCAGGAGAAAGATCAGCAGTGACAGCAGCTGTTCATTGCGCATGCACCACTCATAGAGCGAATCCGGCAACAGGCCGTAAATGATTTTAGAGCCGTCCAAGGGCGGAATCGGAATCATGTTGAAGAGCGCCTGTCCCAGCGACAATATCGCCGTATAGCGAGACAGCTCGCCCAGATAGTCCACCAGCCGCCATAAAAACTGTCCCTGTTCGATGGAAACGCCATAACGCAGCAGCACCAAATACAGCACGATACAGAGAAATGCAAGAAAAAAGTTGACCAACGGGCCGGCAAACGCCGTCCACACCATGCCGCTTTTCGGGTCTTTATAATAACCGGCGTCCACCCGTACCGGCTTTGCCCAGCCAAACCCCACCGTTAAAAGCGCCAGCGTGCCAAACAAATCCAAATGGCGCAATGGGTTCAGCGACAGCCGCCCGTCCTCTTTGGGCGTAGGGTCGCCCAGCCGATAGGAGACATAGCCGTGTGCCAGCTCATGCAGCGTCACACTGATCAAGATAGCGGGAACGACATAAATCAGCGTATCGATGTTCCACATGTCCCTTCCTCCTCTCCTTTTTGCGATATGTTTCTATTATAGAAGCTAAGCAAACGCTTTTCAACCGCTTTGCCGTTCTTTGGATGGCGGGGCGTCCGCTTTTCCGCTATAATAAATATAGATAGCAAGGAAGCGGCGACAGACACAGGCCGTTTGTCATGAGGCAAGGAGGTGTGATGATGCGGATTTTGATCGCAGAGGATGAGCGGGAGCTCAACGAGCTGATCGCACAGCGTTTACAAAAGGAGCATTACAGCGTCGATGTGTGTTACGATGGCGAAGCGGCGCTCGACTATCTGCGGATGGCGGACTACGATGCGCTCATCTTAGACATCATGATGCCCAAGCTTGACGGATGGTCCGTACTGCAAACGCTGCGGGAAAACAAAAACGACATCCCGGTGCTGTTATTGACCGCCAAGGACAGTGTCGAGGACCGCGTGCGGGGATTAGACAGCGGGGCGGACGACTACCTCATCAAGCCCTTTGCCTTTGAAGAGCTCTCGGCACGGCTGCGCGTCTTGCTGCGCACCCCTGCTCAGCAGAAACAAAACGAGCTGCGCATTCATGATCTGCGCATCCTGCTCGACACGCATCAGGTCTGGCGCAGAGAAAACGAGATCTCGCTTTCCTCAAAGGAATATACGCTGCTTTGTTACATGGCGCGCAACGCGGGCATCGTCTTGACCCGCGAACGGCTGGAGCAGCATGTCTGGAACTATGATTTCACCGGCGCTTCCAATGTCATCGACGTTTACATCCGCCATCTGCGCAAAAAGATCGACGAGGGCTATGAGACCAAGCTGATCCATACCATCCGCGGACATGGCTACGTGTTAAAGGTGCCCGCATGAAAAAGCGGCTGTCGATCAAAGCGCGTTTGACGCTCTTATACACCCTCCTGATGACGGCGCTGTTTGCGATCATCGCCGCGCTGCTCTTCTCCCTTGGCGCACAAGCCATTCTCAGCGACACTCAAAGCCTGTTACAGACACGGGTTTCCTCCTCCTTTGACGATGTGCGCTATCGGCAGGGACGGCTGGAGTTTGATTCCGATCTCTTGCAGGTGGAAGACGGCGTATATCTATCGGTCTATGATGCAGGCGGCGAGCTGCTCTATGGCCGCTTGCCTTATCATTTTACTTATGATCTGCCTTTTGTTGAGGACAGCGTGCGCCGCATCGACACCCAGCAGCTCTCCTATTATGTGCTGGATATGTCCTTTTTGGCGGAAAACGGGGAAACCTTGCGCATGCGGGGCGTCATCTCCATCACGGACGCCGAGCGAAACTTCCGCTTCATCCTACAGCTCGCCTTTCTTTTATTTCCGCTGTTCATCGTGCTCAGCGCCATCCTCGGCTATCTGATGAGCCGCCGTGCGCTCGCTCCCGTCAGCCGCATCACCGCCACCGTCCAAAGCATCCAAAAGGAAAATGATCTGAGCCGGCGGGTAGAGCTGGGAGAGGGACGTGATGAGATCTACACCCTCGCCGCCACCTTTGACGAGATGCTGGAAAAGATCGAAGCGGCGATCAAGCGGGAACGGCAGTTTACCGGCGACGTCTCCCACGAGCTGCGCACCCCGCTCAGCGTGCTGATGATGCAGTGCGAGAACCTGCTGGCCCAAGAAACGCTCGATGCACAGACCCGCGCACAGCTGGAAGCGATGCTGGAGCGGATACGTTCGCTTTCCGCCATGATCGCTCAGCTGTTACAGCTATCACGTGCCGATCAAGGCAGAGAGCAGTTACAGATGGAGACGTTCTCTTTCAGCGAACTGTGCGAAAGCGCCGCTGAGGAATACGAGGAGTTGGCCGCTCAGGCACACATCACATTAGAGGCCGACATCGAAGCGGGCATCGACGTCTGTGCCGATCAGACGCTGATGATCCGCCTGTTGGCCAATCTGTTACAAAACGCCGTCAGCTGCGGCAGGGAAAACGGACACATTTGGCTGCGGGTAAAGCGCAGAGACGCACAGCTTTCCATCGAGGTCAGCGATGATGGCATTGGCATCCGCGAGGAACATTTGCCCCATATCTGGGAACGCTTCTATCAGGCGGACCCTTCCCGCAGCAGGGGCAGCGGTCTGGGGCTGTCGATGGTACAATGGATCACGAAAGCGCATCACGGTGACATCCGCGTTGAAAGCGAATGGCAGAAAGGGACGAGCTTCTTCTGCCTGTTGCCGATTCTCACACAAACAAAGGGACATTTCCCGCGCTCGTCAGCAAAGGAGAATGACACATGAAACATCACCTTGTCAAAACAATTCTGCTCAGCGCCTGCCTGCTGCTGTATGGCTGCGGCGCCGGAGGCATCAGCGAACAGGAGGCAAAGGAAATTGCCTTAGCGGGCGCAGGCATCAGCGAAAGCGAGGTCTTGACCATGGAGATTTCCGTTTCCGCATTCGAGGGCGAGGATGCCTACGTTTTGACCTTTCATACCGACATGCGCAGCTATGAAACGATCATCGCCAAAGCGAGCGGAGAGATGCTGCGTTCCTCCTATCAAAGCCGTCAGGAGGGAAATGCAGATACAAACGAAGAACAAACGCCTCCCTCTTCATCATTGGAAGGCTCTTCATCACCGCAAGGCGTTATCACTTTAGAAGAAGCGAAAGCGATCGCCTTTGCGGACGCGGGCGTCAGCGCATCCGAAGCGACGCTCACCAAAGCGAAAAATGACGGCAGCGCCGACCATCCCCGCTATGAGATTGAATTTCATACATCCACCATCGCTTATGAATATGAGATCGGTCCCGACGGCACCATTTACCAGCTGGAACAGGAAAGCTATGGCAGACATGAGGGCAGCGCCGTCACTCTCGCGCAGGCAAAACAGCTTGCGCTCGCCAAGGTCGAGGGGGCCAAGGAAAGCGACATCTTCATCGAGGAGGAGTGGGATGACGGCATGCATTTATACGAGGGAGAAATCTATTATCAAAACGTCAAGTATGAGTTTGAGATCGACGCGGACAGCGGCAGCTTCCTCAAATGGAGCATGGACTATCGCGATTAAATAAGCAAGCGCGGAAACAACGGCACGCTTTGTCCGATCAGGAAAGCGTCCTCTTTGCTGAAACGTCAGCCCCTGCATGATGATCCTGTTTCCTTCCATACTCCCCTGCATCAACAGCCTGTAAAGGATTTTTTTGCACATGCGTGTACCTTCCTTACAGGCTGTCTTTTTTATTCGTGCTTTGACCTCTTTGTCAAAGCGGCTGTAACGAAAAGAATAGTAATATGCGAAAAAACAATGTTGACGCTGTTTGATACAAAGCTTTTCTATTCGTAGCTGTCATTTTGGCGGCAAAATCCACATAACAGTCCAAAATGCGGCTGTTCCCTATGAGCTGCGATACATTTTTGAGTACTTTTATTCGTTAGTGCCCCTCTCATGCCCGCTGTCAATGGGACAAGCATCATCACCTCACAAATAGTTTTTGGTAACGCTCTCTTGGTGATGGGCAATCTCATCAGGAGCGCCTGCCGCAGCGACGTGGCCGCCCCCATGATTTGCGCCAAAGCCCATATCAACGAGGCAGTCGCCTGCCGTTTTTCAACACCCCCGCCATCATTGTCACTTTGTCTAGCTCTTAACGTTCATCATTTGAAATTCAGCGGTTTTTTTGCTATATTGTGGATATGAAGCAAAAACTTGCGATCACCCAGACACTGACGCATCGGCAGCTGTATCATCCTGCCATGGCGGACAGTCTGCATATTCTCCAAAGCTCGCCGCAGGATCTCAAGCTGTACCTGTGGGAGCGCAGCTGCGCCAACCCCTTTCTGCGCTTTACCTCCCCACAGCCGCATGACCCGATTTCACTGCTCACCCGCCGTGAGGATCTGACACAGACCATCTTCTCTCAGCTGCCCTATTGCAAGGAAGCGCCCGGCGAGGAGCTATGCGCCTATCTGCTCTCACGTCTCAATTCCAACGGCTATTTTTCCATTGACATGAACCAGCTGATCAAACAAAGCCGCTATACGAAAACCGCCATCGAGCGTGCCCTCTATGCTCTGCGGCGAATGGAGCCTGTGGGCTGTTTCTGCTTTTGTCTGCGGGAATGCTTACAGGTGCAGTGCGAGCTAAGCGAAGAAGCGCCCAGCGAAACCGGCGAGATTCTCTGTGATTACTTGCCGCAGATCGCCGCCGGTGACCTCGACGCCATCCACGCCGCCACCGGCCTGCCGAAAGAGGAAATCGACGAGGGCATCCGTTTCATCCGCACCCTCAACCCGAAACCGGCCGCCAACTATGCCGTGAACGCATCCTACCTGCAAGCGGAAGCAGAAATCCGCGTCATTGAGGGCAAGCTGCACATTGCGTTAATGAAACAGGATTTCCGGCTGGAATTACAAAAACCCGATCCCCAGATGATGGCTACACAGGAGGAACTCAACCGCCTGCGGCAGGAAGCGAGCGCTTTGATCGACCATGTCGCACGGCGCAACCTCACCATGCTCTCCATCTTGCAGACGCTATGTTCCCTGCAAAAGGAATGGTTTTTCAGCGAGGGGCAAGCGCCGTTAGCTTACTGCACCTTGCAGATGGTCAGCGAGGGCTGCCGCCTGCACCCCTCCACCATCTCCCGGGCGATCGACAACAAGTCATTTCTGTTTTTGCAGCAGGAATACCCCATCGCCTATCTGCTTCGCCATGACGGCAGCAGTGCATTAGGGGCAAAGGACATCATGACCCTGTTAACGCGCATCATCGCAAAGGAGGACTCCGCTCACCCCTACAGCGACAGCACCCTGTGCATGCTGCTCAAAAAAGAAGGCGTGTCTCTTTCCCGGCGAACGATCGCCAAATACCGGGAAGCGGCGGGGCTGCCCTGCTCGTCCAAGCGGCGTCGCCGTTAGCTGAGAACAGGTTTTCCACAACCGTTTTCTCACAGCGTTTACCTTGCCTTTTTCACACGCAAAGCAGGCGGTGAAGCGCTGCCCAAACGAGCGCTTCATCCGCTGATGATGAGGTGATCCCTTCATCCCTCACATTTCAAATATCCGCTTGATTTCCGTTATCTAATTTCCATACCGCACAATTACAAAAGGGGGAATCGTCATGCATCCGATCATTCAGCTGATACGCGTCGATAACCGTCTCGTTCACGGACAGACCGGCGTCACCTGGAGCAACACCTTAGACATCGATACGATCATCGTCATCGACGATGAGACGATGAACAATGTCTTTTCGCAAAAACTGATGACAAGCATCGCCAAGGCGGGAAACGTGCGCATCGCCTTCTATTCCATCGCCGGCTTTACGGACGCCTACCACCATGGCAGCAGCGACAAGAAGCTCTTTCTCGTCGTCAAATCCATTCAGGTCGTCCGCATCCTCTATGAGCAGGGCATCCGCTTTCCCAAGATCAACATCGGCAACATTCACTATGAGCGAGGCCGCTATCCCTTCAACAAGAAGATGTATCTCAGCGAGCAGGACGTGGAGGATCTCAACTACCTCAACGAGCATGACAATGACATCTTCTATCAGGATGTGCCGGGAACGATGAGCGAACGCATCGATGTGCTCGACTTCGAGCGTCTGAAAGTGAGGAGGTAGCGTATGGACATCAAAAAACAGCTGTTAGCCGTATTGCAGGAACGTTGTAAAAAGGAGCCGATCGAGGAACACGAACGCTTTTCCGCATCCTCCTTGGGCGACGCCTGCGGCATTCTGCGCAATACCGCTTCTCAATATCTCAACGAATTTGTCAAAAACGAGACGTGCGTTAAGGTCAACTCGCGTCCGGTGTATTTCTTCGACAAGCAGACGCTGGAGGAACGCTTTGGCTGTGTGCTGACACAGACGAGCTTTGATTCCTGCGAGGAGCTGCTCGCCCTCACCAAGCGTGACTTTGAGCATCTGATCGGCTATGACGGTTCGCTTCGTTCGCTCATCTCCCACTGCCAGGCCGCCGTCTCTTACCCCGATCACGGATTGCCTATCCTGATTCACGGGGCGACCGGCACCGGTAAAAGCCGCATTGCCAGCGTGATGTATGAATACGGTCTCCATCAGGGCATCCTGCGCAGGGACGCGCGTTTCATCGCTTTGAACTGCTCCGAATACGCAAACAACCCGGAGCTTTTGACCGCCAATCTCTTCGGTCATGTCAAGGGTGCGTACACCGGAGCGGACAGCGAACAGCCCGGTCTCATCCAGCTGGCCGATCAAGGCGTGTTATTTTTAGACGAGGTGCACTGCTTGAAGGCGGAATGTCAGGAAAAGCTGTTTCAGTTCATGGACAAGGGCATCTATCACAAAATGGGCGATAACGAAAACTGGTATCACTCCAGCTGCCATTTGATCTTTGCGACGACCGAAGACCCCCAGCAGGCTTTGCTGGGCACACTGCTGCGGCGCATCCCCATCACCATCTCGGTGCCTTCGCTCAAGGAACGGCCGCGCATGGAGAAAATCGAGCTCATCACGATGATGTTACAGCGGGAGAGCCGCCATTTAAAACGGGAGCTGTTCATCTCCAACCTCGCCTACCAGACGCTGATGGATCATGAATATGCCGGCAACATCGGCGAGCTGCAAAACGTGATCAAGGCAACCTGCGCCAACGTATTGCTGCACGAGGAGGGAAAGCCGCTGTGCATCCGCCTGCTCGATCTGCCCGAACAGCTGCTGAGCGCCCGCAGCGACTTGCAGATGAAGTATTACCACAAGGAACAGGAGGAGACGATGATCCCCGTCGGCGAGCTCAACAAAGAGCGCAAATCCGCCTCGCCGCTGCTCTCCCTCTACTATCACCTGTTAGAAACCTATCAAGGCTCTCTGCGTGAAAAAGAAAGCTTTCACCAGATCATCACCCGCTGCAAATATCAGGTACAAAACTTCTTCGACCTGCTGTTCTTCAACCAGAAATACCGCTTTGTCAGCTCCAATGAGTCTTATTTGTTAAAAATGCTCGACAAGATCTGTTCGATCGTCATCAACCGCTATTCCCTTATCATCTCCAACAGTCAGATCAAGATGTATTCCAAGGCGTTTATCGAATATACGCGCAATGCCAACGATGCGATGATCTGGCTCTCGTTGCACCGCGGGGACGTCGAGGAGCTGTGCGCGATGATCAAAGAGCACTATCCCCGCGATTACAGCGTCGCCTGTGAGATCGTGGAAAACGCATCGCTGAACTTAGATATCGTCATGGATGACTTCATGAGCATCATCCTCACGCTGGCGCTCATCAAGACGGACAAGGAGGAAAGCAACGGCCGCGTCGGTCTCATCCTGTGCCATGGCTATTCCACCGCCAGCTCCATCGCCGATACCGCCAACCACCTGCTGCACGAGCATATCTTCGATGGCATCGATATGAAACTCAAGATTTCCATCGATAAGATCGTCCAGCTCGTCGACGACTATCTCAAGCAGAAAAGCCCGATTCAGGAGCTGATCCTGTTGGTGGACATGGGATCGTTAGAAGCGATCTATGAGATGATCAGCCTCTCTAACTGCAACATCGGCTTGATGAACTATGTCTCCACCGCCACCGCCTTGGAGGTCGGACAGCTCATCCAGCAGGGAAAGCCGGTCAAGGACATCCTCTCGCAGGTGCAGCAGCAGTTTTCCCTCTCCACTCATTTCATCGAAGGCATGCAAAAGCAGGACGCCATCCTCACCATCTGCGCCACCGGCTTTGGCGTAGCGAAGAAGATTTCCGAGCTTTTGACCGCATCCTTTCCAAAAGCGATTGCGCTTCAGGTCATCCCTTACGACTATCACTCGGTGCTCGAGCATGGACGGGAGGATACGATCTTCACTCAGTATGACGTACAGCTCATCGTCGGCACCCTGGACCCGCAGATCGAGGGAAAGGAGTTTCTGGCGTTAGAGAGCGTGGTGGACGAAGCGGGCATTCAAACCCTGTTAGGCCATGTCGCCCCTTATTTCAGCGAGCAGGAGCAGCAATGCTTCCGCCAAAACATCATGAAGAATTTCACGCTCTCCAACATCGTCAACCATCTGACCATCCTCAACCCGGAAAAGGTGATCGACGATGTAGAGGACTTCGTCATGGAGCTGGAGACACGGCTCGCGCTCAGCGTCGACCCGACCGTGCGCATGGGGCTCTATGTGCATGTCAGCTGCCTGATCGAACGGCTGATGCTGCGTCAGGGCATCGATCATGTCGAGGGCATCGAGGCATTCAAAGCGCAGCACGCGTGGAAGATGGAACAGGTACGGGAGGCCTTTAGTGGGATAGAAATGCATTATAGTGTCGAAATCTCTGATCCGGAAATCATGTATATCCTGAATTATTTCTAAAAATCCCTTTATTTATCGGCAATCAGCGTGATCGACAGAAGTTGGCACGCTTTTTGCTGTATAATGGGTGAGAGAAAGGGGGGAAGTATCATGCCGAACATTTTACTGACGCGGATCGACAACCGGCTGGTGCACGGTCAGGTCGGAGTAACGTGGGTCAAGACGATCGGTGCGAATCTGTTAGTCGTCGCCGACGATGAAGCCGCACAGGACTCCCTTCAGCAGCAGCTGATGAGCGTTACCGCCAAGTCATCCGGCGTCGGCATCCGCTTCTTCACCATTGAGAAGACCGCCGCCATCATCGACAAGGCGGCCCCGTCACAGAAGATCTTCATCATCTGTCGGACACCTAAGGACGTACGCCGGCTGGTAGAGGCAGGCGTAGGGATCAAAGAGGTCAACGTGGGAAACATGCACTTTTCCGAGGGCAAGCGTTCTCTGACGGCCAAGGTGTACGTGGATGATCAGGACATGGAGGATCTTCACTATCTTGCCGGCAAGGGCATTCACGTCTATGCGCAGGATGTGCCGGGAGATTCAAAAACCGTCATCGATTAACAACACAAAAGAGAGGAGAAAAAGATTATGCAAATTACACTGATGCAGGGAATCCTGTTAGCCATCATGTGTATCATCGTCGGACTGGACTTCTTCTTGGAAGCGTTCTTCCTGTTCCGCCCGCTGATGGTATCCACATTTACCGGCTTGATTCTCGGCGATGTCACACTGGGACTTACCGTAGGCGCTTTGATCGAGCTCGCCTTTGCCGGTCTGACGCCGGCCGGAGGCACACAGCCGCCAAACCCGGTTATGGCCGGACTCATGGGCACCGTGCTCGCATATACGACCGGCTGTGACGCACCGCAGGCGTTAGCGCTGTGTCTGCCGTTTTCTTTCTTAGGTCAGTACATTATCCTGTTTTATTACTCCGCGTTCTCTTTCTTCATGGGCAAGGCGGACGAATGTGCGGCAAAGGGCGACATCAGCGGTCTGCGCAACATCAACCTGCTGACGATGCTGATCGTATCCGCTACCTACGGCGTATTGGCGTTCCTTTGCGCTTATGCGGCACAGGGACCGATTCAGGCGTTTGTCGAATGGCTGCCGGAAGTCATCACGCACGGTTTGGAGATCGCAGGCGGCGTATTGCCGGCTGTCGGCTTCGGTATGCTGCTGCGCGTCATGATGAAGGCAAAGTATGTGCCATACTTCATCGCCGGATTCCTGATGACTTGCTTTATCGATATGCCTAACCTGCTGCCGGTCGCATTGCTCGGTCTGATTTTCGCACTGATCGACTTCTTCGGCACGAAGCAGCGTCAGGCGGATATCAAGGCAGCCGTGGAAGAGGCTGGCATGAGTGGAGGTGACGATAATGTCGGAATCTAAAAAACTGACATCCAAGGATATTACATTGCTGGGTATCCGTTCTTCTTACTTGCAGGCGTCGTTCAACTATGAGCGTATGCAGTCCGGCGGTTTCACCTGGGCGCTCGCTCCGGCGCTGAAAAAGATTTACGGCGATGATAAGGAAAAGCTGGGCGCCGCGTTATCGGATAACATGGCGTTCATCAACACGCACCCGAATCTGGTCGGCTTTTTGATGGGACTCATGGTCTCTCTGGAAGAGGGCGGCGCTAACCGTGAAACGGTCAACGGCTTAAAGCTGGCGCTGTTTGGCCCGATCGCCGGTATCGGCGATGCGATCTTCTGGTTTACGATTTTGCCGATCGTTGCCGGTATCTCCTGCTCCTTCGCTTCGCAGGGCTCCGTATTAGGACCGATCATCTTCTTCTTAACGTATCTGGTCATCTGGATTCTGCGTATCGTATGGACGAAGTTGGGCTATCGCTTAGGTACCAAGTCGATCGATATGATTACCGCTAACTCGGATATTATCGCCAATGCCGCAACGATCTTAGGTATCACGGTCGTCGGTGCGATGATCGCTTCCTATGTATCGATCACGCTGCTGCCGGTCATCACCGTAGACGGCGGCATCGAGGTTGCCGTGCAAGAGCAGTTCTTCGACAACATCTTCCCGAACCTGCTGCCGATGGCGGTAACGCTGTTATGCTTCTGGCTGCTGAGAAAGAAGCAGGTCAGCCCGATCGTATTAATTCTGGGAATCATCATCCTCTCTATCGGATGCTCTTGGATCGGACTCATGTAATGTAAGCAATTCTTGCATACAGAGAAATCAGTGAAGCGAGCCGGCGCACGTCGGCTCGTTTATGGAAAGGAGCCCGCATGAAAGCAGTCTTTTTTGACGTGGACGGTACGCTGATTGCCCGTGACGGCAGCATCAGCGCTCAGACGATCGCATCCTTGCATCGTTTAAAGGAAAAGGGAATTCGCCTGTTTCTAGCCACCGGACGCCATACCTCGGAATTGGATGAGCTGTTAAAACGCCTAGGCGTCGCCTTTGACGGCTATGTCACCTTAAACGGACAGCTCACCTTAGATGCCTCTTTACAAACCATCGACGAGGTGGCGATCGACGCGCACGACGCGGCGCTTGTGCTGGATTATGTGAACAGAAAGGTGTACCCGATTGTCACTGTGGAAAAACAGCGGCTTTATATCAACTATGTGAACGCGATTGTCCAAAGCGCGCAGGATGCGGTATCCATGCCGTTGCCGCCGATTGACTGCTATCACGGAGGCGCTGTCTATCAGTTTACTGCGTTTGTCGATCAGCAGCAGGGAGATGCGTTAGTCAAGCAGCTGCCTGCTTGTAAGATTACTCGCTGGAATCCTTACGGCATCGACATCATCCCCAAAAGTGGCGGGAAAGCCAAAGGCATTGCGGCCATGCTCAGGCATTTTCAAATCCCCAGAGAGGAAACAATGGCGTTTGGCGATGGCGAAAATGACCGTGATATGTTAGCCTACACCGGTATCGGCGTCGCGATGCAGGATGCCGATGAAGCGCTGAAGCAAACGGCGGATTACATCTGCGAGCGGGCGGAGGATGACGGCATTACCAAAGCGCTGAAGCATTTCAATATTTTATAGAAGCGAGCAAGTCTCGTAAGTACGGCAACCTTTGGCGAGGAGATGAGCGATCAGCCGACAGTCTTGCCATCGGCATTTCAATGAACCAAACATTCACCCAAAGACAGAAAGAGGAGAGAGCTGTGACAGGATCACTGTCAGTATTCGCAGCGCTCCTCTTTTTTGCGTATTGTCTTGTTTTTCTGTTTCGACGTGCGGACGCCGTTTGTTTCATCGCTCGTTCTTATACTTCTCTGGGCGTCTGTCGTATTCTATTGGTTTTGCACTGAGCATCAAGGCTTGCTTACTTCCGCGCTTTCGCTTTCTGTCAAAGCCTTTACTTTGCCGCCTTGGCAAACGACTATAACCGCAGGCTCACCGTCATACAAGACGGTCATAAATCAGCGATGTCGGGATACAACGGTTGAATGATGAAAAGGAGATCCTATAAGACTTCCAGATGATTCATTTACAATATACGTGTGAAAAAGAAAAGGAGCGCTTTGTCTTTCTCTTACTGTATACAATGCGTCCTCGCATTTCTATCGTCTATCTTTCTTTTGGGAAAACGTTTCAGGCAAATACAAAAGAAGGTAATTTCGATGACCGTGGATTTGCCCCCTGATAGTGAAAAGGCATACCCCGAAACATCCACACATTCATTTCAATTCCCATTGAAGTCATCAAAAAAGAACCCGACACTTTCGCATCAGGCTCTTTATTGGAATAGGATTACTTCGTCTTTTCGATGATCTCGATGAAGCTGTCTGCCTTCAGGCTGGCTCCGCCGATCAGCGCGCCGTCAATATCCGGCTGTGCCATGTACTCGGCAATGTTGCCCGGCTTTACCGATCCGCCGTACTGTACGCGTACCTTTTCGGCAGCCTCTTCTCCGTACATCACCTTGACCTGATCACGCACGATGCGGCAGCAGTTCTCTGCAATTTCCACCGATGCGCTCTTTCCGGTACCGATCGCCCAGATCGGCTCGTAAGCGATGACGATGTCCGCAACACACTTCGGGCAGAGGTCTGCCAAAGATCCTGTCAGCTGATCACGGATGACCTTTTCGGATTCGCCCGCATCATACTGTGCCTCAGTTTCGCCGATGCACAGAATCGGTGTGATGCCGGCTTCAATTAAGCGCTTTGCCTTCTTGTTTACCGTCTCATCCGTATCGCCAAACATCGTACGGCGCTCGGAATGACCGATGATGCAGTGCGTTACGCCGACTTCCTGCAGCATTGGTACAGAAACCTCTCCGGTAAATGCACCGCTGTCCTCAAAGTGGCAGTTCTCTGCGGCGATCACCAAGTTTTTCGCAGCGCTCACCGCTGTGGACAGCGCCGTAAACGGTGCGCCGATACCATATGTCGCATTCTCGCTTGCGGCTGCGGCATCTACGGCCTCGATGAAGTCCTTGGTCTCCTTCATCGTCTTGTTCATTTTCCAGTTTCCGACAATAATTGGTTTTCTCATGCTCTTTCTCCTCACTTGTATTACTTCTCACTGATGACAGCGATACCCGGCAGTTCTTTTCCTTCCATGTACTCTAAGGAAGCGCCGCCGCCGGTGGAGATATGAGAGAATTTCTCCTTGAAGCCCAGCTGGATTGCGGCAGCTGCGGAATCACCGCCGCCGATCACCGTCGTAGCGCCCGGCAGCTCGGAGATCGCCGTACATACGGCTAACGTTCCCTTTGCGAACGGCTCCATCTCAAACACGCCCATCGGACCGTTCCATACGACCGTCTTCGCTCCGGCCAACGTCTCCTTGAACAGCTCAACCGTCTTAGGACCGATGTCTAAGCCCATCCAGCCATCCGGAATATCGTTGCCGCTGACCTGCGTATTGGCATCTGCCGCAAACTTATCGGCGATGACATTATCCACCGGCAATACCAGCTTGTCGCCGGCCTTCTCCAAATACTCCTTTGCCAGCTCGATCTTATCTTCCTCTAACAGGGAGGAACCGACATTGTGACCCTGCGCCTTCATGAAGGTGTAAGCCATACCGCCACCGACGATGACCTTATCCGCCTTTTTCAGCAGGTTGTCTACCACGGCGATCTTATCGGATACCTTCGCACCGCCGATGATAGCGATAAACGGACGCTCCGGCGTGTCGACAGCCTTGCCCAGCATCGTGACTTCCTTCTCCACCAAGAAGCCCAGACCATTCTCCTTGAGAATGCTTGGGATACCGGCCGTAGAAGCGTGTGCGCGGTGTACGCTGCCAAACGCATCCTCTACGAACACTTCGCCCAGACTTGCCCAATACTGTGCCAATTCCGGATCGTTTTTGCTCTCGCCCTTCTCATAACGAGTGTTCTGCATCAATACGATTTCTCCGTCTTTCAGATCGGCAACCATCTGCTCCAGCTGCTCTCCTCTGGTAACCGGGCAGAAGCTGACCTTCGTATCGACGAGCTCAGCCAAACGCTCCGCAACACAGCGCAGATCGTTTTTCGCCTTGTCTTCTTCCGTCTTTACCTTACCCAAGTGAGACATCAGGATGATTCTCGCTTTGTTTTCGATCAAATATTTGATGGTTGGTAATGCCTGAACGATACGGTTGTCGTTTGTGATCTTGCCATCCTTTCTCGGGACGTTGAAGTCACAGCGAACGATGACCTTTTTTCCGGCAACATCAAGGTCTTTTACAGTTCTCTTTGCCATTGTCAAATTCCTCCTTATACTGACTGAACATATTATAGCACCAAACATTTTCAGATGAAAGCATTTCCCGCCTGATCGGCGTTTTTCATCGTCGGATAACGTTGATTTTATCGGGAGATCGCCGCTTTTTCACACTTGGAAGACAGGGGAGAGGAAAAGGGAAGCCGCACTCCGATAAGGCTTGCCGGTGGGTGCAGGCAAAGGGGAAAGCACACTAGTTTCCTCACCCATCCACAAAGGGAGCGACGCTTATTGCGGCTGCATTTGTCTGGGACTGTAAAGCTTCCGCTCTTTTTTATCTTTTTTCGGGTATCGGGATGGTTGTGCATGCCAACAAGAGAGCCGACAAAAAAACAGGAGAATTTTCTCCCCTGTTTCACAGGCGATTTCCTGCCGCCTTTCACTTATGATAAGGACGATGCGACGAAATCATGTAGGCGCGGTAGATCTGCTCGATGACAAGCAACCGCGTCATCTGGTGGGTAAAGGTGAGATCGCTGAGCTTCCAGCGCAGATCGCTGCGTTTGACGATTGCTTCGCTTGGTCCCAATGAACCGGCGATGACAAAGGTGACCGTACTGGTTCCCTGTGTCCATAACCGCTCCAGCGTCTGTGAAAAGCGCACACTGTCATACATCTTTCCCCACAGATCGAGCAGAATGACATATTCACTCTCTTTAATCTGAGCGAGCAAATGCTTGCCCTCACGCTCTTTGACCAATTCGTTTTCCGCGGCGCTGTTGGTCTGCGGGGCGTGTTCATCGCTCACCTCGACGATTTCCAGTTTGGTAAAGGGCGTCAGGCGCTTGCGGTATTCATCGATCAGCTGGATGAGCGCTTTTTCTTTCAGCTTGCCGACGGCGACGATACGAATCATATCAGCTGTGGCGAATCGGATAGCGGGAGGTAAACGCAACAACCTCTTCCCGCAGCCGTGCGATTTCCTCACTGCCTGAGGTAAGTGTTAATGCACGGGCAATCCATTCTCCCACTTGCGCAAATTCTTTTTCTTTGAAGCCGCGGCTGGTCATAGCGGCGCTGCCCAAGCGGATACCGCTGGTGACAAAAGGCTTTTCCTGGTCAAAAGGAATCGTATTTTTATTACAGGTAATGCTCACCTCGTCTAAAAGCGCCTCCGCCTGCTTGCCGCTCATACCGATGCTCGCTTTGACATCGACCAACAGCAGATGATTGTCGCTGCCGCCGCTGACGATGCGATAGCCATGCGCCTGCAAGGTCTCGGCGAGCACCTGCGTATTTTTGACAACCTGCTTGGCGTACGCAACGAAGGAGGGCTGCATCGCTTCATAAAGACAGGTGGCCTTAGCGGCGATGATGTGCATGAGCGGACCGCCCTGTATGCCCGGGAACACGGTTTTATCCAGCTGTGCGGCATATTTCTGCTTGCACAAAATCATCCCGCCGCGCGGTCCTCTCAGCGTCTTATGCGTGGTCGTCGTCACGAAGTCCGCATAAGGTACGGGGCTGGGATGGACGCCTGCGGCTACAAGTCCGGCGATGTGCGCCATATCGACCATCAGCAAAGCGTTGACGCTGCGGGCAATTTCGTGGAATCGGGCAAAATCGATGATGCGCGGATAAGCGCTGGCGCCGACGACGATCAGCTTTGGATGCTCGCGCTGTGCGATGCGATACACCTCGTCATAATCGATCTGTTCGCTTTCGCGGCTGACGCCGTAATCCACGATGCGGTACAGCTTTCCGCTGAAATTGAGAGGATGCCCGTGCGTCAAGTGTCCGCCTGCGCTCAGATTCATACCCATGATCGTATCGCCCGGCTGCACGACGCTCATGTAGACGGCCATGTTGGCCTGTGAACCGCTGTGGGGCTGTACGTTGGCGTGCTCCGCGTGAAAGAGCTCCTTGGCCCGCTCACGCGCCAGTTCTTCCACCTCATCTACGCAAAAGCAGCCGCCGTAGTAGCGCTTATGCGGATAGCCCTCTGCGTATTTGTTGGTCAGGATGCTGCCGACGGCGGCCAGCACATCGTCGGATACGTAGTTTTCGCTGGCGATCAGCTCTACGTTATGCAGCTGCCGCTTCGCTTCTTTTTCAATCATCGCCTGAATCTGTACATCTTTCATGTCGTCACTTCCTTTTTTCTGATTATAGCACGGCGATCCGTTTTCCTAAAGCGTTCCGCAGGTTTTCAATGATTTTCAGCAAAATCGACGATATGAAACCGCAAAACGGCGGGAGGGGCAGCACATGAAAATAGATAGATAGGAATGATGCACGTACATGTGCTGAAGACTGCTTGGATGAACAAAGCAACCCTGCACCCTTTTCGTTTCTTTCACGCTGATTTTGATATTTTTATGGTTTTCTCGTCCTTTTGGCGTATTGATACGTTAGAAAGGTGAAGAGGAAGCAATATAAAATCACACGCCGCTTTGTCTGCGGGTTTCGGCAGTTGCAAAAAAGGAAGCGCGTGCGATCAACAGAGGAGGAGTTTTATGGAATTGAAATGCGAACAGCTGTCCCGGCAGTTTCACAATCAATATGCGGTCGATCATGTCAGCTTAGCCATCACGCAGGGCGTACATGCGCTGCTGGGAGCCAACGGCAGCGGGAAAACGACGCTGATCCGCATGCTGGCGGGATTGCTGCCGCCTACTACGGGCGCCATCTGCTTTGACAATGTATCTATCCAGAAACAGTATAATTCCTATTGTGCCGCCCTTGGCTACATGCCCCAGCATTTCGGCTACTATCCCAACTATACCGTGGAAGAGTTTCTCTCTTATATGGGACTTTTGAAATGTCTGCCCAAAAAAGTATTACAGCCGCGGATAGAGGAACTGTTAGTACAGTTAAACCTGCGCCAGCAGCGAAAGCGCAAGATGAAACAGCTTTCCGGCGGCATGCTGCGGCGCGTCGGCATCGCGCAGTCGCTGTTAGCCAAGCCGCAGATTTTGCTGTTGGACGAACCGACGGCGGGATTAGACCCCAAGGAGCGTATCGTCTTTCGCAATCTGATCGCCGCTTTGGCAAAAGAATGCACCATTTTGCTCTCTACTCACATCGTCAGCGATATCGAATCGATCGCCGATGATGTGCTTGTCATGAAAGAGGGGAAGATCATCGCGCACGACAGCTGCGACGCTTTGCTGGCGAGCATGGAAAACAAGGTGTGGGAAGTCACCGTCGACGATCGGCAGGCGCAGGCGCTGATACAGGCATATACAATCGTCAAAACACATCAGCAGCGGGGAACAGTGCAGCTGCGGCTGTTGGCAGAAGAACAACCGCACCCGCAGGCGGCAAACGTACAGCCGGATTTAGACGATTACTATCTTTATCATTTCCAGGAGGAAAGTGCAGATGATGGGCAAACTGATTCTCAGTGAGATAAAAAAACTATTAAAAAACAAATGGAACCTTGCGCTGATGCTGTTTACTGTCGCCTTGATGATATTTTTCGGTCTTTACAGTGATTTTTCCTCGCCTGAATATGACGATTACAGCTATGCGACCTTTGAAGGGGAACCTCTCACCACCGATCGGGAATTCTTTGCTTATGCCGATAAAGTGCTCAGCCAATACGAGGGAGAGGCAAATGAAGCGCTGTGGCAGCGGTATGTCGACGATTATTACACGCTCTATGACACATTCACCCAAGAGGAAAACATCGATACCGAAGCGATGGCGAAGGTTTACGGAGAAGACTGGCGAGAGCTGTTGGCGCGCAATGAGCAGCAGCAGCTAAGCGATGCGGATCGCGCACTGCTCAATCAGCTTATGGAGATGTATGCTCTAAGTGACTTCTTAATCATGGTTTTTGTCATGGTTAGTGAAGCAGTCACTTAGAGCATTTTCATTTCAGGAGGTACAGCCATGAGAAACGAGAAAATTACCCCACTGTATGAGCGTTTGAGCCGCGATGATGAGTTACAGGGCGAGAGCAACTCCATATCGAACCAGAAAAAGATGTTGGAGGACTATGCCCGCCGGAACGGGCTGCCGAACCCCACTCACTTCACCGATGACGGCGTATCGGGAACCCGTTTTGCTGGGGTTAGATAGCGATACTTTTTACATCTACCATGTTACGGCGGTCATGGTTGACAACTTGCGTCGGCTCCTGCTCGGTATCAACCTGTCCGACAAAGCTGTAATGGATTTCGATTTTCCGGGTGTTGGTTTCCCGGTCTAATTCATGTATCAAAATACGGTCGATAAACTCATGGACGTTTTCATAGGTCAATTCCTGTATGTCGCTGTATTTCCCGACAATCTGAATAAACCTTGATATATCCCTTTTTCGCTCGGTAACGGTTGCGATCTGCTGTTGTAACTCGTCTATCCTTGCGGCAAGGGATTTCTTTTCGTCCTCGTAGCCGGAAGTTAGAAACACAAACCGTTCATCTGTCAGTCTGCCTAATGCGTTGTCCTCGTACAGCTTGCGGAAAAGCGTGTCAAGTTCGGTCATACGCGCCTGTGCTTTGGAAAGTTCCTTTTGCTGCTGCGCTAATGCCTTTCTCGCTTCCATGTCGCCGTACTCGGTAGCTTTACAGATAAAGTCCTGTTCGTGTTCCTTAACATACTGCAAAACCCGCCGCATATCTTCCAGCACTAAATCAAGAAGTACGTTTTTGCGGATATAATGAGAGGTACACTCGCTGCCTGTCCTTGCCCTGTTGCGCCATGCGCCGCAAGAATAGGAAAACCTGCGCGGCTCGATATTTACGCCCTGTTGGTAATACATCTTATGTCCGCAACCAGCGCAAAACAGCAAGCCGGAAAAAATATCAATCTCCGCTGCTTTTGTCGGGCGGTGGCGGGTAGCAATCCGCTTTTGCGCAAGTTCAAAGGTTTCCTCGTCAACAAGCGGCTCATGGGTGTTTGGGAAGAAATAGCGTTGTTCTTCTTCGTTCTTCCGGGTCTTTTTCGACTTGTAGGATACCTTGTGAGTTTTCGCGGTTATGGTATGCCCTAAATATTCCTGCCTTGCTAATATGTCATAGAGCGTTTTGTCCGGCCAAGTATAGGGGGCGATCATTGCCCGCTGATACCGCGCCTGTCCTGTGCGCTGATAGCGCAACGCTCCAATCGTCAAGACTTTGTTTTCCGCAAGCCATTTTTGGATTTCGCACATACGCACGCCGCTAACAAACATAGCGAAAACCTGTTTGACAATCGGCGCGGTTTCCGGGTCGGGTATAAGGTGGTGGCGGTTGTTCGGGTCTGGGATATAGCCGTATGGATATTCCCCGTTGACACGCTCGCCTTTTTGCGCCTGTGCCTGTTTAACTGCACGGATTTTCTTGCTTGTATCGCGGGCGTAAAACTCGTTAAACCAGTTCCGCAAGGGGGTAAACTCGTTATCCTCCCGCGCTGTGTCAACTCCGTCGTTAATCGCGATATAGCGCACTCCGTTTTCGGGAAATACAATCTCTATGAGTTCGCCCGTTTTCAGATAGTTTCTGCCAAGACGGGAGAGGTCTTTGGTAATAACCGTCGCCACTCGTCCGGCTTCCACTTCCTGCAACATCGCTTGCAGCCCCTCGCGCTCAAAACTCACGCCGGAAAATCCGTCGTCCACAAAAAACTTTGTGTTCAAAAAATGGTGTTCGTCCGCATAGCGTTGAAGTATCATTTTTTGGTGCTGTATGCTTCCGCTTTCTCCGGCCTGCATATCCTCTTGACTTAAACGGCAGTAAAGGGCGGTGATTTTATTCGACTGTAACATTAGTCCTCCTTTCCGACAGCCGAATAAACAGGTATAATGTGTTGCTATCATTATACCATATCCCGCCGCCTAATGCACTACTCGGACGCTAAAAAGCCCGGATTTCCGGGCTTTTTCTGCAAATCCTTTACAATGAGTTTTTCAATCTTTTTATGGATTGTATCGGTTGCCTTTTCACTCGGCAACGCTTGAACAAGATAGGTGATTTTCCCTATTTTGCGTTCGGTTGTAATTGTCTGTTTTTTATCCATTAGAAAAACCTCCTTTTCCTGTATGGATAAACTATATTCGTCAAAAGGCAAAACGGGCGGTTGTTAGCTGCAACCTCACGGGAGTTTCACCCCGGCCCATGCTTATGGGTGCGCCGCGCAATACTTTGAGGGTGTTCAACGCGGGAGTATCATTGTGCCGCCTTGTATGTCGTCGCCCACAAGCTGCTAAACTTGTTTTACGGCGCGGTAGTTCTCGCTCGACTTTTCCCCAACGGGGAAAAGCGGTCATGGCGTACCCGCCGCCCGGCTCGGTACAGACGGAATGTACCCGTTGCCTGTTATGCTGCGCACCAAAGGCCGCTTTCTTTGTCAAGGAACAATAGGCTTTGTCGGCCTGTAACAGTACACCGTTTCCGATGTGCTGTTACGGAACGACAAATAGCCCATAACGGGAAGCGTGGAAAGGGGACACGCTCCCCGCATGGGCTAAAAGATTATCCTACATGAAAAGCAAGGGTGCGGGTAATAAGGCGCACTTGCAGCCTGTTACGCATTTCCTCGTCCACATAGGAATAGGTATTGCCCGCGTCGTCTTTCAGCGTGCGGGTACAAAGTTTCGCTATGTAACCCTCGTAATGCTTCAAGATCGCGCACATGGCGGTTGTGTCGCCGTTTGCCGCTGCGGAAATGACAGGGAACGGCAACAGATTTTCAGATTTCCTAACGGTATTCATCATCTGCTTTTCCCTCCAAATACTGTTTGATTTTCGCAAGCGCGGATTTCCTGTGCCGGAAAACCGTCGTGCGTACAACATTCAGCAGTTCAGCAATTTCCGCGTCGCTCATGTCCAAGAAGTAGGACAAAAGGATAATGTCGCGTTTCCTTTCGGGCAAAGCGTTAAGGGCTTCGGCAAGCAGTTCATTTTTGACGAGTACATCAAAGCCGGACACTTGAAAACGGAAATAATCGCTTTTGTATTCGTCCGTTGTGAAAAGCTGCGCGAGTTCGCTTTCGCTCAAATCCGAAAAAGGTACTTCGCGTGCTGCGCGTTTCGCAAGAGTGCGGCGGTGGCTTTTCGCTTCGCCAACCAAAGTTTTCTTTGCTAATGCGTCGTACTGATGTTGTATTCTTTCCTTGTCGGAAGAAGATAGCTCCATAGAGTTCACCTCCTTCCCGCGTGGAGTAGAGGACGGGAGTTAAGGGCTTGTCCTCTCTGCCCCTTTCGCTCCGTACCCGTTCGGGAGATGGCTCTTGAGTGCGTTTTTCAGAAAAAAGTTGAAAAAAGCAAAATGCGCCCGTCCGCAAGACGCGGACGAGCGCAAAGGAAATGTAAGAAGTATTTAGATGTATTGACAGTTCATACTCATAGCCGGAATATCCCGCTTGCGGAGCATAGCTTTTTTTGACCGCAAAGCATTAGGCGGGTTACAGTAAATAAAAATGGACACGGCGATACCTCCCCGATACCGCCGTATCCTTAAAAAAGGGCGACTTTAATACACTACCCGCAATCCATTCTATAATAGGGAACAGCGGCTTTTGCGCAATATTAAATAAAAAAGCCGATAACACATAGGTTTTTTGACCTAATGCGTTATCGGCTCTGCGTCTATGCGTCTGGCACTTTTAATCATTTTTTTTTGAATTTATTATATGTGTTAGCTAACTGTCCACAAGCCGCGTTAATCTCTCTGCCATGAGAAACTCTCATAGTAACTTCAAGTCCTGCTTGCTCTAATTGATGTTTGAATGCAACTATTTCCCGTTTCTGTGGTGCTTTAATTCTTGAATTGCTTGTTGGGTTGTATTGTAACACGTTAATCATAACTTTTTTGCCCCGAAACCATTTTGCAAGTTGTCTTACATCTGAGGGCCGGTCATTTATACCCGGTAAAAGCAAATACGCAAAGACAATTTTGCGATTATGCCTTTCAGAATAGGATAAGGCTTGCTTAACAACATCTTCAATAGCATATATGCGCATGTGAGGAATAATACGATTTCTTGCAGATTGTGTTGCTGCGTGTAAAGATATTGTCAACTGAATTTTAAGATGTTCCTCGCGCAATTTTTTTAATTGATCGACCGGACCAACTGTTGATATGGTAATGCCGTCGGTTGGAAAGTTGAGCCCATATCTATCTCGGAGAATATGGATTGCTTTTATCAAGTTGTCATAATTGAATAAAGGCTCTCCCATACCCATAAAAACGATACGGTTTACTTTTCGACGCAACAATATAATCTGTTGTACGATTTCTGACGATGTTAGATTACGAACAAAGCCATTTCGCCCGGACTCACAAAAAATACAACCAACAGGACAACCGACTTGTGTGCTCACGCAAACAGTTCCACCATCTCGCCGCTTGATAAAAACCGTTTCAATGTATTTGTTGTCTTTCAGTTCGTAAACATACTTTTCAGTATCACTGCTTTTGCAAATATTTTTTACCAACATTGATAGATTTTTTTTGCGTGGTAATTGCTTATATAATTCTTCATATAAGGCTTTTGCTTCATTCTCGCCAATAACTTCCGACATTTCTTTGTAAGTAAATCCGTATGGATCATTCCGTACTTCCGCAGGCGTATATTTAGGTAAACGTTTCATTTTTATATCCTTTCTTCTAAATAATAAAAGTTTGTTTTTCTGTATTTTTGATTACAATCTCTAATTTTTCTACATCAATGATATGCGTCAATTTGCATTTAGGGCAGAAAAGAGGAAAATCTTTTAATACAGTATTATGAAATACTTGAACTCTCGTCTTTCCGTTACAAATCGGACATTTTATCCAATATTTTTTAAGCATTATATTTCACTCGTCCTTTTTACACAAAAAAATGCAGGTCAATCCTCAACATGAGCATTGACCTGCATTTATAATGCACAGAGCAGTACAACAAAACTAAGGCATAGCTTGCACTATGTCTATACTATATCTATACGTCGTTAGTTTTTTGTATAGCATCCGCAAAATAAGCATGACAAAAAAGCCCATGTTGAAAATGGGAAAATCCTTTTTTTCAATGCTTATCTAATACGCATGCTATGCAACATAAACGCCGCCTCCTTTTACATAAATTTTATTTTATCAGAAAATCAGTCTACTGTCAATACACAACAGGAAGTATTTAACCTAATGATATGAATTGTGTGGACATATCCAAAAAGAAAGGTGAACTGTAAAATGTAACAGGGTGAATGAAAATGGCAAAAAGACCCGTACCATTGTACGACTTTAAGGCTTTCGGGGCAGCTATAAAAGCCGCGAGAAATGAATACGGCGAGAGCCGCAAAAAGGTAAGCGACGAGTTATATATTTCCCCGCGCTACCTTGCGAATATCGAGAACAAGGGACAACAGCCGAGTTTACAGGTATTCTATGACCTTGTAACCCGGTATCATATTTCGGTAGATCAATTTTTCTTCCCGAACAGCAATGCGGAGAAATCCACCGGGCGGCGGCAGCTTGACGCGCTGCTGGACGGTATGAGCGATAAAGGCATACGGATTGTAACCGCAACAGCAAGGGAGATAACGGAAGTCGAAAAAGCAGAGGATTAACCTCACAATATGAGAAATCGGGAGATTGCAGCGCATGGCGGCTGCAATCTTTTTTTGCGTCCAAAATCAAAGGAACGCGCAACAAATACCGCCTTTCGGTGGGGGTATGGAGTAGATAGCAAGCACAGCAAACGAGTACCCGTTTGCGGAAAATGCTTGTTGGGATAATCCCAAACCCTTATACCGAAAGGCGGTGCGGAAATGGAAAACCGAAAGAGAAATATACAGATGAAGTTTTACGTTACGGAAGAAGAAAAGCGGCTGATCGACGAGAAGATGAAGCAGCTTCCCATAAAGCAGTATGGGGCATACTTCCGTAAAATGGCGATAGACGGGTATATTCTTGTCGTTGACCGAAGCGACACAAAAGCATATATCCGGGAACTGCAAGCGGTGAGCCGGAACATCAACCAAATTGCAAAACGCGCCAATGCGACGGGGACGGTTTACAGGCAGGATATAGAGGACATTAAAAAGGCGGTGGACGAGATATGGCGGTTACAAAGACGCACCCTATTAAATCAACCTTAAAGGCTGCGATAGACTATATCTTAAATCCCGAAAAGACAGACGGGAAGCTGCTTGCGTCCTCTTTCGGCTGCGGGCTGGAAACCGCCGATATTGAGTTTGCATGGACGCGGGAAGCTGCCGGAGATCGCGGCACACATTTAGGGCGGCACTTGATACAATCCTTTGCGGTGGGAGAAACCACACCGGAAGAAGCGCACAAAATCGGCATGGAACTTGCCGGGGCGGTATTAGGCGGCAAGTATGAGTTTGTTTTGACAACTCACGTCGATAAAGACCATCTGCATAATCACTTGATTTTCAACGCGGTTAGCTTCGTTGACTACAAAAAGTACCATTCCAACAAGCAAAGCTATCACTTTATCCGGCGCACCAGCGACAGGATATGTAAAGAGCATGGGCTATCCGTCGTCGTACCGGGACAGGACAAGGGAAAAAGCTATGCAGAATACACCGCCGAAAAGCAAGGGACAAGCTACAAAGCAAAGCTGAAAACGGCGATAGATACTCTCATTCCCCAAGTGAAAGATTTTGACGAACTGCTGCGCCGCTTGCAGGAAATGGGGTATGAAATCAAACAGGGCAAATACATTTCCTTTCGCGCTGCCGGACAGGAACGGTTTACCCGCACAAAGACGCTCGGCGCGGCCTATACGGAAGAAGCGATAAAGGAGCGTATCAAGGGCGTGTATGTTGCCAAAACAAAAACGCTGCGGGAAGATAAGAAAATCCGGCTTGTCGTCGATCTTGAAAACAGTATCAAAGCCCAACAGTCGGCGGGCTATGAACGGTGGGCAAAAATCCATAATCTGAAACAGGCTGCTAAAAGCATGAACTTCCTAACCGAAAACAAGATTGAGTATTATAGCGAACTTGAAAGCAAGATAGCCGATATTATGACCGCTCATGACGCGGCGGCAAAGGCGGTTAAGGAAGTGGAACAGCGTATGTCTGATTTGTCGCTGCTTATCAAGCACACCACCACATACCGACAGTTAAAACCGATTTACGATGAATACCGAAAATCGCCGGACAAGGAAAAGTATCTGCGGGGGCATGAAAGCGAAATTATCCTGTTTGAAGCTGCGGCAAGGGCATTAAAGGAAATGCAGATAAAGAAGCTGCCCGATCTCGCCGCGCTGCGCAAGGAGTATAGAAGCTTAAACGACAGGAAAACCAAATTGTATGAAGATTATCGGCAAGCCAAGAAGCAAATGCAGGAATACGGCGTTGTCAAAAAGAACGTCGATAGTATTCTTTACCCGTCCCAAAGCAGGGCGCGGGAGCAGGAGCGATAAGGCGCAAAACATGGGGTGGCAAGTGGAATGTTAAGGGCTGAAAACGCCTGTGTTTCTGCGGCTTCCAGCGCATGAAAACGACATAGACGATAAAGTATATTCAAACCCGCAAAAACGGCTTTCTAATTGTCCACGCAAGGACAAAAAAAGAACAGGGGCGCGGTGCCGGAAATCGGCAACCGCGCCCCTGTTCTCTATGGGCTATTCCTCGTCGGTCAAGATAAACTCCCTTTCGGAAAACTCGCTGTCCGTCATGGCTTGCAGCTTGTTCACCGCTGCGGCGGCAAGCTGGCGCATATCCTCGTCCATGTAGGGCATGGCGGCAAGGATATTTTCAAGCGTTGTTTCCCGGCTGTCCTCGGCGTAGATCGCAACAATGTTTTCTTCCTCAATGGTAAAGCGGGTATTCATGCTATCAAACCTCCAAATCCTTTTTATGCTCTTTCTGTTTATCTTTCGGCTGCTGCGCCGCCTGTTTCTTGTATTCGTCCAGCTTCTTCAAAATGGACGGTTTTTTCTGCGGCTGTTCCCGTTTCTCGGCTTTTACCGCTTTTGCAAGGTCGGTAACGGAAATCGCTTCCCCCGCCTTTGCCCGCTGCTCAAAATCTGCAACGGTGGGCGTTTGCGGCGTATTGTTGATAAGCCCGTCAAAATTGTTGTCGTTCTGCTCTATGGTGTCCTCGACGTGCTTTAAGGGATTATCCCGCTGCGGCTGCTCGGCGGCTATGGCATAAGCCTGTGTGCCATTCCCCATAATGAGATACTTCCCGTCCTCCGACGCATGGTGAAAACCAAATCCCGCCGCTTCGATCTGTTCACGGCTCATATCGGTAATATGAAAATTGCCCCTCGGCGTTCTAACGGTTTCACCCGTCAAAAGGCTGTCGGGGGTCGCTTCCGGCTGCTGCTTTTCAAGCTGCCCGTCCTTGTAGGAATATCCTTGCGCCGCGATTGCTTCAAGGGTCTTGCCCGTAACGTCGCCATAAATCCGCTTGTCTGCGTCAACCAGCATTTGCAAAGTGTCTTGTACGGTGTCGGACAAGGCTTGCTGCTGTTCGGGCGGCAGCTTGTCAAATACGGGGGTCTGCTGCTCCTGCAAAAACTCCGGCACTTGCTGAAAACCGATACTGTCTACATAGTGGGCGGTGTCCTCGTCGTTCTGATGAAGCACAACAATGTCGGAAACGGAAAGGCTATGCCCCTTAAAGTCGGCGGGGTGGTCGATATTAAACCTTTCCCAAATGTCGCCCAGCGTCATATCCTTTGTAAGCGGTGCAGTATAGACGAGTTCATAATTTACCCGGTCAATGGTAAGTCCAGCCGCTTGCAGACGGTCATAAGGCTCAAAGCGCAAGTCCCTTGTTTCGTCCCCGCGCTTTAACTGATAAATGGAAAAGGTATCGCCCTGCTCCTGCTCGGCTTGCCGCTGCTGCTGCAACTCGGTAAAATGCCCCTCAATCTCGGTAATGAGTTCCTTTGCGGTGGTCTGTATTGTTTCAAGGGACGCTTTTAACTCGGTCATTTCCTTGCCGCTGCTCCAACCAGCCACATAGCCGAAAGAGTAATCGGAAGTATCAAGGCCGAAATGCTGGCAAACCGTATAAGCGACGCTTTCCGCTTCTACCTCGCAGGTATGGCGGTCAACGCGGTTTTGCTGCTCCGGCGGGGCGTTTAAGTCTACGTCGTGCAGCTTCGCATGGGCGATTTCGTGAATGGCGGTCTTTACCGCCTGTAATTCACTCACGCCCTCTTTGATTGCAATACGCTTGTCGGTCAAACTGAAATACCCATTTGCGCCGTTTGTGATCTGCTCAAATGCAATCGGGACGGGGGACGCTTTTTCAAGGGCGGCGAAAAAATCCTCGTACTGCTCCACATCGGCAAGCAGCGGTTTAACGGAAAGGTCGGGAAACTCCTTGCCCTCGGTCTGCGAAATATCAAAGACGGTTATAACCTTAAAGGCGGGGACGGTGATTTCCTTTTCTTCCTTTACCACTTTTCCCTCGCGGTCAAGCATGGGCTTTCTCGTTTCGGGGTCGATTTTATCAACCAGCTTTTTCACCTTGTAGGGCGCGGGGGCAAAGATTTTAATGCCTTTCTCGCCTTTCTTTACATGGCGGTCAAACTCCTTTTCCCATTGACGGAAGCCCATTACCAAATTGCCGCCCTGCATAGCAATTAGGATAGTGTTATTCAAACTATAATCATGGAACTTTGACATAGCGGTTAGAAACTCTTTGTAGCGGTCGCTGTCAAAAATCGCTTGTATGCCCTGTTCCAGACGGGCGGTGATCTCCTTTACCTTGTCGCCGGGTTTTTCAGAAGAAAGGATAATCGGCACGACGGGGCGGGGCTGCTGTGGCTCGGCGGGCGGCGTTTCTGCCTGCTGCGCTTCGGCTGCGTCCATAAAGACTTTATCCTGTTCGACGCGCTCCGGCTGCGGGTAACTCATAATGCGGTATTCCTCCGGCACTTCGCGCCCCTCAAACTGACGCTCCCACTCGTCGCCGCTTTCGACGATATAGCCGTATTCGGTAAACGCGCCCTTTTCCTGCTCGGCGGCGTTCCTGCCAAACGCGGTAAGGTCAATCCCGCCTTTCCATTCTTCGGGCATTTGTACCATGCCGGATTGATTTAAGTAGTAGTCGCCCAAATCGCGGTAGGTATGTACTTCGGGAATATGGACGTAAAAATCCACGTTGTAGGTGAAGTCGATTACCTGTCCGATGTTCTCAAAGCCGTTTTTCTGCTGCAAGGCTGCGTTCAGCTTGCCAATCTCGGCGGGGTCCAGCTGCTCAATCCGCGCCGCAAGAAAATTGAGTTCGTCCACGCTGGCGGCGCATACCATGTCATAAGGCAAGGCAATATGTTTTTCCGGGTCGTCGGAAAAGCCGCGAATGGAAAAATCCTGCGGGTCGTCGGCGGTAATGCCGACGCTCTGCATAGCTTCGTGAAGCTGCTCCTTTGTGGCGGGCATATCCAGCCAATAACCGTCGGGGTCGCCCGCTTCAAAACGGCTGCGGTTGCCAATCATAATAGAAAACTGTTCGCTCATGTGTTCACGCTCCTTTTGCTGCCCGGTAGTTTCGGGGATAGCTGCCGCCTGTGGCTGCTGCTGCGGGGGTTCCTCGCCCTCAATGGTGTAGCCCGGTAAGAGCATACCGTTTACTTTGAAATGCTCGGCGTACTCCTGCGGGATAGGCGGGGAGATTTCCGTAAACAGACGGTCGTATGCTTTGATACGTCCATTCAGATACTTTTCCATAGCCGCCTTGTCGGAAAAAACCTTTCTGTCCTGTCCGGCAATCTTCGCTTGCCCGTTCCTGTTCGGGCTGTTGGTATAAACGCCCCATGTGAGAGAATAGGAGTAAGGGACGCTTTGCTGCTTCTCCCTGTCGTAACGGGTGTTCTCGTAAATGTGGTAGTTCATCTGATATACCCGGTTGCTGCGGGTGTATCGGTCATATTCGCCTTTCTGCCACTCGTTAGAAGTGTGCTGCACAACGGTTGTCCTTGTGTATTCAATCGCTTTGTCAAGCAAAAGCGTTTTTCCTGCCTGTTGCTCCCAAGCGGCGGCGCGGCTTGAGAGATCGTTAAAAATCGCCTGTTCCGCTGCCGCGCTTTCCTCGCGCATGGCGTGTAGCTGCTCCGGCGGCAAGGAAACATAGGGGGCAATATCCCCGTCCTTTGCTTCAAAATATATCCGGCGTTCTATCCGCATGGTTTCGGCGGTTTCCAATTTGTCATGGTCGTATGAAGAATACGGCATATTGTTTCATCACGTCCTTTCTCGATTTTTAAGGGTTTGGGACTATCCCAACAAGCAAAATGCCCGCGCCGTTCCAAGAGCAGCGCGGGCATTTCTCGCAAACGGGTACTCGTTTGCTGTGCTTGCTATGTAGTTGTTTTTCTCCGTAAACGCCTGTTTCTCTCACTTTCCGCTTTCTGTCTGCGGCGTATCTTTGCCGCACAATCGGGACAGTATTTTGCCCGATTGCTGCCCGCCGCAAACGTGCTGCCGCATACCGCGCAACGCTTCAAATCGGTTTCCCCGCTGCGGGTGATCTGTTCGCATAGCTGCCTGTCTGCGGGTAAAACCGCTTCGCGGAAATAACGGCATAACAGCGAATAGCTGATACTCTGCACACAAACGCAAGTTTCCCCGTCGTCCAATAGCAGACAGTTCCCGCAATCGTTGTTGGCGCACGCGGCGCGGGTCATTTTCTTAACGGCTCGATACTGCTTTTCATCAAGCCTAATCATTTTCGGTTCTGCTCGACGCGGAAGTTTACATACTTGCCGCCTGTGTCGGCAAGCAGCACAACCCCGTCAAAGGTCTTTCCGGTTTTGGTGGAGTACATACCCTTGATTTTTACCTTTCCGTCTTTCAAAAGGGCGGCGGCAATCGCCTTTGTGAAAGTCTTTTTGCGCTGCTGAAAGAACAAGTCATTTTTCCACATGACAAAGCTGCAAGCCCTGTCGGAACAGTAATAGTTTTTCTTGCCCTCGTAAACCGCCGCGCCGCAACGGGGACAAGTGCCGATTGCTTCCCGCTGCGGGGTAAACAGCTTCGCTTTATCTTCGGAAATCGCGGAATAGGTTTTGATAAGCCCCGCTGTCATTTCCTCAATGCTGCGCATGAAGTCGTCCGGGCTGTCGCTGCCTTTGGCAATCCCGGTAAGGCGGGTTTCCCATTCTGCCGTAAGCTGCGGGGACGTAAGGACTTCGGGCAGAATAGCGGCAAGGTTATACCCGTCCTTTGTGGGGATTAGCTTTTTGCCCTTGCGCTCGGCAAAGCCCGCGCTAATGAGTTTTTCAATGATACCCGCCCGCGTTGCGGTAGTGCCTAACCCTTTGCGCTCTGCGTCCTCCGGCATTTCTTCCTTGCCCGCGTTCTCCATAGCGGACAGAAGCGTATCTTCGGTATATGCTTTCGGGGGCTGCGTGTAACGCTCGGAGATCTCCGCTGCCGGTTTGTCAAAGGTCTGCCCCTCGGCAAGCGGCGGCAAAACGGTTTCCGGCTCTGCGTCCTCGTCTTGTTCCTCGGACGCGGCGCGGGACAGCTTTTCAATCTCACGCCACCCCTCGCAAAGCGTCGTCTTTCCCTTTGCGGTAAAGGTATAACCGCCGCAAGAGATAACCGCCGTAACCGCTTCATATTCATAGGGCGCGGCTGCGGCGCAAAGCAGCTTCGCGCACACAAGGGACATAAGTTTTGTTTCGCTGTCGGCAAGGGAAGAAAAGCCCGCTTTCAAAAACTCGGCTGTCGGCAAAATAGCGTGGTGGTCGGTTACTTTGCTGTTGTCGCAAACTCTCGTAAGGTCGGCTTGCAGCTTCACGTCCCGCATAAAGGGAAGCAGCGAACAAAGCCCGGTAATGAGTTTCTTTGTGCTGTCCTGCATATCGGAAGTGATATATTTGCTGTCGGTGCGGGGATAGGTCAAAAGCCGCTTTTCGTAGAGGGCTTGCGCATAATCAAGGGTCTGTTTCGCCGTAAATCCATACAGGCGGTTGGCTTCGCGCTGCAACGCGGTAAGGTCAAACAGCTTCGGCGGGGCAACGGTCTTTTTCTCTTTTTTGAGGGAAGTACAAACGGCTTGCGATTTCTCGCAAGCCGCTTTCATCTGCTGCGCTGCCGCTTCGTCGTTCAACCTTTCGGACAAAGCCGAAACACCGCCCGCGTCCAGACGGACAACATGATATTTTTCTTTCTTAAAGCTGCTGATCGCATAGTCGCGGTTTACCAGCATGGTAAGGGTGGGCGTTTGCACTCTGCCGACATTCAGCGTTTTGTGATAGAGGATAGAGAAAAGGCGGGTCGCGTTAATCCCGACAAGCCAATCTGCCTTTGCTCTGCAAAGCGCGGATTGATAGAGGTCGTCATAGCTGCGCCCGTCTTTAAGGTTTGAAAAGCCCTCGCGGATTGCGCTTTCTTCCATACTGCTAATCCAAAGGCGGGAAAAGGGCTTTTTGCAATTTGCCTGTTCATAGACAAAGCGAAAAATGAGTTCTCCCTCGCGCCCGCTGTCGCACGCATTGACAATCTCGGAAACGTCGCTGCGGTGCATAAGGTCTTTGAGTACGGAAAACTGCTGCTCCTTGCCGTTGGCAACGGTAAACTGCCAATCCTGCGGGACAATGGGGAGATCGTCATACTTCCATTTTCGGTACTGCTCGTTGTAGGTCGCCGCGTCTGCAAGGCTAATCAAATGCCCGATACACCACGACACAAGGTAGCCGCCGCCCTCAAAATATCCGCTGCGCTTTTCATTCGCGCCCATAACGGCGGCAATCGCCGCCCCGACGCTCGGTTTTTCTGCAATTACAAGTTTCATACTTTCTCGTCCTCCTGCTCGGTTTCTAATTCTTCCTCGTCCTCGTCGTCCTCGTCAAAGTCGAGATCGTCAAGGTTGCTGCTGCCTTTTGCCGCGTCCTTTTTGGGCTTCATAATCTTAAAGTAATAGAACGCGCCGCCGCCCGCTGCGGCAAGAAGCAGCACGACAAGCAGAATAGCACCGCCCATGCCGCCGCCTTTATCTTCCTCCGGCTCCGGCTGCTCGGTTTCTTCCGGCTCCGGCTCGGCTTCCTTGCCCGCGCACTCGCTCATGTTGACGCTGCAAACGGGGCAATCGGTGTTGACGCTTCCGGGGGCGCATTTTTCAGTACAGCTACAAGCGGGGGTTTCGGTCTGTTCGTCCTCCATAAGCTGCAAAAGGTCTTTTTCATCAACTTGATTGAGGAAATGGACGGTGTTTTCTCCGTCCTCGGCGCGGTCAATGATGATGTAAAAATAGTTTCCGTTTTTCGTAACGACGGTAATAAACTGCTTATCGCCGGACGCTTCGCCCGTTATGTCGTCCACAAGGCTCATGTTGCCCTCCGGCGTTAAGGGCTGCGGCTCATAGCCGCCCGTCGTTTCTTCCGGCTCGGTTTCGGTTACGGGGGTAGGCGGCTCGTCGCTCACATCACCGCCGCCCGCAAAAGCGGTAACAGAAAAGCCGCCCATGAGTACAAGGGCGGCAAGCAAAGCGGTAACGCTGCGGAACAGTTTTTTATGCTTCATCTTCGGTTTCCTCCTGTTCGTCGGTATAGTCTGCGTCCGGCTGCGGCAAGGCAATTTCGCCGCTGGCGTAAGCGGAGAGGAACGCGGCAAGCTGCGCCCCGTCAAGGTGTACCGCTTTCACCATTTGAACGATCTGCGCGTTTTCTTCCTCGATTTTCTGCGCTTCAAGGTCTTTCAGCCTTTTTTGGTATTCAAGGATTTTCGCCCTCGTTTTCTCAATATCCCGTTCGATACGGTCAAGTTTCGTGTTTGCCATAGAAATTAACTCCTTTCAAAGTCAGTTATAATGTAGCCGCCCATAGGCGTAAAAATGGGATTGCCAATAGCTTGTATCAAGTTTTGTGTATTGTATCGGGTCGCCACAATGCAGCATGACGGGGCTTCCGTCCCCGTCCTCGCCAACGTAGATACCCACATGAGATACCCCCGGCGTGTCGTATGTACCCGTAAAGAAAACCAAATCCCCCGGCTGCGGGTTGGAAACGCGGGTTGAAATGTTGTAAAGCCCCTGCGCCCCAAGTCTGCCCGTATTGTATAAGCCGCTGTTCGTCAGCACATAGCTAACAAAACCGCTGCAATCAAAAGAGGTTTCCGGGCTGCTGCCGCCCCACACATAGGGAAAACCGACATACTTTTCCGCTTCTTCAATCAATCGCGCAAACTGTTCATCTTCCAGATAGGCGGGCGGGATTTCATAATCCGCTGGCGGGTTTTCATAGTATTTTGAGATATAGCCGGATTGTGGGAAAAGGTCGGGTCTGTTCCCAAGCGACGACATATACATAGCGTACATGGATAGCTGTTCCTCGCCCATAATGTAAACGGGAACATGGGAGAGGTTGAAGTTTTCCAAATCCACATTGAGAATGTAATAGTTATAGGGTACTTCAACGTCGTATTCGTTGCCCTCGCTGTCCGTCCTCGTTTCGGTGCGGTAGCGTACCTCGACTTCTTCCGTAACCGTCAAGATATACTGTTTATCAAAGAGCATTTCAAGAGTGCTTTGCGCTTCATCGAGAGTAAACACACCCTCATGCCAAGCAGAGAGGATAGAGATTAGCACATACGGGTCATGCTCGATCTCGTCAGCCGTTACCCGGTATTCGTCGTAGCCGGGGTATTCGCTTTCGATGTTATCCAGCATATCCTGTAACTCGGCTTCCATAGCGACATACGCGCTTTCTGCGCCTGTAATATCCGCGTCCTCGGAGAGATAGGACGACGCAATCAAGCCGCTGCCGCTGTTACCGCCGAACAGGGAACAAGAGGACAAGCCGCCGAAAAACAGAAGCACGATAAAGGCAATCCCGCCCACAATCAAACAGCCTTTCCAATGCCGGACGACAAAGAACGTCGCCCGCTTTGTTTCCTGCGCCGTTTTCTTTGCTGCCTTTGCGGTGGCTTCGGCGGTCTTTTTTACCTTGCCGCCCGTTTTCAACGCCTTTGCATACTGCTTTTTAATGCGCTGCTTTTGCCAAAAACGGGAAATTGGGTTAGAGTGCGCAAGGGCGGGGTTATCATGCAGCGCCTTTTGATAGAGGAAATCGGCGTTTGCCTTTGCTGCCTTTTTCTCGGCTGCTGCCGCTGCCCGGTAAGGTTTCAGCTTATGGCTGCGTATGCCGCGTTTTACTGCCCGCGTCGTCATGCCGCCCGCTTTCTCGCCCACAAGTTCTATCCTGTGTCCGCTTTCCACACCGACGTTTTCTTTCTCCACCTCATAGATTTTTCCATGTACGGCGGCGTCCAATTCCTGCGCCGGACGGGATAACGGGTTATGACGCAACTTGCCGTTTGGGGGCTTATCCGTCTTTTCAAAAGCAAGGCGCGTCTTTGCTTTGCCTTTGGCTTCGTCAAAAACGCGCTCTTTTGTGATTTTGGTCTGTTTGGGGATAGCTGCCCGCGCTTTGTCTAAACGGTCAGCCGCCGTATCGGATTTTTTGATTGCCTTTTGCAGTTCCGGCGTTGCCCGTTCCGCTTCGGAAAACTGTAAACGGGACGTATGGGTTTTAAGCTGCGCTGCGTCAAGGCTCTTTTTCTCCGCACCCTTTTCTAAATGGCGGCTAACTTCTGTGCCGATACGTTGGGTCGCTTTTTCCGCTGCTCCCGCTGCGGGGGCTGAATAGTTTTCCTCCGGCGCTCTTTCGCTGATACTCGTTGTTTCGCCCGTCGTAAGGTTTTCCGCAACCGCCCCGTCGCGGGTCATTTTCTGCGTTACCTTGTCGGGGGCTTTTAATTCCTTGCTCAATGTTCATCACCTCCAATACGCTGTTTTGCAAGGGTGCAGTATTCGGGGTTGATCTCTATACCGATATAGCGGCGGGAAAGGCTTTTAGCCGCCGCTGCGGTCGTGCCGCTGCCTAAAAACGGGTCAAGCACAATCCCGCCGACAGGACAGCCCGCCAAAATGCACGTTTCCGCAAGTTTGGGCGGGAACGCTGCAAAATGCCCGCCGCGATAGGAAGCTGTGTTGATCTGCCAAACGTTGCGGCGGCTGCGGACGGGGGAAATCATTTCGTCGGTGTATGCGCCTTTCCTGCGGGGGCGGTTGATTTTCTGCGGCTGGTTTTGCCCCGGAACGGTAGCGGCATATTTGTTGCCTTTCCCAACTCCGCTTTTCAGCCGTACCGCCGTTGTGGGTGCTATCGGCTCGGCTACTGCCTGCCAATCATAGTAATATTTCTTTGACTTGGTAAGCAGAAACACATATTCATAGCAGCGGGTCGGTCTGTCCCGCGTGCTTTCCGGCATGGCGTTTCCCTTGTGCCAAATGATAGAACTTCGCAAATACCAACCGTCGCCCCGCAAGGCAAGGGCTACAAGCCACGGAATACCGATTAGGTCTTTCGGCTTGCAGCCGGGGGCGCGGTGGTTTACCGCCACTTGCTGTCCGTTCCTGCCTTTGGGATATTTCGGGTCTTGGTGGTCGGCTTTGCTGCCTGTGCCGCAATAAGTGTCCGCGATATTCAGCCAACAAGTACCCTCCGGCGTAAGCACCCGCTTTACCTCATGGAAAACCGCCGTAATGCGGGAAACATATTCCTCCGGCGTTGCTTCCCGTCCGATCTGCCCGTCTGCGCCGTAGTCCCGCAAGGCATAGTAGGGTGGGGACGTTACGCAACAATCAACTGCATTTTCCGGCAAGGTTTGAAGCACCTGCAAGCTGTCGCCGCAATAGATTTTGTCCATTTCTATCCTCATGCCGACACCTCGCCGGGTTTGGTCGTCATTACACGATAGAGTTCCGTATCTTGCGGGAAACGGTCAATAAAGGGCAAAATCACGTTGCCATAGAAGATAAGCCCCTCGCCCGCGTCGGAATGGGTTACATAGGTCATTTGCTGCTGCGAAATGTTAAGCTGCTTTGCAAGGATTTCCCTGTCGCCCTGGGCTTGGTTGAGCATATACACAAAATCGCTGTTTTCAAAAATGTTCTCCACCTCGCGGGACGATAACAAATCTTTCACGTTTTGGGTGATACCTGTCGGAATACCGCCCCATTTTCTAAAACGCTTCCAAATCTCAACGCTGTACGCTGCGGTCTGTTCCTCTTTGAGCAGCAAATGAAACTCGTCGATATAGTACCGCGTCGCCTTGCCTTCGCTGCGGTTTATGGTAACTCTGTTCCAAACTTGATCTTGGACAATGAGCATACCGAGTTTTCGTAGCTGGGTGCCGAGTTCTTTAATATCAAAGCAGACAAGGCGGTTGTGAATGTCAACGTTTGTTTGGTGGTTAAACACGTTCAAACTGCCATTTACATAGAGTTCCAATGCCGACGCGATACGCTGCGCTTCCTTTTCCGGCTGCTTCTTGATTTCATTGTAGAGGTCGCCCAAAATCGGCATATTCTCCGGCTTCGGGTCTGCAAGGTAGCTGCGGTACACGCTGATAACGGCGCGGTCAATCAAAGTCTTTTCAACCGCTTCCAGCCCGTTTTTGCCGCCCATAATCAACTCGCAAAAGGAAAGGATAAAATCGCTCTTTAAGGCTATGGGCGTGTCGCCCTCGCTGTAATTGAGGTTTATATCCATCGGGTTAATGTACTGCGTGCTGTTCTGCGAAACCTTGATAACCTGCCCTTTCAGCCGTTCCACAAGGGGGTAATATTCCGCTTCCGGGTCGCAAATGATAATATCGTCTGCGGTAATGAGAAAAGCGTTGGTGATCTCGCGCTTTGCCGAAAAACTCTTGCCGCTGCCGGGTGTGCCGAGTATCAAGCCGTTAGGGTTCTTCAGCCTTTTCCTGTCGCACAAAATCATGTTATTCGATAATGCGTTTAAGCCGTAATACAACGCTTCGCCGCTTTGGAACAGCTCTTGTACCGTAAAGGGGACGAAAATGGCGGTGCTGGAAGTCGTCAAGCCCCGCTGGATTTGGATTAGGTTTTCGCCCAATGGGATAGAGGACATAAGCCCCTGTTCCTGCCGGTAGTCAAGGCGGGTGAGCATACAGTTGTATTTCTGTGCGATACTTGCGGCCTGAAATACGTCGTTGTCCAATTTCTGCTTTGTGTCTGCCACATTCAAAACTAACAGCGTAAGCAAAAACATTCGCTCGTTCCGGCTCTGCAAATCCCGCAAAAGGTTTTTCGCTTCGCCGCCGTAGGTGGCAAGGTCGGACGGAATTATATCCATATCGTAGCCGCTGCGGATTGCCTTTTTCTGTTCCTCGATTTTCATACGGTCAAGGTCGGTGATTTTCCGCTTGATCGTCTTGATCGCTTCGTTGTGGTCGATACTCTGAATGTGCAGATTGACGACAATCCCGTTTTCCGCTTCCATGAAGTCGGCAAGCATACGGTCTGAAAGTTCCGGCGCGGCAATCTGCAAAAAGGAAACCGCGCCAAACTTCCCGCCCATTTGAAACATTCGCCCGTCGCCAAAACGGAAAGAGGACGGGGCAATAAAGTCTTTGACGGAAAGGCCGCTTACGGGTAGCCATTCCCACGCAAAGTTGAAGCGTTCCCCGTCCGGGTGGAAAAGCCCATGCAGCACTTCAAGCCGCTGCTTCCCGTCCAATACCCGCGCCGCCGCGCCGATCACCTTAAAATGGTTGAGGGTGTCCGTTTCGATACGGGCAAGCCGCGCCCGCGCCGATTTAATATCTTTTGCTTCAATGGTAAAGGTGAGAAACTTTGTCTTGATAAGCCCGTTGTTGCCGCGTTCAAGCTGTGTTTGCAGCATTTCGGTGTATTCGGCTCTGATACTGTCAAAGTCGTCATTCTGTGGGGCAATCGTGATACTGCTCTTGAAATCCTCCTTGTTCGCATGGCGGCTGATTAGGGAAAGCTGTACGTTGATAGAAGCGTCAAACGAGTTATACATATCGCAAAGGGCTTCAAAAATGGCGGTCTTGTCGTCCGGCTGCGCAAGCTGATAGTTAATATCTTCAAACTCAATGCACTTGGAATACCGCCCGTTTGCAAGGCGGCAAATCCCGTCCTTATACATTCGTTCAAACGGTATGCTGTCCTGCGCCGTATGGGGCTTCCCGTCGCCCTTTGCCTGTCGGATAAGGGTATCTATCTGTTTTCTTTCCTGTCTGGAAAGTTTACGCTTTTCGTTTTGGGTATTTTTCTTTTCCTTTGACAATCGCCCGTACCTCCTTATCTAATTGCTCTTGCCGCGCAAGGGCGGTATAAAAATTGTTGGTCTGATAAGGTCGCTCTTTGGGGCGAAGAAACTTCACTTCCACAAATTGCCGTATAATCACTTCCAGCGGTTGCCCGTTCTTCTCGTACATAGCGAGTAGGAACATGGGCAGCATGGCAAGCACCATGCACAAAGCCGCCGTTGTCGTTCCCGCGCTGTCCTTTGTCAAAAAGAATGGCGGCAGTCCGATTGCCACCGCCGCGCTGAAACAAATTAGCTGTCGTTTGGTAAGGTTGAACATTACCTTGCTTTTGATTTTTGTTAAGTCCTTTGGGACGGTTACATACGCCATTTCAAACCTCCTTTCTGCTCGGAATGTAATCTTCGAAACGGGGGACAGCATAGAAAAGCCGTTTGTTATTTACCCACCGTTGCAAATGGCGGGTAACAGGTGGGGCGGTTGGACGCTCATAAATCATCACATACGGGTCAAAGCCCATAGCCCGCAAGGTGTTCACGCGGTATAAATCCTGTTCATGGGTGCTGCCATAGTTGGTAAGCACATATACGCGCCGCTGGCGGCTGCTTTCAATGGCTGTCAAATCCAAAAAACGTTGGAAATACCCGGTCAAGTCCTCGTCGGGATTATCCCATGCAAAATGTACCGCTTTTATCCGTACCCGATTTAACAGGCTGACATTATCCCTGTTCACAAGGCGAATATCCAGCCCTTGCGAAAAATCCACCCATGCGCGGCTCTGTATAAGCTGCTCAATGAGATTTTCATGGTCGGGACAGGCAAGCAGATTAGCGTCCATGATTTTTATTTCCGGCTGCCATTTCCAAAACTCGGATAAATCCGCAACCTTAACGCTTTTGTGCCCCTCTTTACTGCTGACAATGCAAAACCCGCAATTTCTCGGACAACCCCGGCTTAAAAAGCCGTAGGCAATCCCGAAAAACTGCGGGTAGATAGAATAATCCGGGTAACTGTGTTCCACTTCCGGCGGCAAGTGGTTTTTCGTGTCGTAGCCCGTACCGCCGAAAATAACCTGTTCCGCGTTGGTAACGGTTATCGTGTCTTTGGAATAGGTGTCCGTAAAGACGCGGCTTTTATATACAAGGTCGTACCGCCCCTTTGCGTTCCACCATTCTACCGTATGCCCCTTTGCTTTATGATACGCGGATAGCTTCATCAAGCAGAGGTTAGGGAAATTATGACTGTCAACGTCGATTAAACCGATTTTCAAATCATAACTCACCCCCTTAATGTGCCGAAAAGACGCTCTTTGCAAGGCTTCCCGTCTTGAACAGGGTAAAGCACAAGAGGACGGTATAGCCCATGCAAGACCAGATCGCGCCGGATATATCGTCGGTGGCTGCGATTGTCTGTATCAAGACCGCATAAATGCCGACGCACACCAAAATCAAAAACGCTTGAAAACCAAGCGCAAGCAAAGATTTTAAGTAATTCTGTCCCATGCTGCCCCATTCGTGATTTACCATTGTTGCCATAGGGATAGGGGCAACGCTCGTTACAAGTAGGGTAAGAACCCGGCGCCTTGCCATATTGCTATGGTAGGTTTCCGAGAACTCCCCTCCGAACCGGACTTACACCTCTCAGCGTATCCGGCTCTCCAGATGTCAGTCTAATTTCCCAGCGTGTAACTTATCGTGACAGTAGACGCAGAGTGCCATTGTCTTGCGCTTACGCCCAATCATGGCGATTTCCCATTGTTTTCTGCCACTTAAATCTTTGAGTTTTCGTACATGGTGTATTTCAAGCGGCACATTTTCTGCGCCGCACCACTCGCATTGGTTCGCTTGCAGTCTTTTAATCAGGCTGTTGCGTCCATAATTCTCAACGGCTCGTGCTACTATATCGGGATTTCCGCTTTCTACTTTGGTATTCCGGCGGAAACCGTCATTGTAGAACAGCACTTTTCCCACCTTGCCGTTTTTCTTCGGATACTCCACAACAAAATCTTTCCCTTGACGGTACTTGCGGATAATTCTGCTGATTCGTGTCCGATATTTTCCAGCAAAGGTTTTGAGCATACTGTATCTCATTACATAGTAGAAGTTATTGAGTACAGACACGTTGTTTGCAAGTCGGTAGTAGTTATACAATCCACGGATTTCTGCGTTGTATTGGTTTAGGATTTCCAAATCGTCCAAGTGCAACAGGCGAGTGCGCCGGACAGGTTCCCAAACCTCTTTGTTTCCATTTTGTTTGTCGTATTTAATCTTGAGGGCATTGTAGGAGAACAGTCGTTTTACCCACTTATCATGGGGAACATAAAGTAAGACTTTTCCATTGTTTACCCGTCTGGTAGCCCCGGTTTTGGTCTTTTTGTTGTGTTCGCCTTTGGCGATTGTGACCTCATATCCCAAGAACTTCGCAGCGTCGTGTCCATGAGTAATCAATGTCTTTTCCTCGGACATTTCCAGATGGAGTTTGTCCCGGATAAAGCAGCCTACATCTTGTTTAATCTGTTCTGCGTCCTCTTTGCTGCCGATAACTCCAATTAAGAAATCATCGGCATATCGGATATAGCAAATCCGTTTATAGCTATCGTCCATCTGGTCGCTATACGGCATAGATTTCAGACTACGCCGCAGTTCCCGGATTTCTGCAATTAAGCCCTCTTTTTCTTCCTCGCTCATTTTAGAGAGATTTCTTTTAAGCCTTTGTTCTTTCCCCCGGCAGACATCCAGCTTCTTCTTGAACGCAGGATTGATTTTACGGCGGTTTCCGCAGTTGAATTTCTCTGCATACTCTGCCATATAGCTATCCAGTTCGTTCATGTAGATGTTTGCAAGGATAGGGCTGATGATGGAGCCTTGCGGAGTGCCGGAATAAGTATTGTGATAATTCCAATCCTCCATATATCCAGCTTTCAAGAACTTCCAGAGCAGACCGATGAAATGTTCATCTGCAATCCGCTTTCGCAAAATAGCAATCAACACATGATGGTCTACGTTGTCAAAACAGCCCTTTATATCTCCCTCAACGAACCACTTTGTCCCCGTAAAATATTTCTGCACATATTTGAGTGCCGTATGACAGCTTCTGTTTATACGGAAACCGTGGGAATAGTCGCTAAAGGTTGGCTCATAAATACTCTCTAAGATGAGCCGCACCACCTCCTGTATCAGTTTATCGTCGAATGACGGTATCCCCAGAGGACGCATTTTCCCATTGGATTTCGGGATATACGTTCTCCTTGCCGGGTTAGGCTGATAACTAAAATCCCGCATCTTTTCAATGAGGGCGTTTATCCTTGCCATTCCCATTCCGTCAATGGTTTTGCCGTCTGTTCCGGCTGTCATGTTGCCTGGTTTCGCCTGTATCCGCTGATATGCCAGCAGATAGAATTGTGGATTGTACAGGTTGCGGTATAACCGCTCGTACTTGTAACTCTTGTTACACGCCTTGGATTTTAGGCTTTCCAACACATTTTCAGGACTTCTCATAATGCCTCACGCACCTTTCCTTTTTATGAATTGGTTGACATCCTGCCTCCCTTCGCCATGTAGACGGCTTTCCCGCCCTCGGACTACTACGGAGGCTCCGTTGCCATGCCGGATATTCAGCGTCATCTTTCTTGGGTTTTTACCCCTTGAAATTTATCGCCTTGCGGCATTACGCATAGCCGGATAGTTCCGGCGTTCCGGTTTAGGCAATCTCCAGTTAGACACTTTGGGAAAAGCGTATTGTGATGTCGGTAGTGGGTTTTCGTCCTTTTCCGCTTACTGCGGCTGGCTGTCATAAGTATCGTGCGGTCTGTGTTTACCTGTCACATTCCGCTATGACATACGGCGAATACAACCATCCTGCGCCGTCGGGTCGAGTATCCCGCCTCGGACTGCCCTTAAAGCAGTTTAGCCTTGCTCCTCATTCACAATGTTGCGTCTTGCCGCTCAGTCGTGGGTAGATGGTTTTCCCAACTTGCGATTTTTCCGATACGCTATTGTCCCCCTTGTGGTTTCCCTCCGAGGTAAATCGGATGACGCTAAAGTGACGCTTTTCACGTCTTTGATACTTTTCTTTACCGGCTTGCTAAAGCCGGGTTCCCAAAATGCCCGCACACCGCCTTTGGATGAAAAGCGGCGCTTCTGGACGCGCGGTATATTTCAATCATGCGCCCATACACCACAAGCATAATGCAGATTGACAGGGCTTTCATGGTAAGCCCTACAAAGAGGGATTGAAACCATAACCCCAAAAGACCGCCCACGCTCATAGCGTCGAGTTTTGCTTCAATGTCGGTAATGACGGTGGTAACGTCTATGCTTGTATCGGATATGATAACCCCCGCGCTCTGATTGACGACGCTCTGCGTAACGTCAAAAACTCCCATGACGATGTTCCAAGTATTTGTTACCAGCAGCACCGCAACAAAGGTTTTGAAAATCCACTTGAAGAAAATCCAAGTGTCGAGATCGTGCAGATTATTTTTTTCAATTACAAGCTGGATTAGTTCATAGCACATGACAAAGGTAATGATAACACCCGCAATCGGTACAATGACGTTTTCCGAAAGGCTGCGTATCATGTTGAATATGCCCGCGTTCCACCCGGCGGGGGTCGTGCCGACTTGCGTTGCGATTTCTCCAACCTCTGTATTTACGCTGTCAAACAAGCCGGAGAGGTTCGATAATATCCCGTCTGTCAAAATGCCACGAAACCAATCTTCAATCATCTGCCATATCAAAAGTTAATCCCTCCTTTCCCGCGCCCTCCCGTTTCCGAGAGGGCGCGGCGGGTGGTATTTGTTTTAGGCATTATCCGAAAAGTTGAGAAAGCAGGGGAACAAGGGTGCCGCCGATCAGCGCGACGCCGCCCCCTGCCATAAGCTGCTTCATGCCCTGGCTTTTGGCTCCGGGATTGTCGTTGCCGTAACCCTCCATGAGGTTAATGGCACCCCAAATGCCAAGACCTGCGCCAAGCGCGATAACCAAAGTCTGCAATACACCAACTGCGCTGTTAAAGAAATCCATATAAACCTCGCTTTCTGCCGCTGTGCGGCTCAAAAATGTTATGGAAAATGAAAATGCCGCCGTTATTCCTCGGCGGCTGCGTCCTCGTCGGACAAATCTATTTCGTATATGTCGAAGGCTTCATCGGGCTTTACGATTGCCGGACGGGTAGACATATACCGTTCCACGTCAAAAGCGTTTTTCTTGTCGAAGTCGGAAAGGTATTTGTAGTTCGGGTGTTTTGTTATATCGTATTTGTCGCTTAAAAAGGGACGCACACCGCGTAGCTGCAAAATACATTTCCCACCGTCCATAACTGCTATTTCGTCCTGTGTCATCAACTCCTTTCCTAATTTTTGATAATTTAGTCCATGAGAAACCTGCGTACCGCGATTTTCGGAAGTGTTGAAACTGTCGATTGTTTCCCGTCCCAAGTTATCCGAAATCTCTTTTGCATTTTTCCCACGTCCTCCCAAAAACAAGGTGCTGTCGGCATTATCAAGTATGATTTCTGCCGCGTCCTTGTAAATGGCTTTTAGCTGGCTCTGCGATTGCAGAATGATAGAAGCGGACATTTCCCGGCTGCGGATTGTGGCAATCAGTTTATCAAAGCGGGGTATCTGTCCGATGTTCGCAAACTCGTCAAGCAAAAAGCGGACATGAACAGGCAATTTGCCGTTGTATTCGTCGTCCGCTTTATCACAAAGCAAATTGAAAAGCTGCGATTGCAAAATAGCAATAACAAAATTAAAGGTGTCGTCGGTATCGCTCATTATGAGGAAAAGCGCGGTTTTCCTGTCGCCCAATGTATCAAGTTCCAATTCATCATAGGACATGAGTTCCCGGAGTTCCTCTATATCAAAAGGGGCAAGCCGCGCACCGCAAGAAATAAGGATTGACTTTGCCGTTTTGCCCGCCGCCAATTTGTATTTTTTATATTGCTTCACCGCGAAATGGTCGGGGCTGCGTTCTTCCAAATCGGCAAAGAGCAGATCAACGGGGCTTTGATATTCCTCGTCGTCCTCGCGTGCTTCGCTGGCGTTGATAAGTTCCAACAGGGTAATAAAGTTCATTTCCTCGGCGGGGGCTTCGTACCAGATGTAGCCCACCAACGCGCAATACAAAAGCCGTTCTGCCTTTACCCAAAAATCCTCCGCGCTTTTTTCTCCCTCACCTTTGGTATTCGCTATCAACGTATTTACCAGCTTCAAAATATCTTTCTCGCTGCGGATATACACAAAGGGGTTGTAGTGCATAGATTTTTTGAAGTTAATCGTATTCAGTACCTTAATGCGGTAGCCCGCCCGTTGCAGCAGCTTCCCGCACTCAATCAAAACCGTACCTTTCGGGTCGGTTAAGACGTAAGAGGAATGAAGCTGCATTAGATTAGGTTTGACAAAAAATCTTGTTTTTCCGCTGCCGCTGCCGCCGATCACGACGACGTTCTTATTTCTCGCGTACTTCGGCTGCTTCGGGCGGCTGTTCATGGTAAGCCGTTCCGTCTGCGTCAAAATGATGTTGTTTTGGAAATCCGGGTCTATGTAGGGCTTTATATCTTCGGCGTTTCCCCATGAAGCGTTTTGTCAAGTGCTTTTTTGAGTTATTGACGCAAATTCTTGTGAAAGTGCGAAAGTGCAAAGTGCAAAGGGTCTGCGTTTTGCACTTTCAGCTTGCGGGTTCGGGTGGCTGCTTCTTCTTGATGAAGTTATACCATTGACCGCCGACACGCCTTGCGCCTAAAATACCGCCCATGTTGCGCTTGGCGTTCTGTACCGTCCTCTCGGATATTCCGGCTTCGGCTGCGGCCTTTACAATGTCCTCGCTGGCAAGTTCTTTCCCGTCTGCAAGCAGGTCAAGTATCAGCTTCTCGGCTTGCTCGGTCTTGGTGGCGGTGTTCCCGCCCGCGCCGGATAGCAGCTCGTCGGCGGTTATGTCATATTCGCCTATCCATGAAAAGCCTGTTTCCGGGTCAAGGCAAAAGGCAACGGGCTTGCCCTCCGGCGCAAGGGAAGATTTGTCATGGACGATAACGCGCACATTCGGCTCCCGCTTCACGCGCCCGATCAGCAGGACGCTCCTTGCTGCGGCGCGGAAGTCAATAGAACCTAAGCCCCGGTATGCGCTCTGTCCTCCGGCGGCTTTGTTCAAGTGTCCGATAAGGATAACGGCGCACCCGGTACGCTCGGCAACATCGGCAAGGCGGCGGAACATGGGGCGCACTTCGTTTGCCCTGTTCATGTCGGTCTTTTCGCCCATGTACGCCTGTATGGGGTCAAGGATAATCAACCGCGCCCCGTTCTGCGTGATTGCCTTTTCTATGCGCTCGTCGGAGAGGGTAAGCTCCCGCTTGGCTTCATCAATCACAAGCACGCGGTCAAGGTCGGCTTCGGCTTCTATCAAGCGGGGCTTGACGGTATCGCCCAGCCCGTCCTCGGCGGTCTGGTAAATCACTTGGAATGGCGGCAGGGGCTTCATTCCCGGCAGCGTTCCCCCGGTGGTGCAGGCAGCGGCAAGGCGTAGGGCAAAGGTGGTCTTGCCCTCGCCGGGGTTGCCTTGCACAATGGTTACTTTCCCGAAAGGGATATACGGCTCCCATAGCCATTCAACGGTCTGCGTGTCAACCTCGCTCATGCGGATAATCTCGACGGTTTCTTCCTGCGGCGGTTCTTTCAATCCGTAAACCGCTTCCCGGATATACTTCCCGTCTGTGATTTCTGCCCGGTGCTGCAATACCTCGTTCCAGTCCTTGTAAAGCGGCACAAGGCGGTGGACGGTCAAGCCCTCCGGCACAAGCTCCGCAAGGCGGCTGCAAGCGTCGTTTCCGGCTTGGTCGCTGTCAAGGCAGAGGTAAACGGTCTTGATGTTCGGGCGGTCAGAGAGGAAACGCAACAGGGCTTTTTCTCCCACGCCGCCCAATGACAAATAGCTCTGCTTCTGCCACGCCTTTTTGAACAGGCAGAGGAAAGAGAGCAGGTCAACGGGGGCTTCAAAGACAAAAAGCCTGTCACCCTCGCCTCGGTAGCAGAAATTAAAGGCTTTGTCGCTGCCTTTCACATCAAACCGGAAGTTTCCCGCCGTTCCCTTGCTGTGGGCGTAGCGCGGTATTCCGTCCTCGTCCCGCCCCACAAATACGGCGTTGTGGTGGGCTGCGTCCTCGTAAATATCGCCGCGGGCAAAGAAAAAGCCCGTCACATCATCATCAATGCGGCGGGCTGCTGTGAGGTAGTTCCTCGCTATTCTGTTGTCGTTGTTTGGGGGCGGTAGCCGGAAGTCGGAAAGGGACGCGTGGCAAGGTCTGTCCGGCGGCGGTGCGGCTCCCTTTTCTCCTGTGAGAAGTTCCACGGCTTCGGTGAAGCTCTTGCCGAAAAACTCCATGACAAAATCAACGGGGCCGCCGCCCTTGCTCTGGCTGTGCCTGTACCATTTGTTTCCCCGGACGGTCAAGCTGTCGTGCCGTTTCCAGCGGTATTCATTCCCGGCGCGGGTAAGCTGCTCGCCCTGTGATTGCAGGAAAGAAACAAGGTCGGCTTGGTTCGCCCGGTTTATCTGTTCTTGGGTGTAGTACAAAAATCTCAACTCCTTTCATCGTTCTAAGTCGTGCTGCTTGGTGCGGGTCTGCTCCGGCTGGTCGGCTTTCAGCGCAATATCAACGCACTTGCGGATATTGTGCAGCTCGGCAACCTCGGCGCGGGTTTCTTTCAGCTTGGTATATTCCGCTGTTCTCTGCCCGCTGAGGGTGGCGTACTCTTTTTCCCATTCAGCGATAGGCAAGCTCTTTGTCCCTTTCGGCAGATTTGCATGGAGATAGCGGCTCGCTGCGTTCCATAGCGTAAGCTCGGCGCGGTGGGCTTCCTCGTACTTGTCGCGCTTGCTCGTCCAGCCATTTTTCAGCTTTTTCAGCTCGTCGTGAATGGGCTTGTACTCGGTGTAGTTCTTCCCGTATTCAATCAGCTTTTGTAATTCTTTCATGCGCTTCTCGGCGGTTTTCATGCCCGCCCGGATAGCGTCGGCTTGGTCGCTGACAGAGGAAAGGGTAGCGTCCAGCTCCGCAAGGGTGGAAATGCCATGCTCGGAAAGATAGCCTACTGCCTTTGCAACGGTTTTCAGTTCATCGGCGGCGTGCTGCCTTTGCCAACTTTGCGAATACTTCCGGCTCTTTTCTCTCTGAACGCTTAAATACTTCATCAGCAGATTTGCAAGGCCGGGGGATTGCGGGGGCTGCTCCGGGGCGTTTTCCCGCGCCTTGAACAGTTCGCCAATCCATTCTTTGAGCTTTCCAATCTGCGCCCGGATTTCCCGGATAAGGCGGTTTGCCTTTTGGATATTCCGGTTCAGCTCGCCTTTCTCGGTGGCTATGCCTTTCTTCTCCATTTGACAAGCCGCTACGCCCATGTGGACGGTAGGCAGCTCGTCAATGCCGCGCTCGGCGTTACTGCGGTGGTCGATACGCTCCGGGCGTCCGGCGCGTTCAAGGTAGGCATTTGAAATATCCGCCCATGCCTTGCGCCATAAAAGCGCGTTGCCCTTGTCGTTCCAGCCTGTGAGGTCAACTTTGTGTGTCTTGTATCTGCCGCTTGGTAAGCGTATGCGCTCGCCGTTCTCGTCAATGTCATATTCCTTTTTGGACTTCGCCGCCCATGCGCCGCGCTCGTCAAGGGGGCGCATAGTAAGCATGATATGACAATGGGGGTTGCCGCTGTCGGTGTCGTGAATGGCAAAATCAACGCACATTCCTCTGGAAACAAATTGAGAGGAACAGTATTCCCGGACAAGCCGGATCTGTTCCTCTCTGGATAATTCTATGGGGAGTGCTGCGTCAATCTCTCTGGCAAGCTGGGCGTTCCCGGTTTTCTCGTAAAGCTCCACACTGTTCCATAGGGTAGCGCGGTCAGAGAAAGAGGGCGGGGCATGGGGCGGCAATAGGATTTCCGTATGGACAACGCCGCGCTTGCGGGTGTAGTCATGGGTCATTCCGTCCCACTCGTTTGTGATTTTCTCGCCGCTTCGGTAGGTGGCTGCGGCAACGGCTGACTTGCCTTTTCCTCGGCTCACAATGCCGATGTTACAATGGTAAATGGCTATGGGTATCACCTCCCGGATAGGATAACCAAACCCGCAAAAATGGTACAGACGCCAACGGCGGGTGTACTGTTTTTGTGGGTGTGCAGGGATAGCCGCGTAAGCGGCGCAAGGGGTGCAGCCCCTTGTTGCGGCAAAGCCGCCATATCGGAGCGCGGGGAAAGTTCCCTGTGCGGAGATACGCCCTCGGCAGAGCGCACACGCCCGCAAGGGTGTATAAGTGCGCCCTTTGTTCCAAAGGGATTATTCGCTTTTCCCGCCCTCGGTGCGTTTTTTCAGATAAGCCCGCGCTTCCTCGCTCGTCAGGGCAAGCCGGAGAAAGGCGGCGGCTTCCTCATCGGTCATGGTCTTGGCTTCCGGCACAATGCTCTCAAAGACTGCGCCTCGGACGACCAGCCGGTGGCTGCGCGTCCGGCGTTCCTCTTGGGATAACTTTTGCCGCAACACCTTTTCCCGATTTTCAAGCTGCCGGATTTTCTTCTTCCCGTCCTCAATCTCGGCTTGCAATTCCTCGCGTTTTTTTTCTCTCGGTTTCGTCATGGGTGGTCACTCCTTTCTACCTGTCGGCATAGAAAAAGGACAGTCGATTTCCTCGGCTGTCCTTTTGATTAGGGTGTTTGGTTTACTCCGTTCTGCTCAATAAATGGGAATATTAAATATCAATACGCCCTTTAATACATTCCTATTAAAACATCAGCTTCGATTGTCAAATGTGTGAGAGTACGCCAATCAACGCAATCTTTTTCAACGCAAAAGAGAAGCGGCGTCATTTCAATAAACGACATTCTTTGTTCTGATGACAACTGTACGGTGGCTGAAACCGTTTCTCTTGAAATGGTTTTAAGATATTTCTCAAAATATTCAACGACAGACTCATTTGAATAATCTGGATTTTTCAAGTGTGCTTGCACTTTAGTCCTGATTTCCCTCAAATGATTTTTCGTAGGAATTACTTTCACAACATATCCGTTAGGAGATAGCAATCGCTGAAATTCTTTGTAGTGTGCAGGCGAAAATATGTCTAAAATACAATCCATACTTCCGTCTTTCAAAGGGATTTTTGATAAGTCAGTAACAAACCACTTCACTGCTTTGCGCTTGTCTTTTTTTGATGCAATCTGTATTGCCTCCCTTGACAAGTCAAAGGCAAAGATGTTTCGTTCTGTTCTTTGCTGTATCTGCCTTGCATAGAAACCCTCGCCGCAACCAACATCTAAAATGTTTCTTATAGATGGCGTATCAGAAATAAACTGTATGATTTTCTCCAACACAACATCATACATGCCATACTCCAAAATTTGGTGCCGGTTGTCAAAAGACCGCTTGCTGTAGTTGGTTTTGGGCGATGATTTTAACAACAAATTTACATACCCATATCTTGAAATATCAAAGCAATGTCCATGTCTACAAATTAGGCTATTGCCTTGTATATCCATTGATTTTGTGCAAATTGGGCATTGAAAATAAACCTTGCTGTCTGCAAAGCGTGATAAATTATTATTCATTTGTTTTTCCTCCGTAATTACATCTCTGCTTCAATAAGCGAGTTATGCAATACGGATAACCGCAACATAACTCGCGGTTTTATCTTAATCTCATAAATGTAACCATTGTGTTGTCCTCCAATCAATTCCGCAGTATTACTCTGCTTTTAGAAAAAGTATAGCACAAAACTATGAACATTTCAACTCTATTTCAGCCTGTCGGCGACGTTGCTCTCTCTGGCATACCGCCGCGCCGCTTCCCGCCGTTCCTCGCTGTATGGGGCGGTCAGACGGAAAGAGAAGCGGCCTTTCTCAATGTCAAACTCCATGCAGCCCGTTTCCGGGTCTGCGTCAGTCTGCTGGCAGATCGCCGGATAACGGCGGCTGTATGCAAGCAGACGCTTTTTCAAGGCGGTGTTGTGGGTGCGGATATGGATAAGGGGGTCTTTCTCGTCAAACCAAATATCGGTGGTCTTTTCCTGCTTGGTAAGCCCTGTTCTCATGCAAACTCCTTTCTGTGCCCCTGTTACGCAATAGGGGCATTTTTCGGGTGTTTTCTCCGGCTCTTGACTTGGAGAAAACGGCGTTTTTGACGATAAAAACCGCCCGGACGTGGAATGTATCGTCGGGGCGGCTGTTATCGCAAGATTTCCGATTTTTCCGGCTCTTGACCGTCAGACGCAGATAAACACGAACTGTCGGCAAGTATCGTCTTGAGCAGCTTGTCGCGGAATGTTTCTGTGCTGCTGTGATTGAAAAATAACTCCGCAACAATAGTCTGCCCGTTTCTCTGCGTCGTGATGATACTGTCGGGGGTCTGTTCTGCCATAGGCAGCTCCTTTCTCCGGGCACAAAAGAGGGACTTCCCGTAGCCGGAAAATCCCTCTTGGTTGTCGGTTATTCTGTTTTACTGTGCGGGCTGTGCGGCGGCGGTCTGCGCCTTTCTCCTTGCCCGGTATTCCCGCGCCTTGATACGGTCATACTCCCGCTGCTTTTCAAGGTTTCGCGCCCGGTACTCCCTTGAATACTGCCGGTGGTAGGCGCGGCTCTTTTTCTTTTTGGCTTCTTCGATTTCCTCCCGCATTTGCCGGATTTCCTGCTCGGTCGGCTCTGCAAGCTGCGTTACTTCGTTCTCAAACCTGCCGATATAGTTGAAATATATGCTGATGTGCTGGATTGCGTATCTCGCCCTTTTCTGGTCGCGCTCATGCACTTCAATCCTGCTGATAAACTCGTTGAGAATGGCGGGGTGAGGTCGGTAAAGGCGGCATGGCGTTCCGTCAGCTTCAAAAACTTCTGCGCCCGCCCTCCCGCGTTCTCATAAGCGGATAGCTGCTCTTGGAGTCCCGCAAGCTCCGTTTTCAGTGTGTAGTATTCTTCCGAATACTTCTGCGACATTTGCTCATAGCGGTCTTGCGGGATAGTGCCGAGGGCGTTGTCCTCATAGAGCTTATTCAGCACCTTGTCAATCTGTTCAAGGCGTGTCGTGATTTGCGGGATACGTTTCTGCTGTTTCTTGGTCTGGTCGGTCTGCTGCATGGCAAGGCTCTTTTTCACTAAGGCTTCAAACTCCGCCCGGTTGCTGATAGAGTAGTCCTCGATTTTCTTCAGCACTTCCGCGACGGTCTGCATAAGCAAGTCAGCGTCAATGATGTGTGGGGAATGGCACTTGGGGTTTTTGGCTTTCCCCTTGTGGTACTCGCTGCAATAGGCAACGTGCCGCTTGCCGCCGTTTCTGTAATCTATGCGGATGTGCATTTTTGCGCCGCAATCCTTACAGAAAAGCAAGCCCGACAAAGGGTGGATTTCCCCGTCCCCGTTGGGGCGTCTGACGGGCGCGTTTTCCAAAATCCGCTGTGCGGTTTCAAAGTCGGCGCGGTCAATAATCGGCTCATGCACATTTTCGGTTATCTGCCATTGGCTCCGGTCTACATAGTGGTTCCGCTTGTCCCGGAAATGCTTTGTAGTCTTGAAGTTGACTACATCGCCGCAATACTCCTGCCGCGTAAGGATATGGGTCAAGGTGGCTTTGTTCCACTTGTAGCGGTTATCCTCATTGAGCGCCTTGTTTTTACACGTTCCCCGTCCCCGGTCTTTCATGTAGAAAGTGGGGGTAGGGATTTGCTCGTTTTTCAGATATACGGCGATTTGGTTGCGGTTCTTCCCGCCGATAAACAAACGGAAAATAAGGCGCACAACCTCGGCGGCTTCCTCGTCGATTATCCAAAAATCCTTGTTGTCCGGGTCTTTGACATAGCCGTAGGGGGCTTCGGTGGCAATCGGCTTTCCGCTCATGCCTTTGGTCTTAATGCCCGTTTTCACTTTCTTGCTGATGTCCTTTGCGTACCACTCCGACATGATGTTGATAAAGGGCGCAAACTCCAATGTGTCGGGCTTCTCGCTGTCAATGCCGTTGTTGACCGCGATAAAACGCACGTTGTTCCGTCTGAATATCTCCATAGCGTTGCCGACTTGGAGATAGTCGCGCCCCCAGCGGGTAAGGTCTTTCATAATGCAAACGCCGATTTTCCCGTTTTCAACGTCCTCCATCATGCGGGAGTAGGCAGAACGGTCAAAAAATCTGCCGCTTTCATCGTCGTCGATGTAGTGCCGGATATTCGTCAGCCGCTGCCCTCTGGCGTAGTTCTCCAAAAAGATTTTCTGGTTCTGTATGCTGTTGCTCTCGCCGCCGTCCCTGTCCTCGTCCCCTACGGAAAGACGGGAGTAAAGGGCTGTGATTTTGTTGTAATCATTCATGTGCATATCCTCCTGTGCGTCCATGTAGAGTTCCTTTACACTTAAGATTATGCACTCCATCGGGCAGAGCCGTACTCCGCGCCCTTGCGGTATTTCTTCGCGTTTTTCCCTTTGACATAGACTATCAAGCGGATAATCACCGCACCGACAATGCCGACAAGCAAATCCAACGGGTAAACGCTCGGCAAGGCGTTTTCAAAGGCTGCGGAAAATCCTTGTGTGATATTCAGTATCTTTGCAGAAATATCCGCGCCGGGGGCAAGCCGCACCGCCTGTCCGACTTTATCAAAGAGATAGACAAAGAACACATAGGGGATATTCGGAAGTATCAGCTTTTTGTAGTTGATCTGCTTCATATCTCGCGCCCCCTGTCCATTTTCTTTACCTTGTCGCGGGCGGCGTTAAGCTGCTTCGCCTTGTCCTTTGCAGCGGCAAGGGCTTTGCGGATAGAGGGCTTTTTCTCCCGGTTCAGCTTCTTTGCGGAAAACTCTTGAAACGCTGCGGTCATAACGTCCGCGTCCCGGCCTTTGAAAAACACAAGGTAACGGGTCTGCTCGCCCTTAACCTTTTTTAGCGAAAAATCTATGTTGTATTTCTTCGCCGTACTCTCAAAGGCTTTAATATTGCTGTCGGTGATCTCGATGTTGGAAACACCCGCGTTCTGCTTCATAAGCTGCCGCATGGTCTGTTTCCCATGCGCGGGTTTGCTTTTCTGCTCCAAAAACTTTTGGATTGCTTTCTGTAACGCCTGTTCGGTAAGCCGCGCCGCGCCTTTTCCCACTTTGACGTATAGGGCAATCGTTTTTTGGGTTACTTCCTCCTGCAAGGTATCAACTCCTTTCCCGGTAAAGTGCGGCTATGCTCATTCGCCGCCGTATAAGTCGTGATTGACAAGGGCGGTATAGTAGCTGTCAATGGTACTCGGCGCGTTGAACAGCACCGCTTTTAGATACTGCTTGATGTTGCGCACTTTGGTTGTGTTCTCCCTCATGCAATCCAAAACAAACTCAATATGGCTGCTGTTCAGCTTCAAAAACTTGGATTTCACCAATTCGGCGGGGTAGTCGTCCCCGGCAATACGGATTGTCTTTCGGGCTGTGCAGACGGTTTCCAGCATAAGGTCAACAATCTCGTCCAAACGGTCTTTGTCAATTTTGCAGTTTTGAATGAGATGGTCGTATTCGATATTGTCCTTGATAATCTCCCTGTAAATCTCTACTGCGCTATTGCTTTTCGCTTCCGTTCTTTTCCTTTCCGGCGGCGTAGCCGCTTCGCCATGCGCAAAGGGCAAGGGGTTTAGGGAATGGAAAGGAATGGAATCGGTACTTGATAAATCAGTAATTGATTGTTCTTTACTTAATATATCTTTATTTAATTGCGTTGGATTTTCCAACGTAGGTTTTTCCTGCGTAGGTTTTTCCAACGTTGGATTATCCAATGTTGGATTTTCCAATGTAGGTAAATCCAATATAGGCGGCTGTCCGCCGCTGGTAGCTGCTTCCGGCTCTCGCGGCTGCGGCTGCTCGTATATGACGTAATCTGCGCCCCGCAAGCGTCCCTTTTCGTCGCGCTCCCGGCTGCGCACGATATATCCGGCTTTTTCGAGTTCCTTTACCGCTTCGCGGATTGCGTCGATCTTCTCCCGGTTGATATGGGATAAGCCCGCAAGGGTATAATCCCAATCTTCGGGCAGCGAAAGCATTTGCGACAACAAGCCCTTTGCCTTTAAGGACAATTCCTTGTTTCGCAAGTGGTGGTTGCTCATAACGGTATATCCCGTATTTCGCTCCACTCTGAAAACTGCCATATTTCCTCACTTCCTCTCTTGGTATGCGTGGACAATTAGAAAGCCGTTTTCGGCTGTTTTGGTATTGCAATATGCCCTTTGCCGTTTTCGCGTCTGCAAAGCCGCATGGCACAAGGGCTTTTGCCCGTCTATTTGTCCATGCTGGCGTGCGTTTTCCGCGTCCTTTTGCCGGGGCAATAGGGACACTCTTTGAAAACGCAAAACTCATATTTCCACCCGGGGCGGTAGAAACGGCAAGTGCCGCAATCTTCATCATCTCCGGCACAACCGGATTGATAGCGGTCAAATCCCGGCTTCTGCTGCATGAGCAATTCAAACGCCCGCTGCTTGCCCTTTGTGAAATACATTCCGGCTGCACCTCCTTTCCTGCGGGCATAAAAAAACGGCGTTACTTTCTCCCCCAAAGGGGTTAAGGTAACGCCGTTTGTGTGCGTATTCAGTTTTTAACACATTCCCTGTCTATCCGCTGTCCGCAAAACCATTGATTTTATTAGCTTTTTGCCGCTATCGCTATCACACCTCATTATTTGACCGCCCCGGTTTTCTGGCAATGATGGAGGAAGTTGAGGCCGGACGGGTGGAGGCCATCGTCATAAAGGACATGAGCCGCCTGGGGCGTGACTATCTGAAAGTCGGCCAGGTCATGGAGATTTTGCGGCAGCGCGGTGTCCGGCTGATCGCCATCAATGACGGTGTGGACAGTCTGAAAGGCGATGACGATTTTACCCCGTTCCGCAACATCATGAACGAGTTTTACGCCCGTGACACCAGCCGGAAAATCCGCTCTGTGTTCAAGTCCAAAGGCATGAGCGGCAAGCACCTGACCGGCACCGTCATTTATGGCTACCTGTGGGACGAAAAGCGGGAACATTGGCTTGTGGACGAAGAAGCCGCCGAAGTGGTACGCCGTATCTTTTCCCTGACGATGGAGGGCTACGGCCCCTATCAAATCTCCAAGCTGCTGTCCGAGGCAAAGGTCGAAATCCCCGCTGTCCATCTGGCACGCTTTGACGAGGGAGTAAACAGGACGAAGCCGGTTAAAGACCCCTACGGCTGGGGATCGTCCACCATTGTGAACATTCTGAAAAAGCGGGAATACCTGGGCCACACCATCAATTTCAAGACCCGAAAGCACTTCAAGGACAAGAAAAGCCACTATGTTGACGAAAGCGAGTGGACGATTTTCGAGAATACCCATGAGGCCATCATCGACCAGGAAACCTTTGACAATGTGCAGCGTATCCGGGCGAATGTCAGGCGTTACCCGGACGGCTGGGGCGAGGCCCATCCCCTGACCGGCCTGATGTACTGTGCCGACTGCGGCGGCAAGATGTATGTCCATCGCGTCAATAACGGCAAGCGTGACCCGCAGTTTACTTGCAGCCAGTACAGCAAAATCCCATGCGGGACGCTCTGCGGCACACAGCACCGCATCCGGGCCGAGGCTGTTCTGACCCTGATAACCGATATGCTCCGGGCCATCGCGGAGTATTCCAAGAATGACCGGGCCGAGTTTATCCGCACTGTCCAGGAAACGCAGGCTGCCCAGCAGACCGCTGACATCTCCAAGAAGCGGAAACGGTTGGCCGCCGCCCAAAAGCGGGCCGGGGAACTGGAAAAGCTGATTTGCAAAATCTATGAGGACAACGCCCTGGGCAAGCTGCCGGACGCCCGGTATGAGGCCCTGGACGCACAGTATGCCAAAGAGCAAGACGCCCTTAATGCGGAAATCACGGAACTGGAAAAAGCCGTTACCGGATATGAGCAGAGCCGGAAATCTGCGGAGAAATTTATTGCCCTGATTGACAAGTATGAGAATTTTGACACGCTGACAAATACCATGCTCAACGAGTTTGTAGAGAAAATCCTTGTCCATGAACGCGCCCGCAAAGGCAGCCAGGACACCACACAGGAGGTTGAAATCTACTTCAATTTTGTGGGCCGGTATATCCCGCCCGCCTTGCAGCCGGTTCCCCTGACCCCGGAGGAACAGGAAGAACTGCGGAAGAAGGAGGAGCGCAAGGACAGGCTTCACCAGAACTACTTACGCCGCAAGGCAAACGGCAAGCAGAAGGAATGGGAAGAACGCTACAACGCAAAGCGCAAAGCGCAACGGGAGGCGGCAAAGGCCGCAATCCGTGCTGAGGACATGGAGAAGGGCATTTTTATCCCCGTCAGTCAGTTACCCAAGCAGGAGCCCCGCAAGGCCACCGTATCGGCCAGCACCGCCGTTTAACCATTACAATGCAAAGGAGGACGAACATGAACGAGTTGACTTACACCCGCTGCGGGGATTACTACATCCCCGACCTGAAACTTTCCGAGCAGCCGGAGGCCCCCATCGGCAAGTATGGCCGTATGCGGCAACGCTACCTGAAGGAACACCGGCCCGGCCTTTACAGCAGCTTGATTTTGAGTGAAAAGCTATACCCGCACCTGTTGGAGATTGACCGGGCGGCGCGGGAACGGATGGACGCCATGCTGCCCCGCATGATGGAGTCGGCGGGCGCGACGGAGGAGCTGAAAGCCCGCGATCCGATGCGCTGGGTGGGCCTGATGAACACACTGAAAGCGCAGGTGGAGGAAATCATGCAATCCGAGTTGATCTTTCAATAACAAGGTGAGCGCCAGAGAATAATCCCTGGCGCTCGCTTTACTTTCGCTGTGCAGTTTTTCTGTACTCTAATGGCAGCAATCCAGTGCTTTTGCGGAATAATTCAGCGAATCGACTTGCACTTGTATATCCGACACTTTGCGCTACCTGTTTGATTGTCAGGTCGGTTTTTGCTAATAGTGTTTCTGCCTGGCTCATACGCCGTTGCTGAATATATTCTGTAATCGTGCAACTATGATATTCTTTGAAAGCAACCTGAAGTTTTCTGGCACTCATGCAAGAAATATGCACGATCTGCTCCAATGGAATATCTTGTATGCAATGGTCATTGAGATACATGGTTAAGTTTTCTAATTGCTGGACATCCTGAACGGACAACTTTTTTCGAGCATCTTTTTTCTGTTCCAACAACCGACTCCGCTCCACAATCAGTGAGATTGCTTCGGCTACTTTTCCTTCATAAAACAAGGCCGCAGAAATGCCGCTGCCTCTATACACCTCTACCTGCTTTAGCAGACGGGACATTTCAGGGAAATCCATCGTCTGTTAGATGAATTGGTTAAAGACATTGATGTTCAGGATGTGCGAGAAAAAAACATGACAGACGAAAGGGTTACATCAATTTATTTGGATGTTGAAAACGGAAAAGTAGCGTTCAAGAAAATCGTAAAAATAGTTGGGTATATAATCCTTGCAGTGGCTGCCGCTGTCCTTATTGGTTTTTTAGCTCATTTGGCTTTTCCCAATATAGAATGGCTTTGGAGGCGTTACTAAAAAATAAGCCTTACAAGGAAAAATGTCCAGGTTCTCCCCACTGTTGACCTTGATCCTTCTGCCCTGACTCTGGGCGATATTGAGATATTCCCAGAGCAGCGGCGGGTCACAAAGGCCGGTGCGGAGATCTGCCTAAACTACGGAGAGTTCTCTATCCTTTATTGCATGGCTCGCTACCCTGGGCGTGTATTCAGCCGGGAGCAGCTTTACAATGCGGCCTGGGGTGAGGACTATGAGTTAGGTACCAATACCGTGGACAACACAATCTGGCGCCTGCGGAGCAAACTGGAATCTGACCCAAAGCATCCCACCTACATCAAGACCGTTTTTCGGGTGGGATATAAAATTGAAAAATAATCCTAACAATGTACTGAGTGTAGCTTCAGCAGGCTACACTCAGTATTTTTAGTAGGATCTCCGTACTTTACCTTATCCAGGTGTATTGCCAGTCGTATCAGGAATTCTGAATAACCAGATTTGTGTGTGGCTATTGACAAGATAACACACTTATGCTATTCTGATAACAGCGTTACCGATATCAATGTTATCTAAAGGGGTGATAGAATGTCGTTGCCGGATCGGAGAATTGATCCCAAGATACTTAAAAGTGCAGAAGAAGAATTTATGGAAAAGGGGTTTGCAGATGCCTCCTTGCGGGAAATATGCAAAAAAGCCGGCGTAACAACAGGAGCCATGTATAAGCGATACCCTGGCAAAGAAGCTTTGTTTGAAGCAGTAGTTGGTCCAACACTTCAGGATATTGAGGAGATGGCGCTTAATATCGAACGGTACGATTACGAGCAGCTGGCACATGGCAAAATGCAATCCGTATGGGATATGTCAAGCACAACACTTAAAACGATTGTGCATTTTTCCTATGAGCGATACGATGGATTCAAGTTGCTCCTGTGTCGTTCGGAAGGTTCGACACACGCAAATTTCTTACATGATTTCGTATCTCATCATGCAAAGCAAACGGTCAAATTTTTAGAGGCAGTTACCCAGCAAGATGGTAGAGACAACCAGATTGATGAAGAGGAAATCCACATGCTGCTGACAGCCTTTTGGTCTACGCTGTTTGAGCCAATTGTTCATGATTTGCCTTTGGAAAAAGCATTACGCCACTGTGAATATGTGGCAAAACTATTTAACTGGCAAGCTATTTTTGGCTTTTAGCTTAATAGGCTAAAAGCTAAAAAAATCCACATTGGTTAGCGACCGCTAACGAGGAAGGAGAAAACAATGAAAAGTAACACTGCAAAATTTAAAAAATCAGACAAAATGAATGTTCGCGATTACATAACCGCCGCCATCTTATATGTGCTTATGTTTCTGGTCTATGCGGGAGTTGGCGCACCCATTGGTATGACCGTCGCTGGCAGCTTGTTTGTCTTTGCGGCCTGTGCAGTGGTTTGGGGAACCATTTTCATGCTTCTGTTTACGAAAGTGAATAAGAAAGGAATCGTCTTGTTGTTTGGGTTAATTTGGGCGGCAATGCAGCTTATGAGTTTTTGGGGTGTTGCGCTGGTAATTGCCGTTGGCGCGGTGATTGCTGAACTTTTCTGGCGCATATTGGATCGGCACAAGTTTTCTACCATGTTGCTGTGCTTTACCGTTCAGGTGGTATTTCTCTATCTGGGCATGACGATTCCACTTATTTTTATGAAAGATATGTATTTGGCTGCAGTATCCGCCTATGCGGATCTCTACTCCACAGTGTTTGATATGCTTATCGGGCCAATGTTCTTTGTGGGTCTTGCCGCCACTGTGGTGGGATGTGTGGTTGGAGCATTTCTTGGAAAACTGTTGCTGAAAAAACACTTTCAAAAAGCGGGGATCGTATGAGCAGGGATATCAGACACATTCGTTTTTTAGAGCTGGACCCACGAATGAAGCTCTTGCTGGTGGTTGTCTTTGCGTCAGCTACTTTTAGTGCGCCAAATCTGTTGGCTCTGATTTGGATGTATCTGCTGGTTGTAGTTCTGTATCTGGCTCGTGGTCTTTGGTTGGGCGCAAAAAAGACTGCAATGCTGTTTGCTGTGTTCCTGCTAATAAACCTAATTCTTTCTTTCGTACCGCAAAGCAAATTCGCTGCGGGCGTGGGTATGATTCTATTCATGCTGGAACGAGTTGTAGTGTTTTTTGTCATGGGAGCGTGGATGGGCAGCAAGCTACGAGTCAGTGATTTTGTGACTGCGATGCAGAATATGCACGTGCCTAAAGGTGGTACTATCGCACTGGCGGTAGCTTTCCGTTACATCCCGACAGTACAGGATGAATTCCGTTCTATCAAAAATACTATGATGCTACGCGGCATTGGACTGACAGTGCGAAATGTGCTGCTTCACCCAGTTAAAACCTGTGAATATGCCATTGTTCCGTTGATTATTAGGAGTATGACGATATCGGATGAACTGGCCGCTTCAGCCGTGACACGAGGGTTGGATTTGGAATCAAAGCGCACCTCTTATCGGGAGGTACGTTTACGAGCGACCGACTTTTTATATGCAGGCGCCGTTATTTCCGCTGTAATTGCTGGAATTACTGGCAGTGCTTTGCTTGGGAGGTAAAGATATGATTCAAATTGAACACGTTTCCTTCCAGTATGCCAATGCAAAGGAACCGGCTTTGCGGGATGTGAGCCTTACTATCCAAAAAGGGGAATTTGTAGTTCTGTTGGGTTCCTCGGGCTGTGGAAAAACGACCATCACCCGGTTGATTAACCGCTTAGTTCCGGAGTTTTTTGAAGGGGAGCTGGAAGGAAGGGTCATTGTAGATGGGCAGAATACAGATGAACTGTCAATCCAGGATTTGGCTGGTGTGGTAGGCTCCGTTTTTCAGGATCCACGGTCTCAGTTTTTTGCCACGGATACAACAGCAGAAATTGCCTTTTCCTGTGAGAATGTGGGCATTCCAAGAGAAGAAATCTGTCGGCGTATTGAACAGGCGGCTAACGACCTGCAAATTCAGCGCTTATTGGAGCGCAGCATTTTTGAACTGTCCAGCGGTGAAAAGCAGTCTATTGCTATCGCCTCAGTCTACGCACTTGCCCCCAAAATTCTGGTGCTGGACGAACCCTCTGCTAATCTGGATGCTGCAGCCACCGAGCATTTGATGGAGATTCTCCATACACTCAAACAACAGGGGTATACCATTATTATATCTGAACACCGCATCCATTATCTGAAAGACATTGCAGATCGTGCCGTTTTGATTGAATATGGACAGATCACAAGAGAATTGGATGCCTCTGCCTTCCGTTCCCTTTCCAACGAGGAGGCTAACCGAATGGGGTTAAGGAGTACGGATCTTCTAAGTATACGCCCACCTGTGACGCAGAAAAAAACCGGAGCGGAGGAACAAATTTGTCTGGAAAATCTATCCTACCGCTATACCAGAGAAAGTGAGACGCTGGCAAATGTGAACCTCTCTGCCGGGAAAGGAGACATCGTTGGTATCGTCGGAACCAACGGCGTAGGGAAAAGTACGCTGTTGGAAATTGTGTGTGGTTTAAAAAAAGAAACCAATGGGGAGGTTCGATTTGGTGGCCAAGCGGTGAATAGTAAAACCAGGGTGCGCAATACTTTTCTTGTCATGCAGAGCAGCGACTACCAGCTTTTTACAGAAAGTGTGGAAAAAGAACTGTTTCTGGGTAATGACGGCAATGAGGAACTGCAAAAAAAAGGCCGTATGCTGTTGGAGCGGATGGGATTATTGGATTATCGACAGCAACATCCTGCATCAATGTCAGGCGGCCAGAAGCAGCGCCTTTGCATTGCAGTAGCTTGTATGAAAGACACAGATGTGATTTGTTTCGACGAGCCTACCAGCGGCCTGGACTATTCCAGTATGGTCAATGTTTCTTCCCTTCTACATGAACTGGCAGAACAGGGCAAGACCCTTCTGGTGACCACCCATGATTACGAATTTTTAATGCATACCTGCACCCATATTTGCTATCTGCTCAACGGCAGGGTGGAAAGTTTCTTTCCTGTAGAACCTAAATATACACCGCAGATCTATTCTATTCTCTTTCAGAAGGAGGTTGTTTTATGAAGAAGCAAGGTCTTGCAGGCAGTATCCTGTCTTATGCTACGCCATGCAAGGGAAAACTGATTATATCTGTAATTTGTGCATTACTGTCGGTTGCAGGGGGCATCATCCCTTATGTTGCCGCTTACCGTATTATTTGCCTGTTTTTTGACCAAACCGCCACGGCGGAGACGATCCTTTACTGGACCATTGTTGGCACGATCGGTTTTCTCGGCAAGGTTCTGTTTCATGCCATCTCCACTACGCTTTCCCACATTTCTGCATATACCATTTTGGAGTTGATGCGAAAGCGGGTCGCCGAGAAACTGATGAAGGCTCCGCTTGGAGTGGCCCAAGGAATCAACGCTGGTCGCGTAAAGAATATTGTGGTAGATCAGATTGAGAATATTGAAATCCCCCTGGCTCATGTGATTCCAGAGGGCGCCGGGGCGCTGATATTGCCGATAGCGGTATTCACTTATCTCTGTATGATTGATTTCCGTTTGGCGCTGGCATCGCTGATTACCATCCCTTTGGCGCTTATTCCATATGGAATGATGTTGGGCGGCTACAATAAAACCTACCAAGTCTATATGGAAGCCAATGAGCACATGAACAATGTAGTGGTTGAGTACATGGAAGGCATTGAAGTTGTGAAAGCTTTCAACCAGTCGACCTCGTCCTATGAGAAATATCGGAAAGCGGTAGAGAACTTCAAGCAAACCACCTTGAATTGGTACAAATCAACATGGAAATTTACTACCCTTGGTGCCAGTATTCTGCCGACAACTCTACTGGGTGTATTGCCGATTGGCACGCTGCTTTATCTCTATGGCAGCACAACCCTGCCAAAAATCACTATGGCAATGCTGCTCTCTATGGGCATGGTCAGCAGTTTGGGCCGCATGATTCTGTTTTTTAATCAGCTAAAATCAATTCAGTATTCTGTCAATATTGTAAATAAGACCTTTGATATTGGAGAATTGCCACTGGCAATGGAGGAAAAACCGATCTCGGCTCATGACATCCTAATGGAGCATGTGACCTTCTCCTATACCGGAAAAGAAAATGTAATCCATGACGTAAATCTTGCTATCCCGGAGGGGGCATTTTATGCTCTTGTCGGCCCGTCTGGTGGAGGTAAATCGACACTGGCCCGCCTGGTGGCACGTTTCTGGGATCCGACAGAGGGAGCTATCCGGATTGGTGGAGTAAATATCAAAGACATTCCTCTGACAGAGTTGGCCGATCAGGTGAGTTTTGTTACGCAGGATAATTTTCTGTTTAACTGCTCCATTTTGGAAAATATCCGGCTGGGCAATCCGCAAGCCACAGATGAGCAGGTTTTGGAGGCGGCCCGAAAGGCACAATGCGACGAATTTATCAACAAGCTGGAACAGGGGTATCAGTCCAGCGCAGGCGAGGCTGGAGACCGGCTGTCTGGTGGTGAGAGACAGCGTATTGCAATCGCCAGGGCTATTTTGAAGAATGCTCCCATCGTGATTTTGGACGAGGCCACATCTTTTACTGATCCAGAGAATGAGGCCAAAATTCAGGAAGCTATCGCAGAGTTGACCCGTGGTAAAACGCTTCTGGTCATCGCCCACCGCCTCTCCACAATCAAGAATGCAGATAGGATCCTTCTGATAGAAAAAGGACGAATCGCGCAAAGCGGTACTCATGAGGAACTATTGGAAAGCAGCGCTCTTTATAGAGATATGTGGCAGGCTCACATTGGCGCAAAGAAATGGTCAGTTGGGTTAAGAGGGGAGGTTTTCGCATGATTAGAATTCTCAAACGGCTGTTCCGTCTGATGAGTCATTACAAGGGGCGGCTCTATCTTGGCATTGCCCTCTCAATGATCTCCAATATTCTTGGCATTGTTCCTATTATCTGCGGAGTCTGGACAATTAAGCTGATTCTTGATGACAGCAACGGGGCAGCAGTGTTGGAACCGGTATATGTTCTCCAACTCACCACAATCATCCTTGGTTCAGTTTTGCTCCGATGGCTGTTCGCCTATATCCGGGCAACCCGGCAGGATAGCATTGCTCATGAGGTAACCTGTGCAGAACGACTGAAGATAGGTGATATTCTTAAGCGGGTTTCGCTGGGATTTCTCCAGCGGAAAAACATGGGGGAATTTACCACTGCTATCACCACAGATCTGGCTTTTTTTGAAATGCAGACGATGAATGTTGTCAATAACATTATTGACAGCTACATATTTCTTGCAATCACGATAATATGGCTGCTATGCTTTTCTCCTTTTTTGGGGGGCGCCGCGCTATTGGCTGTGGCAATTTCTACAGCCGGGTTGCAACTTATCGAGCGCCAAAGCCGTAAAAATTCCCCGATTCGGCAGGAAAGTATCAATGAGATGGCAGATGAGATTGTTCAGTATGTCCGCGGGATGGCTGTTGTCAAATCTTTCAAGCAGGAAGGTGTAGCCTCTGACGGCCTCTACCGGGCCTATCATAAGTCGAAAGAAATTAACATTAAGATGGAACGGAACTTTGCTCCTTGTGACGCATTGCACCGGCTCGGCCTATACATGGGCACCATGGCAATCACCTGCATCACAGCCCTTCTTGCACTCCAAGGGGAAATGGAACTGTATATGGCGATTATGTTGATCGTTTACAGTTATATCATGTTTAACACGATTGAGTCGGCAAATAATTCCCTTCACATTCTGGAAATGCTGGATACAGTAGCGGAGAAACTTCAGAGTATTGAAGATGCTGAATTCATTGATAAAGACGGAAAAGATGTTTCTATTAACCAGTACGATATTGAGTTTAAGGATGTGTCCTTTGGCTATGATAGTCGGGAAGTTTTAAGCCATATCTCCTTCCGTATCCCGCAGAACACCACAACAGCGATCGTAGGACCATCCGGCAGCGGGAAAACCACAATCTGCAGTTTATTGGCTCGGTTTTATGATGCACAGAATGGAGAAATACAAGTGGGAGGCCACAATGTTCGGGAATTTACCTGCGATTCTCTACTGAAAAATATCAGTATGGTATTCCAAAATGTGTATTTGTTCCACGATTCAATTCGCAACAATATTTTGTTCGGAAAACCCGATGCCTCCGAGGAAGAAATAATTGCCGCCGCCAAAGCCGCCCGATGCCATGATTTTATTATGGCGCTCCCAGATGGCTATAACACAGTCGTTGGTGAGGGTGGCTCTACCCTATCTGGTGGAGAAAAGCAACGCATTTCGATTGCTCGGGCTATGCTAAAAAACGCCCCCATTGTCATCCTTGATGAAGCAACTGCCAGCATTGATCCAGAAAATGAACATCTTATTCAACAAGCCATCGGCAATCTTACTCACGGTAAAACCATTATTGTGATTGCCCATCGCCTTGCGACTATTGAAAGCGCAGATCAGATCTTGGTGATTGATGAGGGAAAGGTTGTCCAAAGGGGAACTCATCAGCAGCTTGTCTCACAAAATGGGTTGTATAAACGATTTATCTCCATCCGCGAACAAGCTGAGGGTTGGGCCATTGGATAAACAGAGGATGGACGAAAGGGAGAATTATATATGAATAGTAAATGGACTGGTAAAGATTTCGGGATTACAGCCGGGATTTCCTTGGTTTACTTTATGATAACCATGGTGGTCATGATGTCCGGGGCACTTACGCCCATTCTGTGGATTTTTATGCCAGCTCTAATTGGTTTTTTTACGGGAATCCCATATCTGTATATTGTGGCAAAGGAAGCGAAACCCGGTGTTGTGTTTTTAATGAACCTGATCGTAGGTGTAATCTATTTTATTGCCGGGGAACTCTCCAATCTGGTCATTGTTACCTTAATTATCACCACCGTTCTTGCAGAGGGCGTACGGAAAGTTGGCGGTTACCACAATCTTAAGACGACACTCCTTAGTCATGTCATATTTTCCTTTGGTATGTTCGGTAATCCTCTCTATATCTGGGCGTTCCCCGAATACACGGTTGCACGCGCCACAGAGGAAATGTCGGCCGAATATGCGACAGTCATGCAGAATGTTGCGCAGATATGGATGCTGCCGGTTATGATTGCTGCAACTGTTGTACTGGCTCTGGTGGGCAGTATGCTTGGGAAAACAGTTCTAAAAAAACAACTTTCCAACGCTGCGCTGATCTGAATGAAGGGAATCCTGTTCCTGAAGGAAGGAGACCAACCATGCTGACATCTATGGATAAACGTACCATGAAACTTCACGCAGCCGGCGAAGATTACCTGGAGGCTATCCTTGTTCTCCAGCAAAAGCAAGGCATGGTGCGTTCTGTGGATGTGGCGAGACACTTGGAGGTCACAAAGCCCAGCGTGTGCCATGCGGTGGCGACCCTGCGGGATGGTGGCTTTCTGACAATGGATGAGGATTACTCTCTCCATCTGACCGATGTAGGGCGTGAGGTTGCCGAAAAAATCTATGAGCGCCATTGCTTTTTTACCGAGCAGCTTATCGCCGCAGGCGTTGACCCCAAAACTGCGGAGGCCGACGCTTGCCGGATTGAACACATCATCAGCGATGAGAGCTTTTCACGGCTGAAAGAGGCAGCCGCACAAGAGCAAGAATAAACCGAATAAGACAAGCTATCCTGCCCCGCTAAACGGGGAAAGAAAAAAACCGTTGCAGGGCAGGTAGTTTTGTGCGCCCATAATGGATTTTCAGGGTACTGCGGCGGTTTTGAGTACATCAAGGCCGCCGTTCCTTATGCCCTCGACAAAGGAGTGACGCCTATACGCTGACACGGCGGCTTTAGGAGGGAGCCGCCATGAAGCACACTGACCGCCGACAAATTCAGACGATATTTGAACTATCGTCAAAAAAAGCCCGGCCACCGAACAGGCTCCGTCTGGCGGCCAGTGCGAAAATTGTCACAATGTAACTGAATACCGTATTTTTTGCGCTCGAATGGCTTCATGCTGTCCGGGCGTTTTTTCATACCTACGGGGCCGGAACATCGGGCCAACATGGCCCGAACCTTGCCCCCGGTGTCGTTCCCCGCCGCCCCGTTCAGATTTTCCCGCAAAAATCTGAACGGAGGAAAGGCCGATGGAAGTCACCATCAATTACAACGGACAAGCTGTGGCCGTGGAGGTCACGCTGGAAGTCTATGAATTTCTTGACCGGGCCGACCACAAAGCCGAGAACCTATCCCATGAGCAGCGGCGGCATTGGGATGGCCGGGAGTTTGACGAATACATAGTTGCCACCGAGGGCGTGGGTATCTACGGCGAAACGCCGGAGGAATACCTTTGCCGCATGGAAACGCTGGACGAGCTGATGGCCGTCCTGGACACCTGCACCGAGGCCCAGCGCCGCCGGTTCCTGCTCTATGCCCTGGACGGACTGAGTTTTTCGGAGATTGCTGCCCTATGCGGCTGCTCCAAGAGTTCGGTGCAAGGCTCCATTGAAGCGGTCAGAAAAATTTTTCAAAATTTTTTGAGAAGCCACCCATACGAATGACCCCTTTTCGGGCTACCAAGTGAAAGGGATTGTTTCCCTTATCCCAGCGGAAGGCAGACAGCGGACAAGCTGCCCGCCTCTCCCATTTTCAGGAGGTAAGCCTATGAAAACAATCAATCTGCGGTGGATTTATCCCCACTACCGGCATGACGAGTTTGTGGAGGTCAGCGATGAGGTTTGGGAGGTCATGCGGCAGGCCCAGCGCGAGATGAACAACTATGAACGCCGGAAGGTCTACCACCGCGCCTACTACTCTCTGGACGCATATAGCTGGACGGAGAACTATGCGCTGGAACACGGCAGATCACCGGAGGAAATTCTTTTGGAGCGCGAAGAACGGGCCGCCTATCTGCGTCTGCTGGCCGCCTTGCCGGAGGCCCTGGCCCATGCCACCCCCACACAGGCCCGCCGCGTCCGGGCCTACTACATCGCCGGTATCAGCCAGCCGGAAATCTCCCGGAGGGAGGGCGTAGACAGCAGCAAGGTCAGCGTTGCCATCCGGCGGGGCCTGCGGAATATGCGCCGCTGCTCTGACGGCCTTTTCCCGTCAGAGTGAGGGAGGGCCTATGCAGACGATCAATCTCAAGCAATATTACCCGTTCTGCACCGAGGACACCTTTGTGGAGGTGTCGGATGAAATTGTCGAAGCGTTCCTGCTGGACAAGCGGGCCGAGGCCGCCAGGGAGCGCAAGATGTACCGCTACAAGGCGTTTTACTCCCTTGACTGCGATGACGGGATTGAGAACGCCGCTATCGGCTGGGCGCAGCCATCGCCGGAGGATTGCCTGATGGAAAAGGAGGCGCAGGCCGAACACGCCGAACTGCTCTGGCGGCTCTATGAGGCCATTTCCTCTCTGACCCCAACGCAGGCCCGTCGCGTCCATGCCCGGTATATGCTGGGGATGAAAGTGAAGGACATTGCCGCGATGGAAGGGATCACCCCATCCCAGGCGGGGAAGTCCATCCATGCGGCGCTCCGGCGGCTGCGCCGGTACTTCATACGCCGGAAATGGACAGGCGGCCTATGAAAACCATCAACCTGAAAAAATACTACTACCCGATTTGCAAGAAGGACACCTTTGTGGAAGTACCGGACGAGGTGGCAGACGCCATTGTGGAGGAAAGCCGCGCAGAGGACGCCAATGACGCCAAGCAGCACTATCACTGTTACTCTCTGGACGCATCCCCCGGCATGGAAAACCATTTCCCGGAACAGGCCGTTTCCCCGGAGGATATTCTGATGGAGAAGGAAACGGAACGGGAACAGGAGGCCGCCCGCGCCCTGATGATGGAACGGCTCCGGGAGGCCCTTGCCACCCTGACACCCAGGCAGGCGAGCTGCCTTCATGCCCGGTTTTGGGAGGGCAAGCCCTTCAAGGAGATTGCCGGGGCCGAGGGCTTTACCACATCGGCGGCCATTGTCACGGTACGCAACGCCATCATCAAGTTGCAGAAATATTATATCAGGCGCGGCTGGATGGAGCCGCCAAAGGAGAAAGCGATATGCACAAAGACAGCACCGCCCAAGCGAAACCGAAAAAAGACGAGCGCGAAGAAGTCCTGAAGGAGATCCGGCAGCTTGAGAACCGCCAGAAGATTTTGGAGAACAAGCAGCGCAATGAGGAACGCAAGGCCCGCACCCGCCGCCTGATTGAGCGCGGGGCCATTTTGGAGGGCATTTTTCCTCTGGCCCCCGACCTTCCCGGCGTAGAGGTCAAAGCGTTCCTGATTGCCCTGTCCCATCTTCCGGGGGCGGCGGAACTGGCAGCGAAATTGCCGAAATCCGGGGACAAGCCGTAAGTCCCTTGTTTACAAGGGCGCACTTATACACCGTTGCCGGTGTCGTGCGCCCTGCCGGGGGCTGTTGCGCTCTCCGAGCGCGATGGGGAGCTACACTCCCCAAACCCCTTGTGCGCCCCGCGCAGCCAAACACCCGCTTTGCGTCTGTTCGGCTCCACGGAGCCTGAATACCCCTCACCGAAAGGAGGCGATCCCATAGATTTTTGCCATATCCCCGTCAGTATCATCAAGCGCAGCGAGGGCCGTTCCGCTGTTGCCGCAGCCGCCTACCGCAGCGGGACAAAGCTGACGAATGAATGGGACGGCCTGACCCATGATTACACCCGGAAAGGCGGCGTTGTCCATGCGGAAATCATGCTGCCCGCCCATGCCCCGCCGGAGTTTGCAGACCGCTCCACCCTCTGGAACAGTGTGGAGCAGATTGAGAAAGCCAGGGACAGCCAGCTTGCCCGCGAGATCGAGGCAGCCCTCCCCCGCGAACTGTCCAGGGAACAGCAGCTTGCCCTTGTCCGGGCCTATGTGAAGGACAACTTTGTGGACAAGGGGATGTGCGCCGATTTTGCCATCCATGACAAGGGAACCGGCAACCCCCATGTCCATATCATGCTGACCGTCCGGCCCTTAAAAGAAAATGGCGCATGGGGCGCGAAGTGCCGAAAGGCATACGACCTGGACGAAAACGGCCAGCGTATCCCGGACGGGAAAGGCGGCTGGAAGAACCACCGGGAGGACACCACCGATTGGAACGACAAAGGGAATGTGGAGATTTGGCGGGCGGCATGGGCGGCCTATACCAACCGGGCATTGGAGGCCGCCGGTCAGCCCGCCCTGGTAGACCACCGCAGCTACAAGCGCCGGGGTATTGATAAAATCCCCTCTGTCCACCTGGGGCCAGCGGCCAGCCAGATGGAGAAGCGTGGCATCCGCACCGACAAGGGAGAAGTCAACCGGCAAATCGCTGCCGACAACAAGCTGCTGAAAGAAATCAAGGCCCGCATTACCCGCCTCTACAACTGGTCGAAGGCCGAGGCCGAAAAGCCGGAGGGCCAGCAGCCCAGCATGATGGACTTGTGGGAGGCCCAGCAGCAGCTCAAGCGGCCCGACACCCGCACCGGCAAAATACGGGCTTTGCAGGAGAGCGCCGCCCTGTTCAGCTTTTTGCAGGCAAACGGCATCCAGTCCATGCAGCAGCTCCATGAAAAAATTGCCGGCATGAACACCCGCTACTATGACCTGCGGCGAGGAATCGTCAAGGCCGAGCGCCGGATCGCTGTCCTCACTGAGCGCGGGGAGATGTGGGCGCAGTACAACGAGTACAAGGCTGTCCATAAGCAGCTTGCCAAGATAAAGCCGGAGAAGCGGGAACTGTTCGAGCAGCGCCACAGCCGGGAACTGATCCTCTATGATGCGGCGGCCCGGTATCTGAAGGAACTGAAGGACAGCGGCGAGGAAATCACCCCCAAAGCATGGCAGCGCGAGATCGACCTGCTGACCGCCCAGAAGCAGGTGGACACCATCGACATGAAGGCTATGCGGGAGGAACTGAAAGCCGTTGAACGGCTCCGCAAGGCCGCCGACCAACTGGCCCGCCAGGGACGGGATAAGCCCCGCGACCGGGAGCCGGAGCGGTAAAGGGTACGGTGTTTTGCCGACCCCTTGCGGTGCGTCGCGTTTCACGACACACCTTTGCACAGAATTGTCAACATTCACTCATGGAAGGAGATTGCCTTATGAAGCAGATTATTTTACCCGTCACTGTCCACCTGAATATCCGCCTGCCCCTTGCCCTCTTGCAGCCGGAACCGGCAGACGCGCCCACCGGCCCGGAGCCGGAGGCCCATGCCTGCCAGGGATGCGGTAACTGCGGCGGGTGCAGGAAGTGCCAGCATGAAGAAAAGCAAGCCTGACCCCATCCCCGTCATGGACTACCGCCAGTACCGCAGAGCGCGGCGGCTGGTACATGAGTGCTGCAACTATGACGGCGGTAACTGTATCGCGCTGGACGATGGGGAGGAATGTGTCTGCGTCCAGTCCATTTCCTACTCCCTGCTGTGCCGGTGGTTCCGGGCGGCAGTGCTGCCGCTGGACAGAGAACTGGAAACGGCCCTGTTCCACCGCCTGGACGCCAAGCGTTGCGCCGTCTGCGGGGCGCTGTTCACCCCCGGCTCCAACCGGGCCAAATACTGCCCGGAATGTGCTGGACGCATGAAGCGTATCAAGGCGGCCCAGCGCAAGCGGAAACAAAGGGCGAAATGTCACGCTTTAGGGGCTGAAAACCCCTTGTAAATCAAGGCTTTTTTCGAGGGTGTCGCTGGGGGCCTGATAGATTTATCCTCTGGCCCTCAAAACGGCCCTCTAAAGGCGTACAGACCCCTGAAACAAACCCCAAGGAGGAAATCCTATGTCAGACAACCGAAAATATTACTACCTGAAACTCAAAGAGAACTATTTTGACGATGACTCCATCGTGCTGCTGGAAAGTATGCAGGACGGTGTTCTGTACTCCAACATCCTGCTCAAGCTGTATCTGAAATCCCTGAAACATGGCGGGCGGCTTCAACTTGACGATAATATCCCCTATACGGCGCAGATGATCGCCACCATCACCCGCCAGCAGATCGGCACTGTGGAGAGGGCCTTGCAAATCTTCCTGAAGCTGGGCCTTGTGGAAGTGCTGGACAGCGGCACCTTCTACATGAGCAATATCGAACTGCTGATCGGCCAGTCCTCCACCGAGGCCGAGCGAAAGCGGGCGGCAAGGCTCCAAAACAAGGCTCTTTCCGCGCCCCGGACAAACGGCGGACATTTGTCCGACATTCGTCCACCAGAGATAGAGATAGAGTTAGAGAAAGAGATAAAGAGAGAGATAGAGAAGGGACGTTCCGAATCGGGGCGCACCGCCCGCGCCTATGGCCGTTACCAGAATGTTTTCCTGACGGACGAGGAACTGGCGGACTTGCAGGCCAGCTTTCCCACCGTATGGGGCCAATACATCGAAAAGCTGTCCGAGTACATGGCCTCTACCGGCAAGCGGTATCAGAGCCACGCCGCCACCATCCGGCGCTGGGCCGGTGAGGACGCGAAGAAAGCAGCCCCGCCCACCCGCAACCGGGATTACAGCGTAAAGGAGGATGAAACCGTATGATGGAGATTACCGCAGAAATCCGGGCGCTGATCGACAAGGCAGCCGCCGGTGTGGAGCTGGCCGGGGACGAGTACATAGACCCGGCAGACGGCCTCATTCACTGTAAAAAGTGCGGCGGCCAGAGGCAGACCGTTGTGCCATGCTTTGGGAAACCGGGCTACTTCATGCCTCGCTGTATCTGCCAGTGCCAGCGGGAGGCCGAGGAACAGCGCAAGGCCGCCGAGGAACGGCAGCGCCGCATGGAGCGTATCAAGCGCCGGAAGGCCCAGGGCCTGCAAGACCGCTATCTGTACGACTACACATTCGCCAACGACAACGGCCAAAATCCCCTGATGGACAAGGCCCGCGCCTATGTGGAGAACTGGAAGGAGGCTTACAGGAACAACACCGGCCTGCTGCTGTTTGGGGATGTGGGAACCGGCAAGTCCTTTTTCGCCGGTTGTATCGCCAACGCCCTGCTTGACCGGGATGTGCCGGTGCTGATGACGAACTTTCCCACCATCCTGAACCGCCTGACGGGGATGTTCTCCGAGGACAGGGCCGACTTTATCGCCAGCTTTGACGAGTACGACCTGCTCATCATTGACGATCTGGGTGTGGAGCGCAGCACCGAGTATGCGATGGAGCAGATGTTTTTCGTCATTGACAGCCGCTACCGCAGCCGCAGGCCCATGATAATCACCACCAACCTGAAGCTGGTCGAACTCAAGAACCCGCCTGACCTGGCCCACGCCCGTATCTATGACCGTATCCTGGAACGGTGCGCCCCGATCCTCTTTGCCGGGAAGAACTTCCGGGAGGAAAACGCCGGGGCCACCAGGCAGGCGGCGAAAGACATTGTAAACCGTAAACATGAGTAATTTTGTGCCGGACGGCGCAGCCCCGCCCGGAGAAAGGAGCGCCATGAACGAAGAAACCCGTACCATGCAGACCGCAGACACCACTCCGGCCAGAGCGCCGGAGGACGCCCCCGCGCTGGTAAAGAAAATCGGCAAGACCACCTACAAGGTGCGCGTCCATTTCAGCGACACCAGCACTGAAACCATGAGCGACAAAATCAAGCGTATGCTCAAAAACGAGATACAGCAAATGTGACCGGCTGATAAAGCCAGCCGCCTTGTGTTAAACTGATGATGGTACACACCAAAACTTTTAGCCAAGGAGGACATGAAAATGCTGTACACAGAAAAAGAGAAAAATGAGATTGAGCGCGTCCGCAAAGTGTTCGAGAAACACATCCAACAAATGACTGGTTATGATTTAGTTTGGTCGGACAAGGTCGGCTATGTGTGGCTGGCAATATCTATCGACCCGGTCTATATCGACACCGGCAACTGGATAGAGTCCGCTGCCGGTCTTTGTTATGAGTGCTTGAATGATATAGCACTGGATGTTTTCGGAATGACTGGAAACGACCATGACTTCGAGGATGCCGATCCGCTGGAACTGGCCGAGATTAAGCGGCGTTGGAAACCCTATATCGACCAACTGCCGGAATATGCGCACCTTTGCGACGAACTGTTAAGCAGGAGAAAATAACCCATCCGCCAAAGTGTCAGGAGCTAAAATCTGCTTCTGGCACTTTTTTTGTGGCTTTTTCGTGAATTTGATTAAAAAGTCCTTGACAACTCGTTTCCGGACGACCCTTCCAATGATTACGTATCAGAGATCATACAAGAGGATGATACCGACGCTGTCACTCAACCGCAATATCATATCCGAACGCTTTATCAAGACGAAAGCCGGCTGCATACGTTAAACGCCATCTACCTTCATGACGGTCGGGCAACTCTTTATGCCGATCCCTTCACCTCGACAGATATGCTTGTATACACAAATTCGCTTTACCGGCTTTCTCATCCCGATGAACTGCTCGAGTATACGATGTATCTGCTATGCGCTGTTGGCGATTATTACGTTCGTCCCGACTATACCATCGGTTATCCCCTTCAAGAGGACGCAAAAACCAACCTTTATCATTTTGCGGCCGAACGCTTTTCCGCACCGCTCTCTTACGGCAGCCCCATTCCTTCTTTGCTGCTGCTCCGAAATCTTACCAACAACAACTTTTTCAGCCTGCTCATTCTCTCCGTCATCTTTGCCAACAGCTTTGCAATAGAAAAAACTACCCGCTGTGATCAGCTGATTACACCGACGAAGACGGGCGCTGTTCGCATCACCGCCGCTAAGCTGTGCGCTAACCTGCTGGTCGTGTTTGCGTTGATGAGCATCCTCACTTTATGCGCCTTTTTGCTGACAATATCCGTTGTTCCTTTAACGGGATTGAATCTGCCTGTCTCCAATGCCGTCAGCGGTTTATACACGATAGATATCCCTTATCTCACATTCGGAGAAATGATCTTCGATCTCTTATCCCTGCAATTTTTAGGGATGTTTTCCGCCGTCGTTCTCATCAGCCTGCTCTCCTGTTTTTCCAACAGCCGTTTCTTTACGATTATCGCCATGTTTGCCATTCTCTGTGCCCCGCTGATGCTCCAGACATCCCTGCCGGCGATCGTGCATCTCCTCAGTCCCGGAACATATTTTCAATTAAACGTCTTTACCACCTCCAACCAATATTTGTATGATCCTATGTTGTCAAACGGCATGTGGATAAAAGACCTGCTATGGCTTGTATGGGGGATCTTCGCTCTCATCGCCGCAGGCGCAATGCTGTGGAAAGCGACGCTGCATCGGGTCAAAACCAAATAAAACCCGGCTTTCCTCCAAGCGCATCACAGGCGTGCGCTCTTTCATAAATGCGGCAAAACGGCCGCAATCAATGATGTTACAATAGAACTGAAGCGAAAGGGGGAATGACATGAGTGAGCATCAGCTGATCAAAGCGCTTCGCAAGGGCAGCGACAGCGCTGTGAACGAACTGATACAGCAGTATTATCCTCCCATTTACCGCTATGTCTGTATGAAGCTGAACAGCGAACAAGACGCTGACAGCGTGACGTGGGATGTATTTCAGCGATTTATCCGACAAATTCCCACCTATCGTGAACAGGGAAAGCTGTTGGGCTATCTCTATACGATCGCTTCCTCATGCTGTATTGACCATCTGCGCCGTGAACAGCGTCACCGTCATCTGCCGCTGGAGGAAGAGATCTTGACATCCGAAGATCGTCAGGACGATGTCATACGCTCTTTAGAGTATGAGCATCTGCATCGCTTAATTGTGGTACTGCCGCCAAAAGAACAGGATGTCATTTATTTCTACTACTTAAAGCAGATGAGTTTTCGTGAAATCGGTAATTTGCTCGATATTCCGCCCTCAACATTAAAAGCGCGCCATGCGCGTGCCTTGATCCGCTTACGGGCGTTATGGAAGGAGGAGTCTGACGATGAAGCTTCACGGTGATCCAAGCCCAAATCAAATGCGAACAGCCGCACAGGCGCTGTCGCAGCAGCTAAAGGAGACAATCGCCCGGCGAGAATCCCGTTATCAGCTTTGTCTGCGGCTGTTTGCGGCAGAGCTGCGCTCTTATACGCTTTTCAGCATTCTCTCGTTTGTCATATTGCTGACGCTCGTCCTGCTTCAGCCGCATTTGCGAATGGTGAATGCCGCGCTCTATTTTTGCTTCTTAGGCGGTTACAGTCTTTACACGTCCTACCGTCAGTCCTTTTACGGCATGGATGAACTCATCGGCGTCTGCTATGTAAACCGCGGACGGCTGTTTCTCTACAAATGTGCGCTTTCTTCGCTCTTTCAGCTGATTGCCTTTCTGTTATTGATCCTGATGGAGGCGTTTCATCAAAGACAGTTTCAGGAGCTGTTTCTGCACACGGTCTTTCCTTTGTTGTTCATCCAATGTGCCACCTTGCTTTTTGAACGGATTTTGCGGCGCAGCACGACGGTGTTGTTATCCTATCTTGTGCTATACGGCAGCTACTTCGTTCTCCTCTTCAACGTCCCATTTACCGCAATCCACGCCAAATGGCTCGCCGGTTTCCCGATTTATCCGGCTTTTGCGGTGCTGCTGATCCTCTACGTGCTGATCTTGGTGCGAAAGGGTTATCTGATTCACAACAATCAAAAAAAAGATATATTGATTATATAGTTTTTCATCATTGCCGCGCACAGGCATTCTTCCTGTATGGTTCACACGCTCATTCAAAAGCTTTCTCTTTATGATCTTTCCATCGTAAAAATACACCGCATAAGGAGGTGCTAACATGATCAAGCTCATATTCAGCGAATTGAAAAAAATATTTAAGAGCAAAGCCAACATCGTTTTATTGATGGCATTTTTCGGCTTTTATACCTTTACTGTTTGCAGCGAAGGTATGCAGCCGATCACCCAATATGCTTTGGAGACGATCACATTGGAGACCTTTACCGGCGAACCGATCAATACGGTCAACGAGTTTTATGCCTACGCCGACCGGATACTCAGCCAATATGAAGGAGAGGTCAATGAAGAACTGTGGCAGCGCTATATGGACGACTATAACCGTCTATATGACAAATTTATCAGCACTCCGATCGATGACAAGAAAATGGCGGAGATCTATGGAAATGATTGGAAAGAATTGATGCAGCGAAATGAAAGCGGCACATTAAGCAGAGCCGACATTGAACGGCTGAATCTCCTCATCGAGGAAAAATACTATCTTTCTCCCATCGTCTATTCTTTAGATAGCACAACGGACGACTATTCCGACTTCTATTACCCGCTGCGAGTATTTCATGAAGATGAGGCAAAGCTGTTCACGCTCAATGCCATTTATATGCAAGAGCTGTTTCCGGAATATTACAATGAAACAACGACGCTCAGCAATCAGATGATGATGGAAAATCCAAATCAGTCCCGTTTCCCGCTGTATTTGCTTGTTCAGCCCCAGCGCTATCTCACTTCCATTCAAGATACTTTACACTACGATGGATCACATACGGATGAGACAAATATCCAACAATTTGCAAAAACGCGTTTGTCGGCAGCACAGTCTTACGGCAGCACCGTCTCTCCCTCACTGTTTTACAGTCATCTTCAAAAAAATAACTTTCTAACGCTGCTCATCCTCTCCATCCTTTGTGCGAACACGTTTGCGCGGGAGCGTTCCTCAGGAATGGATCAGATCATCGTTTCAACCGAAATCGGCGCAATGCGCATCACGGCGGCAAAAATCATCGCCAATCTCATGCTTGCCCTCGGCATACAGCTGGTTCTTCTCCTTATTGCACTGGCAGCTTCCTTAGCAATCCTGCCGCTCAAAGGATTGGATCTCCCTGCCATCTCCCAATTATCGGATTTTTTGCAGATCAACACCCCTTTCTTCTCCTTTAAAGAGCTGATACTGCTCACTTTCCAGATGACGGCAGTCGGTACTGTCATTACCGTGATGTATGTCAGCCTATTCTCTTGCTTTACACAAAGCCGGTTTCTGACGATCATCGTCATGTTCGCCATACTGTTTACTCCAACCTTTTTAGAAGCGATGGTATACAATGGGCAAATTGCAGGTACGCTCCTGCTGTCATTTCCAAGCATCTATTATCAGCCGCTTCTGTTTTGTACCTCCACTCCTTATCTTTATGATCCGCTGCTCACAAACGGCGTATGGATCAAAGATGTATTAACCGCTATATGGGCGGTCGGCTTCATCGTTGCCTGTGCGGCTATGCTTTGGAAAGCAAAGCTGCATCGCGTTGCCACGAAATAGAATCACTGCTGTATTCAGCATACTTTGATAAGCTATTTTCTGCTGATCTGCTGATAAAACCGCTGAGTTAGCTCTCACAAAAGGCAAAGCAATATCTTCCGTTCCGCACGCCCTCCTCGCTTTCACTTCTGCCATTAAAAAACCGCATCCTTTCAGATACGGTTCACTTTACGTTTTGTTCGCCCATACAGACACGTTCAATATGCATCGCCAGATAGCCTGTCTCCACCTTAGGCACACTTTGATGCAGCGTGCGTTCCACGCGCTCGATGATATGTTGAGCAACCTTATACGAATATGGAAAACTCTTCCGCGTATATTCCTCCATATCCAGCGTCAGCTCCTCACCCTTGCGCAGACGGGCAAGCAAATATTTCATGTGCGTCAGCAATCGGCTGTAAGAGAGTGAATGAACATCGATGGACACATGACACTCTGCTTCTACCTGCTGAATACTCTCATTGATGATCACTGCCACCATCATGCCTTCGTCTACCTGTTCGCCCATCGCACTGTGGATATGCAGCGTGATATAACCGACTTCATCTTCGTTAATTTCATAGCCGCAGCGTTCATGAATGATTTTTCTTCCCTGCATTGCCGTTTCATATTCCTTTGGATACAACAGACGAATATCGTTGGCAAAGGGATTGGTGATATTCATCCCGCTTTTGATACGCGTGATCGCAAAAGCGATATGATCTGCTAAAGGAAGCAGAATATTACGGTCGATGCCTTGAAAGCGTTCCTCTGCCAATGTGAGAATCTCACTGCTGATCTCCAAATACACAGGCTCCAGATGACTGAGCACCTCTTTGGTCGCTCCCTTGCTTGTCTCCTTTTGCAGTTCATAAACCCTGCCGGAGTACGGAGGATTCATCTGCTCGTTGATCTTGCGTCCAAAGCCGACGCCTTTATCAAGAAGCAGGAGAACACGGTTCTCCAGCGGCTCATGTACAATAACCGCATTATGATTCAATATGCGTATGATCTTTGCCATGTTCTCCTCCTTTTCTCCCTCATCTTATCTCACTCGAATCAATTCGTCGCCCACGCTGACTGTTCCCAGCTTCAGCAATTCTAAATGATGCTCTCCTAAATTGGTAAATACCAGCGGGATTGCATCTGACGGTGCATGCTCCCGTATATATTGTAAATCAATTTCCATCAGTTTTGCACCCTTTTTCACACTTTGCCCGTTCTCTACTAACACATGGAATCCCTGTCCCTTTAAATTGACCGTATCAATACCGACGTGAATCAGTATCTCCACGCCTTGCTCGGAAACCAGACCGATTGCGTGCTTCGTATCGAAGACAAACTGAATCTGTGCGTCGCAAGGAGCATACAAATTTCCATCCTGCGGGAAAATGACGATGCCGTCTCCCATCATCTTCTCTGCAAAGGTCGCATCCGGCGTCTCGCTGATGAGCTTCGCTTCTCCCTTGATCGGCGCGGCGAACACCTCCCGTATCACTTCCGCCTTTTCATCCTTTTGCTCGTTTACTTCCACAGACTGCGGCCGCATCGGCTGCACTGCTGCCGGATTGTGCAGATACTCCTCCAAATCAGATTTAATGACAGATACGCGCGGTCCGTAGATCACCTGAACATTGTTGCCTTTTCTCAATACGCCGGCTGCTCCGGATTGTTTTAAGATGCTTTCATCGACCATTCCGCCGTCGACTACGCCTACGCGCAGCCGTGTTGCGCAGCAATCAACGTCTTTAATATTCTTTACACCGCCTAACCCCTGTGCGATCATCATCGACAAAGCGCCGGGCTGTGCCCCCTCTCCTGCATTCATCTCTTTACGGGCATTGACGTCGGCTTTCGTATAAAGCTTCGTCTCTTCATCGTCATCCTCTCGTCCCGGCGTTTTTAATTGAAAACGTTTGATGAGGAATTGGAAGATGAAATAGTACAAGAAGAAATAAATGATGCCGACAGGAATGATCAGCAGCCAGCTGGTCTTGTCATTACCCTGTAAAACTCCAAACAGCAACAGATCCAAAATACCGCCGGAGAAAGTCAGACCTACCGCGATATTCAGAATGTGCGCAATCATGTACGCAGCGCCGGCCAATATCACCTGAACGACAAACAGCATCGGCGCCACAAACAGGAAAGAAAATTCAATCGGCTCCGTAATTCCGGTAAACATACAGGTAAGTGCTGCGGACAACAGCAGACCGCCGGCCACCCTTTTCTTCTCCGGCTTCGCACAGCGATACATAGCGAGCGCCGCCCCCGGCAGGCCGAAGATCATAAAGATGAATTCTCCGGAAAAATAACGAGTCGCATCTGCGCTGAAATGTACGACGCTTGGATCCGCCAGCTGTGCAAAGAAGATGTTCTGACCGCCCTGAATCAGCTGTCCGCCTACCTCCATCGTACCGCCGACAGCCGTCTGCCAAAACGGTAGATAGAATACATGATGCAAGCCAAAAGGAATCAGCGCCCGCTTGATAATACCGAAGATCAGCGTTCCCAGATAACCGGTGCCCGTTACCAGAGAGCCTAACGCATAGATTCCGTTTTGTACTGCCGGCCAAATAAAGAACATCAAAATTCCTACGAGCACAAAAACTGCAGTAGAGATGATCGGCACAAAGCGACTGCCGCCAAAAAAGGAAAGTGCGTTTGGCAGCTCGATCTTATAAAACTTATTATGCAATGCAGCTACGCCCAGACCGACGATAATACCGCCGAAAACGCCCATCTGTAACGTCTGAATTCCGCACATCGACGCGATCGTACCGCTTAAAACAGCCGGTGCAATGCTGCCGTCCGCTAAAATCTGCCCGTCAATTGTCAGCATCGCATTGATCGACACATGCATGACAAAGAAAGCGATCACCGCCGAGAGCGCCGCTACCTCTTTCTCTTTCTTTGCCATACCGATAGCAACGCCGCCCGCAAAAATCAACGGCAGATTGTCGAAGATCGCACTGCCCGCTTTGCTCATCACAGTCAGCAAGCTGTGCAGCAGCGTACCGTTTCCTAAAATGGATTGCAATCCATAAGAAGCGATCATCGTTTCATTGGTAAAGGAGCTTCCGATACCTAACAGTAATCCGGCTACCGGAAGAACGGCGATAGGAAGCATGAAGCTTCGCCCGATGCGTTGCAGAACGCCAAAAATCTTGTCTTTCATTCTCTTTTCCTTTCTTCTCGCAATTCTTCACTGTTTGTCCGGCGGCATAAAGAAAAGGCACAAACACTAAAGAATCTCTGTCGAGATCAATTCTTTAATAGTTCATGCCTGCTTTACCAGTAACACTCTATTTTCAACCATATTCTACTCAAGTAAGCGGTTACTGTCAATACTTTTTCGCAATAGTTTCGTAAGCCTTCCTCCTTCCCGACATTTCGTACTGATGAAGGCAAATGCTTTTCTTTTGAGAGCGTCACTTTGCCAATACAATAGATGAACGATGAAACCGGCATTGCTTCCCTCAGCATCACATTTTTTATAGCAGTGCTTTCCTCATACAAAAAAAGACGCTTCCATTCCCTCTGACAAGCGCCGATCGATTTCCTCATCGCCGCCCTCGGCATGTAAAAGCGTCCTTTTCATTGTTATTGTTCGATCTCCATCACCTTGCGGATGCGCTGGCAATGACGTTCGCCGTTACTGAAAGGCGTATTCAGCCATACATTGACGATCTCCTTCGCCATCTCACTGCCCACAATGCGCTGTCCAAACGCAAGCATATTGGAATCATTATGCTCTCTGGTAAGCCGTGCGCTCAGCGGATCGCTGCACAGCGCACAGCGAATGCCCTTTACCTTATTTGCCGTGATAGAAACGCCGATGCCGGTTCCGCACATCACGATTCCCCGTTCACACACGCCTTGGCTGACCGCCTGCGCGCAGGGAAGCGCCGTATCCGGATAATCCATGGATGCGGTAGAATCCGTTCCGAAATCCACTACCTCATGCCCCTGAGACAACAGCATCTCTTTAATCATCTCTTTATACTCATAAGCACCGTGATCACATGCAACTGCAATTTTCATAGCTGTCCGTATCCTCCATTCTGCTCATCACTACACTATCTGATCTTTATCCTCTTGTCAATGGCGCCGCTCGTTTATCAAAGGCTTTCCCTCATGAAAACGCCGCAAATTTTCTAAAACGATCTCTTCAAACTGTAAAAAGCTGGAATTGTTGGCGAACGTCCCCGCAACATGCGGTGTCAGCAGCACGTTTTCATATTCCCACAGCGGATGTTCCTTAGGAAGAGGCTCTTCCTCCATAACATCCAATATTGCCGCAGCGATACTCTTTTCATCCAGCGCTTGCTGTACATCTGACAGCGACACCAGCGACCCTCTGCCGACATTGACAAAGACGGCGTCCTTTTTCATCAGCGAAAACAGGCGATGGGTAAAAAAGCCTTTCGTATCTTCATTCGCCGGGACACAAAGAACGACGGCATCCGCACAGGGAAGCGCCTCCTCGATCTGCGCAAGCGAGAGCATTCGCTCCACTCCCCGCTCCTTTTGTTTCACATCCCGGCGTACACCGATGACTGTCGCTCCCATCGCATGCAGACGATGTGCAAGTGAAGCGCCGATATTTCCCATGCCGACGACAACGATGACAGAGCCGCTGATCATCCGCACCCGATCGGCCGGTTTCCACACATGTTCCTTTTGTTGAAGCACATAACGATTTAGTTTTTGAAACATCAAAATCAGCGTCCCGATCACATACTCGCTGATGACATCGCCGAAGCAGCCGGAAGCGTTGCAAAGGCGAATCTTATGCGTATTGAGTTCCTCTACATCGTAGCGATCATATCCGGCGCTTTCCAGTTGAATCAATTCCAGCTGCGGATAAGAAGAAATGCTTTGCGGATCGGGATTGCCGACGATCACCTGTGCGTTTTCATCCTCACACAGCTCATATTGGGCGCTCAGCCTCTCCATCACCTGCGGACTGAGCTTACGTATACATCGTACTTTCATCTCATGCAAAGGCAATGGCCGCCTGCACCGCCTTCTTCCATCCTTTCAGCAATTCCTCTCTTGCGGTATCCTCAATGTTAGGTTCAAAACTCTGTGCAGCCCGAAACTGCGCTTCAATCTGCTTTTGATCTTTCCAGTAACCGACAGCTAAGCCTGCCAGATACGCGGCGCCCAGCGCCGTCGTCTCACTGATGAAAGAGCGCACGACGCTGGCATTCAGCAAATCGCTTTGAAACTGCATCAAAAAGCTGTTGCGGCTGGCGCCGCCGTCTACCTGCAAGCGATGAATCCGCTGCCCGTAATCCTCCTGCATCGCTTCAATGACATCCCAGCTTTGATATGCCAACGATTCCAGCGTCGCACGAACGATATGTTCCTTTGTCGTTCCGCGCGTTAAGCCAAACATCGCTCCTTTCACCTGCGGTTTCCAATAAGGGGCGCCTAAGCCGGTGAAGGCCGGGACGACGATCACTCCCTCGCTGCTGGCGATCGCCTGTGCGCACTTCTCGCTTTGCGCGCTGTCATCGATCAAATGCAGAGCGTCACGCAGCCACTGAATTGCGGCTCCGGCAACAAATACGCTGCCCTCCAGCACATAATCACACTGCCCCTGCATACGCCAGCCGACGCTGGTCACCAATCCATGCTTGGAGCGGATGATGCGATCCTTGGTATTCATCAGCAGGAAACATCCGGTGCCGTACGTATTTTTCACGTCGCCGCCGTGAAAGCACGTCTGCCCAAACAGCGCTGCCTGCTGGTCGCCGACCAAAGAAGCGATTGGCACCGGTTGCGGAAAGATACCCTCACACAGCGCCAGCTCTCCGCCGGTGTCCACGATCTTCGGCAGCATACAGCGCGGAATCTGCCACAGCCGCAAAAGCTCCTCGTCATAGTCCAGCGTCTCTAAATTCATCAGCATCGTTCTGGAAGCGTTAGATACATCCGTGATGTGCTTCTTCCCCTGCGTCATCTTCCATACCAGCCAGCTGTCGATCGTACCAAAGCACAGCTCTCCTCGCTGCGCGCGTTCCTGCGCCTGATGCTTATCTAACAAAAAACGAATTTTGCTTGCAGAGAAATATGGGTCCAGCTGTAAACCCGTCTTGGCGCGAATCCATTCCTCTTTTCCCTGCGCTTTTAGCTCTTGACAATACGAATCGCTTTGCCGCGACTGCCAGACGATGGCAAAATCGATCGGCTGTCCGCTCGCCCGATCCCAGATAACGCTCGTTTCCCGCTGATTGGTAATGCCGATCGCCGCAATCTGTTCACTGCGGATGCCAGAACGCGCCAACACCTCGTTCATCACGCCGACAACGCTCGCCCAGATGTCGTTCGCATTCTGTTCTACCCATCCCGGCTTGGGATAATACGTCTCCAGCTCCTTTTGCGCAATGGCTAAAATATTACTCATCTCATCAAACAGGATCGCCCGCGTACTCGTCGTCCCTTGGTCGATCGCCATGATATATCGTTTCATCTGCACACCTGCCCATCTGTTTACTATCCCCATTTTATCACTTTTTCTTTGACGGTGCAGGAAACTTTCCCAAACAACTCAAATAAAGAGCGAGCATAGACGCCAATATGCCTGACAACATAAAACTCCGCTTTTCAGTTTTTATTTATTTTTCTTTGCGATACCCGATCAAAAACGAAACAGCCTAACCGCAATACAAAACAAACGACAACGGCTTTACTGAAAAAGTCATACATTCCGCTGTTAAAATCGTTGATGATCCAGCAATACAAACAGCCGAGAACACTGAAAAATAAAATGGCAAGCAAACACCTTTTAAAATTGCAATACATCTTCATCAGCCTTTCTCCTTTGATAGAATTGTCGCTATCCAGCGATGATGCACTCATTCATTCACCGACAAATTTTCTTTCCTTCCTTTTAATTTATCAAAGTATAAAAACAAGCATTTACAGATTTAGTATACCATACCTATTTCCATGATCCATAAGGAAATTCTTTTCATTTCTCCTCCCGCTCTTTCTTTTTTTCCTGTTCGTTGTTAAAATAATACAAACATTCAAAAGGAAGGTGATTCTTATTCAAACACTTTGGAAATGGGTAAAACAGCATCCTTACAGCCTTTGGCTGCTCTACTATATCCCTTACCTGATCTGTTTCATTTTGCTAGAGCATTTCATCACTCCCGTCTTTATCATTCACTCCCCGATCGACGACTGGATTCCATTTAATGAATTTTTCATTCTGCCATATCTATTGTGGTTTCCGTTTATGTTTGGCTCCCTGCTTTACTTTTTGTGGAAAGATAAACAACTCTTTCAAGATCTGTGCTTCTTTATGTTTTTAGGCATGAGCATCTCCCTGCTCACCTATCTCATCCTTCCCAACGGTTTAAACCTGCGCGTGGACTTTACCGTGGACAACCCTTTCGCATGGCTGGTTTCCTTTATTCAGGGAGTCGATGATTCCGCCAACGTCTGTCCTTCGATTCATGTCGCCAGCACCTTTTCCATCATGCTGGTCATCGCACGCTATCCGAGATTCTCTCACCCACAGCTCATAAAGCCGATTGCTTGGCTCATCGGCATCGCCATCATCCTGTCGACGATGTTTCTCAAGCAACACTCCGTCATTGACGTCATCGCCGGATTAGCGCTGAGCACCCTGCTCTATTTTGTCACTTACCGCCTCAACTGGCGCCGCCTGTTTTATTCCACAAAGCTGCATTTCTTGGCAGACTGATGCCTTGGCAACGCAAAGAACAGCTAAAAAGGAACAGCATCCTGCATGAATGGAACGATGCAGATACTGTTCCTTTTTGTATGTTTCAAGACAGGTACGTTTTCTATGCCCTTCTTTTGACACTCACACCTGCAAATACGATTTCAAAAAGTGATAGACGCCATCCTGTACACAGGGCTTCGCCTCATAGCGTGCGTGAATGGTCTTTCCCGTCCCATTGTTGACCCAGACGGAATGCGGAAACAAAGAGAGCATCGTCTGATCGTTCTCACTGTCGCCAAAGACGAGCGCCTCCTTTGCATGGATGCCCTTCGCATTCAGATACCGCAATAACGAGGTACCTTTATCCGCGGCTTGATCGCTCATCTCCAGATTAAAACGCATGGAAGAAACCGCGTGAATGCCCGCAATTTGCCGCATTCTCTCAGCGAGTGACTCTCTTCGCTTTGGATCATCCAGACAAGTTTCTATCTTGAGTACCCGATCTGCACGAAACCGACTTTGATCCTCGTTAAAGCTATCAAATAATGCATCCAAATCGGAGCTTGGCAAATACCTGCGCATCAGCTGCGCATACGTAAAGCGGCTGGAGGAAACGACAATATTCTCATGCGCCTGATAACAGACAAACGGAAGATCCAGCGAGCGAAGCAGCGCACAGATCGTCTGCACGGTCTTTTCCTCCATATACACACAATCCTGCAAGTCTTCTCCCTTTGCTACCGCCGCGCCGTTCAATACAATGGAAGGCACCTCGAAATCGTTTTCCTTTTGAAACGTGCGCAGATCGCAAAACGGCCGTCCTGTCGCCAAGACAAGATGCATCCCCTGTTCTTGTAGTGTGGATAATAATGCGCGCAAGGCAGGCGACATCCGATTGCCGTTCTCACACAGCGTCCCATCAACATCAAACGCCAGCGCTTTGATCATGCTAGAGCGTCTCTCCGTTAGAAGCGATGACTCGCTGATACCAATAGAAGCTGTCCTTTTTCATCCGCTTGCCGCTGCCTTTTCCATAGTCGTCTAAATCCACATAAATATAGCCATAGCGCTTGCTCATCTCCGCACTGGAGCTCGATACGATGTCAATCGGACCCCAGCTCAAATAGCCAATGATATCCACACCGTCCTTCACACACTCCCTCAACTGTTCGATATGCGCGCGCAGATAGTCTATCCGATACGTGTCATGAATACTGCCATCCGCTTCTACCTGATCTAACGCTCCTAATCCGTTTTCCGCGATCAACAGCGGCACCCCATAACGATCCCAATACTGATTCAGCGTGTGATACAATCCTAACGGATCGGCGCGCCATTCCCATGGCGTCGGTTCTAAATACGGATTTTGTTCCCCGGCAAAAGGCGTCATATCATTCTTCTTATGATCGACGATACGCGTGTAATAATAAGAGATCGCTAAGAAAGCCGCCGTATGCTCCTTTAACAGCGCTTCATCCCCTTCTTCCATGCGAATCGTTACGCCGCGCTCCTTGAAATAACGAAGTGCATATACCGGATATTCTCCGCGCAGCTGCACATCCGTAAAGAAATACTGCATCCGATTTTTCTTCATCGTCAATACGATATCCTTCGGATCACAGGTTGCCGGATACATCGTACCGTCTGCCACCATCGTACCCAGCTTTGCCTGCGGGTCGATCTCCTTGCCCAAAGCGATGACCTTCGCACAGGCGACAAACTGATGATGTACCGCCTGATACATCAGCTCTTCCATATTCTCCGCCTGATCATCATAGATGCCCAACGAGCCAAACTGTACCGTCGGCACCAGATTCACCTGATTGCAGACGATCCAATACTTTACCCTGCCCTTGAAATGCGACAACAGCACCTTTGCATAGCGCACGAAGAAATCGATGACCTTGCGGTTCGCAAAACCGCCATACTCCGTAACGAGCGTCAATGGAATATCATAGTGCGACATGGTGATGACCGGTTCCATGCCATCCTTAATGATCTCATCAATGAGACGATCATAAAAGGCGAGTCCTTCTTCATTGGGACTTTCCTCATCTCCTCTTGGGAAGATACGCGACCAAGAGATACTGGTGCGAAAGGCCTTGAAGCCCATCTCCTTCATCAGCGCCAAATCCTCTCGGTACGTGTGATAGAAATCGATGCCGTAACGCTTCGGATAATAGCCTTGCGTATCCTTCAAAGCGGCTGTGATCTCCGCCAGCGTTCCGCCTCCCTCTTTCACGATGTGCGCACGGTCTTGATCGGCATGATAACAGTGAATATCACTGGTGGAAGGACCTCTGCCATCAACATCCCACGCCCCTTCACACTGACAGGCCGCTACAGCGCCGCCCCATAAAAAATCCTTTGGAAATCCATTTGGTACTTGTTTCATTCTGTTTCCTATGATGAACAGACGCTTTTGCCTGTTCATCACTTCTCCTTTCCATGTAATCCAGCGGCATTCATCCGAAATGCCCTGATGAAATTCTTTTTCCTATCCTCTCATCAACATCGCTATGACAAAATCACTGTCATGGTGACGCTGCTTTCCTACCGTTAGCAAGACGGTTTTTCCCTGCCCTGCGCCATAATTAGAAGCGCAGTTTCAGCAGCAGCATTGTTGGCATACGCATAGAGGCGGCCATCTGCGGGCGCATCCGATGCACCCTTACCGCATATCTGTTGATCTCAGCGTCCCCTTATTTGACGCTCGCTTTGATCCCTCTCCTGATGCCGCACGTTATTTTTGGCGCAGCACAAAGCGCAGGAAGAAGTCGATCAGCACACCGGTCGTCGTCATGGCGATGATCGAACCGATACCGACTACCCCGCCTAACAGCCATCCTGACGCCAACAACACAACGTCCATACCGGTACGAATCCACTGAAAGGCAATCCCGCTGCGATCGCTGATCGCATAAGTGATCGCATCCACCTGATTCATTCCTCTGCGATAGCGAATCAGCAAGGCATACGTCAGGCCAAAACACAGCTGTCCCAGCGCTACACACAGAAAGCGGATGATGAGCGAGGCGTCGGCGATGGCAAGAGGCGCGAGCAAACCCTCAAAAAAGTCCATGGAGTAACCGACGGTCAGCGCATAGACGATCGTCGCCCATCCGATGTTGCGATAAGAGACAACTAACGCGATCACCAGCATGCAGATGTTGTAAATGCGGGAAGCACTGCCATAGCTGACGTGCAGCACCCGATGCAGGCCGTCGATGAATACGGTGATCGTATCACTGCCCAGATTGGCATGGACAAACAGCGCCACGCCCAGCCCCGTCAGCAAAATCGCCGCCGCCACCGCCGCTAATGACCTTGGAAAAGAAGCGGCTTCCTGTTCACAGCCGTTTGTTGCTTGCTCAGTCAAGATCTTCTCCGTTAGACGCGATGACCTTTTTGTACCAGTCATAGCTGTCCTTCTTGATGCGCTTTCCGCTTCCCTTTCCATGGTCGTCAATGTCTACATAGATGAATCCATACCGCTTACTCATCTCGCTGGAAGAGCAGCTGACAATATCGATCGGACCCCATGCATAATATCCCCTGACGTCCACACCGTCTTTGATGGCCTCCTTCATCGCTTTGATGTGCTCCCGTAAATAAGCGATTCTCCGCTCATCGTGAACTGTGTGATCCTCTTGCAGCGTATCATAAGTTCCGAATCCGTTTTCGGCAATATAGATCGGTTTTTGATAACGGTCATAATAATAATTCAATACCGTACGCAAGCCCAGCGGATCGATTCCCCAGCCCCATTCGCTGGCATCGAGATGCGGATTGCTGAGAGCGCCGTCCTCATTGACACCATAGTTCTGCATGCTCTGTGCAGAAGCGCAGATCGTGTAATAATAAGAGATCGCCAAAAAGTCAGCCGTATTCTCTTTCAGGACCTCCTCATCCTCTTTTCGTATATCCAGATGGAAGCCTTTTTCACTAAAGAAGCGAACGGCGTACCCCGGATATTCCCCCCTTAACAGCAAATCGCTGAAAAAGTATTCCATTTGGTTTCGCTTCATGTTTGCCAACACATCCTCCGGCTTGCAGGTCAGCGGCTCACTGAGTCCGTCATACACCATCATGCCGATTTGAAAATCCGGATTGATCTCATGTCCGATCTTGGTCGCAATCGCACAGGCCGTGCATTCGTTATGAATTCCCTGAAATTTTGCCTCCCAAAGATTTTCCACCCGATCTGCCGGAATTCCCAGATGATTGAATGACTCATGATGAATCAAGTTGATCTGATTGACTAAAATCCAATACTTCACCTTATGTTGATAGCGTTCAAAGACTGTCTTGGCATAGCGCACAAACAGATCGATGGTCTTTCGCGAATACCAGCCATTATAGTTTGTGGCGATATGCAGCGGCATCTCATAATGAGAAAGTGTAACCAGCGGTTCCATACCGTTGGCGAGCAGTTCGTCAAACAACTCGTCATAAAAGCGCAGACCTTCCTCGTTGGGCTGTTCGTCATCACCGTTGGGGAAGATGCGCGCCCAGTTGATGCTGGTGCGAAAGGTGTTAAACCCCATACCTGCCAAAAGACGAATATCCTCCTTGTACGTGTGATAAAAATCGATTGCATACCGTTTCGGATAATAGCCCTCTTGATCTTGCAGCGCATAAGCGATATCCTGCATCGTCGTCTCTTTATTAGACTTTTTCTTCAAATCGCCCGTATCCTGTACTTTTAAAATATCGGCGACACATAAGCCCTTACCGCCCTCATCATAAGCTCCCTCTGCCTGATTGGCCGCAATGGCGCCGCCCCATAAAAAGTTTTCGGGAAATCCTGTCGGCATCGTTTTCATATTGTCTCATCCTCCCTGTATCAATAAATCTTTCTGCTCATATCCGGCGATCACTGTTCGTTTGCGAACCTCTTTTTGTACTCACAAATCCTCCCCGTTGCTGGCAATCACTTTTTGATACCAATAAAACGAGTCTTTCCGCAAACGCTTGCCGCTGCCTTTGCCCCGATCATCCTGATCGACATAGATATAACCGTAACGTTTGCTCATCTCCCCCTGTGAACAGCTGATAATATCTATCGGCCCCCATGATGCATAGCCGAATACCTGTACGCCGTCCTTAATCGCTTCCTTCATCTGCTCGATGTGTGCCCTTAAATATTCGATGCGATAGGTATCGTGCACCGCGCCGTCTTCGACCTCATCCAGCGCTCCCAAACCGTTCTCGGCGATAAACATCGGCATGTGATAGCGATCCCAATACAGATTCAGAGAATTGCGAAATCCGATCGGATCGATCGCCCATCCCCAAATCGAGCGCTTGAGATATGGGTTTGGCTGCGGGCCTTCTTTCCGGGCGCTGATCACCTTGGTGTGGTAATAGGAGATAGACAAGAAATCTGCCGTATTTTCCCGCAGCAGCCGTTCTTCCTCCTCCTGTATTTCAATCTGAATGTGATGATCTTTAAAATAACGAAGCGCATATCCCGGATAGGTGCCATGAATCAAAACATCACTGTAAAAATAAACGCTCATTTGCATAAACTGTGTATTGGCAAAGATATCCTTTGGATCACAGGTCGCATAGTAGGTCGCATCATCGCCCAGCATCATTCCGATCTGCATACGTGCATCGATTTCCTTTGCGATTTTCTTCGCCATGGCACTGGCAACCAGCTGATGATGCGTCGCTTGGTATTTCGCGCTCTCCCAGTCCTCAAAATGATCCTCCAGCATTCCCAGCGAAGCGAACTCTCCCCAGCCGCCCAATGAGTTGATCTGATTGAAAACAATCCAATACTTCACTTTCTCATGATAGCGTTCAAACAATACCCGGCAATACTTGATAAAGCATTCCAGCACATGCTTGGAATGCCATCCGCCATAAGTGCAGATCAAATGGATCGGCATCTCGTAATGAGAAATCGTCATCACCGGTTCCATTCCTTTCGCCCGTATCTCATCTAACAGACGATCATAAAACTGCAACCCCTTTTCATTGGGTTTCTCCTCATCGCCATTTGGAAAAATCCGTGTCCATTGAAAGGAAGTGCGAAAACAGCGAAACCCCATTTCCTGCATCAATGCCAAATCATCCCGATAGGTATGATAGAAATCAATCCCCTTGCGTCTTGGGTAATACTGCGTGGTGTCAGCCGCCGCTTGACGAAGCTCCTGTTGTGTATGGCGAAAGCCGACCACCTCACGGCGGCTGTATTGCAGAGGTAGCACCTCTACATCAGCCATGGAGACACCTTTGCCATCGACATCCCATGCGCCTTCACACTGATTTGCCGCAACTGCTCCGCCCCAAAGAAAATCGGCAGGAAATCCTGTCGGTACATCCTTCATAAATATCCTCCCTTAATTACTCAGCCGCTTTACGAGCAGATCAACGCCGATCCCCGTCGTCAGCATGGCAAAGATACTGCCGATTCCGACGACGCCGCCCATAAAAAAGCCGCTGATGATCAATATCGCATCCAGCAAAGTCCGAATATAGCGATAGGCCACACCTGTTCGCTTCTCCACGCCAACTGCGATCGCATCCAGCTGATCCATACCGCTGCCATAGCAAATCAACAGCGCAAAAGAGAGGATGATACAGAGCTGACCGATCACCATCAGCACACAGCGCATCGCCAAAGATGTGTGCATGAGGGCAAAAGGCGTCAGCAGCTCATCAAACAGATCCATAAAAATACCGGTGGATAACGCATAGACGATCGACGTCCATCCGATGGATTTTCGCGATAAACAAAGCGCCGCTGCCAAGGCCGCTATATTATAGAGGCGGGATGCGCTTCCAAGTGAAATTGACAGCGAGCGGCGAAGACCGTCAATAAACACGGTAATCGTATCGCTGCCCAGATCGGCGTGGAGAAACAACACCACGCCCAATCCGGTCAGCACAACCGCCGTCAATAAAGCTGTGCAGGAATGCCAAAGCTTATGTTCAGTCAAGATCCTCTCCGTTAGACGCGATGACCTTCTTGTACCAGTCATAGCTGTCCTTCTTGATCCGCTTTCCGCTTCCCTTTCCATAGTCGTCAATGTCTACATAAATGAATCCATACCGCTTGCTCATCTCACTCGATGAACACGATACCAAGTCAATCGGTCCCCATGCGTAATATCCCCGCAAGTCTACCCCATCCTTGATCGCTTCCTTCATCTGCTCGATGTGCATCCGATAAAACTCCACTCGATATGGGTCATGCACCTTGCCGTCCTCTAACTTGTCATAGAACCCGCTGCCATTCTCCGTGATGTAGATCGGCTTTTGATAACGGTCATAAAATTCATTCAGCATATACCGCAATCCAATCGGGTCAATCGTCCAGCCCCACTCATTGGCCGGCAGCTCCTTATTGCGGAATACCTCATTGCCGTTTTCATAGTGTTCTTTGTCACATACTCTCGTATAGTAATAAGAGAAGCTGAAGAAATCACATGCATTCTTTAAATCCTCTTCATCCTGTTCTCCGAATTCCACATGGATTCCCTTCTCCTCAAAGAAGCGATACGCATATCCCGGATACTTCCCTCGCAGTAGCACATCCGAATAGAAATACTCCATCTGGTTATGCTTTAACGTCGCCAGCTGATCCTCCGGCTTGCTGCTGGCCGCATACGCCGGTCCGCCGCATAACATCATGCCGATCTGCATTTCCGGATACTTCTCATGCGCATACTTCGTCGCTCTCGCACAGGCGACCATCTCATTGTGCACCGCCTGATACTTGGCGCTCTGCAAATCCTCCACCTTATCTTCTGCCACGCCTAAATGGTTGAAGGACTCATGGCCGATCAAGTTGATCTGGTTGACGATGATCCAATACTTCACCTTGCCTGCATAGCGATCAAATACCGTCTTGCAATAGCGCTCAAAGAAGTCGATGACCTCACGGGAATACCAGCCCTTATATTGCAGGGTCAGATGCAGAGGCATCTCATAATGGGAAATGGTGATCATCGGTTCCATGCCGTTTTTGATGATCTCATCAAAGAGGTCGTCATAGAAGCGCAGACCTGCTTCATTTGGCTGTTCATCGTCGCCGTTAGGGAAGATACGCGCCCAGTTGATGCTGGTGCGGAAGGTTTTGAGACCCAAGCCGGCTAATAAAGCGAGATCCTCCTTATAGGTGTGATAGAAGTCGATGCCCCAGCGCTTAGGGAAGATGCGGCCATCGCCATGCCCCGCTTTCATCGCTTCTTTGACATAGGTGGAATCGAGTTCATCGTTGTACTTCTTAGTGATGTCGATATCATCGCGGAATTCATTGATGTCGGCGACACACAACCCTTTGCCATCCAGATCATAAGCGCCCTCCAGCTGATTGGCAGCTACGGCGCCGCCCCATAAAAAGTCTTTAGGGAATCCTGTCGGTACTCTTGACATATCATTTTCCTCCTTTTACCGAAAGAAAGGATTCCATTGCTGAAATCCTTTCTTTTATTTCCAAGATCAAGCCTTGTTTTCTAAAACAGCAATTCTCTTCTCATACGATTGAAAGATCTTTAACAGCTGCTTTGCAATATTGATTTCGCTGTAAATCGTCATCAGCGTATCCTGTGCGTGGGCAAACAGCAAGGAATATTCGCTTTCCTCTCCTCTGGTTTCCCCTTGAATCGCGTCTGTCTGCGTCTTATGTGCCGCCGTGATCTTTTCATGCGCTTCCTTCAAATGTTCCTCGGCCTCGGCAAAATCAAACACCGCAATGGCATCCAATGCCTCTTTGCAGGCAACACGGGCATCTCCGGCGTTTAAGATGATCGACATCGCCGACTGCACAACCGCCTCGCTCATCATACGTAATCAGCCTCTCTTTCCTTTTATCCTTCGTTTGCTTCTTCCGTCACACACTGTTTCTCGTATGCCTTAAAGAACGGATACCAGATGACTGTCGCAACCGCTAAGCAGATCAATGCCAGAATAATAGCGGCGATTGAACCCTGAGAAGCGATCCATGTAGAGATACCGAATGGGCAATACCAGAGGTCAAACTGAATGGTATTGATCGGCGCAAATGCGATCACCTTACATCCGATCCATGTAATCGCAGGCAGTACGATACCGATAATCCACATCGGCAGCATCATGATCGGGTTCCATGCCACGCAGCCGAAGATGACAGGCTCATTGATATTGAACACAGCCGGTCCGACACAGGCACGTCCCAGCGCCTTCAGTTTTCTCGATTTGGAGAAAGCCAGCATGACGACTAACGGCAAGGTACAAGCGATACCGCCCCACCACAGATATGTGCAATAGATCAGCGATTCGGTAAACATGTTCAGATTTGCCGCCGTTGCCGTACCTGCAGCTGCCATAGCGATGTTTGCAGTGATGCTTGCCAGCTTCACCGGCTCCGTTGCCGGCGTCAATACCCATGAAGAAATACCCATGGAGTAGATAAAGCAAGTGATGAAGTTCATCAAGATAAAGCCATACCATGTATTACACAGATCAGACAGCGGCATGAAGATCGAAGTGATGATCTGATACAGGTTGACATTGCATACCTGAACAACGATAAATCCGGCAAAGATGACAATACCGATCGGCAGCAGTGCATCGAACCACTGACGTACGAAATCCGGAATGGCGCTGTCTTCCTTAAAGAACGAGAACTTGCCAAACAGATTGAATACGATGCTGGTAATGATACCGGTTGCCATCGCACAGAACATACCGCCGGCACCGAATGCGCTGGAGCCAAAGCCCGGAGCTCCCTCGGCGATCAATTCCGGTGTAATGGAAATAAAGAACAGGATCAATCCGGTAGCACCGGCGATCAAACGCTGCTTGCGCAGGCGCTTCTTCTCACAGAAATTAAACGGAATTAAGAATGCGACAAGTACGGATACCATTCCCATCGTCCAGCCAAACGGCGTCCAGAACGAGAACGGCAGCGTTACCCAGTTTTCAATGACAGCGCCGACACAGAAAATAGAACCTAACAGGATGAACGGCAGAATCTGCAACACCGAGTCCTTGATGGTGACGACCCAGATGTTATGCGCGATCTTGTTCATCTTCGGCGCAAAGCTGACCTCCAGCCAGTTAATCAATTTTTGCATCTGTTCAACTCTCCCCTCTGTTACTGATTACTTCATTTCTTCCATCAGATGCTCGATGGCTTTTTCCCCGTTGAGCGTGGAGTAATACTCCGGCTTCATCAGAATGACCTTGACGTCGTTGCCGTGTGTGTACTCCTCGACCTCATCCATAATATAGGCGAGGTGCGGTCCGACCATCAGCGCGTCAATCTCGTCGATGTAGTTTTCGATCTCCGATTCGCTGCGTGCTTTGATGTCGACCTCCAGTCCCTGCTTGGACGCGGCCTTACGCATGTTGGCGGCCATAAAGCCGGAGCTGGCGCCGGATCCGCATACCAGCAAGACATTCAGTTTTTTCATGTTTCTTCATCCTTTCTTATCTGACGGGCTTTTCCCGTCCTTTCGCCCTTATTATGCAAACTTTTCTTCCCCGTTTCCATCCGAGTTTTGCCCTTCCCCCGGTGCAGATAATTAACTGCCTGTGAGGCGGTGCAAAAGTCTGTTAGATTTTTACCCGCTATAAACAGTAGAATTATTTAAGTAGAAAAGCACCGGCTTATCATCACGAGCTAGAGATGTAGGATTGGAGAAATCACATGAAATCAAAAAAGAAAAAGCTCATCCAACTGCTCTTGCAGACACAGTCCGCCACGTCAGCCGTTTTGGCCGACGCTTTAGGTGTGTCCGTGCGTACGATCAAGACCTATGTGCATGATATTAACGATGAGCTGCCGGGAACGATCCACTCTTCCTATGAGGGATACAGCATCGACAAACAAAAAGCACAGCAGCTGCTGCTCAACAACGTCAATCACATTCCCCAGAACTCCGATGAGCGTGTTTCCTATATTATCAATCAGCTGATTCATCATAACAGCGCCGCCGCTTTGGATGTTTACGATCTCTGCGATGAGCTATATATCTCTCTATCCACACTGAAAAACGAATTAAACAAGGTGAAGAAAAAGCTGCAGGCCTTTGACCTCACCCTGACGACAAAGGGTGATTTGGTTGCCTGCACGGGATTGGAAAAAAACAAGCGCAAGCTGCTGAGCTCGATTCTCTATGACGAAAGCAATGTGAACTTCGTCAACCTGAAATCCATTCAAAATGCCTTTGTGGATATCGACATCAGCTTCATTCGCGCCACGATATTAGAAATTTTCGACAAATACCACTATTTCATCAACGACTACTCTTTAATCAATCTGGTGCTGCATGTCACCATCGCGATCGACCGCATCCGCAACAACAATATCAACACACAGGATATTCGTACACTGCCGGATGTCCGCTTGCACGAGTATGAACTGGCTACGGAGATCGCCCATCGCTTTGAGGAGCATTTCCACATCACTTTCAGCGATGCGGAAATCTATGAAATGACCCTGCTCATCATCTCCAGAGCGACCACGATCGATTACAAAAGCATCAACCTGGATAATCTGGAAACCTTTGTGGGCAAAGACTGTCTCGATTTGGTGCAGCTGCTGATCTCCGATATCAACGCTTTCTATTATATCGACTTGAGCGAACCGGAATTTCTCATTCGTTTTGCCCTGCATATTCACAATCTGCTCGTGCGTTCCAAAAATGATTATTTTTCCAAGAATCCGCTGACAGACAGCATGAAATCGAGCAGTCCGCTGATCTATGACGCCAGCGTCAATATGGCGCGCATCATTCAAGAGCAGATGGGGATCACGATCAACGATGACGAAATCGCCTATATCGCCTTTCATCTGGGAAGTACGCTGGAGGCACAGCGTGATCTGACGACGAAGATCACCGCCATCCTCTATTGTCCCAATTACTATGACATCAACCTGCGTATCACCGATATGATCAACCGCCATTTCGCGCAGAATCTGTTAATCAAATACATTCTGACAGATGAAAGTGAGTTGGATAAAGTCAAGGACGCCGACCTGCTGATATCGACGATCCCCCTCTCCAGACCGACCAATCTGCCGTTGATTACCATCCAGCTGTTTTTTACCAAAAAAGATCAAGAGCTGCTGCGCAATGAGTTGACAGACTTAAAAAAGAAGAAGAAAAAAAAGGAATTTGAGGAATATCTGCGGGAACTGATCATCCCTGATTTCTTCGAGCGGCGAAACGGGCTGCGCGATGAGGTAGCGTGCATTCACTACATGGTAGAGAAGATGCGGCGCAAAGGCTATGTCAACGCCTCTTTCCAAAAGGATGTGCTCGAGCGGGAGGAACTGTCGACGACGGCTTTCGGCAGCTTTGCCATTCCGCATGCGATGAAGATGTATGCGAAAAAGACCGGGATGAACATCCTCATCAGCGAGGAGGCCATTCACTGGAAAGAGCACGACGTATATTTTGTCCTCATGCTGAGCTTTAACAAGAACGACCGGCATATTTTCAATGAGATTTATGATTCCATTACGATGATCTTAAGCGACAGTGAAAATCTTAAGAAAATTCTCGCCTGTCAGGATTATGAATCCTTCATCCAAACGATGGTCGCTCTGCTTTAAGCATGCCGCTTTCGCATCATAAAAGCGTTAAGCAAGACACTCAGCGCATGACCTTTGTCTTTACATATTTGCAATACAAAACCCCGGCAATGATGATGTGAAGCCGGGGTTTTGTACTTTTTCTCACTTTGGTGTATCATAGATGCAGAAAGAAGGATGATCGTATGAATCTGGAACGCTATCGGCAAATTCAAGCGGCCTTGCCAAAGCATGTGACATTGGTCGCCGTCAGCAAAACGCGCACAAAGCAGGAGATCGATGAGGCCCATGCGGCGGGATGCACGATCTTCGGAGAGAATAAGGTGCAGGAGATCGCGGCTAAATATGACCCGAATTATCATTGGCACATGATCGGACATTTGCAGCGCAACAAGGTGAAACAGGTGCTGCCTTATGTCGATATGATACAAAGTCTGGATTCTCTCACTTTGGCAAAGGAGATCGAAAAGCAGGCGGCCAAGCTGGACAAGACGATCGCGGTGCTGGCGCAAGTCAACATCTCGAAAGAGGAAAACAAGACCGGTTTTGCCAAGGAGGAGGTGCTGGACGCCATCGACGTCTGCCGGCAGTCATTTGCGCATATCGATGTGCAGGGGCTGATGTGTGTCGGGCCTAACACAGCGGATCAGGATCGCATTGCGGCTTGTTTTAAAGAGATGCACCAACTGTATCTGCAGGCGCAGGAGCGCTTTGGCGAAGGCATTCGCTTTCTGTCGATGGGAATGAGTGCAGACTGGCAGATCGCCGTGATGCATGGCTCCAACATGGTGCGGATTGGATCGGACATCTTCGGTCCCCGCGATTATCAAAAACAGTAAAATGCAGCTGTGCTTGTCTGACGGGCTTCCAAGCGGAAACCGGGCGGGCACGGCTTTTTCTTTTCCTGCATTTCATACATCCCCCTATGACCGCTTGCTTTTGCCATGCATCTCTGTGGGATGCTTGAGGAATCGATAGATATAAGAAAAAAGGCTTTTAAGGGGTATCTTCACAGCTTCTTTATTTCATCTTCCTTCGTATTCGCTTTACTCGTCTTGTGCACTGTCAGCTTCCGCTTGGAAGAACCGTTCGTTTTTCAAAATCAGCGGATGTGTCGGATGCACCTGTCTGGCACGTGCAAACCATGCCCTTGCCAGCGCGTGCTCATTAAGATAGTAATAGCATATCGCGCTTTGCAAAGCGGGAAGAAAATAATGCTCGTCCTCATTTTCAAAGCCGCCGCGATGATGAGAGCGCAACGCCTGCTCATACCAGTACACCGCCTGCGCATATCGCTGCTCGTCGATCAACCAAAAGCCGATCGCATTGCAGATGCGGCTGGTGGGAAGCGCATAGGCAAAGCTGTGCAGATAGGCGTGCAGCGCCTGCGTCCGCTGCTGGCATTTGAGATAACAAACGCCCAGATCATAGCATGCCTGCACCTGATCCTCGACCCAGCCATCTGTGTTTAAAAACTGCTTATAGCGGTGAATGGCTTCTTCGTAGCGTTCGTGCCAAAACAGCTCGCGGGCATGATAATAGACGTCCCGCGGCGTAAATGTCTCATGTTGCTTTTGCATCGTTTCAAAGATGCGCAGATTGCGATGCGGATCGTTGACAACCTCTTTGCGATGGCAGATCGTCACATCGCTGTGTAAGATTTTTCCGCTGATTTCGATGCTTTCATGCACACGTCCCTGCCAGTGAAAATGCCGATCGCGTCGCAACAGGCGCTCCCGTTCAAAGACGAGAGGCGCTTCTCCTGACGCATGTGCCATTTCGTAGCGCATCATTACGACGTCCACGTCGCTTGTCAGCTGCGCTTTAAGCTCTGACAGCTTGTTTTGATTTTCCTCGTCGATGACATCGTCGGCATCCAGCCAAAAGATGTATTCCATCGTCGCTTTAGAAAAAGAAAAATTGCGGGCAGCGGCAAAATCGTCCTGCCATGGGAAATCGTAAAGCTGTGCGCCCATTTCCCGGGAAATTTCCGCAGTGCGGTCTTTAGAGCCGGTATCGACGACGATGATTTCATCAGCGAAGCACCGGACACCGCTCAAGCACCGGCGGATGACTGCCTCCTCATCTTTCGCGATCAAAGCGACACTGACAGTAATCATCTTTTGCCTCCTTATGTAAAGCCGCGGGTCAGCGCGGCTTATCAATCAGGAAATCTTTCTGATCATCAAAATGCTGTCATTGAAATGCGTACCGGCAAGTGTGTTGCGCAGGAACAGAGTGGACGCTTTCGTCGCGTTAAACATGGCGCTTCCGCTGAGCAGCTCGCTGTCGGTAGCGGAAATGATTCTTGCGCTGTCCTGCGTATGAGGAACAGTATCGCCGTCAAAGACGACTACGGTTTCCACTGTTACCGGATAGGAACCGCTTGGAAAGCTGGCGGTCGTCTGATAGGATACCTCATAGAGACCCGGCTGCGTGATCTCAAAGAATGGGGAACCGACCGTATGCGTGACTGCCGTTCCGTTTTCCGCTAGGTTTTGAAAGAAGTTCAGCAAGCCGTTAGCGGAGACAGTGGTATCGTTGTCATTGGCAGCGGCTAGTGATTCGGCCTGCGTTCCTGCTGCGCCGGTGGCTCCGGTTGCGCCTGTTGCACCTGTTGCACCGGTAGGGCCTTGCAATCCGGTCGGACCGGTAGCTCCCGTTGGACCAGTTGGACCAGTGCTTCCGGTTGGACCCGTTGGACCGGTGACCCCGGTCGCTCCCGTTGCACCAGTGGTACCAGTAGCTCCTTGGATTCCTTGTGGACCTTGCGAACCGGTTGGGCCAGTAGGACCGGTGACGCCTTGAGTTCCCTGCGGACCTGTTGGACCGGTTGGACCGGCAGGACCTGTGATGCCCTGTGGACCGATTGGGCCCGTCGGGCCAGTAGCTCCGGTCGCGCCAACAGTGCCGGCTGGTCCTGTTGCGCCCGTTGCACCGGTAACACCTGCAAATCCCTGCAAACCGGTTGCCCCCGTTGGTCCGGTTGGACCCGTAGGTCCAATAATTCCCTGCATTCCCTGTGGGCCTTGTTCCCCTTGCAAGCCTGTCGGACCAGTTGCGCCGGTCGGACCTTGTGGTCCGGTAGGTCCGGTTGCTCCGGTGACTCCAGTGATTCCTTGAATACCTTGTGGTCCGGTTGCTCCTGTCACACCTGTTGGACCCATCGGGCCAGTCGCTCCCGTTACCCCGGAGATGCCTGTTGGCCCTGTTGCACCTGTTGGGCCTGTCGGACCGGTAGGACCAGTTGCGCCGGTAACTCCTGCAAAACCCTGTGGTCCTTGCGGACCCTGCACTCCCTGTTCTCCCTGTGGACCGGTTGGTCCGGCTGGTCCCGTTGGACCGGTAGGGCCTGTATTCCCACTCGGTCCCATCACTCCCTGAGCGCCGGTTGGTCCCGTCGGTCCAATTGCGCCCGTTGCGCCGGTAACACCGCTAGGTCCCATCGCACCTGTTGCTCCCTGTAATCCGGTTGCCCCTGTCGCACCTGTTGCTCCGTTAGCTCCCGTAGCACCTGTCGGACCGGTTGGCCCCGTCGGCCCCGTAGCGCCTGTTGCTCCCTTTTCTCCTCTTGGACCCTGTGGGCCATACGGCCCCTGAATCCCCTGCGGTCCACGCTCGCCCTGTCTTCCGTCATGCCCTCTCGGTCCCCTTGGGCCGGTTGCACCAACACAGCACTCACATGGCTGGCACATGCAGTTACACTCGCAGTCCCAGCAGTTTTCTTTGTCGAATGTTGTGCATTCCGGCTCACATCCGAATTTCCGTCTATTGAAATTCAATTTGCTCCCTCCTTCTGCTCTTTCGATTCAATCCAGCTTATGAAGAAAAAGGAAAACGGTCTGGGCGCACCCACCTGTTTGGATTCTTTTTTATTTCGCTCATGTATAAAAATACTTTGCAAACACTGCAGCCAATCTTCAAAAGTGCAGCCGCATCCTTGTTTCGCTCATGCTCAAGACTGCCTCTCTTTCTCTAACAATCGTTTCCAGCTGCCTATAAGATGATCGCACCGCAGAAAAATGGCAAAACGATTCCTCATATCGAAAACAATGTGGAAAACAAAAAAGCGTTCTCCATATCTGATCTATAGCTGATCTATATCGTTCGATTTATTGACATTTTCGTTCGATTTACATATAATAAAGATACAGAAGAACATACAATACACCATGAAGGAGGCGCATCTTATGATCGTAACCGCAACCGAATTCAAGACTAACCTCGGCAAATATCTGGAAATGGCAAAGAAGCAGGACATATTCATTACCAAAAATGGCAAGCGCATCGCCCGGCTCACCAGCCCTACGGTAAACAAGCTGGCACTACTGGATAACCTTGTTGGAGTTCTTCCTCAAGACAATGCTATGGATGAAGAAGCTATACGGGAGGAGCGGCTGACCAGACAATGAGAATCCTGATCGATACAAATGTAATCTTAGACATTCTGCAAAAGCGAGAGCCATTCTTCGCAGATTCCTATCAAGCACTGCGAAAGGCTATTGAAAACGGTGATGAGTGTTTGATCTCCGCATCCGCCGCCACTGACATTTTCTATGTACTGCGCAAATCTCTTGGGTCCCTACAGCAGGCGAAGAAACAGATGGAACAGCTCGCCCAGCTTGTGAGTTTTGCTGATGTGCTGGGAATGGATATCCACACCGCTCTCATGCGGACAATGCCGGATTTTGAGGATGCGGTAGTTGATGCTGTAGCCCAACGAAATGGGGCCGGCTACATCCTTACCCGCAATACCAAAGATTTTACCGGTTCGGCAGTTCCGGCTATTCTCCCCGTTGATTTTTTAAACAAGTAAACAACCGCCACTCTTGATCGGGTGGCGGTATTTCTGTTGATACCGAAGGATTTTTCAATAAGAATTGAAAGCGTCTTACAGGACTGCTGCCAAGTATTTTATTACAGCCTCTTATTTTATATTATGGAGGTCGATACAATTTTATTATTTTTGAAAAAATAGCGTAGTTATGTGGCTTTCAGCGGCAGCGGATAAATGATTGCTCCAATCGCTCCTGTTCTCCCTTTGGGCTGATTGCACCTCCTTGTTTGTTTTTTACTTCGCTCATGTATAAAAACACTTTGCAAACACTGCAGCCAATCTTCAAAAGTGCAGCCGCATCCTTGTTTTGCTCATGCTCAAGACCGCCTCTCTTTCTCCAACAACCGTTCCCAGCTGCCGTCAATCCCGATCGCCCCCAAAGGCGCTGTAATCAAGATTGCCAGCACCGCTACCGATAAGATGATCGCACCGCAGGAGAACCCCATCGCCAAAGGCAGAGAGCCGATCGCCGCCTGCACCGTCGCCTTAGGCAGATACGCGATGACACAAAACAGGCGTTCCCTGCGATTGAGCGGCGTTTTCACCAGACACAGCAAAACGCCAAGCGAACGCATCACTAACGCAAAAAAGATCATTATCACCGCAGCGAATCCCGCATGCAGGGTATAACGCACGTCGACTGCCGCTCCGACCAACACGAACAATACAAGCTCCGCCGCAATCCACAGCTTGCCAAACTTCTGTGACAGCCGCCCTGTCACTGACGAATTGGCAAAGCGTCCGATCACACACGCCATCGCGGCGATCGCCAGCAATCCCGATACCGCGACGATTCCCTTTGCCCATTCCTCGGCCGCCAATAGTAAAAACGACACACCCAGTATCACAATCACCTTCGTGCTGTTACGAATTGTCTCTTTGCTTTGATGCGCCTTTGCAAAGAGCCAAACCAACGCACCGCCGGCTAGCGCTCCCAAAAGAATGCCTAGTACGATAGAAACCGGAATGGAGAGAAACGCCGCTACCTCTAGCGTCCCGCCCTGCACCATATTCGCAAACGCGGTAAATACTACGATGACGAAGATATCGTCACACGATGCGCCGGCCATGATCATCTGCGGAACCCCTTTGTTCACCCCGACGCCCCGCTCCATCAAATCCACCATCCGCGGCACGACGACTGCCGGAGATACCGCAGCCAACACCGCTCCCATCAAAGCGGCTTCCATTTGCGAAACCCCCAAAAGCAGCGGCGCAAACAGCACATAGGCAATGATTTCGGCACTGGCGGGCACAAACGTCATCAGCACCGCGGGCCGCCCGACCTTCTTTAAATCAGCGATATTCAGCGACAGCCCCGCCTTGATTAAAATGATCACCAGTGCCAGCTGACGAAGTTCACTAGAAATTGACAAGATCGAATCATCCAGCAAACAAAGCACATAAGGTCCTAACAAAATACCGCCCAGCAGCATGCCGACCAACCGCGGCAGCCCCAGCCTCTGCACAATCGACGCCAATGCTAAACCGACCAAAAAGATCAACCCAAGAGAAGTTAACATCATCCTTCCTCCTTCTAAACAAAAAGAGCTGACAACACTGTGAAAAAATCACAGAAGTCATCAGCCCGCTACGGCAGTTTAGGTGTTACCCATGGGAGCACTTCATTCCCGTCCCCTATTATAAAGAAATTTCTTTCCCTTTGCAATAGAAATTCGACATGCTTTCTCTTTCCCGCCGCAAAGATTAAACAACAAAAACGCACCTCTCCTGTTGAAACCATCCATCAAGCATCCAATAAGGAAACAGCTTCAAGCGCTATGCTCCATGCTTTCCTCCGCCATTCACCTGCTGATGGCTTCTCTAGGATAGCGGCTATGCCAACACCCGCTTTTTCACACCCTTTAACAGGAACAGCGACAGCGCCGCACACAGGACCTCGGTAATCGGGAACGCCCACCAGCAAAGCGCTAAACCGAAAAGCGAGGAGAACGCATAGGCAAGCGGCAGCAGAATGAGCATCTGACGCAGCAATGTGATTGCCAAAGAATGATTGGGCGCGCCCAGCGCCTGAAAGGAAGAACACAGCACCATCGAAACGCCCGCAAATACAAAGGACAGCGAGATCGTACGCAGCGCCGGGATGCCGATCGCCAGCATATTTTCCTTGGCGTCGAAGAGATAGAGCAGCTGTGTCGGGAACAGCTGGAAGATCACCGTCCCCGCCGCCATGATGATACAAGACACCACTAGCGCAAAGCGAATCGCCTCATGGATGCGCTCTTTCTTCCCCGCCCCATAATTGTAAGAGAGAATCGGAATCAGGGCATTGTTCATTCCCAGCACCGCCATAAAGACGAACTGCTGCAACTTATAATAGATGCTGAACACCGATACCGCCGTCTCTGAGAACACGACCAAGATCATGTTCATCGTCACCGTCATAAAGCTCATGATCGACTGCATGAGAATGGCCGGAAAAGCAATGCGGTACATACTTTTCAGCAGTATGCCATCCAGATGGAAATGAGGCAGGGAGATGTGAATTTCCTTGACCTTTTTCTGGGTGATGACAATCCCCAGCAGCATCGCCACAATCTGTCCGGCCACCGTCGCGACCGCCGCACCCCCAACGCCCATCTGCGGCATGCCGAAATAGCCGAAGATGAAGATCGGATCGAGGATGATGTTGATGATTGCCCCTATGCCTTGGATGATCATGTTATAGATCGTATTTCCGGTCGACTGCATGATGCGCTCATAGGTGATCTGCATAAAGACGCCGATCGAAAAGATCGTGCAGATGCGCATGTAGCTGACGCCCATCTCGACAATCTTCGCATCTGTGGAAAACAGACGCAGAAACCACTCGGAGAAAAAGATGCCGATCACGGCAAATATCAGCCAGTTGGCAAAAGCGCATAGGATGCCGTGCATCGCCACCTGACTTGCCCGCTCTGGTTTTTTCTCCCCCAGATAACGGGAGAGCAGCGCGTTGATACCCACGCCCGTACCGCACGCCACCGCTACCATGATCATCTGAATCGGATAGCACAGCGATACCGCAGCTAACGCATCCTCGCTCACTCTGGCGACAAACATGCTGTCGACGATGTTATACAGCGCCTGCACCAGCATCGAAATCATAATCGGAAATGACATCGTCAGAATCAGACGCTTCACTTCCATCGTACCCATTTTGTTCTCTTTCATTTTCGCTCCTCCATTTCATGCAAAAAGGAACCCCGGGGTTCCTTTTCGTACTTCACTTCGATAGTTTCCAATGTTTTATACAAAGCGAGTGATGATGATATGGGACTTCATCATCCGATCAGATACACATTTGTACCTCATCCATTATACACGGCCAACCGCATATTGAAAAGCATCTTCCTCCACTTTTTCAGGGTCATACTCCTCTAAGATCTTTCCATAGCGCGCCCGATAATCGTTATCTACCTCTGCCTGCGGAATCACCTTGCTGCCCTCGTTGTAGAAGTGCATGGAATCTCTGCCCATTGCCTTTCCCCGCTTGGTATGCTTATCCAAAGCCAGGTCGATGATCTTTGGCACCTCGCCCATCGCCGCGGTTTTAATGACGATGTTCTTTAAGAAATCGCTGGAGCGGTCCTTTTCACTGTCGCACAGGATACGGATCGCATGGATGAAATACATCGGCTGATCCGGATCATCGTACGCGTACTCCTTGCGCATCTGATTGAGAATGTACATGTGACGCGCCGCATCGAGATTGCCGAAGCCGACATCCTCCACACTGATGGTCATCAGCCGGCTCCACACCTTTTCTAACAATGCCGGAGAACTCGTATAAAGCTCATAGGCATAGCGGCAGGCAAGCTCTGTCATCGAACGGCGAATCGCCTTCTGCAAGCCGGATACGACTTCATCTACCGCTAAACCGTGTTTCGTCTTTGCCTCAGCCCAAAGACTGTAATCCTTACTCATTGTGAACACCTCTCAATTCCCGATACAGACTGATGCACTCCTGCACCAGCACCTTGGTCGTCTCCGCACCCATCAGCTGATCCTCCGCATGGGTGAGCAGCAGGGTGATCTGCGGATCCTGATTGGCCATCTCTTCCTGCAAGGTGGCTAAATGCGCGCCGTGCGCCTTGGTAAAGCTATCGTCTCCTTCGCTGAATTTGCGCTTGCTTTCTTCATATTCGCCATGCTTGAAGAAATGCAGCGCCTCCAGATAACAGGACTTTGCCAATCCTGCATAGGTGATGATTTCCATCGCTACCTGTGAGATTTTTTCAACGTTGACCATGGCGCACCTATTTCATCAGGGATTTCGCGAAGTCGAGCGCTTTATCGCCGTCTGCCAGTGCGTAGGTTCGCGGTTCTACGCTTCCTACCGGAATACCCAGCTGTTCGCGGATGCTTTCCACCGCATACACCAGCTGAGGTCCGACCAGGCAGACGTCCCATTTGCCAACCTCATCCTTGATTGCAGAGTTGGCCACTGCTTTAATTGTAATATCCATGCCCCGCTTCTCTCCTGCGTTCTTAATTTTCGATACAAGAATGGAGCTGGACATACCTGCGTTGCAGCACAATAATATTTTCATGAGTGTCTCTACTTCGATATGCCACAGTAATGCTGCGGCATACCCTTCCTTTCTATTCGTTATTTCAACTCTGGCCAGTAATCCTTATTGGCCTCGATCAGATCATCCAACAGCGCTTTGGCGACGTTGGCGCTCGGTACGGTCTTGGAGAGGGTCAGCGCCTGCCACAGCTTGAGATAGCTGTGCTCCATCCAAGCGTCGACAACCAGCTTCTCGACGGCGACCTGCTGCTCCATCAAGCCCTTTTGGAAAGTAGGAATCTTGCCGATGGACAATGGCTCATAGCCATCCTTGCCGACGATGCACGGAATTTCCACCATGGCATCGTCCGCGAAGTTTTCGATCGCACCGTTGTTTTCCACGATCAGCAGCATGCGCTCATGGGTGTTGAACGCCAGCGCGGTAGCCAGATCGACGATGAAGCTTGCATGAATGCCGATTTCCAATGTCGTATCTTTGGCAGTGCCTGCCTTCTCAATGCGCGCGCATTCGCCGAAGACACGCTTTTCGCGGCCGTCCATTACCTGGTTGGCACGGGTGTAGTTTGGATCGGAGTGTGCGACCATATCATCCGGGTACAGATAATACTGCAAATAGGAGTTCGGCGTCATGCTCGGGTCGATCTTGACCAGATCCCTGACCTTGCGCGCCGTTTCCATCCAGCTGTTGTCGGTATAGTGGCCTTCCGCTTCATTTTCCGGGCAGTTGCCGTACTTCAGCTGATGCTCGATCAGCTTTGGCAGCAGCTCGTTGCCATCCTTATCCTTGATCGAAGTGTACCATCCGAAATGATTCAATCCGAAGTAGCGGATATCCATCTCCTTGCGGTTATTGAAACCGAGAATCTGCGCATAGCTGTTCTCCAAACCGATCGGCATATCACAGATGTTGATAACGCGGGAGTTTGGACGCAGACGGCGGGTTGCCTCGGCAACGATGGCAGCCGGGTTGGAATAGTTCAGCATCCAGCAGTTCGGTGAATACTTCTCCATGTAGTCGATATTTTCCAAGACGCCGGCGATCGAGCGCATACCATAAGCAATTCCGCCCGGGCCGCAGGTCTCCTGTCCCACAACGCCATGCTTGAGCGAGATCTTCTCATCCAGCTCGCGCATCGGCAGCTGTCCGACACGGATGTGCGCTAAGCAGAAGTCGACGTCCGTATAAGCGATCTGCGGATCACTCGTAGCGATAAACTCGATATCCGGATCTTTTTCCTTCACGATAATTTCACATGCCTTGGCCAGTTTATTCTGACGATCCTCGTCATTGTCATAGAGCTTAATGCAGCGAAGCGGAAGCTTATCCAGATTATCCAGCAGCATCAAAATAATCTCCGGCGTATAGGTGCTTCCTCCTCCGGCAATCACAACTGAAAATTTCTGTTTCATCTTCTTACCTCTTCTTTCTTTTGTTTACGCTATCATTATAATTCGCGCGTTGTTTCATCTCAACTAAACGTTTTCCTATGCCTTGGGAAATCGCTTAAATTGTTTTTGACAGCTGTTTGAGCACGTCTAACAGCTCCCTTGGGGTTTTGACGGCGACCAGCGCGTCCATCGCCTCGCGGCGGGCGGCTAACTGCTTGATAAAGTCAAAGAGAACGTTGACATCTTCATTGAGCTTGCGCTCGATCGCCAGCGTAAAGATGATCTCTACGCTTTGATGGTGCGCCTTGATCGGCGTTTTAAGACTTGCGACGCTCACCGCCGTGCGTTTGGAAAAGGCGGAGAGGGGATGGGGGATCATCATGCGCTCATTGAGCGTCGTCGGGTAGTTGACCTCACGCAGCAGCAGATCCTCATAGAAGAGATCGGCGTCGTCGATCAGATCGCTTTGATGCAGATGGTCGCACACGCTGCGCATCACCTGTTCAAAGGTAGTCTCCTTTTCATAGAGAAATACGCTCTCTTCGCTGAAATAGCGATCAAGCAGAGCAAAGAAACGGCGGTTCAGCTTGCGGCGGCGGATGATGGCGTTAATCTGACGCTGATCGTTTTCATCGAGAAAGTTGGCGATGCAATACACCGGCAGCTGCGGATGCGCAATGCCCTCGCTCAGCGTGAGGACGAAATCGACCTTGTGCGTCTTGGCAAAGCGTTCCAGCTCCGATTGCGAATACACCTCATGAATCTCTAACAGATTGGAAAAGCACTGGGAGAGACGATCATTGACGATATTCATCACCGAACGGCGCGCCGACGCCACCAACGCGACCGAAAGCCGCTCGTTGATGTTCTCCATGAAGTGTTCCAAGTAGATGGCGATGTAAGAAAGCTCATCATCCTGTATGTAGCGTCCCGTGTACTTATAGACGATCGGCACCAGCAGCATACTGATCTCATAGGCGAAGGGATAGTTTTTCTTCACATCGGTGATGATCGGGTTTCGCAGCTCAAAGCTGCCCTTCAGCCTGCGCAGCATGTACTCGGTATGTACGAGCATGTTGTCGTAAAGCTCCTTGCTGCTGCGCAGATCGAAATTGTACTTCTCCAGCACCTCATTGCAAAATTCCTCAAACAGCGAGATGCAAAAACCGCTGAGTTCTTCCGGATGCTGATCGCTCTCTCCCAGCTGAAAGGTGTGCAAAAAGTCATACAGCAGCGCCTTATCGAATTCCAAGAGACAGATGCCCGCCTGCTTCATCTGCGTATAGAGCGCTTCCCAAAGCTCATCGTGCGCATAGGGCTCCTGACGGGTGATGACACAGTTTGCCTCATTGCGCGTATGTACGATGTAAAGCGCACTGGAGATCATGATGAGCGAATCATCGTTGACTCTCACCTGACGCTGGTGAAAAAATGCGTCGACCTGCTTTGTCAGCCATGTAAATTCGCTTTGATCAAACGCCTCCCGCAACAGCTCCCGCAGACAAAACGGCTTTTTGGAGCCTTTGGCGAGCACTTCGTTTTTCATGATGCGAAACATCAGCTTACGCAGCTTCTCTTCCTCCAGCGCAAAGCGCACTTCATCCTTGGATACGGTGATCGGGTCCAGCTGATAGTTGGTGAGCAGGTCCTCTTTCAGCACCTGCAAATCCTTCATGATCGACTGGGAGGAGACGTAAAGCTGATCGGCGAGATCGTAGACGTTGGACTCCTCATAATAGATCAGCAGTCCCAGCAGGCTGTAACGGCGGTCCTCCTCGTCCTCAAAGGCAAGCGAAGAGCGCTGCCGGTAGAGAAAATCACGGACGAATGGCAGATCCTCGTCCGTGAAATAGTAGCCGATTTGATTGGAGGATACGATTTTTGCCTGATTTCCCCAAATGGCATTGATCATGCGGACTTCATTGCGGATGGTACGGGACGACACATGGAGCGCTGATGCGATCCGCGTGTTGTAAATCCCGCTGACATTGCCCGCAATCATCTCAATGATCTTGATTTGCCTCGCAGTAAACATACACATCCTCCCCAAATCATTATTTTATGCCTCGGCCGCTTTGCTTTCGGCTTCCTTTTCCACCTGTGCTTTCAGCTCTTCTTTCTCCATCGCCTTAAAGAACGGATAGTAGATGAGCGCCATCAGCGCCAACAGCAGGAATACGAGCACGACACTGCGCCAATCCAGCGTCATCAGGAATGCGCCGACACCCGGAGGCATGAAGCCCGGAGGGTTGGCGATCGGCATGCCCACCATACCAAGATCGAAGGCAAACCATGTAATCACGGTCACTAACAATGGACCGAATACAAACGGAATGAACATAAACGGATTTAACAGGATCGGTGCGCCGAAGATGACCGGCTCATTGATACCAAACAGCGAAGGCACGATCGCCGCTTTACCGATCGCCTTGTAAGATTCGCATTTCGAGCGGATCATGAAGAAGACGAGACCCAGCGTCAAACCGGAACCGCACACCTGTAACACGTTATAGTACAAGCCGAAGGTAAAGATGTGTGTCACCGGCTCGCCTGCCGCATACGCCGCGATGTTTTCCGCACCGTAAGCGATGGCGAACGGCGACCAGATCGCAGAGGTGATGCTTGGACCGTGCAGGCCGAAGAACCACAACAGCTGCGTGAGGAAGATGACGATGAGCAGCGCCGGCAGCGTATCCATCGTGGAGATGGCAGGCGCCAGCACGTTCATGATGAGCTGTGGGAATACGGTTCCCGCATACTGCGTGCAGCAAGTGGCGACAATGGAAGCGATCGCTGTGTTCACGATCAGCGGAATCAAAGAGCTGAAGCTCTCTCCCACCATGGCCGGTACACTCTCCGGCAGGCGGATGATGATGTTGTGCTTTTGTAAAAAGCGCGTGATCTCAACGACCAATAGTCCGGAGATGATGCTCACAAACAAACCGCTGCTACCCAGATAGCTGCTGCCAATGCCCCCTTCGACGTCGAAGCCGACCAAGATCAGATGTACGGCAATCGCACTGACGCCGATGATCGGGCTGTCGATGTCATAGCGCTTGGCGAGCTGCTTGGCAATCTGATAAGCGACAAAGATAGAAAGAATGTCATTCGTGTATTTCGCGATCACGCTGAAAAACGGATTGACCGCGTTGATGGCGTCATAGATTGGGCCGCTGCCCAACAGGTTCATAAACGCTGTCGGAAGCAGACAGAGCGATCCTACGACGACAAATGGGATAGAGCCGATCATGCCGTCCTTGATGGATTGCAAATGCTTTTGCTTTTCCAGCTTGTTGGCGATCGGCATCAGCCATTTCATCAAGAAATTCTGTAATGCTTGCATAAGCTGATTACTCCTTTTCACCTTTCGTTTTAACAGGTTTCCAAATGCGCGCGATGGTTTAACCCTCGCTAACAGTCTAGCAAGAAAGGACAATCATCGACAAATAATATTTTTCCTAAGGGGTAGGAAACCGCTTTTTGTCATCATGGTGCACACTGCCGTAAAAAGATGGTAAAATAGAGTCATGTTGAACATGAGGAAAAAGGAGAGAAGATCTATGTCACAGCCACGCCTGCTGGCGCAAAAAACCAAGCTGGCTCATTTGTCTCTGCAAAACGCGCTCATTTACAGCGCGACCAATACCGGGATGGCAAAGAAAGATCACACCCCCAGTGAAAAGATGATTCTGCACTGCGAGCGCATCGCCGCGCATGTCGGCATGCTCATCAGCGGCTTTTGTTTCCCAATGCCCCAAGAGTATGTCAAGGAGGGGATGCTGGGGTTGTATGAGGAAGCGCAGCTTCCCGCCTATCGCCGTTTCTGTGAACATATTCATGCGCAGGGTGCGAAATGCCTGTTACAGATCGTGCTGGGAGGAGAGGGGCGCACCCGCTTGCCGGACAGCTATAGCAAAGCGGAGCTGGACGCGCGCATCACGGCGATTGTCGATTGTGCCAAGCTTGCCGCACGCTGCGGGTTTGATGGGGTGCAGCTGCATCTTGCGCACGGCTATCTGCTTTCACAGTTTCTGCGTCCCGATACCAATACGCGAACCGATATTTACGGCGGGGATTTCCCACGCCTGGCCGCTTATCCCTTAGCGATCGTTCAAGCGATGCGCCATGCTTTGCCAACGCCGTTTCACCTCAGCGCCAAGCTGCATTGCAGCGACTTCTGCGAGGGCGGCATGCTGATGGCGGAGAGCCTGCAGTTCGCCGCATGGTTAGAAGAAAGCGGGTTGGATTCCTTGGAGATCAGCGGGGGCGATTATCGGATGCGCACAGGCGACGACTTCTATGTATGGGAAGCAGAGGTCTTTGCCAAACATCTGCACATCCCCGTCTTCGTTGTGGGCGGCCATCGTGATCCTAAGCGCATGCAGGCACTCTTTGCGAACAGTCACTTAGCGGCGTTTTCCATCAGCCGGCCTTTCACCGGTGATCCGGATTTCTTTGCCAAGGGACGCGTCAGCCGCTGTGTGCGCTGCGGCAGCTGCTTTGAGCGTCAGCTCTCCTGCCGTTTGGACTTGCCTCGCCGCACGCTGTTTGCTTCGGACTTTGACGGCACGCTGTGTCTGCCCTTTCAGCGCATTGCCCAAAACGACATCGACGCCATCCTCTCCTTTGCAAGGGATCATGTCTTCGGTATCGTCAGCGGACGGGAGGTTCGCTCCTTACAGGCGGCCTGTGACGAGTATCACATCCCTTATGATTTCATCATCGCCTATGGCGGGGCGGCGGCTTATGATCTGCATGGCAGAGAGCTGTTCACTCACCCGCTGCCGGCGTGCTTTCAAGAGATCATCGCCTTTTTGAACACACAGGAGCTGCTCTTTTTCACCGCCTATGGCAAAACGGCGCTCTATCATCATTGCCTGCAAGAAAACAGCTGGTCAAAGCTCTTTCTCAATGAGTTAAGCAAGCTGTATGAGACAGCAGCGGAAGCAAGGCAGCTGAAAGACGCCATGATCATCAGCTGTGCCTGTGAATTGCAGGAAAAAGCCGAGCGTTTAGCCGCTCTCATCGAGGAGCGCTTCCCCTTGGTTCAGGCGGCGGTCAACCGCGAGTCGATCGACATCACCGCCAAGGGCGTGGACAAGGCGGCGGCGATTGAGGAAACCGCACGATACTTTTCCATTCCCCACAATCGTGTCGCCGTTATCGGTGACAGCCGCAACGACCAAACGATGATCGAGCAATTTTACGGTTTTGCGATCGAGGGAGACGCACAGTTGGCTTCTTGCAGCAAGCATGTGGTCACCTCACTCGCCCAAGCGCTCGCCATCTGGTCCCCACAGGCAAAAAACAGCAGGAACACAGCGGGGAAAACCATGTAAAAACGACAGAATGACAGGAGGAACCATTTATGGAAATCAACGTAAAGCTGGAGATCAGCGCAGAGGAATTTTTCGACGCCATCGCCGAGGCGCTCGTCTATGACATTCAGCAGGCGAGCGGCAAGCATGTGCGCGCCAAAAACATCAAGCGGGGGATGTCGTACACGAAAAAAGCGAATAAGCGGCAGTCGTATCAGGTGACGATCACCGCCTACGATTATCCGAAATGCTATGAATCCCGCATCGATTCCGCCGGCGGTACCAATCTCATGCGCTATGAGGTGGAACCGCTGGAGGATGGCATCGGCGTCACCTATACGGAGGAACTCATCAAGACCAACGGCAAGAGCGGCGACAGCGGACTCAGCGCTCTGTTTGCGAAGACCGCCGGGGTGCGCCGCACGAAAAAGCGGCTGCTCAGCATTCAATCCTACGTGCTGCAGCAGCGCCAAAAAGAGGAGGAAGCGGATCAAGCGGATGCAAGCGATCAAGAACATCCGGCTGCTGGGGATTGATTTAGACGGCACGCTGCTGGATGAAAAGGGATTGCTGCCGGCACAGACGAGCGCCTATCTGCGCGCTTTACAGCAGCAGGGCGTGCGCATCGCCCTTTGCAGCGGACGCAGCTTCTTTGAGATGGAAGTCTTTGCCCGACAGCTGGCATTAGACCTCTATGACGGCTATCTGATCGGCGCCAACGGTGCGTTCCTTTATGAGTGCCGGCAGCAGCAGACGACGCAGAAGACGCCGCTCTCTCAAGCGCAGGCACAGCTGCTGCTCGCTCTGGCACGCAGGCATCATCTGCTCATTTATGCGCCCATCGAAGAGCGTTACCTGTTAGAGGCAAGCGGCATAACCGCGGCGGGGTTTCGTTGGATCAAGCGCCGGCGGCAAGTGCTGCCGCATCGCTGGCAGAGGGCACTCGAGTCTGTCGTGCTGACAAGCGATCTGTCCGCAGTGCTCTCACAGGGTGTGATGAAGCTGTGCTTTCGCGGAAGTCATCGTCAGATCACAGCGATGAGGAAAGCTCTCACTCAACAAAGGGAGCGGTTTAGTATCTGTCAGCTGTCAGGGAGCTGTCTGGAGATCAACCGTTTCGGCGTCGATAAAGGTGCGGCGCTGATGACGGTGTGCGAACAGTTAGAGATTTCCCCCGCACAGGTCGTCGTCTTTGGGGACAGCGCCAACGATCATGCGTTGTTTGCCCGCTTTCCTCACAGCGTCGCCATGAAAAATGCGGATGCGCAGACCAAAGGGCTGGCGGCATATCAAACGCTGTCCAACCGCGCGCAGGGCGTCTGTCACTATCTGCAAAAGCTCTCAGAACCATCTTTGCAGGATGGAGCCATCCGCAGGCAAAACAAAAAAAGCACGCAACGAAGAAACCGCATTTAAAATAGGAAACCCCTAGGCTTGTGTCCAAAAGGCGCGAATCACTTTTTACGCGCTGTTTCCCCATCTTCCTGATACGCGGAAAGTGCATGCGGTGTTGCTTGCGCTTCTCTATTCTTTTCAAGCCAGTAAAAAACAGCAGTCGGTTCACAAATCCGTTCTGCTGTTTTCTTATGCCATCGTTTATAAAATATGGGAAAGAAAACGATAAAACCCATTCTCTCTCTTTTTTTCGCTGATGTGCTCCCCTTTTTCAGACATCCCTGCGCTGAGGCAGCGCCAGCAAAACCTGTCCGCCCGCCACATGAATCAGCGGATCGCTCGTCTCATACAGCTCGCCGTCCAAATTTAATAACACGCGTCTGCCGCCGGTATCGATGCGCATCGTCTTCGCTTTGCCCGCACGCACCAGCTGTTCATAGGCGAGATGCGTTCCCTTGCGGTAATGTCCCGACAGCGTCACAATCTTAAACCGCGAAACCTTGCGTATCAAAGAATAATCCATGCAGCCATCGTCAATCTGCGCCTGCGGCGCCGGAGTGTAGCCGCCTCCATAGCAGCGGCCGTTGCCTGCCACCACAAAGAGATAGTCGTGAAAAGGCTCGCGTACCCCATCGATCTCCACGATCATTTTCTCACCGATGCGTCCCATCAAACTGACGATGAGCCCCAAAAAATAAGGGATGATGCCGCGGGCAAAGGGCAGCCGCTTGAACTTATCCACATGAAAGGCAACCTTGACATCAAGTCCCGCCGACACCGTATTGATGCTCGCCTGATCATCCACCATCACGACATCCGCACGCATCAGCTGCGCCTTGTGATAATTGTTCAGATTCAGGAAATCCTGCGCATCGTATGCAGGAAACGCCTTGATAAAATCATTGCCGGTACCGATGGGAATGACGGCTAACTCCACCTTTGGATAGCCCAAGATCCCGTTGACGACCTCGTGCAGCGTCCCATCTCCCCCACAGGCATACAGACGCAGCTGTGCTTCCTTTTGCGCATAGCTGCGGGCGATCGCTTGCGCATGTCCGCGATGCTTCGTTACCTCGATGCAGACGTCCTCCTCACCAAAGCATTCCCGAATCGCCTGTGACAGCCATGCGCGTTTCGCCTTGGCGCTTTGCCCGTTGATGATAAATACATGCTTCATCGTTCTTCCGTCCCCTCTGTCAGCTTGCGCACCACATAAGCGGCGCAGGCGAGTCCCGCCGCGGCAGGCACAAAGGATGAGCTGGCGGGCGGCATCTGTTCCTTGCGTGTCGTCCCTTCCTCATTGACGATCACACGCTGCTTGATCGGCCGTTCCAATGAACAGACCACGGGGATCTTCCCTTTAACGGCAGACTTGCGCATGAGCGAGCGCATCACTTTCGCTAAAGGATCTTCCTTGGTCTTCATCAGATCTGTCACGATAAGCTGCGTGGGGTCCATGCGGTTAGCCATTCCCATCGAAGAGATCAGCGGAATCTTTTTTGTCAGACAGTATTCCATGCAGTCCCGCTTAGAGGAGATCGTATCGATCGCATCCACGACAAAGCTGATCGGCTCCTGAAAGATCTGCTCATTGACTTTTGCACAATAGAACAGCTGCAAACAGCGGATATCGATATCCTTTCGATATTGCAGGATGCGATCTCGCATGGCAATCGTCTTCGCCACCCCGATCGTATCATAGAGCGCCATGAGCTGCCGGTTGAGATTGCTGGGGGAAACGACGTCGCCATCGACTAAAATCAGCTTGCCGATGCCGCTGCGGGCGAGCGCCTCCGCACAATAGGAGCCGACCCCGCCGACGCCTAAAATACACACCGTGCTCTCTTTCAGCACCTGCATCCCCTTTTCTCCTAACAGCAGTCTTGTGCGCGTATCACTTTGTTCCATCCCATGTCCTCCATCCCCTCAAATCTTCGTCTACACGGCGCTGCCAGCCCTCCTCGCTGATATCATACCAGCGCACATCCAGCTGATTGCGAAACCACGTGTACTGCCGCTTGGCAAAGTTGCGGGAGTGCTTTTGAATCGCTGCGACACACGCCTGCACACTGCTTTCTCCCTGAAAATAAGCACGCCATTCCTTATAACCGATGCCCTGAAAAGCGTTCAGCGACCATATCGCATCCTCTTTGGCGAATGCGCGCACCTCATCGAGCAGTCCCTCTTCCATCATCTGTTCGACCCGCTGATCGATGCGCGCATACAGCTGTTCTCTGGGCATCGTCAGACCGATCCAAAATACATCATACAAAGGCGTATGCGACTGGCGGGCGACGATGTCGCTTTTCTTTTCCCCGCTGTGAGCGATGCTCAGGGCACGGATCAAACGGCGGCGGTTATGCGGGTGAATGTTTTTGCACGCTTCCCTATCCACCACCGTAAGCGCACCATAGAGCTCCTCATTGCTTAACGTATCCAAAAAGGCGAGATATGCACTGTCTGTCTGTTCCTCTTGAAAGACATAGTCATATAAAGCCGCTTTGATATATAAGCCGGTTCCCCCGCATACGATCGGTAAGCCGCCCTTGGCGCTGATCTCCTCGATACATTGGCGGCAGCGCTGCTGAAACAGCTTGACATTATATTCTTGTGTTACTTCGTACTCATCGATGAGGTGATGCGGTATGCCTTGCTGCTGCGCTTTGGTCACCTTGGCACTTCCGATGTTTAAGCCGCGGTATACCTGAATTGAATCGCCGCTGATGATCTCTCCGTGATAACGCTTGGCGAGCGCAACGCTGAGCGCCGTCTTTCCCACACCGGTAGGACCGACGATCACGACGACCTGTTTTCTCTGCTCAGCCACGTTCAAACTCCTTTCGCAGCTGCGCGTCGTTCATGCAGATGATGGTCGGCCGGCCGTGCGGACAGTGAAAGGGCTGCTCACAGCAATCCAGATCGGCAATGACGCGGCGCATCTCCTCGATTGTCAGCGAGCGGTTAAAGCGAATCGAGCTGTGACATGCCATGGTGGCGATCGCATGCTCGCGCAAAGAAGCGATGTCGATATGCTCATCTCTTTGCCATACATCGATCATGTCTGTCAAAAATCCCTTTTCATCCACCTGTTTCATCCACAGCGGCAAACTGCGGCAAAGCAGGGTCTGCTCACCGAAAGGCTCAAAGCAAATGCCCAGATGCGATAACAGGGCGTTGAGCTCCTCTACCCGGCTGACGGCATAGATGCTCGTCTCCAGCTGCAGCGGCAGCAACAGCTGCTGGGTCTCGTTGCGCCCGGAAAGGATGGCGGCGCGAATCTGTTCATAATGATAACGCTCTTGGGCGGCGTGCTGATCGATGATGTACAAGCCATCGTCCCCCTCTGCCAGTATGTACGATTTATGGAACTGGCCGATCACCCGCAGCTGGGGCAGGCGCTGACGGGCAGTGAGAGCGGGCTGTGGGGTTGCGGGCGGATCGCTTTCCGCCTTGCCTTGAGACACTGTGTTTTCGCCTTGTGCCCCCTCCCATGAAGCAGAAGGTGTGACAGACGCGGTATCCTGCGGCTGATCAAACGCCGCTTCTTCACGTGTCTCATCATCCATTGCATGATCATTGCTAACCGCAGGCCTTTCCTTTGATTGACGCTGATCCCTTTGTGATTGGCGAGCGATGAACGCATCGGCTTCTTCCTTTGTCGCCGACTCATCCTTTTGTGATAACGAAAGGGCGGATTCTGTTGTTTCGGCTTCCTTTATAAATGGCTTCGTCTTTCCCTGTGCTGTCTCTGAGGCACTTTGGATGATTGAGGGCGGATTTTTTTCTTGATTGTCAGAAGCGCTGTTTTGATCGTCGAGCACTTCGCTTGTTTTTATCACCGGCTTTAAACGAGCGGCAGAAGCGGATTCCACGACAAACGTGGAAGAGAGATCAGGGGCGGCAGCGGCTTCATAAGGGACAAAGCTATCATTGACCTCCTGTTCCAGCTGGGCTAAGCGCGTATCTTGGGGATAGGTGAACTGCAAAGGCTGCGCTTGCAGTTTCATGGTTTCTTTCGTCTCCTTGCGGCTTTCCAGATGAACGAAGTCAAACTCTTTTTTCAGCGCCTCCCGCAGGGTTTCGTAAATCAGCTTTTCCAGCTGACGCTCCTTGGACAGACGGATCTCCCATTTGCTGGGATGCACATTGACATCTACCAGATGAGCGTCCATCTCGACATTGAGCACAACGATGGGATAACGATCCTTGGGCAAGTAGGGATGATAGGCGTCCAGCACTGCTTTTTGTAAGCGATAGCTGCGCACCATCCGCCGATTGACAAACAAAAAGATGAAATACTTGGTCGCACGGTGATACTTCGGCTGGACGGCCATACCGTCAAGACGGTAATCTAAGTCCTCGCCTTGAATGGCGATGGCGCTTTTTGCGACGCTGCGATCATACATCTGCATGAGCACCTCACGCAGGCTGCCGCTGCCTTTCGTCTGAAATACCGTACGTCCCTCATGGGTCAGAGTGAAGCGGATTTGCGGATAGGCGAGGGCGAATTTCTGCACAACGTCGGAAATCAGGGAAAATTCATACTGCGGCGTTTTCAAATGCTTGAAACGGGCAGGGGTTTTCTGGAAGAGATGCTCCACACGGATGCTCGTTCCTAACGGACAGGCGCAGGGGCGGGCGGCGATAAATTTGCCATAGCGGATTTCCACCATGCTGGATTCTTCGCCGTTATTGGTCTCTAAAACCACGTGGGAGACAGAGGCGATCGATGGCAGGGCCTCGCCGCGAAAGCCCATCGTTTGAATGTTCCACAGATCGTTTTCCTCACGCATCTTGCTGGTGGCATGACGCTCAAAGGCGGTTGTCGCGTCCTGCGCGTCCATACCCTCCCCGTCATCCGTAATCGTAATCCGCTCGATACCGCCCTGCACGACGTCGATCGTGATCGTCTTTGCATGCGCATCAATGCTGTTTTCCACCAGTTCCTTTACGATGCCGCTGGGTCTTTCCACGACCTCACCGGCTGCGATCATATTGCTTAAATGCTCGCTGAGCACGTTGATTTTTCCCATCTGATTCACTCCTATCACTGCTTTCTTTATTATAAACGAATTCCTTTTTGTTTGAAATCCTTATATGTCTTGCGGAAAACAAAAATGAGCGATCGGCGGGAAATCGGCGGCGAATTGTCAAATGAAAAACATGCGCACATGGAAAAATAGATTTTTTGCAAAGCACTCGCCAAGCAATGGTCCGCGATGAAACGGTGAAAGACCGCCCATAAAAATAAGATGATAAAAATCAAGTAAAAATAAAAAAGCATAGAGGTCAAATAGAAGAACTTTGACAACTACACTTTTCAGACACATAAATTATCGGTAATCTCTGCATGTGACGGCAGCCATCGCCAATCGAAACTCCTTATCCGCCGCCGTGAAAACCGCGTTTTCTCACGATGGGAATGAAAATGTGCTGCCCTCTTTTTCCATCATCCCCCACAAGCAAGCTTCTCTCAGCCCTCTCAATAGAGACAGCGATGTGTAGAAGAACAAAGATACCCGGCGTTTCTCATCCTTTGGCTTCGCCTGCTTGCAGCTTTTGATCGCCGATAGACCACACGTGCGCTTTATTCGCATTCGTCGCTGTATTCTGAGCCATGACCTCGATTAACACATGCCAGCCTCTTGTACATTGTCAAACCGCATCCAGTCCATCTATACACCGGCAACTCTTCAATATGAAATCCCTTCGCGCATATCCTTTATTTACGTTTCTGTTTTAATTGTCACAGACTCGCTCCCAGACGATACGCCTGTTCCACAAAGGCGGAGCGTTTTGTCATCGCCGGCGTACCGCAGCCGACTCCCAGCACCATGCCGCAGTTGTCAAAATGCAGATAACGGCACAGCGTCTCATAGTGAGAACGCAGCTCCTGCATCGTCCAATCGTTTGCATCCCATGCCGCCGCAATCAGCACCGTTTTCAGCCCCTTCACGCTCAATTCACTGTTAAAGCTGTAAAAACGGTCAATCATCATTTTCATCTGCGCACTGAAGCCGAAATAATATAACGGCGTCACAAAGACGGTCAGATCACAAGCCAAGAGCTTTTCGGCAATGTGCGCCATGTCATCCTTCTGCACACAAACGCCGTGCATTCCGCACGCATCACAGCCCAAGCAAGGATGCAGCGATGCCTTTGCAACATCGATCTCCTCTACTTGATGCCCCTTTTCTTCTGCTCCTGGTATATTGGAAATGACTCATCTAAAAGTCATTGCAACATACCTTTTCCTTTCTATCAACCTTTATACCCGTGGTTGATTACGGGGTTCATTGTCTGTATGATTGAAATATGTGAATGTGGATTTGTATTGCTCCTTGTGGCTCTGACTACTTTAGAAAGGTTCTTACCACTCCTTATTCCAAAATAATGATGAGTTAGATGAGTCTTTGAATTCGTATCTCGTTCCAGGTTTTATGGTCTAAGTGCTGTGGTTTCTTCACTTCACATACTCTTATTTCAGAAAGGATGTGTTTTTATGTTTCTTGTTGGAATCGATGTCGGTAAGCTCTCTCACATGTTTTGCATCATGGATTCTTCCAATGGCGAAATCCTCGTCAGTCCTGTTTCTTTTAAAAACAATAAACAAGGCTTTGATTTTCTGATGGGCAACATCAAGCTTTATCCCAAAGACAAATTGCTGATCGGTATGGAAGATACAGGCCATTATCATTTCAACCTTTTGAAGTTTTTACTCGATTCCGGTTATACCGTTGCACTCATCAATCCCATAACGACCGATCTTACCCGAAAGATGCAACTAAATCCTACCAAAGACGACAACCTGGATACCATGACCATCTGTGATGTCCTGGCTTCCAGTCCTCGTAAAAAGGGTTACAGGATTTCTAAAATCAATAATTTTGAATTTTATGAGCAGAAACGTCTGACCCGTGAACATCACGATCTCAAGGAACAATTAAACGTATATGCCAATAAGCTTCAGAAATGTATTGATATCGTTTTTCCTGAATATAACTCTCTGTTTAAATCCAAATATGGAACTGTATATTTGAAGGTCTTAAAAGCGTTTGGCTGTGCGAATGCTATTGCTCATGCCGATATCCGCAATATTCGCAAATGCTTCGAAACCAATAGGAACGGCCGCACTATTTCACTGACACCGGAAAAATTAAAAGAAGCTGCTAAGCATTCGATCGGGTTTCCTTCAAAGGCTGAAGTGATCGAAATACGTCATCTGATCGATTTGATCGAATTGATCAAAGAACAAATCAACGATGTGGATATAAAAATAGAAGAGTTCAGCACGCAACTTAACTCTCCTATCCTCACCATACCGGGAATCTCACATTTCTCCGGTACTTCTATTTTAGCTGAATTAGGAGATTTACGCAACTATTCTAAGGCGTCTCAAATCATCAAATTTGCCGGTGTTTCCCCATATAAGCATCAATCAAGTCAATATGAAGCCCAACATACAGCCATTACCAAGAAGGGATCACGATATCTTCGCAAAACACTTTATCAGGTGATCTTACCTGTTATTCGCTACAATCCTGTATTTAACGAATACTATCATCTCAAGTTGTCGCAAGGGAAAGGGCATCGTTGCGCTCAGGGACACTGTGTACGAAAGTTACTTCGGATCATCTATCATCTGGTAATAACGAATCAACCGTTTGATTCAACTCTTTTAAAATAAGTCATTACTAAATTCTTAGATCCTCTACTAAGTTCTTTTTGTCATGCCTTTTTATTCACTATTTCAAAGATCGAGACAACTTCAGCTAACTAACTTCAATAAATTTTTATTTTCAGACTTTTTCATACAATTTACTTGATTTTTATATAGTTAGCTTTCATGAAGCTGTCCGCTAACAGGTTAGAGGAGCCGTGCACATGCGGACTGCTTTTCAATACGAGTATGTTCATTTCATCACCTTTTCCTATCTTTCTTCTCTCTGCTCTTTCTTTTCGTGTCATTTGCCCATAACCGCCGCATCGCTGTTTTCGCTTGCTTTTTTGCGGACTATGGCATTGAAAGAATAATGACAAGCCGACGATCTGCATCCCAAAAATTGCGTGTTCTCATTCGCCATCTTTTGGAAATGCGTTTTGAGGAAAGTTGTTTGACGTTTTAACGAATGAGACGGCACGTTTGCATGGGCGTCGCACCGTCTGTTCTCTCATCTAAATCATCGTGATAATCGTTTGTGACGGCCGCTTTCCAACGCTAGGCGACAGCGTCCTGATCGTTACGAATAGGATTTATGCCCGCAGGGAAAGCTCTTCTAACCATGCGCTGAGCTGTTCCTGCGCTTCCTCTACATCGATTCTCGCACCCGCTTTTACATCGGCGTCCGGCTCCAGCTCACGGATGCGTGCAAGCGCCGTATCGATGCCGCTGCTGCCGCTGGTACAAAACGGCACGATCGTCTTTCCGGAAAAATCATAGGTGTCAAAGAAGGTGTCGAGAATGCGCGGAAGCGTTCCCCACCAGATCGGAAAGCCGACATAGATAACATCATAGGACGCAAAGTTTTCGATCGTTCCCGTAATTTGCGGCCGGGCATTTTCATCTCCCTGTTCCCTGTTGGCGCGGCTGTTATCGTCGTTGTAATCCAGATCTCCCTCGCTGTAAGGATCGCTGGGAATGATTTCATAAAGCTCAGCGTCCTGCATTTCGGCAAGCGTTTGCGCAACGCTTCGGGTATTGCCGGTAGCGGAGAAGTAGACGACTAACGATTGTCCTTTTACCGTTGTTTCTTCCTGTGCCGATGTATCGTTTTGCGGCGGTGAGGTTTGTGGTGATGATTGACAGGCGGCTGCGCTCAGGGTGAGCAGGCAGACTGCCAATGCTTTTTTAATGCGTTTCATCCTATCCCCCTCTTTTACAGCTTCAGCGTTTGTACCCATGCGAGCACTTCTCCCGCACCGGCACTGCCGCTCATGCGCTTACCCTCCAGCACACGCGCATCAGGAACGCTCTTGCGCAGGATCGACGCTGTCTTTCCCAAACCGCTGCCTCCGGAGGTCGCAAACGGAACAATCGTCTTGCCGCTGAAATCATAGCTCTCTAAAAAGCTTTGAATGATGCGCGGCGCTTCATACCACCAAATCGGAAAACCGACAAACACTACGTCGTATTGGGACATATCCGCCACCTTTGCGGCAATCGCAGGGCGGCTGGACGCGTCGTTCATCTCCCGCGTACTGCGGCTTTTTTTATCCATCCAATTCAAATCTGCGTCACTGTATGGCTCGCTTGGGCAAATCTCAAAGAGATCGCCGTCAACTGCCTGTGACAGCGTCTTCGCTAAACGGGCGGTTACACCGCTGGCGGAAAAATAGGCTACCAATGCTTTTTTCATAACTACATCCTCCTTGCATTGTCTTTCTGTGTTCACTGAATGCTTGTAATCCATTGTCATGATGATATGTCTCCCTGCTCATGGATGGCTGCACGATCAAGCAAGCCTGCATAAGGGCCGCATACGGGCACATGGCTTTCATATCTGCTGCAGCAGCATTCGCACCTGTGCATAGGTGATGTCGTAAATGCTCTGTTCCACAAATGCGACACCTGCGGCTTTCATCGCCGAGCGCTGTTTTTCGCTGATATGCGTATAGGGATAAATACCGAACATGAACGGAAAGATGCCATAGAGAAAATCCTGACGGCGCTGCCTGGAAAACTGCGGCATCCACTGCATCAGACAGTTTTCGACCTCCGCAAGCGCAAGGCCATAGACACGTTTAAAAACGACGAGACATGCTTCTCTGCTGTTTTCTTCCAGATCGTAATGGTTCATCGACAGCAGCTTCAGCATCATTTCCCGCGATTGCAGGGAATGGGCAAACGCCTGCGCAAACGCATCTGGCGAAAGGGTGGGATGAGTGAGACGCAGGGTGTGAAGATGGGCGGTCCACGCTTCGTATTCCCTTGCGAACAGCGCCAAGAAAATTTCTTCTTTCGTCTGAAAATAATTGTAGATGGACGTTCTTGTAAAGGTTGTCACATCGGCGATATCCTGCATTGTGATTTCCTTGAAGCGCTTTTGTTGATAGAGCTCGGCGCAGGCGTCGATGATCTCTTTCCTGCGATGCTCTGTCCATTCCTTTGATCCTTTTGGCATCTGACTCTCTCCTGACATACACTACACGATTCTTGCGCAATCATCGCGGTGATCTTCTGCCGGCCATCCGATTCATCCGCAATGCACTCAAGAACCCTGTCAAGCATATTGTAAAACATTCTGACACGATGTCAATATGATGGGTCATGCCCGTTTTGCATGTGGTATCATGCCTGTTTGTTATGGTGGAAAAAGCCTTTGTATAAAGGAAAAACAAAGAATATAAAAGGCGTTGTTCCTTTGCTTCCATCGATACATCGATCATATCAAAGCTTTTCTTTCAACACCCGTATCACAAAAGGGTAAACGAGAGAAACTCTCTATATCCAAACGTGTCCCTTACAAAGCGAAGGCTGTGCCTGCCGCCGAAAAAGAAACGATATACAGATCAAGCAAAGTTCACAAAAGGGGCTGTATGATAAGAAGCTGTTTTGCCTGCTGATATGACAAAAGGGGCTGTAATGAAAAGAAAAAGGAAAATTCTTGTGCTAGAAAGAACGAGTGTGAATGCAGGCCGACGCTATTTTCACTCGTTTTTCTATTTATTTTCCCCTTTTTAGCAGTAAATCTTACAAACAGCAAAAAAATGTATCTGTTCCCCTATCAGAATGTGATATTTTTTGGACGCTTTTATTCGTTACAGCCCCTTTCCTTTGTTTCTTCCACCACAAACTGCGCAAATGCCTTTACCACGGGCGGCATGTAGATCTGCTCGTTGCTCACCAGATAAAGCGAGCGCTTGCTGGTGGATGCGCTGATTTGCAGCACCTCCACCTCCAGTTTCTGCAAGAGGTCCATATAAGGAACTACCGCAATGCCAAAGCCCTGTGCGACTAATCCGGCGATAACCTGATCCTCCTGCGTTTCGTAGGCGATCAACGGCTGATAGCCGCATTTAGCAAACATCTCATCCACCACCGGGCGGACACCGGAGCTTTTCGTGAAGAAAATCTGCGGATAGGGAATCGTTTCTTGTAAGCGCACGCTTCTCCTAGCCGCCAGAGGATGTGCTTTGGGAACGATCAGCACCAAATTCTGTGTCTGCACGGGAACTGCCGTGAAATGAAGATCTGACGAGGGCTGAGAACAAAACAGCAAATCGTAGTTCCCTGCGCTCAATCCCTCCAACAATGTCTGGGTATCGCCCGTATGAAAGGTAAAGCGGATGTGATGATCGGCATTTTCTTTTAAGAAGCGCGCTGTGATACGCGGGACGAAATCGACGCCCAGCATCCGCAGAAAGCCAAGGCGGATCAGCCCATCGCCGCACGCACCCCGCCGGATGTGCTCCACTCCGGCATCCAAGGTGGAAAGCGTCTGCTTGGCACAGAGCAAAAATTCCTCGCCAAAGCGCGTCAGTGTCGTATTTCTGCCGTTTTTCTCAAAGAGCGCCACACCCAGCTCCTTTTCCAGCTGTGCAATCGCATGGCTTAAACTCGGCTGTGAGATACAGAGCTCTTTGGCCGCTTTTGTGTAGTGGCGCACCTGTGCCAACGTGACAAAATAGCGTAAATAATAAAAATTCATCATCACTCCTCCTTTTTTGCATCCTCTTTTCTCTTCATCAGTGCTCATTGATATTTCATAGTTACATTCTATCATATTATAAAAATTATGTATTTTTTTAATCAATTAAAAAGAGGTAGACTATCATTTGTATGAGGAGGAAATTTTCTATGGATGATCAACGTACAAAGGCGGGGCTTACACTGCAAAGAGGGGAGCTCGCATTACTGGCGGCACTGCTCATCGATTCGTTTGGCGTCGTATTGATGCTCTATTCCGGTTTTGGCATCTCCGCTATTTCCAGCGTTCCTTACGCTTTTTCGTTAGTCTTTCCTCAGCTTTCGCTGGGAACGTGGACCTATCTGTTTCAAGGACTGCTCATCCTCTCCCTGATGATCCTGCGCAAACGCTTTTTATTCTCTTATGCATTCAGCTTTGTCGTCGGCTTTGCATTTGGAATGCTGCTGGATGTGCATGAGCTGTGGATTCACATCCTGCCCATGACACTGCCTTGGCGCATTGCATATTTTATGCTCAGCTACCTGCTGCTCAGCATTGGTATCGCGCTTTCTAACCGCTGTGGACTGCCGATTGTGCCGACCGATCTCTTTCCGCGGGAGCTGGCGCAAATCACTAAGATTTCATACGCGAAGATCAAGATTGCCTTTGACGTCATCTGTCTGAGCATCACTGCCGCAATGACGCTGGTATTTCTCAACCATTTGCAGGGGCTTGGCGTCGGGACTGTGCTGGCGGCGCTGACGCTGGGGAAATCCATCGGTTGGATCGGCAAACAGTTAGACCGGCGCTTTCGCTTTGTCAGCTTTCTGGACAAAGAAAAAGCCGAGGAAGAACCGGCTGCCAAGGTCAGCGCGCTCTCCTGAGCAAACGCTGATCATCAAAGCGTTTCATTATCGAAATGCCGACAGTACGAAAGAGATAGCAGCAATTCGTTCGATCAACCATTGCAATAATCAAAAAAAACAAAAGAGGCAAACCACCTGTGCAGGCATAAACCATGCGCCCTGTCTGCGACCTGCGAAAGGGGGTTGCTGTGAACGTACCTTTCTTGTATCGTCAACTGTCAGCGCATGTGGTTCGCACAAATCACGCATGCGCTCATCCCCCCCACTTTCCCTTTCATAAAAAAGCGCTGGAATTTAGCATCAGTCATACTGAGTTTATATTCCAACGCATTTTTTACTTTTAATATTGATGTCGTTAAAATTGTTCTCCTTATCAAATCAAAGCATAGGCAAGTCTTGTTTCCTGCTTCAAAGGTTAGCCGCTACAAAATAGGAATCATTGGTCGCCTCCAGTACCGTCGCTACTCGTGAGCAATCGCCAATCATCACAGTCTGTGCGCTGATGCCGTAAAACTGAAAAGCAATTTCTTTCAGCGGCTTCATGCCGACGGCCAATAAAATCTGATCTGCCTTCATGCGCTCACCGCTCGCCAATCGAACCGCATGCGGCTCGATTTCAACCACACTGGTATTCAAACGAATATCCAGATATTCTTTGTATGTATCCATCGCCTGATACAACCCGTGCCGATACAGCCAGTTTCCTTTTTTCGCCAAAGCGTCCGCTGTTTCAATCAGCGTTACCTGATTGTGAAGCTGTGCCAGCTCCAATGCCAGTTCACTGCCGATCGAACCGCCGCCGATGATGATCGATCGTCCCTTTTGTTTAGACAACGCCGGATAGATCGAGACGGCCTGTTTGGCATATTCCACTCCTTGAATCGGCGGTGTAACAAAGGCCGCACCGATGGCAATGAACACCGCATCCGGATGCAGCGCGTTCACATATGGTGGATCTGCCTCCACATTCAGCCGCACATCAATAGCTGTCTTAGAGATCTGATGAATCAGATAATCTCGATATCGTTTTAAATCACTTTTGAAATTACCATAATCCGCATATTTCAACTGTCCTCCCAGCCGTTTTTCCTTTTCCAGTAAAATGACTTCATGGCCGCGTTCAAAGGCTGTCAAAGCAGCTTTCATGCCGGCCGGACCACCGCCGATAATGACCACGCGTTTGCGCCGGCTTGCATTCTCCAGCTTCAGCGGCACACGGTTTTCCCGTCGAAAACGCGGATTCACCGAGCACTGCACATTTTCATGTTCTGTGGAAATATGGTAACAGTTCAGACAGCGCAGACACGGTACGATGTCCTCCTCACGCCCTTCCTGCGCTTTGATCGGCCAAAACGGGTCGGCGATGAGCTGACGCCCCAGCATAACCGCGTCCACCTTTCCCTCTGCAATCGCCTGATCGCATACATACGGATCAGATACGCCGCCGACGATGGAAACCAATACACGACTTTCTTTTTTTACTCGTTCACAAAAATCCAAATTGTACATCCGCGGTAAAAACACCGTTGAATGCGCATGAACGTTAGCGACATATTTATCAATTGTTCCACCGTAACAGTCCATTCCGCAGGAAATGTTGACCATGTCGATGACATCTTCCACCGATTTGATAAAATACAGCATATCTTCCTCAGCATAAGTCTCCGGCACCTTTAGCTGACGGCTCAGCCGTACGACGATCGGCATCTGCGCACCGACTGCCTTTCGCACCGCTTGCAGCGCTTCCCGTGCATAGCGCGTTCGATTCTCCAAGCTTCCTCCGTATTCATCCGTTCGCTTGTTCCAAACCGGTGAAAGAAATACGGAACAAAGCGAATCATGCGCAAAATGCAGAAGGATCATATCGAAGCCAAAATCTTTCGCCTTTCGGCAATCCTCACACAGCTTGTCGATCTTTTCCTGCATCTCCGCCTTGCTCATCGCCCGTGCCGGCGCACCTGTCAAAGCGATGCCATCCGAAGGCGCCTGCATCGTCCCGTCATCACGTTTTTCCCCGTGAAATTTAAACTCAATCTGGCTGAGCGAACCGCCCTGCTTCAAAACGGATAAAATTTCCCGCGTCACATCTCTGGAATACTTGTCAAACGGATTTTTTTCCAAAGCCGTATTCGCTATATGATGCGCGCCGGCAGGGATTGCCGCACAACCTCCCAACGATTTATCATACAGGCTCACCCCGCCGTAATAAGTGGATGAAATCACGGTCGTCGACATCAGCTTTTCCTGCGGAACGCCCATCGGTGCAGCTAAAATGCGGTTCTTTAACATCACGCCATTGACCCGTAACGGCTGGAATAAATGCGTAAACTTACAATTCATAGTATCTTCCTCCCTGTTTCATCTCTCTGCTTGTTTCTCGTACGTTTATCATTCTCCCCTCCTTTCGCAATCACTCAAAATCTGCTTACGCCTTCATCATAGCGGCTCTTCCTTTGCGATCAAAGCCAAAGTCCTGTACACTCAGGGAACAAATTATTAAAACGTCTATTGCCGAACAAAATCGACACTTGCACATAGGCGTTTTCCTTTCGATAATTCTCTTGGGAGGGATATCATTATGTTGCCAAATTCATTTTTATGGGGCGGAGCGATTGCCGCCAATCAGGCGGAGGGTGCGTGGAATGCAGATGGAAAAGGAATCAGCAGTGCCGACTGCATGAGTGCCGGAAGCCGAAAACAGCCGCGCGTGTATACCGACGGAGTTTTGCCAAACATCTATTATCCTAGTCATGGAGGGATCGACTTTTATCACCGTTACAAGGAGGATATTGCCCTATTTGCCGAAATGGGATTTCGCTGTCTTCGCACGTCAATCGCATGGACGCGCATATATCCAAACGGGGAGGAATCAAAACCCAACGAAAAAGGACTGGCTTTTTATGACGCGCTTTTTGACGAATGTAAAAAATACCAAATAGTGCCCATCGTTACCATTTCCCATTATGAAACGCCATATGCTTTAGTCAAGCGCTTTAACGCTTGGGAATCCAGAGAAATGATCGAATGCTATCTGCGGTTTTGCAAAACCATCTTTCAGCGGTATCACAGCAAAGTGAAATACTGGATTACCTTTAACGAGATCAACTGCCTCTCTATCCGGCCGCATACTGCCGGAGGCCTGCGTATTCATGATGAAAAGAAACGGCTGTCTGTCATCTACAAGGCCGCTCATCATCAGCTGGTGGCCAGCGCAATGGCAGTCGATCTCGCTCATTCCCTCATGCCGCAAAGCAAAGTCGGAATGATGATGCTGTTTCCTTGCTACTACGCCGCAAGCTGTCATCCGCAGGAACAGCTGCTCTGCCGGCAGATGATGGATCAGCACTATTATTATGCGGATGTACAGGTACGCGGTTATTATTCAAACAAAGCATTACAGTTTCAGCAGCAAAATCAAATTGATATCGGCATGCAATCACAAGATGCTGAGGTACTGCGAAAAGGAACTGTCGATTTTATCGCGTTCAGCTATTATAACAGCAACGTCGCTTCCCTGCATGCAGAGCACCAGCGAGAAGGAAATCTCATTCGCTCGGCTAAAAATCCTTATCTCCAGGAGAGCGCATGGGGATGGTCTGTAGACCCGATCGGTTTACGCATTGCGCTCAACGATCTTTATGACCGTTATCAAAAGCCCCTGTTCATCGTCGAAAACGGACTCGGTGCAGAGGATGTACTTCAAGAAGACGGCACGGTTGAGGACCCTTATCGCATCGATTATCTGCGTGCGCACATCCAGCAGATGAAGGCGGCAGTGGAAGAAGACGGAGTGGATTTAATAGGGTATACTCCGTGGGGCTGCATCGATCTTGTCTCTATGGGTACCGGAGAAATGCGCAAACGCTATGGTTTTATCTATGTAGACCGTCATGATGATGGCAGCGGCTCTTATCGGCGATACCGCAAGCAATCCTTTTACTGGTACCAAAAAGTAATCACGTCAAACGGCGAAGATTTAGATTAACGACTGTTATTTGCCAAAGTGGATCAAAGACGAGGAAACAAACGAATAAAAAGCAGAATGACCGAAAGCAAACACCACATAAGGAAGGGATTTGAAAACAACAATAAATATCAACTATATGGGCGTTGCAAAGGCAAAAGCCAGTGTGAAAGGCAAAAATGCTTTCCACGCAGGCTTTCTTTATACAGAAATTCAAATCGCATATTCGCCAAGAAGAATCCTTTTTGCCTCAATGTAGGCGAAGGAGGGCAAACGATATGCGAAATTCAAAATCAGAATTACGGAGGTTTAGATTATGGAGAAAACAATATTTGAGCAAATGGGCGGAACTTATCACGAGGAAAACGGATATTTTATCCTCAACCTAACATTACCATCCGAAGAAAAAAAGCCTATCGGGATATGAGGGAGCGGAACAAACGCTACCTGAAAGAACATAGAAAAGCGCCCTACACAACACTTTTGACCAGCGGCAAGCTCAACACTTATCTTGCAGAGATAGACCAGCGAACGCAGGAACGATTTGAAAGGCTCATAGAACAGATGAAGCAGTCACAGGGCATAATGGAACAAGTTAAAGGCTGACAATGCTTTAGAATGGGTTCAACGACTCAATAACATACGGGCGTGCGCGATGGAAATTGTAAATAGTTTTCGTATAATGCGTGGGGCTGTAACGAATAAAAGCATCTGGAAAAAAGTATCGTATTCTCATAGGGTAACAGATGCTTTTTTTGTTGTTTGCGGTATTTGCCGCTCAAAATGGCGAAAACGAATAGAAAAGATGAGTGTAACCTAGCGTCAGCCTGCATCAATACTCGTTCTTCTTTGCTTAGTGATATTCCTTTTTCTTTTCGTTACAGCCCCTTTTGTAATGGACATCATAATTCTGCATTTTAAGTGCTAAACACCACTTGAACCGAAAGAGTTTCAGGGGAACGGATACAACGCTTTGGTAAAACCCTAAAAAATGGTTGCTAACACACTCATTTATATTGAAAATTTCACGAAAGTGTGCTAAAATTCAATGTGTTTAATTGTATTGTCATAGTAATAGTAGGAGGTTTCAGAAAATGGCGATCAGCTACAAAAAACTATGGAAACTGCTCATCGATAAAGATATGAAAAAAAGCGATTTGCTTAACGCTGCTGGAATCAGCCGATATACAATCAATAAACTGAACCGTGGCGATAATGTAACCACAGATGTGTTGGTCAAAATCTGTCGGACTCTTGATTGCACGATGGACGATATTATGGAGATTTTACCCGAAGACAGCGAATGAATAGCACCTGATGTGAACATACAGAGTTTATAAAAAGTTCAAGAGAGGTATAGTTATGTTTGACACTAATAGAACTTCAAAAAGGAGTACGTTTAACGAAGCTACCCGTGTACAAATGCCGGCTTTGGTTCATCTCACACGCCTCGGATATAACTACTTTGGTAAAATAACTGAAGATATGGCAGGAACGGTATACGACTCTGATACAAACATTCTAATCAATATTTTCAAAGAACAATTTGAAAAACTCAATCCTGAACATAAGGGAGAAGCGGAACAGACTTTACGGGCAATTCAGCAGGAACTGGATAATGACGACTTGGGGAGAAGCTTTTACAACCGTTTATCGTCCGTATCGCCAATCAAGCTCGTAGATTTTGATAACCCTAAAAATAATACATACCACTGTACAGCTGAATTTACTTGTAAGCGAGATCAGGATGAGTTCAGACCTGATATAACTCTATTTATAAACGGTTTGCCGCTTGTGTTTGTGGAAGTGAAAAAGCCGAACAACCACGGTGGTATGGTTGCTGAGAGCGAACGAATGAACCGCCAGCGTTTCCCGAATAAGAAATTCCGGCGGTTTATCAATATTACGCAGTTGATGATTTTCTCGAACAATATGGAGTATGACACAATGGGAGGCATTGTGCCTGTTCAGGGTGCGTTTTACTGTACCGCTGCCCGTGACAAAGCTCCGTTTAACTGTTTCAGAGAGGAAAATCCGACGAACTTGGATATTGCCCCTTTTAATGCAGATTTTTCATATAAAGAAATCAATCCTGAAACCGAAAAGAAAATTTTATCGGACTTTAATTGTCAGGTTATCCATACAGCGCCAGAATATCAGACAAATCTAAATTTCTACACACCGACAAATCGTATCTTGACCTCTATGTGTTGCCCTGAACGAATACTGTTTTTACTCAAATACGGGATCACCTATGTTCACAAACATAAAGAACGACAGAACGGAACGATTGAAACAATAGACCAAAAACACATAATGCGTTATCCGCAGATGTTCGCCGCTCTGACAGTAAGAAGAAAGATAGATGAGGGCGTAACATCCGGCGTGATATGGCATACACAGGGCAGCGGAAAAACTGCGCTGTCATTTAATCTGACTTATGTGCTTTCGGATTACTTCAGCCGCCATAACAAGGTTGCAAAGTTCTACTTTATTGTAGACCGTCTCGACCTGCTCAAACAGGCTTCAGAAGAATTTGAAGCCCGTGGGTTGGAAGTGAAAACGGCAAATACCCGTTCCGAGCTGATGGAGCAATTCAGAACTAATCAGGCGCAGGAGGGTCACAGCGGCAAGCCTGAAATTACCGTTGTCAATATTCAGCGTTTTGCCGAGGATAAAGCAAAGGTTACGATTCCCGACTATGCAACAAACTTGCAGCGTGTCTTTATCATTGATGAGGCTCACAGGGGATATAAGCCGGAAGGCTCATTCCTTGCAAACCTTCTCGACGCAGATAAAAATGCTGTTAAGATTGCTTTGACGGGAACACCGCTCTTGAAAGAAGAACGAGAGTCGTGGCGTGTTTTCGGAAACTATTTACATACCTACTACTACGATAAATCAATTCTTGATGGATATACCCTCAAAATTATCCGTGAAGATATTGAAACGCAGTATAGGGAAAAGTTGTCTGAAATATACGAAAAGCTGGAAACCTTAGTCGAAAAGAAAGATGTAAAAAAGAGCCAAATCGTAGAGCACGAAAACTATGTAAAGGAACTGCTCCGATATATTATTAGTGACCTCAAACGGTTCAGGCAAATTCAAGGCGACGATACGCTTGGTGGAATGATTATCTGCGAAACGAGTGAGCAGGCAAGACGGCTCTTTGCCTACTTTGACGAAATACAAGCGGAGCTTAACAAAGACGCTTCCGTAAAATCGCACCTTAAAGCCGGATTGATACTACACGACAGTGATGATAAGGATACGAGAGAAAATATCGTTACAGATTTCAAGGACAATCTGAAAATCGATGTTCTCATCGTGTTTAATATGCTTCTTACAGGCTTTGACGCACCCAGGCTCAAACGCCTGTATTTCGGCAGAAAACTGAAAGACCATAATCTGCTGCAAGCGATAACGAGAGTGAATAGACCATATAGGAACAACAAGTACGGTTATGTTATTGACTTTGCGAATATCAAACAGAACTTTGAGGACACAAATAAAGCCTACTTGGAAGAACTCAACCGTTTTAATGACCCTGATGAGGTCGGTATTGAGAACGTGACCAACACATTCAGTCAGGTAATAGAAGACCCTGCTGCGCTGATTCTGCAAATGCAGGAGGTTCAGCAAGTCCTGTTCAATTACACAACGGACAATGCCGAACTATTCAGTTCTGAAATATCCACGATTGAGGATAAGCAGGAGCTTTTGAAGCTGAAAAAAATCCTCGTGGCTGCTCGTGATTGCTGTAATCTCGTCAGAACTTTTGGTAATGACGAGTTGAAAGCAGTCTTCGAAAAGATGGAGTTGACGAAACTGCCAATGTTGATTTCGGAGGTGCAGCACTGCATAGATAACATCAATCAAAAAGAGATGTTTGCCAATGAGGACAGCACCAAACTACTTGTCAACGAAGCAATGGAGGATATAACTTTCAATTTCAGTAAAATCAGTGAGGAAGAATTGAAACTCGTAGGCGGCAAGGACGAGGTAACTGAAAAGTACAGACGAACCGTCAGAGCCTTTACCTCTAATTTTGACCAAGAAGACCCCGAATACATAACGCTTCAGGAAGCCTTTTTGCAGAGATTTAAGGAACACGGCTTTACACCGACGAGTATTTCCGAAATCGAGGAACAAGGGCGAGAGCTTGACGAGATACTGAAAAAACTGAACGAATTACGGCAGAGAAACTCTGCTTTGCTCAGAAAGTATAATGGTGACGCTAAGTTTGCGAGAGTACACAAGCGTATCCGTGAGGAAAACCAAGCCAGAAAAGCCCGCAATGCTGCCCCTATCGTTTCGGATTTTGATGCGCAAATTATGGGTGTCCTGCTCACTATCAAAGCAAATATCGACCAAAAGGTCTATGATAAGAACGACATCTTAAAGAAAGATACCTACTTTGAGCAGACTGTTATGACGCAGATTAAAGAAAGACTGGATAACTTGGGTATTACCGAGCAAAAGCGTGAGGACAGACTGTTTATTCAAAGCAGAATTACGAGGCAGTATCTCAATCAGTATAACGATACTTACTCGGTCGCATAAAGGAGAACCGTATGGATATAAAGCAAAAGACGATTGCACTGATCGACGACTTAAAATCCACCTGTCAGTCCTATGGAATGGGCAATGACGGCAACGAATACAAAATCATTACTCAGGTATTTCTTTACAAGTTCCTGAATGATAAATTTGGGTACGCAGTAAAGAAACTCAGTAAGAAACTGCGTGAAGCGGAGCAATGGGAAACAGCCTATGCCGAAATGTCGGAAGATGAACGCTACGATATTTTCGACGGTCTTGACCCCGAAGTGCCTCGGCTTTACCCCGAACATCTCATAGCAAACCTTTGGAATCAGCAGGCAAAGGGAAACTTTGATATTATATTTGACAGCACGATGACAGATATAGCCGATAAGAATATGGATATATTCTCAACGCAGACCACACAGAACACCAAAATCCCTTTGTTTGAGAAGCTGACGCAGTATGTGACTGACGACGCTGCAAGGGCTAACTTTGCCCGTGCTTTGGTTGACAAGCTGGTTAATTTCTCATTTGAGGAAGCATTTGCGCAGCATTATGATTTCTTTGCAACGATTTTCGAGTATCTGATTAAAGACTACAACACCGCAGGTGGCGGCAAGTATGCCGAATACTACACACCCCACTCTATTGCAACGATTATGGCTCGGCTGCTAGTGGGCGACGCTAAGGATTTACATAGCATTGAGTGCTACGACCCCTCTGCCGGAACGGGAACGCTGCTTATGGCGCTTGGGCACCAAATTGGTGAGGACAAATGCACAATCTACGCTCAGGACATCTCTCAACGAAGCAACAAGATGTTGAAGCTGAACCTAATATTGAACGGCTTGGTATCTTCTCTTGACCACGCCATTCAGGGGGATACCTTGGTTTCTCCGTATCACAAGTCAGATAACGGACAGGAACTCAGACAGTTTGATTATGTAGTTTCCAATCCGCCGTTTAAAATGGATTTTTCAGATACACGAGAAAAGATTGCCGCTATGCCTGCACGCTTTTGGGCGGGAGTTCCCAAAGTGCCTGCAAAGAAAAAGGAAAGTATGGCGATTTACACCTGCTTTATTCAGCACGTTATCAACTCCCTGAAATCGACAGGCAAGGGAGCTATCGTTATTCCTACCGGATTTGTGACCGCAAAGAGCGGCGTGGAGAGCGTTATTCTCAAACACATTGTCGATGAGAAAATTGTGTTCGGCTGTGTCAGTATGCCGTCCAATGTTTTTGCCAATACAGGAACGAATGTATCCGTCCTGTTCTTTGACAATTCACGGACAACAGATAAAGTGGTGTTGATTGACGCTTCCAAGCTCGGAGAGGAATACAAGGACGGAAACAACCAAAAGCGACGGCTTCGTGATTTTGAGATAGACCAAATTGTAAATACCTTCCTCAAAAAAGAAGCCGTTGAGGACTTCTCCGTTGCTGTTACCTATGATGAGATTAAGACTAAAAAGTATTCTCTTGCGGCAGGACAGTATTTTGATGTGAAAATCGAGTATGTGGAGCTTACAGAGGATGAGTTCAACGCTAAAATGGCTGAGTATACTGAGACTCTTCAAAACTTCTTTGCGGAAGGTAATGCTCTGCAACAGGAGATTATGGAGCAGTTGAAGAAGGTGAAGTATGAAGAAGTGTAAGCTGGGAGATTTATTTGAAATTAAACAAGGTTATGCGTTCAAAAGCGAAAAATATCTTTCCAGCGGGCAGTATGTACTATGCACACTTGGAAATATAAGTGCGGACAATAATTTCAAATATGACTTATCCAAAGCCAACTATTATCCAGATGAGTTTTCACATTCGTTTATTTTGAAAGAGGGCGATTTGATTATCCCCCTTACGGAGCAAGCTGTTGGCTTATTTGGAAATACAGCATTTGTGCCTCAGACAAAAGAATTTCAATTTGTCTTGAATCAGCGAGTTGGAAAAGTTATTCCCAAAAGGGATGTTGCAGACAAATATTATTTGCATTACCTTTTGTCTACCGAGTTGGTAAGAAATCAAATTGAGGCAACAGCCACAGGAACGAGTCAAAGGAATACCTCGCCCGAAAAGATCTACGATGTGACGGTATGGGTTCATGATATAGAGCAACAGCGTAAAATCGGCAAAACGCTTTTTGATTTGGAAAGGAAAGTAAATAAAAATAATCAGATAAACGATAATTTAGCGGCTTAGTCGGTAACGGTAGCCTGACCATTCATCAGCATTGGCAAAAGCCAATCACGGAGTTGTATAAGCTGACGGTTTTCGCAGATGTTTTTACTGATCTGAGAGAATATGGCTTTGGTTGCTTCGTGATACTTACTTAAAGTCGTATCATCTGGAATGAGAAGCCTAATTGAAAGCATATCCTCGTTGTTTACGGCTTCCTGAGTAGCTCCGTGAGCCAAAATATCCTTGATTATCTCGAAGTAATCGCTTGAAATAAAAGAAGATATGTATTCAAAGGCTACTTCTTCGCATTGAATACCGCAAAAGCCTGTGGACAATATAACCCTATCAATAAGCGGTTGCATTTCCTTGTTCAAGAAAAGGTGTTTGATACTGTTTTTCATTTTTGCAAACCATACACTATTAATGGTTGGCTGCATATTGGCTCTGCTCTCTCTGTTATCGTAATCTATGATTGTGCCAGTTGAGATTGCTGTCCCGTTTACTTCGGCGGTTGCAAGATATTCCTTGAGACTAAAATGTTCAACACCGGATTTTATAACCGATGAAATAGGGTTATCAACTATTGAGCCAACCGTCCATTCTGCGGGAATTTCACGCTTCAACTGTTCATTCCACACCATTTGACCGCCGGAGAAATGATATGGTTTGCCGTTTTCATCAGGAAAGTCAAATTGTGTGAACCAATAGTTGTAGATGGTCTTTGCCATCTGCTGTAAATTATCGTTTAGCATAGATTAAGAAAGGAACTTTAAAATGCCAAAAAAGAAAAATGAAATAACAATCCGTTCAAGTACAGCGGAATATCTTACTTACGTAGCGGCTATCGGTAACAATGCGGACAGTTTTGAAATGCGCTATAAGGATGAGAACATTTGGCTTACGCAAAAAATGATGGCTGCGCTGTACAATGTGGAAGTTCCTACAATCAACTATCATATAAAAAAGATTTTCAGGGACAGTGAATTGCAACAGGATTCAGTTATTAGAAAATTTCTAATAACTGCGGAGGATGGGAAATCATATCAGACCAATCACTACTCCCTTGAAATGATTATTGCTGTCGGCTTTAAAGTGAACTCGGAGCGAGCGGTGCAGTTCCGCAAGTGGGTAAATCAAATCGCCAAGGATTACACGATCAAGGGCTGGGCGATAGATGATGAACGCCTGAAAAACGGCGGCTCTGTGCTGACCGTGAAATATTTTGACCGATTGCTTGAGCAAATTCGTGAAATCCGCCTTTCCGAGCGCCGTTTTTATCAGAAGATAACGGATATTTATGCCACATCGCTGGATTATGACAAAACGGCAAAAACCACGAAACAGTTTTTTGCAAGAGTTCAAAATAAAATGCATTATGCGGTTCACGGACACACCGCTGCCGAGTTAATCTATGAGCGTGCGGACGCAGAAAAACCGCATATGGGATTGACCACATGGGCGGCTGCGCCTGAGGGTAAAATTGTAAAAAGCGATGTAAACATTGCCAAGAATTATCTGAACGAAAAGGAAATGCGGTCGATGGAACGTATTGTATCCGCATATCTCGACTTGGCGGAAGACCGTGCGGAACGACATATTCCTATGACAATGGAGGATTGGTCGAAACGGTTGGATTTATTCCTGTCGGCTGACGACAGAGAAATTTTGCAGGATGCGGGAAAAATTACGGCGGAGATTGCAAAAGCGAAAGCTGAAACAGAATTTGAAAAGTACCGTGTAATTCAGGACAAACTGTTCCTATCCGATTTTGATAAGTACATGCTGGAGCTTGAAGAATCGACAAAAAGGCAGAGCGAAAAGAACTGAATCACGGTATAGCTTCCACCAACGGCGGGAGTTAAATCAGAGAAACTGCCGTTGCTAGTCGTTCTCTTAAAAATCAAAGGAGAACAAACTATGAAACAAAATTTGATTACAGATGTTGTTCAGGCGATGTTACCGTATCTGAATAATGCACAGACAGAGAAGTTGCAGGAGGTATTACAGCACACTCTATTCAAGTACGAGGTAACAAAGACGGAAGAACGCGGCGAACATTCAGATCAAGATATAGTGCGGTCTTTCATTGCTGCTAAAAGGGTTGAGGGCTGCTCTGAGAAAACCTTGAAATACTACGATGCCACAATCAGAGCTATGCTAAGCGGTATTGGAAAGGATATAAAGTACATACTTACTGATGATATTCGTAAGTACCTTACGGAGTATCAGGAAAAGAAGAAGTCAAGCAGGGTCACGATTGATAATATCCGCCGTATACTTTCCTCTTTCTTTTCTTGGCTGGAGGACGAGGACTGTATTCTGAAAAGTCCTGTCAGACGGATACATAAGGTTAAAACGGCAAGCAATATCAAGGAAACGTACTCAGATGAAGCCTTGGAACTTATGCGGGATAACTGCACGGAGCTGCGGGACTTAGCAATGATTGATATGCTGGCTTCCACGGGTATGCGTGTTGGAGAGATGGTATTGTTGAACCGTGAGGATATAGACTTCAATGAGAGGGAATGCGTCGTGTTCGGTAAAGGGGATAAGGAGCGGATCGTTTACTTTGACGCTCGGACAAAAATCCATCTGCAAAACTACCTGAATAGCCGGAATGATAGCAACCCTGCCCTGTTTGTTTCTTTGAAGTCGCCGCACGAAAGGCTGAAAATCGGCGGTATTGAGGTACGGTTGCGTGAGTTCGGCAAGAGGTTAGGTCTGCAAAAGGTACACCCGCACAAGTTCCGGCGGACGCTTGCAACAATGGCAATAGATAAAGGAATGCCCATTGAACAGCTCCAGCAGCTTTTGGGGCATAGAAAAATAGACACGACTTTGCAATATGCAATGGTAAAACAGAGCAATGTCAAAATTGCACATAGGAAGTATATCGGATAATGGAGGACAAAATGGCTGAGAGAATTGAGATAAGCAAAATATGCAAAATTTATGATGGACCCCACGCTACTCCTAAAAAGACGGCAAGCGGTCCGATATATTTGGGTATTGATGCTATAACCCCTGATGGAAAAATAGATCCCACAGGATATGCTTTTCTATCAGAAAATGATTATAAAAAGTGGACCAAGAGAGTTACACCGAAGTATGGAGATATTGTTTTTTCTTATGAAGCCACGCTTGGAAGGTATGCCTTGATTCCTCGTAATTTCTATGGCTGTTTAGGTAGGAGATTGGCAATTATCAGAAATGAAAGCGCAGACATAAATGCACAATGGTTATACTACTATTTCCAATCTCCTGAATGGACTCAGTTTATTAAAAGTAAAATCATAAAGGGAAGCACAGTTGACAGAATATCCATTGAGGATTTTCCGTCATATACAGTTCCTAATGTGCCTTTGAAGACTCAAAATCAAATTGTTTCTGTTCTTTCCCGAATAGATGAAAAAATTGAAACTAATCAGAAGATAAACGATAATTTACAGCAACAAGTAAAAACTGCTTTCACATTTCATTTTTTGCAAAATGCAAAAGATGAATGGAAGCAACAATCATTGGCTGTGCTTTCGGAAATGTATCAACCTAAAACAATCAGTGGAAAAGATCTGATTGAGAATGGGAAATATTTTGTATATGGCGCAAATGGTATTATAGGAAAGTATAATCAATATAACCACTCTGAGTCAGAAATAGCAGTTGCATGTCGAGGGGCAAGTTGCGGTTCTACTCAGATGACATTGCCATTTTCATGGATTACTGGAAATGCTATGATAGTAAGACCATTACCAAGTTTTCCGTATCGTGAATACCTTTACTATTATTTGCTTGCAAAAAATCCGAACTATTTATGTTCTGGCTCTGCACAACCACAGCTTACACAAGAAAATCTAACACTTTACTCTGTTAACGTACCTCCCGAAACAGAGTTAACCACTTTTGAGCAGTATGCCCAAAAAATTCGAGCAGTAATTATTAAAAATCAGCAAGAGAACATCGAACTTTCGAAATTACGTGACTGGCTGTTGCCTATGCTGATGAACGGTCAAGCCACCATCAGCGATTGAGGCGGTAAATTATCGTTTGTAGCATAACAAAAAGATACGGTGTAACCCATTTTACTGAGTTATACCGTATCCCTCCTACATAAATACTTCCTTATATGGCGTTAGTAAAAGGAACATCTGTTTTTTTGATTTTTCATCCATCAGAGAAAATGAGCACCAACATGTTAAGAGAGGCACATGATATTTATCATCTGAACAGATATTGCCATGCCGGTTCATAAGAAATATGCAAATACAACAAAAGGCCCTTTTCCTACGAATATTTACAGCATGCGATTGTTCCCTCTAACATGGACACAGGAGGACAAAAGAGCTTCCTACCATCATGAAACCCACATTCTTTTATCCTCAGGTCAAATCAGCTAAGCGAATTGTTTTTCTCCAATACGATACGTAAAAAATCATCATAGTTTGCGGCAGACAGCAGCTGATGGTAATGCGCATCATCATTGATCGAATGCGTGATCATCTCAAATAGATCAGAAAACTCCTGCTTATCTTTTTCACTGATCGACAGCATGATAACGATCTGCACCTGATTTTCACCCCATGGAATCGGACGGCGAGCAATCAAGGTTGCGATGGCACTGTGCGCGTAAATATTGTCTAGCGGATGGGGAATCGCAATCTTACCAAAGCAGCTGCTGCTGATTTTCTCCCTCTCTAAAATAGAAGTCTCAAATCGTTCATCTACATAACCGGCTGCACGCATGCGCTCGCATAACCTGTGCAGCAGTGCTTTCGGCTCCCAGGTCTCCTCCTCGATAAAAAATAAGTCCTTTTTGAAATAGTGCAGCAGCAGTTTCTCCGCAGTGCGCCGATAGTTTGTTTCATGCAGCTGATGAATAGCCTCGCTGATGCGCTGTTCATCATTACAGCTCACCATGCTGGAAATCTCAATCGTTCGATAAGGGAGCGGAATTTGAAACGGCCGTGAGGATAGCAGCAAATCAATCGTTTCTTTTTGCGGAATGTCCAGCAGATTCGTATATACGCCGTCAATTGCCAGCTGATCATGAAACAAACGGTCGATCTTGCGATACATGTTCTCCGCCGACAAGTAGTGATCCGGGCAAAAAATAACCGCCTTCAGCCGTTTCTGATCCGTCTTCATTTCTTCACACAGCACGCCGACATGCAAAGCGATATAGGAAATTTCCGTCTCATTCAGCACCACAGCATATTTCCGGTTGATAATATGCGCAATATAGACCGAAACGGAATAAATCAACGGATACTTTTGTTTAAAATCGATGATCGAACAGCCCTCCAGCTGCGCCTGATGCAAAATGCGCAGCTCCAGCTTCTGCAAGTGAAATGCAAAGCGAATGATAAAATCGGAGCGATACATGTCTAACGAATATGTCTTTTTCACTAGACCCAAAATCATAAACAGCAGTTTTTCAATCTTCTCACCGACATATTGGCTGATCTGCTCCGCATCAATCGTACGGATATTTTCATGCACAGCCCGCGATAAGATCAGCAACGAGCACTCATAGACCTGCTCATTGGTGTAATGCAGATCATACAATGCGGAAAGCTCCTCTAAAATGTTACAGGCGATCGGCAAAATCGTATGTGTCGTGTTTTCCGGTATCCATTCGCTGCCGGTTTTCTCCTGTTTCATGGCAAATTCAATCATTATGCCCAAATGAACGGCAATCATTGTCAAGGAATACTCATCCAGCTCATATCGCTTTTCCTGTAAGTGTCTGATGATGATCACTTTGATCTCTTCAATGGATACCCTAGCAAAAAACTGCTGAATAAACTCTACATCCAATAAGTGATCATTTACCTCTTGCTTGATCAGCAGCGAATACAGCTTCTTTTTATTTTCATCCAAACCGATTAAGCTGATGGCTTCCTTTCGTATCTGTATCTTCAGATCAAAGGGAATCAATTCATAGCGAATGCGGGAAATATCATTCATCAAGGTAGCGGAAGACACATACAGCGCTTGGGTAAAATCGAAAATCGTATGCGCCGGATCTTGCAGCAGCAAACGCTTTAAAATAAAGCTCTTTCGTTCCTCATACGTCTGCGGACAGGCGTTTTGCGATACGAGCACGGAGTGATGGATCTTTGAGAGCTTGTATCCTTTATTACAGGAAAGGATGAGATTAGGGTATTCTTCGTTCAGCTGGCTGATATAATACTTCACACTTCTCCCTTTTATTCCCAGCATCGCCGCAATCTTATCCGAACTCAGCCACGCCGGCTGATGATCCAGCAGCCGTAAGATCTCCTCTTTCCAGTTTTTTCGCTTTGTCATATGATGATCTCCCTGTCTTAACATCGTGTTGTTTTCATCTTCATTATAAAGAGTACCCCAATAGGCGAAAAGTTATTTTTTTGTTTGGTAACAGGCCAATTTTTCCGATTGTGATTCGATCTTGTCTCTGCTGTAATAAAGATGCAAGCATTCAAAATCTGTGAACAAGATCAATTTGGAGGAGTACTTATGACAGATGAACAGACAATTATGTCAATCATCGCCAACAGCGGCGACAGTATCAGCTATACGATGGAAGCCATGATACTGGCTCAGCGTCAGAATAAGGACGGTTATGAGACAGCAATGAAAAACAGTCTGGATTTGCTGCAAAAAGCTCATCAGCTGCATACCGATTTGCTGGTACGGGAAGCACGGGGAGAGAAGATTCCCGTTTCCACCCTTTTAATTCATGCATCCACCCACATGGCAAACGCTGAATTAGCGAGAATGTTCGCAGAAACATTAAAATCCGCATGGATCAAGGAGGAATCATAATATGTATGATATTCGTTTATTTTGCCAAAACGGCGCCAGTACCGGAATGTTGGTAGAAAAGATGAAGGAAGCCGCTCAGATAGAAGGAGTGCCGATTTCCGTACATGCCTATCCGTATTCTACGATGAAAAAAAATATCGCCGGCGCCGATATTGTACTACTGGCCCCGCAGGTTCGTTTTAAAAAGGCGGGACTGGAAAAAGAATATGCCGATTACGGCATCCGTTTCATGGTCGTTGAAACCGTAGATTATGGAATGATGGATGGAGAAAAGATCCTGCATGCCGTATTGCAAGAGCTGAAAGGAACGATAAATACATGAAACTAGAACATACGATGAATAGGCTAACTGACGTCATCATGCCTTTCGCAACAAAGGTTGCGGAAAACAACTACGTAAAATCGCTGTCGGAGTCCATGCAGCTGCTGCTGCCGATCACGATCACCGGCTCTTTCGCCGCTTTATTCGCTTTTATCGACATCGGACCATGGCAGGACTTCTTAGCAAGCAACGAAATCTTTGCCCTGGTTTTGAAGAATATTCAAGCGTGGACAACCAATTTAATCGCCTTCTTCTTGGCAATTATATTGCCATATCGCTATGCGGAAAACGTCGGTATGAAAAATGCGATCGGCGTTGTCTGCGCTGTCATGGCAGGCTTTCTGCTGCTGACACCAAATGAGATCAACGTAGCAATGCCGGTGGAGTGGTTAGGCCATAAAGGGATGTTTACCGTTATGATTTTATCATTTATCGCAACTCGGGTGATGAAGATTTTCATCGACCGCAACTGGACCATTCGCATGCCTGCCGGTGTGCCAAAAGCGATTGAGGGCGCTTTTCTGGATTTGATTCCCGCCGCAGTGATCATTATCATCTGTGGTATCATCGGCCAACTGATGGCGTTGACTGATTTTCGAACGGTCCATCAATTTATCTATACGCTGATTCAAATTCCGGTTTCCAATATCGGTTTATCCTTCGGCGGCTTGATTATCTTTGAAACGATCGCTACTGTCTCCATGTTTTTCGGTATTCACGGTGAAGCGACGACCGCATGGTTCAAACCGTTATTGCAAACGTCTCGTGCAGAGAATTTAGCCGCGTTTTCAGCCGGTGAAGCGATTCCGCACGTTTTGGACATCAATGTTGTCGGCTTAGAGAAAGTCGGCGGCATCGGTTCTACCTTGGGGCTTGCCATCCTGCTGCTGTTGTTTGCCCGCAGCCAGCGCTTTAAAAAATTAGCCCGGGTATCCATCGTTCCACAAATTTTTAACATCACAGAACCTTTGCTGTTCGGTATCCCGATCATGTTAAATCCTATCTTGTTCATCCCTTATCTGGGAACCGTATTAGTGAATTGCAGCGTCGTTTACGGCTCCATCTTCTTTGGTCTGGTCGGCCGTTCCAACGGCGTGGAAATGGCGTGGACAGTTCCTTCCTTTATAAAGGCTCTCTTAGCGAATACCACTCCAATACAGGCCTTTATCATGTCGATCTTACTGATTGTGATTGATATGCTGATATGGTATCCATTCATGCGCATGATCGATCGGCAAGCGCTGAAAGAGGAAAAAGAGGCACAGGCAGAAATGATTCATGCGCCACAGCCGGAGAAATAACATGCGTTTTTACTTTGGAGACAGAAGTTTTAATCAAAGATTAGCGGTTTATTACAGTTGGTTTCTGCCGGTGGTAACAGTGCTGTTTTCCATACCGTTATTTTTAGACGGCTGTTGGATCGTCGCAGCCGCCCTCGTCAGTCTGGGAATTTCCTTGACGCCATGGAGGAAGCAGCATAGCGGCGGCCGCGCTTCTAAGATATGGATCATCATTCATATTGCCGTTCTTTTGATCGGCATACAGCTTTATGTAATGTAGCTAAATAAATAAAAGGGGCTGTAACGAGTAAGACGGAAAAGATAAATATTTTTTGCCGTCCTTGAGTTAGCCTACAATAGTTGAAGAAACTAATAAAAAACTAGTATTCAATAGTGTTAAACTACAAAATACTAGTTTTTTCTTCGCACATTGAGCGCTTTCTCTGAAATCCTCTATTTCGTTACGGCTTCTTTTCATTTATCGGCCTTTTACTTTGATCTTAAAACGATCAAAGCGACTCCTTTTTCAAAGGGATACCCACACGGGAGTGTATCATCCTGATTCTCTCTTCGTATGTCTTTCGTTTATTTTCCGCGCTTGATTTGCCCATCGTTACGAAAAAAGCAGAGGCCTTCCTTTGCCCGCATGCTTGAACGGCGCCGAGATCACCTTTCACGGTACTATGATTTTTCAACATCCACGATGATATCAATCGCTCGATTGACAAAGTTAATGTTTCGCTTGTCTAATAATGTTTGGTTTTCCGAAATACTCACACAGGCTATACTCAACTGATCATCTTCCGTCGGTTTTGAATTTCCCATGAGTGTGGTCCACTCTATAACAATATCTGATTTTTCAATTCTGCTGTTACATTTCACTTCATATTGCAAAGGTTCAAACAGTTCCGAATTGGATTTTGAATTGACCAAAACCTCGCCATCAGCGTTTTGATAAATCTCTACGGTATAAGTTACAACATCTTCTTCCTTTTCTACATATTCCTTATTTGGCGATATTGTCTCTTCATAGATCAGCGTCATGCCATCCGTTGAAACCGGATCATTGCTTGTTATAGAAGAACACCCGACGAAACCAAGCAGTGACAAACATAGGAAACAGATCGAATAGATTGCATATTTTATTTTCATTGACAACACCTCCACATCATTTCTTATCGTATCGATAGAGCTTTGCCCTCTTAGATGATACGGCTCTCCATAGCCTATACAACCGCGGTTTCCCTTTATCTAAAAACCTCCGTTATGATAAGCCCTTGTAATTACATAAGACGGCTCGTAATATGCGCTTCCGTTATAGTTGTCAATCACTTCACATATCTCATCGTTATACACCCGTATCATGCCATCGATATAATCTTCTTCCGGCTGAAGTGTTGACAGGATCAATCGCATATATACTTTTCCCATCTGTGTCTCAGAAGGTATCTCATCTACCAATGTTTTATCAACATCTGTGATATCAAAGCTGCCTTTTTCCAGTTGGAATTCTTCAATCCATTCCGCCTCAATCTTTCTCGGATTCTCGCAATGCAATACATTGGCAAGGCTGATCAATCGCTCCCATTCATCTTTTAAAATGTGGTTCACAACATATTGATTCCTCTGATGCAGCTTTCTGGCCACCCGTTCTATCATATAACACAGAAAATATAGATCATTTTCAGTTATTTCTTCATCCGGGAAAAACTTATTTGTCATACTGAATAACTCCCTTCAAACTTGATTGTCTGTAATGCCCTCTCTGTACAAAATACAATCTGATGTGTCGGATATTTAAACTTCACCAATTCCCAAAACGCAGCTTTCGATATCCGCCCTGCCATATAATCTTCTACATAATCCCATATCGTATCATCCGCCATAGGACCTTCTACAATATCATATTCATGCTTGATTCCTCTGCGGCAGTCAACTACGAACTGAAGCCATTCCTCTGTCAATGTATCAAAGATTTTCGTTTTCAAATCCTTGTTTTCTTTATATTGATATTTGTTGACAATATGACATTTTCTTTTTGTTATCGCCTAACGTCTCGCCTGCTTTTCGTAAATTGTGCAATAAAACCCATAACCAAAATCTTTGAAAAACCCGTTCTCCAAGATTTGTGGGACGGTTACCACAACATTACTTCCATGATATAAAACCATATCGCAGCTTCCTTTCTTTATAATACAGTCATCATGATCATCCATCTACCATGCCATTTGCAATCTACAGCACGTATCATACTACAATAAAATTTCACATTCTCAGTTAATCAAACCAAGGGTTATCCCTTTAACCCTCTTGATTGTCTGTCCATATCCTCGATAACAATATCATAGATTTCTCCAAGTGTTGAACAATACTCCAATACTTTCCACGGTTCATTGGTATGAAAATGTATTTTTATCAATTCTTCGTCTCCAACTGCCAACAAACAATCCCCGTTTAGATTTTTCATAAAGTATTCCCTTATTGCATCTTCGTCAAGATTCTCTCCCTCAATTAGTAATTGCGTATCATACTTAAATTCTAACATATGTTACCTCCACAAATCTCAATTTGCATTACGCGTCCTCATCGGGTGCCTGTCCATCATGAGCAAGCCACTGACACTTGGTGATTTTCATATTGGTAAAGACAGCCTTGAAAGAGGATTCTTCCGGACTACAGGCTTATACACCAAATTGAATCGCACCGCTCCCTTATCCATTTTAATTTGTTAATATCCCAATGCATAAAGTTTCCTCCGATTCTGATTTGTCCTTTGGCTTTTTCATTATACCATCCCCTCATGCCCTTGTCAGTTTCTTTCTCTCTTCTGCGAAAAGAGCGGATGACCACTTATCCGCTCTTTTACAATATTATATATGCGTCATATCCTTATATCACATCATGATTCTATACGAAAAACCGCCCCTATCTATCATACGGTTCCCCATAGCTTAATAAGTGCGGTTTCCCTTTATCTAAAAACCCCCGTCATGATAAGTCCTTGTAATTACATAAGACGGCTCGTAATATGCGCTTCCGTTATAGTTATCAATCACTTCACATCTCTCATCGTTATACACTCATATCATGCCATCGATATCATCTTCTACCATGTGAAGCGTTGACAAAGCCAATTGCATCTATGCTTTTCCCATCGGTGTCTGGTAAGGTATCTCATCTACCAATGTTTTATCCACTTTTGATATCAAAACCATCTCTTTCCTGTTTCGTTCTTTTTCACATGCTATGCGTGCGCTTCATCATTTGCAATCGTTATCCCGCGCGCTTTTTCTTCAGCTCATACAGAAAGCTCATCGCCTCCATCGGCGTCATCGTATTGATATCGATCATGTCGATCATATCGGCAATCTCCTGCATCTTCGGATCTTCTTTCTCAACCACCATCATCTGCGGCTGATAAATCCCACCCTTGGGCGCGATCTCCAACGCTTCCAACAGCCCTCTTGCCCGCTGTAACACCACCTCGGGCAGCTTTGCTAAACGCGCAACATTGATTCCGTAAGATTTATCTGCCTTACCTTCCAGCATGCGATATAAGAAAGTGACCTCTTCCTGTTCCTCATGCACCTCAACATGCAGATTGCGAATCGTCTCACTTTCCTCCCCCAGCTGTGTTAATTCGTGATAGTGGGTGGAAAACAGCGTCTTTGCATGAATGGTTTCATCGATGTATTCAATCATCGCCTGTGCCAACGCCATGCCGTCATACGTCGAGGTTCCCCGGCCGATCTCATCAAAGAGAATCAGCGAATCCGCAGTAGCGTTTTGCAATGCGTGATTGGCCTCCATCATCTCCACCATAAACGTGGACTTACCGCTTAAAATATCGTCACTGGCGCCGATGCGGGTAAAAATCTGATCAAAGATCGGCAGCAGCGCACTGCGTGCCGGCACGAAGCTGCCCACCTGCGCCATGATGACCAATAAGGCGTTCTGGCGCATAAAGGTCGATTTACCGCCCATGTTCGGCCCGGTGATGATGCTGACGCTCTGATTCTCCTCCATTCGCAGATCGTTGGATACATAACGTTTGGTTTTCATCATGCTCTCTAAAATCGGATGGCGTCCTTCAACGATCTCGATGCGGTGTCCATCATGAAACTGCGGACGCACATACCCCTGTTCCCCCGCCAGCTGCGACAATGCGTAGAGCACATCGATCGTCGCCAGCGCATTTGCCAGATCGTGCAGCTTTGGCAGATACACCTTGATCTGGTTGAGAAGATCGACAAACAGCTCGTTTTCCAAACGTATTTTTTCCTCCTGTGCATGCAGGATGGTATCCTCCTGCTTTTTCAGTTCGTCGGTGATAAAACGCTCTGCGTTGGCAAGCGTCTGTTTGCGGACGTAACCGAATTCCGGACGGATTGCGGCGAGATTTCCCTTTCTCACCTCGATGTAATAGCCGAATACGCGGTTATAGCCGATTTTCAGCGATTTGACACCGGTGCGCTCCCGCTCTTTTGCCTCCAGCTCCAAAATCCAGCTTTTGCCATCCCGGCTGATGCGGCGCAGCTCGTCCAGTTTTTTATGATAGCCGTCGACGAAGACACCGCCCTCTTTCACCGTCAGCGGCGGTTCATCGACAATCGCCCCGTCGATCAGATCGTGCAGCGTCTGACAGGTATCTAACGTACGGTATTCCTGATAGCTTGGGCATTCCTTAAACAAATCAAAAATCACCGGCGCGTGCTCCAACGTCTTAATCAGGCGCAGTACATCACGAGGGGAAGCACTGCCGTAGGCGACTCTGGCGCCTAAACGCTCAAGGTCATACACATAGCGCAGATGCTCTTTCAGCTCATCTTGAATCATAAAGTCACTGCTGAGATAAGCGACCGCCTCCTGCCGCTTTTCAATCTGATCTGCATGAATAAGCGGATATTCAATCCATTTTTTCAACAGGCGCGAGCCCATCGCACTCATACAGCGATCCATGAAGCTCCAAAGCGACATCTGTTTACCGTTTCCCCGCAGTGAGGAAGTCAATTCCAAATTTTGCTTCGTCGCATAATCCATCTGCAAAAATTCCTGCTCATAGATCATCTCCAACGGCTGCAAGTGGGTCATAGAACGCTTTTGCGTCTCATCGAGATAGTTCATCAGCAAGCCGAAGGTATGACGCACCCGCTGATCGCTCACAGCGCTCAACAAGCGCTCATATTCCTCTTTAATGCTGTCACGGTTCATGGCAGAGATCGTGATGGTCTCCATCTCCTCAATCATACGGCGCAGACGCTTGTCGAAGTGATGCTCGACGACGATCTCCCGCACATTGTTGAGCAGCAGCACCTTTTGTAACGCGATTACGCTTTTATCGATCAGCTGTGCTTTCATCTCTCCGGTTGTCATCTCGCACATCACAGCGCAGATGCCATATTGAAAGTCATACAGGGATGCGATGTAGTTCGTCTTTTTTTCATCGCTGTTCTCATCCATGATCGTACCCGGCGTAACGATGCGGATCACCTCGCGCTGTACGAGGCCTTTGGCGAGCGCCGGGTCTTCCACCTGTTCCACGATCGCCACCTTATAGCCCTTTTGAATCAGGCGCTGGATGTAAGAATTTGCCGCATGATGAGGGACGCCGCACATTGGCACCTTTTCCTCCACGCCGGCACTGCGGCCGGTCAAGACGAGGTCCAGCTCCAGCGACGCTGTCTTAGCATCATCGAAAAACATTTCGTAAAAATCCCCCAGCCGATAAAACAGGATTGCATCGGGATGTTCCTGTTTGATTTGCAGATAATGCTGCATCATCGGTGTATATTTATTCTTCTCTGCCACTGCATTCCACTCCGTTTTCTCTCTTTTTCTTCATCAATCTAACTATGTTATTATACCATAAACGACGCTGTTATTTTTTACCTGATTGACGGCATTCTCGCACTTTTTGCAAGTATAGCTTTTGATATTTCAAATCATTATTCTTGTAAATGACCATCCTCTCACATTCTTACGTTTTATGAATGTTCGCCGAATTCACGGCGATTTATGGTATAATAGTTACTAATTAAGAGAAAAAGGTATCCAATGAAATCAGAAACGGAGTGATGCTATGAAACGATCACTGAAATATACCAAGCAGCCAAACCGCATCGATTACGGTTTCCTCTGCATACTCGTCTCTTTGATGCTCATCAGCTTTGTCTCCATTTACAGCGCGTTCAACCTGATGACGCAAAGCGGTACTGCCATTTTATTACAGCAGGTCGTCTGGTATTCCTTAGGCTTCTTCGTAATGGGCGCTATCCTGTTTTTTGGAAATGATACGATTATGCAGTATATTAAAACAGCATATTTCATCTTGATTGGCTGTCTCATCTATCTGCTGCTCTCCAAGTATTTATATGCGTTTACGGCACATACGCTTCCGTTCGCAAGACCGGTTAACGGTGCGTTCTCTTGGTTTCAGTTCCCTTTTGGAAGCTTTCAGCCAAGTGAATTTATGAAGATCGTCTTAATCATCATCTGTGCCGATGTCATCAATGAGCATAACTCTAATCGCTCGATGGTCACTTATACCAGCGATATTGAACTGTTTAAAAAGATTCTGCAATGGGCGGGTGCGCCGCTGTTTCTCATCCTGTTACAGCCGGATACCGGGCTCTGTCTGATCATCGGCATTTCCTTAGCGGTGATGCTGATGTGCAGCGGAATAAAGAAACAGTGGATCTTCATCGGCGGCGGTCTGCTGTTATTTGTGCTGTTTGTTTTCTTCTATCTGTTTTTCTTCCAATATGAATTGCTGACGCGGTTTATCGCTTCTTACAAGCTGACGCGTATTACCGCATGGTTTTATCCGGAGGAAAATGTGACAACCTATGGCAATCAGCTATACACCTCTTTGTTATCGTTAGGTGCGGGCGGTCTGACCGGCTTTGGTTTGCAGCCGGATATGCAGGCGATCCCGGAGGCACAGACGGACTTCATCTTTGCGGCGATCGGGCAATCCTTTGGATTGATCGGAACTACCATCGTCTTGATTGCCTGTCTGGCGTTAGATCTCTATATTCTGCGCATTGCCATTCATACCTCGAATATGACGGAAAAATATATGATCAGCGGTGTGTTGGGCGTACTCATCTACCAGCAGATTCAAAACCTCGGCATGGTTACCGGATTGCTGCCGATCACCGGTATCACGCTGCCGCTCATCTCCTATGGGGGATCTTCGATTCTTTCTTACTTTATCTGCTTTGGCATGATTATGAACATCAGCTCTCATGCGAAGAAATTTTCTGATTTCACATACAGTTAAGACCTCGTCGGAGGTCTTTTTTGGATTTACTTTTATCCATCCTGAGAATTGACAGAAACGGCAATGACTTCTTTAATATATTTATTATACTATGAATATTCCTCAATTTTTATCCTTTTCTTTTTTTATAGATAATATATGATTAAAATGAAGAAAAAGCCGATGTCATGAATAGAAAGGAGGCTGCTGCTTCTCACAGACGCGTGCCATTTGTCTTTTTCATCTCTTTTCCTCTTATCAAAGTGCAGAATTGATTCTATTAACAGGAAGCGGAAATGAATAATACGATTGTTTATAAAGAGAAAGTATTTAAAAATCAAAGGAAAACAATATTGACCTTTTCGTAACCGGCATTTGTTTCCTACTGGCTTCTAAATATTTTATCTTTCACCTGATACGCCGCAGCCTGTAACATAAAGATACAGCAATCTCACTTTTTGAACCGACATTCGATCATATGCAATTATGATCCATTAGAAGAAGCAGCGATTTATGCATAAACAAACAAAGTATATTCTCATTGCAATAGCGCTCATCGTGATGTGTGTCGCAGGTGCTGTTTTATCCCCTGTGTTCACTCCAATCTTCATTTGTATTTTTGGCTTTCTGATTGCGCTGAAATTACAAACGATCATCGATTTATTGAAAGACATGCAAGAGAAAGACACTAAACACTCCAATGATGAAACAACGAAATCTTAAAGTGACCATCGTCTGAACATGACGCTCTTATCAAAACATACGCATTTATCTTTGATTGAGAAACTTTGGGATTCTCCAGTATAAAAACAGAGAGGGAACGATCCTTTTATTCCTTCTCTGTTTGACTTTATCTATTTTCTATCATTCTTTTCTATTTTCTTTTTAAGCAATCTCAAGCGATTCTCTTGCGATACTCTCACCTTCTAATATGAGTAAAATACATCAATACAAATTTTTCAGACGCTTCAAATAACTATATTCTCGATAGCGGGCAAAACGTACCACCTTTTCGCAATAGCATACATCTACTTTTTTCGCTTCAGCCAACGGCGCAGTGATGTGATCGTAACACAGCATTGCGGTCGTGAAGTCCTCGCTGGTCATCTGTACGTGACGCTCTTTCATCATGATATAAGGGTTCCCCAATGAACGGTGCTTGGAATGCTGAATCGGTGTGATCTCCGCCAGCTGCATAACCGACAAACCACTGTCAATTACCGCCCCTTTTAAAGAGCGATTATATGCCGTCGAACCTGCCTGCGTACTCAGGCAGATACCCGAACCGCGGCAGTTTTCAAAAAACTCTCCGTCTACATAGATATCCATGTTCTGCGATTTTTCGATATTTTCTATGCGCATTTCATTTAACGCGTAGACCGGCGCTTTCCATGTGTCCACGCTGATTTGCAGCAGTGGTGAGACGTTGATCTTCGGTTGCTTTGTCAGCAGATCGTCTAAGCATACTGCCAATTCTTCCTGCGTATAATCGGTGAAGAATCCAAGTGTCCCGGTATGGATTCCCAAAAACATCAAATGATTGACTGCTTCCATATATTGATGAACGCCATATAACAGCGTACCGTCACCGCCGATGCAGATAACCAGCTTCGGATGCTGTTCATCTAATATCCACCCGTTTGCATTGAGATGCTGCATCACCTGTTTGGCTACCTGTCCGCTGTTTTCATCCAGTTTCTTAACGATTGCATATCGCATCCCTATCACATCCTTATGACTAAGTGTATCATAGTTTTTTTTGTATTTCTACATCGCTTCTTCACGAGAAGCGGCGATTGCATGATACAATACAAAGGAAGAGGTGAAAAGCGAATGAAACAACATATCGAAAAGGAATATAAAATGCTGCTGACAAAGGAACAATATGAAAAATTGTTTCTTTCATTAAAAATGGAGGCGCCTGTGCGTCAGATCAATTATTATTATGATACACAGCAGGGACAGCTGCGCAGCCAAGGAGGCGCAATGCGGATTCGTGAGCGTGAGGGACGTTATCTATTCACTTTGAAACTGCGTAAGAGCACAGATGCTGTTTTTGAATTTGAAAAGGAAGTAGGCGGCTGTGATCTCACCACTTTTATGGATCATGAGATTCAATCGCTGTTAAAGGAAAACGGTGTTACGCAGCCACTGCATCAGATTGGCATGCTGACGACTTGGCGTTCGATGATGGCATATGAACACGCGGAAGTCTGTCTTGATCACAACATATACCGTAACCGGGAAGATTATGAAATTGAGTATGAATATACCCAACCACATGCCGGGCTGCCCCTCTTTCAAGCGATCTTAGAGCAGGTGAATCTGCATTATACGAAGAATTGTCCTTCTAAAATAGCCAGAGCGTTATCCGCTGATACGGACTAATCGGCTCTTTTTGCTTTGTTGCTCACCAAACATCATACGATGTCTCTAGAGGTATGGATCTCACTTATCAGTGATTTATGAATCGCTGCTGTTTTCTTTCTTATAGAGTCGAAGAGTTAAACGATTGCTGTTTGATAACAAAGTCTTTCATCGATACGGCTCTTTTCTCTATCATCATTGAAATTATAAAAACACAGGTATGTCATAGATTGTCATATTTATAAATTCTATATAGAGAGACTTTTCAGCTAAGAATTGAATCATTTCCATAAATAAAAGAGCTGTCTCCTGCTGTTTGAAACAATCACTTGCTGTACATCTCATCTTAATGAGAAACGGCATTATGATTTTTTAAACCACATCTTCAGCTCTTTTCAATATAAAAAGGAATATATAAATTTACAAACTCTTCATTTGTCCATTGATGAAATCATTCCATCTTTTTTCTGCCTTCAAACGCCTTGATCAATGTCAGTTCATCTGCATAATCCAAATGTCCTCCCATCGGCAGTCCATGTGCGATTCTCGTTACATTTACATTCTTTTTCTCCAACAGTTTTGATATGTACAATGCGGTCGTCTCCCCTTCTACGGTCGGATTGGTCGCAAGGATAACTTCCTCTGTATGTTCATCCACTCTGTCGATCAACGATTCAATATTCAGATCTTGCGGAAGAATTCCTTTCGCCGTATTGATTGCGCCGTGCAATACATGATACACGCCGTTATATTCATTCATCTTTTCCATAGCGATGACGTCTTTCGGACTTTGTACGACACAGATCACATGGTGATTGCGTGTTTCATCGTTACAGATGAGACAGTGTTCTCCCTCGCTGAGATTGCCGCAAATCGCACAGCTAGTCAATCCACTTTGTATATCGGATAATGCTTGGATAAAAAATTGCAGCGTTTCTTCATCCCACTCTAACGCGGTAAACGCAAAGCGTTCTGCCGTTTTCACTCCTACCCCCGGCAGATGACGAAAAGCGGCAATCAAATCTTCAAATTTCTGCGGATACATTTAAAACACTCCCGGAATCGAAATTCCTGCGGTCATCGACTGCATCTTTTCATCCTTTTCATCTTTTGCTTTTTGTAGTGCCTGATTCAAACCGGAAATCAGCATATCCTGTAGATCTTCTTTGTTTTCCAATGACATCAGCTCGTCACTGATTGTAATTTCGCTGATCTCCATATTTCCTTTGACTTTCACTTGCAATACACCGCCGCCGATACTGACTGCATACTCTTTTTGATCGATCGCATTCTGCGCCTCGCTTAGATTTTGTTGGAGTTTCATCGCTTCTCCCAACAATGCTTCCATATCCATAGATTATTCCTCCATAATCACAATTTCATCTCCGAAAAGATCGACCAGTTTTTCTTCTGTTGTCTTTTCTTTTATTTTCTCTTTTTTTTCCTTTTTGATTTCAATATGCACCGGCTCCGGTAACTGCCCTTGAATCATCAGTTCTTTAAAACGAGTAATGACACGTTTTCGCTGTTCGTGATCTATGGCAAAAATCTTTTTAGAGATCCCCAGCAGCTGGTTCATAAAGGAAGCAAATCCTTCCTTTCGCTCAATCTGGTTAATTTCTTTCGCTTCAATCGTGCTGTTGACAGACAAAACAAGATAGGTTTTTGCACTGGCAACAATCTCTGTATTTTTTACCGCGTTCGCATACTTTGCCCATTCCAATTCATTCAGATATTCCTGAATTTCTCTGAATTTTTCATCATCCTGTTGGCGTTCCTGCTTATTTGCGCCGGTTAAAAGACGCAGGACATAGGTGTCATCAATTAACAAAGACGGTTCTTTATCTTCCGGCACGTTCACTTTTTGTTTTGGTTCTTCTGATTCAAACAGTGAGCTCTGTCCGGTATCAATTGCTTTCGGTTCTTCTTGTTCTATCGATTCATCAAACAGACTTGGTGTTTCACGTGAAACACTTAAATCCGTCTCCTTTTCCTCTGGAAAAACAGAAGTTTTTGATGTTTCTTCTATCTCTGATTTTGTTTCCTGATGATCCATCAATGAAACACTTGGTGCAGAAGCTGTTTTTGTTTCCTGATATGCAGATGCATTTCCCTCACATGTATCTTTTAAAGTTACTGCTTCTTTTTGAGATATAACTTTTGGCTGCTTCTCATCTTCTCGTTCTATTATCTTCTGATCTTCTATCTCTAACAGCTTCAGCATCGCCACTTCAAAATAGGAAAGCACATCGGACGCATTGCGGTATTTTTCAAAGGTATCCATCAATACATCCAGCATCTCAAAGCGGCGTGCTGTTGAGATCGCTGACACTATATGCTGAATAACGCTGAGATGAGCGGATGAAATCAAGCTTTCGTCCTCTGTCAATGAATAGATCATGCTGTCCTTTAACAGATCGATAAGATCAGATGTCAAACGACGAATATCAATACCCTTTTCATTCAACGATTCAATTTGATTCACCATTTCCAGATAATTTTTATCAACAACATTTTGCAGCAGCTTTCCTTTTTCCTCCGGTGTCGTAATACCGTAAATCGCATTGACATCACTGACTCGAATCTCATTCTGCGCATAGGCGATACATTGATCTAAAATAGACAAGGCGTCACGCATTCCACCATCTGCCAGTACAGCGATCGCACGAACTGCCTCTTCTTCCATCTGGACATGCTCCTGCTCTAATACATAATGCAGGCGTTCGGTAATATCTTTCACACTTACCTTATTAAAATCAAAGCGCTGACAGCGAGAGATGATCGTCGGCAGTACTTTATGCGGTTCTGTTGTAGCGAAGATAAATATCACATGTGCCGGCGGTTCCTCAATCGTCTTCAGCAGTGCATTAAACGCACCGGGTGTCATCATATGTACCTCGTCGATGATATAAACCTTATATTTTCCCTCCATCGGTGCATACTTGATCTTTTCAATCAAATTACGCACTTCATCCACTCCGTTATTGCTGGCGGCATCAATTTCAATAATATCCGGATGAGCTCCTTTTTGAAAATCCTGACAATTCTTGCATTTTCCACAAGGTGCCTGATCTTGGTGTTCACAATTCAGCATTTTTGCAAATATTTTTGCTATCGACGTCTTCCCCGTTCCTCTTGGTCCGCAAAAGAGATAAGCATGCGCAATTTTCTGCCGTTTAACGGCATTGATCAGTGTTTGCACAATTGCCCTCTGCCCGGCAACCCCTTCAAAGCTATTTGGTCTATATTTGCGATAAAGCGCTTGATATGCCATGATTCACCTGCTTTCATTTCTGTTTGCTTCTTTCATTATATCATATTACGGATATGATTGATTGACGGAATTCATATAACGATTGCTCGCTTTCTATAAAAAATGAGAGTGTCAAAAGATTTTTTCAACAACTCTCTTTCAATGTATTCGCTTCTCTTTTCCGCCGTTTTTCTTTAAAAAACGATGTCAGCATCGCGCCGCATTCTTCCTGCAAAATTCCGGAAACAACGCTTGGATAATGGTTAAACCCTGATGTCTGATACATCTTCATGCAACTGTCAACGCAGCCTCCTTTTGGATCAGGAGCGCCGTAAATCACTGTTTTTATCCGCGATTGCAAAATTGCGCCGGCACACATCGGACATGGTTCCAGCGTTACATATAAATCACAATCCTCCAGACGCCAACTGCCAAGTTTCTGACAGGCACGCTCGATTGCGATAATTTCCGCGTGTGCAGTTGATTTCTGAGTGAGTTCACGCTTATTATACCCTCTCGCAATGATTTTATCATCTTTCACTATCACACAGCCAATCGGAACTTCATCCTGCTGCCAAGCTTTTTGCGCCTGTTTAATAGCTTCATTCATATAATGCTCATAAGCATTTTTCATGCACTTTCCTCCTGATGTTTCACGTGAAACAAATCAAAGAAAAGCTACCGCACATGATAGAGCTTCCTTAAGGCTGCTTCGTTCCCGACCTGACCTGATTCGTAAGATACCATTGCAGTAGCCCTCATATTATAGCAATATCCTGTTCATCTGTCAAATACCCAATCATTCATAAGCGCAACAAGGTATTTCTCATCTATTTACCTCCGAATAAATAAATTTTGCTTCAAAGATATTTATTTACTGACTTCACCATTGAAATATCGTCGAATAGATAAGCGCCTTTGAATATATAACTATACTTACTCTAAACCCTATAGCGTTATCATAAAAGCATTGCTTCAACTATTTAACTTTTTCAATAACCACCCTATTATTTACAGCAAAACAAGCAGTATCCTTCATCTCTGCATCAGTAACATTTGAAGACAACTCAAGTTCATAATCATTTATGCTCACCAAACACATTTTTATAGACAGCAAGATTCAATCAAATTCATAATAAAAGAGAAACTAATATCTATAATATCAACTCATCAATTCATGATTGCATCAGAAGAAAATACCGGGAGGCAATCGCAAATCAATTTTAGGATATAAAGATAAGAAAGTTTTCTCCGTAATGTTTGGATGAAAAGATTGAAATAAAACAATGAGTCCCAGCTTCTTGCTGTCAAAGTTTCGCCCGGATCGCAAACGTAAATCAATCGGGCGCCAGTGACTATGGAGTGTGTAAAAGTCAGAAAGAGATGGATGACATGTAAAAATAGAAACATCCGCAGCACGAGTTTCTTGTAAATAGCTCTCACAAAATTGCAGCAGATAAGAACCAAATCCCGACGAACGCAAAGAAGCCTCTATACAAAAACAAGTCAAAGCAGCATACCGCAAATCCATAGAAGGTAATTCACATATAGCAATACCGGTATAGCCGATCAAATGAGTATCGTTATACATACAAACAGAAGTGACGTCCAAAAGAGAAGAATGAATAGGAGAAACATTTTGTTCATCATAGCAGTTACAAACAAAAGTATCCACCTGTTGTTTGATTTCATCACTCAGTTGTTGGTACTTATCTATTTTCACCAGAATCTGCTTCTTCATTCCAAATTTTTCCCCTCTCACTGTTTCACGTGAAACACTTGATTACCATCAATATATCATAGACACCAATACTTTATCCATAAGCTCTTTATGATTTCTATATAAATCAATATAAGCTGTTCATAACCGGGACATCCGGGAAGCAAAGCCAGCTTTGATACAATTTACATCATTCCCCCGCCAAACATACCAACACAAAACTTTGAACTTCCCATCAATATCAAAATACAAAGAAAGAACAACGATCACCGAATGAGCAAATCAAAAAAAACAGAAAAGATTCTCATATATTTGTTTATCGATCTATAAACCCACACCATTGGTCAAATAAACAAATATCAGCGCATGTGAAAGCTTCATAAATATTGAAAAAAAACAAGGAATACCCTATAAATAAAGGGATATTTCTTGTTTTTACCACAAATATTTCAGACCTCTCAAAATAGTCAAAAAGGAAAGATGGTTTATAACATGAACCACTTCAATATTCAATAATAGACTCATGTCTATTTTTTAGGAATCAACTGTTCCTGACCTCCCATATAAGGACGAAGTACCTTTGGAATATTCACACTTCCATCGGCATTCAAATTATTCTCCAAAAACGCTATCAACATCCGCGGCGGCGCAACAACCGTATTGTTTAAGGTATGGGCAAAATATTTGCCGTCCTTCCCTTTTACACGAATTTTCAAACGACGTGCCTGCGCATCTGTCAGATTAGAACAGCTGCCTACCTCAAAATACTTTTTCTGCCGCGGCGACCATGCCTCTACATCGACCGACTTACATTTCAAATCTGCCAGATCACCGGAACAACATTCCAATGCACGCACCGGAATATCCAAGCTGCGGAATAAATCCACCGTATTCATATAAAGCTTCACAAACCATTCTGCGCTCTCCTCCGGTTTACAAACGACGATCATCTCTTGTTTCTCAAACTGATGAATGCGATAAACGCCGCGTTCTTCAATACCGTGCGCTCCTTTTTCCTTTCGGAAACATGGCGAATAGCTGGTATATGTATAAGGGAGATCCTTTTCATCTAAGATCGTATCGATAAATTTACCGATCATCGAATGTTCACTCGTACCGATCAAATAGAGATCTTCACCTTCAATCTTATACATCATCCCTTCCATCTCCGCAAAGCTCATTACGCCGGTTACGACATTGCTGCGAATCATAAATGGCGGCACGACATACGTAAAGCCACGATCGATCATAAAATCTCTGGCATACGAAATAACCGCGCTGTGCAGACGAGCAATATCTCCCATCAGATAATAAAAACCATTGCCCGCTACCTTGCGTGCACTGTCCAGATCAATTCCCTGAAAGGATTCCATAATCTCGGTATGATAAGGAATCGCAAAGTCCGGAACAATCGGTTCGCCGTATTTTTTTAACTCTACATTTTCACTGTCATCCTTACCGATCGGAACGCTTGGATCAATCATATTCGGAATCTGCATCATAATGGCCGTTACTTCTTCACGAACGATTGCTTCTTTCTCTTCAATCTCTTTCAGCTCATCCGCCATAGCGGCAACCTGTTTCTTTACCGCTTCCGCTTCTTCCTTTTTTCCTTCTTTCATCAATCCGCCGATTTGTTTGCTCATCAGGTTCCGCTGTGCCCGCAGATCGTCCACCCTCTGCTTCATCGAACGCAGCGATTTATCCTTTGCGATGACCTCATCTACTAACGGCAGCTTGTGATCCTGAAATTTTTTGTGAATATTCTCCTTGACCGCCTCTGGATTTTCTCTGACAAACTTAATGTCCAGCATCTCATTTCCTCCTTCAAAAATAAAAAAAGAAGCATTGCCTCAAAGGGACGAATGCCTCGTGTTGCCACCCTTCTTACTCCCAAAACGGGAATCACTCAAAGTGATAACGGTACTACCGGAAAACGGCTACTCTCTGTTCACCGTCTCGCTCAAAGGCGCTTTTCCGCATTCATCTCCCATCGGCTTACACCAACCGCCGACTCTCTGTGCGAAAACCAATGCGTACTCTTCCTTTTCAACGCTTTCCATTATTTTATATCATTTCAAATGCTTAAAGTCAATAATAGAGCCGATATTCCAGTGAGGAAAACAAATGTTCTCCATCCTGCTTATCCCCCGCATATCCAATAAAGACAAACTTAAGATCAATACCATCTTTTTCATCAAACATCCCTTTTTCTATTCCTCTATCTATGCGCCGATAACCAAGCCCCCTCCCTCCTTCCATTATCAATACCATCATTGAACAGGAAAATGGCAGCCAACACAGTACAATGTCTGTTTTTATCAAAGAAATCATCCCTACTGTGATCAAAAAGAAACCTTTACCTATCAATGATACGTAGGTTTTCATTCATTTCATCTTACTGTGATAAAATACTCTTAACAGCACGATTCCACATCCAAAGAAAACAATTTTGAAAAAGGATCATTTGTCTTTCTTCTTTCATCCAGGAAATCATAAAAGGATTTCTCTATCTTCCATCAGACAAAAGAAATCCTTATTTCAGTTATTTTTACATCTTATTCTTCTTTTTCGACACTGGCATTCTCGGCCTGCTGCGTTTTTTCTTCCTCTGTCAATGCTGATTCCACAGTCTCCTCACTCTTCTCAACGATAGCAATCTTTGTCACCGTTTCATGATCACCGACATTGATCAGCTTGACGCCCTGTGTATTACGCCCATAGACACCGACATTTTCCAAAGAGATGCGAATAATAATACCGCCGTCGGTGACGATCATCGCATCCTCGTCGCCATTGACCGCACGTACGTTGACCAACGAGCCGGTTTTCGTCGTAACGTTCATCGTCTTTACGCCCTTAGAGCCTCTGCTCGTCTTACGATAATCATGCAGCTCGCTCTTCTTTCCATAGCCGTTTTCAGAAACGGAGAGAATATAGTTACCCTCTACGCTGGTTGCCACACCGACAACCTCAGAACCATCGGTATTAAAGCCGCGTACGCCGCTGGCTGTTCTTCCCATCACGCGCACTTCCGATTCATTAAAGCGAATGGCTTTACCGTTTGATCCGGCGATGATGATCTCATCCTCGCCGCCGGTCGACTTGACATTGAACAGCTCGTCGTCCTCGCGCAGAGTGATAGCGATCTTTCCATTGTTGCGGATAGAATCGAACTCCTGCGTCTTAACACGCTTTACCAAGCCTTTCTTTGTAACAAAGAACAGATATTCCGCCTTTGATTCCTTCTGCATCGGCACTAATTCCGTCACATGCTCCTCTTTATCCAGCTTCAGCAAGTTGACTACCGGAATGCCCTTGGAAGTACGGGAAGCATTTGGCACGTTATAGCCTTTCAGACGATATACCTTTCCCATATTGGTAAACAACAGAAGATAATCATGTGTTGACATGGTAATAAGCGTATCGATCACATCATCCTCATTGAGCGACATCCCCTTTACGCCGCGTCCTCCGCGGTTTTGTGTTCGATACGTATCCACCGGCGCCCGCTTGATATAGCCGCTGGTCGACATGGTGATGACGATTTCCTCCATCGGAATCAAGTCTTCATCCTCCATATCAAAGCCGCCTTCCATAATTTGCGTACGGCGAGCATCTCCGTATTTTTCTTTTACCTCTGTCAATTCACTACGGATGATGTCGTGCAGACGTGATTCATTTGCCAAAATTTCCTTTAAATCCGCAATCGTTGCGAGCAGCTCCTGATATTCGCTTTCGATCTTATCGCGTTCCAAGCCGGTGAGACGGCGCAGCTGCATCTGTAAGATTGCTTTTGCCTGAATCTCACTGAGATGAAACTGTTCCATCATGCCGTTGATCGCTTCTTCATCATTTCGGGAAGCGCGGATCAATGCGATGATGGCATCGATATGGTCGAGTGCAATCCGAAAACCTTCTAAGATATGTGCACGGTCTTCCGCCTTTTTCAAATCATAACGGGTACGCCGCGTAGTCACCTCGACCTGATGCTCGACATAATGCTGAAGCATTTCCTTAATGCCCATCAAGATCGGCTTATCCTTATGGAGTGCCAGCATGTTGATACCGAAAGATGTCTGTAAAGGCGTCAGACGATATAACTGATTGAGAATGACGTCCTCCTGCACATCCTTGCGCAACTCGATGACGATGCGTACGCCGTCGCGGTTAGACTCATCATTCAAGTAAGTAATGCCATCGACAATCTTCTCCCGTACTAACGAAGCGATTTTTTCAATCAGCGTCGCCTTGTTGACCTGATAAGGAATCTCATAAACGATAATACGCTTTTTGCCGTTGTCCATCTCCTCGATGCGTACCTTAGAACGCACCTGAATGCTTCCCCGTCCACTCTCATAAGCCTGACGGATACCGCTTCTTCCTAAGATTAACCCGCCGGTAGGAAAATCCGGTCCGTGGATATAATTATCCATTAAATCGGTAACGGTAATATCCGGATCGTCCATGATCGCTAACGTCGCATCGATCGCCTCGCTGAGATTATGCGGCGGAATATTGGTCGCCATACCGACCGCAATACCTACCGAGCCATTGACTAACAGATTAGGAAAACGAGCAGGCAGCACCACCGGCTCACGCTCTTCACCATCGTAGTTATCGCGGAAATCGACCGTATCCTTTTGAATATCCTTCATCATTTCCATGGCGATCTTCGACATGCGCGCCTCGGTGTAACGCATCGCCGCCGCCCCATCGCCGTCCATGGAACCAAAGTTGCCATGACCGTCAACCAGCGGATAACGATAGGAGAAATCCTGCGCCATGCGCACCATCGCATCGTAAACCGCCGTATCACCGTGCGGATGATACTTACCGATGACCTCACCGACGATACGCGCCGATTTTTTATGCGCGATATTTGCTGTCATTCCCAAAGAGTTCATTGAATGCAAAATGCGTCGTTGTACCGGTTTTAAACCGTCGCGTACATCCGGCAGCGCACGCTGTACGATAACCGACATGGAGTAGTCGAGAAAGGACGTACGCATCTCGCTTGATATATCCACTTGTTCGAGCTTATCATAGTTTGTATCCATGCGTACTTACCTCCTAAATATCCAAATTGGCATATTGTGCGTTTTCTTGAATGAAATTGCGTCTCGGTTCTACATCCTCACCCATCAGCATCTCAAAGACCGCATCCGCCTCCATCGCATCGCTGATCGTCACCTGCTTTAAGGTACGATGCTCCGGGTCCATCGTCGTCTCCCACAGCTGTTCGGCATCCATCTCGCCAAGACCCTTATATCGCTGAATCTTGTAGTTATCCTTAAATTCGTCTTTCAGAGGACCCATTTCCTCTTCCTTGTATGCGTAGGCGATCTTCTTGCCCTTTTGAATCTTATAGAGCGGCGGCTGTGCGATATAGACATAACCGCCCTCGATGATCGGACGCAGGAAGCGATAGAAGAATGTCAGCATCAGCGTGCAGATATGCGCGCCGTCCACATCGGCATCGGTCATGATGATAATCTTATGGTAGCGCAGCTTGCTAAGATCGATCTCATCCTGAATGCCGCAGCCAAACGCCGTAATCATCGAACGAATTTCCGCGTTCTCAAAGATGCGATGCATCCGCGCCTTCTCCACGTTTAAGATCTTACCGCGCAGCGGCAAAATCGCCTGCGTTTTAGAGTTTCTGCCCTGCTTGGCACTGCCGCCGGCAGAATCACCCTCGACGATGTAGATCTCACATTCCTCGGCATTGCGAGAGCTGCAATCGCTCAGCTTGCCCGGCAAAGAGCTGATTCCATCCAATGCGCTCTTTCGGCGTGTCAGCTCACGCGCTTTCTTCGCCGCCAAACGTGCCTTGCTGGCGACGATCGCCTTATCGACAATCACCTTGGCAACGTCAGGATTCTCCATGAAGAAGCGTTCCAGCTGCTCCCCTAAAATATTAGAGACGATCTTGCGCACCTCGGAATTGCCCAGTTTTGTCTTTGTCTGTCCTTCATACTGCGGATCAGGATGCTTGATCGAGATGATCGCCGTCAATCCCTCGCGAACGTCATCTCCGGCAAGCGTCTCATCCTTTTTCAATAAATTGTTGTTTTTCGCATAGTTGTTGATGACGCGTGTCAATGCCAGACGAAAGCCATCCTCATGCGTTCCGCCCTCCTGCGTATTGATGTTATTACAGAAAGAGTAGATATTTGCCATATAGCCATCGTTGTACTGCATGGCGATCTCCGCCAAAATCCCCTGCTGCAAGCCCTCGACATAGACGATTTGCTCATGCAGCGGCGATTTGTTTTTATTGAGATATTTCACATATTCAATGATACCGCCCTCATAGAGATACGAGTTGGAGATCACCTCATCCCCGCGTTCGTCCCGCAGATTCAAACGGATGCTGCGGTTCAAAAAAGCCAGCTGGCGGATACGGGTATTGAGCACATCATAATCATAAGCGGTCGTCTCGGTAAAGATCGTCGGATCGGCCAGAAAGCGTACCGTCGTTCCATGACGATCACTGTCACCAACTACCTTCAGCGGTGCAACCGGATGTCCGCCGTTTTCAAAGCGGATAAAATATTCCTTTCCATCCTGATAAACACTGACCTCCAGCCACTTTGAGAGCGCATTGACGACACTGGCGCCCACGCCGTGCAAACCGCCGGACACCTTATACGCGCCACCGCCGAATTTTCCGCCGGCATGCAGCACCGTCATGATCGTTTCCACTGCGGAGATTCCGGTTTTCTCATGAATGCCCACCGGCATACCACGCCCGTTGTCACTTACACAGATGACATCGCCCTTCTCGATGACGACGTCCACCTCATCCGCAAATCCGGCTAACGCCTCATCGATTCCATTATCGACGATCTCCCATACGAGATGATGAAGTCCTCTGCCGCTGGTACTTCCGATATACATACCCGGACGCTTGCGGACGGCTTCCAGCCCCTCCAGCACCTGAATATCATCCGCGGTGTAGGAATGATCCACATGGATGTTTTCCATCTCTAATATTTCCTGTGACTTCTCTTCATTCATTGAGAACCCTCCTTTGTATCTTTCCATCGCTTACTTCATATACATGCACGTCTCGTTTGGCTAACGAAATTTGAGGAAGCTGCTGTGCACAGGAGATGAAGATCTGCATCTCCTTTGGCAAAATCTCGATAAACTGCCGTTGACGATCCCCATCCAGCTCGGAAAACACGTCATCCAGCAACAAAATAGGATATTCGCCCAGCTTTTCTTCGATCATCTTTGTCACGGCGAGCTTCATTGACAATAACAGCGTCCGCTTCTGTCCCTGACTGGCAAAGCTGTTGACGTTCTTCCCATCGATGGTGAAGACGACGTCGTCCTTATGCACACCGATATTGGTCTGCCCGCTGAGCTGATCGCGGGCAAATCCCTTCTCATACTTCTCCTTTAACAGCTGTGCCTGTGTGAGCTGTTCCATATCGAGCGGACAGTGATACTCAAAGCCGATCTGCGTATCATCTTTAGCAAAATGCGCATAAAACTGCCGGCATTTCACAAACAGCTCCCGTAGAAACGCATAACGCTGATTCATGATGACCATCTGACACTCACACATCTTCTCCGTCACCGTCTCCAAATACACCATATCGATGCGTTTTTGCTTCAAGAGCGCATTTCGCTCCTTCAGCAGCCGCTGAAACATCGCCAGCGTCTGCGTATAACGCTTAGAGAGCTTACTGATCTCTATGTCGATAAAACGGCGTCTCACCTTTGGTGATGCCTGAAACAGCTGCATATCGTCGGGACAAAACAGCACCGCATTAAGCTCACCGATAAAATCGGAAACACGAAGCACTGGATTTTGATGAATAAATAAGTTTTTTCCTTTTTCATTCACACAGACGCGCAGGCGTTCTCTGCGGGAAGCGCGCTGTAAAGAGAGATCAATCAGAAAGGAAGCCGCCTCTTTTTGAATCAAATGCTGATCCTGCAAGGTTCGATGAGAACGCATTGTGGAACAGTAATAGATCGCTTCTAAAAGATTTGTCTTCCCCTGTGCGTTTTTACCGCAGATCAGCTGAATGCCATCCTCAAATGTCACTGTCTCATCAGTGTAGTTGCGATAGTGCATCAACCGCAGCCGACATAGCTTCATTGCAAATAAACGGCCGTTCCCTCAACGATGACGACATCTCCGGCATACAGCTTTCTGCCGCGGCGATCCTCGCGCACGTCATTGACGAGAATATTCATTTCCTTCACAGCGAATTTCGCCTGTGCGCCGCTGTCGATAAAATCACATGCCTTCAACAGCTGTCCCAGTGTGATATACCCGTTGTTTACCTTAAATTCCATAGCGAAAAGCCTCTCTTCACATCTATGATATTATACCATAAATCAAGGTGCATTTGTCGTCTTTCCGATCAATTTATTGCACTTTATCTTTCTTATGCTCCACATGTTTTAAGCGAAAATCGCTATGAAAAAATAACCGCGTCCATCCGTTGATTCCAAAGCACAGCAATGCGAAAAAATCATTGTCGGCCTTCCATGCGTTTATGATAATCTCATTATTTTGTTGGCAAAATTGTGAAGAAAGTAAACAGAAACGGACACAGTAATGGTAATTCTCTTAGCTGTGTCTGCCTCTATTCTTGCCTATTGAAGCGAGTATATGCTCAAGCGTATCCCATGATACATCGCATACAGCGTTATACCTTGGCTTCTTCCTCCCTGTCCTTTCGGATCAATTCCCGCACTGCGTAAATTTGTTCAATAACTGTCCAACCATTTAACATGAAAAAACATCGTGCGCTTACTCTTCTTTCAAAAGCACGATGTCTCTTTTTCCTGTCTTTTGTTTAACTGACACCAGTCACATGTACATACCTGCATCCGATGCATGACAAAGATCAATGGATCAGATACTGTTATGCGTATGTGCGCAACGGCACCACCAGCATCAGCACGCTGTCATCCCCTTGCGTGTGAATGGTAAAGGGCTTCATCTCACCACACAGGTGAAAGACGATCTCCCCTTGCTTCAGCGCCTTCAGCGCCTCAAATACATAGCGTCCGTTACAGCTTACATTGAGATGTTCACCGATAAATTGCGCATTGGAGAGCACCTCTTTTGAGGAACCGACTTCTGCCGAGCTGGAGGAGAGGATACACTCGCTGCTGTCCAGAGAGAATTTTATAATATAAACACCGTCATTTTTGATAAAGCTGGCGCGGTCAATCGCATTTTGCAGCTCTCTGGAATCAATACGCAGCTCATAGTTGAAATCGGTAGGAATCAAACGTCCCGTCTCCGGATAAGCGCCGTCGATCAACCGTGTCTGGATGATCGTGTGGTCGATGAAAAACTGTGCCTTTTTGTTATCGACAAACAAGGTGACATCCGCTTCCTCGCCGATGCTTTTGAACACCTCCTGCAAACTCTTGGCAGGGATGGTGATATTGAAGCTGACCGGCGCATCAAGAGGCACCAGCTTCTTCGCCAACCGATAGGAATCAGTCGCCACACATTCCAGCTGACGATCGTGGCAGGAGAAATTCACTCCGGTTAATACCGGACGGGTTTCCCGATCGCTGGTCGCAAAGCATGTTTGAGTGATGATCTCTTTTAAGACTTCCGAAGAGATTTTCACCGACTGTTTCGGCTGTGAGAAGTCGATCGCCGGATAGTCATTCGCTTTCATGCCATTGATTCTAAATTGTGCGTTCGTCCCTGAGATGCGTGTGAGCGTATCGTCGAGAATCTCGATCTCGATGACGTCGCCCTCGATCTTGCGGACGATTTCCAAGATGTATTTCGCTTCGATGACGATACTGCCGGTATCGTTGATCTTCAGCGCATTTTCCTCGTTTGGTAAAATGGTAGAGCGAATGGAAATATCAGAGTCACTGCCGGTGAGAACGATCTCGCTGGCGCTGACCTCGATTTTCACACCGGAGAAAGCCGGTAACGGTGAAAAGACGGAAATCGCTCTGGAGACGACGGATAGCTTTTCATAAAAGTGACGCTTGTTGATGGTAAAGTTCATGCTGAATTCCTCCTGTTTATATCTATTTATTTACTTATATAACAATAATAAGCAAGGCATCGGATTGTGGAAAACCTAAAAATCAGTGATGATAAAAGGGTTTTCTGTGCTTTTTTGCTGTGGAAAGTCGGTGGAGACAGGGTGGAAAGCTGTGGAAAACTAACGAACGCCCAGCTTGGCTTCCATCTGTTCTACCGCCGTTTTGAACAGCGGATCACTTTTGAGCAGCTTTTTTGCCTTTTCATAGGATGACATGATCGTAGAGTGATCGCGATTGCCGAAGGAGAGTCCGATTTTTACAAAGGGAACCTCTAAATGCGTGCGGCAGAGATAGACCGCGATGTGGCGGGCGTTGGAAATCTGCTTCGTCCGTGATTTGGATTCGATCTGATTTTTGTTTAAACCGTAATATTCGCATACGCAGGCTTTGATCTTCCCGATGCTGAGATCCTCTTCAACGACGGGAATCGGTTCATCATTGAAGACCTCCTTTGCAAAGGCGAGGTCGATGATACCGGGATTTTCCAAGATCGCCTTAAAAAACAGTTCGTTGAGAGATCCCTCCAGCTTGCGCACATCGCTGGCAAACTTCGTCGCGATGAAGTCCAGCACCTCATCTTCAATCATGATCGACTCGTTTCTGCCTTCAATCTTCTTTTTTAAAATGGCTTTCGCCGTCTCAAACTCCGGTGAGCCGACGCGCACCTTCAGTCCGCTGAGAAAGCGGGAGATCAAACGGTTTTCAATGCCCTTCAGCTCGCTTGGATGAATATCGCTGGTAATGATGATCTGCTTGTTTTCCGCAATCAGCTTGTTGTAAAGGTTGAAGAAGATCTCCTGAGAAGCGGACTGCTTCATTCGCTGAATATCGTCAATCAGCAGGAAATCACATTCCATGAAGCGCGCCTTGATGTCCTCAACGCTGCCGCCCGGGACGTTCTTGCTCTTCATCGCTTCGATCAGCAGAGTGACGATGTCTTCGCTGTATATGTAAATGACCTTTGCCTCCGGCTGATTTTCTTTCAGATAATTGCCGATCGCATGCAGCAGATGGGTTTTTCCCAATCCGGAATTTCCGTAGATCATCAATGGATTGTTGAATTGCCCCGGATAGTTACAGCAGGCGATGCTGGCGGCATAGGCTTCACGGTTGCTTTTTCCGACTACGAAGTTGTCAAACGTATAGAGCTTATTAAAGCGGTCCTCGAACAGCGAGTCCGTCTGTTTTTGTAACATTGTGGCCGGCATCAGCTTTTCCACATCCTTTTGAAGGATAATCTGCAAAGTGCACTCCATATTGGCTGCCTGTGAAAAGCAGGTGCGCCAGCGTTCCAGACTGCCGCTGATAATGGAGCCGGAAACATTGTTAGGCACAGAGATCAAGGCGACGTCACCGCTGATGCGAAACAGCTTTGTCCCTTTGATATAGGTCTGAAAGATCATATCATCATAGAGATTGCTTTCTTTGATCTGCGCTAAAACATCATCCCATATTTTCTGATACTGTTGTTCGCTTTGGCTGTTCATGACAACCCCCTCTCTGTATTTTCCATTCTACTATAAAACAGCTGAAAATTCTATGCTAAGTTTGTGGAAAAGAAAGGGGTCTATCTGTAATAAAAACATAGTTTTCCACAACGAAAGTGGATAAAATGACGATGAAAATAAGAGATTCACGGGTTTTCCACAGTTTCCACCACAATAAAATGTGGAAAAAAGCGCTGTGGAGAACTTAAATTGTGGAAAAGTGGAAAAGTACGTTATACGGCGGTGGATAAAGTGGAGAAATTGTGGAGAAAAACAGACGATCAATAAAGGCTTATTCATCGTTTTCCACAGTTTCCACAACCGGTGGAAAAGCGGAAAGTATTCACGGTGGAAAAACAGTGGAAAATATAACGCCGGAAAGCGTATCAATCACATAAAAAGAATGGATTGTTGAGAAAGCAATCCAGAACCAACGGTTTTCCTGCTATCGCAACAGCGGGATACGATAGCAAGAAGAAACATCACATTGTCAGCATCATGCGGGGTATGTCTTTTTTAATTATAGAGAGCGGGTTGCCGCCATTTTTCGTTCTTCTGCGGTTTCCCCGCATTTTTATTGACTTTTGCATAGAGATTATGTATAATTTGTGAGCAATGCTCAAAAATGTGTAAAAAATAGAAAGAATCGGAGGTGTCTAGTATGAAAAGAACATATCAGCCGAGCAAGAGAAAACACCAGAAGACACATGGGTTCAGAGCCCGTATGGCTACCGTCGGAGGACGCAGGGTTTTAGCACGTCGCCGTAAAAAGGGTAGAAAAGTGTTGTCAGCTTAAAAATCACCTGCGGGTGATTTTTTTGTGAAGAGGGAGCGGAATGGAAACAGTTTGCTGCTGATTCGCATCATCAATAAAGAGAAACGGAAAGGAAAAGGCATGGGGAGACAATCGTGCTGCGCATGCCAGAAGGACGTATGAAAAAACAGTATCGCGTCTGTAAAAATTATGAGTTCAGCGCCATCATGAGGGAGAAGCGCTTTTACGCCTGTCCTTCCTTTGTCATCTATGTGAAGCCCCGTGCGCTGTCACACGCCAGAGTCGGTATCTCGGTGGGCAAAAAGCTGGGCAATGCCGTCGTCCGCAACAAGATTAAGCGGCAGGTGCGCATGATGGTGGATGAAATCTTTGATTTTACGGAAAAATATGACACGATTATCATCGTTCGGCCGAAATATCACGAAGAAAACTATGGAAACAATAAAAAAGGGTTGGAAAGATTGAAGAAAAAAGTTAAAATAGGATAGTATATCAATGTGCGATTTTGATTGCGTATAAATTAGCGAGGAGAATGTAGATGAAGAAATTTTTCAAGAGCAAAAAGAGACTGTTATTCATCTGTATGATCGTAATGGTTTCTTTGACCGCATGTTCTTCACCGCGCGGAAGCGACGGTAAAACGAAGGTGAATGAGATCATCGCGTCGGAGACCTTCGAGGTACAGAAGAAAAACGTCAATGTGACGGAGATTCCGGAAGAACTGCAAGGGGAATATGAAAATCTCCAGGATGACGATTATATCACGATCGAGGCGACTTCCTTTGGCGAAGCAATGAATACGGGATGGTTTAACGGTCTGATCGTATGGCCGATCGCCCAGCTGATCAACTGGATCGCTTCCTGGACGGATGCAGGCTTCGGCATCATCGGTGCGACCTGCCTGATTCAGCTGCTGGTATTTGCTTTCACGGTGAAATCGCAGGTATCCTCTCAGCGCATGCAGATGCTGCAGCCGGAGTTACAGAGAATTCAGAATAAGTACGCCGGCAAAACGGATGATCGTTCGCGGATGATGCAGGCGCAGGAGATGCAGACGCTGTATAAAAAGAATAACATTTCCCCGTTTGGATCGATGCTTGTCATGTTCATTCAGCTGCCGATCCTGATGGGTATGTACTATGCGACGATGCGCGCCAGTGCGATTGTCGTCGGTTCTTTCGGCAGTATCGATCTGTCCACGACGCCGATGGCGGGATTGCAGAGCGGACGTATTTCCTATATCATCATCTTTGCGCTGATGGTCATCTTCAACTTCCTGTCTTACAAGATTCCACAGTGGCTGCAAAAATATGAAAAGAAAAAGCAGCATATCAAAGAAAAGAAATATGCGCAGCCAAAACAGAGCGGCGGCATGATGGGCAATATGAACATGATGATGTATATGAGTACGGCGATGATCGCAATTCTCGCTTTCTCATGGCCGTTGGCGATGTCCTTCTACTGGCTGGTTTCCTCACTGTTCCGTGTCGCTCAAAACCTCGTCGTTCATAAGTTCTTCATAGCGAAGAAAGCGGCGTAAGGGAGGCGTACAAAATGGCTGTAAACGTGTATGCCGGAAAGAATCTGGAAGAGCTGTTAAAGAGTGTCGCACAGGAAAAAGGCGTGAACGTCGAAGATCTGACTTATACGGTAAAGGAAGAAAAGAGCGGATTTTTGGGAATCGGCAGCCGTGTAGAGGCAGAGGTCTACTGCGGCAAGGATATTGAAGCATTCTTGAAATCCTATCTGGATCAGTTCTTCACAAATATCGAGATGGAGGCTGAGGTAACGGTAAAAGACGATCACGGCTTCTACCGTATCAATGTCGATGCACAAAACAACGCGGTGCTCATCGGAAAGAACGGACGTGCGCTGCAATCGTTAAATACGATCGTAAAAGCAGCTGTCTGCGCAGAATTCAAAAAGCGTATCGGTGTGCTGATCGATATTAACGGTTATAAGCAGGAAAAATATAAGAAGGTCTGCGCTTTGGCGATGCGTGTTGCCAAGGATGTCCGCCGCACAAAAACCGATGCGGTATTGGACCCGATGCCGGCAGATGAACGCAAGGCGGTGCATAATCATCTGGCAGGCATGGAGAGCATTACAACGGTGAGTGAAGGGGAAGGCAATCACCGCCGTCTGAAGATTCTCTACACACCGGATAAAAAGTGATGAGAACCGTCAAATATCAATCACGGAAGTTATCAAAAAAGGTGCTGTAACGAATAAAAGTAAAAAATGCATTTGTTCTCTTATTTTGAGAATGCAATGCATTTTTTTTGCTTTTGTGTGGGCTTTGCTGCTGAAAATGACAGAGATGAATAGAAAACTTTGTATCAAACACCATCGGCCTATATCAACATTGTTTTTGACATATTTCTAATCTTTTAGTTACAGCACCTTTTATTTATAGGAAAGAAAAAGTACACAGATGCGCAAAAGCACCCCCATAACAAACGATAATTCCTGCTTTATTTGACTATCACAGGAAAACGAAAGAAAACGCATTTGGCAGATCGTCGCAGACTGAACATTCTTTTTGTATTTTCCATATTTTTTATGAACATCAAAAGATTGGTACAAGCTCGCCGCAAAGAAAGCCGACGAACAATCAATATCGATAATTCCATCCCATGAGGATTTCATCTGGGGGTGAAAGCTCACGGTAGGGAGTTTAATTTTTCGGGGGGGGGGGTGTTGATTTTTGAGGTCAGCCGGTAATATTGAAGAAAATAGCTGAAAAAAAGTGCGTCTGTATAATTCTTCATCACGTTGAGATGAAAGAGCTGATTGAGTTTATTGAGATGCAGCAGCACGGTATTGCGATGGACGCCAAGCTGCTTGGCCGTTTCGTTGATATTGCCGAAACAGGAAAGGTAGGCTTCAAAGGTCGCTGCGTAATTATCAAATCCGCGGCGTTTCGTCAATGCCTGATAACATTCAAAGACGGTATGCAGATCCTTGAATGAGATGCTTTGGCGAAAGTATCCGTCGATGTGATCACAGAGAAACTGCGGGGTCTCTTTGCGCCTGCTCTGGCGAAACAGCCAGCTTGTCTGCAAGATGGCTTCTTTATAGGAAGAAGGCTTTTGCTGAGGAAATCCCACAACGATTCCTTTGATGGAAGCGGCATGCTCCGATTGCTTGATCTCCTGATACCATTGGCAAATGTTCTCCCGATAATTATAGCGCTCTTTGGCATCTACCATTTTCAGTACTAATATACAGTGATTTTTATAAACCATCGCAATATCCTGTGCATGGATGATCTTGGCATAGTGCAACTGAAAAAGCAAGTGTTCGTCACTGATGGTTTTCCCGCTGTTTTCAATCAGACATGGGATACGCATCAGCTGGCTGTCATAATGAAAAGATTCCAGTTGATTGCTCAGCTGAAAAGCGGAGGTATTCGTGTCTAAAATCAGTGTGAGAATCTGCTGGTTCTGATTTTTATAACTTAGCGTTTCATCTTTAAACGCCGCATACTCCATCATTGTTTCCATGGCGATCTTCAATATACCGACAAAGTGTACGACCTCTTTTGGATTGCCGTGGATGCCGATGACGCCTTCGATATTGCCCCGGTAAGTCAGCAGCGTATTAACGCCCAAGCGGGCGCCGATGTAGGAATCATCCTCAACGATGGCGGTTTCCTGTTTCTTTTTGACAAGCTCATAGGCGACCTCATGGAAGCTTCCGATGCGGGAAGGATCGCTGCTGGCGATGATGTAGCCTTGGCAGTCCATGATGTTAATCTCGTATTTGGTCTTAAGGGCAGCCTTGCGTATGAACTGCTGCGCTAAGTCTTTATCCAGCATGTACGGCATTCTCCTTCGTTAATGTCTGCATGAAGTGAACGATACCGTCTTCGTCGTTCGTCAATGTTTGAAAGGAAGCGATGCTTTTCGTTTTCGCATCGGCGTTGCCCATAGCGACGCTGATTTTGAATTCACTTAGCATTTCGTGATCGTTGGGGCTGTCGCCGAACACGGCTACCGCTTCCTGTGTGAGACCTAATTCCTGTTGCAGAGAGTGCAGTGCGTTTGCTTTACTGACATCGGCATGATTGATTTCCACACAGCTTTTGGTCAGACGGTAACAATGATAATCTTCTTTGTGCATGATAGCGTCCAGCATGCGTTCCAAATCCTTTGGCTTTCCGCGGACGATCAGTTTATCCGCAGAACCTTGCAGATGGTGAAGCAGATGATCCACCCGATCTGCCTGCTGAGACATATAGATAAAATTCGTATATCGAACATGGTGAAACAGCTTGCGCAGGCCCTTCGCATGCTTCTTTGCAAAACGGCGCTTGCGCTCCACCCAGTCACTGCATTCGACAAGATAGCGTCCTTGATGCTCGCTCAGCACATAGAGGTGATGCTGACGGATGAGATCGAGCAGATGCGCCAACTCTTCTCCCTGCAACGGCGAAAAATGGACGGTGCTCTCATCCCGCAAGCGGATCAGTCCCGCGCCGTTACTGTAAATCAAATAGCCGTCAAATTCCCGAAGACGAAGCGTATCGACAAACGCGCTCATCTCATAGGGCGCCCGGCCGCTGCACAAAGCAATACGTACACCCTGCTGCTGCAAAGCGATCAGATATTCCCTTGTCTTTTCAGAAATTACTTTCTTTGAATTTAACAACGTGCCGTCAATATCGGTTGCGATCAGCCGGATCGTTGGTGAATGCTCCATCATCACTGTTCCTCCCCCATCGTTTTATTCATTCTATCATATCAAAAACAGGAAGGTGAAAGCGTTTTATGCTTTAGGAACTTTGTCCGTAAATTGGGAAACACGCCATTGGCAGGGCGCCGCGTGGGAATGAGCTGATAGGAACATACGGTTTTCTCCTATATCCCGTCATAATGAAAAAGAATAAAGGCAGGGCGCTTTGAAAATCTCTTAGCCGCATTCAGGATCGTTAGGCGTACGCTCACTTCATCATCACAGCGGCTCCACCTCTTTGACATACAATGAATATTGTAGAAATAAGATCTCAGTCACGATAAAGAACATGCCGATCGGCGCGAATTTCAAATTGCGGATGGGGAGGTTGAAATAAGAGGTCAAAAAGAACAGCGGGACATCTGCTAAGCGGCTCAGGGAGTTTTCCCGCAGATAGGTCAGCGAGATGATCTGACAGTGTTTCTCTCTGCATTTTTTTGCAAAATCGACGATGCGCTTGGATTCTCCGCCATAGGAAATCAAAAAGATCAGATCGTTTTCCTGTGCGTTGGCAAGCATTCGAATCATCTCGCTTTCCCCGTTGACCGGATGAACCATCTTGTCCGCTTTGAAAAACAGACGGCGCAGATTGGTGACAGCCAGCTGTTGAATCTCTCCGCTGCCAAAGGCGAAGATACGCTTGGCGTGGTAGATCAGCTCACAGGCTTCCTTCATATTCTGTGAATTTGCATAGTCGATGGCTTTGACATAATCGTTGCAGATATCGGAAATGATGTGATCGCTGAGGTGGTCATTTTCCAGCATCTCGTTTCGCAGATAGTATTTCAGCTCGCTGTACCCCTCCAAGGAGATCTTCTGCGTAAAGCGCAGAATGCTGGTGCGCGACACGTTGCAGCACTGTGCCAGCTCGGTAATCGACATCCGGCTGCACTTCTCCGGATGATTGTTGATATATCTCCAGATGTGCAAATCATTGAGATTCAGTTCATCATAGTGTTCATTGACCAGCGTTTGTAGTTTCATACCTGCGTTTCCTTTCTTTGCGCCGCACTCATCAAAAAAGCTTGCTGCGAGGTGCGATTGTATCATCAGTACTATAAATATACCAGAAAGTGAAGAAATCACCAAAAATTCCGTACTGCAGTCAATGAACGGAAAAAAGAAAATAATTGAAAATGAAAGCGGATAACTTGGACAATTTGGGAAGAAAACAAGAATGATGGGAAATCATGGGAAAAATAATAGGTAATTATTACAAGATATAAATAAATAAAATAGCTATGTTGCACAATTTTTACTGTTTGGAAAAAAATTCAATTTCTGTGCATATTTTCTATTTTGGGAATCCGGCACAAACCTATTTTGATAAATTGAAAGCGATTACTTCGGATGATATGATGGGAGACGTCAAGCAAAGGGCACGTTGCAAAAATCAGTTTGAAAAGAAAGGAGAGATGCTTTATGATGCAGAAGATTCAAAAATTCGGCGGTGCGATGTTTACTCCGGTATTACTATTCGCATTCTCAGGTATTATTGTCGGTATTTGTACAGTATTCTCAAGTGAAGTAATCGTTGGCGGAATTGCAAGCCCTGATACGATGTGGTATCAGGTTTGGACGACGATCAAAACGGCTGCGCTGACCCTGTTCAACCAGGTGCCGCTGCTGTTCGTTGTATCCCTGCCAGTCGGCTTGGCTAAAAAGCAACAGGGACGTGCTTGTATGGAAGCGTTTGTGCTTTACTTGACATTTAACTATTTCATCTCAGCAATGTTGACAAATTGGGGGCCAACATTCGGTATTGACTACTCGATCGATGCCGGTAACGGTACCGGTCTTGCGATGATCGCAAGTATCAAGACGTTAGATACGTCCATGATCGGTGCTTTGACCGTGTCCGGTGTTGTCGTATGGCTGCATAACCGTTACTTCGATACGAAGCTTCCGGAGTGGTTAGGCGTATTCAAGGGTTCTTCCTTCGTCTGCGCAATCGGATTCTTCGTTATGGGTATCTTAGCAGTAGTATTCTGCTTTGTATGGCCGCAGGTACAGAACCTGATCAAGATGCTGCAGGGCTTCTTCATGAGCAGCGGCGCAATCGGTGTTTGGGTATATACGTTCTGTGAGCGTATCCTCATTCCTACCGGATTGCATCACTTTGTTTACATGCCGTTCTGCTATGAGTCTTTGGCAGTTGAAGGCGGATTGAAGGCTGCTTGGGTTGACAATATGAGCACATATGCCGCAAGCACGGAGTCTCTGGCTACGCTGTTCCCGGCAGGACGTTTCGGATTATACGGACATTCCAAGATCTTCGCCGCTCCGGGTATTTCGTTAGCATTCTACTTCACTGCGAAGAAGAATAAGAAGCAGGAAGTTGCTGCACTCATGATTCCGGTTGCATTGACGGCAATCATGTGTGGTATCACCGAGCCAATCGAGTTCACCTTCCTGTTTGCCGCACCGTTCTTATGGCCGATTCACTCCATCTTGGCAGCGACGTTGGCAACGGTGGAATACTTCGTTGTCGGTGTTTCCGGTGATTACAGCTCCGGTTTGATCAACTGGCTTGCATTAGACTGGATTCCAATGGCAAAGAACCACATGGGTACCATCCTGCTTCAGGTTGCTGTCGGTTTGGCATTCACCGCATTGTGGTTTATCATCTTCCGTTTCCTGATCGTCAAGTTCGATCTGAAGACGCCGGGACGTGAGGATGACGACGAAGAAGCTAAGCTGATGACAAAGAAGGACTACAAGGCTGCAAAAGAAGCCGGAAAGTTCGATGAAGATACCAGCGGTGATCCGACTGCCAGCATCGAAGTGCAGGGCGGAGACGCCGGTAAGGCAGCGACATTCCTTCGCTTAGTCGGCGGTAAGGAAAATGTTGCCGATGTCACTAACTGTGCGACACGCTTGCGTCTGACTTTAAAGGATGACAGCGTATTGGCGCCGTTAAGCGAGTTTAAGAAAGCGGGTGCTCACGGTCTCGTTCATAAGGGCAAGGCTGTGCAGATCATCGTCGGCTTGAGCGTTCCTAGCGTACGCGAAGAATTTGAAAAGCTGCTCTAATTCTCAATAACAGAGCAAGCGTTCATCATGCGTCAGCATTCATGACCCATGAGATGGGATTGAGAATGAATACGGAAAAGGGTGTTGAAATATGTCAGGAAAAAAGAAAAGGATTCCTCAGAATGTGCAGAAAAAGCTCGATAAGCTGTCTAAAATTATGATTTATGCGATTGTGTTTTGCTGCGCATCTCCGTTCCTCTATCTGGCGTTTGTCCAATTTACGATGCTGCCATCGGATGTGGACATCATGACCTATATGGAACAGGACCCGACAGCCTTGATTAACATGCTTGCGGCGTTTATCAATCCATTTGCCGCACTTGCGTTGAACCATACGCGCAAGCGGCTGCTGGAATATGCGCCGGCAGATGAAATCTATCGCAATATCAGCCTGCTGCTGATCGGCGAGCTGTGTATGAGGAATATGCTGTATATCTGTGTGATGATCTATCTGCTGTACAAAGCAAGAGTGATCTACAAAGAGAAATACCGCATCGCTTGGAGAGCGGGCAGCATCAAAAAATTCTGTACCACTGCGGCGCCCAGCTTAACCGTTTTGGTTCTCTATCTCTTAGTCGGTGTGCTGATGATTCGTGTGACGTTCTTTGTGTAAATGATTGTAGAAAGGCTCATGGATTCACTGTGAGCCTTTTTCAAAAGGGGGAATACAGATGTTGGATATGTCAGGAATCATTGAACAGATGATTATTTTGTTCATATTGATGTTTGTCGGCTATCTGATCAATCGGCTGCATGTCATTACGAAAGATGCCAATCAGATGATCTGCAAGATCATCGTTACGATCGGCGTTCCCGGTTTGCTGATCTCATCGGTAGCAGATGGCAGTCCGTTTCAAAATCAGATGGAGCTGTTAGAGGTCATCTGGGTCTGCACGCTGATCAATATCATCGCTGTTTTGATCGCATGGATCGTTGTCAAGGCGCTGCGCATCAAACAGGGCTCGAATGTGTATAAGTTCATGATGCTGTTTCCCAATGCCGGATTTATCGGGTTTCCGGTCATCAATGCCATCTTCGGCCCGCAGGCGCTCATCTATGCGGCGATCTTTCAGCTGCCGCACAACATGCTGATGTACACCTATGGGATCTATCTCATCAGCGGGGGGCATAAAGAGGAGATCCGTTTAAAGAAAATGCTGAACCCTTGCGTCGTTGCCGCACTGACGGCAATCGTTCTGTGTGTGTTCGATATCAAGCTGCCTTCGATTCCATCACAAGTATGCAGTTATCTGGGGCAGATTACGACGCCTTTAGGCATGGTGATCATCGGCAGTTCGCTTGCCGGGGTGGAGATGAAGAAGATGTTCCAAAGCTTCGTTCTCGTTCCTTTTACGCTGGTAAAGCTGTTTGTACTGCCCGTCATCATCTATTATGCGGCGCGCTTTGTCGGAGCGAGCGAGATTCTCAGCGCTGTCGTCAGCATCACGATGGGAATGCCGTGTGCGACGAATACGGTTATCTTTGCGACGGTGTATGATCAAAATATCGATATAGCCAGTATCACAGTCTTTTTTACGACCGTCGTCTCCATTGTCAGCATCCCGTTGGTCTGCATGCTGCTGTTTTGATTGGAGATAGAAAGAACACTTTGCTGAAAAGGCAGAGGGCATCGAATGAAAAAGGGGCGATCACAGTGGAAAGAGCTCCTAACAGCAAACATGACAGGAAATCGATTTAGCAGACCTGTCATGTTTACTAAATAGAAGAAAACGAAAAAAGGGCGAACAGCCTCAGTGCTATTTGTGCAAAAGTACTGAACTGTTTCGGCCCTTTTTCGGTATTCAAGAAGCTACTGCCGTGAGGATGGACGAGGGCTATGTCGCCGGTGCATCTCTCTGTGTGAGCAGCGCATTTTTATAAATCTGATATTTCACATAGACGATTTCCACCAGGATGAACATCATCGTCGTCGACTGAAACGTCCGCCCGTTTTCACCCGGTAAGCTGAAATCGGTGTTGGAGAAGTAGATGGACTCGTCGCTGATGCTGGCAAGCGTGTTGTTTTTCATCTTGGTGATCGAGATCACCTTGATGTTTTTCATATTCAGCTGCTTGGCCAGATTGACGACGGTCTCCGATTCCCCGTTGAGCGATATGATGATCATGACGTCATCCTCATGCAGATTATATAAAATATCAGTAAAGTCATATTTGTTATCGAAATAATAGTAATAGTCGCCGCCGTTGAAGAACAGCCGGTAAATCTCTTTGCAGACATTGATCTGCACCGATCCGGAACCGAAAAGAAATACGCGGTTTGCCTGATGCAGAATCCGAAAGATCGCATCCATGTTGCGCGCTTTCAATTCCTCAATCGCATGGATATAACCGTTGCATAAAATATCCAGCTGGCTGCTGCCCTGCTTGGACTGGCTGGAGGCGTCCATCTTCATGTAGACCTTCAGCTCGCTGAAACCGGAGAGCGAGATCTTTTTCGCAAACCGAATGATACTGGTTTTAGAGACGTTGCAATGTGTCGTCAGCTCCTCGATCGTCATGGTGCTGCATCGCTTTTTGTGCTTTGAGATGAAATTCCAGATGTGAAGATCATTCTCGTTCAGATTTTCATAATACTTGTTGACAAGCTCATCAATAGTCATACGCTGACGAGATCTGCGCCGGCCGCCGCTGCGGAGTGGCCATCTCTGCTCTCCTTTCTCTTTAACTTCGTGTATTATACCATACAACAGGCCTTTCATGAAATACACCGGGGATGTCAGCAAGGGCTATGAAATTGAAAAAAACCCTATAAATAAAGGAAAAAAACGATAAATCGGCAAGGCGAAAAAAGTTTCAATTTTTGGGAAAAATCACAGGAAAAGGGGTTTAGAACTAAAACGGTCCGACTTGTTGTAAACGCTTAATTACAATGATAACCTAGTAACCGTAAAGAGAAGAGCTTTTTAAAAGCTTGAGGGAGGAAGATCAAAATGAGAGAAAAATCAGCTATTTGTATCGCCGGCGGAGGAAGTACATTTACTCCCGGAATCGTTTTGATGCTGCTGGAGAATCAGGATCGTTTCCCGATTTCCCGCATCACGCTCTACGACAATAACAAGGATCGTCAGGATAAGCTTGCCGAGGCTTGTGCCATCATGATGAAGGAGAAAGCACCGGAAATCGAGTTTAACTGGACGACGGACCCGGCAGTTGCTTTCACGGGCATCGACTTTGTATTCGCTCATATTCGTGTCGGTCTGTATGCGATGCGTGAGCTGGATGAGAAGATTCCGCTGAAGTATGGCGTTGTCGGTCAGGAGACTTGCGGTCCGGGCGGTATGGCGTATGGTATGCGTTCTATCGGACCGGTTATCGAGATTGCCGATTACATGGAGAAGTATTCGCCGCAGGCTTGGCTGCTGAACTACTCTAACCCGGCAGCGATCGTTGCCGAGGCTACCCGCCGTCTGCGTCCGGGCAAGCGCATCATCAACATCTGCGATATGCCGGTTGGCTTAGAGACAACGATGGCTGCGATTCTGACGCAGAACACGGGCAAGAAGTATACCCGCAAGGATATGGATATCCGCTACTACGGCTTGAACCACTTCGGCTGGTGGACGAGCATCAAGGATAAAGACGGCAACGATTTGATGCCGGAGCTGAAAAAGCACATCAAGGAGTATGGCTATGCCGTCAATACGCCGGACTTCCAGCATAAGGATGCCAGCTGGCAGGAGACTTACACAAAGGCAAAAGACATCTATGCCATGGATACCGATACGATTCCAAACACTTATCTGAAATACTACCTGTATCCGGATTATGTTGTCAGCCACAGTGATCCAAACTACACGCGTGCCAACGAGGTCATGGACGGACGTGAGAAGAAGGTATTCGGTCAGGCGGAGGCAATCGTGAAGAACGGTACCTGCGCAGGCAATGAGTTTGAGGTTGGCGTACACGCAAGCTTCATCGTTGACTTGGCTTGTGCGATCAAGTTCAACACGAAAGAGCGTATGCTGCTGATCGTTCCTAACGACGGCGCCATCAGCAACTTTGATCCGACGGCAATGGTTGAGATTCCTTGCTTGGTCGGCAACGAAGGACCGGAGCCGCTGTCCATGGGTGAGATCCCTACGTTCCAGCGCGGTCTGATGAGCGAGCAGGTATGCGTAGAGAAGCTCGTCGTTGAGGCATGGATTGAAAAGAGCTACCAGAAGATGTGGCAGGCGATCACCCTCTCTAAGACAGTGCCGAGCGCTTCTGTCGCTAAGCAGATTCTCGATGATCTGATCGAGGCAAACAAAGAATTCTGGCCGGAATTGAAATAATGTGATACACATGCAAAAAGACAAGCAATTGTCTTTTTGCATATCTATGAAAAGCAGGTGATATGATGAATCCGATCAAAGTGCTCGTTCTCTCCCCCTTTCAAGAGGAACACCGCCGTTCTTTGCAAGCCGATACACGTTTTGAGGTCGTCTATCAGGACCGCAAACAGTGTCCGGACGTCTATTTTCAAGAGGCGGACGTCATCATCGGCAATCCGCTGCCCCAAAAGCTGCGGCAGGCGTCTCATGTAAAGCTGCTGCAGTTAGGCAGTGCGGGGAGCGATGGCTACACGAAGGAAGGCGTGCTGCCTAAGGACTGTGTGCTTTGCAATGCGTCGGGTTCGTATGGACTAGCGATCGCTGAGCATCTGGTGGGGGTAACGCTGATGCTGATGAAGCAGTTTCCCCGATATTTGCGCAGCCAGCAGCAGCATCGCTGGGAGAAAGGCAGTCCGATTCGCTCCCTCTATGGCTCTACTGTGCTGATCGTCGGCTATGGCGATATCGGCAGTGCGTTTGCCAAGCGGGCAAAGGCGATGGGGGCTTATACGATCGGGATTCGCCGTCATGTGGAAGGAGAGTTACCCGAGGCATTGGATGAGCTGCATCCGATGTCAGAGCTCATGGCGTTATTAGCGCGTGCGGATGTGGTGACCTTATGTCTGCCCAGCACGCCGCAGACGCGCCATCTGTTTACATGGGAATGCTTTCAGGCGATGAAACAGGATGCCTATCTGTTAAATGTCGGACGCGGCGATGTGCTCAAGAATGCCGATCTGTTAAAGGCACTGACACAGGGCGAGATTGCCGGTGCGGCGATTGACGTCTTTGAACAGGAGCCTTTGCCATCTGACGATCCTTTATGGGATCAGGAAAACCTCATCCTCACGCCGCATATTGCCGGCGGTTATTGGCTGGGGGAGACCTTTGAGCGCTTTGTGAAGATCGCTCTGGATAACCTGCAGCGCTTTGCGGATCATAAGCCGCTACGCAACGTCGTGGATGTGCAAAGCGGCACCCGCACCCGTGCGGATGTATGAACATATCCGCCTGATTTATAATCATTGCAGCATGCAATCATCGAAAGTTGAGAAAGGATAAATTTGGTATTCAATCATGAAAAGATATAACGTAGTTATCGTCGGCGGCGGAAGCCACCGCAACCCGGATCTGATGGCGATGTTAGCCGAAAACAAGGATCGTTTCCCGATTCGCCGCATCTGCCTTTATGACATTGAGGAAGAGCGTCAGAACCTGATGGGACGCTACGGCGAAATCTTAATGCGCGAGTATTATCCGGAATTAGAAGAATTCACTTATACCTGTGATCCGGATGTTGCTTTCAAGGACGTTGACTTCGCATTGATGCAGATTCGTTCCGGACGTCTCGCCATGCGTGAAAAGGATGAGAAGATTCCGCTGAGCCATGGCTGTGTCGGTCAGGAGACCTGCGGCGCCGGCGGCTTTGCCTACGGTCTGCGCAGCGTACCGGACATCATCGAGCTGGTAAAGATCATCCGTAAGCATTCGCCAAACGCATGGATCTTGAACTACTCCAACCCGGCTGCCATCGTTGCCGAGGCAACCAAGCGCGTATTCCCGGATGACAAGCGCATCCTCAACATCTGCGACATGCCGATCGCTATCATGGATCAGTACGCCGCAATCCTCAAATGCAGCAGAAAGGACTTCGAGCCGCGCTATTTCGGTTTGAACCACTTCGGTTGGTTTACGCATTTATATGATGTGAAGACCGGCGAGGATTTGATGCCGAAGCTGAAAGAGATGATGCTGAATATCGACGGCGACGATCTCTTTAAGCTGACCGGTACGGATGAGCATACGATGGAGCCAAGCTGGATCGAGACTTATAAGTTCATCATCAACATCCTGAAGGACTATCCGGAGTACCTGCCAAACACCTACCTCAAATATTACCTGTATCCAAACCACGTTGTCGAAACCTCCAATCCAAACTACACACGTGCCAATGAGGTTATGGATGGTAAGGAAAAACGCACATATGAGATGTTAGCGAAAGTAGTAGAGCTTGGCAAGCTGAAAGGCACCGAGTATGAAATCAAGCCGGGACGCGGCGTTCATGCCAGCTATATCGTCGATCTCGCCTGCGCGCTGATCAACAACACCAACGAAATCTTCTTAATCATCACGAAGAACAACGGCGTCATTCCGAATGTCGATGAGAACATGATGGTCGAGGTTGCCTGCCGTGTCGGCAGCAACGGTGTAGAGCCATTAGCGCTTGAAGCGATTCCGACCTTCTACAAGGGCATGATGGAAAACCAGTACGCTTATGAGAAGCTGACGGTAGACGGCTTGTTTGAACATGACAAGAAGAAGCTGTTACAGGCGCTGGCGCTCAACCGTACGGTCAACGATACGGAGAAAGCAAAAGCGATCTTAGACGATCTGATCGAAGCGAACAAGGATTACTGGGGCAAATACTTCCGTTAATATCCACGCTCTGCAAGGAAAAAGCGAACTATTTGTCACAACCACTGACAACATCACAGCGAGGTGGCTGAGCGTTCAGCGCTCTTCACACCTCCTTATGTGATGTCACGATCTGCGCACTTCCCTTATTGAACAGGGACAATTATGGATGCCATAGGCAAAAGGAGCAAATCATATATGAAAAAGTTTAATGTATGTATCGTCGGAGGAGGAAGCACCTATACGCTGGGCTTTCTGAAATCCTTTGTCCGTCTGAAAGAGGAATTCCCGCTCAACAAGCTGGTTCTCTTTGATATCGACGCTAAGCGTCAGGAGCCGATCGGCAAATACGGAGACATCATGTTCTCCGAGCGTTATCCGGAGCTGGAATTTGCTTATACCACCGATCCGAAAACCGCTTATGAAAACATGGACTTCATCTTCATGCAGATGCGTGCCGGCGGTCTGCCGATGCGCCGTCAGGATGAGCACATCCCATTGGGCATGGGCATGATCGGTCAGGAGACCTGCGGTGCCGGCGGTATGGCATACGGTCTGCGTTCCTGCGTGGACATGATCGAAGCGATTCATCAGATCCGCGAATATTCGCCAAACGCATGGATCTTGAACTATTCCAACCCGGCAGCGATCGTCGCTGAGGCATTGCGCCGTGAATTCCCGCAGGATAAGCGCATCCTCAACATCTGCGACCAGCCGGAAAACGTCGTGCGTTCCACCAGCCGTCTGTTAGGCTGCTCATGGGAGGATCTGGATCCGGTATACTTCGGATTGAATCACTATGGATGGTTTACACACGTGTATGATAAGAACACCGGCGAGGACTTGCTGCCGAAGATTCGTGAGATCGTGAAGGAAAAGGGCTTCTTGCCGCAGGATGCGGAGCAGAGAGATCAGTCATGGTTAGATACGTATGGCTTCGTACAGACGATGATGGAGGATTTCCCGGATTATCTGCCAAACACGTATGACGGTTACTATCTGTATCCAGAATACAAGGTAAGCCATCTGGATCCAAACTTCACCAGAGCGGATGAGGTCATGGCAGGACGAGAAGCACGTGTATTCAAGGAGTGCGAGGAAGTCATCAAGGAAGGCAAGCTGGGAGATAAGTTCCATGCGATCTCGGATGCGCATGCAGAGATGATGATCAAGGTAGCGGAGGCGATTGCCTACAATACGAACGGCCGCTTCATCCTGATTGTGGAGAATGACGGAGCGATCGCAAACATGCAGAAGGATGCGATGGTAGAGGTCGTATGTGAGTTGGGAATCAACGGACCGAGACCGATGAGAGTAGGAAGTATACCGCAGTTCTACTTAGGCTTGCTGGTACAGCAGGTATCGTGTGAGAAGCTGCTGGTAGATGCGTTCTATGAGCATTCGTATCAGAAAGCGTTACAGGCATTTACGCTGAATCGATTGGTAAATGATGCGAAGAAAGCGCGCAAGGTGCTGGACGCATTGATTGAAGCGAACAAGGGCATGTGGCCGGAGTTGAAGTAAGCAATAGTATTGAAGGAAACTGCGGACTGCGAACAGGCGAAAGCGATATGAAATTGCAGTCAAGGGATAAGGAGGAACCCCATGTTTTTTAAGAAAAAAGCGCATGCCCTCAAAGCGTATGCGAGCGGGCACTTGATTTCGATTGAAAAAGTGGAAGACGACGTATTTTCCCAGAAAATGATGGGAGATGGCGTTGCGATCATCCCGTCTTCCGGTGAGATTTTTGCGCCGTGTGATGGAAGTGTTACCGTCGTATTTGAGCCGACGTATCATGCGGTAGGCATCACGATGGACAACGGCATGGAGGTATTGCTGCATGTCGGATTGGATACGGTGAATTTAGAGGAAAAGGTCTTTGACTGCAAGGTGAAGGTCGGCGATCGGGTAAAGGCGGGCGATTGCCTGATCCGTTACGATCAGGGCTTGCTGAAGTCGCTGAACTACACGGATGTCACCATGTGCGTCATCACGAATGCCGGCAATGCCAAGGATATCGCGTTCATGAGCGAACAGGACGTGCAGGCAAAAACAGATTCGATCATCACGTATAAGTAAAGCAAATACCGCGCATGCCGGCAATGAAGAGAGAGCGTTGCCGCGTGTGAGGAAAGCGATAAAAGGAGCGCGTCAGGCGCTCTTTTTGCAGTAATTTAAATTAACGCGTGGGTGTTTGAGGGTACGCCTTCCTATTATCAGGCGAGGTTTAAATCCACTATCATTTACATTACCCTCTTTGTCTATCCACATGAAAAGAGAAAGACGTATCGGTCAGCACGCACATGATCGTTGAAAGGCGGGTTTAAAATTCACAATCATCTGCATGCATCTTTTTCATCATTGCGGAAAATCAAAGAGCAGTGAACGAACGAAAGAAGCAAATGGCGAAGCGCTGCCTGCCCAAAAGATGAAAAATGTCAGAGAGAATGCAGAGGGCAAAGAAAGGCTCGTCAGAAAAAAGGCGGAGGCGCGGCACGCAGACGCCGAGCAGTATTGATGGCATGGTGGGAATGTAGTAAAATAGGAATATAGGATTGTGTTTAATGAAAGGGAGAATGACGATGCAGAAAGACAAAGGAAGACCTTGGAGCTTTACAATAGAGTTCGATGGGGATAAGGCCGCGAAAAACGGCTACGACCTTGATACCCTCTATGACTATGTAGGCCAAAACGTCGAGAGGTGCGGCGTCACGCGCATCGCGCGCGGCACGTGGAAGGCGAAAAAAGGCAGCGAGGTCGAGTCCCAGTGCCTCGCGCTCTCCATCATTTCCAAGGCGAGGTGGGTCATGCAAAATGTCAAGTCGCTCACCGTGTTTGAGGACGCGACAGACGGCTTCGACGGCCTCGACGTCATCCGCCGCACGAACCCTGATCGCCTTTCGGTGTAGATAAGCTCGCATGAAGCATAGCAGGAAGGCGTTTCACTTCGACTTGGACGATAAAAGGTTGAAGTCCCTTTATCCGTCAGACAGCGTGACGGGGTACAAGCGCGCTTGGAACGACATACGCTTGTTCATGGAGAAAAATGGCTTTGAACACACGCAGTATTCCGGCTATGAGACTGTTGATGGGATGTCATACTACGAGGCGTACTCCATCTTCGAGAACCTTCAAGCGACGTTCCCTTGGTTCGTTGAGTCCGCGCAGGTCGCTACGGTAACTGAGGTAGGCGAGCGGCATGACATTCTTACCCATCTCTTGCAGATGAAGCAGGGGGAGGAACTCGCGCCGGAAAGCCAGCAGTCGCACTCGCTCCAAAGGGAGATGTTCAACATGCGTTGCGCCTTGCAGGCGTTGGAGGACAGCAAGATTCTTGAGCCGCCGCACAGGGACCCTCACGACACGAGCCGATAACAACGCCCAAGGAACCGTACAATAAAAGGGGCTGTAACAAATAAGAAATAGCCAAAAAATGCATTGCTCTCAAAAGAGAGGATGCATTTTTTCGGTATCATTTAGCTATGGAAAACATCGAAATGCCAGAGCTAAATCATTCCTATCAAGATGATCAAAGTCATCCTGTTTGCGTTCATGAATCATATTTATAGTCTGTGAGAAAGCTTTGTGAGAAAAAAGGCAGAGGTTTTCTATTGAATGCGGCTATGGTAAAATAGGGGTAATCACAAAGGGGAGAGTGAGTATGGCATTTGGAAAGCTGAATGGACAGACGACATTTTTATTCGATTTGGACGGCACGCTGCTGCCGATGGATACGGCTGCGTTTGAGCGTGTGTATTTTCAAGGGCTGAGTAAGCGCATGGCGGGGCTGATGACAGCGAAGGAGCTGTTGTATCAGGTCTGGGGAGGAACGAAGTGCATGATGAGCAACAATGGCAAAATGACGAACAGGGAAGCGTTCCAAAACTATTTCAATACGTATACCTCGCTGGATTATGACCAATGCGAGATGCTGTTTGATGCGTTTTACAATAATGAGTTCAACGATTGTGTCAGCGCCTGTCAACTGAGCGATGTAAGCCGACAGATCATCGAGACGCTGCGCAGCAAGGGGTATCAATGCGCGGTGGCGACCAATCCGATCTTTCCGCAGGTTGCGACTTATGCGCGTTTACGCTGGCTGGGCATCGATCCCGAAAGCTTTCCGTTAGTGACAACCTTTGAGGATTCTCACTATGCCAAGCCCAATCCGCAGTATTATCAGGAAGTCTGCGATCGCTTGGGTGTTGCGCCGCAATCCTGTGTCATGGTGGGCAATGATGTGAGAGAGGATGGCATTGCCGCGTCGCTGGGCATGCGGGTGATGCTGATTGAGGACTGCCTGCTGAATCCTAAAAAGCTGCCGACAGACGCCTTTGTCATGGGCAGCTTGGCACAGTTTGCCAAGTGGTGCGAGGAATTGGAGCCGATCGCATAGTCACAAGGGAGAACATGCGCGGAGGATGTCATGGATAAGCGAACATGCGGCGCATGGGAGTAACTTTTGATTGGGGAGGACTGTCTGTGATACAGGCGGTCTTTTTATATGCAACAAGCGGCGAAAGCACTCTTATGAAAGTGCAGATGATCATCGTTAAAGAAAATCAAAGCATCTGGGATGCAAAACTGTGAATGACCGCGGGCGAAAGTAAATAGAGAAGAAAACAAAGCCGGATATGACAGATGGAAAAGCATCGATTCACGATAATGTAAAATATAACTAATATAGTTACAAATATTATAGAAAGGGATTACAATCTATATATTCGGTTATTATTTACATTGCTGTGGTTTTTGCGTATAGTAAGAGCGTACTCAAGCAAGGGCCCTGCAAGAGAGTGAGGAGAGATGAATATGAAAAAGTTTAATGTATGTATCGTCGGAGGAGGAAGCACCTATACGCTGGGCTTTTTGAAATCCTTTGTCCGTCTGAAAGAGGAATTCCCGCTCAACAAGCTGGTTCTCTTCGATATCGACGCTAAGCGTCAGGAGCCGATCGGCAAATACGGAGACATCATGTTCTCCGAGCGTTATCCGGAGCTGGAATTTGCTTATACTACCGATCCGAAAACCGCTTATGAAAACATGGACTTCATCTTCATGCAGATGCGTGCCGGCGGTCTGCCGATGCGCCGTCAGGATGAGCACATCCCATTGGGCATGGGCATGATCGGTCAGGAGACCTGCGGTGCCGGCGGTATGGCATACGGTCTGCGTTCCTGCGTGGACATGATCGAAGCGATTCATCAGATCCGCGAATATTCGCCAAACGCATGGATCTTGAACTATTCCAACCCGGCAGCGATCGTCGCTGAGGCATTGCGCCGTGAATTCCCGCAGGATAAGCGCATCCTCAACATCTGCGACCAGCCGGAAAACGTCGTGCGTTCCACCAGCCGTCTGTTAGGCTGCTCATGGGAGGATCTCGATCCGGTATACTTCGGATTGAATCACTATGGATGGTTTACGCATGTGTATGATAAGAACACCGGCGAGGACTTGCTGCCGAAGATCCGTGAGATCGTGAAGGAAAAGGGCTTCTTGCCGCAGGATGCGGAGCAGAGAGATCAGTCATGGTTAGATACGTATGGCTTCGTACAGACGATGATGGAGGATTTCCCGGATTATCTGCCAAACACGTATGACGGTTACTATCTGTATCCAGAATACAAGGTAAGCCATCTGGATCCAAACTTCACCAGAGCGGATGAGGTCATGGCAGGACGAGAAGCACGTGTATTCAAGGAGTGCGAGGAAGTCATCAAGGAAGGCAAGCTGGGAGATAAGTTCCATGCGATCTCGGATGCGCATGCAGAGATGATGATCAAGGTAGCGGAGGCGATTGCCTACAATACGAACGGCCGCTTCATCCTGATTGTGGAGAATGACGGAGCGATCGCAAACATGCAGAAGGATGCGATGGTAGAGGTCGTATGTGAGTTGGGAATCAACGGACCGAGACCGATGAGAGTAGGAAGTATACCGCAGTTCTACTTAGGCTTGCTGGTACAGCAGGTATCGTGTGAGAAACTGCTGGTAGATGCGTTCTATGAGCATTCGTATCAGAAAGCGTTACAGGCATTTACGCTGAATCGATTGGTAAATGATGCGAAGAAAGCGCGCAAGGTGCTGGACGCATTGATTGAAGCGAACAAGGGCATGTGGCCGGAGTTGAAGTAAACAATAGTATTGAAGGAAACAGCGGACTGCCGTCACAATGCGCATCACGACGATTGGACGGCAGTCGTCAGTTGTAAATGATTACAGACATACAAAGAAAGGGATACAAATGAAGAAAGGGAAAATCATGAACTTCTTCTCCGATCTGGGAAGAAGTCTGATGATGCCGATCGCCGCCCTCGCGGCCTGCGGTATCGTCTTGGGTCTGACATCTGCATTGATGAAAGAGCAGGTGGTCAATGTCATTCCGTTTTTGGGGAGCGGAGTGCCGTACTTTATCGTCTCCACGCTGAACAAGGTCAGCAACATCGTCTTTACGCTGCTGCCGGTATTGTTCTCCATTTCCATCGCTATGGGTCTTGCAAAGGAAGACAAAGAGGTTGCCGCCTTTGCCGGATTCCTTGGCTACTACGCATTCTTAGTTGCAAGCCAGTGTACGATTCAATCCGGCTTTATGGATTTCAGCGCACTGAACATCGCCGCCACCCTGGGTATCGAAACGGTAAACATGGGCGCTTTGGGCGGTATCATCTCCGGTTTGATGACCACTTGGCTGCATAACAAGTATCATAAGGTTCAGTTCCCGGCAGCGATCGCATTCTATGGCGGCAAGCGTTTCGTCGCCTTAGCGGTTATCATGTCCATGGCTGTCATCGGTTTAGTCATTCCGTTGGTTTGGGAGCCGATCTCCGTAGGAATCAACGCCCTGGGTGATCTGATTCACGCTCTCGGGGCATTGGGCGTATTCATCTTCGGTACCTTGGAGCGTCTGCTCATTCCGACCGGCCTGCACCATGTGCTGAATTCTCTGTTTCGTACAACGCCGCTGGGCGGTGTGTATGACGGTGTGGAAGGCTGCCTGAACATCTTCCTGCAATATATCGATCAGGTACCACTTTCCGACTTGCAGCCGTTCACCCAGTTTTTGGGTCAGGGAAAGATGCCATTTATGATGTTCGGTCTGCCGGCAGCCGCATTGGCGATCTATCGTACATCCCCTGCGGAAAAGAAGGGGAAGGTGAAAGCGCTGATGATCGCGGGTGTCGCCGCCAGCTTCGTATCCGGTATCACGGAACCGTTGGAATTCTCTTTCATGTTCATCGCTCCGGTACTGTTCGTCTTCCATTCCATCATGGGCGGTATCTCCTTCATGCTGATGTCTGTACTCGGCGTCATCATCGGTAATACCGGCGGCGGCATTATCGACTTCTTCATCTGGGGTGTCTTCCAGCCGGGTTCCAACTGGTATTGGGTCATCGTAGTCGGTATCTTCTATGCCTTTATCTATTACTTCGTGTTCAAATGGTATTTGAGCAGAAAGAAGATTTCCATCGATGTTGCCGAGGAGGAAGAGACACAGGGCGCGTCTGCGGCGGGTGCTGATGAGAAACAGCATCAGATCGCGGCACAGGTAATTGAAGGATTGGGCGGCTTTGACAACGTCGTCACCGTAAACAACTGTATTTCCCGCTTACGTGTCGATGTCAAGGATATGTCCTTAATCAAAGAGGATCTTTTGAAAAAGACCGGCTCTATGGGAATCGTCAAACCCAGCGAAACACATATTCAGGTCATCTACGGCCCGAAGGTCGAAGGGATCGCCAATGCCGTTCGCGAGGTTATGAAATACTGATAACGTCAAACAGGCAGCAGTGATCTTTACTGCTGCCTGTGGTCTGTTCTGGTATAAATCATGTCGATGAGCAGCTGTATGAGGATGAGCGTGTTGAGCTTAAAGCTGAAATCGACATTGTTGACGAGGACGGAGCGTTCGCTGGCATTGAGGAATATGGTGGCATAGGAGCTGAGCAGATCGCTTTGTTCATCGCAGATGACGACGACATCGCTTTGATTGTCGTGCAGCATCCGCAGGATCTCTCCATAGCGCTCCACGCTGCCATGAGAGAGCATCAGGATGAACAGGGCGTCTTTGGCGGGATACTGAACGATTCCCTGCAGGAGATGGCGCCAGTCGACAAAGATGCAGGCATAGTCCAGCGAGGAGAGGACGGAGTAGAGATAATGCGCCGGGATGGAGCTCATGGCAGAGCCGTAGATATAGAGCGTCGTATGGGAGTGGATCATCTGATACAGCTTTTCCAGCCGGGTAATGTCGGCGCCGTGAAGAGCATCTTTGAATACGGCGAGGTTTTGTTCAAACAGCGCTTCGTCTTCCTTTTCGCCGCCATGTTTGTCCAGCTGTGCGCGCAGGGCGAATTTAAACTCATGAAAGCCGCGGAACCCCTGCTTTTGACAAAAGCGCACGATGGTCGCATTGGAGATATAGAGCCGCGCACAGATGTCTTGCAGCGTTTGATGCAGAAAGCGCTCGGGCTGCTCGCAGATATAGTCTAACAGCAATTGTTCCGATGCGGTCAAAGGCCCGGCGGCAGCCTGCTGCAATAAAGGGATCATCGCCGTTCACCTCCTTCATATGCCGCGTAACAGCGAATCAGCATGGAGAGGATGTAGAAGATCGGCAGGCGCGAGGTGATGTCGGCGCCGGCATTCTCTCGCTGATTGGTGAAAAAATGCAGGTTGTAGCGGGTGGTCTGGGCAATCGTATTGTTGTTGAAAGGCGTGATGGCGATCACATGCAGTCCCTTGACGGCGGCCATGCGCGCTAAGCGGATGCTGGGCTCATGGGTACCGCTGGCAGAGATGACAAAGAAGATAGCCGGCGGGGCTAAGCTGTGTAAAACGTGACGAGCCATGCGGTCAGATTCCAGCTTATACACCTTTTGACGGCCATAGACAAACAGCATTTTCTCCAGATAGTCGATCAAGATGGCGGTAATGCCTCCGGGCGACCATAAGTAGATCGGCATATCGCTGGCTAACAGCGAGACGATCTCCCAAAAATGATCGTTTCTAATCAGATGTGCGCTGCCCTCCACCTCGGTGGCGATATTATCGACGAGAATCTGCGTGCTCAGCCTCTGCGGCTTTGCCGAAGCCGGTGTGCTTTCCTTGGCTTCGCTTCGCAGTGCGAACTTCAATTCGGAAAACCCGGAGAGACCCAGCTTCTTGCAAAAGCGCAGGATGGTGGCGGAGGAGTAGGGAACTGCCTGCGACAGCTCGCGGATGCTCATGTGAACGACGTCCTCGGCGTGTTCGTAAATATATTCGAGAATGGCCAGCTCGTTGGCGCTCAGCCTTTGGATGACGGCATTGTCTAAATGCAGGTTCAGCATGGCATCAGATCCTTTCTGTTTGCAGTTATGCTCTTACCTAATTATAATGGATATTGGAAATATACGACAAGGAGGAACCATGTTTTTTAAGAAGAAGACACATAGCCTGAAAGCATATGCAACGGGCAGCTTCATTTCGATTGAAAAGGTGAACGACGATGTTTTTTCACAGAAGATGATGGGAGACGGCGTGGCGATACTGCCCGAAAACGGCACCGTGGTCTCTCCCTGCGACGGCGTGGTCAGCGTTGTGTTTGCGCCGACTTATCATGCGGTGGGCATTACGATGGATAATCAGATGGAGGTGCTGCTTCACATCGGTTTAGATACGGTCAATCTACAGGAACCGCTCTTTCACTGCCGGGTGAAACAGGGTGATCGTGTCAAATGTGGCGATGTACTGGTGAGCTATGATGCCGATGCACTTCAGGCGATGAACTATGACAATGTCACGATGTGTGTCATCACTTCGCAGGGTCAGGCAAAAGAGGTCGCTTTTGCACAGGAAGGTGAGGTGACAGCGGGTATCGACGATATCCTGACGTACAGATGATCGACACGGGAATTTTGCTTGGCGTCATGCTGGAGCTCAGCGCGCTGATCCTGTTAGGGTGGGCGCTCACCAAGCTGCATCTGTTAGACGCCAAAGGCAGCTCGGTGCTGTCGACGCTTGTCGTTCATGTCTTTAACCCGGCGTTAGTCATCAGCTCGGTGTGCAGCAGCGGCTTGCAGGCACAGGGGGATACGGTCATCGAAGCGCTGTTGTGCGGAATTTTGCTGTATGTGCTGCTCATCGCTATCGCCTCCCTGCTGTATGTGAAAAGCAAGGCGGATAAGGAAGAGGTATCCATCTGCCGGATGATTTTGGTGTTTGCCAATACAGCCTTTGTCGGTTATCCGATTTTACGGGCGCTTTACGGTGATTTTTCAGTGTTTGTCTTTTCGCTGATGCATCTGCCGTTCAATGTGTTGATCTTTACCTATGGACGTTCTCTGTTACAAAAGGGAACGAAGCAGAAGATGACGCTCAAGGATTTCTTCTCCGTCGGCACGATCAGTTCGATTGTGGCGCTCATCATCTATTTCGGCAATCTCTCAATACCTGAGCGAGCCGCCGATTTCTTCTCTGTCTTGGGCGATGCCTGCGTACCGTTAAGCATGATCGTCATTGGCGTGTCGTTAGCGAATGCCTCTTGGAAGGATGTGCTCAAAAGCAGGAATATCAACCTCGTGGTCGTGCTGCGGCTGATCTTATTGCCGGTGCTGATCGCACTGATCACATTGCCTTTGCCAATCTCTGCGTTTAACCGGGAGCTGTTAGTGATCTCGGGGGCGCTGCCGGCAGGTTCGATGATCGTCGTCATGGCGAAAGAGGTTCATGCGAATGACGGCTTGGCATCGGCAGGCGTCTTTTTGACAACGCTGCTGTCGGTGGTGAGCATTCCGCTGATGCTGGGCATCTTATTATAAGCGCTTTGTGTAAAGCTGTCGCTTGTAAGGGAGAGCGGCACGAAAAAACAGGGTGTGGCAATCCTGCGGCGTGCGTCAAAGCTTGTTTCCTGATAATATTTGAGGGCGGTGTTTGCCATGATGAAAATATCTTATGGGCGGTGTGATCGAATGATATCCGTGTGAAGCATTGTCCGTATCGATCGGAAAATTGATTGTTGATGAAGAGAATTTGCCGATATGCGGATAGTAAGAAGCGCTGTGTATAAAAAGGAAAGGGGTCATAGTGATGGAAAAAGAAACGCTGACGCCAGAGCAGCAGGAGATGATCGATCAAGTGGCGGCTACGATGGCGCTGGAAGATATGGCGCTGACACCGGCGGCCTATGAAAATCTGCGGCAGATGGCGACAGGTGAGCAAACCTTTGAGCAGATCCAGGAAAAGATCAAAGCGAAATACGATCATACGGGCGAGTCTTCATAACGAGTGCGGCGCTTTTCTGTATGAGGCCGGAATCCTTTGTTTCGCAAGTGCCGGCCTTATGCATTTGACAAGCATCGCGATCAAAGGGAGAACGCCGAGAAAGCGCAAAGGGAAGCATCTGGTGATTGCCCGCAAGCCTTTCGGCTCATGATGGAAAAACGATTGAATGCTTTCATTTTACAAAAGAAGAAAAAAAACTCCGGTCACGGTGAGGTGTGTGAAGTGATCTTTTCATCGTTAGATGTTAGGTCTGACTTTTAGGGATCGCCTCAGTGAGAAGGAGTTTTTTTATTTGTACAGCAAAAAGACAGGAGAAAAGCCAAGACAGTACGCTCCTGTTTCCCTATGAAAGGATGCCTTTGATCGCCGTAGGGAACGATGCTTGAGCGATTGCTCTGCGGAAAGGTTCGTGATATAAATGAATCTCTCGATCGCTTTTACACACGAACGCTGCAATAAAAACGATCAGTCACAGTGATTCAAACAGCGTTGCAAAGGCGGAGAAGCTGCGTGCATGGTGCAGGCTGTCAAACAGGCTTGGCTCATCCATGATGCGAGAGATCTTTCGATAGAGCTCCTGAAAACGCGGCGTTTCTTTAGGGTTGATCGCACACAGAAAGATCATCTGAATCTCCTTGGCGTGTTCGATGACCGCGATCGCGACAACCGTCGTTTTTGACAGTCCGCGCATCGGATGCGGCATCCAGATATGATCGAATACGGTGGAATATAGGTTTTCCCGCTCAATAACGGAGGCATAGAACGCAGGGAAGCTGTCGATATAGCCGCATGCGTAGAGCTGATGAATCATCTTTTTCAGTATTTGATCTTTGTCAGCTTCTGCCTGTTCAATGAAAAACAAGTCAGCATCTAACAGCGCGGCTTCTTTTTTTAAGGGCGCCGGCGTCATCTGCTTGGAAATCACAGAGGACAGCGTGAGAAAATCTTCCTTGGTGAAAAACGGAGAGATCTTGATGATGGGGGTAGCCGTATCAAGCTCTAAAGGAACGGTGGTGAGGATGAAATCAGTCTCTTTGTATTTCTCTAACATTCCTGCCGCCTGATACAGCGGGCAGCAGCAAAGAATGTTGATTTGCGAAGAAAAGTAGTTCTGTAAACGCACCGTAATCAGCTGTGCCGTCCCTAATCCCGATCCGCAGACGATGATTGCGTTATACTTTGGTTTTCGCTGATCGAGTATCGCGGTGAGATGAATGGCGATATAGGAGAGCTCAGCCTCGGAGATCGTTTTGTTCAGCGTTTGCTTGATGATGGGGAGAATGGCGCTTGCTAATTCAAAGGAATAGGGATAAAGCTGTTTAATATCAGAGAGAAATGCCGCTTCGGATACATCGTTGAGACGGATGCGCCGCAGCATGGTGTTGAGATGGCGAATGAGATTTTCTTTCAGCATGGTATCATCGCTTAAATCGATCCGGTAATCTTTCTTCAACAGTTCAAGATATTGGGCGATGATCGATGCAGACAGCTCATCTTTGATCATGTCGTTGTGATTGGTCAAAAAATGCTTGAGCGAAAAGCAATCGTCAAGGTAGCGGGCATCCTCCACCGAGGCAAAGATGTGCGTGATCGCCTGCAAGCGCTCATAAGGAAAATGAAAAAAGCAAGTATCCGGTGCAGCTGCGTCCTCTTTTTCCAAAGGGTATCCCAGCTGTGATCGCCGCAGAGTGATCAGATATTCGATGATGAACAAAAAGAGGTCTTTGTCAGTGAGGACGATCGATAAACCGTCTAATATCTGCATGATTTCATCATACAGCGCAAAGAGCAGCGCATCTTGGCAGTGCAGGAAATACTTGATGATCTGTTTGAGGTAAGGCAAATTGCTTTCATAGTGATGAGAGATCAGATATGACAGGAAACGACGCAGGTTTCTCTCCTTTCCTGAAAAAGAGATGCCGCTTGATGCGGAAAAGATAATTTCAAACGCAAACGTTTTTCCACAGCCCTCATTGAGATGGCGGATATCGGAAAAGACGGTCGTCTTTGATACGTAGATCGAATCGGCCAGCGTTTCGATGGAATGTGCCTGTGAGTCGCTCAGCAGCAGCCGCAAGCTGAGATACAGCTCCCGTTCACTCGGTGTGTCAGGATAAAAGGATAGTGAAGCTTCCTTTAATTTTAAAAAGCTGAGAATGCGCTCTTTTTCCTCATTTTCAATGCTGTATCCAAGTGCTGGTGAGGAGTGAATCTGACAGTGGGCTGCGCTGAGTTCCGCGTTGATCTCGTTGATGTCATTGCGCACGGTGCGTGCAGAGACTTGCAGCTTGCTCGCCAGCGCTTTTCCGGATATTCCCTGTTTTGCATTCAACAGGAGATTGAGTATTTGCAGACTTCGCTTTTTCATCCCGACAACACCCCCACTTCTACATTATGAGTATAGCATACTTTACCGCAGTAAAGAATGGCACAACATTTGTAAGATTTGCCGCTTGACGCGGAAAAAAGATGAATTGCCTACCCGCTTTTATCCAACGTACAATGACGGTGAAAACAGAACCCGTGAACGGGGGAAAGGAGAAGCTGTTATGAATATCTTACTCGTATGCGCCGCAGGACTCTCCACGAGCCTGGTCGTCAACAAGATGAAACAGTCTCTTGGCGAAGATCAAAAAGACTGGCGCATTGAAGCGCACCCGATCGAAAATCTCGAAGATCTGATCGATGCGTTTGACGTCGTACTGCTGGGACCGCAGATCGCTCACAAGCTGAAAAGAACCAAGGAGGCGTTCGCTTCGTATGGCAAACCGATCGACGTCATCCCATCCTTTGATTACGCGATGGCGGATGGAAAGAAGATTCTGCAAAAGGCGATCGATCTGTATGCAGAGGGAGGAAAAGGAAAATGAAAGAAAAGCTGCTCACGTTTTTTCAGGATTCCATCATCCCAAAGCTGGATGCCTTTGCGAATAACACCATCGTCAAAAGTATTCAGTCGGGCATGAGCGCACCGATGTCGGCGATGATCGTCGGCAGTGTGTTCTCCATTTTGAAAACACCGCCGGTCACAGCGGACATGACCAACGGATTTATGCTGGGATGGCAGGCATGGGCGCAGGCAAACGCTTCCTGGCTGAACATCTGCTATACCTTTACGATGGATTCCATCGCAATCTTTACCGTCATCGGTTTGGTGATCGCACTGACGCGCATCAAAAAGATACCGCCGACCAATCTGGTTATTTTGTCCTTGATGTCCTTTTTCATCATTTGCAGCGGCTTGGTTGTGGGAGAGGATGGTACGGCGGGTATCGCATCGAAGTATTTTACCTCTTCGGGAATCTTCTCCGCAGTGATCATCAGCATTGCCGTCGTGTATCTGGGCAATTTCTTAAAGACGAAAGGTCTGCGGATCAAGCTGCCTGCCAGCGTACCTGCCAATGTGGCGGAGCCGATTGAAGGACTGGCAGTCAACTTTGTCATCATCGCCGGTTCCATCGCCATTCGCTTAGGGTTGGCAAGTGTCAATCAATCGCTTCCGACGCTGATTAACATGGTATTTGCACCGCTGTTATCCACCAGCGATTCGTTAGGCGCTGTGATCATCTACATCCTGATTTTACGCGGATTGTGGTTTTTCGGCGTCCATGGCGGCAATGTAGTCGGATCGATTATGCAGCCGATTCTCATTGCGAATATGGCAGAGAATATTCAGGCCTATGCCAATCATCAGCCAATGCCTTATATTTTCACAAATTCTTTTGCACAGGCGCTGTTAAATGTCGGAATGATTCCGCTGGTGGTCGCTATGTTCATCGTCTGTAAATCCGCTCAGCTCAAAGCGATCAGCAAGGTCGGTTTGGTCCCGGCACTCTTCAGCATCGGCGAGCCGATCACCTTCGGCGTACCGATCGTCTTCAACTTCAAGCTGCTGATCCCTTATTTAGGAAGCTTCCTTTTCTGCGGTATCGGTTTTTATCTGGCAACTGCATGGGGCTGGATGAATCGTACCATGGTCAATGTGCCGTTTACGATGCCGGGACCGATCAAAGCCTTTTTGGCGACCATGGACTGGCGTGCTGCGCTGATTTGGTTCCTCCTGATGGCAATAGCCGTACTCATGTATATTCCGTTTTTGCGATCGTATGACCGTGATTTGTTAAAGGCGGAACAGGCGAATGTACAGGGGGAATAGCGTTGATTGCTGTTCCCTCGTCGAAAGAAAGGACTAAGAGTAGCTCATGAAACATGAAAAAGAGATCTTTTCGATGATCACGTATGCGGGAGATGCGAACCGCTATGCGTTTGAAGCGTTGGAATACATCGAAAGCAAAGACTATGAAAAAGCAAAACATCTGTTGGAAGAGGGCAGAAAGTGCATGAATCACGCACATCAGATGCAGACCGATCTGCTGGTGGCGGAATGCAGTCAAGAAGAAAACGGTGCGTCAGTGTCGCTGATGATGGTGCATGCGCAGGATCATCTGATGAACGCGATGCTCGCTTTGGACTTGATTGAGAAGCTGACCTCGCTGTTTGCCTCCCGGGAGGAAAACTGATGCGTCCTAACTTCGTATATATCTTTTGCGATGAATTGAAAACAAAGGCGCTAAGCTGCTATGGCGGCAGTGTGCCGACGCCCAACATCGATAAGTTAGCCGCTATGGGTATCCTCTATGAGAACTGCTTTTGCAACTCTCCTGTCTGTGTTGCATCGCGGTATTCCATTTTGACGAGCCGTTATCCCGAGGAGACAGGCGTCTACCACAACGAGGCGGCATATCCCGATTATCCCATCTTGGATGGCGATGACACCTTTGTCAACGTATTGGAAAACGATGGCTATGCGACGGCGAGCTTTGGCAAGACGCACATTCCAAAGACGAGAATACCTGTGTTTGGGTATAACGACGAAAGCGGCGGGGAGATGTCTTTAGGCGTATCCAAGGAGGAGATTGTTAACCTCTATCGCCCTGGCGGCAGCTTCAAAACGATCCTGGCCGGAGAATATCCGTCAGAAAAAGCTTATCAGCCTCATCAGGTCACAGAACATGGACTTGCGTGGGTACAACAGCAGACACAGCCTTTCTTCGTCCGTTTCAGCTATTTGCAGCCGCATACGCCCATCATCGTGCCTAAGGCGTATGTCGATCGTTTATGCATCGATGCGTTTGATGAAAAGATGGAGATGAGTGAGGAGGTCAGCCTCTTTGAGAAGAAATTTCGCTCGATCTGCGACATTATGCAGATGCCCCCGCAGGATGTACAGCGTATGCGCATGTATTATCAGGCGCTGGTGCTTTGGATTGACGATCAAGTAGGCGAGATCCTACGCTTCTTTCAGGAACATGATCTCATGAGGAAAACCGTGTTTATCTTTCACAGCGATCATGGCGCGGGCAGAGGGGAAAACGGCTGTTTGGCAAAACAGATCTTCGCTCCTCACGCACAGCGGGTGCCGCTGATTCTCAGCCATCCCACACTTGCGAAAGGGAAGCGATCGTCAAATCTCTGCGATGGCTTAGACATCGCTCCTACCGTGCTCGCTTTGGCAGGCAGCCAAGTACCCGAGACGTTTCAAGGGGTCAATCTGCTGCAAGCGCAGAAAGAGTACGTATTTGCGACGATCGGTTATGGAGAGAACAACAGCTTTGCGTTTCCCAATAAAGCGCAGGGTGTTTGGGACGATCACCATGGCTGGCCGCGCCGCAGCTGCATCCGCAGCGAACGCTATCGCTTTGATATGAACACCCGCTGCAACGGAGAGCCTTTCGGCATTGAACAGGATGCATTTTTCTGTGACTATCGCCTGCATCCCAAAGAGGATGTCAACATGATAGATGATCCCGCTTATCAGGAGATCATCGCCCGGCTGCGCGATCAGCTGCTAAGGCACATCGAACACAGCGTGGAAGTGAGCGATGCCGGGGTTTTGAACAATCCGCATAGAAAGTGAGGAGAAGTGTATGGAGGCAATTGTTTGGCTGTTCAAGCTGGTACTGTTGGCGCAAATCGTACAATTTGTCCGCTTGGTGGCGGCGGGAAGAAGAGCAGACGGCACGCTTGTTCCCTCTTTCTCCCTCTTTTCTGCCATTGAAATCGGCGCTGTGATCGCTTTGACGCTGACCGCTTTGCTGAGTGATTATAATGCCGACTATGCGGGAATGGTTTTGATCATCGTCGCCGGGGCGAATCTATATGCTTTTGCCTTTCTCCGAAGAACGATTCTCATCGGTGATCGATGGGTCATCCTCAAAGGAAAGCTGCTATCGCTTTCCTCCATTCTTGCGATGAAAACGAATTTGTATGCCATTACCATAGTCACGCGTCAGGCTGTCTATAAGGTCATCTATCCGATCATCCGTTATGATGTGCTGGAAACGCGGTTGTATCGAAAGGTGGGAAAGCGATGAAGACGATCATGCTCATGTTTGACACCCTGACCAGAACCTTTTTATCAAGCTATGGCAATTCATGGTGTCATACCCCTAATTTTCAAAGACTGGAGAAGCACTGTTGTGTATTTGACAATTTTTATGCGGGAAGTCTTCCCTGCATGCCTGCCCGCCGCGATCTGCATACGGGAAACTACAATTTTCTGCATCGCAGCTGGGGTCCGTTAGAGCCGTTTGATTACTCATTTATACAGGCGCTTGGCGACGCGGGAATCTATACGCATCTGTGCACGGATCATTCGCATTATTTTGAGGATGGAGGAGCGACTTATCATAACCGCTATCACACGTGGGAGGGATTCCGCGGACAGGAGGGAGACCGCTGGCAGCCGCGTCTGAGATATCAAAAACAGGGGAATCGACCAAAGTACAGCTGTCAGAAAACCGGCGTTTCTGTGATCCAGCATGAAGCGAATATGCGTAAGCAGACAACGGAGGAAGAGTTTTCAAGCGTCCGCACGATACAGGCCGGACTGGATTTTTTGGCAGAAAACCATCAGGAGGACGCATGGTTCTTGCAGATTGAATGCTTTGATCCTCATGAACCCTTTGAAGTTTCGCAGCGCTATCGCTCTCTGTATCATTTAGAAGAGGGGAAAGATCGGTTTTGCTGGCCCGCTTATACAAAGGTAACGCCGGATGGAGATATCGCAGCACTGCGAAAGGAATATGCGGCGCTGTTAACGATGTGCGACCACTATTTGGGAAAGCTGCTCGATTTTATGGATGCGCATGAGATGTGGGAAGATACGGTGCTGATCGTCAATACAGATCATGGTTTCTTGCTGGGAGAGCACGGGTATCTGGGAAAGAACTTCACCCCGATGTATCAGGAGCTCGTCCATCTGCCGTTTTACATGCATGTGCCGAATATCGCACCGCAGAGAAGAAATGCGCTGTGTCAGACCATCGATATCGCCCCAACGCTTTTAGAGCTTTATCATCTGCCGATCCCGCAAGGCATGCAGGGCAAATCGCTGCTGCCGGTGCTTCGTCATGATGAAGTGATTCACGAAACGGTGTTGTTTGGCATTCACGGCGGACATGTTAATATAACGGATGGCCGCTATGTCTATATGAAGGCGGCAAAGCGAGAGGACAATCAGCCGTATGTAGAGTGTACGCTGATGCCGACACAGATGCGGGGATTTTTTTCCAAACAGACGTTAGCAGGTGCAAAGCTCACAGAGGGCGACGCTTTCAGCAATTACATCCCTTATCTCAAGTACCCTGCCGCCACCTATGTCAATTCGCATGCTTATGGAGACTTGCTGTTTGATGTGCGTGGGGGAGAGCGTCTCATTTGGGATGATGCCCGAAAAGAACGTATGGAGAAGTTATTGGTGAAACAGATGCAGGCGTGTGAAGCGCCCGCAGAGGAATATAAACGGTTAGGATTACATGGTTAAGGAGGAGAACGTATGCCATTACCAAAGGAGTTTTTATGGGGAGGCGCGCTGGCGGCCAACCAATGTGAAGGCGCTTATCGACAAGGCGGCCGCGGCTTGGCCAACGTCGACGTCATCCCGTATGGAAAGGATCGTCCAGCGGTCATGCGCGGAGAAAAGAAGATGCTCTCACTGGATGAGAACCACTATTATCCCGCACTGGAGGGAATTGATTTCTATCACCGCTATCCACAGGACATCGCCCTGTTTGCACAGATGGGATTTCGGACGCTTCGTTTGTCGATCGCATGGACGCGCATCTTCCCTAAAGGGGATGAGGAAACGCCCAATGAGGAAGGACTGCACTTTTATGAACAAGTATTTCTGGAATGTAAAAAGTACAATATTGAGCCGTTGGTAACCATCACGCATTTCGACTGTCCGATTCACTTGATCCAAAAGTACGGAGGATGGAAGAATCACAAGCTGATCGATTATTATCAGCGTCTGGCACGCGTGCTGTTCACTCGTTATCGGGGACTTGTGCGCTATTGGCTGACCTTTAACGAGATCAATGTTATCTTTCACGCTCCCTTTATGGGCGCGGGATTGGTGATAGAGGAAGGAGAGGATGCAGAGAGAGCGAAATATATCAGCGTGCATCATGAGCTGATCGCTTCCGCATGGGCAACCAAAATTGCACATGAGATAGACCCGAACAACAAGGTCGGCTGTATGCTTGCCGCAGGTGAGTATTATCCATATTCCTGCAATCCTAGGGATGTATGGGAAGCAAAACGGCAGGAGCGTAGAAATCTGATGCCGATCGATGTGCAGGCGCGGGGCTATTATCCTGCTTATGCGAAGAAGGAGTTTGAGCGGATGGGATTGACGCTGCCGCTGAGTGCAGAGGAGGAAAAGGTGCTGCGGGAAAACACGGTGGATTTCATCAGCTTCTCCTATTATTCTTCGCGCTGTGCCGCAGATGAGCAAGCACACCGGCAGGCGAACGGAAATATGATTGCCGGGGTGAAGAACCCGTATTTGGAGGCAAGCGAGTGGGGCTGGCAGATTGATCCGCTGGGTTTGCGCATCACGATGAATACGCTGTATGATCGTTATCAAAAGCCGTTATTTATTGTGGAGAACGGTTTAGGAGCCAAGGATGTGGTGGTTGATGGCAAAATAGAGGATGATGATCGCATTGCCTATCTGCGGGAACACATCCGGGCGATGAAAGCGGCGGTAGAGGAGGATGGCGTAGAGCTGATGGGCTATACGACATGGGCGCCGATTGACTTGGTGAGCGCCAGCACGGGAGAGATGAGCAAGCGGTATGGATTCATCTATGTTGATCGTGATGATGCGGGCAAGGGAAGCTTACAGCGGATGAAGAAGAAGTCCTTTGCGTGGTATCAGCGCGTGATTGCCACTAACGGAGAGGAACTGGAGTGAGGGGAAAAACGCTGATTTGAGGAAGAAATTCAGATTCACCCCCAGCGCGAAACGTTGAGTGAGCTGCCTTTGGGGCTTGCGCTTGCATTGAACAATGCGTATGTAAGAAAAAGGATTGTACTTCATAGAAAAGCAGGAGTACAGTCTTTTTTTGTGGTATGATGAGCGGATGCTTTGTAAAGCAGATGGATACAGGATAAAAACAGTGAGCCGACAGCCGGGAAAACAATCCATGGACAGATACTTTCGTCCGCTGTTTAACAGGGGATCTGCTCATATTGTAAAACGCTGCTGTGAGCTGTTGCCGAAAATATGAATGATGAAAAAGATATAAGCCTGTGTTTCACTTTTATGATATTCACCTCATGATCTTCTGGAGCGAGGGTCATCCTACCGGCATTTCTCTCACATCTGTTTGGGGGATCCTGCTTTTTGTCTTTCTCTTTTTTTCATGCTATACTTAGGGGCGAAAGAAGGATGAGAATGCAAGTAAACGTGCATGAGGAGGCGATCGCCCGCCTGTCCGCCTATGTGGGAGATACGCGCTTAAAGCGCATGCGCCGCTATGTTCAGCATGGCGATATATCGACCTATGAGCATTGTCTGCTGGTCGCTTATTACAGCTTTTTGTGGATGCGCTGCCTGCGGATTCGCTGTGATGAGGAAGAATTGATTCGCGGAGCGCTGCTGCATGATTATTATTTATATGACTGGCATGTCAAAGAACGCTGGCATCGCTGGCATGGGTTTCGCCATGCGCGCTTTGCCCTGCTAAATGCGCAGCGGGACTTTACGCTGAGCGAAAAGGAGAAGGAAATCATCCGAAAGCACATGTGGCCGCTGACCATTATTCCGCCGATGTGCAGGGAGGCGTGGATCGTCAATGGGGCAGACACCTTTATCTCGCTGATCGAGACGATCGCATCGTGCAAAAAATCGACGCAGATGAAAGATCGCTGGCTGCACCGCCCTTTAGCAAAGCTGACGGCATTGGAACACAGCGCACAGTGAGGAGAGGACGAACGTCAAAAAGCGCACATGTCCACAGCCCATCACCTAAAGATAATGAGACGGGAACTGTTCGCTCATAGGAATGAAGGGCTTCTTTCGCCATCGAAAGAAAGCAGGATTGTGGAAGCTATTGGAATTTATAAATCGAAACACAAAGATTACGATCAGCGGGCAACCGCAGGGAAAAGGAGGAAATTACATGCATACAGAAGTGCTTGCTCAGCTGCCGGCAGCAGAAAACACATTTCACATCGCGTTAAACGAGGGGGAAAGAGTCGTCTATACGATGACACTGCACATGCTTGGCACAGAGACAGATGAGTTTATGGGAAAGGATTGCAGTTTTACCATGACGAATCAGCGGATCATCATTGATAACGGCGTAAGCACTTGGACGGGGATGATCGCGGAAGATGTGCTTGACTGCCAAAAAGTCGTCAGCGGCTCATTCCTGATGAAAATGACTTACTTTTTATTGTCTCTCAAAGAAGAAGTGACATACGCAAAAGGCAAGACATTCAAGGGCTTTCGTCTGTACGTAAAGAAAAAGGATATTGCGCGTTTTGAGGAGATCGTCCATCTGCTCTTTGGAAAGTGAGGGAATTTTTTCCTGCTTCGATGGATCTGCATGGAAAGCACTCAAAAAAGGGTAACAATCGGTTGACGCAACCTGTATTTGACAAATTGCAAACGCAGAATGGTGGCGGAAAACAGCGGAAACAAAGATAATGCAGGCAAGAGGTGATACAATGAAGTTTCATGAAAAACTGCAAAACTTAAGAAAAGAAAAAGGGATGTCACAGGAGGCGCTGGCATACGAGCTGGGCGTCAGCCGGCAGGCCGTCAGCAAGTGGGAGAGCGGTCAGGTGTATCCGGAGACGGATAAATTGATTCAGCTGGGCAAGCTGTTCCACGTGTCGATCGACTATCTGCTCAATGAGGAAAACGAGCAGAGAGAAGCGCCGGAGCAAGTGAGTGAGGAGTGCTTTTTGTACACGGCGGAAATGATCGAGGAAGAGCTGCGCTGGAAGAAACGCTTCGGCCTGTGCATCAGCCTTGGCGTCGTGTTGTTGGTGATGGGGACATCCTTTCCGATTCTGATCAACAGCGATATCGGGGCGGCTGCGTTTCTGGCGACGACGGCGATCGCAGTTGCCATCTTTGTGAGCGCGGGAATGATGAATAGCCACCGCAGTCATTTGCAGCAGCGCATCTATGTGAAGAAGAGCGACATTGCTCTGTTAGAACAGCGTTATGCAAAGTTTCGCAGCCGTTTTACGGCATTGATTACCGCAGGCGTGTTCCTGTGTATCATCGGCGTAGCGAGTATTGTCGCATTCGATGAAATCTACGGCGAGAGCGATCGCCATGCGCCCATCTTGTTTTTGTTTGTTTCCATCGCACTGCTGCTGATCATCCCGGCCGGTATTCAGCATTCGGCTTACCGCCGGCTGATTGAGTTTGAAAAGGGAAATGCCGAGCTGGAGACACAGCAGAAGGAGCAGCACTCGCGCTTCGCATTTCTGTGGGGCGTCACAATGCCCTTGGCATCCATGTATTATGTCTGGGATGCCTATCAAAGTGATGACTGGACACGGCCGACATGGATTGTCATCGCGGTGACGGCTGTTTTGACCGGCGGGCTGGTGCACTTCTTAAATATGATCTGCGAAAGCAGGGGGAAACGTGGCGAGGAGAATGAATCTTAAGCTCTCAAAGAGGAAATGGCAGAAAGATCTGCGGATACAAGCATCAGCCAAAAAGGGATTGGCAGAGATGCTTGCCGAAGCAAAGCCGTTTGGGATGTTTCTTGCGAATAGGACAATCCCATGCGTGTACAGAGATGATCGCCATTTGGCAGGAGTCTGAACTTTTCCCTTATTGCAGTGCGGCTGTCACAGAGCGGTTCACTCGGATGGCTGCACTGTTTTATTATGTAAGGAGAATAAGCGAAGTAACGCCGAGCTTTTTGAAAATGGAGATCCATTTGCCGAAAGAGAATGATGCTTTCAGGCGCTTTGGGCAGTGTATCATAAAAGAGGACAGTTTCCTGTCCTCCTGCACGTCTTGTCTTGATCTCAGCAAGGTTCTTGCTTCTGATAGGGCGATCCTCCTGTATGCTTGGCATGCGTTTGATAAAGGGAGCGGTAGGTATCCGCTTTTTTTGTGTTTCCCGCATGCTGATATTGCTTATATAACAAAAATTCGAGATAGACACGGTTTTGCGCATCCGCCTTCTCCAACTGCTCCTCCATCTGTGCAATATAACAAGCACTGTGGGCGATCAGGATGTCATAGAGCTTCTGCGCTTCCTTTGTCAGCGTCTCATCCTCCCATCCCTTGATGCGCGCTAACAGCGCCTTCGCCTTTTTCTTGTTTTCCTCCCCTAAATAATAATTGAATGCTTTCATGACGAGATCGCGCTCTCGTTGGTTAGAGAGGTGAAGCTGTAACATCTGATCAAACTGCTGATCGATCATCACTGTATCTCCCTCTAGGAGATAGGCGTTTAGCTTGAGATATTCCAAGTTATAGGGCAGGAATAAAAAACGGGTGGAGCGTGCATTTGCCAAGGCGCGAAAGCGCTGCGTGTCTTTGTTTTTGATACAGTCGGTGAGCTGACGCATCCGTATTGTTTTCCACAGCTTGGTGGCGATCATCCCTGCGGCAGAGAGGATGACGGCAAGGATCAGCAGCCGCATGCTTGTCTGATTCATATCGTTTCCTCCATCTCCTTTTGCAGAGCGTCAAGATAAGCGGCGACACCGTCTTGCAGATTGCTTTTCGTCACGGCGCTTGCCTGCTGTTTCACCGTATCCGAGGCGTTGCCCATAGCGATTGCATACTGTGCCTGCTGGAACATGCTGATGTCGTTTTCTCCGTCTCCGAATACGACCACCTCGCTTGGCGAGATGCCCGCTTTCTCCATGTAATCACGCAGCGCCGCTCCCTTGGATACCGATTGCGGCGCAATTTCGATCATGCGTGCACAGGTGCGCACCATCGCATAGTCATTAGGCAGGATGCGCTGAAACGTTGTTTGTAAAGCGGTAATGGTGTCAGCATCGGCGGTGAGATTGAGTTTGTTGATATGCTTGGCGGGAATTTCCGTAAAAGAGTGAATGCGTTTTTGATCGGGATAGCCTTGGCGGGTATCGTTGACCCAGCTCCACGGACCGCCCATCCATGGGTAGTCTTTTGGCAGTCCGCGCTCCTCACGTTCCTTTTCTTTATATTTCATCAGCGTTTGGGGAATATAGTAATAGACGCCGCAGTCAAAATAAATCTGAATTTCCGTTCCATAGGGCGCAAACAAGGTGCACAGCCTTTCCGCCTCCGCCTTTGTCATCTGTGCAAAGACGGTGCGCTGTTTGCGTTTTGGGGAATAGAGGGCGGCGCCGTTGGATTCGATCAGCATGCCGTCATAGCGTTCTAGCTGCAATTCTTGCATGTAAGGAAGCAGCCGCAGATGCCCGCGTCCGCTGGCCAGAATGACCCGCGTTCCCCGCTCTTGGTATGCCATCAGCATCTGTTTGTTGGTGGCGCTGATGCGGTCGTGGGCATCTAACAGCGTGCCGTCCATATCGGTGACGATCAAAGCGATGTTCATAAGCAGACCTCATTGTACGTTTCTTGAAGCAGCCGCAAAGAGGCGCCGCCGATTTTTGCAAACGAGGTGTCCGGTGCCTCGATTGAGATGCTGCCATCATATTGCTGTTTTTTTAAGAAGGTGAACAGCTCTTTGAGCAAAGGGCGATCATGCTCTTGCAAATAGTAACGGTTTCGCTGTTCATCCCATCCGCAGACGTGGATGTGTCGGACTTGCTCCATGCACGCCTGCGCCTGCGCAAACGATTCACCGGATAGCAAAGCGTGGTAGACATCCCATACGATGTGCAGATTGGACAGCTGAAGCGCGCATACCGTATCGTAAACCTCTTGGGTGTGATTGGCAAAATTACAGCTGTAAGGATGCAGTGCCTCATAGAGGATGGAGATGTGATCTGTCATCGCCATCTCACTTGCCATCCGCAAAAACGCCTGCATCTGCGCTTGCGCTTTGGCATAGGGAAACTCTGAAGACAGCTGTCGGGTCTTCGGCGCTCCGATGCCGATGTTATGGCATCCTAACTCCCTTGCCCGCTGCAAGAGAGTTTCCAGATAGGCTTTGTTTTGCCGCATGCTCACTTTCTCGCCGACAAGAGCGATACGCCCGTCACAAAAGGAGTTGAAGCCGATGATCGGCAAGCCGACTGCATGGATGTGCGCTTTCCATTTCTCCCATTGTTCCTGTGACAGCGACATGATTTCCAAAGCGGACAGCTCGGCAAAGTCATAGCCGAAGCGCTTGGCATCGCTCACATGCTTGACAGAGATACAGCATCCGAATTTCATCCTGAATTCCCCCTTATATAATCAACAGCTCGATGTTGTTGTCATCCAGATATTCCCGATAATACGGCGGTACTTCCCCGGCGGTGATGATCTTGTCAAAATCTTTGACGTCGGCAAAGGTGATCAGCGAGGTCTGTTCAAACTTGGAGGAATCCAACAGCAGATAGCTCTCCTGACTGCGTTTGATCATGCTGGATTTGATGGTGGCGTCCTCATTGTTGGGATTGGTCGCTCCGGATTTGATCGTCAGTCCGGTCGTGGCGATCAGCGCTTTATTGAGGTTAAGCGAGTTGAGATAATCCCAGTCGTGCACATCGATCAGCGAATGGGAGGAATGCTTGAGCTTGGAGCCGACGACGATCAAATTCCAGTTCTCGTTGTCCGCTTCGACCACCTTGCTGATGGTGTGGATATTGTTGGTGACAAATGTCAAGTGATAGCTGCGGTCAATGTAGTCGACCACCTGTGAGGTCGTCGTGCCCGCGTCGATAAACAGCAGGTCGTGATCCTTGATCAGCGTTGCCGCATACTGCGCGATCCGCGTTTTCTGCTCATGGTTGGTGACGGCGCGGCTGTTGTAGGTGCTGCTCTGCTTTCGTATCAAGGCGACGCCGCCGTAAAACTTGCGGATTTTGTTTTCGCTGACGAGCTCATTGATATCGCGGCGAACGGTATTCATCGATATGTCGAAGCGCTCGGCGATCTCCTTCAGCGTCCGGTAATCGACGTCGCTTAAATATTCGATGATCTCTTTTTTTCTCTGACTGTTCATCATTGGCATATCTCCTCTTTCAAGTATGAATCCCTCAGGTGAATTTCGGGTCGTCCCTATTATAGCACAATTTGAGTAAATTTGCTCAAAATATTAAGAAATTATAACAAATTTACCCAAAATATCCAAATGAGTTACCTTAATATAACCATAAAATAATCAAAAAAATGATAAATTTATGTTGATATTATTGTTAAATTGTGATAATTTGAAAGCGGTTAAAGGAGGCGCAATATGACTGAAAGAAAGATATTACTGGCTTCTCACGGGAGGTTGGCACAGGGATTAAAGGAAAGTGCAAAGTTCTTTTTAGGAGAGAGCGCGGCGATTTCAGCGGTCTGCGCATATCTGGATTCCTCAAGCGACTACCTGAAGGACATCGCGGCGTTCATCGACAGCGCACAGGAAGGGGAGGCGGTTATTTTTACCGACATCTTGGGCGGCAGCGTCAATCAGCAGGTGATGTGCAAGGTGCGGGAAAGCAAAAAGAACATTCCGGTCGTCACCTCGATGAATCTGCCGATCGTGCTGTCGGCGGCATTGGATGGCGAGGCGCTGAGCGAGGAGCGTCTGGCGGTGCTGTGCGGCGATTGTCATCCGCAGGCGGTACGTTTTGAGGAAGCAGAGGAGAAAGAGGGTGATTTAGATGAATTCCTTTCATGAGACGACGATGGGGCGGCAGTTTCGCCTGCATACGGAAATCTGCGAAGAGGACAGCTTGCAGGCATGCTTTCAGCATCTGTCGTTGAATGAGGACGATTTGATCTTGGCAAACGCATTTGTATTGTCATCCGTGAAAGCGGCAGCGGGAAATGCGGCATGCATCGACATCGACGCCTATGGCAGCGGGGAACCGCATGAGACATGGGTCGATCACATCTTGGCGAGAGCGAATCAAAAGGACTATCGGCGGGTGATCGCTATCGGCGGCGGCGCTGTGATCGACATCGGCAAGCTATGCGTGTTTGGCGATGGACGAAACGCACAGCAGCTGTTTGCCCAGAAAGAGCGCTTAAAGAAACGGCGCACGCTCATCGCCATACCGACCACCTGCGGTACCGGCAGCGAGGTTACCAGCGTTGCGGTTGTCGAGTTCGGCGAGCTGCACAGCAAGCTGGGCTTGCAGATTGATGCGCTGTTCCCCGATCAGGCGATCTTGATCGGCGAGCTGTTAGCTACATTGCCGCCAAAGGTCTTTTTGACAACATCGATCGACGCGCTGGCACATGCGATGGAATCACTGTTATCGCCCAAGGCGAACGCTTATACCGATATGTTTGCCAAGACGGCGATTGCGGGTATCCTTGAAAACCTAAAGGAGTATCATCGCTGTCATCGTCTGCCGAGCAACCTGCGTCAAAGCCTGATCTGCGCCAATATGGCAGGGATCGCTTTCAGCATCGCGGGATGTGCGACGATGCACGCACTGTCATTTCCGCTGGGGGCAGGCTATCATCTGGTGCACGGAGAAGCGGTCTATGCAGTCATGCGCAGCACGCTGACACAGTATCGCCGCATGCGCGTTCCCCTCACAAAGCTGGAAACCGCGCTCGCTTCATCGTTTGCCGGCGAAAGCGACGTCATCGGCGCACTGCTGACACTGCTGGAGACGCTGCTTCCCGCCCCGTCCTTTTCCAAAATGGGAATCGATGAGGAAACCTGCGTGCAAATGGCACAGAGCGTCTATGAAAACCAGCAGCGCCTGCTCGTCAATTCACCGATTCCTTTGACAGCGGCAGACCTTGCAGACATCTACCGCGCTTGTATGCACAATGAAAAAGAGAAGGCATGCGTGTCATCACAGTAAGCTGGAACCTGCGGTGATGACATGAGGCACAGCGTACCTGCATCATGAACCTTCTCCTCTAACATGATAGCATAAAAGCAGAGGAAATTTGAAGAATACAGATCGAAGAAATGCAATCAACGGCAAAAAAAGGAGGAAATATGATTATTCAAATCAGGGTGGACGATCGTCTGATTCACGGGCAGATCGCCGTCGTGTGGTCGAAGCAGTTCAATACGACGCACATGGTGGTCGCCAACGATAAAGCGGCGGAAAACGAAGTGCAGCAGATGGCGCTCAAGATGGCGACGCCAAACGGCATCAAGGTGCTGATCCGCAGCGTAGACGACTCGATCAAGATTTTTAACAATCCCAAATCAAAGGATGTGAAGATGTTCGTTTTGACCAACAGCGTGCAAGACGCATTGAAGATTGCGCAGAACTGCGAGGTCGCATCCATCAATGTGGCAAATGTCGGACGCTTTGACACTTCTGCGGATAAAGTGAAGCTCAATGCGGACGTCGTATGCAACCCAGAGGAATTAGCGGCGCTGCGCGAGGTCGCAAAGCTGGATATGGAAACGATTCACTGGGTGATCCCGACCAACCCCAAGGTATCGATTACAAAGTTATTGGAAAATGTAGGAGGATAAACAGATTATGTTGAATGTTGCTCTATTGTCGGCATTGTCTTATTTCGTATGCTATGGCGGCAACTGGATCTTCGGACAGAGCATGTCCGATCGTCCTATCGTCATCGGCGCGTTTACGGGACTGCTGTTAGGAGATCTTTATCAGGGTTTAATCATCGGTGCGGCATTAGAAGCCGTGTTTATGGGAAGCGTCAACATCGGCGGGCAGATTTCCGCCGACCACTCCGCGGCGACGGTATTTGCAGTCGCTTTTGCGACAAACTCTTCGCTTGATCCAAGCGCAGCGCTTGCCATCGCTACGCCGATCGGTATTTTGATGGGCTTTGTCACCATGGCAATCAATAATATCTTCTTGACCGTATTCACCTCTTTGATGGATAAGTGGGCGAAAGAGGGCAATGAGCGCGGCTTGTTGATCTATCTGAACTTCGGCGTATGGCTGGTGAAGAACCTCTTCTTTGCGGCGATCGTCTTTGCGGGCGTCTATGCCGGATACAATGCGATCGACATCTTCGTCAACTCCATCCCGGAAGTCATCATGACCGGTTTAAATGTCTGCGGACAGCTGCTGCCGGCGGTGGGATTAGCGCTGCTGATGAAGATGATCTGGACCAAAGAGATCGCGGTGTACTATCTGCTTGGCTTTATTCTTTATATCTATGTCGGATTGCCGATCGTGGCCATCGCCGTCATCGGTATCATCATCGTCGTAGTGAGTGCTATGCGCGACTTTGAGCTCAACCGTCTATCTGCAAAAACGGAAAACGCTTTGGCAACGGAAAGCGACGACAGTGAATTGGAGGACTTTTTACAATGAAACTAACGAATAATCTATCCAGAGAAGATAAAAAGATGATTAACAGCATCTGCTTCCGTTCCCTGAATGCGCACTGCTCTCGCGTCGGCGGTCAGGCGCGTCAGATGGCAATCGGCTTTTTGTGGCAGATCATGCCGGCGCTCAACCGTTATTATAAAGATCAGCCGGAAAAGAAGAAGGATGCGCTGTATCGCCATGTGCAGTTCTGTAACGTATCCAATGCCCTCTATCCGTTTTTAGCCGGATTGGTCGCTTCCATGGAAAAGGACAACAGCGAGGCGGACGACTTCGATACAAGCTCGATCGTCGCTGTCAAGGCTGCATTGATGGGACCGCTCGCCGGTATCGGTGATTCGCTGCTGTTCAGCGTCATCCGTCCGATTGCGGCCGGTATCGGTATCTCTTTTGCACAGCAGGGTTCACTGTTAGGCCCGACGCTGTTCTTCTTGATCTATAACGCGTGCACGATGATCCTGCGTTACACGCTGGGGTATGTCGGCTTCATCAGCGGATCGAACTTCATCACAACGATGTATAAGAACGGAACGCTGAAGATTTTGACAAAGTGCGCCGGTATTCTCGGTCTGATCATGGTCGGTGCGATGACCGCATCGACGGTGAAATTCTCCACGACGATCACCATCGGCATCCCGGGCGGCGATCCGGTAGCCTTGCAGTCCTCCTTGGATACGCTGTTTTTAGGCATCGTACCGCTGGCGATCACCTATGGCTGCAAGAAGCTGTTAGACAAGAACGTCAACATCAACTGGCTGATGTTAGTCATCTTGGTGCTGTCGCTCGCCATGGCATTTCTGCATATCGTATAGACGTGAGGAGGGGCGATGGGCAAAAACAAGACCGCGCCCCAGCCTTTTACGGCTGTCTAAAGGGAGCTGTTAGCAATGCTTTGCAAGCTTGGTGAGAAACGCCCCCTTTTACGGCTGGTACATACGCGAAAAGCGATGGAAGAGAGGTAACAATGAAGAAAAAGATCACGATTATTCATACGACGAGCGCCACCCTGCAAAGCATTCCCGCAAGTCTCAAAGAGATCTATCAGGATGCGTTTGCCTTTGTCAACGTGCTGGATGATTCCCTGCTCAATGAGATCAAGGAGGAGGGCGTGCTGACAAAGGGCGTCATCGAACGCTTTGTGCAATATGCGCTCATCGCTCAGCAGGCGCACAGCGATGCGATTTTGCTCGTATGTTCTTCGATCGGTCCTTGTGCGGACATCGCGCGTAATATCCTTTCCATCCCTGTGTATAAAATCGATGAACCGATGGCACAGGAAGCGGTGGCGCAGGGTAAGCGCATCTTGGTGCTGGGAACGGTAAAGAGCACACTGGAGCCGACGGCAGCGCTCATCCAAAGCAAGGCGGATGTCAGCCAGCAAGTGGATGCGCTGTACTTAGAGGGTGTATTCGATCTGCACGGCTGTGATATTGACGCGCATGATCGGCGCATTGCACAGGCTGTGGAAACGCAGGCAAAGGATTATGATGCGATCGTCTTGGCACAGGCGAGCATGGCGGGCGCGCTGCGCTATGTCGGCGATGGGAAGGAAAAGGTGCTGACAAGCCTGCCGAAAGGGTTATATCAGTTAAAGGAATTATTATAAAGAAGAGGTGGAAACATTGGAATATATCAAGCAAAGCGAGGTTGCCGTTGACGCGCTGCCCGGCAGAGGCTTGCAGCGGATCGTCGGCAAGCACAGTGTGTTCGACAGCGATCAGATGAGCGTCGGCTATGCGCTTTACAGCGAGGAGTTCGGCGAAATGGAGCCGCATTGCCATGCGGAGGAGACCGTCATCATCACCAAAGCCGAAAAGGGATGGATCGCATGGGGCGATACAAAGGAGCATCTGCCAAATCGCTGTACGCTGGAGGCGGGAATGGTCTTTCATATTCCATCCGGAGAGTGGCACGTGTTTCGCTATGAGGCGGGCGGCTGTGTAGAGATCGTGTTCATCTATGGACAAAGCGATCAGGTACGCCCTGAAGATCGATAAAGGAGAAAAATTATGCTGGTAACAATGAAAGAAATATTGGTTCATGCCAAAGAGCATGGATATGGCGTCACCGCGCCGAATGTACAAAGCGAGGATACGGTGCGGGCGGTGCTGGAGGTCGCGCAGGAATATCATGCGCCGATGATCGTAGATGTCAACACATTCATCCATCCGGATATGCCGTGGTTTATTCACATGATCCGCGATTTGGCGAATCAGGTCAGCGTGCCGGTGGCGATCAATTTGGATCATGGCAAGACGTATGAGGATATGGTGTTAGGCATCCGCTGCGGCTTCACCTCTATCATGGTTGATCGCTCCTCCCTCTCTTATGAGGAGAATGTCGCACAGACCAAAGAGGTCGTCAAGATGTGCAGACCTCTGGGCATCAGCGTCGAAGCGGAGCTGGGACATGTCGGCATGGGCAACAACTATGCGGTGGACGGCGTCAGCAACCTGACGCAGCCGCAGGAGGCGGCACGCTTTATCGAGGAGACGGGCGTGGACTGTCTGGCGGTGGCGATCGGTACGGCACATGGGCGTTACACAGGTACGCCGCACATCGATTTCGAGCGTTTGGAAAAGATCGTGGAAGCCTGCAAGGATACGCCGTTGGTGCTTCACGGAGGCAGCGGTACGGGCGATGACAATCTGGCGAAAGCGGTCAAATCCGGCATCCAGAAGGTCAATCTGGCTACTGAGCTGATCGTCGCCGGAAAGGAGGAGCTGGTGAAGTTCTTCGAAGATCCCAACTTTGACAAATGGCAGCTGGTACCGGCCTTTAAAAGAGGATATAAAGAGCGTTTAGCGCATTATGTCAAGCTGTTTGATCAGGCCGGCCGAGCATGGACAAAGTGAAAGCGGGGCGCAAAGGATGAAACAGAAACGAAAAATCGGCGTGATCGCGGACGATTTTACAGGGGCAAGTGACGCTGCCTCTTTTTTGGCAAAGAGCGGCGCGCGCGTCATCATGTGCAATGAGGGATACCCCTCGCTGAAGGAACCCTTTGATGCGTTAGTGATCGCGCTGAAAAGCAGAAGCGCACCTCCTGCACAGGCACTTGCGCAGACGAAGGAGGCACTGACGTTTTTGCGGCAGTGTGGGTGCGATCAGTTTTACTTCAAGTATTGCTCCACCTTTGATTCCACCCCACAGGGCAATATCGGCGTTGTGATGGATTATCTGGTGCAGGCACTGCAAGTACCCTATTCCATATTGTGTCCTGCGCTGCCTGTGAACGGCAGAAGCGTGAAAGCGGGAATTCTCTATGTCAACGGGCAGCCGCTGAGTGAAAGTCCGATGAAGGATCACCCGCTCAATCCGATGTGGGATTCCTATATCCCCGCGCTGATGAAGCCGCAGAGTCAATTTCCTTGTGAGCTGTTGGAGACACAAAACGCTGATCGGCAAACCTTGCAGCAGCTGATAACAGCGCACGCGGGCACGCCTTTCTATATCGTTCCCGACTATACAGACGATGCGCAAGGGGCGAAAATCGCAGAGCTGTTTGGCGATTTGACGCTGTTGAGCGGAGGTTCGGGGTTATTGGAATATCTGTATCAAGGTGAGCGTCATGCACAAGGGGATGCACAGGAAACGCATGTGCCGACACGAACCCTCCTGTTATGCGCGAGCTGTTCCTTGGCGAGCAAGCGGCAGGTGCGCCGTTATCAACAGCAAGGCGGTATCACGTTTGCCGTCGATGCAAACAAGCTGTTAGATGGCACGCTGCAAGCGAGCGATGTATTTGCCAGGGTGAGGGAAAGAGAGAAAGCGACGCTGATTTACAGCGATGCGATCGATCATGAGATGCAAAAGCTGCGGGCATCCGCAAGCTTTGCGGCCGCCGGAAAGGCGATGGAGGCGTTCATGGCAGAAATGAGCCGGCTTGCGTATGCGGCGGGATATGAGCGCATCGTCGTCGCCGGCGGGGAAACCTCGGGCGCGGTGATTCAGGCGCTGGGGCTGAAAGGGTTTTTCATCGAACGAAGCATTGACCCGGGCGTACCGATCCTGCGGCCTTTAGAGAATAAAGCGTGCACACTGGTGTTAAAATCCGGCAATTTCGGCAGTGAGGACTTTTTCAGCAAGGCGTGCCGTTAGCAAAGCAAAGGGCATCGATCACAAGGCATTCCACACGAGGAGAGCGTTTTAAAGTGATGGCTGACAAAGCATCAGCACATCACAATAGGCGGCAAAGCCGTATCCATGGCAAATATGTGGCAATAAGCGCAAAGCGTGATGAAAAAACGGTAGGTATGCGGTAATAAGCGTACAGCGTGAGGAAAGAAAGCGGCGGGCAGACGCCGTTTTCTTTTTGCAGGTGAACGCTATAAAAAGCGAGAGAAGCGCACAAGCATCATCTGATTTCTTTGCGGCTTCCCTGCGCAATGAATTCTGCCCGATCACAAGAGCGCTTGGGGGGTGGAAAGATACGTTTGGATAGGGGAAAGCGCAGGGAAAGCAAGACGGACAGAAGAGGAAGCGAAGCCTTGTCTGTTTGCGGGTATCGATCGTTTTTTTGGTATCTTTTCGCATATAAGTGTGGCAGTTATTCATTTTAGTTATGATACATCATCCGATTTCGGCATTTTACGCCGGAAATTCCAAGGTGTACAATGATTGTGGCAAAAGGAGGCTGTAAGCATGGAAAAAGCAACTGTGTTCTTTACAAAAGAAATATCCGCCGACAGCTTGCTGCGCATTTATCGTGCGCTGGGCAAAGAGCTGACCGGCAAAGTCGGCGTCAAAATCTCCACCGGGGAACCCGGCGGTCACAACTATCTGCATCCAGAGCTGATCTCTTCGCTGGTCGATGATCTGCATGGGACGATCATCGAGTGCTGTACGGCTTACGGAGGACAGCGGCAGGACCCTGCTCTGCACTGGCAGGCGATTAGGGATCATGGCTTTCCAACGATCGCTCCTTGTGATATTATGGATGAGTATGGAGAGCTTTCTCTGCTGGTACACCATGGCTTTCATCTTGAGCAAGACATCGTCGGCGAACATTTTGCCAACTATGATTCCATACTGGTGCTCTCTCATTTCAAAGGGCATGCCATGGGCGGCTTTGGCGGCGCGTTAAAAAACATCAGCATCGGCATCGCTTCCACCAAAGGCAAGGCCTGCATCCATACGGCCGGCGCCACCACGGACGCCGCAAAGCTGTGGGAGCATTTGCCGCCGCAGGATCACTTTCTGGAATCGATGGCAGATGCGTGCAAGGCTGTCATCGACTACAAGGGTGCAGACAATATGCTGTACATCAACGTCGCCAATCGTTTGAGCGTAGACTGTGACTGTGACGCACATCCGGCAGAACCGGAAATGGCGGATCTCGGCATCTATGCTTCCAGTGATCCTGTCGCTCTCGATCAGGCATGCTACGACGCCGTGAAAAACAGCAGTGATCCGGGCAAAGCGGCACTGATCGAACGGATGGACTCCCGTCATGGCATTCATACGGTAGAAGCCGCGGCGGCATTAGGTCTTGGTACGCGGGACTATACGATCGTCTCGCTGGATGCATAGAGGGAGGCAGGCAACATGCAAAAAGAGGAACAGGAGAACATTCAGTTCAAGCGGTTGATACCGCGTCAGGCGTCTGATTTATTGCAGAGTGACCCACAGTTTATGGAGCGTTTTGTGAACTTTGCCTTTGATGAGACGCTTGCACAGGCAAATTTAGAGGAGCCTTTGGGAATGATGGCGATACTGGCGGCATTGATGGGCACGCAGGGCGTCGATGCCTTTGCATGGATGGCGGATGCGGCGCTCGATGCCGGTGTCAGCCCGATAGAGCTGAAAGAGATCGTCTATCAGGCGACGGCATATCTGGGCTTTGGCAAGGTGCTGCCGTTTCTGCAAAAGATAAATGAGCTGCTGCAGGCGCGCGGAATCGCATTGCCTTTAGCGGGGCAGGCAACCACGACGATGGAAGATCGTCTGGTAAAGGGGGAACAGGCGCAGGTCGATATTTTCGGCGAGTCGATGCGCGGTTTCTCTGCATCGGGGCCTCAGGAGAGCCGTCACATCAACTGCTGGCTTTCCAAGAACTGCTTTGGCGACTATTACACGCGTACAGGGTTAGACCTCAAACAGCGAGAGATGATCACCTTTTGTTTCCTGGCGGCGCAAGGCTGCTGTGAGCCGCAGCTCACCTCGCATGCGTTAGGCAATATGCGCATCGGCAACGAGAAAACGTTCCTGATACGGGTGATCTCACAGATTCTGCCTTACATTGGCTATCCGCGCAGTCTCAACGCGCTGCGCTGTGTCAATGAGGCGGCGAAACAGCTGGATTCGTAACGAGGATGCGAAAGAAATCTCATCCGTACCAATGCCATATCAAATTGGGATATGGTAAATAGCAAAGGAGAAGAAGAGCGATGAACAAACAAATAAAAAACCTGACACTTGCCGCGATGTTTCTGGCCTTGGGTCTCGTCCTGCCGTTTTTGACCGGACAGATTCCACAGATCGGCAGCAAGCTGTTGCCGATGCACATTCCAATCTTTCTGTGCGGCCTCATCTGCGGCTGGAAGTACGGCGCGCTGGTCGGCTTTGTTCTGCCACTGCTGCGGTCGGCGATCTTTGGCATGCCGGTATTTTTTCCATCGGCGACGGCGATGGCCTTTGAGCTGATGACGTATGGAGCGGTTGCCGGTTTTCTGTACAGCATTTCCCGCTGGCAGTGTGTGCGGGCGCTCTATCGCTGCTTGATCAGTGCGATGTTAGCAGGGCGCTTGGTATGGGGCGTTGTCCAGTATGTACAGCTGGGCTTGAGCGGCGGTGCGTTCACATGGCAGATGTTTGTTGCCGGCGCATTTGCGGACGCGCTCATCGGGATGATCTTGCAGCTGATTCTCATCCCGTGCGTGATGGTTGCCCTGCATCGCAGCGGGCTGGTTCCTTTCCATCATCCGCAAAAGCAAGAGTGCGGACAAGCAAATTAAAAAAGACAGATGCTTGGCGCAGGACATTCCCGTTGGTTGAGAGGTGATGCGGGCGCAGGGCGTCTGTTTTTTTGTGAGATGTTTCTATGAAAGAAAGTCAATCATAGAAACCGCTCAACAAGCGATGCACAATCTGTCACGTGTGCTCTTTCCTTTGAGCTGTGAGCGCATAAACGCCTAGGGGTTTGCTGTGAGTTTTCGACGATGACGGATTGCTCAGAGGACTCCTCTAAACGAGGAGCGCTGAATAGCACGGCAATGAGCAGATAGAGCAGCGCTGTGAATGATAAGGCGATGAGGATGCCTTGCCAAATACGGCGGGCGCGTTTGTTTTTCAATGCCAGCTGTGCGTTGATCTTTGCTAACTGTCGGGCGATCGCATCTGTTTGCTGGACGCTCTCTTTCGTATTGTCCGCCTTCTCCATGTCTTCCCCTAACAGCGCGCTGACGGGAACCTCCAGTACTTTCGACAGCTGCACGAGCATGTCTGCGTCAGGGACAGAGCGGCCTTTCTCCCACTTGGAAACGGTCTGCCTGACCACGTGCAGTTTCCTCGCCAATTCCTCTTGAGAATACCCTCTTTGCTTTCGGATTGCCTGTAATCGTTCATGGAACATCCGTTGTTCACGCTCCTTTGCTGTTGTTTCACAGGTGTAATTTACCACAATGTGCATCGTCAGGGCAAGCAACGCAAGCGCACATCGCGCAACGCTCGCTCCCTATTCCTGATCTATTCCACAGCATCCGTCCTTTTTGAAAACGGTTTTCAAAAATCTGAAATTGTTTACAATTATAGTTGACACCCTTTTTCAAACATAGTAAGATAAACGTATATAAAACGAAGAAGAGGAAGAGTAACAGCGGCAAATATGATAGAGAGTCCTCGGATGGTGGAAGAGGATATAGGAGCGCTGCGAACACACCTTGGAGTTGTGAGGGTGAACGAGCAGTAGCCTTCAACGGTCAGGCATCCGTTATCATGCGCAGTATGCAAATACTCACAGAGGCCTCTCTCGCGAGGGAGCGGTAAAAAAAGGTGGCACCACGAAGCTTTCGTCCTTTGGATGGAAGCTTTTTTGTTTTTATGAGCAAAAGGAGGATGACAGATGGATCAGTTTATGGTACCGGCGGGCATGCGGGATCTCACCGCACGTGAATGCGCGGCGCGAAAAAAACTCCAGCGGGAGATTGAACGGCGTTTTGACAGCTGGGGGTATGAGGAGGTCATCACCCCGACGATCGAGTTTTATAAGACCTATGAAGCCGGATTTGACAATATCAATGAGCAAGAGATGTATAAGTTCTTCGATGCGCAGGGACGCATTTTGATGCTGCGGGCAGATATGACCATTCCCATCGCCCGTTTTACTGCGGCGAAGTGTAAGGATGTGCCGGCTCCTTTTCGCTTTCGCTACTGTGCGAACGTGTTCAAGGTACACGAGGCGCTCAGCGGCTTGAAAAATGAGATCAGCGACTGTGGGGTGGAGCTGATCGGCGTACCGCAGACCTGCGGAGACTTAGAGATTTTGATGGTGGCGCTGGATGCGCTTGGCGTAGTGAAAGATCGCTCATGGGTGCTGGAGATCGGCAATATCAATTTCTTCACCGAGGCTTGTCGTCACTTTGCGATCAGTCAGGCGGACAGCGAGGAGTTAGCGGACTTGATCGATGAGAAAAGCATCACCGCTCTTAGGGAAAAGCTGGAAGCTTTGGGCTTGGATGCACAGGGGAAACAGTTTTTCCTGCAGCTGCCGTGGATGAGCGGCGATCGCTCGATGCTGGAGGACGCGAAACGCTACTGCTTCTGCCAAGAGTTAAAGGATATCCTGCAATACCTGCTGCAGCTTTCCGCAGATTTGAAGACGCTGGGATGTGAACGGGTGCAGTTTGATTTAGGCAAGACCAAAAATCTCAATTATTATACCGGCATCGTCTTTGAAGCGTATGTGGAGGGGGCCGCTCAGCGGGTGCTCTCCGGGGGACGCTACGATACCTTGTTGGCAAAGTATGGCAGAAGCTTGCCGGCGGTCGGCTTCTCCATCAAGCTGGACGCATTAGCAGGGATGTTTGAGGAAGAGGAGACACAGCAGACATTTGTCATCACTTATCCGCCAAGGGAGCGTTTGGCGGCGATGGAACAGGCGCGCCATCTTTCACAGAATGGCAAGGTGCGTTTAGTGATGAGTGAGGATGCAGACACGGTGAGCGTAAAGGAGGAAACGGCATGCTGTCAATCGCATTGACGAAAGGCCGTCTGGAAAAACAGAGCGTAGCGATGTTTGAACAGTGCGGATATGGAATTGAAAAACTCAAGGATAAGGGACGGCAGCTCGTCTTTTTGGATACGAAGAAAGAGCAGCGCTACTTTCTCGTCAAGGCGGCGGACTGTGTGACCTATGTGGAGCACGGCGTGGCGGACGTCGGCTTTGTCGGCAAGGATACGCTGTTGGAGTCAACGGGGCGCTATTATGAGCTGATGGACTTAGGGATCGGCAAGTGCGGCTTTATCGTTGCGGGTTTGCCGCAGCAAAGCCCGCTGGAAAAATTCGGCCATGTCAAGATCGGCAGCAAATATCCTACCGTCGCCAAGGCGTATTTCAAGCAGCGGGGGATGGACGTCGAGGTGATTAAAATCGAGGGCAGCGTGGAGCTGGCGCCGTTGTTGGGGCTGTGCGATGGCATCGTGGACATCATGGAGACAGGCACGACGCTCAAGGAAAACGGCTTAATCGTCTATGATCGTATCTGCGACATCTCGGCGCGGGTCATCGTCAACCGTGCCAGCTTTAAGCTGAAGCGGGCGCAAATCATGAATTTGCTGGAAGATTTGGAAAGGGTGAAGAAAGCAAATGCTGACTAGAAGAGATCCGAAGAATATCGAAGAGCTGCGCACGTTTTTAGAGGGGCGCATGGCGGACAGCGATCCGATCATCATGGAGCGTACCGGCGCAATCATCGAACAGGTGCGAAAACAAGGGGACGAGGCGCTGTTTGCCTATACCGAGCAGTTTGACCATGTGCGCTTAGACGCTTTGTTGGCTAGCGAAGAGGAGCTGAATGCGGCCTGTGCCACAATCGATTCCACGTTCTTCAACGATTTGCAGGAAGCCGCCGATAACATCCGCCTCTATCATGAGCGGCAAACGGCATGCGGCTATCATCTGGAAAAGGAGGAGGGCGTGTATCTGGGACAGCGGGTGATGCCGCTAGAAAAGGTCGGCGTCTATGTGCCCGGAGGCAGAGCCGCTTATCCCAGCAGCGTACTTATGAATGTGCTGCCGGCTAGGATTGCCGGGGTGAAAAAGATCGTGATGGTGACACCGCCCAACCGTGAGGGCAGCGTGCCTGGCGTCATCGCCGCAGCGGCAAAAATCGCCAAGGTCGACGCGGTGTATAAGGTTGGCGGCGCACAGGCGATCGCGGCGCTCGCCTATGGAACGCAAAGCATTGAACGCGTGGATAAAATCGTGGGACCGGGCAACGCTTATGTCGCCTGTGCCAAACGGCTCGTCTATGGCAGAGTGGATATCGACATGATCGCAGGTCCCAGCGAGATTCTCGTCATCGCCGACGCCAAGGCCGATCCCAAAGCGGTGGCGGCTGACCTCCTTTCACAGGCAGAGCACGATCCGCTCGCATGCAGCATCTTATTAACCGTGGAGGAATCCCTTGGGGAACAGGTACAAAAGGAATTGAAACGCCAAAGTGCGCTGCTTGAGCGTCGAAAGATCATTGAACAAAGCTTGGCGAACTATGGAACGCTGATGGTCTGCGACGATCTTGCACAGTGTATCGGCATCGCCAATACAATCGCACCGGAGCACTTGGAGCTGATGGTGGAGGACGCCTATTCCTATTTAGATCAGATTCGCAATGCCGGCAGCGTCTTTTTGGGCTATACGACCTGTGAGAGTATCGGCGATTACTTTGGCGGCACCAATCACGTATTGCCGACCAATGGAACCGCCCGCTTCGCCTCTCCTTTGAGCTGTGAGGACTTCGTCAAGCGCAGCAGCTATCTGCATTACAGCGAAAGCGCACTGCGCCGCGATGGAGAAAAGATCATGAACATCGCCCGTCACGAGGGCTTGCAGGCGCATGGCAATGCGGTGAAAGTGAGGTTGACACATGAGTGAGAAGATGGAATATCAGGCGATGAAGGAGCGTGCGGGCATGCTGCTCAACGCCAATGAAAGCAGCGTGAACCTGCCCCTTGCCATTCGTGAGGAGATCGCACAGGCAGTCAAAGAGCTCTCCTTTCACCGCTATCCGCAGGATGAAGCGTCCAAGCTGTGTCAGGCGTATGCCGCTTATGCCGGTGTGAAGGAGACACAGGTGATTGCCGGCAACGGCTCGGATGAGATGCTGGGGCTGATCATCGGCATGCACGTTCCCGCCCAAGGCGTACTCTATACGCTGACTCCCGATTTTTCAATGTATGACTACTATGCCGGCATGTATGGGGGCAAGGTGGAGCGCTATTATAAAAACTGGGACAGTACCTTTGACGTGGAGGATTTCATCGCCAAGGGCAAGGCGGCCAAGGCTGATCTGGTGCTCTTTTCCAATCCTAACAACCCTACGGGTCAGATCATTCCCAAGCAGGCGCTGTGCCGTATCGTACAGGCGTTTGACTGTCCGGTGGTGATCGATGAGGCCTATGGCGAATTTGCCCAGGAGTCGATGATCGATCAGCTGGATCGCTATCCGCATCTCTATGTGACGCGGACGCTGTCCAAGGCCTTTGCCTTTGCGGGGGGACGCTGTGGGTTTCTGCTGGGAAATCCAAAGGCCATCGCCAAGCTGCGGCCCTATAAGGTCCCCTATAACGTGAACGCCCTGACACAGTGTGCCGCACAGATCGTCCTTTCGCATAAGGAGGAGCTGCTAAGCCAGTGTGAACTCATCAAGCAGGAGCGCTCGCAGATGATACAGGAGTGCGGTGAGCGTAACAATGACTTGCTCACCATCTATCCTTCATCGGCAAACTTCTTATATGGCAGATGTCAGAAAAAGCAGGAGCTGTTAGACGCCTTTGTCAAGGCAGGCATCACGATTCGCAATTACGGCGACGATTCCTTTCGCATCACGATCGGAATGCCATGGGAAAACGAAGCGGTATTGGCCGTCCTGCGCGGCTTTTGGGAGGAATACAAATGAAACGAAGTGCACAGATGACAAGAACGACCAAAGAGACGCAGATCGAAGCGCGTTTGACGCTGGAGGGAAGCGGGAACAGCGACATTCAAACCGGGATCGGCTTCTTTGACCACATGCTGACGCTGTTCGCCTTTCATAGCGGCATAGATCTGTATGTGCGTGCCAAAGGGGATTTGGAGGTATGCGATCACCATCTGATCGAGGATACCGGCATCGTCTTGGGCGAACTGCTCAAGCAGGCGTTAGGCGATAAACGCGGGATCGCACGCTATGGCAGCGCCCGTGTGGTGATGGATGAGGCGCTGTGCTGTGTGGATCTCGATTTCAGCGGGCGCAGCTATCTGGTGTGCAGCTGCGCGCTGAAGCGGGAACAGATCGGTGCTTTTTCCTGTGAGATGCTCCCGGAGTTTCTGCGCGCCCTCAGCGATCATGCCCGTATGACTCTGCATGTGAACGTGTGCTATGGAGAAAACGATCACCACAAGGTGGAAGCGGTGTTTAAGGCGCTCGGCCGGGCGGTGAAGGCAGGCGCAGCCATCGTGGGAGATGCGCTGCCAAGCAGTAAAGGAGTGTTAGAATGATCGCCGTTATCGACTATGGCATGGGAAACCTGCACAGTGTCGCAAACGCTCTTTCCGCCATCGGCGCCGCCTATCGCATCAGCGATGATCCGGCGTTGCTGCAGGCGGCGGACGGTTTGATTTTGCCGGGGGTCGGCGCTTTCCGCGACTGCATGCAAAATCTGCGCAAACACCATCTGGATGAGGTGATCGTCAGCGAAGCGCAGGCAGGCAAAGGGCTTTTAGGCATCTGCTTGGGCATGCAGGTGCTCTTTGAAAGAGGCTATGAGGTAGAGGAAACGCAAGGGTTAGGCTTATTGCAGGGAGAGATCGTGCGGATGGAGGATGCGTCGGTGAAGATTCCGCATATCGGCTGGAATCGCTTGGAGCACGCGCACGGGGATGCGATCATCCCTAAGGAAGAAAGTCCCTTTGTCTATTATGTACACTCTTATTTTGCTAGCGGGATGCGCGAGGAGGATTTGATCGCTTACTCGCTGTATGGCAATTTGCGGATTGCGGGCTATGTACGCCATGGCAATGTGCTGGGGATGCAGTATCACCCGGAGAAAAGCGGCAAGGACGGCTTGCGGATGTTAAAGCGCTTTGTCGAGGCATGTGAGAAAAAGGAGGCGTTGAGATGAGGATTATACCGGCGATCGACATCATCGGCGGAATGCCGGTGCGGCTGTATCAGGGCGACTACGCAAAACAGGAGGTCGTCGCCGACAGCGTGCTCGACTTGGCAAAACGCTATGTACAGGCGGGCGCTTCCTTTGTGCATCTGGTCGATTTGGACGGCGCAAAAGCGGGCAGGCGGGTCAACGACGCGCTGATCGTCGAAACGGCCAAGGCGCTGAAGATTCCCGTAGAGGTCGGCGGGGGAATCCGCACGCTAGAGGATGTGGCCTATTATTTGGAAAACGGTGTTGAGCGCGTTATTTTGGGGACGGCGGCGCTGGAGGATTCTGCGCTGTTACAAGCGGCGCTGACACGCTATGGAAAACGCATCGCCGTGGGCATCGACTGCAAGGATGGCTATGTGTGCACCCATGGCTGGCTGGAAACCAGCGAGCTGCACTATATCGCGTTTGCCAAGCGGTTAGCACAGATGGGAGTCAAGAGCATCATCGTCACGGATATTTCCAAGGACGGCACCTTAGCGGGACCGAATGTGGAGATGCTTGGGACGCTGAAAGAACAGGTGGCAATCGACATCATCGCCAGCGGCGGCGTGAGAGATCTTCACCACATTGAAGTGCTGAAGCAATTAGACATTGCAGGGGTGATTGTCGGTAAGGCGATCGTTCGCCAAACGCTGGATCTGGCGGCGGCGATTGCGCTGTGCAAGGAGGGGTGACATGTTTACCAAACGGATTATTCCTTGTCTGGACGTCAAGGAGGGAAACGTCGTCAAGGGCGTGAACTTCGTCGGTTTAAAGGAGATCGGCGATCCTGTGGCGCTCGCCCGCCGTTACTATGAGGAAGGCGCGGATGAAATCGTGTTCTTGGACATCAGCGCGACCAATGAGGGCAGAAAGACGATGGCAGAGGTTGCGGCAAGGGTGGCCAAGGAGATCTTCATTCCCTTTACGATCGGCGGCGGTATTCAAAGCATGGACGATATTACGAGACTGCTGCGCAGCGGTGCGGACAAGGTGTCGCTCAACTCGGCGGCGGTGCATCACCCGCAGCTGATCCGCGAGGGGGCGCAGATATTCGGCAGTCAGTGTATCGTCTCGGCGATCGACGCGAAGAAGCGAGCGGATGGAAGCGGCTGGAACGTCTATATCAATGGCGGCCGCAAGGATACGGGCATCGATCTGTTGGCGTGGGTGAAAGAGGTTACCGCGCTGGGCGCAGGAGAGATTTTATTGACGAGCATGGATGCGGACGGCACGCGCAATGGCTTTGATATAGAGATGCTGCGGGCGGTGAATGACATCATCAACGTGCCGCTGATCGCCAGCGGCGGATGTGGTACGATCGCACACATCGCCGAGGTGCTGGAAAGCGATGTGGCGGATGCGGCGTTGGCGGCCAGCATCTTTCACTATGGCGACCACAGCGTGGCTGAGGTCAAGCAGGAGCTCTGCGCAAGAGGGATTGCGGTACGCATGGAGGCAAACGCATGATGGAGGAAAAGCTGTTAGCGGCTGTCGACTTTGACAAGCAGGGAGGCTTGGTACCGGCGATCGTTCAGGATGCGGAAAACGGCGAGGTGCTGATGTTAGCCTACATGTCCAGGGAAAGCTTGGAGATCACTCTGCGCAAAGGGCTTGCCTGTTACTACTCGCGCAGCCGTCAAGCGCTGTGGCTGAAAGGAGAGAGCAGCGGCCATTATCAGCGGGTAAAAGCGATCAAGCTTGACTGTGACGCGGATACGCTCTTATTGATCGTCAAGCAGGTCGGCGCCGCCTGTCATACGGGGGCACGCAGCTGTTTTTACCGCACGCTTTATACGAAGGAGGATTCATGTGATGAATGAGATGCAGCACTTATATGAGACGGTGGTAGACCGCAAGACAAACGCGCAGGAGGGCAGCTATACCGCCTATCTGTATGAGAAAGGAACGGAAAAGATTTTAAAGAAGGTTGGCGAGGAATGCAGTGAGGTAATCATCGCCGCCATGAAAGAGAACAACGAGGGCGAGATTGTCAATGAAATCGCCGATTTGATCTACCATCTGTTTGTACTGATGGCACAAAAGGAGATCACGCTGGATGCGGTGAATGAGGAGCTTGCAAAGCGATCGCAGAAAAGCGGGAATTTAAAGCCCGAGCGCAAAAAGATCGAGCAATACTGATATTGCGGAAAGCCGGGAAAGGTAACCGGTCATTCTTTGGCAGGTTGCGTAAGCCATCGACAGTGCTGTTAGCAAACGCTGTTTTGGTAAAGACGACCTTTGATGCTTTCGATGGGTTTCCCCGTGTGGAAAACCGTTTGACAAATCAGATGTGAAAGCATATCATTAGCTTATTCGTGAACGGGAGCGATGAAGATGAAAAAAACCTTACTTGCGTTAGCGCTGTATACCGCCGTGATCTTGCTGGGGGCTTTTCTGTTGAAAGACGCATCCTTTTTTGTAACGGCGATCAATCTGATCACCGGTATCGTGATGATCGGCGTCGTGTTTTATCTGTTGCCGGGCTCTTTGCGTGTCGGCAACAGCAAGGAGTGGAAGCGGGATGACGTTCAGCTGCAAAAAACGCTGGAACAGACGCGGGAACGCAAGCGGACGATGAGCTGGAAAGAAATCGTCATCGCTTTGTATCTGATGGTGCCATGGGCGGCAGCGGCGCTGTTGTTTGGATGAGCGTGAGCGATAGGAAATTAAGCCGGGGATGATCGCACGCTAGAGTGGTAAGCGTGCGATTTTGCCGGAAACGGCTACTTCTTTTGTGATCGTTAGCCATGAAAAGGGATAAGGTGCATTTTTGGCAACGCGGAATCGGCTAAGGTATGGAACGAGGAAACGGGAATTGTAAATGGACGTCAGGGACGGCACGCAGCGGTGGGCGTCCTTTTCTATGAGAAAATGATCGCAGCGCAATGAAAATCACATTATTATACAGAATTTTGTGGTTCACAATCACACTTTTATATAAAATAAGGTGAATGCAGTTAAGGGTAGAGGAGAAAAAGAAAAACATGCACATTTTCTTGATGGGAGTGTGCATGTTGGTGAGATGGAGGGTTTTGAAGATGATAAGAAAGAAGAGGAGAAAGTGGCTTCTCTCTCTATTGATGTATATGGCAGCTATGCTAAAATCCAGTCGCCTATCCACTCTTTTGTGCTTGAATTATAGAGCCTTTTATATAATCGATTGTTGATTACTTTGTACTTCCACACGAGAACATCTGCGAATGGAACGATTGCATCCTGTTGAATAAAGCCGTACTGAGGGAGCTCGTAAGGAAGATCGTATGAAAATGTCATCGTAAAACTTAGCATTATTGAAAATAATAGTTTCATTTGCATTCCTCCTATTCTTCTATGATTGGAATATCTGATGATATTGGCAGCTCATCAAGCGTGTATTCTTCTTCTTGGATAACGATCGTATAGGAGCCATCTTTATGTTTGATGATATAGCTATCGTCTATCATATCTTGGGAATAGGTATCTTCTGTCTGGGGATCGTTCAGATAAGATGGTTCTATGATGACGCTGTTGCTTAAAAACGGGATGGTGAGGGCAATGGATAATAGCAGTATGCTTGTTCTTCTTTTTGGTCCGCCTTTGAGCAAAAAGTCAATGCGATGCTTTAAGCTCAATGCCCCGTCATCGATAAAACAAGCAGATAATTTGTGATCAATCGACGCTTTTTTCACCTGTCTTTTTTGCACATCTAATATGATCTGTATATATTCCATGCACTCTTCTCTGCTCATGCTTTGAATGACTGCGTTATCGGCTTTCATCTCCAGATAAAGATCGATCTGTTTTCTCAGACGATATACCGGCGGAAACCACCAATAGAGGATAATGAGCATGTTGATCAATTGCTTGATCCATAAATCCTTTTGCCGGATGTGCTGTAATTCATGTCTGAGAATATAATTGATTTCTTTATCGGAATATAGAGAACTCGGAAAATAGACGGCATTTTTGATACCGATCACCATCGGGGAGGACATCATATCAGAAAAATATAGATCAACATCTTTTGGATGAGCAAGATACTTTGACAGGCGCTGATGTACGGCGTTTTTTTCTATATAGGATACAAAAGTATGCAAACTTCGCATCTTCGACAAATGACGATATGCCTGTATGACAATGCCGATGCCCCATATCGCTAAAAGCAAATCTAAGATACGGATGCCGGACGTTATATTATATAACAACACATCATAAAGGAATGTCATTATGTGATGAGAAGCAATCGTAAAAGTGAACGGAAATTCAATCGGCAGCAAAATGCGCAATAAAATACAGATCAGGATAATGGATAAGAAATCGACGCGAAAAAGATGATGGCTTTTTTCTCTGGTCAGCAAGAAATGAAACAGCCCTATTAACATAGAAACTGTCAGCAATGTAATGAAGAAAGATGAGATGGTAAAACGCAAAAGAATCACATCCCGCTTTTCTTTTTATCGATTTCTTGTTGAAGCATATCGATGATGTCCATGTCATCACATTGCTGTATAAAAGAGGAGGCAAGATGCATCAGCGTCTTTTGATCCATGAGGGATGACATGTACTGTTCTTTGCTGAGACAAGGGGAAAATTCGCGCATCAACACTTTACCGCTTTGCGATATTTTGGCAACATATACGTAATTCTTGTTAATGAGACGCTTAACGATGAGAAGTACGGAATTTATGGATAACTCGGGAATGTTGTTTTGAATCTCGCTGGCAGGCAAGGGCTCGCTGAATTTCCAGAGGATTTCCATAATATCATATTCTCTTTTGGTCAGTTTCGACTTATTCACCATTTGATAATCACCTCTTTGATACTAATTTATTGTCTATCTAATGAATAATCAATAGAACGTTAATAATTAACAATAATATTACCGCTACAATATTTATATTATCATAAAACTAAAAAAATAATAAGAATTATTTTTTCTTGATCGATCGTTTATAGTATAGATGAAGGATAGAGGATCGTAGTGATCTTCAATAAATGGCTTATTTCATCATTCAAAGCAGAAAGGAGGGGGTGATATGAAAAAAAGATTGTGGATATTCGTTCTTCTCATGCTTACTGCCTGCACATCCCCATCGGGTGACATCGCCGATCCTGAGGCTTATATCGAGGATAACTATGCCGATTGTAGAGTCATCCAAGCTGCCGATACCGGCAGCGGCATCATGTACCTGTTAGATGACGAGGAGGGTCTTGTGTTTCTTGAGTTTGCGCAAGAGGGAGACGCTTATCAACTGCTCGCCTCTAAAGAAGAGGAGAATTCCTGCGGTTACTTTCGTCTCCATACTCCCGAAGAAACTCAGCTGACCTTGTTTATCGACGATGATGAAAACATCGACAGCTTCTCCTGTGACATTGCCAAGGACGAATTCTCGTTTATCACCATTTCCGAGAAGGACATTCAAGCGCGGGGAAAACATATCTTCCGTTATGAGCTGCCACAGGAATATCAGCTCCCTAACAATTTCCGGCTGTTCGACGCATCCGGAGAAGAGATCCCCGGTAATCTTCGTTCGCTCACCGCTTTCCCGGATGAGAGAGGATGATGCAGTAGGCTCAACATAGCTTTATTCATACATATTGAAAAGACTGCCGCCAGACAGATCGTGAAAGTAATTGTACACTCCGAAAATATCTATTTCAGAAATGCCAGAGCTCACAGCGGCTTCTGCAGCTGACATCAGTCTTATAGGGAGGGACTTGTTGTCACGTGTAAATCTGAATGATGACAGTTTCGTTCGCTTCTCTTATCTGAAAACGCCGAGCATCAGTGTAAGAACCGAGGCGGCGTCCATGTTGAATGAAACACTCCGCGTGACCTCCGGCGGACAAACAATTTCTTAATTCTCTGGTATCTACGAAAGAAGGTGACGTTATGCCGATACAGCCGACAACAGGAGAATTACATTTCTTCATCACATTTGCCCTGCTCCTGCTTTTGTATGCTCCGCTGCCGTTTGTGGTGAATAAAATGCTTCTGAGCATTCATCGCAAAGAGGACGTTTCACAGACAGGACGAATCCTTTATATGAGCATATTGGCACTCATTGCCGGTGGACTGTGCGCAGGCTTTATCGTCAACCCTTATGTAGGGGCTGTGTGCTATGGGGCTTTGCCATGGATTCTCGCAAAGCGCTATCAGGTGATCGCCAACGGAAAAGAAGAAACATTCTATATGGCCTACTATGTGATATTTGAATGTGTCTTGTTGGTGAGCGTCTTCTTTTGGGCGATGTGTGTTCCCTTTCGATAAATGGCAAGACGTGCCTGTCACAGCGAAGCTTCTTTCAATGATGATGCCATATAAACAATCCATCCTAGTGTAACAGGGCGCATTCCGGCGCCCTTTCCTTTGACAGGAGGAGATTACAGACTGCTGACCAAGGAGCGTTTTCTCTATTGTTTTTTGAGCGATGGACATAGAGTGATGAATAACAGGCAGGAAAAAAGGGGGCGTATGATTCATGGAAAGCAAAAAAGGAAACACTCGCCCATTGAATAATAAACAGAGGAAGAATCCCTCCGATGCTTAGACGCCATCTCCCCTCGCCGCCCGCTTTCGCGCACTCACCGTTCATAAACGGGCAGTCACCGATTTTTCCTGTGACCGCCGATCTTTTTTCTTTCCTTTTTTTTGCAATCTCATTATAATAGAGTGGCAAGTGAGGAAGATGTCTATGAAGCTAATCGTAGGGCTGGGGAATCCCGGTAAAACGTATGAACATACCCGGCACAATGCCGGCTTTGAGGCGATGGATGCCATCGCGTCAATCACATCGGCAAATATCGCGCAGAAGAAATTCAAGGCGCTGATCGATAAGGTGAACATCGGCAAAGAGAGCGTGCTGCTTATGAAGCCGCAGACGTTCATGAACAACAGCGGGGAGGCGGTGCGCGCCGCCATGGATTTCTATCGGTTAGCTCCCGGTGATCTGTTAGTGATCTATGACGATTTAGATCTGCCCGTCGGCAAACTGCGCTTACGGCAGCGGGGAAGCGCCGGGGGACATAACGGTATCAAGAGCATCATCGCCCATATCGGCACGCAGGAGTTTGACCGCATCCGCATCGGTATCGACAAGGACACGCGCATACCGACGGTGGACTGGGTGCTGGGAAAAATCCGCAAGGAAGATCAGGAAGCCTATCAGGCGTCTGTTCGCGAGGCGGCGCAGGCGGCGGTGTTTTCCTTGCAGCACTCCTTTCTCGAGGCGATGAATCAATTTAACAAGAGGTGATTGGTATTCAGGAATTACTGCGTCTTTTACAAGACAATCCGGCGGTGGAAAGCCTGTGTGCGGGGAAAAGTGAGCTTGGCAATCTGTCGCTGATGGAAGAGGCGCTGGTGCTGGCGGCGTACTTTACCAAACAACCGCAGACACTGCTGGTGGTGAAAAACAACAGCTATACGGCACAGCGCCTGTATGAGTGCATCACAGCGCTCCTCGGCAAGAAAGCGCTGCTTTTTGTCATGGAGGAATCGCTGCGGGTAGAGGCGATCGCCGCATCGCCGCAGGCAAAGGCGGAACAGCTGGAAGTGATGGCGGACATCCTTGAGCGCAGGGAGCCTTTCGTCCTCATTCTCAATACGGCGGCGTTCCATCGCTTTTTACCTTCGCCCGCCCTGTTTGAGGAACATTGCTTTCATCTGCATGTCGATGATACAATCGCTTATGAGACGCTCAAACAGCGCTTACAAAGCAGCGGTTACACAAAGTGCAGCCGTGTCGATCAGCCGCTTTGTTATGCGGCCCGCGGCGGGATCATCGACGTGTTTTCCATCAACTACCCGCACCCTTTGCGCATCGAGTTTTTCGATAATGTCATCGAGAGCATCCGTTTCTTTGACGAGGGAAGCCAGCGCACGATTGAAGAGATTACACAGGCGCGCATCATTCCGGCCAGCGATCTCTTATTCAGTGAGGAACAGCTCGACACCCTGCAAAACAGCGTGCAAAACGCCGCCAAACAGCAGCTGCGCCGTTTGGATGAGCTTGCCCGCGCACAGCTGGAAGATGTGCTGGAACAGGATTTTGAGGCTTTGCGCAGTCATCTGCCCGACGGCCGTCTGTATCCGTATTTCGCATGGCTGGATCAGCACTTTGGCATCAGCGATTACTGTCCAAACGCCCGCATCATTCTCTCCAGCAAGGAAGAGGTGCACGATACCCTGCGCCGCATTCAGGAGGAGACGATCGCCTATGTGCAGGAGATGACACAGGAAGGACGCATGCCGGAAAAGTTTACCTTATTTCGCGATGAGAACGCCTGTATCGCGCATCATCCGCTGACGACAGTCGATCTGTTTTTGAACATGCACCATCCGATCAGCTCACAGATCATGAACGCAGAGGTGAGCGAGCTCTCCTTTGCCCAGCGTTTAGCGAGTATCCGTGAACAGGCGAAGACGGCGGCGGTGGTGCTCTGCGTGGAAAAGCATGACGCGCAGATCGTGCAAGAGGGCTTGCAGAGTGAGCAGGTACCGTATGCTGCCGGGGTGGTCGACTGGCATAAACCGGGCATCTACGTCTGTGCGCTTCCCTTTGTTCAGGGCTTTCAGTGCCTGCGGGAGCACATCGTCGTCTATACGCGGCAGGAGCTGTTTCCCAAAGAGAAAAAGCTGGTGCGCTATCATGCGAAATTTAAAGAAGCGAGCGTGCTCAACGATTATTTGGAGCTCAACGTCGGTGATTATGTCGTGCATAATCAGCATGGCGTCGGTAAATACATGGGCATTATTACCCGGGAAAACAATGGTATCCATCAGGATTATCTGCGTGTTGTCTACCGCGGCAACGACGAATTGCTCGTTCCGCTTTCGCAGTTTCGCTTGATTCGCCGCTATGTCGCCAAGGAGGGGGTCGGCGTCAAGCTCAATAAGCTGGGCAGCGGCGAGTGGGAGCGAACCCGCCGCAAGGTCAGTGAAAAGGTCGAGGAACTGGCGGCGCGCTTGGTGGAGCTGTACGCCCTGCGCAGCGAGGACATCGGCTTTGCCTTCTCCAAGGATACCCCGATGCAGAAGGAATTTGAGGATCGCTTTGAATATGAGCTGACGGCAGATCAGGAAAGCGCCGTCGCACAGATCAAGGCGGATATGGAGAGCGCGCATCCGATGGATCGCCTGCTGTGCGGAGATGTCGGCTTCGGCAAGACCGAGGTGGCGGTACGCGCCGCCTTTAAAGCGGTGATCGACAATAAGCAGGTCGCTTTTCTGTGCCCGACGACGATCTTGTCGATGCAGCACTATCAAACGTTCGCAGAGCGTTTTCGCGATTATCCGGTGCGTATCGAAGTGCTCAACCGTTTTGTCGCCAAAGCGAAACAGACGCAGATCATCCAAGGGATGAAAGAGGGCAGCGTTGACATTGTCATCGGCACACATCGTCTGCTGTCAAAGGATATGGCGTGGAAAGACCTCGGCTTTCTGGTGATCGATGAGGAACAGCGCTTCGGCGTGGAGCATAAAGAGCGCATCAAGGAGCTGAAAAACGGTATCGACGTGCTCTCCTTGAGCGCCACCCCGATTCCGCGCACCTTGCAGATGTCGTTAGTGGGCATCCGCTCGCTTTCGCAGCTGAATACGCCGCCAAGCAACCGCCATCCGGTGCAAACCTATGTGATCGAGCATAACTTCTCTATGATTAAGGAGATCATCCAGCGGGAGCTCTCCCGTAACGGACAGGTGTTCTACCTCTATAACCGCATCGAACGGATTTATCAGGTGGCGAACGAACTGAAGCAGGCATTTCCGCAGATCGGCATCGGCGTTGCCCACGGACAAATGGAACGCGAGGAGATCGAGGACGTCATGCTGGAATTTCATGAGAATAAATATCAGGTGCTCGTCTGTACGACGATCATCGAGACGGGCATCGACATTCCCAACGCCAATACGATCTTAATCGAGGACGCTGATCGCTTCGGTTTATCCCAGCTGTATCAGATTCGCGGACGAGTCGGCAGAAGCAGCCGCATCGCTTACGCCTACCTGATGTACCGTCCGCAAAAGCAGCTCAATGAAACCGCGATGAAACGCCTGCGATCAATTCGAGAATTTACGCAACTGGGCAGCGGCTATAAGATCGCTATGCGGGATTTGACGATCCGCGGCGCCGGTGATCTGTTAGGACCGCAGCAGGCGGGATTCATCGACAGCGTCGGCATCGATATGTACATGGAGATGCTGCATGACGCCATCGCCCGTCACCGCGGTGTGTCGGTTGCCGAGGAAGAAGAAGCGATCAAGCCTACCGGCATACAGGTGGACGCGTACATCCCGCAGACATTTGCGCCGCAGGATGGAGATAAGCTTTCTCTTTACCAGCGCATTGAGGGTGTTCGCAGCGCGCGGGAGTTACAGTCGCTGCTGGAGGAGGTTGTCGATCTCTACGGACGTCTGCCTAACGAGGTGCGCCTGCTGTTTGAAAAAAAGCAGCTGGACATCTTGGCCAACGCGGCGATTGTGGAAAATTTTCAGGAGAATGCGCGGGATCTGCGCATCACCTTTACCAAGGGATGGAGCTCGCAGATCGACGGTGTGCGGCTTTTTGAGCGCATGAACCAACTGTCCCGCTCGATTGCTCTGCGCTATCGGGAGGGGCGCATTCAGCTGAGCATCCCAAAAGGAAAAAAACAGCTGGAGCTATCCATCGCCGCCCTCAATGAGAGCCTGCGCCTGTCCCCTGCCGCCTAAAGCAGAGGGACATCATTCGGTATAAAATCAGAGCGGGTGCCCATACTATCCTTGAAAGAAACGGATTTATGATCCGATGGAGGGATATTATGAAAGCGACCGGAATCGTCAGAAGGCTCGATGATTTGGGACGGCTCGTCATCCCTAAGGAGATGCGCCGCCAATATCGGCTCAAGGAGGGAGACTCCATTGAGTTTTTTACAGAAGATGATAAAATTATCATCGAGAAGCACAATGTGTTTTCCCGTAACATGGAAGAGATTGAATATATGTGTGAGATCTTGAGCAAGCTGGGGGAGAGCACTGTCTTGTTTTTGCATGAGGAATGGCTGGACAGGCATCAGATCAGCATCAGCGATGTGTTTATGAAGCATGCCAACGTTCATCGCAGCATTCGTTTCAGCGAAGAACGGGTTTACGCACAATCTCCTCAGCGCTATCAGGGCCATATCTTTCCGATTATCGTCTTTGGCGATTGGTACGGGGCATTTGCCCTGTTAGCGAAAGATCGCTCGGTAGAAGAGGGACAAACACGTGTGGCAGAGGCGTTTGCCCAGCTGCTCGTCAAACAGCAGGAGCATTAGCGCAGAAGGCGTTGAGCGTCTATGGAAGAGAGGGCCAAAGCGTCTGATGGGACACGATGGCAAAAGGAGGAGAACATGCGGTTAGATAAGTATTTAAAAACCGCCCGCATCTTAAAGCGGCGGACGGTGTCGAAGGAATTGGCGGATCAGCAGCGCGTTTATGTCAACGGGCGGATCGCCAAGCCCAGCACGGAGGTCAAAGCGGGTGATGAGATTCGCGTGCTGTTTGGCTATCGGGAGCTGAGCGTGCGGGTGCTGCAGACGCCTAAGCAGGTATCTAAGAGCGATGCGGCGCTGATGTTTGAGGTCATCGAAGAAAAGCGTCTGTCTCAGCCCTCACAAGAAAGCTGACGGCAGTGGCAGCGCTGTGCCAAAGAGGAAAAGAGAACTGCGATTTCGCTGTTTTGCCTGCGATACATTGTATGGGAGTGATGGCACTGCGGACACATGAAACGATGGCCGCTGCCATCTTTTTTTGCGCAAGGATGACCAAAGGACGCCAAGGGGATGGAAAGATAAAGCGGTTCTCGCAAAGAACCTATCCCAAGAGGGGACGTTTGCCTTGGCGAAAAGCGTGGTGATGCAAAGGTTTGGCTGTTATTGAGGGAGACAGCGCACAGGGATGATCGAGATCGGCGCGATGTCCGCGATGTCGTTGCCGTCTTCATGGATCGCATACAATCCATTCACCTCTAGGAGCACTTCGTCTCCTTTTGCAAGCTGCTCGGACAGATACAGATCGTCCGCATATACGCTGGAGAGACACAGCTCCAGCTGGGCATCTTCCTCATAAAGCGTGCGCGGCTCCTGTAAGGAAAAGAGGATATGTGTGTCGTCGATCTCGTCGATACAGGCGCTTACTTGTACATAGCCCTGCCGGCTGTGAGGCTGCTGGACATCCTGTGTTTTGCTCGTCAGCCAATCCTGTGAGGAGACAGAGACGCTTTGATAAGGGTAATAGGCATTGCTGACCTGATGGTGCGTAGCGCAGTTTTCAATGGTAACGGCAATGCCGATGTCATTGTCCCTGCATGTCAAAATGCGGTTAGCGAGCGCAATGTTGACGACGCCGAAGATGTCACCGCCAAGCGCAAAGGACTCCTTGGAGAAGATATCGGTGAAGTAACGCTCATCGATACAGATGGCTAATGAGGCGTAATCTTCGTCATAGCGTACGCTGTATCGCTCATCCCAATCGGTTAACGCCTGCGCCGCCTCCTTGAGCAGCCGTTCGTTTTGTTCGATCAGCGCCTGTGCCTGCGCATCGCTCGCTTCGATGACGAGCGCATCCCCATCGAGATAGGCCCGTTCCCCATACGTCTCATCGATGGCGATTGTGTGCTCTTGCGCATCATAGGCGAGGATATTTTCATAGGAGGGCTGTCCTAAAAACCACTGTGCATCATCATTGAAGCGATAGACGCTCACTTGTGGATTTTCCTGTTGACATCCGCTTGTCAACAAAGTCACTGCGAGCAGCCCCGCGCTTGCCGCCTGCCGCCATTGTTTCATTATAGTTCCCCCTCTTCACTCTGCACTGTTATCCTCATTATATCACAGGGGAACATAGGAGACACAGGGCGTTTACCCGCCGTCCGTCGTTTTTTTCTCATAGTATGGCGCGAAGGGTGATCGAGTGATGCTTCAAGGAATGCTTTTCGTTACCGCGCTGTGCCTGGACAGTCTGCTGGCTTCGCTTGCCTATGCGTCGCAAAAGATTCGCATCCCGCTGAAAAGCGCTTTTGTGACGGCGGCGGCTTCCACGCTGTTTTTGGGGCTTTCTTTCCTTTTGTCCGCACCGCTCTCCTCCCTGCTGCCCGCATGGGCCGCTTCCTTGTGCAGTGGTCTCGTCTTTGCGGCGATGAGCGTGTACTGTGCGTTTCAAGGGGCGATCAAACGCTTGCTGAGCAAGAAAAACTGCGGCATCCGTTTGCATTATGGCAGCGTGCAGATCGTTTTGGACGTCTATCTCGATGAGAAGAAAGCCGATCGGGATCATTCAAAAACACTCTCGGTCAAAGAGGCGTGTTATCTGGCGATCACCTTGTCCCTGGACTCTTTGTTCAGCGGCTTGGCCATGGGCTTTTCCTTAGCGCATCCGCTGAAGATCGTCGCGCTCAACTTTCTTGTCGCCCTGCTTGCCATCTATCTGCCGGCACGTCTTGCCGATCGTCTGCTGCGGCAAAGCTCCTATGATCTCAACTGGCTCAGCGCCTTGCTGTTTGCCGTGCTCGCATGGATGCGGCTGGGTTGAATCCGTATACAATTTCCATGCAAAAAGGTTTATAAACAAGGTAAAAAGTGATATATTATGAGTGTTGTGAATAGGAGGAATTGCAATGAGTAAAAGACCGGTCGTTTTAGTTGTCATGGATGGCGTCGGCATCCGTGAATCTGATTTCGGCAACGCCGTCAGCAACGCATACAAACCGACATTGGACGAGCTGTGGAAGAACTGCCCGCATACGGAGATCAAGGCGCACGGAGTCGCCGTCGGTCTGCCTAGCGATGGCGATATGGGAAACAGTGAGGTCGGACATAACGCTTTGGGCTGTGGACAGATTTACAGTCAGGGCGCAAAGCTGGTCAACGAGTCGATCGAAAGCGGCGACATCTTTGAGACGGATACTTGGAAGGCATTGGTCGACAAGTGCAAGGATCATGGAAAGATGCACTTTTTGGGCCTGTTGTCGGATGGCAACGTCCACTCGCATATCAATCATTTAAAGGCGCTGATCAAGCGTGCGAAGGAGGACGGCGTCAAGGAAGTGCGCTTACATGCGCTGCTGGATGGCCGTGATGTGCCGGAGACCAGCGCGCTCATCTATGTGGAAGATATTGAAAATTACATGGCAGAGCTGAATGATGACAGCTTCCATGCCTGCATCGCCAGCGGCGGCGGACGTATGAAGATTACGATGGACCGCTATGAGGCAAACTGGGCGATGGTGGAAGAAGGCTGGCATACGCATGTGCTGGGCGAGGGACGTCAGTTCGCATCTGCCAAGGAAGCCATCGAGACATACCGTGAGGAGAGCGGCGTTGTCGATCAGGATCTGCCGGCGTTTGTCATCGCCAAAGACGGCAAGCCTGCGGGAACGATCGAGGACGGCGACGCTGTCATTCTGTTCAACTTCCGCGGCGACCGCGCACAGGAGATTTCCCTGGCGTTTGACGGCGACGAGAGCTTTGATAAGTTCGACCGTGTCCGCGTGCCGGATGTCATGTATGCTGGCATGCTGCAATACGATGCCGATTTGAACATTCCGCATCACTTTTTGAGCTATCCGCCGAAGATTAAATATACGCTCAGCGAGCATCTGGTGAAGCATGGCATCCGCCAGTACGCGATCAGCGAAACGCAAAAGTACGGCCATGTGACTTACTTCTGGAACGGTAACCGCTCGGAGAAGTTCGACGAGACGCTGGAGACCTTCGAGGAGATTAAGTCCGACGTCGTGCCGTTTGAGCAGCGTCCTTGGATGAAGTCCGCAGAGATCACCGATCGTCTGATCGAGGCGATCAAGTCGAATCAGTATGACTTCCTGCGCACCAACTATCCAAACGGCGATATGGTTGGTCATACCGGCAACTATGAGGCGACGCTCATCGGTGTGGAGGCAGTCGATTTGCAGTTAGCGCGCGTAAAAGAGGCGGTCGATGCGGTCAACGGTATTCTGATCGTTACGGCAGACCACGGCAATGCCGATGAGATGTACGAGAAGCCGAAAAAGGAAGGCGCGCCGATCAAAGCCAAGACGAGCCATACGCTCAACAAGGTGCCGTTTATCATCTATGGCGCAGATGTCAAGATGAAGGAAGGCGACTTTGGTCTTTCCAACGTGGCGGCAGTCGTCAGCGATCTGCTGGGTATTGAAGCAGACCCGCATTGGAATGAGTCGATGATCGAAAAATAAACGAGGAGAGAACAACATCCAAAGATTGAGAAGCGGGGCATAGAGAGTGATATGCCCTGTCTTTTTTACCAACGAGATAACAGCAGATGACCTTTTCACCTGCTGTTTTTTTGATTTATGGTGTCGCTGTCACAGCGTCGTTCACTTTGACGGCTGCACTGATTGTTAGGGGAGTACAAAGAGGATGGGGTGCATGTTAAATCACTATGCGCCGGCATACTCTTCTGTCTTTATGCCCCATGCTTCCCCTCGCGCTTGCGGATATAGCGCAGCTGATACTTCGGGGAATTCATATACTGCTCGGTATAGTCCATGATCTTTCCGTTGGTGAGAAAGGTCGTGTTATTGATTTTGATAATCGGGGTATCGGTGGTGATGTTGAAAAGCTTGGCGATCTGTTCATTGGGAAGCACCGGCATCGTCTGATGAAAGGCGATGTCGATCGCAAAGCCCTTGCTTTCTACATACTGGAATTTGCTGTTCTCCAAATGCTGGATGGAGAGGTCGGGGAACAGCTCGACCGACATGTAGGTCTCCTCTAATTGCAGCAGCTCGTCATCGCCGTAACGGGCACGGTGATAGTGATAGACGAGATCGTTTTCCTGAATGCCCAGTATCGATGCGATCTGTGCGTTGGCGGGCATGACACAGAAATCGAGAACGCGGGTGGAAGCGCGTTTGCCGCTGGAACGCATCTCTTCGCTGAACCCCTTTTGATCGGTCGGCTTCTGTGTCATAAAACGGGTCTGCACGATGCTGCCATAGCCGGGCGTACGCTGTAACAGATGCTCTTTGACCAACAGGTCGCATGCCTTGCGAATCGTCACGCGGGAAACCTGATAGATTTCTTGCAGTTCTTTTTCCGTAGGAATGAGCTCACCCGGCGGGTAGTAGCCGTTGCCGATTTTTTCGTAGAGATCCTGGTAGACGTATCGATACAATGGATGAGATTTACGCTGCATACTGAAAACTCCTTTGGTTAATTCTAGTTTAATACAAACGCTTGGCAAAATGCAATCAAAAAGGTATTTTACATCTGATATATTTAATACATTTAAATTTAAAATAAGATATAAATAGGATAAATTAGCTAAATGTATTGATTTTGTATTATTTTTATGTAAGAATAGAAGCAAAGAAAGGGGTTACGGTATGGTTGGTATTGTTGTATGCACACATTCGGACTTTGCCACTGGTATCTGTCATTCGTTGGAGATGATCGCCGGAAAACAGACGCATCTGACGGCGGTTCCCTTCGATGGCACAAGCGATCTGCAAACGCTCAGCGATCAGATCAAAGAGGCGCTGGAAGCGGCTGGCGAGGCGAGCATCGTAGCGGTCGATCTGGCAAACGCCACGCCCTACAACGCGGCGCTGATGGCGATTGCCTATACGGATCATCGCATCCTGAGCGGTGTTTCGCTGCCGATGCTGCTGGAGCTGGTGATCGGCAGGGGCATGGAAGGCGCCGATGCGAAAACGCTGTGCGCCCAGGTGATGGCATCTAAGGACGCTTATGTACAGCAGATCGCATCGCAGGACGTATTTTCGGATGAAGTGTGAAAAAGAAAGGAGACTGATAACATGATTTGTTTGATTCGCTGTGACGAGCGGCTGATTCACGGGCAGTGCATGCAGTTTATCGTCAGTGACTATGCGATCAAGGACATCATCGTCGTCGATGATGTGACTGCGGCCAATCCGGTATTGAAGACGATCTTCTCCACCGCGGTGCCGCCGACGATTCACGCGGAGGTGTACACGGTAAAAGAGGCAATCGCCAAAATTGAGGAAGCAAAGACCAACACGGTCAACACGCTGCTATTGATGAAGCATCCCCGCACGCTGCTTGCGATCATGGATGAGGTGGAGGGACTGCCGAGTGAACTCAACATCGGACCGCAGATGGCGCGCAGCGGTGTGAAGTGTGTGGATTTTGCCACTTTGCACCCGCAGGATGTGGATGCGTGCAAGCAGTTGAGTGACCGTGGCGTACGTGTGTTCTTTAACTCTATCGGAGCCAGCGGCGCTGTGACGGAATGGAGCAGCATTGTCTCTAAGATAGGGTAAATAGGAAAAAGGAGGGTTTTTATGAATTTCTTTCAGGCTCTGCTGATCGGCTTATTGGGCTATTGCGGTTCTAAGTGGGCCGTACCGCTTTGGGGAGATATCGGCGGCTGGTGGACGGTCGGACGTCCGTTGGTTGCCGGTATGCTGATCGGCATGATTCTCGGCGATGTATCGCAAGGCATCATCTTAGGCTGTGCGATCAACTCACTCTATTTAGGCAGTATCACCGTGGGCGGCGTAGCTGCCAATGATATTAACTTTGCGGCGTACATCGGCATACCGTTAGCCATGACCTCGCATGCCTCCACCTCGGAAGCGCTGACGTTAGCGGCGCTGTTGGGTGCGCTGGGCGTATTCGTTTGGAACTTTGTGAAAATCATCAACGTGCAATGGGTGCATGTGATGGACCGCAAAATCGATGCCGGAGATTTGGACGGCGCCAGCAAGGTACCGATCTATGGTACGGTGTATCAGTTCATCTTCCGTTTCTTCCCGATCTTCCTCTCCTGCCTGCTGGGACCGGAGATCATGACCAATGTGATGAATGCCATTCCGACACAGCTCTCTGCGATCATCAACATCTTTGGCGGCATGCTGCCGCTGATCGGCTTTGCCATCATCTTAAAGACCTGTGTCAAGCAGTATTATGAATTGCTTTACTTCGTGTTTGGATTCATCCTGTTTACTTGCTTCAATGTCAGCGTCATCGCGATTTTGGTCGTTGCCATGATCTTTGCGCTGGTAGATTTCCGCTATGGAGTTGTAGGAGGTAAGAGCGCATGAGTGAAAAGATGCTGTTATCGAAAAAAGATGTATTCCGCGCTTGGGGAAACTGGATGTGGCTCAATTTGTCCACCCAGAACATGGAGCGCATGCAGGCGCCGGCTGTCGCCCGTTCGATGTGGAGCATAAAGGATCAGCTGTATCCGAAACAACCGCAAGAACAAAAGGATCTGATGGCGCGTCACATGGAATTTTTCAACACCGAGCCGATTTGGGGCGGATTGATCGTCGGTATTGCCATCGCGATCGAGGAACAGAAAGCGATGCAGCCCGATGAAGTGCCTGACGAGCTGAGCAGCAGCATTAAAAATGCGCTGATGGGTCCATGCGCCGGACTGTTTGATTCCCTGTTCCAGTCGACGTTAATTCCGATTTTGCTGGCGATCGGTATCGGTGTATCTGCCGAAACGGGATCGATCGTCGGACCGCTGTTATACATCGTACTGTTTTGGGCAATCGTGCCGACGGTCAGCTGGTTCTTGTTCTATAATGCCTATAAGCTGGGTCTCAACGGCGTACAGTCGATATTGAGCAGCGGCATTAAGGATAAGATCATCAGCGCCGCCAATATCGTCGGTCTGACGGTGATCGGTGCGGTCACTGCGTCGACCTGTAATTTAAAGAGCGGACTGCTGTTTTCCTACGGCGATATGAGTATCGATGTCAACGCGATTTTAGAGGGCATTCAGCCGAAGCTGTTAGTGCTGGTAATGGCGTTTGTCACTTACTGGCTGTTAGCAAAGAAGCGCATGGGTGTCAATAAGATCATGCTGCTGATGCTGGTGATTTCTGTAATCGGATACTTCACGACACTGTTAGCATAAAGCAAAGCCGGGTGCGACAGCATCCGGTTTTTTTCAAAAATAGGATGAGGGTTATGAGGCAATATGAATATCGATTGAACAAAGAGCATCTCAAGGAGGCGAATCAGTTTGCCGCGCTGCATGATCGCTCACTGCAAAAAAAGCTGATCTCACTCTCCGTGGCGATCGCCGTTTTACTTGCGGCGGCGCTGTTGGGCTTGGGAGGGGTACAGCCATGGACGATTGTATTATCCATCGTGTGCGCACTGCTCGTCTTTGCGCTGTTTCCGCGCCTGTACTGGCAGATCGTCTTTCACCGTGTCGATGCGGCCATCGAAGCTAAGCCGATTCAATTCCCCGATGTGCGCGTCTGCTTTGACAAAGAGCTGACGATCCATCAGGAGGGAAGCATTCAGCACATCGCTTATGAGGATGTGAAGGCGGTGCAGTTTACCCGGATGGACTGTCTGCTGTATTACAAGGCAAAGGATCGCCTCCATACGCTAATTCTTCCCAATGAGACGATCGGGGAAGAGCTGGAGCAGTTCATCGCATTTTTACAACAGGAGGTGATACACACGTGAAAAAAGCAGAAATACTGGAACGGTTAAAGGGCGGACTGATCGTGTCCTGCCAGATCGAAAAACACGCGCCCTGCTATCATGAGGATATGGTGGAGTTGATGGCGAAAAGCGCGCTGTGGGGCGGCGCTGCGGGGCTGCGTCTCAACGGTGCGGACAACATCGCACGCATCCGTGCGCTGAGCGATGTGCCGATCATCGGCTTGATCAAGGTGTTCTCCAAAGAGAGTGATGTCTTCATGACACCGACGATGGAGGAGGTGCGCGCCGTGGTGGCGGCGGGTGCGGATATCGTCGCCGTGGATGGGACGGATCGCAGCATTCATGACAGAAGCGGGATGGAGATCATTCCCATGGTAAAAGAGGCATTTCCCGATGTGCTCATCTTTGCGGATGTTCGTGATGAGACGGATGCGCTCGCTTCTCTGTGTTTGGGTGCGGATATCGTGGCGCCGACCTTCTATCGTTTTAAACAGGACGCAAAGTCGACAGACGTCCCGGATTGGGAGATGTTTGCGCGCATGTGCAAAACCTGCGGCTCAAAGGGAGTCGTCATGATGGAGGGAAAAGTCTGGACGCCCGACGATGCGATCCGTGCCTTTCACTATGGGGCGCATGCCGTCATCATCGGCAGTGCGATCACCCGCCCGCACCTGATCATGCGCCGCTTCTATGACCATGTTCACGGCTTTGAAGAAGAGCGCAGTCTACTGTATTAGGAGGAAAGCTATGAGTAAAAAAGAGATCTTATGGACGGATATGCACAGCAATCTTCACCATGAGGATTTCCGCCTGCTGCCGAAATGGTTTGCGCAGGTGAAGGAGCTGATGGATTTTTGGCCGATCGCCTATTATCCTTATTATATGAAAACCTTGCCTTCCGGCATGGGCGTGGAAGACGTTCACGAGGAGGCGGCAGTCAAAAAAGACTGGGAGGAGCTGCGCGCGTTTGTCAACCGTGTCAACGCCGAAGGGTACCCGATGTTTATGGGCTATGAGTGGCAGGGCGCCGGGTTAGACGGCGACCATAATGTGTTTTTCCTCGATAATGAGCAGGATATCTGTTTTCCTCTTCGTTATCAGCAGCTTTACGAACTTTATAAGGATGCAGCAGCCATCGCCATCCCGCATCATCTGGCATATCAGAGCAATAACCGCGGGAAGAACTGGGATACGCACATCGAGGCGTTCTCCCCGTTTGCGGAGGTGTATTCTTCTCATGGCTCCAGCGAAAATGATGACGGAGATGTGGCGATGAGCCGCCATGTGCACATGGGACCGCGTGTAGGCACCAACAGTGTGGAGAGCGGACTTTCCAGAGGCTATCGCTTCGGTTTGATCGCCTCGGGAGATAATCATGCAGTGCCGGCAATGGCGCAGTTTGGCTCGATGGCGCTCATCAGCGAGGGCAGAAGCAAGGAGGAAATCTGGAAAGCGATGAATCGCCGCCATGTTTACGGCGTCAGCGACGAGCGCATCCAATTAGATTTCACGGTCAATGAGGCGATGATGGGCGATCTGTGCAGCTTTGATGAGCTTGCGCAGGTACGCATCGACGTCACAGGCTCTAACGCGTTGGACCGCATTGAGGTGATCGCCGACAATGAGGTGGTACGGCTGATCGATTGCAACCGATCGCGGCAGCTGCCAAAGGAGGGTGTCGTCCGCTTCAAGTGGAAGCTGGAGCTGGGATGGGGACCGGATCGCCGGATCTTCCCGGAGATCTCCTCTAAACGCTGGCAGGTGGCGCTCAAGACACAGGGGCGCTTACTGAGCGCGGAAAAATGCTGGAACAGCTTTGGACAGCGGGTAATATCGCAAAGTGAAACAGGCATGGAGCTGGAGATGACGACGTATAAGACGACCCAGAGCGGCAAGTGGATGGGCGTATCCGCCGTCACCACCGAGGGGATGATTTTTGAGATTGAGGATGATATCGATCATGCGCTGTCGCTTTCCTTGGATGGTAAAGAGTACCTGATTCCCATTCGTCAGATCCTGCGTAACTCGACGTTAATCTCCCTTGATGAAGAGGTGGCAAAGCTGCTGTACGACACTTATCAGGAGACTTCCTTTTACCGCAATGACACCTGGTGGCATAATTCGTATAAATGCAAGGTGCACCGCGGCGCTTTGTTAAACGCTTATCAGCAAAGCTATGCCTTTGTGATGGATCTGCGCGAGGTGAAACAGCTGCGGATGCGGGTACATCAGAAAAACGGCTGCATGGCATGGAGCTCGCCGATCTTTAATGACGGCAAAGAGCGATCATGAATCTGCACAGGCAGGGAAAGGAGAAGCTATGCACGTAATTTATATACACACACATGACAGCGGACGCTATTTTCGTCCGTATGGCTATGAGATTCCGTCGTTTGCCATTCAGGCGTTTGCCGAGGATGCGCTGCTGTTCACCAATGCTTATTGTACCAATCCGACCTGTTCTCCCAGCAGGGCGTCGCTGTTGACGGGGACCTATCCGCATCAAAATGGCATGCTGGGACTCGCACAGCGAGGATTTGCACTGAATGATTATGACAAGCATCTGTGCCGCTATCTGCATCGTAACGGCTATCACAGCGTGCTGTGCGGCATCCAGCATGAGGTGGATTATTACCTTAATGTGGAAGCGAGTGCGGCGCTAGGATATGATGAGGTGCTCACACAGCCTGCGGCGGGCATCGCCAAGGAGGAGCTGCATCACTGGGATGATGCCAATGTCAAAGCGCTGTGCGCATGGATCGATGCCTATGAAGGAGATCAGCCTTGTTTTATCAGCTATGGCATGCATTCTACACATCGCCCGTTCCCCGTCGAAATCGATGAAAGTGTCGATGAACGCTATGTCAAACCGGCAGATCCGTTAGTCAACGACGCGGTTACCCGTCATGATTTTGCCCAGTATTTGACCTCGGCAAAGCATGCGGATGAGTGTTTTGCGCAGCTGATGGAGGCGTTAAAGCGCAAGGGCTGGTATGAGGATGCGATCATCCTCTTTACGACCGATCACGGTGTTGCCTTTCCGATGAGCAAATGCACGTTAAGCGATCGCGGCATCGGCGTCTCTTTGTTAATGCGCGTCCCACACGCCAAGGCAAACGGCACAATCAGCGATGCGCTGTTGTCACAGGTGGACGTATTCCCAACTCTGTGTGATCTGTTAGGACTGAAGAAGCCTAAGTATTTGGAGGGAACCTCTTTCGCAAAGCTGTTTGACGCTGAGCCGATCGAAGATCATCCGGTGTTTGCGGAAATCAACTTCCATACCTCCTATGAGCCGGTACGCTGTGTCCGCACCCGCCGTTACAAATATGTCCGCTATTATGATGAGACGCATCTATGCACCAATCCCAGCAATACCGACAGCTCGCCGAGCAAAACGTTCTATGTCGAGCATGATTATGTGACACAGACAAAACCGCAAGAGGCGTTGTATGACTTATATTATGATCCGCAGGAAAGTGACAATCGGATTGCAGACCCCGCTTATGCACAGATTGCGGATGAGCTGCGCGCCAAGCTGGAGGAATTCCAGCAGCGAACAGAGGACCCGCTGTTGCAGGGGCCGCTGCCGATCCTGCCTCATTATAAGGTGAATCGCCCGGAGTGTATGGATGCCAGCAGCAAAAATCCAGACGATTACATGGAGGAAGGCACATTTTATTAAACCGGTGTATTCGATGAGGGGCATTTTAAGCAAAGGAAACACGCTGCTCTCAGGCTCAGGAGCAATCCAGTGCACCTGATGAATGACGATCGATAGAAAAGAAAAACCAAGCGTTGCAAAATGACAGGACTCTTTCAGCAGATTTCGGGGATTTCCCGTGTCTGCCTGAGAGGGCGTATCATAAGAGCGCTTGGTTTTTTTTTGTTCCTTTTGCGAAAGGGTGCTTCCACATGGGAAAACGGTATCCGAACGGCTGCAATAGGCTTGAGATGCTCTTTGACGCTCATCCATACCGACGCTGTTTGCGCATTGCCTGACAATTATGGAGGAGTGTGGGGGATCCTCTGCATACGATCAGATGACGAAGAAACTGTGCGTGCTTATTGCAGCTTATCGAATTTCTTGCGCCGCGCTGTCGATTGGATGAACAGCCGTTTCATCTCCGTGACGTTCTCCTCGGCGAGCGTATCGCGGAAATGCTGCAATTCTGCGGCGAAAGCGTCGATCTCCGAAAGCAGAATCTCCTTGTTGAGCAGAAACAGCTCGCTCCACATCGTCTCGTTGATTTTGGCGATGCGGGTCAGATCACGGAAAGAGTCGCCCGTGTATTCCACCAAATGGGCATTGTCATGCGTATTCATGAGGGATACGGCGATGACGTGAGTCAGCTGTGAGAGAAAGCCGATCATCTCGTCATGTTCCTTCATGGTGAGTGTGGCGATGTGGTGAAAGCGCAGGATCTGCGCTAACTGTCGGGAGGTCTCCACCGCCTCCGCGCTGTTTTTTTCAGTCGGCACGATGATGTAGTTGGCATCGCGAAACATTGCCGTGTTGGCATATTCGATGCCGCTGGTCTCCCGTCCCGCCATCGGGTGCGCGGCGATGAATTCCACATCCTCACGCAGCAGCGCCTGCACCTTGTCAGCGACATTTCCTTTGACGCCACTGACGTCGGTCAACAGCGTGCCGGGATGAAACGCGTGCTGATGTGTCTGAATCCATTCGATCATGACGGTTGGATACAGTGCAAAGATGACGATGTCCGCCCTTGCTAAAAATGCCTCCGGGTCCAGCGTGCCCTCATCGATCAGTCCGTGATCCAGCGCATAATCGATCGTTTCCTGCCTGCGCGCCACGCCGAGCACGCGGTAGCCCGCTTCCTTCAAGCCCATCGCATAGCTTCCGCCTAACAGTCCCAAACCGACGATGACAAACGTCGTATCCTTGTGTATCATAGACACCTCACCTTTCCCTTGATGCGCTGCACGTCCTCAAAAAAGGACGGATAGGATTTGCGTATGGCCTGCGCGCCCTCAATGCGGCAGACGCTGTGATTGACTAACGCCATCACGCTCATCGCCATGACGATGCGATGGTCGTTATGCCCCTGTAAACATTCCCCGCAAGTGTAACCGGCGGGATTCCCCTGTATCCACACCTCTTCCTCATTCGAGGTGATGTCGACATGAAACTTGCGCAGCTCCTCTTCCATTGCCGCGATGCGGTCGCTCTCCTTGATGCGCAGGCGTCCGGCATTGGTAATCTGCGTCGTTCCCTTTGCCATGGCGGCTAACACAAAGACGATCGGCCCTAAGTCCGGGCAGTCGTTGAGGTCGATCTTGCAGCCGTGCAGATTGCCCTGATGAATGAGAAAGCCATCCTCCAGCGCTTCGCTGTGTGCGCCAAACGAGTTTAGGATCGTTAAGATCTGACGATCTCCCTGACGGCTGTGCAAAGAGACGCCGCGAATGTGCAAATCGCCGCTGATCGCCGCCAGCACCGCAAAGAAAGCCAGCTGAGAGAAGTCGCCCTCAATTCGTACATCACATGGCTGATAGCGCTGATTGCCTTTGACGATGATGGTGTAAGGATCGCTGAAATGCGCTTGAATGTGAAAATTGGCAAGCATCTGCAAGGTTAAGTCGATGTAAGAGCGAGACTCAAACGGCGCTTTGATGCGGATGACGGAATCCTTTTCTAACAGCGGCAGGGTGAATAACAGCCCGGTGATGAACTGCGAGGAGATGCTGCCGTCGATCTCATACTCGCCCGGCTTCAATGCGCCTTCGATGGTGACAGCGTCTGCATCCTGCTGAAAGCGCAGTCCCTGAGCGTGAAAGATCGCCTCATACACGCTTTGCGGACGCTGTAACAGCCGTCCCTTGCCAGAAAAGCGCACCGGCTGTTCACAAAGGGAGAAAATCGGGATGAAGAAGCGCAGGGTTGAGCCGGATTCATTGCAGAACACCGCCTGATCGGGTGCCTGAAACGATTCGACGCCGACGATGGTGACGCTGTTCCCCTCGATGTCGATGCGCGCGCCCAGCTGGCGCATACCGGCAATCGTCGCTAAAATATCATCGCTGAAATCCACATTGGTGATATGAGAAACGCCTTTTGCCAAGGAAGCGGCGATGATGGCGCGGTGTGCCATGCTCTTGCTGGGCGGGATGTGTACGCTTCCCTGACAATGCGACGGTGTGATTTCCGCAATCATGCTCTCCCTCCTTTGACCTGTGCTTGAAGGGCATTTCCCGCACAATACAGATCCAGAAGTCCTAAAGCGCAGACGCTGTCGATGACGACGCGGGCACGGTGCAGAATTGCCGGATCATGGCGGCCTTGAATTTGCAGCTTGACCGGCTGCTTGCTTTGATAATCGACGGTATCCTGTTTCTTGAAGATGGATGCGGTCGGTTTGACAACACACTGCAAGAGGATCGGCATTCCGTTGGAAATGCCGCCGTTGATGCCGCCGTTATGATTGGTACGGGTTTTGATCTGTCCTTCCTTTACATAGAAAGGATCGTTGGCCTGTGAGCCATAGAGCGCTTCAAAGCCAAAGCCTAAGCCAAACTGCACGCCCTTGACGGCGGGAATGCTGAACAGCAGATGACTCAGCACGCTTTCGATCGAGTCAAAGAACGGTTCGCCGATACCGGCAGGGAAACCTACGACAGCCGTTTCGATGATCCCCCCGACGCTGTCTCCCGCATCGGCGGCTGCTTCCATGACGGAATGAATCGCTTTAGCGCGCTGTTCGTCTAACACCGGGAAATCCATGTCGTTGAGGGCGCGCACCTGCTTTGCCAGCGTCGCTTCCTCTTGGGAGAAAGGAATGTCCGCCTGTCCGTGACAGCGCAGGATGTGTGATCCGATGAGGACGCCTTGCTGCTCCAGTATCTGCTGGGCGATCGCCCCTGCCGCAACCAAGGGCGCTGTTAAACGCCCGCTGAAATGTCCTCCGCCGCGAAAGTCCTGATAGCCCTCGTATTTAGCAAAAGCGGTATAGTCCGCATGTGAGGGACGCAGCCGGTAGCGGGTCTTTTCATAGTCCTTGCTGCGTGTGTTGGTATTTTGAATGAGGATGGTCAACGGCGTACCACTCGTATGCCCCTCAAACCAGCCGCTGACGACTTGAATGGCGTCTGGTTCATGGCGCTGTGTGGAGATGCGCCCCTTTGCCTGCCGCTGTGCCATCCGTTTGCGCACATAATCGAAATCCAGCGCGAGCCCCGGCGCCAGCCCATCGATCACCACGCCGATCGCTTCCCCATGGCTTTCGCCAAACAGCGTGATGGAAATATTGCTGCCAAAGCTGTTTTTCATTTGTATCACCCTTTCAGTTTTGCCTTGATCTCGTCATAAGAGAGCGTTTTGATTTCCGCTTTCCCCAGCGTTTTTACCGTGACGACGCTGATGCCCTCATGCAAGGCTTTTTTATCCGCGGATAAACGCTGATAGACGTCTTCTTTCTCATAAGGAGCGTCACTAGGAACACCCATCCTGCGCAAAATGGCGGCGGTGCGCTCGCGCAGCTCGTCATCCTCGATGAAATACAGCATTCCCATCGCCACGCATTCCCCATGCAGATATTCCTCCATGTGGTAATAGCCCTCGATGGCATGTCCGATCGTATGCCCGAAGTTGAGAATCTTGCGCAGTCCGCTTTCCCGCTCGTCTTGTTCGACGACGTCTTTTTTCATGCACAGGGAGCGGTAGATGATCTCCTCGAGGTGCTCGTCAATATCGCCGTTTTCAAACAGGGAAAAGAGCGCAGGATCGTAAATCAGCCCGGCCTTGAGCGCCTCGACTAAGCCGTTGAGGTAGTGACGGCGAGGCAGGGTGGAGAGCGTGTCGAAATCAATCAGCACCTTGCGGGGCTGGTAAAAAGCGCCGATGTTGTTTTTGACGCCGCCGGCGTTGATCGCCGTCTTGCCGCCGATGCTGGAGTCAATCTGCGCCAAGGTCGTCGTCGGAATGTTGACGAAGTCGATGCCGCGCATGTAGCACGCCGCTGCAAAGCCCGCCAGATCACCGACGACACCGCCGCCTAAGGCAATGACGAGATCGCTTCGCAAAAAGCGGTTCTCCAGCATATAAGAAAGCAGCTCCTCCCATACTGCAAAGCTCTTGGACGATTCTCCGGCAGGAACGATCTTGACATAGCAGTGCGGACACTGCGACTTCACCAAGTCGATCCATTGTGCGGGTACCTTGCTGTCAGATACCAACAGCACCTTGCGCTCGACGTCAATCATCTGCGCCAGCCGTTTTAAAACGCCCCGCTCCATGACGATGTCATAGCCGCGTTCCTTTAAATCCACATGTAGTTTCATCTGTTCTAACCCCTCTCTGAAACAAAAGAGCATCGACTGACAGTAGATGCTCCATATCTCATCATCAAGCAAAAATGACCATCGGACACATGGCTTCATGATGACTATTCACAATAAAAGTAATACGATTTCACATTTTTCATGATGATCACTCCGATGCACTTATCATAATATAATGAAAAGAAGATTGCAAGAAATTATGAAAAATTCAGTAAATTTTATGAAAGGAAATTACATTCAAGGCGAAGAGCGGCGGTTTGCAGACGTGAAACGATCACTGTAATGATTTGAGGGAAGCGGATAAAACGATTGTTGTGTGAGTTTTTTTCGACGAGCGGCACGGACATCAATTGCTTGTGTCGCTTTGTGTTCGACAGAAAATATCAAAAAATATAGTTACAGGCGCGTGTTTCATTGTCGGCTTTTGTTATTTGTTGCTGTAAGGTGATGGAAGCAATTTGTCGGATTAGATCAATAAGCAAAAAGCGTAAGGCAGCTTGCTTCGCTGTGTGAGCAGAGGCTCGTATGAGTGAACAACATTTGTATTTATGTTTATTTGATACGCTTTTGTATATCCTCAATAGAAGGCAACTGTTTGCTGAGATCTTCCGGTAAATGACTCGTGACTTTATATTCGCTGACACCGATAGGCTTTGACATATCCTTTAGGGCGTATTCTGCAACCAGGTCATTTTTACTTTTACACAGCAATAAGCCGATAGAAGGATTATCGTATTCTTTTTTCAGTATGCCATCTACGGCAGAAAGGTAGAAATTTAGCTGTCCGGCGTATTCCGGCTTAAACTCACCTGTTTTCAGCTCGATCACAACATAGCAGCGTAGATTTAAGTTATAAAACAACAAGTCAATGTAGAAGTCGTCGCCCCCGACATTCAGATGATATTGATTTCCGAGAAAGGCAAAGCCTGTTCCAAGCTCCAAAAGCAATCTTGTGACATCTTGAACAAGCGCCTGTTCTATTTCACGTTCTACCATATTTTCTCGAAAGGGAATGAAGTCAAAAATATATGGATCTTTCATCGTCTGTATTGCAAGTTCACTTTGAGGTGAGGCTAACCTCGTCTCAAAGTTAGAGGTCTTTTCAGCAATGGCTTGACGCTCATATAATCTGATTTCAATTTGATGGATAAGGACATTATGTGACCAACCGTTTTCAGCAGTCTTCCTAATATACCAATCACGTTGTTTTTCATCCTTCACTTTATCTAAAATAGCTATGTTATGTGACCAGGGAATTTGTGCAGACACCGTCTGCACAAATTTTTCATCAGGATAAGTGAAGGCAAACTTTGCCATATATTTTAGATTTCGGACAGAATAGCCTTTGACATCAGGGAATGATGTACGAATGTCTGCCGCGAGGTTTTCAATAAATTTATTTCCCCACGATTTATGCTCATTGATCATTTTGCCAATGTGATAATACAGCATAATCAGTTCCTTATTCACACTCAAAGCTGCTTTATGCTGTGCTTGCCGAATCTCCTGTTTAATTGTCTGTACGAGGGAAAGATACTCATTACTGTTCATCAACATATTATTTCACTCCTCTTTAGTCTTCTGCTTTATATTAGAAAGCTAATCTGACATTCTTGTCTTCTAAAATCATATCTGCGACGGATCGGGGTGTCGGCTTTCATCGCCGCAAGGTTGATCCCCATGTGCATAGCTCCTGGAATTTGTCCGATGTTATATGGTATATGTGTTCAAGTATTCCATCGTTGGGGGAGGGATACTTCCGCTCTAAAATTGTCTTCGTATACTATGCGGTTATCCTGCATATCAAAAATGCGGAACTCCTGAAATCTGTCTGCCGGTAAATTCTTGACGATGAGGAGTATCCTGTCTTATCACGTGCAACAAGTTGATTTGCTGCATGGTTGTATTCAGAGCATTAAGTCAAAACGTGTCGGTTTCGTTCAATGATTGATCAGCGTCCTTTTGTTTCACAAAATTCTGTGGCATGACAATAATACCGAGATCATCTCCAAAACAATTGGCATTTTGCATGCCATATTTTGAAATCAAACGGATTCCCGTTGCTATTGTTTCTCCGACTCTGATATACAAATGAGCCATATCTTTCCAAAAACGATCCCATAGTTATTATACCACGGTATGTGTCTGCTGTATGGTGCATATTCGGATAAGTTATCGCGCTTCAAATATTCTTGGTGTATATTTGCTATTTCATTTTTTAGCATTCGTATAAGCTTCCTGACGAGCAGGTATGAACTCATCCATATCTTCCTTTGCCATTTCACTGCCTGAAAGCAATTCAGTTACCTCTGAAATCAAATTGTTCTTTCGTCTCTAAAATAAACGCTCTATCTTCAAATAAAAGGTAGCGCACATGCAAGTCGAGGATATTAGCAATCCTTTTATATGCTCCTTTGGTACAAGGGAAAGATCTGCCTGCTTCGTAAGACTAAACAACGCAGTCACTGACACCGATTTTAGCAGCAAACGCTTTCTGTGTCATATTCAGCTTCTTTTTCTCATTTTTTGGTTTTCTCTGCGAAATTCATAAGATGTTCTCCGTACTCATTATTTTTGATGCCAATGATCTGCAAGCGTATTGATATTTGATTTCATCCGCCGTAAAATACGAAGCTTAACTACGATCAGCTAATCCAAAACTTTATAAAATTTCAAGAGAAAACGGAATAAAACCGAAGTGTATTTTGAGATGATGATCATTTATAAAATACTCGGTTATTCGGGAGACTAGCTTATGCCTGAAATGTCAAGCTTAACAAGTTCTCCTCTTGTTCCAAAGGAATCCCAATAACGGGATACACAGGGAAAAAGAAAAAGTGTATAATAAAAAAGGTGATATTATGAGCACATTGGATGAAGCAAGAGCGAAAATCAACGCAATCGACGAGCAGATGGCGCATCTGTTTGAAGAGCGCATGCGAAGTGTCGAGGACGTCATTTTATATAAGAAAGCGCATCAGATGCCGGTGTTGGACACCACTCGGGAACAGGCGGTCATCGAGCGCAATCAAAAGCTGATTCACGATGCGCGCTATGCGCAGAGCTACCGCACTTTCATCGAGGCGGTCATGGCGATCAGCCGCAGTTATCAAAAGCGGGTGCTGAACGAGCATGTCGTCGGCTATGGAGGCGCACGGGGCGCTTTTTCGCATATCGCGGCGATGAAGGCCTTTGCGCAAAGCGAACTGCGTAACTATACGACCTTTGAAGAGGTGTTTCAGGCAGTCGTCAGCGGGGATGTCAGCTATGGCGTCATCCCGTTTGAAAATTCCTATACCGGAGAGGTCGGCGATATGCTGGATCTGCTCTGGCAGTATGATGTGGCGATTACACAGATGTTCGATCTGAAAATCAATCAGAACCTGCTGGGGCTTCCCGGGGCGCGTCTTGAGGATATTCAAAAGGTGTACTCGCATCCCCAGGGATTGGCGCAGTCCGCTCTCTTCTTACAGGGCCGCGGCTATGAGCTGATCCCTTATGGCAATACGGCGCTGGCGGCGAAATATGTCGCCGAGCAAAAGGACATCCATAAAGCGGCGATCGCTTCCATTGAGACGGCCGATCTCTATGGCTTGCAGGTGTTAGCCAAAAACATCAACACCTCTACACAGAATGCGACGCGCTTTATCGTCATAGCCAAAACGGCGCCAAACGACGGCAACCGCTTCAGTCTGCTGTTTACCGTTAAGCATGAGACGGGGGCACTGATGCAGGTGATGGAGCTGATGGCGCGTTACGGGATGAATCTGGAGAGCATTAAGTCGCGCTCTTTGCACGATCAGCCGTGGGCGTATTATTTCTATTGTGAGGTCGTGGGGCAAATTGGCAGCGCACAGGCGCAGCAGCTGCTGAAAGAGATGCAGAAGGTATGTGCGATGGTGAAGATCATCGGCGTTTATAACCGTAAAGAAAGTGAGGAGACAGCATGAGATTTGTTAAGGAACAGGTGGATTTGCAGCCGATTGTAGACACGGTGTTTGCAATCGTCGCCAAAGCGAAGCAGGCAAAGCAGGAGCTTGGCGAGGAGGCGGTCGTGGATGCAACGATCGGATCGCTTTATGATGAGGAGGGGAAGATCGTCGCGTTCGACAGTGTGTTCAATACGTGGAAACAGCTGCCTAACGAAGTGATGGCGGCTTATGCCGGCAGCTTTAGCGGCAATCCGAATTATCGTGAACACGTCTATGAGTGGGTCGTCGGCGATCGCAGCCAATTGGCGCACAGTGTCATAGCGACGCCGGGCGGCACCGGTGCTGTCAGCATCACCATCTCTGAGATGCTCGATGAGGGAGAAACGCTGATCATCCCGGAAATCTGCTGGGGCTCTTACGGCTTGATGGCATCGATGGACAATCTGAAAACGCGTTCGTATTCCCTTTTTGAGAATGGTCATTTCAATATCGCTTCATTCCGAGAAGTCTGTGAAGAAGTGATGCGGGAACAGAAAAAAGTGGTTGTCGTTCTCAATGATCCTTGTCACAACCCGACCGGCTATTCTCTGAGCGAGGATGAGTGGAATGATGTTATCGATGTGCTCAATACGCTGGGAGAGCAGGGCCCGGTGATCCTGCTTAACGATATTGCTTATATTGATTTTGCTTATCGGGGCAAGGCGGCGCGTGACTATATCCGCACATTCGATCGCATCAGCGACAATGTCTTTGTCGTCATTGCTTTCAGCATCTCTAAATCGCTGACCGCTTATGGCATGCGCTGCGGTGCGACGATTTTGTTGGCACAGCGGCAGGAAAGCGTGCGGGAGGTAGAGATCGTCTTTGAAAAGGCGGCGCGCGCGATCTGGTCGAATGTCAATAACTCCGCGATGGAAAACTTTGTCAACGTCATCACCAAGGAAAAAGATGCGTATGAGGCGGAAAAGGACGCTTATGTACATCTGCTGGAAACGCGCAGTTCGATCTTTACGCAGGAGGCGGATGCATGCGGCTTAGCCTATTATCCATATAAGGAAGGCTTCTTCGTAACGCTGGCGATGGAAGATAACCAGCTGCGTGATCGCTATCATGAAGCGTTGATGAATGAGCAGATTTATACGGTCAAGGTGAATCTGGGCATCCGTGTGGCGGTATGCTCGCTGCCGGTGAAGAAGTGCTATGGCCTGGCTAAGCGGATGAAGAAGATCCTGGATGCGGTGTCGGCGTAAAGGGAGACTCTCTTTCGCATTTGTCAAAGCTTTGAATAGAAACTAAATGACGTGTGGAACACGACCTTTTCTCATGCGGGTGTCATCGATCGCAGGAGAAGAGGTTTTTTTGTGAGAAGAGGATGGAAAAGGAAAGTGAATGAAGCTGGCGGAAAGCGCATTTGCCACGTGCCTATGCTATACTGGTGATAGGGGGTGAAAGCATGATCTTATTTGTCAGCGGACGCTGTGATATTCCCGCCTTTTACAGTGAGTGGTTTTTCCATCGGTTAAAGGAGGGATATGTCGATGTGCGCAATCCGTATAATGAACATCAGATTTCGCGTATTCTTCTTTGTGAGGAGAACATCGACTGCATCCTTTTCTGCACGAAGGACCCGCGTCCCATGTTGCGGCGGTTGGATGAAATCCCCTTTCCGTATCTGTTTCACATCACCCTGACGGGGTATCATGCTGACATCGAACCCGGCGTGCGGGATAAAGGCGGCATTTTGCGCGCGATTTGCGAGCTTTCAAAGAGCATCGGCAGACAGCGGGTCATCGTTCGTTACGATCCGATTTTGTTGACGAAGCGCTATGACGTTTCTTATCACCGCAGGGCGTTTGAGGCGATCTGTGAACAGCTGGCAGGATATGTGGATACGTATATCATCTCTTTTGTCGATTTCTATAAGAATACGCGTAGACATGCGGCGCAGCTTGGTATCCTTGCGATGGAGGATTCCATGATGCGAGCGGTCGCAAAGGAAATCGGAGCAGTAGCGAAACGCTATGGCGTGCGGGTACAGACCTGTGCGGAGGCGATTGACCTGCGCTCATTTGGCATCGAGCAGGGCGCCTGTGTAGATCGGGAGGATCTCAAACGCCGATTGGGAGCAGGGATTTTGCTGCCGGTCGGTAAAGGGGTGCGTATGCAGTGTAACTGTCTGCCGACGGTGGATATTGGGGATTATAATGCGTGCGCGCATGCATGTGCTTATTGCTATGCGAATTATGATGAACGGCGCATCCGACAGAATATGCAGCGTCACGATCCGAAAAGTTCACTGCTGCTGGGGCATTTGGATGAGCAGGATCGGATTACGGTGCGTAGGGATCAGAAGAAGATGTAGATTATGCGCTCGCTTTATAGAGAAGTCTTCACATATAAATGAATGATCTTAAGTTCGATGAAACGGCGGATTCGGAAAAGGACGCTTTGCGGAAAGTATGAGAGAAATTAGCGAAATGGGCTATCAAACGGCGGAAGGCGGTGATTGTTATGCGGAAGTGGAGAAGCTGAAACCGATAGGAGAGGGGGACTGCTGATTGAAAAACTTAGTTGTATGTTTTCTAAATTAAGATTCGCAGAATAATTTCGTGTTTTCTTAAGATTAAATTAAGATAAATGAGATATTCTATGGACGGAAAGGAGGGGGGAAGAATGAAAAAAATATGGAAGGCAGGAGTCGCCGGAGCGATTGCTTTCTCGGCACTGGCTTCAACGGTTAGCCCGGCAGCAGCGAATACGGCAGCGACCGCGTTGCAAAATGAGTTTCAGGAAGCAGCTGCGGAAGTGATGCCGATGTTTATGTTTGCCAGAGTGGAGACGATCTCGTCATGGGAGTTCGATGTCATCGTTACCTATGATACGACGTCGACGACGACAACCTCATCGGGATGGAGAATTGTCGGGTTGCAGGATGTGGAAATAAAGAGTAAGGTACTTACTGTAGTAAGCTATAAATACAGCTATGAATACTACGATAATTATCAAGGGCTGAATATTGACATTGAATACGTCGTTAATTCAGCAGGTTTGACATTTGTTGGCAACAAAACCGTTAAAGTGCACGTCTAACCTTTGATGAACGACTTTCATCTCTGCGATTATGTTTTACTCCTCTAAGAACGAGATCTGCGCTATAATGAACTCGTTCGTACCACACACCACTTTCACAACCAATATGCAGATAAAAGAGGAGCTATATACATGATGAAGGAGGGAAAATGCATTGTGAATCATGAGGAAACGAACATTTTATTTATTGAAGATGACGCGACGATATGCAAAAGCCTACCGCCCATCTTGGAGACCTATGGATATAAAGTCAAAACAGTACATACCTACATGCAAGCAATTCAAACAATCAGAGCAGACCAATTTCATTTATACTTAATTGACATCCATATACCGGGAGGGGACGGCTTTGAATTATGTCGTATGATTCGAAAACAAGAAAACACACCAGTTATATTCCTAACAGGAGTAAATGATGAAGCGAGTATCGTATTTGGTTTGGGACTGGGCGCTGATGATTACATCACGAAGCCCTTTACGCTGCAAGTGCTGCTAGCGAGAATCAAAACGGTATTGCGCCGAAACCAGCGAGAAGTGAATAAAGCGCGTAAAGTAAAAAGCGGAAATCTGATCATTGACTTCGACCATCGAACGGTCCATTCGGAGGGTCGTGAATTAGCGATCACTCCGACACAATTCCATATACTGAAGCTACTTGTCAGCAATCATGGAATTACCATTACACGTGATCAGATTACAAGTATCCTATGGAATCAAAATGACGAGTTTGTGGAAGACAACACTTTGAGTGTTCATATCAGTAACCTAAAATCGAAAATCGGTAAGTTTAACGGACGACCTTATTTGGAATCTGTACGAGGAGTAGGATATCAATGGAAGCTGGATGTAGTTCTTTACACAGACTGAGGCACAAAGCAGTGAAGGCATTGATCATTGTCCTATCACTGCTTTTTTACGTCATCGGGATTCATGCGCACTATGTTCACCGAACGATTACCGTGATCGGCGCTTTGAAAGATACAGATGCGCATACTCAGCAGCAGGCGCTGCATACGTTATTTGAAAATACTGGTGAAATGAAAGACGGATATTACGTCTTGATGAAAAACGGCTACCATTCTCAAGGACGACTTGCGCTGTATATCGATTCTTTTGTCATCATTTTGACGATCGGTTATGCGGCGATACTCTTTATTGTTTTATACTGCTACAAGAAAAGCTCCTCTAAAAAAGCATATCAGTTGGAACAGGAATTGAATTATCTGAAAGATGAGGTAGAACACTTTCTATATGGGAGTGAAATGGCACGCAAGGATGTGTACGAATCGTGCAATTATCTTTTAGATCGCCTGCAACAGAAGGTGTATGATGCGAACGCGGTGAATGAATCGGAATTGGAACGGATGATGACCTTCCATCAGAACATCATTCATCAAATCTATACCCCATTAAATACAATCAAATTACTGACTGAACAGTTAGCCAGTCAAAACGCGATAGATAAGAGCTATCAGGATACGATGAACTATGCTGTGGAAAAAGCGGCAAGGTTAGCTTATATCTACATGCGCGCTTCCAAAATGGATGCCGGCAAGGTCCTTCTGGAATATGAGGAATTGCTGCTCCATGAACTGATAGAGGATATTTTTAAACTGCTGAAAACTACGGCAGATTACTTTCACACGTCACTGATTAACCGATGTGATCAAAGTGTGATCTACGCAGACGGATCGTGGATAAAAGAAGCGTTCAGCAACATCGTAAAGAATGCGATCGAAAATGCGGGAGAGGGAAAGCAAGTCGTAGTTTCATCCACAGATTCTCCCACAGAGGTCTGCATCTATATCGACGATGACGGCGATGCAGATGTGATTGTAGATGAAGTGATATTCGAGCGATTTGAATCTTCTAAAACAGGAATAGGAATCGGACTACACTTATGTAAGCAGATTGTAGAAAAGCATCTGGGTAAGATTACAGTTGAGCGGAGTCCGTTAGGCGGGCTCCGTTTTGTCATTGTATTGCCAAAATACAGTCATAAGCAAAAGATGGATTTGGAGGAGAAAGATGAGAACGATTGTACAGACGAGAGATATAAAGAAATATTATGAGCAGACAAAAGCGTTGCAGGGCATTTCTGTCACAGTCAAGGCGAATGATTTTATCGCCGTATTAGGAAAGAGCGGGTCGGGTAAGACGACGCTGTTTCATATTTTAAACGGATTGATTCAACCGGACGAGGGAGAGGTTGTCATTGCGGGCAGAAATATCTTTCACATGAAGAAAAGAGAGTTTATCGAATTTCGCAGGACACATATCGGTTATGTATTTCAGGATTTTAAATTGATTCCCGGCTTTTCGGCACTGGACAATATTCTGTTTCCGGTAGACTTGGATCATGAAAAGATCGATGCGTTTTATTTAGAACTGTTGCTTCATGAACTGGATATTCTTCACTTAAAGGATCGCACGGTAAAGACACTTTCCGGTGGTGAAAAGCAGAGAGTTGCGATAGCGCGGGCGTTGATCAATAAGCCGGAGCTGGTTCTGGCGGACGAACCGACCGGTAATTTGGATTCGTATAATACGGAATTGGTGATGGAATTGTTTGTGCGTTTGAAAAAGATGTTTACGCTGACAGTGATGGTGGCGACGCATGATTATGCGGTAGCGAAGAAAGCGGATCATTTAATCGTATTGCAGGATGGCAGGGTGCAAAGAGATGTATATGACAAATAGAAAGCGGCGAAAACTGCTGATATTAGCGTATTCAGATACGAGGAGACTGTATCGGATGATGCAGGTGTTTGCGGTATTTCTGGTTATTGCGACAATAGCGATGATTGTTGTTGATCGATGGAGCACGACCCAGCTGAAAGAGAAAAATGAGCGGTATTTCGGCAGCTGGGACGAAGTGTTTTTGAATGTAGACGATGAACAGATCGGCTATTTTCAACAGCATGCGTTCATTGAGGATTATGCGATACAGATCATTCAGGAGAAAGTGTATTTAGAGGGAGATCAGCGGGTTACCATCGGTTCCTGCGATGACCGTTTTCTGGCGTTGGGAAATCTTGAATTGTTGGAAGGACATATGCCGCTGCGAGAAGGTGAGGTTGCGATTGAGAAAAGCTATTTGCGGCTGTTAGGCGTCGAGAAGATCGGGGACATCATTCCCAAGGGTGTAAATATTGACACACTTGAGGGTTACCGTGTTTGTGGCATTGTCGAAGATTACACGGGCAGATGGCACATGGCGAATTGGGATGTGAAGTATATCAACTGTTTCATCGCAGATGCACAGGCTAAAGAAACGCAGGTTTTCGTCAGCTTTTCCGATGGCGTCCGTCGGGATGTGGAGATCAATATGCTGGACTATCGGCAGAATGTAGAGATGGGAGATGGAAAGCTTTTTACGTATGCCGTTAGCTTTTGGATTGTTATCGGTTTGTTGGAAACGGTGCTGTACATAAGCTTACGGACAAAAATGAGGATACATATCAGTGAGATTGAAGGAGTGGAGAAAAAGAAAAGAGAAGATGACAGATTATTTAATTTATGGCAGCGAGGAACAGTATTAGCGATGAGGATTGTCTTCATTATTTTGGTTTTGTTGCTAGTTAATAAAATTGTTATGAAGTTGAATAGTAGTCATAATATTCAGGTGTTATCATTTGATGTTGATTTGAAAGGTGAAGGATATCTCGGTGAGAATAATAACTATATCAGGTATATACAAAAATATGGTTATAGCGAGATTGAGGTTATAAAACTAATAATTGGAGTTTACTACAAGAATGTAATTGAATTTGTAAATCTCATTTTATGGCTCGTTCTAACAAATTATGCCTTGCTAATCCTTTTGCAACAAAGATATAAATCTAAATTCTATAAATCGAAACATGAATTTTGGATGCGTGAATACTATTTCGGAAAAAGCAATCAAGGAAGACGAGAATTATTTCAATCAATAATAGTTGAAATGGTTTTCAATGTGTTGATGATTTTTCTGATTATTGCAGCATTTTCAAATTCGATTGCGATCTCTACAGCTTTAGGTTTTATTAACTTTATGATTGCCACACTCATCTCTTTGATAGTTGTTGCTCTTAGAGGCTTCCTCCTATCTCGCACCATCAGGCGACTCGAAAACAACGACGACTGGCTCCTCACCACCGAGCCTCAATAAAACAAAATGCTCATGACCACCCGCCCTATTCTCGGGGCAGCGCCATGAGCGTTTTTCTATCCTCAAAAAATGATTCTTATCCTTAATAACCGCATCACTGTATAAAAGTCATAGCTTCTGATGCAGAGATGAAAGGAACTCATTCTGCCTTCACCCTCGCATAGACGAAAGTGCAGTCATCCCGATGCTTGAACCGCGGACAAACGATTCCCTGCGCATCCCGATCCTGCGCCGCAAATAACTCCCTGACCAACCGCTCGCCGTTCTCCTCAATCGCATCCATCAACTCCGGCACATCGCCAATCACACCATATTTCATGATTTCATAAAACCCGTCGCTTGCACAAAGCATCCTGCGCACCTCGCTTTTTCGCCAGCGGTGAACGACGATCTCCTCCAGCCGATCCCATTCCAAGTCCAGCGCGTGATACCCTCCCGGCTGATTGCGCTTGTCACGATGTTCCATCAGCATGCCCTGAATCTGCTTTCTCGCCTCCCACAGCGAAATTCCCTGACTGTGGCTGATCCTTTGCATTTCTTCAATCGCCCGCTGATCCAGCGCCTCCAATACGGGATCGCTGATGACCTCGACCCTGCCGTCCGCTTTCTCAACCACGCCGCAGGAATCGCCCATGCCGAAAAAGCAAAGCTCCTCCCCCGACTCATAAAACAACGCGATACAGGCGCTGGGTGTTTCCGCCTTGGAAAGCTTTTCTTTCGCCGATCGCTGATACTGCTCACGAAGCGATTGTAAAATTTCCTTCAACGCCTGCACAGGGTCTTCGTGCATCTCTAACGCTTTCGCTAACATCCTTCCCACCGAAGCCGCGAACCAATGGGCATCGCTGCGTGCGTGCATCACCTGCCGTTTTCCCAGTCCGCTCGCTCCGTCAAGCACAAAGAGAAATGATTCGCCAAAGCCATACGCATCTTCATTATCAATCTTTTCCGTATGCGTGAAATGTTTTATATGAGTAAACAAAGCCGATCACCCATCCTCTCATCGAACACATCCGTCATCAGTATACCACAGCATGGGAATCACGTCTTATTTTGCGGCAAGAAACTTCACAGAAATATCACACTTCCCCTTAGGAAATACGGTATAATAAAGCAAAATAGGAAAAGTGGGTGATAGCGATGACCAGACTGCTCGTGGTAGACGATGAAAACAATATCCGCAAGATGATCCGCAAATTTGCGGAATTTGAGGGCTATGAGGTATATGAGGCGGTCGATGGCATGGATGCCGTTTCAAAGTGTGAAGACATGAGCTATGACTGCATCATCATGGACATCATGATGCCGAATCTCGACGGTTTCAGCGCTGTGAAAAAGATTCATGAGTTTTGCGACACGCCGGTGATCATGCTGTCTGCGCGCGGGGAGGAATACGATCGCATCCACGGCTTTGAAGTGGGAATCGATGATTACGTCGTCAAGCCGTTCTCCTGCCGTGAGCTGATGATGCGCGTAGCCGCCATCCTCAAGCGCTATCAAGGCGGCGGCAAGGCGAAGAAAAACATCTTTGAATACAAAGGACTCAAGGTGGATGTGACGGCGCGCAAGGTGTTCATCGACGCTGCGGAAATCGAGATGTCGCCAAAGGAATACACTCTGCTGTTTTACATGATAGAAAATGAAGGGATTGCGCTGACGCGGGAACAGTTAATTCGCGATGTATGGGGCTATGACTTTTATGGGGATGACCGCACGCTGGATACGCATATCAAGCTGTTAAGAAAAAGCCTCGGACAGTACAGCACGATGATCGTCACGCTGCGCGGCGTCGGATACCGTTTTGAAAAAAGGGATTAGCAAGCTTAAAATTCAGCAGAAAGTATTAGCCTATCTATTGGGTTTCATCCTTGTGATCCTGTGCATCTTCTATCTTGCACAGGTCGTATTTCTCAAGGATTTCTATATGTTCATCAAGGAACAGGGTGTAAAAAAAGCGACGGAGCAAATCAAAGTCAGCTTGCAGAGCGGGTATGATTACGATCAGATTCAGGAGATTGCCAGCTCGCAGGATTTTTGTGTCTACGCTTATGGCATCGGCACCGGCAATGAACCTTATTACATCGCCGCGATTGCGGGGAACTTCCGCGCATGTCCCAGCCAGCCGCTGCTGTTAGATCGCTATGAGGAGCTGTATCTGCGGGCGCGGGCGTCGAAAAACGGGACGGCAACCATCATCATGAACGATAAAAGCGAGGAAGACGGCGATGTGCTTCGCAATATGACCAGCGCCTCCATCGTCAACTCCGCCGATGGCAACCAGTACATCTTCTTTGTGAATACATTGCTTTCACCGGTGCAGTCGACCATCTCCACCTTGCAGTTTCAGTTCTTCGTGATCGCCTTGATCATCATTGCGATGGCGGTGGCGCTCGCCTATTACGTATCCAGAAAGATCGCTTTGCCGATCCGCACGACAAACGAGCAGGCGCGGCAGCTGGCCTTGGGCAACTATGACACTCATTTTGATAATCACGAGTATGTGGAGATTCATGAATTGAATGAGACACTGAATTATGCGGCAAGAGAATTGAAAAAGGTGGAGGATCTGCGCAAAGAGCTGATTGCGAACATGAGCCATGATCTGCGTACGCCATTGACGATGATTAGCGGCTATGGAGAGATGATGCGGGATATTCCGGGAGAGAACAATGCGGAAAATGTACAGGTGATCATTGACGAGGCGGATCGGTTGACAAGCCTTGTCAATGAGATTTTGGACGTCAGCAAGTTACAGGCGGGCGTACAGTCGTTAGCGATAACGACATTTGACATCACCGCACAGGTAAAGGAAATCAGCGAACGCATCAGCAAGCTGTTAAAGGGAGAGTTTCAAATTCAGTTGGAGAATGTAGGTACTGTGCTGGTAGATGGAGATGAGATAAAGCTGACACAGGTGATTTACAACCTGATTACCAATGCGGTGAATTACAGCTTGGAGAGAAAGGAAATCGTCATTCATCAGGAAGTGAAGCAGGGCTTCTATCGCTTTGCGGTGCAGGACTATGGCGCAGGGATCAGCGCAGAGATGCTGCCGTATGTGTGGGATCGCTATTATAAAGGAAATAAAGCGCATGTGCGGGCAAAGCTCGGATCGGGAATCGGCCTGAGTATCGTCAAGGGAATCTTGGAGCTGCATGGAGCACAGTATGGTGTAGACAGCGAGGAAGGCGAGGGCAGCACATTCTGGTTCATGATAAAGGTGCATCAGGAAGATGCGAATGCGGCGGGAATCGAATGAAGATGAAAAGGGCGGCGCTTTGTTCAGGGAGGAATTTAGCCTCCCTTTTGATTTGTATGATTTATAGAAATAGGAACGGATGACTTTAGTCAGTTGAGCATTGCAGATGCGAAGTAAAAACCACGCCAAAATGACATGGTTTTGATTTGGGATGGCGCCTTATGCGCTTTGCTGCTGAGAAGATGTACGGCCTATTTTCAAGCGGCATTGAAAAGATTTAGCAGGCTTCAGGGGGGTTCCTTGATGATTCTCTTGGATTCTGATGGGAAAAGACGCGCTTCATGGTACAATGAAATAAAGGAGCTTTGCACGATGGAAAAATATCAGGACTGGTTTAACGGCGCGGATTATCATATCGGCAGCGAACAAAAGGTTGAGGTCAGCCGCATCACGATGAAAGAGGCATGCGAGCTGCAAAAGCACGAACGGGTAGAACTGTATTATGTGGAAAAGGGCAAGGGTGTCGCAGAGGTGAACGGCAAGCGCTACGAGGTGGAACAGGGCTGCTTCCTATGCTTTTACATCCATCATTTTTATCGTTTTTCGGCGATTGAAGAGCCGTTAGTGATGATCCGTGTTCGTTTTTATCTGGGGTTGTTTATGTTCATGGGATTTGAACGCCATGAGGGAGATGTCAATGAGCAGCTCGTCTACGATACCGTGCCGATGCAGCGGCTGAACGAGCGGGAACAAACGCTCATTGAAGGGATTTTGCAGCAGCTGCTCAATGAGGAACAAGAGCAGCGCTTTTGCAGCGGCAACATCATTCTCTACCTTACGATGCAGCTACACTCTTTGTATTGCCGCTATGCGTTTGAACGCCGGCAAAAGCTCAAACAGACGCCGGATGTCTGGCAGGTGATCGTGAAAGTGATGCTGGAGACGACGAAACGCTCTGCTTTGACAGATTACAGCGCAGCCATGGGGATACATGCGCGTACCCTGGATCGGCAGATCAAAGCGGCGTGCGGATATTCCTTTTATCAGCTGCAGCTGATCAGCAAAGTCTCTACCGCTTGTTCGCTGCTGCATTTTCCTGATCTGAACATCGGCTATATCAGCGATTATCTCGGTTTTAACAGCTTGCAGGATTTTTATCGGGTCTTTTCGCGCATCACCCACCAGACGCCGCGGGAATTTCAGGAGCGCCAGATCTTTAATCAAAAAGATTTTTATGCCAGAGAAAAATTGATCGCGCTGTTTCAATACTTATATATGCACATGCAGGAACAGCCTAGCCTGTCAGACGCCGCTGATGCGCTGGAGCTAAGAGCGCATACATTGCAGCAGCTGATTCAAGAGCGCTGTGGATGCACCTACCGCCGTTTGCTAGTGCAGCTTCGCATCATGACAGTTGCCGCACTGTTGGCGGCGACGGATGGCGATGTGACAGAAATCGCCAATGCGTTGGGCTACGGATCACTTGTCACCATGCAGCGGCAGTTTAAAGAGATCACGGGAATGACGCCCAGTGCGTATCGACACCAGATCCATACATAATTGATAATAAAAATTAAAAATATGAATATGATTGATGTAAGCGTTTTCGTATAATGGAGATAGGAAGAACAGAAACAGGAGGGTTGTTGTCTATGTTTGATCATCTGTTTACACCAATCAAAATTCGCGGCATGGAGCTGGCTAACCGCATTATCATGCCTGCGATGGGAACGCGCATGGCAAGCGAAAAGGGAGAGGTCACAGATCGTCTGATCGCTTATCATGCCCAACGTGCCAAAGGCGGCAGTGCATTGAATATCGTGGAGGTTGCCGCCGTCCACCGTCCCAGCTCACCGGCGCACTTCGTATGGATTTGCGAGGACTCGCTGATCGAAGGTCATCGCCGCCTGACGGATGCGATTCATGAAAACGGAGGCAAGGCCGGTATTCAGCTATGGCAGGGCGGCTTGGCGGTTTCCATGGACCCGAAAGCGCAGATTTTGCTGGCTTCTGAGATGAATTTAGGACAATATACGATTCCTCAGATCAGCAAGGAACAGATCGCCGAGGTGATCGCATGCTACGGCGCTGCTGCGAAACGAGCGGTTACAGCCGGCTATGACTGCATTGAATTTCATCTGGCGCACAATTATCTGCCGCATTCCTTTTTGAGCGGAGGCTTGAATCATCGCCAGGACGAGTATGGCGGCAGCTTTGAAAACCGCTGTCGTTTCCCGTTGGCGGTGATCGATGAGCTGCGTGCGAATATGCCTCAGGAGATGCCGCTGTTCATCCGCATTGACGCACAGGATGACTTTTTGGAAAACGGTTTGACCATCGAGGAGGTCATCGAATTTTGCAAGCTGGCTAAAGCGCACGGAGTCGACGTGCTGGATGTCTCCCGCGGCAATATTTTGACGGCTGCGACGATTTATGAGGTTCCTCCGATCGATCTGCCGCATGGCTTCAATATTGAAAATGCGGCGCGTATCCGCAAGGAGACGAATATGCTGACGATCGGCGTCGGACGCATTAACCATGCGGATTTTGCGGAATCGCTGTTGGCGCAGGACAAGGTGGATATGGTCGTCATGGGACGCGCACAGCTGGCCGATCCGCAGTTTGTCAATAAGGCAAAAGCAGGGCGCATCTGCGATATTACCCATTGTGTCGGCTGCAACCAAGGCTGTTATGACGGCTTTACCGATGTGGTCAACCGCCCGTTTATCACCTGCATGCGCAATCCGTGCGTCGGTCATGAGGGAGAGCACTTCATCGAAAAGGCAGAAACCCCGAAAACGGTATGGATCATCGGCGGCGGTGTCGGAGGAATGGAAGCGGCGCGCATCCTGAGTGAGCGCGGGCATCGGCCGATTCTCTTTGAAGCGTCCGATCATCTGGGTGGTCAGTTCATCATCGCCGGAAAAGCACCGGGCAAGCAGGAGATGAGCGATGCCGCCATCGAGATGGGCGAGCAAATACAGCGCATGTGTGAGGTGCGTTTACAGACAAAGGTCAGCGCGGAGATGATCGCGGCAGAAAAGCCGGATGCGGTGATCATTGCCATCGGCGCAAAGCCGATCGTACTGTCGTTTGCGCATGAGGATGACAAGCATCACGTATTGGCAAACGATGTCCTGATGGGACAGGAAAAGCTGACGGGCAAGGTCGTGGTGATCGGCGGCGGCTTGGTTGGCTTGGAAGCGGCAGATTATCTTGCGACACAGGGCTGCCAGGTGAGCGTGGCAGAGATGAAGGATCAGATCGGCGCTGATTTAGGATCGCTGCGTCAGATTGCGGTCATGATGAAGATGCAGCAGCTTCAGGTGGAGCTCAGGAAAAACTGCAAGATTACCGACCTGTGCGAAGAGGGCGTCGTCTTGGAAAACGGCGAGGTGATCGCCTGTGATCATGTCGTCTATGCCGTCGGCTCCAAGCCGTTAGACAGCAGCGATTTATGCGCTGTCTGTGATCGCCTGGCAATTCCTTATCAGATCATCGGCGATGCCAAAGCGGCGCGCAGAGCGTTAAATGCGATTGAAGAAGGCTATTATGCCGCAAGGGAGGTGTAAGATATGAAATTGTACGAACCGTGGCAGATCGGCAGTATGCAGCTAAAAAACCGTACCTTTATGGCTCCGATGTCGTTAGGGTATGAAAGTCAGGACGGCTGTGTAAACGATACGATGGAGGCGTTTTGGTTAGCGCGGGCAAAGGGCGGTGTCGGCTGCATCATCATGGATGCGACCAGCGTTGATCCCAATGTGCCGTATTTGGGCAACACGCTGTGTTTCCGTGATGAACAAAGCATTGCGCGTTATCGGGCGTTTACCGATAAAATACACGCGGAAGGCTGTCGCATCATTCCCCAGATCACCCATCCGGGTCCGGAAAGCATCAGCTCCTTTTTCGGTGTTGCGCCAATGGCGCCAAGCGTCTATCTGAATTCGATGGCGCAAAAGACAAGAGCGCTGAAAAAGGAAGAGCTTCCGGGCATCGTCGCTCAGTATGCAAATGCGGCGAAGCAGGCAAAAGCGGCAGGATTTGACGGAATCGAACTTCACTGCGCACATGCGTATATGCTGTTAGGCTCTTTCCTGTCTCCGCTGCGCAACAAGCGTTTAGACGAATACGGCGGCTCTTTGATGAACCGCGCCCGTCTGCTCTTTGAAGTGATCGACGCGATTAAGGAAGCCTGTGGCAAAGATTTCCCGATCATCCTGCGCATGTCAGGCAGTGAACGAGATCCGCAGGGCAATACGCTGGAAGATATGAAACGGCTCATTCCGCATTTAGAGGCGCATGGCATCGACTGCTTTGAGGTCAGCGGCGGCACTCAGTATGAGCGCTGCAATAAAATCATTCCATGTCATGGCGAACGCGAGTTTACCAATCTTACGGAAGCGCGGGAAATCAAGAAAGCGGCGCATGTACCGGTGATTACGGTTGGCAAAATTGCGGACGGCGAGCTGATGGGCGAGGTCGTGGAACGCGGCGAAGCAGACGGCCTGGTCATCGGCCGTGCTTTGTTGGCGGATGAGGCGTTTGTCAATAAAGCGATGAACGGATGCTATGAGGAGATCGCTCCGTGTACGGGCTGTGGCATCGGCTGTGTCGGCGAGCAGACCAAGCGCCGCCCGGCAACCTGTGTCATCAATCCGCGGGCAGGACGAGAGCGCGAGCTGGTATGGACAAAGGCGCAGCAGCCAAAGAAGGTACTGGTGATCGGCGGCGGTATCGGCGGTTTAGCCGCTGCCTACGTATGCGCTAAGCGCGGGCATCAGGTGACGCTGGCGGAAAAAGAGGCAGAGCTTGGCGGACAGATGCGTTTGGCATGCCGTGCGCCGTTTAAGCAGGAGCTGTCCAAATGGATGGTATATTTGCAGCATCAATGCGCACAGTATCCGATCGACATGCGGATGCAGTGTGAGGCGGATGCGGCATTGGTGGAAAAGGAACGACCGGACGTCGTGATCGTCGCAACCGGAGCGTCGCCGCAGCTGCCGCCGTTTGCACAGGAGGGCAGCATCACGGCGCATGACGTATTGGCTGAAAAGGTGTCGATTCCGGGTGGAAATGTCGCGATCATCGGCGGTGGTATGGTCGGCGTCGAGACGGCGGAATATCTGATGGCGAATGCCCGCGGTCCATTGATGGCGACGATCATCGAGATGGGAGAAAGCATCGGTGCGGGCATGGTGCCGAACAATCTGGTGCCGACGATGAAACGCTTAGCCCAAAGCGGTGTGAAGCTGCTCACCAATACGCTGGTAAAGAATGTCAGCGAGCATACGATCGAGGTGGAGCGCTATGGCGCTTCCCAGCAGCTGTCCGGCTTTACGCATATCATCTATGCAACCGGCGTTCATTCACAGGCGGAGCTGATGTCTTCGCTCAAGGGGCTTGCCGAGCTGTATTGCATCGGCGATGCGAGCGCACCGGCACAGGCATTAGAAGCGGTTCGCGCCGCCTATGAGCTGGGGATGAAGCTATAATCTTTGAATGATAACGAGCTTGCAAGCACATTCAACAGATGGGGAAAGCGCAGGATGAGGAAATCGTCAGCGTTGCTTGAGAATGCAGTTATCCATCAAATACAGGAGGACGGCATGCGCCGTCCTTTCAAATGCTTTTTAGATCGCCGTTTGATTTCCTTGCTTTTGATAAGCATACAAAAGAGCGGAAAGATGGACAGTCTGCAAAGACGGTATTATCGATTAACGCCGCTACATACAGCTTCTCTCAAGCGGATATTACGGGTTGAGATGTAAAAACGGCGAAATACAAAAAGAGTGCTCTCTGTGGTTTTCGAGAGCACTCTGTGTTTGTCGCTTTGCTGCCTGTGTTCAACGTCCATCGCATAGGTGTAAGCATCTATCATTTCTGCGGTGTATCTGATGTTTCCCCCGCCTCTTTGTGATAGTAATCCTTAAGGAAGTTCTCCTTGTATTCCTCAAAGGTGCCCGCTAAGATCGCCGCACGCGCCTCTTCGGTCAGACGGATGATAAAACGCAAGTTGTGCATCGAAGCAAGGTTGAAATACTGCTCGCGTTTTTTCGGGTCCGGCGATTTCAGCAATGCGCGCAGCTGTCCGCGCGTCCAACCGCCGCGACAGGTCGGACAATCGCAGTCTTCCTCGATGAGCGCCTCGCTGTCCGCAAACTTTTTAATCGCAATGTTGCCGTGACGGGTGTAAATGCGTCCATGCCGCGCTTCTCTTGTCGGAGCGACGCAATCGAAGGTGTCCGCTCCCATTTCCGTCCCCAGCAAAATATCGTCCGGATGCGAAAGCCCCAGCAAGTGCCGCGGTTTGTCCTGCGGCAGCTCCTCACAGCACCAGCGCAGGATCTCGCCCAAGCTTTCCTTTAAAAACGCGCCGCCTAACCCATATCCGTCGAAGTCCATCCGTGCGAGTTTTTTCGCCGTGGATCGCCGCAGATCTTCCCAGCGTCCGCCTTGCAGCACACCATAGAGCGCCTGATGATAACCGAGGTCGTCACAGTGCTTTTTATGTACCCGCAGACTGCGCTTTGCCCAGCGTTCCGTCCGTTTCAGCGCTTCCTGATTGTATTCATAGCTGTCTGCCAGTGAGGTCAGCTCATCATAAGCCATGTGGATGTCCGCACCGATGCGGCATTGAATCTCCATGGACTCTTTCGGTCCGATAAAGTCATCCTGATCGGTAAAAGGGTCGTGGAAATGCACACCCTTTTCACTGACATGCGCCAGACGGTCTTTTGGTGCGGCATTTGTGATATTGCGCTCCTTTTCCATGCTGACGACCTTGCCGCAGCCTGATCCCAGCGACATCACCTGAAAGCCGCCGGAATCTGTCAGCGTCGGGCCTTCCCATCCCGACCACTTTGCCAAACCGCCCCGATCGGCGATTTCCCGGGAAATATTGCGCAGATGATAGCCGTTGCTCAGCATTGCCTGTGCATGGATGGATTGCAGATCCTCCATGGACAGATAGCGTACCTCTCCGCGCGTGCCCACCGTCATAAACGCCGGCGTCTGGATGTCGCCATGCGGCGTGTGGATGATGCCCGCCCGTCCAAGCTTGCCCGGGATGCGCTGTACGACCTCAAAGCTGAATTGATTGTTGTTTTGATATTCACACAGCCGTTGATGGAAACGCTTGTCGATCCATCCCTGCAATAAGGAAAGCATCCCTGCCAAGGCTATCCCTAACAGATAGAGGAAAGCTGTCTGCGCGATGAACTGTGCGAAAGTGAAGCTGCCGAAAAAAGCGATCACTTCAAAACTGAGGACGGCGAGGATATGGGCGATGCAGGAAGAAGCCATCGCTCTTGCACACAAACTGCGCTGAAAACATCCGTGTCCGCTGCGCATGCGGGCAAACAGGGTGTTGTTGGCAAAGCCGGCACTTAGATAAGCAATCCATACGGCGAATGACATACGCAGGGGGAAGCCCGGCGCTGTTGAAAAGACATCCGCTAATGTCTCTCCCTGCTTCAAAGGCAAAGCGAGGAAAAGCATGCATGCGGCAACAAGTACATTGACCGACAAAGTCGCCCAAATGACATGCTTGGCAATCCGCCTGCCATAATATTCCACGCTCAAATCAAGGATCATATACAGGAGCGGAAACAAGAGGATGCCGTTATCTACACGAAGTCCAAACAGGTTCCAAGGCATTGCTGCCGTCAGATTTGATAGAAGCAGTGTTCCTGATGAAATCACCGCAAAATAAACCAATATTCTTTGTTTGAAATTTGACATGATGGCATTATACCATAAAAGGGGAAGTCTGCGCGATACTTTTCGATTTCTCTTGCTGTGCAGTTCCCTTTTTATCGGCAGGGAGAAAGAAATTTTGGCAGAAGGTTGCTTTAGCAGTTCGCACCATACTTCTTTTTCGAAGCATGAAAAGAAGTATGGAAAAGAAATTATCTAATATAGGACCAACAGACAAAAATGTAAGATCATAAATCAAGAGATACTATATAAAAAGAAAAGCGGCATTCGTCATCTGTTTTGCCTTGTTCACATATTTCTTCAATCATGATCTAAATCATGTAAAACCAAATGAAGATCAGTTTCAATAGGAATCCGACCATGTGGTAATTGCTCTCTCATTTTACCGACATTGCTGAGATACGAAGCATTGACACTGTATTACATTTGTCATACAATATGAGTAGAGGTGATAGGAATGTTGTCTATTCGATTGAACCCACAGGTCGAAAAAGAACTAAAAGAAGCTGCTGAATTTGAGGGCGTCAGCGTTTCAGATTATGTGCGCAAGATCATCAACGAAAAACTGGAAGATATGTATGATATAAAATTGGCAGAGGAAGCACATGATGAATATATTCACGATGCCGTGTCTTACTCGCATGAGGAAGTAGGAAAAAAATTAGGTATTTCATAATGTATCAAGTTCGTTATACAAAAAGAGCTCTCAAACAACTGGAAAAGATGGACGCGCATACAAGAAAAAAGATATATATGTGGATTGGCAAAAATCTTGTCGAGTGTGCAGATCCTTATAGAGTACCAAACTATAAAGAATTAAAAGGAGACAAGGCCGGATTTATCCGCTATCGTATCGGCAATTATCGCATTATATGTGAAATCATTGATCATCGGTTAATCATTTTAGTTATCAGCATTGGGCATCGCAGAGAGATTTATAAATAACTTTGGCAATGATTACCGAGTGCCCTACTACCAATGATTAGTAAAAACAAATAAAATGATGCATCCCCTGATAAGGACCCCACCCGTTGATTTCAGATTGCGTCATTTTTTATTTTATAATGATCAAAGACAGGTGTTTATAAAAGGAAAATTGTGATCCTTTTCAATTCCTTTTATCGCATAGTTCCCTTTTTATCGGCAGGGGGAAAGAACTTTCGGCAGGCTTCTCCATTTCCCGTGGCTGCCCTCTGTCATTACTTTTTTAGTTTGTGTCAAGAGCCTTTTGAAAAGGGCGCGGCGCTGAATGATTCAGTGTTGGGTAGGAAACGGACAGGGCAAAGCCTAGGCTGTCATGTGGCAGAGAAAGGAGCAAAGGAAGGGAAACTTTCAAATCTGACATATTGACAAAAAGAAAAGGAAACTGTGATACAATGGGAAAAAGAAAGGGGCGGGTGTAATGAAAAAGATATTCACAATACTATGTGCGGTGATATTCGTCTTTGCCGCGATGGTATTCAGCGCGTCGTTGATCGGGCGCAGTCTCGCCGATGCTGCGTTGGGCGAGCTGTTCAATGAACAGGAGGAGATGAAAGAGCGCATCAGCAGCGCCCTCAGCGAACAGCTGCCGCAAAGCGGTATGCTGGGAGAACAGGTGGGGACAGTGGTGGAAACCGTTTTAGAGAGCGAGGCGTTCTCCCAACAGATGGAAACCTATTTTGACATATTCCTAGACGATATTGTCGAAGGGAATAACTCGGCGAACGTATTGGAGGAAACCTTGCGTACAGCGATTGAGGAACAGATCGATCAGCTGACGCTCCCCGCACAGAGCTTTGTGAACAAGAAACAGCTGACAGAGGCTCTTGACGCGGCGCTGGATCAAGTGAATTTCTCACAGGTGTACGAGCAGGCATTAGATCAGCTGCGAAATGAGATGGACCCTGTTTCGCTGTCAGCTCTGCACTTGCTGCAATGGCTGCGCAGCGATGTGCTGCATTATGGGGCATTGACGGCAATGGCTGTCACCTCAGTGTTTTTCTTCATGCGCGGGGTAAAAAAAGGACTGCAATTTCTCGCAGTCAGCGCTTTGATCAGCGGATTGCTCAGCGGCGGCATCTGGTTAGCGCTCCGCTTGTTTGCGATGCTGACAGATTCGTCATGGTTGTCCGCTATGATGATTGCCACGACGAATGCATTGCCCTATCTCAGCCTCATCCTGCTGCTCATCGCCATCGCCGCTTTGCTCATCTCCATCCCTTTGCGCCGTCAGCCTTAGCGATTGCGCCAGGTGTGTTCCGCAATCATCCATCATCGCTCATTGTGCGGCTATAATAAATAAGCGCATCAAGGGAAAATGCATCGAATCTTCTAATGAAAGGATACCTCTAAAGCAGACAGATGAAATATAAAATCTGTTGCTTTGGAGGTGTTTTTATGTCTGGGAAGGCAGTGCAAAAGTGGGACAATGTCCTTTTCTTGTCATCTGTATCCTGCCGGCTTTGATGGCGGTTCTGCTGTCACGATTGATGTTTATGTCGATGCGGATAAGGGTGCGGAGGGTCATCTGAACGATGAGGGATGAAAAAACCATCTATTTGACGGCAAAGACGGTTTATGATACAGTACATCTATCAATAACTCCCGGCGCACGGTGATGTTTTGACTTAACGTGCACAGGGACGTATGATGATTGAGTTCAGAATAAAAAGAGGAGTGATGAATAGTGGACTCGATTCCCCGACAACTTTTGCTGCAAGTGGTGCTGATTTTGATCAATGCCTTCTTTGCAGCGACTGAGATTGCGGTAATATCTTTAAATGGAACAAAATTGGAAAAACAAGTGGAAACAGGAGATAAGACGGCAAAGAAGCTTTTGCGGCTGGTGGAAGAACCCTCCGGGTTTTTATCTACCATCCAGATCGGTATTACGCTGGCCGGTTTTTTAGGCAGTGCGTTTGCCGCAGACAGCTTTTCCGATCTGCTGACGAACTGGGTGTGGAGCGATCTGGGCTTTACTGCGCTGCCCTTATTCGTATTGGATACGCTGTCGCTGATCGTCATCACGATCATCCTTTCTTACTTTACGCTGGTATTCGGTGAATTGGTGCCTAAGCGGATCGCGATGCAGAAGCCTTATGAGGTCGCTAAGCTCTCCTGCAATGTCGTGCGTGCGGTCGCCTTTGTCATGAAGCCGATCATCTCGCTGCTCTCCCTCTCCACCAATGCGATCCTGCGCCTGCTGCATTTGAAAACCGAGGCGCAGGAGGATTCGGTGAGCGAGGAAGAAATCCGCATGATGGTGGATCTCGGTGAGAAGCGCGGCGTACTCGATGAGGATGAAAAAGAGTGGATCACCAATGTTTTTGAGTTTGACGATACGCCGGTCAAGGACGTCATGGTGCGTGCCGGCGAGGTCGTTGCGGTTTCCCTGCGCACATCAAAAGAGGAGCTCTTACAGCTGATCAGAGAAAAGGGTGTTTCCCGCATGCCGGTGTATGATAAAGATTTCGATGATGTCGTCGGCGTGCTGCATTCCAAGGATTTTCTGATTCGCGCACAAGAGGAGGCGCCTTTTGATCTGCGCCCTCTGCTGCGTGATCCTTACTTCGTACCGGAGCATCTGACGGCCGATGTGCTGTTTAAAGATATGCAGAGCCGCAAGCTGCGCTTTGCCATCGTCATCAACGAGTTTGGCGAAGTGAGCGGAATCGTAACCATGGAGGATTTGCTGGAGGAGATCGTCGGAAACATCTATGACGAATATGACCCGCAGGAGATGGCGGAGCTGATGCGTATCGGCGCCCATAAATGGAAAGCGAGCGGCAATATCGACATCGAGGATCTGCTGAAAGAGGTTGCGTTGCCGATAGCGGAGAATGACGCTTATGATACGCTGGGCGGTTTGGTGCTGTATCTCTTAGGCAGCATTCCCAAGGACGGCGCCCGCTTTGATCTGACATGCGGGAATTATATCCTGCATGTGATCGGCGTGCAGAACCATCGGATTCAGGATGTCATCATTGAAGAGAGGGAGCCGATGCCAAAACCGGCTGAAGAAGCAAAAGCACCGCTGTAACGATGATGAACAAAAAGTTGAAGATGAACAAGCGGAACCGTGACGATTACAGATAAAAATGGCGATCAGGCCGCAGCAGTGAAGTGATCAACAATCACTTTGGCTGTTCGGCCTTTTTATTTGGATGATTTGCATATCCCATAAGCGTGGCGGCGGGTGTTGTTAGCAGCGTAAAAAGTCATCTAGGCACTCACTTGATCGAAGCCGCCATTTTTAACAAAACCGCGGCAGCTGTGCCGCTGCCTTCCATCATTTGCCAAAAACACGCGGCGGTTACGAGGGAATGAAACGCCGGAAAAAGCGATTTAAAGCAAAAATGAATCATGCTATAATAAACGCAAATGGCATGTGGGCTGATACAGCCTGCGCAAGAGCCGGCGCACTTCACATGCCGAAGGGAGGGAATGAAGATGATTCGGCTATTTGCCTGTGATTTGGATGGAACGCTGCTGAATGCGCAGCATGAGTCAGACGCTTTGATTGAGGAAGTCATTCGGCGTGTGATTGAAAGCGGTCGTTTTTTTACGGTCGCAACCGGACGGAGCACGTCGATGATCGATTTTGGAGAAATGAACGAACAGATGTATGTGATCTGCATGAACGGATCGCTGATCCTCAATCCAAAGCGAGAGATCATTCACTATGAGCGCATTGATCACCGGGTGGTGCGTGCCCTGCTGGAAGCATTTCCGCAAGTGCAGCTGGAATGTCTGACACCGACGCACGCGTATGTGCGTCAGGAGAAAGAGCAGTTTATATCGTCGATGGTAGAGCGCAGCAAGCGCATGCCGGACGGCGCGCGTTGGATCAACCATTTTTTGCAGGATGTGGAGGGACACATGCTTTTTTCACAGAGTATGGAGGAGATTTTACGCCACGATATCTGCAAGATCAACTGTCGGGTTGAAATGCAAGAGGATGCGCAGAAACTGCGTGCTTACTTACAGGCGCATGCACAAGAGCTTGTCAACGCGCCAAGCAACAGCGCCTTATTTGAGATTACCAAAAGCGGCGTCAACAAGGGCAGCGCGGTGGCGTGGCTAGCGAAACAGCTGGGCGTTGCAGAGCAGGAGATCGCCGTCTATGGCGATGGCGGCAATGATCTGGAGATGCTGTCGATGTTTGCACATTCTTATGCGCCCTGCACGGCACAGGAGCGTGCGTTAGCTGTGGCAAAGGAGATCATCGGCCCTTATCAGGATTACAGCGTCGCCAAGCATATCGCACAAACGCTGGAGGAGCACTCATAAGCAAAGAAGAATGACAGCCGATGTAAAGATGCCCGTCAGACAAGTGAGCCGCATCACATACAAAATAAACGGAATCATTGTTTTTCTATCTTTCCCACTCGCCGCTATGGTATAATAGAGGCAAGGATGCTGTGGATGTAAGGATTCACAGAGGATGGGAAAGAGAAAGGACAGGGAGAGAATGAAAGCAAGACGAGGAACAAAGGCGCTGTTAGCGCTTGGCCTGTGCTTTGCGCTGCTGCCGGCAAGCGGATGCTCGCAGACGCCGGATCCGCTGACGCTGATGGAAGCGGCCGGTGAGGAGATGCAGAAGCTGGAGTCTTATGCGGCGCAGATGACCATGGAATTCAATATGGGCATCGGCGATGGCGAGAGCACGATCAACATGGGCATGAACGGAGAAGCCTCCATCGAGGTGATCAACGACCCGAAAACCGTACACAGCAAAGCGGAAATCACTGTCAGCACACTGGGACAAACAGAGACGAGCGTCACGGAATCCTATCAGTTTGAGCAGGATGGAAAAACGGTGGAATACTTCAATGAGGGCGATGGCTGGACGACGAATGCCGAGAATGATCTGGATGCCGGAACAGCGCAGGATGCGATGGAAATGTTCGATTATGACGTCGTAAAGGATTTAGAACCGGCGGTCACCGGGTCGGAAAAGATCGGCGATGTCGACACCTGGCGGATTGAGTTTCAGGCGGGGATCGAGGATTTGATGGCATTAGCCGATACGGAGATCGACAGCTCCAGTGAGGCGCTGATCAATACCTTTGGCGAGGATATTACGCTGGAGTGCGCGCTGAATATCGATAAAGAGACCAATCGTTATGTAAGAGCGGAAATTACGCTGGGCGGTTTAGAAGATCTGTTTCGCCTGGCGATGAGCACCAGCGAGCTTCCGGAGGGGATGGAAGTGACGATGGATGATATTCAGTTCATCTTTACTTACAATAGCTTTAACGATATTGACGAGATTAAGATACCACAGGAAGTGCTGGGCGTACAAAGCGGCAAGGAACAGACACACGTGTGGGAGTCGATGAAACTGACCATCGGCGATCATACGGTAACGATCGGCGAATGTACCGTACAGGATCTGATCGATGCCGGTTTGACCATCGATACCGCTGACCAGACATTGGAAGCGGGAGATTATAATTTCATATCGGCAGCCAGAGGGGACGATATGTTTTCACTGGCTCTTGAAAATACCACGGCGGATACGATCAGCTTAGAGAAAGCGACCGTATATAGCTTCTACGGCCCGTATATCAAAAGTCAGGATATCGTGCTGGAGGGCGGTATTCGCGCCGGATCGAGCACAGCGGAGGTATTGGAGGCGTATGGCGATCCCAATGAGATCAGTGATGAGGACTACTATGATGACTGGCATTATGAGGTAAATGACGGCATCAATTCCAAAGAGCTGATATTGTCGATTGAAGACGGCGTTGTTACCGATATTGATCTGACCGCATATTATTTCAGCGATCTCAGCGATATCTTCGCATAAGCGATGGGATCATCCAAAGGTGATAGATTGGCACAGCAGGTTTTGTGAGAAAGCAGAATCTGCTGTGTTTTTATTTGTACTGCTTATAGAAATAGGAATCGATGGCTCCACTCTGTTGAGCAACATGGATGTGAAATTACACTGATTACGTGCCAAGGGTTTCGGTTTCCATTGTGTCAGCGGGGAAAAGGGTGCGGATGATCGCCGTGAAACCTTTGCAATGCGATGCGCTTTGTTATTTTAGAGAATCGCAGCGGATAACATGCATCATATGGAAACATCGGCAAATGCTAAGCAGGGAGGGTGTTTGGAAAACAGCGGGCGTAAGTAAAACTTGTCATTGACTAACCATGCAAGCGCTTTCTACAATAGAGGAAAGGAGTGATTGCATGCAGGCATTATCCGATGTGCGCGCAGACGCGAGCTATACGATTCAATGGATGCTGACGACGCCGGAGGTATCGGCATGGATGCAGCGCTATCAGATTGCAGAGGGCTGCACCGTACACGTCGTTTCGCGCTGTCTGCACGGCGTGATCATTCGCTTTCAAAATCATCGCTTGGCGATCGGGGATGAAATCGCAAGCAGGATCAAAGTCTGTAACGCTTAGCAGGCGATGATGAAAAAGGAGGAAACAATGCGAAAAACAATTCTTTATATAGCGATGAGCTTAGATGGCTTCATTGCCGATCAGGCAGGCGGTATCGGTTGGCTGGAAGCGGCAGAGGAGAACGTCGAATCGATGGACAGCTATCAGGCGCTGATGAAACGGGTGGATACGGTGGTGATGGGCAGGAATACCTATGATCAGATCGTCAGCGAATGTTCGCCCCAGCGTTGGATCTATGATACGTTAATAACCTATGTATGCACTCATCGTCCCTTGCCTTGTAATCAGAAGATCATTTTCACATCACAGCCGACAGGGGAGCTCATTCGCGAGCTGAAAGAAAAAGCGGGGAAGGACATCTGGATTTGCGGGGGCGCAGCGCTTGTCCAAGAGCTGCTTAAGGAGGATTTGATCGATTGTTATATCCTTTCCATCCTGCCGGTGCTGTTGGGAACGGGTATTCCTTTGTTTCCCTGCTCCCACCCGCCGCATGCCCTGCGTCTGAAAGGGATGCGCAGTGTCGGCGCTCTTTTGGAAGTGACTTACGAGCGTCAGCGTGAAATACTTTGAGACAATCGGCAGAGGTCTTATCGAGAATCATCAGGGAAGCGCAGGGTTAGGGCATGAGTGAGTCACAAAGCTATCGCATGTGCAAGTGCACACAATGTAAAATGACAGATGATGAAAAAGGATTGCCTTTTCCCTTATAAAGGGGGCAATCCTCATGATGGCTCAGAGGAAACTTACGCGTTTTCGCTCACCGTGTCACTTTTTCGCCGGTGTTGTTTTATCGGTGCAGACGATGTATAAAAACAACACGATGTTGATAAGGATGAAACATGCGCCTAATAACTGCCACAGCGCATCTGCGCGTTCACGAAAGAGCAGTCCCAGCATTATCCAAAAGAGCAGTGCAATAAGAAATGGGGGAAACAGCAGCTGACAGATTTTTTTCATAAGTGGTCTCCTTTGATTGTAGTTATGTCTTCACAATGATTTTTTGAAAACCGCCTGTACGGTGGTCTTTATTGAAATTATACAATAAATAACACTATATTAAAACTATTTTATTCCAATAGGAGTTTCGATATTCTCCTAAGGAATGCCAATCGATGGAAAATCACAGAAATGCGCAACTATATAAAAGACAAAAACACGGTAATTTCAATTAACGTGTAGGTACTTTTGTTACGCCTTTCAAATATCAGGCGGGTACCCTTTCACAAAACATTCAGGACAGGGAGCACTGTTTTTCTTTATACGCACATAGGGAAACCATTGGTGCGCAAGCGGGTTTCTGAAAGCGATCGCTGATAAAAAAAGACCGCCTCGCCGATTTGCGGGCAGCCTTGCGTGCTTAATAGCCGCTATCTGTTTTTTTCTGCCGCCGGCAGTCTTTTTCTTTTGCGGGTATCCGGATTCCAGGTGCCGATGACCTCGTTGACTGTGTAGACCGTTACAAATGCGGGGATCTCCATCTCTCTCAGCCATGCCAGCAGCTGCTTATATTCACCGGTATCCAAAATCGTCACCAGCTCCGTGCGCTGTTCGCGGTCATACCCGCCCTGCGCCTGATACAGCGTTACCCCGCGCTGCAAGGCGGTGAGGATGTGCTCCTGAATCCGTTGGTAATCATCGGAAATGATGCAGATGCGTTTCTTGTGATGAAATCCGTTGATGAAATAGTCCACCGCAACGCCGTTGGCATACGTTCCTAACAGACTGACGATCAGGATGCCGATGTCATAGACGAGAATCGAGCTCGTTGCCGTGACCATCCCGGCGAACATCACCGCTTTGCCAAGGTCCAGGTGCGTGTACTTGTTGAGAATTTTAGCGACCACATCCAGCCCGCCGCTGGAGGCGTTCACATGAAAGAGCAGTGCCTGTCCAAAGGCGATCAGCAGCGTATAAGTCACTAAGTCATATACATTGTTTCCCGTAAGCGACTCACTCAGCGGGATTAGCTGTTCAAACACCCACAAATACAGCGGCATCAGCAGGGAGGTGTACACTGTCTTGGCGCCAAACTCCTTGCCGATGAACAGAAAACCGACGATTAACAGCACCCCGTTTAACAAAAAGGTGAGCACCGATACCGATAACGGCGTCAGCTCTGCGAATACGATCGCCAAACCCGACACGCTCCCGACAACGATACCGCTGGGGATCATGAAGAAATAGACGGCGATGGATACGAGCAGTACGCCGAAGGTAATTGTCGCAAATTCCTTGTACTGAGACGGTTTCAGCATGGGATCATCCTTTCCTAAGCACCTGCGTGCACAATGCTTCTATTCTACCCTGATTTTCGATGAGAGACAAGCGTCAGTTTATCGCATGCAAACACTTTGCACAGCTGTGCGCACTTGCTTTCCAAGCGCAGGGTTCCATCAAAAATGAGAAGCGGATCAGGCAAAACAAGCCGCCGCTTCCTACTCGATCGGCTTTTGATAGAATTTGCCGTAAAAGTTATTGGTTTTATATGTGTTGATCAGCACATCCGGTACGGCACTGCGTACACAATCCACCACATCGCGCACCTCATAGCTGCTGACGACGCTCTTGCAGATGTAATAATGCTTTTTGCTGTAAGCTCCATAAGCGCTGATAACACTCATCCCATGGCGAAAATTATTGATAAATACCTCGCTCACCGTCTCCGGATCATCGGTGGTGATTTCGACGGTCACCTGTGAATAGCGATGATAAAAGCTGGAGATCGTCCTTGTGGAGATAAACTGAAAGATGATAGAATAGCCTGCGTACACCCAGCCAAACAGCGCGCCGAAGATGATCAGCATGCACGTGTTGAAGATGAACACATAGTCCCAGATACTCTTGTGAATCTTATCCGATACATACAGCGCGATGAAATCCGTTCCGCCTGTCGAGCCATCCGCTTTCAGCGCCAGCACGATGCCCATTCCATACAGGAAGCCGCCAAAGAGCACATTCAGCATGAGATCCTCAAAGAACGGCTCAAAGGAAAGAACGCTCAAAAAGAACGACGTCAGCCCAAACTGCATGCAGCTCAACAGTGTAAAACGATGCGATACGCTCTTGTAGCACAACAGCGCTGCCGGAACGTTGAGCACCAGAATTAACAGTGAGGTGGAAACATCCATGCCTACCAGATTGCTGATACGGTTGAGCAGGATCGCCACACCCGTGAAGCCGCTGGAGAGCAAATTGCAGGGATTCATGAACACCTGAATGACATACACCTGTAACAGCGAGCTTGCAATCGTCATCAAAACCGAGATGATAAAACGAATCGAACGCACCTTTTGCAGATCTTTGATTTTTTTGGTCATAGCCATCACCTATACCCCTTATACGCTATACCATTATAGTGAGATTTTCAAAAAGGGGAGAGAAGATTTTTTCCTGTTGCTAGGAAATAAAAAAAGGGAGAGGATTTCCTAATATTAGGAAAAGATTGCAGAAAAGCGGACGGGGAAATCATGTAAAATAAAAAAGGAGTTTAAGGAGGTCGTCTATGCTGAATAAACGACAGGAAAAGATCATCATGCTGCTGGATGATTCCAAGAAGTGGATTACCGGCAAAGAGATTTCACGGCTGATGAATGTTTCAGACCGAACCATCCGCAGTGATATCGACGCCATCAACCGCTTTTACGATCAGACGCTGATCGAGTCGAACCTGCGCAGCGGCTATCGCATCAATCCGGAAGTGTTGGCGACGCTGCCGATCGAATTAAGCTGTGTCATTCCGCAGACGCCGCAGGAACGCTGTGTCTATATCATACAGGAGCTGCTGTTTGAAAGGCATGAGATCAACCTGCTCGATTTACAGGATCAGGTGTTTATCAGCGGTTACTCCATCGATAACGACATCAAGCGCATCAAAAAGATGCTGAGTCCTTATGAGGATCTCTCCTTGGTGCGCTCCCGCAACCATATCCGCTTAGAGGGCAGTGAACAAAGCAAACGGCGCTTATATAAAGATCTGCTCTCCAAGGAGACGCAGGGCAACTTTTTAAATCTTAACAAGCTCTCCAGCATGTTTCAGGATTTTGATCTGCTCAAGGTCAAGGAAGAACTGGAGGAAATTCTGGATAAGTATAACTATCATGTGCGGGAGATGGCGATGCCGATGCTGATGATTCATGTCGGTATTGCCCTAGAACGGATGTTGCGCCGCAATTATATCGAGACCTCGCGGACGGCGCCGGCGCTGAAGGAACGTAAGGAATATCGGATCATACAGGAATTTTTACAGCGGATAGCCCGTCATGTGCGCATCGAGATCGTAGAGGATGAGGTCGTGCTGCTGGCATTGCAGCTGATGGGGAAACGGGCGGCAACCCTGCAAAACGATCTGTTGTCCACGAGGGTGGGCGTCGTCAACTGTGATCAGCTGGTGAATGAGATCATCAAGCGCATCGCAGATAACTTTGACATCGATTTCTCTAAGGACGGCGATCTGCGCAGCGGATTGGCGCTGCATTTGCAAGGCCTAGTGGAGCGGCGCAATAAAAACATTTCAGTCTCTAACATCTATTTGCAGGAATTAAAGCGTAAATACCCACTGGTGTTTGAGCTGGCGATCAGCGTTGGCGGACTGCTGGAGGAACGCTTGGCGATGGCGATCTCGGAAAACGAGCTGGGCTTTTTGGCACTGCATCTGGGTGCCGCTTATGAACGCAGTCATATTTACAGCAAGTATCGGGCGGTGATGATCTATCCGATCGATCAGGCGTTGTCGACGATGTGTCTGAAAAAGATCGAGAATCTGTTTTCAGAGCGTATGGATATTATCGAATGCGTCGGTTTCTTTGAGGAGAAGAGCATTCAGGAGCTGAAGCCGGATCTCATTTTAACCACGCTGCAGCTGATGCACAATCTGGATATTCCGACGATACAGATCTCACTGTTTCTCAACACCGAGGATGAAAGCAAGATCTTTCAGACGCTCAACGTGCTGGATAAGAAACGTTTTCGCCGTGATTTTGAGGATACGCTGGTCGGTCTCATCACCAAGGACACCTTTCACTATGGGTTGGATGTAAAGACGCCCGAAGAAGCGATCTGTTATATGTGCGATCACTTGCAGAAGCTGGGCTATTGCGGAGCGGATTTCAAGGAATCGGTGCTGGAGCGGGAGAAGATCGCCGCAACCAGCTTCGTCTATTCCTTTGCCATCCCTCACTCCCTCAGCGTAGGGAGCTATCAGCCGGCCATCTCGGTCGCTTTCTTGAAGAAACCGATCCTCTGGGGCGAGTTTTCGGTAAAGATGGTAATGCTGCTAGCTACCGATGAAGGGCAAAGCGATATTTTAAAGATGTTTTTCTCATGGCTGAGCAACATGATTAACGATGCGAATCACTTTGCGTCTTTGCTGGAGTCGCAGAGCTATGAGGACTTTCTCGCAAAGATCATCGAATGAGGGAGTGCGCACATGTGATGAGCGCGGTATCATTACTGCCAATACATGCGCATGTCCCATAAGAATATCTCTTAAACAAGGCTGCCCCGCAGATGGATGCAAAGGGGACGTCTGAGTGAACACAGCTGCGAAAAGCAGCGGAAAGGAACTGTCTATGAAAAACACGAAATCGTTTCGCGCCGGTATCAAGCTGGGAACCGGCAGCGTCAACAACATCTCCCGCTTGGCCGCTTACATCATCGACTGGTACATCGCCACGATGGTGGCGGGTTTTCCGATCGTCCTCATCGTCAGCTACGTCAATAAGACGACGACCATTACACAGGATCTCAGCAAGCTGCCGATGCCGTGGTCAGTGATTGCCGGCGTGCTGGCCATCCTCTTTTTTCTGGGATATTACTTTGTGATGGAGCTGAAAGTGTACCCGGGACAGACCTTCGGCAAACGTATCATGAAAATCAAGGTGGTAAAGGACGACGGCAGCGATGTGGACTGGAAGACGATCCTGCTGCGGGAGGGTGTCGGCATCATGCTGGTGGAAGGCTATATCGCCAACAGCTCCAGTTATCTGCGCCAGATCGTTCAGCTGTTTACCGATTTCAACATCATGGATCTTGCCGTATATGTGTTTGGAATCATCAGTGCAATCTCGATTTTGATGGGAATGGCAAGCAGCTCCAGAAAGATGCTGCACGACCATATTGCCAAAACAAGGGAGATTTCCGTCAAGGAGGAGTCAGCGGCATAACTGCTTGGAATCCATGCATGTTACGCTGTGCGTTTTCATCAGGAGAAAAGCGGCAAACGATGCCGCATTAGGCGCAAAGCGAGGAATATAGCTTTGATCTGGGAGCGTGCGAATGCTGTGAGAACAGATGTTTTCGCAGAAAGACGGCGGAATAAAGAGCTTTTCGGGAAGTTTAGGAAAGAGGATATTGTCCGCTGCCGTTACAACGTATGGATTGCTGTGAGGATACATTCTTTCACAGGAGGAAAGAATAACGAAAGATACACGTAAAATGCAGGAGAAGGGCGCAGGAGCGCTCTTTTCTTTATATACGGAAATGTGCGGGCAGGGAATCTAAACGATGAGAGAGAAACCAAAAACATGTCCGCTGTGCCAAGAGCACCTGTCGTGAGAGATGCTGCTTGTAATTTTATATCATGGCATGTCCTGCCTCTGCACGCTGCCCTCCTTTTCACCTGATCTGCATCGGCGATCTGCAAATGGCATCACAGGGAGCGCCGCACTGTTTCATAGTCGGCGATCTCCCGCCTTTATCGCAGGGGATGTGCTGTCCTCTCTCGGCATTGCTCAATGAAAGGCGGGGAAGTCTTGAAAACACCAAGAGAAAACGTCAGCAGCACAGACTCCCCATTGATCAATGGGCAGGAAGCCCCCTGCGTAAGCCGTATCACAGGTGGTCATAAAGCCGACAAATCCCGAGGAGAACCGATATTTTTTCCTAGAGATAGGAAATGAATTAGTGAATAGACTATGTGAAATTATGGTAAAGTGATGGCGAAAGGAAAGAGAGGTAAAATTATGGATAAACTCGAAAAGTATTTGATGCCTCTGGCCGACGTTCTGACAAAGAACCGTGTGCTGATCGCCATTCGTGACGGCTTTCTCATCACCACACCGCTTCTGATCGTCGGATCGCTCTTCCTGCTGATCGCAAACTTCCCGATTCCGGGATGGGACGAAGCGGTTGCATCCGTTCTCGGACCGGATTGGACAGGATGGTTTACGGCTGTATCAAGGGCTTCATTTAACTGTACCGGACTGTTGACTGCATTAGGTACCGGTTATGCGATGGCGCGTGAATTCGGCGGCGACAAGATTCAGGGTGCTGCGGTTGCGGTAGTCGCATTCTTCATCCTGATGCCGACCAGCCATGTCGGTTTGGATGTTGAAGGCAATGCGGTAGCCGGAACAAGCGTTTCCGGTTTGGCATTCAGCTACATCGGACCGGACGGTATCTTCATGGCGCTGATCTGTGCGATTTTAGGCGTTTGGCTGTTTTGCTACGCATACAAGAAGGGCTGGACGATCAAGATGCCAAAGGGCGTTCCGCCGGCCGTTACCGATTCTTTTGCGGCATTAGTACCAAGTGCCATCGTCATGGCGGCTGCTTTCCTCATCCGTATCGGTTTCTCCTTCACAGAGTTTGGTACGATGCAGGACTTCATCGTCGCTTTCTTACAGACACCATTGCAAGGTCTGGGCGATACGCTGGGCGCAAACGCACTGTATTCGTTCATGTGTACGTTCCTTTGGTTCTTCGGTATCAACGGACCGGCAGTCTGCAACTCTGTTTACTTCATCGGAAACGTTCTGACGGCACAGCAGCTGCTGGCATTTGAGGCCGGTGTGGCAAACAGCGAGCTGCCGTATATCTTCACCAACCCGTTCAGCAACTTCTTCTGCAACTTCGGCGGCGGAGGATCGACGCTGTCTCTGGTCATCCTGATGGTAACGGTGTGCAAGTCCAAGCGCATCAAGCAGCTGGGACGCCTGTCCATCGTACCGGGCTTCTTCGGTATCAATGAGCCGATCATCTTCGGTCTGCCGATCGTATTAAACCCGGTTATCATCATTCCGTTTATCACCGTACCGATGATGAACCTGATTCTGTCTTACTTCGCTACGCTTTGGGGCATCATCCCGAAGACGACAGGTGTCAACCTGCCTTGGACGACGCCGATCGGCTTCTCCGGATGGCTCTCCACCGGTTCTTGGACGGCAAGCGTATATCAGATTTTCCTGCTGATTTTGGGTATGTTGATCTACTTCCCATTCATCAAGACGTTAGACCGCAAGTATCTGGCGGATGAAGCAGCAGCTGAAAACGAATCCAGCGAGGAAGAGGAAATCGACTTCGACAATCTGGACTTAGACGAGCTCTAAGATTCAATAAACAAGCAGACGTCTGCCGGATTTGCGCGAACGTCTGCTTTTGTGCGATTCTATACACGAAAGATCAATGGAAAACAAAATACGAATAATGAGGTGAACAGTTATGAAAGTCATGATGATCTTTGATCAGACACAGGCGGGACTGGGCGGCAAGGAAAGTCCGGATCTGCCGATGGGCGGAAAGGCGATGGCGATCGGCGCCTGCGGAATGTTTGAGCGCTTTATGCAGCAAAACGACGGCAAGGTGGTCGCTACCCTGTATTGCGGAGACGGTACCTTTAAAGCTGATCCGGAAAAGAACGCGAAAAAGTTTGCGGCGATGGCAAAGAAGTTTCAGCCGGATGTCGTCATCTGCGGACCGTGCTTCAACTATGCCGGTTATGGCATGATGGCGGCACAGACAGCGCTGACGATCAACGAGCATACCGATATTCCCGCATTTGCGATCATGTCCAAAGAATGCGAGCAGGCGATTGCGGAATTTAAGGATCGTGTCACCATTCTTAAGATGCCTAAGAAAGGCGGAACGGGACTCAATGAGGCACTCAGCGAGATGTGTCAGTTTGCCCGTATGCTCTGCGATCATGCGGATACCGCCGCTTTCATCAAGGAGCACGCTTATCAGTAAGGGAAGCAGACGGTTTTCAAAACAGCGAAAGGCATAGAGAGAAAATCGAAACGATGACGGCGCAAAGCTGTGAAAGGAAGAACACAGGGAGGGACGAATGATAGTACCCTCCCTTTGTTTATCGTGTGTGGGATGCTTGCTGTACATGGGTTTGCGAGGGCAGCCACAATGATTGCATCGGCAGGAAAAGGGGCAGATACAGCTCCTTGATATTTTAGCATAATTACGCTAAAGTGAGAGAGAGGAGGAAGATACTATGAAAATGATCCGACCTGTGTCTGATTTGAGAAATCATTTTGCAGATATTTCAAAAACTGTGCATGAAACTGCGCAGCCTGTATTTTTGACAAAAAACGGTTATGGCGACATGGTTGTGTTGAGTATGGAGGCATTTGAAAAATTGCAGTTTGAGAGTGAGGTGTACTTTCAGCTGCAAGAGGCAGAACGAGAGGCCACGTTGACGAAACAGCGCTATTCCTCCAAAGATGTGTTGAAAGCAATGAAAGCAGCTATTGAGGAGGAAGCGATTGTATAAATTAGAATACTTGCCCGTTGCTTTAAAAGATATGCTTGCAATTGTGCGCTATATTCGTTTGGAGCTATACAACCCGGATGCGGCGAATCGCCTGGCACTGGAGCTGGTCGATGCGGCGGAGAATGTACTGAACTTTCCCTACACATCCCCGGTTTATCAGCCGATCCGTCCTTTGAAGCATGAATACAGAAAAATACCGGTACAGAATTTTCTGATGTTCTATTGGGTAGATGAAGAAAAAAAGCTGGTGACAATCGCTCGTGCAGTGTATGCAAAACGAGATTTTAGACAGCTGTTGGAGTGATGAAAACAGGCTGACTTTGCAACAGACAGCAATTTGATTTATTAAAGAAGCCCTCTGCCGCGGTATGTTTCCTTTTGCGCTTGGCGTGTGTTTTTTTGTTGCGTGTAACGTCGTTTTTTCGGTGTGAAAACAGATGTCTAAAAGTGAATTTGTGAAGTAAAACGCGTATTTTTTAAGCGGTTCTTGTTTAAAAAATGCCGTTTTTTCTATTCACAAGCCAGATCTTTGTATATACGGTATATATGCGATGCGCCTCGTATATACAAAGCAGGGGCGAACGTTCAATGTCATTGTGTCCATAAGGCAAGAATACAGTCAAAAGTAAGACGGTACCAGATACAGCTTTTGCTTTTTCCTTACTCATTTTGGCCTTATTTTTAAACTTTATGGCCTTAAAGCTGACGCTGTTTTTTATGAATTGTTCTCAGTTGCTTTCACTGGGGGCGCCGGAGATGGTGAGTGAGAGGAAAGAGTGTTTCCTAGCGCTTAGGAAGTGCGCTTCAAGCAAGCGGACGATAAAAAGGTCTATAATGAAAGCAGAGAAAGGAAGTAACGTATCATGGAGAAAAACACAATCAGCACATTACAGGAACTCAGCGGGATCATCGGAATCGCCGGGGATGAAAAGCAGGTATCCGCGTATATGCAGGCGCGCTTGCAGGCTTGCTGCGATGAGATCGTCTACGACCATCTGGGGTCGATGTTCGCCGTCAAGCGCTGTGGGAAAACGAACGCCAAGCGCGTCATGGTCTGCGCGCACATGGATGAGGTCGGTCTCATGATCAATGAGCTGCACGCCAACGGTCTGGCTTCGTTTATCAAGATCGGTTTGATTCCCGATGCGGCGCTGTATGCGTCAAAGGTGAGCGTCAAGACGCGCGAGGGGATCGTTGCGGGCGTCATCTGCGGCGAGGAGGAAGCCGTGGAAAAGACGGATGTCAAGAAGATGAAGATCGACTTCGGCGTAAAGGATGAACAGGGGCTGAAGGCACTGGGCGTTCGTGTCGGTGACAGCGCGGTGTTGGCAGGAAAGGCGGAATGCTTTGCCAAGCGGATGATAGGCAAGGCCTTGGACAGCCGCAGCGGTTGTGCGCTTGCCATCGAGCTGATGGAGGCGCTGAAGGATTGCACATTGGATTTTGATCTGTATGTCGGCGCCAGCGTCATGGAAGAGGTCGGTCAGCGCGGTGCGGTCACGGCAACCGGCTTGATTCATCCGGATTTGGGCATCGTTTTGGACGGCGGTGCGGCCGGTGATTATGCCGGTAAAGAAAATGCGGTCGGCCAGCTGGGTAAGGGCGTGCTGGTGCGTTATTATGACAAGGGTATGATGCCAAACCGCGCCTTGCTCGATCAGCTTGTCGATGTTTGCGAAAAGCAGGAGATCGATCATCAGTATTACTATACGATGACGCTCAGCGACGCGGCTTGGGTGCATAAGCTGTTTACCGGCTGCCCGACGCTGCATGTCGGCATCGCTGCCCGCAATGTGCACACCGGTGCGGTCATGATTGATCTGCACGACTATGACTGTGCGAAAAAGGCGGCGCTTGCCGTGATCGAAACGCTGGATGAACAAGCGATTGCCGCCTATCAGGCGAGCAACCGTTAAGAGGGATCGATCATGAGCAAAGCAGTGATCGGAGATATTAACTTAGAGATGCTTCGCGAGTTCAGCGAGGCGCACGGCATCAGCGGCAACGAAAAGGAAGTCAGCCGGGTGATGTGCCGTTGGATGAAGCCGTATGCCGATGAGATCACCTACGATCATTTAGGTTCGATCATCGGTGTGCAGAAAGGAGTACAGAATGTCTCGCTCATGATTGCCGGGCATCTCGATGAGGTCGGCTTTCTGGTGCGCGAGATTGACAAGCAGGGATTCATCCGCATGCTGCCGGTTGGCGGCTGGTGGGGACATGTGCTTCCTTCACAGACGCTGGTGGTTACCACGCGCGAGGGGAAACGCTATCAGGGCGTCGTCGGTTCCAGCGCTCCTCACGGCTTGCCAAAGGAAGTCAAGGAAAAGGTCATCCGCCCGCTGGATCTGTTTTTGGATATGGGTGTGGACAGTGATGAGGAGATTTATGAGCTGGGTATCCGCATCGGCGATATGATTACGCCGGATACACAGTTTACGGTGATGAATAACCCGAATTATCTGATGGGAAAGGCATGGGATGATCGTCTGTGCGCGGCGATGGTCGTCGATGTGATGCGCCTGCTGCGGCAGGATGGCAAAGCACATGCCGCCACGCTGTATGGCGTAGGGACCGTGCAGGAGGAGGTCGGCTTGCGCGGTGCGCGGACGGCTGCGACGATGCTGCATCCGGATGTGGCGATTGCGCTGGATGTGACGACTTCGATGGACACGCCGATGGATCACGGGGCGAACGGCTTGGGCAAGGGCGTTGTGCTCAGCGTGATGGATGCCGGCATCATCGCTAACAAAAACTTTCTTTATGAGATGGAGAAGATCTGCAAGGAATGCGGCTTAGACATCAATTATGACTTGATGACGGTCGGCGGTACGGATGCCGATAATATCCACAAGGCGCATGAGGGCGTGGTGACGATGACGCTGTCGATTCCTACGCGTTATATGCACTCGCATCGTTTGATCGTACACCGCAAGGACTACTGGCAGAGTGTGACACTGATGGCAGAGTTTGCCCGTCGTCTGGATGAAGCGCTGTTGGCAAAGCTGAAGGCGTAGAGTTGATGAAAGTATTTTGCGAGAGAAAACGGCGGCAGCGAAAGGTTATATGCGCAAACGATCGGCGAAAGCTCCCCTTTGTGTTGTAGGGTGAATAAGAGATCGTTGAGAGGGGCGGCTAGGGTCGTCCTTTTCTGCTTTTTGAAAAGGGGTGTTCTCACCGACATCGCTTCCTTTCTTTTGCCGAAGTCTTGAAAAAGCAAAGGAAAAACTCAAAAAATAAAGAAATTTTATAAAAACGCTTGACCTTCCATAGGGAGGAAGGTGTTTGATATAGGCGAGGGGTGATACGATGAAGATCAAAAAAGCATCGGAGCTCTCCGGTATGTCAGTACGCAACATCCGCTTTTATGAGGAGATGGGGCTGATCAGTATAAAATTTAATTAAACACTTTAAATAAAGCGATTTTTAATGTTTTAAAATCATAATGCCGAATAATATGCCGAAAAATTTCCTTGAAATACCGCAGGTATTCGTGTACATTGAAAGTGGAGGTGGAACAAATGTCAGTCGAAAAGTTAAATGGGAAGTGGTACATTCGAGGGAAAATAAAAAAGGACAGCGGCGGCTATTATGAGTATCGTAGAGTTGCTAAAGGATGTGCAGGCAAGAAAGAGGCGCAGGAATATGAGCGCTTATTTCGCAAACAGTATCAAGCCATTGTTGTTTCTAAAGATCACAAAACGCTGCGTGAGATCGCGAATGAAGTGATCGCTGAATCCGAAGCCAATGGAGTTAAGGAATCAACGATACGGACAAGCAGATATAAACTTTCAAGAATACCCGAATCCTTATTGGATAAAAAAATTAACCTCATCACGCACGAGCACTTGCAAAAAGTGATCCGCAGTCTTGAATCGGATGGATTTTCAGAAAATTATATCTCTAATATTTATTATCTGCTTAATAAATTTTTTAAGAGTGCAATTTTTAAAGGATACATCAAAGTGAATCCGATGAGCCGAGTAAAAATGCGCGTTAATGCAGAAAATGTAAAAAAAGAGATGAACTTTTGGGAGCCGAATCAATTCAATAAATTCATTGAGTATGCTCAAAAAAAGACAACACTAGACATTTTAGCTTTTATCGTATTTTCATTCGATATGGGAACACGAAAAGGAGAAGCCCTTGCATTACAATGGGCAGATGTTGATTTTGAAAATAATATGGTGATGATAAGAAAAACAGTAGCCCAAAGCGGCGGTCAAAAAAAGTGGAAATTAACAAGCCCAAAATCGAAAAATAGCGTTCGTAATTTGACAATGCCGAAACGTACAGTAGGCATCATACGCGCCCTCTATGAACAGCAAAAAGTAATGCATGGATTTGGAAATGATACTTTCTTGTTTGGTTTTTATCGTCCTTTCTCGTTTAATAAACCGCTACTGAAAATGCAGAAACTAATCTCCGAGTATAACCAAGAACACGATGAACCATTACCGATGCTTCGCATTCATGATTTACGACATAGTCACGCAAGCTACCTCATCAATAATATGCGCGATCAATACAGCGTATATGATGTTGCAAAGCGATTAGGTGATACAGTAAATACAGTGCTCGACACTTATGCGCATTGGTTCAAAGATGCAGACAAGAAGCTGGTATCAGTGCTTGATAGTAACACTGGCGCAGAGAAGCCCAGCAGAGGCTATTCTGAGTTGATAGAGTTAAAAAAGCTACTGGACATGGGCGTGATTACTTCGAGCGACTATGACGCTAAAAAGCGCCTCATATTGGGTATATAAAAAAGCCGCTTAGGCGGCTTTTCTCTTTATTCGGATTCTTTGGATATTTCACCATTATTTATTTTTTCAAAAAATTCTTCGTATTTCTTAGCTTCTGATGGCGTTAAATCTTTTTGAATGCGAATCAATACATTGTCATATAAATACATGTATGTAGATAAAGGACCGGAATGAGCAACACTGTCTATATACTCATAACGTGCTTTGGCGTCATCTGCGTTTTCAAAAACTTCAATCGTTCCTCCATATGGGTCATCAGGCACATCAATTTTATAAGTTTCACCGTTATATTCATACGAAATAGCCCGATCTAGTGCCACTGTGTCGTCAAAGTCAAGTTTTTCAATATATTCATTTGGTCTCCCCAATAAATCGTTAGGATCAGTTTTTTCGTCGTATTCTACGGTTCTTCCAATAGGGAAATCATTCTCCTTTAGCAGATTAACAAGTTCTACTGCCGATATGTCTTTGAAGCTATAAACATTTTCGTTTGACCCACACGCGCAAATTCCTAACAAAATAAAACATGATAAAATAATATTAAATAGTTTCTTCATCCTATTTTCCCTCCTGTATATATCATACCACAAATGCTAGGGGGGGGGGTCAATATATCGCCGAGATTTTTTACTTTTTAACACTCCATTATCAGCCAATCATTTCCATAGCGTTCTGCCATTTTGAATTGGTAAATCCTTTCTTGCACTGCATCAGCGATTTTTTGAGGTACACCTTGCTCTTTCAAATATACTTGAAAATAGTGTGCATCCTGTATCTGATTATTTAATAGATACAAACAAGCAAAAGTATTGGCGTCCATCTCATTAGCACCACAATTTCTAAGCCATGAGCTGCCACAAACTAAATGACCGATTTCGTGAAGTATCAAAAATCTTTCTGTTTCATCAGATAGTCCTTCTTTTATGAATAGCAGTGTAACACCATCTACATTAACCATTCGTGCATCTTTGGTATAACATAGGGCATCGTCATGAATAATCTTTATGTTAAACTCTTTCAGAAGATTATCTAAAGATGCGCCTTTGTATGATTCGACGTGCTTATAAATATTTTTGAAATCCATAAAAAATACCTCCTTGCATAAGGAAGTATATTCCAGTTTATGACATTATTTATGTCACAATCATTCATTTGTATTTTTTTCCGAAAAATTTTATAGAATCCGCAATTTGATTCGCTAAATCTACAATATCATCATTAGACATTTTTTGTAGATCGTAACCTCCGAATGCGGCAAAGTTAGGATTTGACAAAAGAAACTTAAGCGCTTCTATTGGGTCGGTTATATTAGAAGGCGTTAGACTGTTGCTATCATCATCCCACCCCATTAGTTTTTGAGGAGATGTGTGAAGTGCCGTTGCAAATGCTACAATTTTAGATTGGCTTAAGTCTACCTCACCAGCTTCTATTTTAGCTATACTGCTTCTTGATGTATAACCAGTTTTTTCAGCTAATTCATCTTGAGACATCCCGCGTTTAATACGTAACATTTTTATATTTTTGTAAAGTTCAAGCATAAATTCACCGCCTTTCAATTAGATAATATCATTAAGTATAATTAAATTCAATTTTTATTGTATTTATTCAATAAAAATGTTGACTTATATTCACGGCAATGCTATATTATGTGTGTGAATTAAATTCACTAAAGAGAGGGGTGAGAATATGACCGATACATTTGAGTTAGAAAAAGAAATCAGGAAAAATGGACTAACGAAGAAAGAGGTAGCTACTACTTTGGGGTTATCAGAGTATGGTTTCTTGCTAAAACTAAATAACCATAATGAGTTTAAAGCAAGCGAAATCCAGTGTCTATGTGATTTGTTAGGCTGTTCAAAGGATATTTTTTTAAAGGATGTGTGAATTAAATTCACCACGCGAAAATGAATGCAAAGGGAGATGATGAATTGAAAATTATAAAATCGTTTTTTGAGACAATATGGATTCTTATGCAAATCATATATCACTCAATCAAGAAAGACCCTATGGCAAATTTATTTGTGCCATGTTTGACAACCATAGTAACAGCCATATTGCTATATTGGTTAATACACTGACAACAATAGGGGTTAAGTAACGGTTATAAAATGTCTTTCTGGAATATTTTAAATAACGCTTTCCGTTTTCGGTTATTCGATATGTTCCTGATGATTTAGGTAGATGATAACTGCCAACGATTATTTTATCTCCGTTATAGATCGGTTCAATGAATCTATGTTTTGTCAAAGCCTTAGTATTTTTAGATTGTTTGATTGGCGTTATCCACGATAAAGATAAATAGAGATATTCCTTAGTAAATAGGACGATGTCTTTGTACTCTTTCATCTGTAATGCCTCCCGTCTATTTTTATTCTACCATGCATTTATTCTCAAGATAAAGAAGGAGGTGAATAAATGGAACAGTTCGTAAACGCTAAACAGCTTCAAAGGCTCATCAACGAATCGAACCCCGATTATAAAGTCGGGTATGCGCGGGCAAGGGAGTTGGTTAAGCAAATTAGAAGCCGTTACCCCGATGTGATTCTTCCAGCGTTCAACGTCATTCCAATGAGCTGGGTTGAAGAACAGATGGGTACAGCCTACAAGCGAAAACGCAGGCAAAATTAAAAGACGCTTTCCCAAAAGCGCGTAAAAGCGAAAGCGTCCACCGAAAGTGGCTTAGATAAGCCACTAACAGTATAACACAAAAAAGCTCTTTGCGCTATGTGGCGTTATCTCACAAATTCCCCATTCTTGATAAATAGCAACTGAGGTAACGTCGCACGGCGTAAAGAGCGGAGAGGAGAAGACCATGATATTAAGTGAGTGGATCGAAAAATACGGCGACTGTGAAGTAACAGAGGAGATCGACAAGTGCATTATCAAGCAACCAAAAACGGTTTGGGATTTAAAGGGAGGAGATAAATATTTTTTCATCGGCGCGATTGGCTTCGTTAGAGAAGATGTCTACGGTTCATGTAACGCCGACAGAGGCTGCATTTCACAAGGAAACGCATTTCTAACAAAGGAAGAAGCAGAGTTCGAGGTAGAGAAGCGCAAAGTGATTGCGGAATTGAAGCGATACGCTTACGAGTTTAGCGAGGATGAATGGTGTGATGGAGATGTCTATAAGTTTAGTATATTTTATGATTATTCCTTTGATTGTTTAGAAGTAGATTATCGTTTTATGGTTAAATTCGCAAACGGAATTTATTTCAAATCAGAAGAAGATGCTGACGAAGCTATTGAAACCGTTGGAGAAGATCGCATCAAAAAGTATTTGTTCGGTATGGAATCATGACGGACAAGCAAGCAAAGGGCTACGCATATCTAGCCATGAAATCGGCTGGTATGGATTCGGAAATCATCGCAGACATATTAGAGTACATGGACGGCGAGATGATGTTCCGTAGCGAGGAAAAAGCAGAGGAAGAACTCAGAAATTGGGAGGTTGATTGTTATGGATAAAGTTACACGCAGCATGCTTGGAGGTTTCTGCATGATCGGCATTACAGCGCTGTTAAGTGTAGGCATTGTATCAGCTGCTTACGGTAGCGACATTGCCGTGAAAGATCAGCAGATCGCAGACCTTGAACGAGCAGTGGACGTGCTGGAAGAAGCCAACGCTTCTATCAAGGCAGACGCAGAAGCAAAGCAGACAGTGATTGACAATCTGGAATGGGAATTAGAGAGAAGCAAATGAAAGTCACTGGGCGTATTCAAATTAACTTGTTATTTTTTGGGCGAGGATGAATACGGATCCATGACTGCTACTGGCGTCCACGCAAAGCAAAACCACACGATAGCAGTTGACCCTAACGTGATACCACTAGGTAGTACCGTCATGATTAACGGACAGGAATACGTAGCGGAAGACGTCGGCGGGGCTGTCAAAGGGAATGTGATTGATATTTGGGTTGAAGTACCAGAAAACAGCTTCGGAGTGAAATATGCAGAAGTTTGGATAAAGGACGACGAAGCATAAACGCAAAACGATCTTTGAAAACTGAATAAGGTTGCGAAAAAAAGCACCCGTGAGGGTGCGAGAGAAATACTATAAGGAGCGAAGTTTTGAAATTAAAGCCTCTTGCAATACTTGCGAAAAATTGATCTTCTTATTGGTGGCTTCACGATTGAGCCATTCGGGAATACTTAATGTTTTCTTTACCGATTTATTGAAATGCGATTTTGCGTATTCTTCGACATCTACGGTAACTAAGTTGACTAAGTATTCCCCGGCATCGGTATCAAGTTCTTTGGCGATCGCAACTGCATCAATATCGTTTATATCAGACGCAGCAGGAACAGCTTCATTATCTAATTTTGCTGAATACAGATAACCAGCAAGACAATCGATCGCCATTTCCATAGCCTCATTAAGCGTTTCGCCGCAAGTTGCAAGACCTAAATCAGGAAAAATAACAGAATATCCATTATCTTCTTTGTAGAAACAAGCAGGGTAAACAGATAGCATAATTATTACCTCCTTCATTGGATGAAGCGAGGGGAGCTATTTAAGCCCCGCCTGCTTCAAGATGGAAAGTTCCGTTTTCCTTGTCAAATCCTTTGAATGAAAAGGAATGGTAACCTTTCCCTTTTTGGTTGGATGTATGTAATGTCGGTGGGAACCCACTTGATTTTTCAACACCCAACCATCTGCAAGGATAAGCTTTTCCATATCCTTAGACGTCATTGGCATATGATTTCCTCCTTGCACTATTATAATACTACATTATACGTATTATGTCAATACGTATAATAAATAAATGTATTATATTTCTATTTCTCTGAATCCATATAAAAACCTCTTGACTTACGTGCGCACGTATATTATTATGTAAGCGGCACTAAGGTGCGCACAAAAGTGCGTGAGTAAGAGAAAGGAGGATCAGTGCCTGAGAAAAAGAAAATGGGTAGACCTATTATAGGGAAACCAAAAGACATAAGAGTACATATTAAGGTCGATGAGGACACAGCGAAAAAGATGGACAACTTATGTCAAGAAAAAAAGATTAGTCGATCTGAGTTAATCAGACAACTAATCAACGAAGCAAAATAAAGGTGGCACACGAAGTAAGTTTGGCGACTAAGGTCGTGTACCACAGCAACACCCACAAGGGGCAAAAGAATTATACCATTTGACAAAAAAAATGACAATGACCTCTTGTGGACGATTTTCGTAATGGAAAGGACATAGGAGGTTTTTTATATGGAAAACGTAACTTTATCAGTTGAGCAATTAGACGAATTGAAAGAGCAGATCAAACAGGAGATCAAGCAGGAAATGCAAAACCGCCGCAACGAGGAATTGATCGAGGTACAAAGAAAGTACCATGATGATCTGGTTCGTGTAAACGGCGGACAGACATGGATTGCCATTCGCGCCATAGCGCCGTATCTGATAGGAAGAAAGACGGTACAGCGTGTACCGAAAGATGAACGTGACGAATTGGCAAAGGTCGCAGAAAAGCTGTGTATCGAAGTAATAGAAGCACATAAGCGCACAGGCGAAATCAGGAGGTATTGAGATGTTTGAGATGAAAGACTTTATCTTGTTAGGCTTAAGCGCCGCAGCTGTGGTTTGGTACATAGCACACTGCATTAGAAACGGAGAGAATTTCTTGTTTTATTACGAGGAGGAGAAAGATGAATAATTTAAGCGATAAGGCAACGATGATTGTTATTGAGCTGATGGCAGAGAAAATTGACATGCTCAAATGGAGGGTAGATGACCTGCAACGAATGAATACAGAACTTGAAGGTGAACTAGAAAAGTTACTGGAGGGAAAAGACCATGAATGAGATTACAGTCGCAAACCCATCTGTGAGCTTCGTTAAAGCATCCTGTGCGTATGATTTTGCGCAGATGGATAAAGATATTGAATCCATTGAAAAACGCTTCACAGGGCTTGTATCAACGGATAAAAAGGAAACTAAGGAAATCTGCGCACAGCTGAACAAGCTGAAAAAGGCGGTAAACGATGAGGGCATCCGTATTGAGAAAGCCGCTACTGCTGATGTAAAGGCGTTCAGAAGTGAATTGAAGAAGCGCGTAGAACGTATTGACGCTGTTCGCTTACCATTGTGGGAACAGGTGAAGCCACAGCCGAAACCTATTGAGGAAGCGCCGAAAGTGATCGTCACAAGAGTACTGATGTTCAAGGGAGACGCTAAGTACATAGAGGACATGATCGCCGCAGCTGAATTTGCTGGCGTTGAAATCAAGGAGGTGCAGATGTGATGGAAGTTGTCAGCATGGACGAGTTGAAAAAGGAAGCACAGATCGAAATACCCGCGAATATTTATGAAAAGCTATCACGGATTCAATGTGAATTGAGAGCGCCGAAAAATCAGTTTAATAATTACGGAAACTACAAATATAGGAGCTGTGAAGACGTTTTAGAAGCCGTGAAGCCGATTTGTCAAAAATATCGTACAACACTTATCATTTCAGATTCAATCAAGTATACGGAAGGACGCTTCTATGTAATGGCAACTGTTGAATTGCGTGACTGGGACAGCGACTATAAAATCACCAACACGGCGTATGCAAGAGAGGCGGATAGTAAGAAAGGGATGGACACTTCACAGGTGACCGGTTCGACATCCACTTATGCACGTAAATATGCGTTGAACGGTTTATTCTGTATTGACGATACGAAAGATACAGATACAAATCACTATGAAGAAGAAGCGCGGAACAGGCAGAAAGAGCAACAAAAAAAAGATGATGAATTGGCAAAAGAGTGGAAAGAGTGGAGTGATAACCGCTATCGAATGGATGAACTTGGGATTGACTATCGAAGCAATGAGGTTACCCAATGGATAAATAGCCATACAGGGGTTGCAGATCATAGCGCTTGTGATGATGTCGAAACCATGAAAAAAATCAACATGGCATATAAGACTTTGATAAAAGGGCGACTTGATCGTTTAGAAAAGCAGAGGGAGCAAGATGTCGCGGCTGTATAAACGTGGCACACACTACATGCTTACCGACGTCCATTTATCGAAAACGAGTGAAATGTATTTAGCAACCGGTAGTCCGTTGGATGTGGAATTGAAGCTGATTGATAAGCGAAATATCAGCGATCAGCAGAGAAAGTTCATCTTTGCATTATGCAACGATATAGGATATCACACCGGGAATGATACGGAGTATATGCGGATGTTAATGCAGCAGTATAACGCCAACGTAAGAGGGATAGAGGTCAAAAGCCTCTCCTCTTGCGATATGACGTACGCAAACGGATTGATTGAAACGATTATCAATTTCTGTATAGATCACGAGATACCTATTGCTAAAAAGCTGTTAGATGATAATCAATACCGTTTTACTACAAGACAGACGTATAGCATGGCGCTGAAACGCATTTGCGCAGTCTGTGGGCGACGTGCCGACGTTCACCATGTAGACGCTATCGGCATGGGAAATAATCGGAAGAAAGTGTCGCATGTAGGCAAAAGGGCATTGCCGTTATGTCGTGAACATCATATCGAATGCCATACGATAGGAGACAAACGGTTTATTGAAAGGTATCATCTTGAACCGTTCGTGATTGATGAAAAAATGGAATATTTTATCAAAAAAGGAGTGCTGCGAAGTGATTAAATTTACCATTTACGGCAATCCCGTAACGAAAAAGAACAGCAGTCGAATCGTTATTGCTGGGAATCGTCCTAGATTGCTGCCAAGCGAGGCATATAGCGCCTATGAGTTGAATTTCAAAGCGGAGTGCATGGTAAGAGGCTTATGGAATAAGAGGCTCTCACGGCCCTTAAATATAGCCTGTGTGTACTATATGCAGACACGTCGAAAAGTAGACCTTACAAACCTATTAAGCGCGACAATGGATTGCTTGGTAGCCGCTAAAGTGATTGAAGATGATAACTGCAATATTGTATGCAGTCATGACGGCAGTAAGGTGTTGTACGACAAAGATATACCGAGAGTTGAGATAGAGATAAGGGAGGCAGAGACATGTTAAGTGAAGCGCACGAGAGGTTATGGAATATTCTTCCATACGGCAAGAAGAACGCTATGACAAGATCACACTTGACTACATTGATGGCGATCAGTGATAGAAAGGTTAGACAGATGATTCACGATTTAAGAGCAAGTGGAAAAGTGATTTGCTCTGACACGCAAGGGAGAGGCTATTGGAAGCCAACCAAACGAAGCGAAGTGCAGGACTTTATCGATCAGATGAACTCGTATGGAAAGCAGTGCTTCAACGCTGCGAAATCCGCTAGAAAGTTTATGGCAGATCATGAAGATCAACTACATTTTTGAGGTAGCGTATGGATGAGAGAAATAGCTTTATATTCTATCGCAGCTTTTATGAATCGATAAGGGAACTGCCTAAAGATATACAGGCGGATGTTTATGATGCGATTTGCGCGCTTGCTCTTGACGGAAAAGAAATTGAGATGTCAGGTATTGCAAAATCAATATTCATTTTGATCAAACCGCAAATTGAAGCGAACAACAAGCGATATGCAAGCGGAAAGACACCAAAAAATAGCAAAAGCGAAGCGAAAGACAAGCGAGACGGAAGCGAACCGGAAGCGAAGAAGAAGCAAAAGCGAAGCGAACAAGAAGCGAAAGACAAGCGAGACGGAAGCAAAGCAGAAGCTAATGAAGAATGTAGAATGAAGAATGTAGAATGTAGAATGAGTAATGTAAAAGAAGAAGAAACAAACAAAGAAGAAGAAACGGATGCCGCTCCGTCGCCCTCTTCTCTCTTTGAAAGTTTCGAGGCGGAGTTTGCAAGACCGCTTTCGCCAATTGAAATTGATTTGATAGCGCAATGGGAGTCGGAGTTTAACGCCGACGTCATACGGCTTGCCTTAGCCGAGGGCGTCAAAAACAATGCTAGGAGTTTGCGATACATCGAGGTGATTCTAAAAAGCTGGAAACAGGCAGGAGTGCGTACAGCACAGGAAGCTAAGGAGAAGATTGAGAAAAAAGTAGGGAAATCAAATGCGCTTCCAAAATGGTACGACTACGAGCAAACCGAGGAAAGTGCCGAAGAATCAGAAACGTCTTTCGCAGAAATTGAACGAATGCAAAAGGAGTTGATGAATCGTGCAAGCGCTGAGCATATTTGACTACTTAATGCCGCGATTCAAAATCGATAAACCGATTCGGCTGATTGAGTTATTTGCCGGCGTAGGAAGCCAAGCAATGGCGCTTCGTGATCTTGGAGTTGAATTTGAGCATCACAAAGTGGTTGAACTGGACAAATATGCAATCCGATCATACAACGCGATTCACGGCACAAACTTTCAGGCATCGGATATTTGCAATGTGCATGCGAACGATTTAGAGATTGACGAAAAAGAGCGGTACTGCTACATCATGACGTACAGCTTCCCATGCCAAGACTTGAGCGTTGCCGGGAAGCGGAAAGGTATGGCGAATGGAAGCGGCACTCGTAGTAGCTTACTTTGGGAAGTAGAGCGCATTATCGGCGAATGCTATCGTGATGGCTGTTTGCCACAAGTATTGCTCATGGAGAATGTGCCGGAAGTCGTGGGGCAAAAGAACATAAAGGACTTCATGCAATGGTATGCGACGTTGGAAGCGTTAGGCTATCAGTCGTATTACAAAGTTCTAAATGCCAAGGACTACGGAATCCCGCAAAGCAGAGATCGCTGCTTTATGGTGTCAGTGTTAGGCAATTATAGTTACAGCTTCCCGCCAGTGATCCCGTTGAATCTTAGGCTGAAAGATGTGCTGGAGGATGAGGTGGATGAGAAGTACTATGTTCCGCCGAGTAGAATCAACTATTTAAAAGTTGATAATATCGCCAAAACAGTGCGATCGGGAGGGCGAGGTTCATTCGATCGGCACAGCTGGGATATAGTGGTGGTTGGTGAAACCGACTATGGTAATTTTAAAAGTATGAACCGTGTTTATGACGATGGAGGCATCTCACCGACGTTGTGCTCAATGCGAGGCGGCAACATACAGCCTAAAGTTTTGCAAAGAAAACACGGATACAACAAAGGCGGAGAAAAAGAATTGTGCCCATCTATAACATCGAGTGCATTTTGCGAAAACAACTTTGTAAAAGAGACATCGGTTGTTAGAAAGTTTACACCGCTGGAATGCTGGAGATTGATGGGATTCACCGACGATGACTTTTACAAGGCGAAAGCAGTAAATAGTGATTCACAACTTTACAAACAGGCAGGGTTAAGCATTGTAAAACAGGTTTTGATGGCGATTTTTAAGGAGATGATAGGGTGAATGACATAAAGATTGAGCTATATAACGACCACTTTGAAAATGCCAAACGGTATCAGATACCAAGGGCACAGCTAATCATTGCCGATATTCCGTATAACATCGGAATCAATGCTTACGGCTCACGATCTGATTGGTATATCGGCGGGGATAACAGGAACGGCGAAAGTGAAAAGGCCGGTAAAACTTTTTTCGATACCGACAAGGATTTTAAGATTTATAACTTCTTCCAATTCTGCACAAGGTTGTTGAAGAAAGAGCCGAAAGAAAAAGGGAAAGCGCCTTGCATGATTATATTTTGCTCGTGGCAGCAGTTAAACGAGATAAAGGACTATGCGAAGCAATTCGGCTTTCAACATGCTATGCCTTTGTTCTTTATCAAGAAATCATCATCGCAGGTATTGAAAGCGAATATGCGAATCTGTGGTGCAACAGAAACGGCGCTTGTGTTGTATCGAGATAAACTACCGAAATTTAATAACAACGGACGTATGGTGCTTGATTGGTTTGAATGGGAGCGCGGAGGGCAATATCCGAAGATACATCCGACGCAGAAACCAGTGGGAGTATTAAAGCGACTAATTGAGATATACACAGACCCATACGATGTGGTGATTGACCCTGTGGCAGGAAGTGGCAGCACATTAAGGGCATGTGCAGAGCTGAATCGCAGCTGCTATGGATTTGAGATAAAAAAAGATTTTTACAGTAAAGCGAAAGCAGAAATGCTTTCCAATGTGAATATGGCTTTACTGATTTAACGGAGGTAAGGGATGAATAAATATCAAGAAGCATTGGATTTTTTGAGAAATAAAGCGAAAACATCGAGTAAGTCTGATTACGAAATATTACTATTTCATTTAGATGTCATTGAAGAATTAGTCGATAAAGAAACGTCAAAGAAGCCTAAATTCAATAAGCAATTAGATATAGTTGGCTGCCCAGCATGCGATTTTTGCGATATGATGTGGGGAACATTTATAAAGACTGAAAGATGTCCTAAATGCGGCCAGGCAATGGATTGGAGTGATGAAGAATGACAGCGCAAGAAATGTTTGAATCGTTAGGATGGCAATTAAAACAAAATGGTTTGAAAATTATTTACTATCATCCCGATTATGGTGAAACACTAGAATTTGATAAAGAATATGAAGAATACTATGCCGAAAATTTAGGGATTGATATGTCAATATTGAAAGCAATCAACAAACAGTGCAAAGAATTGGGGTGGTTAGATAATGTTTAAGGGCGAAATTAAGCACATGATTTTAAACGATATGACTCACAATCCGTCGTCAGATATTAACGATTATATATTGGAAGTTTCAGCAGATGTTTTTCAAAAAATTATATCTAGTTTTCGATATTCTATGATTGTTCATAAAATCGAAGAAAAAAAACGTTTTTATATGACGGGTATAAAAACAGAAATAAACGATTCACTGCCTACAAATACATACGTATTAAAAAAAGAACTTTTACGCGGAAAATATGAGGAGGAAAAATGACATTAGATGAAGCGATTAAACACTGTGAAGATGTGGTTAAAAGTAACGTTTGTGATGAATGTAAAAACAACCATAAACAATTAAAATCATGGTTAGTTGAATTAAAGGATTTAAAATGTCGAATGTCATATATGAGTGACCCACTTGCGATTGGCGATAGGCATGAAATGGGAGGATGGTAAGATGTTGACTAAAGAAGAAGCATTAAAAAAAGCAAAGGAAATGTCATGCGGATGGCGTGATGGTGAAGTTGAACTTGTACCGCTAAAAGATGTGAATAGGTTGATAAGGGAAATATACTCGGTCAAACCATACACATTTGAAGAACTACATGATGATATGTGGGTTTGGGATGATAAGAAAAAAGAAATCATTTATTTGTTTAAAAAGCTGCATTGGGAGCCATGCAAAGGAATGCGATATTCTTATAAGAAAATCGATCATTCTGCTTATGGATATTTTATGGAATTTGAAGAAAACCGCTTTTTTCCAGTAACAAAAGCTATGGAGGTGCAGGAATGATGGAAAAGCACACGCTGGAGTTTCTTGACTTCAAACTACATTCAGACAGCACATTTCTAAAAATGAAAAAGGACGATCTGATCAACTACATTCACATGCTTCATCATAATTGGGGCGTCGCAGATGAACAGCTTCAAAATATCATTGATTCAAGAGGAGAGGAGAAAAGCAAATGAATAGTGTAAATATCATCGGAAGATTAACAAGAGACCCGGAATTGAGAAAAACAGCGAACGGCACAAGCGTTACAAACTTTTGCCTAGCTGTGAATCGAGCAAAAGAAGCCGCGGACTTTATCGATTGCGTAGCGTGGAAGCAGACGGCCGAACTTGCTGAAAAGTATTTAAGCAAAGGCTCAAAGATTGGCGTTACAGGGCGCATTCAAACTCGAAGCTATGAAGATAGCTACGGCAAAAAGAAAAAGACGGTAGAGGTCGTGGTTGAACAGATGCAGTTCCTAGATGCCGCAGAGAAAAAGCAGGAAGCGGTATATCCATATCAAGAGCCACCTCAAGTACCACCGCAGCCGAAGTATCATCAAGACACGTTTAAAGTGGGGAGAGGGGGTAACTTCGTAAGCGATGATTATATCGATCTGCAAGATGAAGATATGCCGTTCTAGGAATAAAAGCACAAGGATACCGTCAGAGGTATATCGGAAAGGAGTATTCAATGCTGACAATCAGAGACAGGGTAGAGCAATTCAAAAGAGAGTTAAAAAGCTACGACTTCTACAAAAAGATGGTGCAGGAGTGCAATGAAAAGCTGGAGGAGCTTGCAACGCAGATGGATGGCGTGAGCAGTCCAATCGTAAAGGATGTCATTTATGAGAATGCCGGCGATCCGTACCGCAAGGATTCTCGAATACTGGAGCTGATGATCGAGGAAGAAAAGATGATCGATGAGCGACAAATGTATATTGATAGAATCATGTCAATAGATGAGAAGCTATTGAAAATACCCAACAAAGCAGAAAAAAAGATGGTTGAAAATGTGCTCATCAAGAGATTGAACCATGAGAAAGTGGCAGCGGATAACGGATACGCATCAAGGTCCGGGATGTATAAAAGAATTGATAAGGTGATAGAGCAAATTCTTTAAAGAGTGTACATTGTCTCCAAAAAAACCTGCTATAATGATAGTGTAGGAAATTACGAAAGAGAGCATCCGGACGTGGGTGCTCTTTTCTATTGGCGAGCGCATCATCGGGTTCTCTCATGTTTCTTCGTTTACCTCCATTCGTAGCTGCTGTGGATGGTGCGCTCACTCATGGAAAGGAAGTAAGAGGATGCAGTACACAGACGAATATAGAGAGCAAAGAGCAAGGCAAGGAAAAAGTCCGTGCAAACGACCATATTGCATGGCTGATAAATGCTTTAGGATGCCATGTAAAGCGTGGAAGATATTCAACGAGTATAGAAAGGGGATTGGCAAAAATGATCGATAACGAGCATGCAGAAATGATTTGCAACAAATATTCCAAAGGCACGATATTAGATGCGTTTGTTACTCTTGCAGTAGAGTATTCCAAGATGTGCGGTATGAGTGAAAGTGACGTGATTATGCAATACCTTACATCAGCACGAACAATACCCGAACAGGAGATCACGGATGATATTTGCAAGCAGCAAGCCTATCAGGACTATATGCAGGAATTAAAAGTAGAACCTGCTAAAGATAAAGACAGTGCGAAAATTGTGATAGATGGAGATGTATTCATCACTGTCTATAAAACATCGGATAATGAACATTGACTTTATTAAGCAATGCATAAAAGACGATGACGTGCACCGTTTTTATTGCAGAAACGAATGGCAGGAAGTAAGAAAGAAAGTGTTGAAGCTAGACCATCACGAATGCCAAAAGTGCAAGGTCAGAGGCAAATACACAAGAGCCGAAGTCGTGCATCATGTGCATCACTTGAAAGAGTATCCTGAGATGGCGCTTGACATATTCGATAAAGACGGCAAACGGAATCTGATAAGTTTATGCAGCAGCTGCCATGATGAGGAGCATCCCGAAAAAAGACAAGGGTGCCAGCATAAAGAGCCGATAACGAAAGAGAGGTGGTAGAGATGAAAGAGGAACACATTTACAGAGGGTATGAGCACTATATCGTTGTAGAAGATACACCTAGATGCAATCTGGAGGTCGAGTCAAAGAATGACAAAGGCAAAAGAAAGCAACGCAAGGCTGTAAACAAAAAAGAAAGCCAAGCCGGATAGAGGCAGATTGCATATATACCCCCCCTGTTAAAAAATTAAAATTTTTCACACGTAGGGAGAACGGGCAGAGGGCAAGACATTCTAGGGATATTCATAAATACACGTAGGAGGTGATGACATGAAGTTAGCGAAAAAGGAATTGACATCTGAACAAATCAGAATCAGAGATGACTTGATTTCGCAGCTGCGAGAAAAAGGGCAGTCGACAAGTTATTATGAAGATATGGTAAACGACTACATCTCAATGATGCGGATTCGCGATGAATTGCAAAGCAGGATCAGCGAGCTGGGAACGATGATTTCGTACAGCTATAATGGTTCTCAGAATTGGAAGAAAAACGATGCTGTTGAACAGTTTAACAAAATCACCGATCGCATGGTGAAACATCTTGATTTTCTCGGATTGAAGCCGGCGGAAAACATCAAAGAGGAAGATGACGACGATGACTTGTAATCTTCCTTTTTTTGTGGAATCGTACTTTCGGCTGATGGATGAAGAACCGCATCGATTTTGCAAAGATCAATGGGCGATGCGTGAAAACGTGGTGATGCCCGCATTTGAAAGCGGCGCGATCTATTGCGATGAAGAGCAGGCGCGAAATTACTTCGGGCTTTCAAAATACTTCGATTTTGAACGATTATTTGAATGGGAGGAGTTTGTGCTCGGTCTGCACCTGTGCACCTTTTGGAAAGATACAGGCTTGCCGCGTTGGTCTGATTTATTTTGTTTTATCGGCAGAGGTGCGGGAAAAGACGGCGTAATCAGTTTGGAATCGCTGGCATTGATTTCTCCCTACAACCCGATTCGAGAATATGACGTTGATATTTGCGCGAACAATGAGGATCAAGCGACGCGACCGGTCAAGGATTTAGTTGCCGCATTAGATCACAACTCTACGAAATTAAAGAAGTATTTCTACTGGACGCAACAGACGATCCGCGGACGCAAACAACATTCTTATATCAAGGGCCACACCAATAACGCAAAGGGCAAGGATGGTCTGCGCAGCGGCGTTGTAATTTTCAATGAGTATCACGCTTACGAAAACTATGCAAACGTCAATGTGTTCACGACGGGGCTTGGAAAAAAGCCACATCCGCGACGTTCCATCTTTACGACAAACGGCGACGTCGCAGAAGGACCGCTTGATGAATTGCTTAAAGATAGTGAGGAAATCCTTTTCAACGGCGCTCCCGACAATGGGTTGCTGCCTTTTATTTGTCGCTTGGATTCCAAAGAGGAGGTTGATGATGAGGAGATGTGGCATAAGCCTAATCCATCGCTTTGCTATCGTCCATCCTTGATGAGTGAAATCCGAAAGGAATATCGGGAATGGAAAGCAAACCCTTCAAGGCTTCCTGCATTCATGACTAAACGAATGAATCTACGTGAATCTGTAAATGAATTAAAAGTCGCCGAATGGGACGACATCGCCGCGACGAATCAGCCGCTTCCAAATATGCACGGATGGGAATGCACTGTGGGCATTGATTTTTCAAAGACAACGGATTGGGCGGCGGTAAACATTCATTTCAAGCGTGGCGATGATCGCTACGATATTAACCACGCATGGATATGTATGCAGTCCGATGATGTTCACAGGCTGAAATGCCCTTACAAAGAGTGGTCATATAACGGACAAATTACGCTTGTATATGAGCCGGAGATCAACCCACAGTATATTGCGGATTATATCTATGAAATGGGCCGTAAATATCGCATTAAATGTGTCGCGGCAGATTCATACAGATTCACCTTGCTAGCCGATTATCTTGCAAGAATAGGATTCAGTTTCGACCGGAAAAATGTCATGTACGTCCGCCCATCAGACATTATGAAAGTCATCCCGATTGTCAATCGTTGTTTTGTCAATCGCTTCTTTCATTGGGGCAATACCCCGCATTTGAGGTGGGCGACCAACAATGCGAAGCTGATAAAAGCTAAGCGATCGATATTGGCTGTGGATGGAGAAGTGGACATGGGTAATTACTTGCTTGGCAAAATTGAGCCAAAATCCCGAAAGACAGATCCATTTATGGCGCTGGTCGCTTCAATGTGCTGCGAAAACGTAATCCGAGACGTGCCAAAGCATTCGGGAACGAGAAGGCGCATAAGAACCGTCGTTTATAGTTAGGAGGTGAGAGCATGGGGCTAAATTTTTTTAAATGGCTAACTGATACAGTTACAGGAAATAAAGAGAAAAAGAAGGTTGATCTAAAAGCTGTTTGCATGAATCTCACTGCTGAAATCTATTTGCGAGAATTGGCGTTCCACATGATTACGAACAAAATCGGTAACGCATTAAGCAAATGTGAGCTGAACGTTTATTATGGCGGCAAACGAGAAAAGGGCGAGACATGGTACCGCTGGAACATCCAGCCAAACGTCAATCAGAATGCTACGCAGTTTTGGAACAAGCTGGTAGATGTTCTGTTCAACGAAAATGAAGCGTTGATCGTCATGACTAAAAGCGGCGAACTGTTTATCGCCGACAGCTACAATTTGAATGACAGTTCCGCAATGCACGAGAACTACTTTGATGGCGTAACGGTCAATGACTTTGTATTTGATAAACGCTTTTATATGCACGAGGTCTATTACTTTAAGTTGAACAACAAGGACTTGCGTCTTTTTTTAGATGGCACATTACAGCTTTATAAAAAGCTAATCAACGCAAGTTACAGCAATTACCTTGTGTCAAACGGTAATAAGGGAATCTTGAAAATAGAACAATTCAATGAACAGCAAGATGGATTTGAAGATGAGTTGAATGAGATATTGAATGAGGACTTTCGCAAATTTTTTGAAAATGCGAACGCCGTTATCCCTTTATATGAAGGGTATGAATATCGGCAGATAAACGGAAGCGGGAAAAGCGATTCGCGCGACTTCAATAACCTTGTTACAGACGTGATTAACCTTACGGCAAACGCATTCAATGTGCCGCAATCCATTGCGAATGGAAGCGTACAGGACACCTCGAAAGCGATTGATGAATTTCTGACGTTTTGTCTCGATCCTCTGATTGAATTGCTGACTGATGAAATTACTCGCAAGAACTTTACAATGGCGCAGGTGATCGGCGGCTATTTCGTCAAATTTGATACAAAGGCAGTGAAGCATATTGATCTGCTGGATGTTGCGACTTCGATTGATAAGCTGATCTCAAGCGGCTGCTTTACGATCAACGGCATTCGCAGAGTGTGCGGCGAGGATGAGATCGACGAACCTTGGGCAAACCAATTCTTTATGACGAAGAACTATTCCGCAATAGAGGATCTGGTGAATCCATTGAAAGGGGGTGATGAAACTTGAAAGAACGATTTTATCAGCTGACACTCAAGGGTGAGGATAGTGCTACGCTGTGCATTTACGGAGACATCACTTCCATCAAATGGTTTGAGAATGATGTTTGCGTATATGATTTGGCAAAGGAGATTGCCGACCTTGGAAACAGGGCGTTGATGGTGCGTATCAATTCGTATGGCGGCGAAGTAGCCGAAGGGCTGGCAATCTATAACTTGCTGAAATCCTACGCAGGAGAAGTAACGACAGTGTGCGATGGCTTTGCATGCAGCGCCGCATCTGTTGTCTTTATGGCAGGAGCTAAACGCATTATGCCAAAGTCAAGCTTGCTGATGATTCACAACGCATGGACACGAGCAAGCGGAGATGCAAACGATTTACGGAAAGCCGCTGACGATCTTGAAAAGATCACAAAGCCGTCTGTTGAAATCTATAAAAGCGTTTCAAATTTGAGCGAAGATGAAATTCAACGAATGATGGATGAGGAAACGTGGATTGATGCGGATGAGGCGTTGTCTTACGGATTTGCAACGGAGATCAGCGAAGAAACGGCGAAACAGTCGCTTGAGCAAGGTATCCTTGCCAAGACTGTATTAAAAAACAAAGAACTAGAGAAAAGAGTGAAAGAACTCGAAAAATCAGAACCGGTCGAAACAGGCTGGTTTTTTTAGTGGCGAAAGGAGAGATGAAACATGCCATTAGATGTAATCAACAAAAACAAGTCAACATTTACGCAGATGATGATCGATGCGATGCACGAGAAAGATGAAAAAAAGTATATGGAGGCGCTGGAGGGGCTTTGTGGTGTCATTGAAAACGAAGTCTTGGAAAAGGCACGAGAGATGGCTGACGTAAACGATCAGCAGGTGTTAGCTTCTCGTGGCGTACGTCAGCTGACAAACGCCGAGAAGAAATACTATGAAAAGCTGATTGATGCGTTCAAGTCAGAGAATCCGAAACAGGCACTCACAAATCCTGAGATTGTAATGCCGGAGACGGTGCTAGATGCAGTATTCGATGATTTACAGACACAGCATCCGTTGCTGGAGCACTTGAGCTTTACGAACACCAAGGGGGCGATCAAGTTCCTGTTCTCTACCAATGACTTCCAAAAAGCCGTATGGGGCAAGCTGTGCGCGGAAATTACGGAGGAAATCGAAGCGTCTTTCACCGAGATTGATATGACGCTGATGAAGCTGTCCGCATTCATTCCTGTTTGCGAGGCAATGCTTGATCTCGGCCCGGTATGGCTGGACAGCTATGTCCGTCAGATTCTTTATGAAGCATTGGCAAACGGTTTAGAGGACGGTGTCATTAACAACTTGAACTCGACAACGGGGCCGGTCGGCATGATTGCTGACTTAGACACAGGCAGCGGTGGCGTCGGCAAAGCTACCTACACCGCAAAGAGCACAACGGCTATCACCGATTTGCAACCGGCAACGCTTGGTGCGCAGCTGGCAAAACTGGCTGTGGATGCCGCAGGCAAACCGCGAGCAATACGCGACGTCATCCTGATTGTCAATCCGTCGGATTACTTCACAAAGGTTTTCCCGGCAACAACCGTGATGAACGGCAGTGGCGCATACGTGAATAACGTACTTCCGTATCCTATGACGATTATCCAGTCGGCAGCGGTTGCAAGCGGCAAAGCGATCTTAGGCTTAGGCTACAAATATTTTATGGGTATCGGTATGGATGCGCGTGCGGGACGCATTGAGTTCTCTGATGAGTTCAAATGGCTCGACGATGAGCGAGTTTACAAGATCAAGCTGTATGCAAACGGTATGCCGATGGACAACAACGCATTCCAGTATTTGGACATCAGCGGATTAAAGCCTGCGGCGGTACGCGTTACGATCGACAACACGCCTCTGCCGGTTGAAGTGGAGGGAACTGTAACCACCACGACGCAGGCAGCCGGATAAAAAAGGGAGGTGGCTGAATGCTGCCTGATGGACTGTTAGACATCGTAAAAAACCGTTTGGACATCACATGGAGTGATAAAGCAACGGACAAAAAACTGACCTTGATTATAGAAAATGGAATCTCCGCACTCGATTCCTTGAACGGAGAATCTAACGACTACATGATGGCGGGGAGAGCGCAGTCTCTCCTGCTGTCGTATGTTATGTACGATTTATCAAATTGCCTTGACGATTTTAAAAAGAATTATCGATCGGACATTATCGCATTCATCAATCTTGCAAAGGTAAAGGCACATGATGAAACCGAAAGCAGCTAACGCCAGCGAAACATTTAACGATGGTCTAATGACCGTGCTAAATGTAAAAGACGGAGTAATCTTATCAAATAAGTTTGCCCCGATTCGCTATGGTGTCCGCACTGCCGGCGCAAAACGATTTTATATGGCAGAGGTGGCGGGTACGGAAATTGAAATGATGATCTCCGTTCCTTTCAACCACTTCATTAAACAGCGTGATTTGATTGAAATTCAATCATTTCACACCGGGGAAAAAGCGATTTATAAAATCAAGCAGCTGCAAATAAAGGACACTGCGCCAAAAAGCCTATATCTCACACTAGCTAAAGGAGATGTCTTGTATACTGACGGCAGATCGGCTTGAAAGTCTTTTGAAAGAGTATGGGCTTCCATGCTCATTCAGCCACTTTTCAGAGCCGACAGCGCCGCCGTTCATCGTGTGGACAAGTCCGCAAACAGATAACTTTACCGCCGATAATTCGGTCTATACAGTTATCCCTGTTTTGCAGATTGAGCTATACTCTCGGTTAAACGTTCCGCAAGAGGAAGCAAAACTGGAAAAGTATTTGACGGAAAAAGGAGTGCTGTGGGATAAGGTGAATCAAACATGGATTGATGATGAAAAGGTCATGATGACGGTTTACGACGTGTTATGAAAGTAAAGATCAATAATCTTTCTTCTGCCGTAAAGCAGATATTAAAAGACTATTCCGATGATGTTTGCATTATCGTGAAAGAATCGGTTGACAATGTATCGAAGCAAGCGCAGAAGATCGTGAAAAGCAAAGCGCCTGTCGAAACAGGAAAGTACAAAAGATCAATCAAAGTCAGAACTGCTTATGAAAGTCTAACGGAAAAAAGAAACGTAATTTTCGCTGATAAAGGCGAACACAGATTAACTCATCTTTTAGAAAACGGTCATGCGATTGTTGGTGGCGGGAGAACAAAGAAGATCCCGCACTGGTCGTATGGCGATGAATATATCAAAGATGAATTACCGAAACAGGTAAAAGAAAAGCTAGGAGGGAAATAAAATGCCAGAAACAAACAAAGTGCGATTCGGTTTATCTAATGTGCACGTCGGTACTGTCGATTTGACAGAAGAAACGCCGACATTTGGAGCGCCGACCGCATATAAAGGCGCAGTAAATATGACGCTTTCACCCGAGGGAGAGCAAAGCACATTTCGCGCTGACAACATCGACTATTACATCACGGATACCAATAACGGCTATACAGGTGAACTTGAGATGGCTTATCTGTATGACTGGTTTGAGAAACAGTACTTAGGCTCGGAAGAATCGCAAGAGGGAATGATTGTCGAAACGTCCAAGCCGTCAACACAAATGGCGTATATGATGTTTCAGTTTGAGGGTGATGTGACTGCAACGAAGTATATCATCTATAACCTGACATTCAGCCGCCCTGAGATTGAGGGATCTACCACCGAAGATACCATCGAACCGCAGACGACTACGATTCCGTTTACTTCGGTACCGCTGGTTACAGAGTTTGGAAATATCGTCAAGTCGAGAGTTCCGTCAACTGCATCCAATTATGCAACGCTGTTTACGACAGCGCCGACAGTTCCGACGAAGAAAGAGAGCGAATAATGTACAAGGTAGTGCGAATCGAAGGCAAGGACATCCCGATGAAATCAGACGGCGGTACAGCTAGGCTGTATCGCCAGTATTTCAAAAAGGACTACTTGCTGGAAATCGGAAAAATTCAGCGTGGAGAAATCGATAATATTGAAATATTCGATATTGTGGAAAATCTCGCATGGGTGATGGCGAAAAGAGCAAATAAGCGCATCCCCGACATTGATAAGTGGCTGGCTTCATTTCGGTATCCCGATTCAATTATTAAAAACGCGAATGAAATCTATCAGCTTGTCAATTTGTCATTGACGACCACAGTTGAGCCAAAAAAAAAGAAAGCGGTGCAGGGGAAAAAGTAACCTACGAACGCTTGCTGCTTAGCTGCTTGAGCTTAGGCTTAACGCTTCATGATGTCGATGAAATGGAAATAGGCATGCTGACGGATATTATTATCACAAGTAACAATATTCGTGAATCAAATGAAAACCCGAAGCCGAAGATCAGGAATGCGACACAGGCGGATTTTGACAGATTTTAAAAGGATGCGGTATCACGCATCCTTGCTGTCAAATGAAACAATAACCTTGCCTGTGGCTTTATCAACGAACGCTAGCTGCGTATCAGTCAGTTCTGCTAATTTTACTAAATCCGATAAATTGAATCGGGTTTCAGCGGATCGCAATTTGTTGTTGAAACTCTCTTTTGACATCGAGAATGACGGAGCAATTTCAACTTGACTTTTTCCTTTCAATTCCAGTAATGCTTTGATTGTTTTTTTCATGTCAACGTCCTCCTGCAAGAGTATTATATCACGTCATTCAAAAAATGTATATGTAAACGCAAAAAGTTTATAAAAATATTTAAAATGTTTATTTATGTATTGACAAATAAACGTAAAACGTTTATAATATAATTGTAAGGAGGGAGGTGAAGAAAGTGGACATGATTCTTGAATACCTGAGATGGTGTAAAGAAAAAGGCTTAAAACCTTGCCGAACGCAGAATTTGGAAAAGTTTTTAAGCCAAAGGAAAGCATAGGCTTTCCAGTGGATGAGGTTGCCCCCTCATCCACACCCATATTATAAAGTATTCAAGAGATTTTAACAAGACAGATCGGCATGCAAGCAGCATGCTTTTTTAATGAAACAGAGGTGAAACTATGGGACGAGGCAGCAGTTACTTGGCTGGCATCACATTAGAAATTGACGGCAATGTATCGCCTTTAACGGAAGCGATGAAGGATGTAAACAAATCCGCATCAGATTTGCAGGATAAATTGAATGCAGTGAATCAGGCTTTGAAATTTGATCCGAAAAACGCTGATCTTTTAGAGCAAAAAGAAAAGCTGCTCGGTGATGCAATTTCCGCAAATAAAGAAAAGTTGGAAAAATTGCAAGAAGCACAGCGTCAGTTTATCGCCGCCAAAAAGGACGTGAACAGCCGAGAGTATATCGAGCTGGAAAAGCAGATCGCAAAAACGGAAAGCAAAATCAAAGATCTAAAAAATCAGCAAACAGAAATGACAAGCGGTTTAAAGAAGTTTTCCGATCAGATGGACAAGCTATCTAGTAGCGCCGATAAATTTTCACAAAAGACAGCGGGGCTGTCAAAAGCCGCCGGCGGTTTGATTACCTCGTTTGCTGCGACGGTGCCGCTCACTGACGAGCTGCGTCAGGATTTGTCTTTCCTTGAACAAAATGCCGCGGATGCAGGGGTTAGCGTTGATACGGCGAAGAATGCTTTTAATACATTCAATAACGTTATCAACGAAACGGATTCTTCCGTCGAAGGTGTATCTAACTTGTTGCAGGCAGGATTCACGGAATCCAATTTGCAGAAAGCCGTTGAGGGCCTCACAGGGGCTTATATTAAATTTCCGGATACGATGAAGATTGAATCGCTGGCAGATTCGTTGCAGGAGACACTTGCCACAGGAGAGGCGACAGGACAATTTGCGGAGTTGCTCGACCGTCTTGGCATCGGTGCGGAATCTTTTTCCGAAGAATTGGCTGAATGCACGACGGAAGCCGAAAAGCAAAACTTCGTATTGAAGAAGCTGGCAAACGCAGGATTGAACGATACTTACAATGAGTACAAAAAGAACAACAAAGAGATGCTGGAGTCCAGACAAGCTACACAGGATTTCCAAGAATCCTTAGCAGACTTGGCAAAGGTTGCGCTTCCTGTGGTTACAGAGATCACAGATAAAGCTGCCGATCTGGTGGAATGGTTTACAAAACTTGATCCAGCGGCGCAACAAGCAATAGGGGCAGTTGTCGGGCTGGTTGCTGTGGTATCTCCTGCCGCGAAAGTTGTGTCCAACGTTTCTGGTGCAGTGAGTTCCTTATCAGCTAACATTGTCAAAGCGTCTGACGGCACAGGAATATTGAGCACCGCAACGAACTTGCTTAGCGGGCACTGGGGTATTGCCGTTGCGGCGGCCGGCGCTCTTGTGGCCGGTGTGGTTGCACTAACCGCTGCTTTTTCAGAAGGACAGAATCCTATTGTAGAGTATGGCAACGCCATCAGAGACGCTAAAAGCGCGATGGAAGAAATCGACCAAACAAAGGTGGATGCCATCAAAGAAGGACAGGCAGAAGCAAACTACTACCAAAATCTTAAAGCAAAGTTAGATGCCGTTGTGGACGCTAACGGAAACGTCAAAGAAGGATATGAAGATATTGCGGATACCCTTGTGAACGAACTTAACAAGGCGTTAGGCACACACATGGAACTTATCGACGGAACGATTCAAGGCTATCAGGATGCTTCCGAAGAAATGGATGTTTACATCGAAAAGATGAAGGCGCAGGAAGTCATAGATGCACAAAAAGAAGCGCTAGATGCATCAAGGGAAGCACGAGAGGAAAACCTCAATAACATCGTTAGCATAAACACCGAAATCGAAGAATTTCAAAAAGAACACGATCAGCGCATGGCGGAGTTGAGAGAACAAAATGCTACCGACGAGCAAATCCGCATGGATGGAACTTTGCAATATCTTGAAGGCATGTTGGAAGGAACTAAAATGCAGAGAGATGAGATGTTAGAAATCGAGGCTCAGTATGCACAGGATGAAGCGATATATTACGATAATTTGAAATTGATGCGTGAGGGCAATTTGGAATCTTTAAAAAAGATCAACCAGTCAGAGCTTATCGAACAAAGAGAACAAGGAGAATCTGAACTTGATATTTTGAAAAGCAAACATGACAGGCAAAAAGCCGAGGTGGATGCATTGTATATCGCTTTAGAAAATACTAAAGACGCGGAGCAAAAAAAGTTGCTTCAAAGCGATATTGAAGCGGCAGAGGAGGAACTTGAGCAAACAAAAAAGAATATTTCTGCACAGGAAGCTGCGATCAAGGAAGGCTCTAATAAAATAACAAATGAATGGGCAAAAACGGCAATCTCTGGCGCAAAAGCTGTTGGCGCGTATGACAAATACTATGCCGCAGGTGCTGATTCTGCAAAAGGTTATGCCGACGGCGTAGGCGCTTATGCTTATCTTGCGACGACGTCCTTAAAAAATTTAGCGTTCGCTTCTGTTGATACACTTTTAAAAGGGTTGGATATTAACTCTCCATCACGAGTGATGAGGGATTTGATCGGCAAAAACCTTGATGCCGGTATCGGTGCAGGCGTTGAGAAAAATGAAAAGCTGGCGATTGCTCCGCTGGAAAAGCTGGCGCAGAAAATTCAAAAATTCGATTTTGGACTATCTCCCGAAATTGATGGACAATTCACAAAGGTGTTGCAGTCAAACAGCACTATCACATTAAACAGTCCGATTCAGATCGATTTAGACGGTAAACCGATCTATAACGACGTTGTTACTCGTATTACAAAAGCGCAGGGGTTCCGATCGCAATTTAAGGGGGTGATGCATTAACTATGTTTTATTTCATGTTAAATGATGATCCGTCATACAATCATAAAATTGTGGTTGCGCGTCGCCCCGACTTTCCCGCACCACGCCCTCGGTACACGGATACTAATGTACCCGGGGTAGACGGTTCATACACCGAGTTTGATGGTACTTATGGCGACATTGATGTAAATATCGAAATGAACTATATTACAAGCCCTTCAAATTGGCACAGCGCATGGAGAGAAATTAAACGCTATTTGTTAAATGGCGGCATCAGAGAGTTGCAGTTGTCCGACGATCTCTCTTTTTATTACGTGTGCAAAAAAGTAATACTCGATACCAATGAAAGGGAGTTTGTGAACACCGCCGCTTTTACTGCGACGTTTACACTTGCACCTTATGAATATTTGGTAAGCGGGAAAGAAAAATACCCTTACGAGCTTTGCAAATTCAATCAGTACGAGATATGCCGGCCGACTTACTTTATCACAGGCGAGGGGATGTGCACGCTTTCCGTAAACGGTAAAGAGATGACGGCAAACGTCGGTCAAAACTTAACAATCAATACGGCTTTACAGCTTGCGTACCGCACAGATGGCGCCATGCAAAATACACAGGTTACAGGTGTATTCACTGATCTATATTTGCAAAGCGGCGATAACAGTATATCAATTACAGATGGTTTTGATTTAAAGATTCAGCCGAATTGGAGGTGTTTGTGATGATTCAAATTTATAGTCCGTCAAATACGGACTACGCGAAAAACGGCATGGCGCTTTTGCCTTTGTCGTGTAATTTGGGAATTCAGATCAACGGCACATGGTTGCTTGAATTGGAAAATCCGTTAGATGACCGTTTTCAAAATATTGTAGAAAACGCAGTCATCAGCGCGCCTACACCGTATGGTCATCAGCAGTTTAGAATTGTTCAAGTAGACAAGACAGACACCTATATCTATGCCGCAGCCGTTCCGGTGTTTTTGGACGCACAGCATGATACGTTTATCTACGATCAGCGCCCGACGGACAAAAACGGACAAGAGGCGCTTGACATCCTCTTGAGCGGCACGAAGTACAAAGGACACTCGAATATATCAAAGCGAACAACGGCTTATTATCAAATGAAGAATGTCATTGAATGTTTATCGTCTGATGATGAAAATTCGTTTTTAAACAGATGGGGCGGCGAGATTCGCTATGATAACTATGATATTTATATCAACGAGCGATTAGGCGCTGATAACGGTGCGCGCGTGGAGTTTGGATTCAATCTTTCAGCAGTAAAAGAAAGCATTGATATGTCATCCGTTGTCACAAAGATCATCCCTGTCGCGTACAACGGATACACGCTGCCGCAGGGAGAAACGATCGACAGCCCGAATTTAAACAAGTATCCGATTGAGTATATTCAGACGATCTACTACGACGATATTAAACTTGCCGAGGATGCGCAGGAGGGCGAAGAAAATGTAACTGTTTGCGACACTTTGCCCGAATTGCAACAGGCATTAAGGGAAAGAGCCGCGAAAGAGTATGAAAGCGGAATAGATGTGCCATCCATCACGTATCAGGTAGACATGGTAGACCTCGCAAAAACGCAGGAATATGCAAGCTTTAAAGACCTTGTAACGGTCAATCTCGGCGATACTGTGCATGTGAAGCATCGTCGTCTTGGGATAGAAACACAAGCGCGCATTACGTCGCTTGAGTACGACTGCATTCAGCAAAAAGTAACGAGTTTGATTATCGGAGATCCTTTAAAAGACTACTTCAATCAAACGAGCGATATTACGTCGGCGGCAAGTCAAGTCATCGATACGTCGACAAATACCCTTATGGCGAATAGGATTGCGGGCGTTATCAATCTGTTAAACGCTTCGCTAAGAGCGCAAAAGGATATAGCGCAAAGGCAGGATGTGCGGGCGATTCTTTTTGAAGATTTAGACACATCCAGCCCGACGTTTGGCGCGCTGTGTATCGGTACGCAAGGCATTCAAATTTCAAAAAAGCGTAACGAGACTAACACGGACTGGGTGTGGGGAACTGCCATCAACTTTCAAAGTATCAATGCAGACTATATGATTACAGGTATTTTAACCGACAAAAACGGCAAATTCTATCTCAATCTTGATACAGGTGAATTTAAGATGAAAGATGGAACTTTTGTTGGCAACATCACCGGAGGAAGTATCAATATTAACGACGTTTTTAAAGTCGATAAAAATGGGAAAGTTACAATCTCGAAAGACGCAGATATTAGCGGAAGAATAACATCTTCCTCTGGAGCTGTCGGGGGATGGCAAATTGATTCAGGAGGGCTGTTTAAAGATGGCGTTAAGATTGAAAACAGTGGCATCACTAATATATATACTTGGGCAGATTTATATATTATTCGGCTGATTGTAACAGGTGTTGTTACGGCAGACGATGACATGGTGGCTCATTACGATATGAATGGTGATGGCAAAATAACCTCTATGGATTATGTCCTTTTGAAAAACCGCTTAAAAGCATTGTAAGGAGGTGATAAACGATGATAACACTAACAAGAAGCGGAAAGTTGCTGACGCTTAATGCAAGTACAATTCCATCACAAGGTTCAAGCGATATTCCTGTTCAATTCGTCAATGACACGGATGAATTTAAGGACTATCTAATAGAGCCGCGTATTGGTTGGTACACAAGAAATGGCTTTCTTAAAACACAGCCGGCTAAATATCAAGACGGCATCATATATTTGCCGTATGCCGCATTCAGACAGCCGGGAAACATCGCACTGAATATAGCGTTAGTAGACCCATCCGACGGCGCGCATATTGAGGCTCTTAGTCCGGTGATTGCAAAAGTCGTTCCTGCGCCATTGGGAAAGGTAGTGCTTCCGGAGACGGACGTATGGGAACAGGCGGTAATTGATTTAGTTACACAGCTAAATGCACAGCTATCTGAACAAGTACAGCAAGCTATCAATACTGCGAACCAAGCAAATACAGCCGCACAGCAAGTAGTCAACGAAGCAAATGAAAAGCTGGAAGCAGCAGACACGGCGACCACAGCGGCAAACACAGCAGCTGGGGCTGCGAATACAGCCGCCACTAACGCCAACCAAGCGACATCCAGTGCGAATGTTGCTGCCGAAGCCGCAAATACAGCGACATCGAATGCGAACGCGGCGACCAAAACGGCAAACACAGCTGCAACTGCGGCGAACAATGCCGCGGAAAGTGTGCGGATTGTTTACAGCGGAGAATCGGCGCCGACGGATGAAACCGGCAAAGACAACGACATGTATATCGTGACAGGAAGCGGAGATGAAGCTGGAGACTTCTATGTAAAAGAAAGCGGTACATGGGTGAAAAAGATGAGCCTCAAAGGAGCGACATCTGTGTATATGGGCAACGATCTGCAAACAGCAATTGATCTTGCGGGCGCTTGCTTTTACGTAGGCGAGGATGACGAGAGTTACCACTTAGGAACATACGCGGAATGGGTATCTGCTGGAAAACCAGCATTCCCTAGCGAGTAGAAAGGAGACAAAAGTATGTTGAAAAATCTATGGGGGGGGGGTTGCTATTTTGGCAACTTCTTCCGAGAAAGAAAGGAGGATGTCGTCGAGTAGAGGCATTCTCTACAAGAGAAAGTGGGGTGAATGCTCGTTAGCGTTCACCGGTGATTTCCGATGATTCGATTAGACAAAGCAAGCGATAGCGGAAGCAATGCGAATGGGCGATGGTGGAAGTTTGCAAACGGTCTGATGATTTGTACCAATACGATTTGGAAGCAGTATAGCTCCGTTGCTATTGGAAGTATAGGCTACGTTGAATTTGAAAAGTTCTGGACATTTCCACAGCCATTTGCAGAAGCGCCTAAAGTGACAGTCAGTGTAGCGAGAGGCGGAGCGCAAGCGTGGTTAGGTTCAATAGGCGTTGACGTCGATAAAGCGTCGCGCGCCTTTATGTACACTCAATATCCTTTATCCGACGTTTCGTCCAGCTTTAGCTGTGTAGCGATCGGTCGTTGGAAGTGAACGCAATGAGCAGTGTTCATGATTGAATTATCAAAAAAGGAAGCTCTTACCATTAGACAGTTAGAAAGATTAGATTCTGGAGCAAGCAAGGCTATTTATATAAGTGGTTCAATATCATGCAATGGACAAGAAGATATTAAAAACTATATTGATTCCTTACCGTCAAAATATGGGGGGGGGGGGGATGATAAATATATAGTGTTCGACTTTTTAGTAAATAGTGGCTCTTTCGGAAGAGTGCTCGGCTATATGTATCCGACAGGATCATACGCAGCATATGTAATGATTTATTATTACAATCTGTATCTGTGTATGAAAAGAGACGGTCAATGGGTAGCTGACAAAAATATGTAACTTTCTCTTGAGACGGCGAAAAGCCATGAAAAAATTTGAAATTTTGATGGGGGGGGGGGCAGAAAAATCTGCTCTCACAGCGACGAAAGGAGGCGGCTACGGAGAGTAGCTGCTCTCCAGCGAAAGGTGGTGAATGCTGCTAGTCAGTGTTCACGTGATAGGTTATGATGAAGCTGCCAAAGGCTGAACAAGTCATAAGCAATGAAAAAGGCACTGCATTCAAGTTTGCAGGAGGCATGCTTGTCAATATATTAAGTGTGTCGATGCCTGCGGACGAATGGTATAAAATCGTTTACTTTCCAGTTCCTTTTATGGATAGAGGTTACTCAGTTGTGGCTACAAATATATATTCGTACCAGAAAGGTGTTGACTGGACTGTTACTGCAAACACAGGAGAATATATGACTTTTTATCCAGAGGGGAGTTTGGAGTATCAACGAGATGCATTTGTAATTGCTGTTGGACGCTGGAAGTAACCTATCGAATACTGCATAGTAGTTATCTATGGTAAAAATTCCAAAATTTGACACAATATCAGAGCATCCGTTACCTCATTTCGGAGATGTTCCAAACGAAGCTGTTTATTTAAGTGGGTTCAAATTTGTAAGCGAAAATTACGATCCGCAAGCTATTCAGTCGTTTGTATCGTCTCTCGCAAAAGGAAAAACAGTCATGTTTGATTATCTTGTGATTTCTGGCAATATAGCGAGGATATCGGGATATATCTATGCAAGCGGAGATTACGGAGCATTCATATTATATGATTATAGTGATGTGATGGTATGTATGTTGGATTACTCTGGTTGGTCAGAAAAGAATTTATAAACCTTTCGCATTAGCGAATATATGATTCAAATTGCAAAAGCATCAGCATTGCCGATGTGTAATATCCTAATCAACGGAGATTTTCAGATAAATCAACGTGCGAAAGCCAGCTATTCTTCATACGGCTATACAGTTGATATGTGGAGAATCGACCAGAATTCAGCGATTGATGTTGATGATGGCGGCATACACTTTTATGCAATTTCCAATACTGCCTACATCATACAAGATATTTCGGGAAGAAACGATTTGGTAGGAAAGAAGTGCACGCTGGCGGTGAATGTAAATGGCTCTGTATTTTCTTTTTCGGAAGTTGTTCAGGAAGCGACCGAAGCTACTTTTAAACAAGTAGGAGACACAGGGTTAAACTATGCATTTTACTTCAATTCTGACGATAATAAATTTCGCGTATCTTTGTCAACTCAAAACGGAAGCGGAGAAAAAGTAAACGTTCGCTATATCGATCTGTTTGAGGGTGGTATTGCATACCATCATATCAAAGAGGAGTATGCTACTGCTTTGATGAGATGTCAGCTGTATTACCGTCGTCTTTCGGTCAATGCTTATGGTTATGTTTTAAGCAATTCATTCAATATCGTTCAGCAGATAGGCTCAATCATGCCGATGATTGAAAAACCTACAATCACTGAAATCAGCGAAGGTCAACGATTCAATCTTGCAAATGTATCTTACGCCTATGGCGCAACAGGGTGTGTTTATGTATCCATGCAAGCAGTTGAAGCGCAGTCAGCGGTAAGGATTTTAAACGGTGTAATCGAACTATCTTGCGAACCACTATAAGGAGGGTTATAAATGCTGAGTCTAATAAAGCGGACTGTTCTTGAAAATATGACACCGCCTATGAACTTGTTGATAAATGGCGATTTTAAAATCAATCAGAGAGGGAAAGGTAGTTATGCTTCAAATGGTATTGAGGGTTGGACTAATACGGTTGATTGTTGGAAAATCAGTAATCTTGGAAATATATCGCTTACTGTAAATGATGGATACGTTACATTCGCTTCTACTGGGGAAGTGAATCAATATTCGTATTTACAGCAAAAAATTGAAATTAGCATGAGCGGGCTATATACCATTGTTACAAACATAAACGGAAACATCTATACATTCCAATTTGATACGTCCAATTCATCAATCATACAAAAGTATAGCGGATTCAATATACTTGTTTCCTATGATGGGCAATATTTACGATTTACTTTTATGTTCACTGAAAAAGGAACATCAATAAATATCTATTATGCGCGAATTGATAAAGGTAATATTGCTTACGCTCATGTCCCGGAAGATTACGCCATCGCTTTGGCAAGGTGTCAAACAAGGCTCTATGGCATTGTGAATGATTCACCTAGCCAATATGTACCGCTTGGGGTTTGCTACGCCGAAAACGCGTCGCTACTGTATGCTGGAGTAGACGTCCCTTGTTTAATGGACACTCCTAATATTGAGGTGGACGCTTTGGATTTAAGGCTGATTCAATCAAAAGGAGTTGGAATATCTAATGTATCCGTAGTAAATTATGCAAACGGAAAACTATATCTAGCGATTACTCCTTCGGCGAATGTCACAGCAGGAAGTGTTTACTTATTGGGATTATACGGCGGAAAGACAATAGCATTCTCTTGCGAATCTTAAAGGACATGCACTGTCCTTTTCTTTTGCCTCGCGATGGCATTAAACTCGTGCAGAAAGGATGAACATGATGAATTTTGAAGAATTGACACAGTACTTTGTTTTGGCGGTGATGGTTGCATGCCTAGTCATCGGCTACCTGTTAAAGCATTCGCTTGACTTCGTGCCGAACAAACTTATCCCGCTGATCTTAGCAATCGTAGGTCTGGCGTTGAATTTGGCGATTAGCGGATTCACCCTTGAGAACGCGATCTACGGCGCGTTGATGGGCCTTGCATCTACAGGTCTGCATCAGGCGTTTACCCGTTTCATCGAGGGAACGAAAGAGGAATAGCTATGGCAGAAGCAGATGCAATCTATGCGGTCGTCATCGGCGTAGGAGCGATCATCGGGATAATGGCACCAGTGATAAAGCTAAACACCAGTATTACACGTTTAACGGCTCTGCTGGAGCGTGTGAGCGCCGATAATGAGAAGCAGGACAAGCTAATTGAAACGCATGGAAAACAAATCGACAACATCGTAAAACGGCAGCATATCAACGAAAAGCTACTAGATCGACATGAGTTGAGAATTACAAGGATTGAAGAAAAAGAGGAGGAAAAAGCATGATAAAAGTTGTTCAAAACTTAGTTGATAAGGCGAAGTACAATATCAAATGTCCTTATTCGATGACGCCAACGCGTATCGTCGTTCATAACACTGCCAACGACGCGTCGGCAGCAAATGAGATCGCATATATGATCCGTAACGACAACGAGGTATCCTTCCACTTCGCGGTGGACGATAAGGAAGTTGTGCAGGGCATTCCGTTAGATCGCAACGCATGGCATGCAGGCGATGGCGCAAATGGTACAGGCAATCGCTATGGCATTGCCATTGAAATCTGTTATTCCAAGAGTGGCGGACCACGCTTTATCAATTCGGAAAAGTTGGCTGCAAAATTCATTGCACAGCAGTTGCAGAAACGCGGCTGGGGCATTGATAAGGTTACAAAACATCAGGACTATTCTGATAAGTATTGCCCGCACCGCACGCTTGATATGGGTTGGCAGCGTTTCTTGAATATGATCAAGGAAGAATTAGGCGAAAAGACTACTTCCAGCACTGATAAAAAGTCAGTGGATACGATCGTTGATGAGGTCATCGCTGGAAAATGGGGCAATGGAACAGATCGTAAAAATCGTTTGGAAGCTGCAGGCTATGACTATGACACGATCCAAAACAAGGTCAATGCCAAGCTGAACGGTGGTTCTTCCACTTCCAGCACGCCATCAAAAAGCGTTTCACAGATCGCAAAAGAAGTCATTGCCGGCAAATGGGGCAATGGCTCGGAGCGCAAAAAGAAGCTAGAGGCAGCTGGGTATGATTACGATGCTGTGCAAGCAGAAGTAAATAAACAGCTGGGAGTATCAACCAAGAAGCAGGTTACAAGCAAAGTCGTACAGGATGTCATTGATGGAAAGTACGGCAACGGTACAGCCCGCAAAAAGGCATTGGAAGCCGCTGGATATGACTATAACGAAGTACAGGCGGCAGTCAACAAAAAGTTAGCATAGCAAATACCCTCGTCCATATCGGGCGAGGGCTTTTTTTAATGCCTAAAATATGCCTAAGTTTTCATAAAAAGCATTGTTATTAGCTGATGATTGATATACATAAAGAGTAATAAAAACGCATGTTTATAGCGTTATGAGCGACGAAAAATGATGTTAAACTACTTTTTTTTGAAGGGGCTCATCAGCGCCGGACGGGAGGAAAACGGTTATCGGGAATACAATACACATGATATTGAGCGTCTGCGTCAGATCAAGGTTCTGCGCGCGTTAGGCGTACCGATAGAGGACATCCGCAAGTATTATCGCAAACAGGCGAGCATGGAGGAACTGATGCGGCAGCGGCGGGAGCAGCTGTTGGCGCAAAAGGCAGATGTGCAGTATCTGTTAGAGTTGTGTGAGACGATTGAGGAACAAAAGCTTCCGCTCAGCGATTATACAACGAGACTTTATGAGGAAGCGTTGGAGCGAAAGACGTTATCAAAGTCAAAGCATGTAGTGAAAGGCGGGCAGCTGCTTTGCAGTAATGTAAAGAATCGGCTCAGCCGGCGCCGCATCCTGCTGGAGCTTTGCTTGAGCGTCATACTCGTCACAGGGATTGCCGCTCTTGTCATCTATCAGATCTCCACGCTCATCTCCCATACTCAATATCCGCTGCATGGCGCACAGCAGGGGATGATCGTATTTATCGTGGCGGCTGCAGCTGCCATCCTGACCGTGATCTTCAGTATTTATGCGAATAAAAACGTCTATTATGAGCTGCGGGAAGAAGGGCTTTACTATATCGATAAAAATACCAAGAGCAGCGCATGGAGCTATTGGAAGGGTATTACGCATAACGATTATCTTTCCTGTATGGATTTTATCGCTTATGAGGACATCGCGGCAGTCAAAGCGGGCGTACAGGAGGCCGGCATGTTTGTAGGAGGCGACGGTTTCTTTAAGTTTTATCTCACGGTGTTCAGCAAGGATGATCGCGCGATCCGTTTAGATTCTGAATTGTTTCATGGAGAGAAGCAGTTTATGACGGCGCTTCGCATCCTGCATGACAAAGCGCCGAAGTGGATCGATCCCAAGCAGCTGTGGCGTGTGCTGGAACTTCCGCATGAGCAGGCGTATCAGATTTTGAATCAGTTTTATTGGAACCGTCGCAAATGGCATCAGGAATCGCTGTATCGCTGGTTGACGAATCGTAAAAAGGAAAAAAAGCAAAAGCACTGATGAAAGCCGCGGAAAATAAGGATGTATCAAAAGGTGTGAAAGCAGGGAAGCGGCGAAAAGCGGCACTGCAAGAATATCTGCAAAGGGAGATTATCGATCTATCGATACGCCGAAGCGAAGAGAAGCTGTTGGCGGTGCCCTCGTTGTTTTACGGACGTGTTTTGCGCGGAGAATTGAGTTATGATGCGCAGGGGATGACGCTATGCCTTGGTCAAGAGCAGCTGTCTCTCGCCTATTCTCAGCTGGCAAGGGCGGAGGTGTCCGTGGTGTTTTGCCGCATTGCCTCCAAAGTATTGCCGCAGATGGAAGCGTATCTCGATGTATATCTGACAGGAAAAGCCAATGACAGCTATGAATTTCATACGCAGTATTACAGAGAGATGGGGGAGTGGATGACGGCGATGAAGCAGGCGGGCGTTCTTGTGCGGGATATTGATGGCGTCCTTGCATGGATGGAAAATCCGTATCTGCGCAATGCAGACATCGCTCATCGATTATGGGAGCGAAGGGATGGTATCGGTGGGCAGTATGGTGCGGCTAATCCGAAGGAAGATATAAAAAGAGAAGGGTGAAGAAAACAGACTGTCGCTGATACATCTTGTTCAGTGATTATCTAATAAAAAGATGCAAGCGATTTCCAGTGTCGCTTGCATTTTCTATTACATATTCATCAGATAGTTCGCCATGAAGTCTTTCGCGTTCTGATAACAGATGCGCGTAATTTCCATCTTTGTAAAGCCGTGCTTTGCCAATGCGTCCGCAATATGAGCGATTTGGGTAATATCCCGCATACCGACGACATTGCTTTCCTCCATGCCTTCGATATAATCCATAAAATCAAAGCCCAGCGCGATGTGCTCGACGCCGATGCGCTCCTTCAAATAGACCAACACTTCGATAAAATCTTCCAGCGTCGCCTGCTCCTCTTTCCTTTTGACAAACCAGCGCACCGGAATGCCGCCGACCAAGCCGCCCTTTTCACGGATGGCCGCCAGCTGCAAGTCGCTCAGGTTGCGATAGTGATCATACAGCCCTTTCACGTTGCTGTGAGAAGCGAGGATAGGCGCAGAGGAGATGCGGGCGATGTCATAAAAGTTCCACTCGCAGCAATGGCTCGTATCCACCGCCATCCCTAACCGGTTCATCTCACGAACGACTCTTTCCCCCAGCATGCTCAGCGGTCGATTGCCCCGCTTGGCGCCGGTGGCTAACGCATTCTCATCGTTCCAGCAAAGCGATCCCATACGCACATGATGTTCATACAGCCATTGTACCTTTTCTTCCACATCCTCACGGATGCCGCACATCCCCTCCACGGCGAGAAAGACCTGAATCTCGCGATCGTCATGAAACGAGAAGTGGGCGCTTTTTTGCACGGCCGCCTCACTGTAAGCGATCGTTGCCTGCATCTGTTCCCAGTCCTCATTCCCGCTGAAGCAGCAGACGATGGCAGAAAAACGCATGCCGCCCTGATGAAAGCGCGGGTAGTGAAACGCATCGAGACGATCAGGCTGGGTAAATCGATGCTCGTAGATGTCGTTGCCGATGTCATCGTGCAGATTGGCAAACCACATGATTACGACCTCGCGTTTGCCGCCGCCAGAAACTGCTCCATCTGATCGACGATGGATTGCAGGCTCTGCTTCCAGAAGTCGGCCTTTGTCAGATCGATGTCCGCAATCGCGGCGACATCCTCAACCGTATGGGTGGTCGTTGCCTGTAGCAACGCCTCATACTTGGGGATGAAGCTGCTTCCCTCTGCCGCATACTTCGCATAGAGACCGCGGGAGAACAGCGCGCCGAAGGTATAAGGGAAATTATAGTAGGCGATGTCCGGGATGTAGTAATGCACCTTGGTGATCCAGCGATAAGGGTGCAGCCAGTTTGGGTCTAACCCATCGCCAAAGGAGGTGAGCAGCGCCTGCTTCATCAGCTCGCAGAGCTTGTCTGCAGTAAGGAAGCCTTTTTCCACATGTGCGAACACTGATTGTTCAAACAGGAAGCGGGCGTAGATGTCGAGGATGTTTTGGCATAGTGCCGAAAGCTGGGCGTCGATGACGAGCAGACGGTTTTTCTCATCCATGTCATTTGCCAATGCGTGATAGATCAGATTTTCGTTAAAGGTGCTCGCCGTTTCGGCTAACGGCATGCAATAGTCACGGTTGAGAATCGGCTGATTCTCGATCATCATGCCATGGAACGCATGTCCCAGTTCATGGGCGACGGTCACGATGTCGCTCAGCGTGTAGTTATAGTTGGTAATGATGCGGCTTTGGCGAATCCATCCGAGATTCTCACAGAAGGCGCCCGGCTGTTTACCGGGGCGTGTCGGATAGTCGATCCAGTGCTCGTCAAACGCCTGCGTCACCATCCGATACAGCTGCTCGCTCACTCCTTGAAAGTGCTTGCGGATGTAGTGCTCGCACTCCTCAATGCTGAAATGGAAATCACACTCGCCCAAGGTGGCGTAGATTTCATACCATGGCAGACCGTTTTCATAGCCAAGCAGGGACGCCTTTTTGCGCAGATATGCGCGAAAGTGGGGCAGATACGATTGGATGCTCTCCATCATCACCTGCAAGGTTGCCTCGCTCATGCGGCTTTCCGCCAACATCTTTTCTAACGGATCGCGATAGCCCCGCAGCCGTGCTTCCTCCAGCTGCTCGCGCTTGATGGCGCTGATGGCAAACGAGAGCGGTTCGGCGATCGGCTCATACGCCTTGCATTCAGCGATAAAGGCTTTTTTTCGTACCTCGCCGGAGGTATCATGGCACATGTTTTTCACCTGTGTGAGCGGCAGCTGCTTCCCCTCATAACAGGCGGTCGCATTGCCTGTCAGTGCATAATACATGTCCGAGAACGCTTTTTTGCCGGTGGGATACATCATGGCTAAAATCGCTTCCTGTTCCTCGCTGAGACGATGTGCCTGCTGTGCTTTGCGCTCCTTGATCAAAAACGCATAGCCCTTGGCACGTTCGCTTTGTGCGATGGCGGAGTCCAAATCCTTGATCGCCAAGATCATCGACCACAGCTTTTCCTCATAGAGGGAGAGCGATGCGCACAGCGCATTGATGATTCCCGAAAACTCATTGTTAGACGTATCGTTGGCGTCAACGCTCAGCCGCAGCTGCGCATACATCTTCAAGCGGTAAGTGAGATCCCTGAGCTCCTCTAAACACGCAAGAGCACCGTCCAAACGCGCACAATCTTCCAGCTTTTCTAATGTGGAAAGCTGCGTCTCCTCCTGCTGTTTCAATTCTTGTAAGCGGCGTAAGTCCGCTTGGAAGCCGGGATCGTCATACCCGCGATACAAAGCATCTAAGCTCCATTCATATTGTTTCATATCCTACCTCTTTTCTAACGCTATTATATATTAGGAAATGCGCAGAGAAAGGGGAATCGGCTTCCTATGTTTTAGGAAGCAATGAGGGAATCCGCATGAGAAAACACGCCGAGCGGCTTACTTTTTCTTTTTGTCTGCACCATGAGCAAAGGAGAGATCCCCTTCCTGCAGCCTGCTTGCCGGGTGTGCCGATAAAGGGTTGATTTCCTAATGACTAGGAAAAACGGTTGATAGAAAATCCCCCATAAATATTGTAGAATATGGATGAAAAGGTTAAAAGGAGGGTCTTATGGAAGGTTTGGAACTGATCAGCTTCCAGATCATCTCCTGTGTGGGATCTGCTAAGTCCATGTATATCGAAGCGGCACGCGCAGCACAGGATTATGATTTTGAAAAAGCAGAATCACTGATCAAAGAGGGTGAAGAAATCTATCTGAAAGGGCATGAGGCGCATGCTTCCCTGATTCAAAAGGAAGCCGGGGGAGAGAGTGTCGCCGTGAATATGCTGCTGATGCACGCGGAGGATCAGCTGATGGCGGCGGAGACGTTCAAAGCGTTTGCCGAACAGCAGATTGCCGTATTCAAAAAGTTTCAGGCGCTTGAAAAGTGATAGGAGGTCAAGAGGATGAAGCGAGTATATTTATTTTGCGATCAGGGAATGTCTACGAGCATGATGGCACAGCGTATGCAGGATGTCGCAAACAAGCACAACCTGCCGATTGAGTGTCAGGCACATTCTTACAAGAAGATTCAGGACGTCATCGAATCTACGCCGCTGGACTGCATTTTGATCGGTCCGCAGACGAAGTTTCTGTTTGATGAGATCAACCGCAAATACGGGGATCAGATTCCGGTTGCTGTCATTGATGCGACAGATTATGGTATGATGGATGCTGAAAAAGTATTGAAGAAAGCAATCGTCCTGATGAAAAAGTTCAAGAAACAATAAAATCGCTGGACACGGCGATTTTTCTTTCCATCAGAGAGGATAAACGCGTACAATACAGAGGAGAGACAGGAGGAAATCACAATGTATGGAATCATAGCGACATGGCGCATGGCGTTAGAGGGAATCAGCGAAGCCGACAAGATGCTGAAAGCGGGCGAAAATGCCAAGGATGCGATTGAGACGGCGATCCGCGCAGTCGAGGACTTTGAGTTTTATAAGAGCGTCGGTTACGGCGGTCTGCCCAATGAGGAGATGGAAGTAGAGCTGGATGCGGCGTTTATGGACGGCGATACGTTAGATATCGGCTGTGTCGGCGCCATCCACGACTTTGCCAACCCGGTGAGCATCGCCCGTGCGCTCTCTAAGGAGCCGGTCAATAACTTCCTGGTCGGCGCGGGAGCGGAGAAGTATGCGCATCGCCATGGCTTTGAGCGAAAGAACATGCTGACGGAGCGGGCGAAGATTCACTATCATAATCGGGTGAAGGAAACAAAGGAGCTGGAGTTAAAGCCATATTCGGGACATGATACGGTAGGCATGGTTTGCTTGGATGCGCATGCGAGCATGACGGCGGCTACGAGCACGAGCGGATTGTTCATGAAGCATGCCGGACGTGTCGGTGATTCTCCGCTGTCGGGTTCCGGTTTCTATGTGGATTCGCAGGTCGGCGGCGCCAGTGCCACAGGCTTGGGCGAGGATGTGATGAAGGGCTGTGTGTCCTATGAGATCGTCCGTTTGATGAAAGAGGGAAAGACGCCGCAGGAAGCGTGCGACATCGCGGTTTCTCAATTTGACGCCGAGCTGAAAAAACGCCGCGGCAAGGCGGGGGATATGTCCTTGATTGCGATGAACAACAAAGGCGAATGGGGCGTAGCGACCAATATTGAGGGCTTCTCTTTTGCCGTGGCAACCCAAACGCAGGAGCCTTGCGTATATCTGGTGAAATTCGATGCAGCGGGCAAAGCGTACTTCGAGGTTGCCGATGAAGCGTGGATGGAAAATTACATGAAGACGAGAACCGCGCCGCTGGTGCGTAAATAAGCGGTTGTCTGCAGCGTGCATTGCAAAAAGGCGGATGTGATATGGAAGAAGCGTTATTGAAAAAAATAGATGAGATTTCCGATCAGATGATCGAGGGGATCAAACGCATCGTGCGCATTGACAGCGTACGCGGCGAGCCGCAGGAAGACATGCCCTTTGGCGAGGGAGTCAACACTGCGTTGGAGGAGACGCTGCGCTTGGCGCAAGAGCTGGGCTTTACGGTGGAGAATGTCGATCACCGTGTGGGAATTGCGAAGTACGGCAGCGAAGAAGACACGGATTATATCGGCGTGTTCGGGCATTTGGATGTTGTGGGAGTCGGTGATGGCTGGACGCATCCGCCCTTTGGCTGCGAAGAGGTGGACGGACGCATCTATGCCCGCGGCATTTTAGACAATAAGGGACCGGTGCTTTCCTGTCTGTATGCGCTCTATGCGATAAAAGAGCTGGGCATTGTGACAAAGCATCCGATCTGGGTGCTGTTTGGAACCGATGAGGAAAGCGGATTTGCGGATCTGGAGCATTATCTGAAGGTGAAACGTCCGCCGCTGATGGGGTGGACGCCGGATTGTAAATACCCGGTGGTTTACGCCGAGCGGGGACGCTGTCACTATCGGGTGAGCACGGCTTTTCGTCACCAGCGGGAATTCAACGCCTTTGTGAATGAATATCTGCTGAGCAGCAAGGAAAATGCCGATCGTCTGGGGCTGGCGATCAGCGACGCCGAGTTTGGTACGATGCAGCTTCGCTCTATGCGGCTGGTGCAGGGGGAAGAGGACTTGTGCTTTGACTTTGTGCTCAGCTATCCGGCATGTATCAGCAACGAGGAGATCGAAGCGCAGATACGTACGAAGCTAAACGAGCATCTCCATCTGCGATGCGTGCATAATTATGATCCGGTGCGCTTTGAAAAAGACTGCTTCTTGTGCCGTACCTTACAGGACACATATGAAGCGGTTACGGGAATGGATGGCACGCCGGTGACGACGAGCGGAGGGACGTATGCGAAGCTGATGCCGCATATTGTCCCTTTCGGCCCAAGTTTTCCGGGACAGAAAGGAATTGCCCACCTGCCGGATGAATGGATGGATCGCAAGGATCTCATCACCAATGCGAAGATTTACGCATTGAGCATGGTACGGGTGGCAAACGGTGATCCAGATGACTAATATTGTGGAAATTTGCGCAGGCAGCTATGCGGACTGTTTGGCGGCAGCCAAAGGCGGTGCCGATCGGGTGGAGCTCAACAGCGCGCTGAGTGTCGGCGGGCTGACGGCGAGCGTTGCCGCTTTGCGGCGGGTAAAACAGGAGACGGCGCTGCAAGTCGTCTGCATGGTGCGTCCGCGCGGCGCAGGATTTTGTTATGATGCAGCGGATACGCAGATTATGATGGAGGAAGCAAAGCTGCTGTTGGAAAACGGTGCGGATGGCATCGCGTTTGGCTTTTTACATGCGGATGGCAGCGTGGATGTGGAGAAGACAAAGCAGATGAGCGAGCTGATTCATCGCTTTGGCAAGGAAGCGGTGTTTCATCGCGCGTTTGATGTAACGGTGAATCCGTATGCGGCGATGGAGACGTTAATCAGCTGCGGCATTGACCGTGTGCTTACCAGCGGTGCGCAGGCAAAGGCCGTGCAGGGAGAAAAGCTCATCAGAGAATTGCAGATGCGTTATGGCGATAAGATTGAGCTGTTGGCCGGCAGCGGCGTGAATGCGGGCAACGCGAGAGAGCTGATCGCATCTACGGGGATTCATCAGGTACATTCCTCCTGCAAGGGGTATCGCGAGGACTTGACCAGTGCGCGGGGCAATGTCAGCTACGCCTATCTGGACGCTCCTTATGCGATGGCGTATGATGTGGTAGAGGAAGCGCTCGTCAGGCAGCTGGTGCAGACGGTGCGCGGCTAGCTCTGTATGCAGTGACGGTGTGCAAAGCTGATGAGCGATCATGAAAAAAGCATGTTAGAGTATAGAAAAACAGGAAGGCTGTCATGGGAATGAGCCTCCCTGTTTTTTTTGATAGCGGATGGCAGGGGAAATGCAGGATGAGAGAGTATCGGTCCAATGGGTATGGCTGGGATGTCAATATAAATGTTTTTTTGAAAAAAGACATTTGCCCGGCGCTGGCGGTGATCTCGATCATACGCGTTTTCGCAAAAGGGTTTCTTATCAACACCGACAGATGCTTATTGCAGGTGTGGCAGTCTTTTTGCGGGATGGGGATGTAAGCACTCCATCAGCGGAAAAGGCAAGGAGCAAGCTTCTTTGAAATCTGTCCTTGAATGAAATGAGCCATACATCATGTGACGCAAAGTGCGCATTACTTCTTCAACTTTTCTTTTAAGCCGCGCATATCGCTTGTTCGTTGATGACGGCGCAGCTTCTGCTCATTTTCAGCTAACGCTTTCTCATACTTCCCTTGATTTCCCGGGTAATAAAAGCGTTCGTCCTTGATTGCATCCGGCAAATATTGGATATACGGCCACAGCTGCGGCAGTGAGTAGTCGTAGCGATCTTCCTGCTGCAAGGCGGTCGGCGTGTATTTCAGATAATCCGGCATCGCCGCAGAACGTGTACGGGCACAGCGCATGGCAGCGTCGATCGCTTCTTCCGCACTGCGGGATTTCGGAGACAGCGCCAAGTCGATGACGGCTGCGCTTAAAGGGATGCGTCCTTCCGGAAAACCGATGCGCTTAGCGGCGTCGACGGCCTGCACGGTGCGGGCGATCGCTGCCGGATTGCCTAAGCCGATGTCCTCATAGGCGATGACGAGCAGCCGGCGCTCGATGGACTCCATATCCCCGCTCTCGATGAGCATGCCGAGGTAATAGAGCGCCGCGTTCACGTCACTGCCGCGGATGGATTTTTGAAAGGCGCTGAGCAGATCATAATGCCCATCGTCTCCCTTAAAGCTGCGCCGATTGGCCGCAAAGGGGATCGTTTCCAAAAGGGCGCGGGTGATTCTTCCCTCTTTCGCCAAGGCTGTGGCAAGCTCCGTCAGGTTAAAAGCATAGCGCACATCTCCCAGACTTTGACGGGCGATAAAGCGCATCGCTTCCTCTTCCATCTCCACACGGCCGCCCAATCCCCGATCGCTGTGAAGGGCGCGGCGAATGGCGACGCAGATGTCCTCCTCACTCAGCGTCTTTACCTCAAAGAGGTGACAGCGGGAGCGGATGGCCGGATTGATGGCATGCAGCGGATTTGCCGTTGTCGCCCCGATAAACGTGATGCTTCCGTTTTCCACATGCGGCAGCAGCAGATCCTGCTTATCCTTGTTTAACCGGTGCACCTCATCGATGATGACGACGAGACCGGGAAACATGCGAGCTTCTGCAAAGAGTGCGTCTAAATCCTTCTTCGTGCCGTTGACCGCATTGAACATGCGATAGGGCAGCTGCACCTCGTTTGCCAACACCGTTGCTAACGTCGTTTTCCCCATGCCCGGCGCACCGTAGAAAATCATCGAAAACAGTCTTTTTTCTTCCACACAGCGGCGCAGGACGGCGCCCGGTGCGATCAAGTGTTGCTGTCCGACCACTTCGTCAAGCGTCTGTGGCCGCATGCGGTATGCGAGAGGTTCCTGCATTCTGATTCCCCTTTCCTATCCCAATAGAACGACAGATCATGAACATAAACTGACGATCGCAAGCGTCAAAGCGCTTGGAAAAAGCTGACGAGCATGGAGATCACTAACAACACAACAAGCGTAATGCTCGCCCAGTTGTGAAAGAACAGACGCAGCGGATAATCATAAACACCGCGCAGGCGTGCCATCCATTCCTTTCGCTTAACGAACAGGCAGATGAGCAGGATCAGCGCACCTACCGCCGCAACCATCAGCAATAACGACAGCGTCACCTGGAAGACCTCGCTGTCATTCAACAGCGATAACACCGCCAGCGCATTGTTAGCCATATGAAAGAGCGTGGCGATCAACAGGCGGCCGCTGCGCAAAGTAACATACCCCATGGCAAGACCTAAACAGAAGACACAGACGGCCTGTGAGAAAGTGCCGTGCATCATCGCAAACAATAGCGAGGTCACTATGAGGGCAAACCAATCACCATAGCGCTGCAGCGTCATCAAGACGACGCCGCGAAACAGATATTCCTCGAAGATCGGCGTGACGATGACGATGGTAAACACCATCAACAAGGAAGAGAGCGGGTCGCCGCTGAGGTAGATGCCGCTGGAAGAATCGATGGAAAACAGCTCGAAGAGCAGATTGAACAGCAGGGTAAAGGCGATATTCATGCCGACGCCGAACAAGAGCGCCAGAAAGATCTCCTTTTTCGACAACGTGCGCTTTGGCAGATGCAGACGCAGGCTGAGCTTTTTGCGAAAACACAGCTGAATGATGAGAACGGTGATGCCCATCCCCGCCAGCATGGAAAGATAGAGCAGGTTGACCAGCGAGCGGTAGGAGAACAGGCGATAGCCGACACGCGTCCACGCTAAGAGCAATGCCGAAATGGCAAAAGAAATCAACAGGTAGACCAGCAGAGAAAGGCTGGCATAGGTAAATCTTCGCTTTGGTGTTTCGTACATGAAAGCATCCCTCTTTCTATATGAACAATCATCTGTTTAGCTCTATTGTAACGATAACCATAAGATTTGTCGAGAAAAAGCGCGGGGTGAGAAACAGAGGTCCAAAGCCTTGCCAAAGCTAAATGCAAAGTCTCTTTATTGCAGCAAATCGTACAATGAGCAAAGGGGAGAGACAAGCGGATGTTATGTGTCAGGAAGGTGATCGCAGGATGTACAGCGGGCGGGAATATGTAAAAAAACCATCGCTCATTCGCGGTGATGTTCGCAAGGAGGTCTCAATTTCAGCCATCGCTCTCTCTGCGAAAAAAGCACATAAAAAAATCGAAGACAATCACATGGGGATCATCTTCGATCACAGATGTTATTTTGTCGTCGGCGCTTGCTGTTTCAGCCGTTTTCGCTCAACGAGATAAGACTGTAACAGGATGTAGCCGGCATACGCTATGAAGCAGCAAGGGATGACGAGGCTCCATGGCAGCGAAAACTTTGCCAGATAGCCCTCAAACAGGATAAAGAGCACGATCAGCGGCAAAATGTAGCTGATGTAAAAGCGGGTGATGGCAGGCAGCTTCAGTCCCTTGCCGCTGTTTACTTCCTCATAGTAGCCTTTCCAGCCCCAGCCATAACGGCTGGTACAAAACAGCAGGTACATCAAAGAGCCTAAGGGCAGCAGGTTGTTGGAGACGATGAAATCCTCCAAGTCCTGAATTGTCGTCCCTAAGCCCAGCGGCTGAATACCGCTCAGCACGTTGAAGCCCAGCGCACAAGGCAGCGAGAGAATCAGCACGCCGATGAAATTGACGATGACCGACTTGCGTCTGCTCCAGCCATAGTCCATCCCGAAAGCGACCAGATTCTCAAAGACGGCGATGACTGTCGTAAACGCCGCAAACGCCAAGAACAGAAAGAACAGCGCACCCCAGATCTGACCGCCGGGCATCGCATTGAAAGTCGTCGGCAGGGTGACAAAGACAAGTCCCGGGCCGCTGCCGGCGTCAATGTTGTAAGTGAAGCAGGCCGGGAAGATGATCAGTCCCGATACAAAGGCGACAAACGTATCCAAGATGACGACGTTGAGACTCTCGGAGACCAGCGAGTGATCCTTTTCGATGTAGCTGCCAAAGATCGCCAGCGCGCCGATTCCCAAGCTCAGCGTAAAGAACGCCTGCCCCAATGCTTCAAAGATGATCGTCTGCAAGGAATAGGTTTCCAGCGCCCTTTGAAAATCCGGAATGAGGTAGAAAGAGAGTCCCTCTTTTGCCCCGGAGAGGAAAAAGCTGTGCACCGCCAGCACGATCATGATGACAAACAACGCCGCCATCATGTATTTGGAGACCTTCTCCACACCGTTTTTCAAGCCGCGCGAGCAGATCAGAAAGCCGAGGATGACGACTGCCACCATCCACAAAATCTGCTGGAAAGGGTCGGCGAGAAAGGCGTTAAAGGCGTTGTTGACGCCGGCCGCATCCAGATTGGCCAGCTCGCCGTTTGCCATTTTGAAGAAGTAGGCGAACATCCAGCCGCCGACGGTCGTATAAAACATCATCAGCATGTAATTGCCGATAAACGGAATAACCTTGATCCAATGCCACTTAGTCCCCTTAGGCTCCAGCACCTCAAACGATTTCGCCGCGGAACGCTGAGATGCGCGTCCGACCGAGAACTCCATCGTCATGATCGGCAGTCCCATCAACACCAAGAAAATCAAGTAGATGATGACAAAAGCGGCGCCTCCGTATTGTCCGGTGATGTAAGGAAAGCGCCAAACATTCCCCAGTCCGACAGCACAGCCGGCGCTGATGAGGATAAATCCCAAACGGGAAGAAAATTTTTCTCTATGCACGATATAACACTCCTATCCCTGTCTTTTCAGAATAATGATACCGTTCTCAGGGGCAGATGTCAATTTCAAGATTGAAAGCGTTTTCTGAAAAATGGGGTAAGTATACGCGGGAACCTGTGAAAAAGATCAAAAACAAGCGATTGCGAAAGCAAAGAAACACAAGGAGAGGAAGTGATGGTATAGCATTATCGCGGCATTTGGATAGTCAAGAGAAAGCCCTCGCCCTCTATCAGAAAGAGAAAACAACGCTTGATGAGAATGAAAGGAGAGTGCTGTTAGATGAAAAGGGAAGAAGCACGGACAAAATGGGTGTTTCGAGCGGTGGGGCACAGAGGGAAAGACAAAATTTTGATGCATCCCCATCACGCATAGAAACAAAGCGCGCGCATATAGATGAATGAGAGGAGGGAAAGCTGCATGGAGGATCACAGCAATCCGCTGCGCTTTGAAACGAGCCCGTATCACAATGTATTGATCAAAGATCGCAAGACGATGGAGCTTAGCGGGGTGAAGCAGATTGACAGCTTTGATTCAAATGAATTTCTGCTGGAAACGACGCTGGGATGGATGTTAGTGAGCGGAAAGGATCTCACCTTGGGAAAGCTGGATACCGAGCACGGCGACGTCATCATCAAAGGCAGTATCGATTCCATCAACTATGTGTCCGGGAAAAAGGGACAGGAGCGCGGCTCGCTGTTTGCACGTCTGTTTAAGTAATGCTGCTGCGCGTTCAGATTCAGGTCATTTTATTTCATCTGTTAGCCGGCTGGGTGTATGGGTTTGGGTTTTCATTTGTACAGGTGCTGACACAGACGAGGCGCTTTTATCCGGTAACGCTGTTATGTGAGGCGGGCTATCACGCCCTCTTTGCCGCGGCGATGTTTTTTGCGCTGCTGCCTCTCAACGGAGCCATTACCAACATTTACCTCATCCTGTGCTTCGTGCTGGGGGCTTTTGTGTATTATCGCTTTTATTTTGCGCTGTTTCATCGCTGGTTCAGCGTTGTCCGCCATTTTCTTCACCGTATTTTTCATAAAATTGCTGTTGCGAAATCCGCTGTGCTTGGTATAATAAAAAAGAACACACCCAAGCGTAAAAAGAGGAGGGATCGCCGTGGCAGCAAAAAGAAAAAGAACGTTGACAACACCGGCTAAAGTCGTCTGCTGTCTGTTGATGGCATCTCTCTCGTTCTTCTTATTATACGGCTGTGCGCAGGATGTTTTGACGATGTTTCAGCTAAAGGATCAGATCGCGCAAAACAATGCGCAGATCGCGGGGCTGCAAGCGGAACAAAGCAGCTTGGAGGAACAGAAGGAAAAGTTACAGGACCCGGAGTATCTGAAGTATATGGTACGGGGCAAATATCTGGTGACAAAGGACGGCGAGCAGGTGTTCAAGCTGCCAAGCGCGCAGGGGGATTCTTAAGCGTGCACATCACTCGCATGGAAATGCGTACTACAAAAACAAGCGCAGTCATCGTGCGCTGAGAGAAAAAGTGCTTTGAGGGACGATCAACGGTCCCTTTTTTCATTTTGCAAACCGATGCGCTTCATGACCGCGCAGCTTGTTATCCGGGTGTTTTCGCATGCTATGCTTGCTATCCAAACAGCAATAAAAAGGGGGCGCGCTCTGTCAGCGGCGCTCTCGGCATGGGCGTCTGTATGATTTGCGCTAGGATGGCGCATGGAGTACGGCGTGTTCAATCTCTCAGCGTTGGAAGATGTGACGGCGGTGGTATTGTAAAAACAGCTTTCGCTCCAGCGTCAGCAATGACTCGTCGAGCTTGTATCCCATCGGCAGATGGTAGATGAGGGAATAGTCCTCCTCATGTTTCAGCTCGTTGCACACCAACAGCGTCCCGTCATCCTGAAAACTGATGAAGCCCTGATCGAAAAGATAGTCGTGGTTGCGGCACAGCAGCAGTCCGTTGTTGTTGTCGATTGGCTCATAGAGATGCGCACAATCGCGAAACGGCTTGATGTGCGATGCGATCAGCATGTGCGGCAGATGAATATCGCACAGCGGGCAGCGATGGTCGAACTCATGAAAGAGCGTATCTTTGTAAAAGGCTTGCAGCTGCCGGGATTCCTCACGGTTGTTCGGGATGCCCCGTCTTGGCAGCACCTGTAAGATTTCATCGAGATAGGGGTAAGCGACGATTTCCTTTTCCTTGTTTTTCCATTGCTCCTTGGAGGAGGGATAGATGGTTTTCAGGTAGTGGCATAGGATCGTCGGAGAGGTGAGCGGAGGACGGGGACTCTCATATTCTTCGCAGATGCGCTTGCATGAGCTAAGAATCATTTTGGAGAGATGAAAGCGGCCATCGGGAGTGATGGTGAACAGACGGCTTTGCCAAATGAGTTCATAGAACAGCTTAGGCAGTATCGCCTGCAGCTCTTCCTCGCTGAAAGAGCCGTTGAACAGCGACGCTAACCGTGTGTCATGACGGGGATCGCTGAACATGCAGGCGAACAGCGCAAGATCCTCCAACAGCGTGTTGGCGCCGCAGCGGGCGTATATCGTCGCATTGGGCGTTACGTCATAGCCCCGCGAGAGCTTTCGCATCATCCCGGCCTGAATGAGCGCCTCCAAGTCGTGCTTGATCTGCTTCTTGGAAGGGAAGTGATGCGACTCGATTCGCAGCTGGTTGTAGACATCCTCCACCGCCTGATTGAGGTCAATTCCGCGGATCTCATAATGATCTAACAGCGTGAGCACATGCTTGATATACGATTTCTCCATGGAATCGCCTCCTTTAGCTTCATTATACACAGATCTTTGGAAGATTGACAGATTTTTCACTGCCGCCGGCACCATCTGACGATTTTCGACAGAGGGAAACCTTTACAATGTAAGCATAAAAGGAAGGTGTTTACGAATGAAGGGACCGGGAATTAAGGATTATATGTCCGCATTAGATCAGTGTAAAGAGGAGGCGCACCGTCAGGGAGCGTTGTATATCGACGTCAATTCCAAGCAATTGCATCAGCGCATTTCACCGCATCACGCGACGATGCCGACCTGCTGTCAGGCGATGTATAAGCAGATGCTCAGTGGGGATGAGATCATGGAGCGCCCCAAAGGAGCGACCGGATTTGGCTCGCATCTGACGATTCGCTTTTATGTCGATACCCTGGAGGGGCGTGAACGGCTGTATCCGGAGAAGAAGCGGGGACGTCCCGCCAAGAGCGAGGAGGAAAAAGCGGCGGCGCGCAAGGCAAAGCTCAAGCATTCGACACAGGATCTCTGCCTGCTGCTGAAATCGTGGCTCAGCGAGCATGGCTGGGAATATGTCGAGGAAAAAGGCGTCATCGATGCGCACAGCGCGGATAAGCGATGGGTGATCAACGTACAGGGAATCAAGCGGGGACGCAAGCAGCCGCTGCCGATCAAGCTGAGTGAGATCATCACCCAGATGGACGACGCTTCGGCGGATTACAGCATGGCGTTCAACGACTCCATCTCCTATCGCCGCCAGTGGCAGGAGATTCCTCAAAGCGTGAAAGAGCGTCTGCACATGAGCATGATCCTCGCTGATAAAAAGGGGAACATCATCAAAATCTAGGCGTATGTCCGGCCTGCTGTTCAGCGCGCCGGATCTTTTTTTGTCAGCTCTTTTTTTATAGAGGGGACTGTGATATTTGAATTGCATTTCAGGGAAAAAAGAATATAATTGAATTGTATGTTTCATAGAGCATAGATGATTCTGAACAGGAGTAAATTATGAAATTTGTCGAGATAAAAGAAAGTGATTATGCAGCTTTTGTAAGAGACCAGCCACAACCGAATTTTTGGCAATCCGTCGATATGATGCATTTGCGGGAAATGCGAGGCTGGAGTATCGCCTACGTCGGTGTACACCATCAGGATCGCCTGATTGCGGTAGCAGCACTTTCTCTTCGAAAAGTGGCGCGCTGTTTTTCTATTGCGCAAGCGGTTCGGGGTTTTTATATCGATTATCATAACAGAGAGCTAATGACTTTTTTTCATAAAGAATTAATTAGATATTTGAGAAAACAAGGATGTATTGTTTTACGCACGGATCCATATGTCTGCTACAAACAAAGAGATATCGACGGCAAGCTTGTCAAAGATGGTTTTGATAACACTGATGTTGTTGAGCTTTTGAAATGTTTGCATTACAGACACCATGGGTTTTTGACCGGTACGGATAATGAGAGAGAACCGAATTGGATGTTTGTCTTAGATTTGGATGGAAAAGAAGAAGCACAGTTATTAAAAGCGTTTGCTACGCATACAAGAAGGGCGATTAACAAGACGATCAAGATAGGCATTCGCGTACGTTCCATAAAGGAAGACGAGATGCCTAAATTTAAAGCTATCATGGATCATACAGCCCGCCGCCGCGGCTTTGAGGATCATGACAGTGTGTATTATCATCAATTATTTCAAACGTTTGGGAAGAGCGGGCATTTGGACATCGTTTTAGCTGAGCTAGATCTTGATGATTATAGAGAGCGTCTTTTCGTACAGCAGAAAGCGTTAAAAGAAGAACTAAAAACAATTGAGGGTCACTTGAAACAGATTCCGGAAAGTAAGAAACTTGATAAAAAAAGAAATATTCTTCTTGATGATCTTAAGATAAATGATAAAAATCTCGATGAAGTAAAGATGTTGTATGAGCATGCAGAAAATGGTATTTTGACGCTAGCCGGGGCGACATTCATACATGTCGGAAAAGAGATGGTTTATCTTTACGGCGGAGCTTATCAGGAATATATGCATCTGCGTGCATCGTATGCCGTTCAATGGCACATGATCCGATATGCGTTGTCACTGGGGCTTACACGGTATAATTTTTACGGGATCAGCGGTCATTTTGAAAAAGGGGATGAAGGATATGGCGTCTATGATTTTAAACGCGGTTTTACAGGTCATGTTGAACAGCTGATCGGTGATTTTGAATATCCGATACGTCCACTGGTGTATGCGCTGTATCAATATCTTTATAAATTAAAACAGAAAATAAAATAATCTAGATATAGATAAAAAGATCTCTCGATATGAATTTCTAAAATGTAGGGGCTGTGATAAATAAAAGTTCCTGGAAAATGCGTCGTATTCTCAATCTGAGAACAGATGCATTTTTTGCTGTCCGCAGTTTTGCTTGCTGAAAATGGCAAAACAAATAAAAAGCGAGTGTAACATAGCATTAGCCTGCATCCACACTCGTTCTTTTTCACATAGTGATATCCTTTTCTTTTCGTTACAGCCCCTTTGTTTCATTCAGAGATCTGCTTGGAAACGTGATAAGAAACTTGATCGCATCTGGAAATAGTTTTTCTGATCATCATAATTATTTTTTCAAAGAATGAGTTCGAAACATCAGCCGCGACAGCGTGGAGACAAACAGGATGCCCAGCGCCATCAGCGCCGCCGTACTCAGCGTGGAGATTCCGGTGGTAAGCGCGCTGTCCAGCTCATTGTGTACGATGGCTAACATCGTATAGTACATGCCCGCCCCCGGAACGAGCGGGAACAGGGCGCTGATTAAAAAGGTCGTCACGGTCGTTTTGCGCAGCCTTGCCATGATCTCACTGTACAGCGCTAAAGAGAGCGAAGCGAGAAAGACGGCGACTAACGCGTTGACACCCAAGGATAAAGCCGCCTCGTTGACCAAGGAGCCCAGTCCTCCGCCGATGGCAGTCAACAGCACGTGTTCCTTGCGCACCTGAAAGAGAATGGCGATGAAGACGGTCGCCAGCAGGGCGCTGATCACTTTTACCGCCATGCTAAGCACCTCCTAACAGCATGAGCCATAAGCTCATCGTCACACCGGCGCCCAAAGCGATGGCAACCGCGATCAGACATGCCTCGATTGCCCGGATGATACCGGCTAACAGATCGCCGCCGATGGAATCGCGGACGGCGTTGGTGATGGCGAGTCCCGGCACCAGCAGCATGAGCGAGCCGATGATGACGCTGTCCAGATTGTGGATGAGATGAAAGTGCTGTAACAGCAGTGCAAAAAAGGTGAGCACGACGCTGGTACAGGTGATCTTGACGATGAAGTTGACCTGACGGCGGTCAAAGCCCTGGACGCAGGCTTGTGTCAGACAGCCGACGAAGAAAGCGAACAGCGCATCGTTAAAAGCGCCCCCAAAATACAAGGTGAAGCAGGCGGCGATCATGCCCCCGGCAAAGCGCAGCACGCCTTTCGTATAGCCTTCCACCGCAGAGATGCGCGCTAACTCACTCAGCGCTTCTTCGATGGGCGGCGCGTTTCGCTCACAGCGCCGGGAGAGCTCGTTCACCAGATTGATACGCTCCAGATTCAGCGTGCTGCTATGAATGCGCATGATTTTGGAATACGTGTTTCCCTGATAGGAAAAAGACAGGAACATGCCGGTCGGGATGACGAATGCGCTCGCCTCCTCGACGCCGTATGCCCCGCACAGGCGGCAGATGGTCTCCTCGGTGCGCTGAATCTCCGCACCGCTCTCTAACAAAAGCTTTCCGGCTTTCGAGCTGAGCTTGAGCAGCTGTTGTGGTGTCATGTGGTTTTTCTTCCCCTTCCCCTCCATGATGATTATGATGCCGGCTACGGCTCGCTTATGAAGCGTTTGATTTCCTCGATGCGCTCCAAAGTATCGTGATAGCCCTGATCGTAGAGCGCACGCAGCTTGTCTATGTCTTTTTCCAAACGTGAGATTTTCACGTCTTCCTTGGGACGCAGCAGCAGGACACTGCCGCACTGCTCCTGCGCTTGCAGGTAGTCTAACGTCTGATTATAGCGAAGGTGGCGATCTTCCATCTTGCGGACAAAGGATGGATAACGGTGGTAGCGGGCGCGGATGAGCGGCAGGGAGGAATCCTTTTGTTTGCGGTAATTCGGCCCCTGTGTCAGCACGACGATGTTTTTCTCATAGCCCATCGACTGGAATTTCACAATGGGAATGCTGTCGGCGATGCCGCCGTCTAACAGCTGTTTGCCCTGATAGCGCACGATGCGGCTGATGAGGGGCAAAGAGGCGCTCGCTCTGACATATTCGACGTCTTCCTCCATGCGGATCATGCGGAAATACTGTGCTTCTCCGCTTTCCACATCCGTGCAGACGACATACAGCTTTGTCTTGGATTCGTTGAAGGCCTTGAAATCATAAGGGTCCAAGCGTTCCGGAATCGTATGATAGGTAAACTTTGCGTTGAACAGATCGCCGCTTGTCAACAGGGAACGCATGCCCATATAGCGAGGATCGTGCTGAAAGGTCTCGGTGATGCGAAAAGCACGCCCGCGCTGCTTGGAGACAAAGCTGCATCCGTGACAGGCGCCGGCAGAAACGCCGATCACGCCGTTCACCTCGATGTGACGATCGAGAAAGGCATCCAGTACGCCGCAGGTGTAAGCGCCGCGCATTCCGCCGCCCTCCAATACCAAACCGATTTTCATAGTATCCCACCTCCGTAAGCGTGTATTATTATAGCATACTCTCGCAAAGAGGAAATAAGGGAAAATAACGGAAATGGTGTGAAAATCATAATTCGATTGTAAACGCGAAAGCACAGTGCTAAAATGAAATCAGAGAAACTGAATAGGAGTGATGATAATGAAACTGATTTTAGCGATTATGTCAAACGACGACAGTCCGGCTGTATCGAGCGCTTTGACGAAAGAGAATTATCAGGTAACCCGTCTGGCGACGACCGGCGGTTTTTTGCGGGCAGGCAATACGACGCTGATCATCGGTACGGAGGATGATTTAGTAGAGCGCGCCATCGAGGTGATCGGCGAATACAGCCGCCGCCGTACAGAGGTGGTGCCAAGCACGGCATCCTATGACATCGGGCGCTACGCCTCTTTCCCGGTAGAGGTACAGGTCGGGGGAGCGACGATCTTCGTGGTGGATGTAGAGCAGTTTGTCAAGCTTTAGACGATAAAAGACGCGGCGAAAGCTGCGTTTTCTATTTGAGTGAGGCAATTTCGGCGCTTTCCAAAGAGGGAAGCTCATGTATAGAAAGGAAACGCTCATTGTATATGATATGATGACACCTGTAATCGGTAAATGGTGGAAATATCTGCAAAAACGGTTGACAAGCAAAGACGGCGGATGCTATCATGTAAACGTATTCAAAAAGAGATGGATTGTAACTCGATGAGGGAGGCAAAACCATTTTACTGACGGAAGTCGGTGATTTGGTTTTGCCTTTTTTCGTGTGCGAAAGGAGGGGGAGAGATGTGCTGATACACAAGATTTTAAACAATAATGCAGTGCTTTCACGCGATGCGGCGGGGAATGAGGTCATCGTTACCGGAAAGGGGATCGCATTTCGTAAAAAGGTTTATGACGAGATCGATCCCGAGCAGATTTTACAGGTCTATGTGCCGGAAAACAAACAGCAGAAAAACCGCATGGAGGCGCTGGTCTCCGAAATTCCGATCGAATACTTCATCGCTGCCCAGCAGATCAAACAAAAGGCGGAGCAGACGCTGGATACTTCCCTGAACGGAGGACTCACTCTTCAGCTTTCCGATCATATCTACTATGCTGTGGAAAAGATCGCAAAGCAGATTAAGACACCCAATCTCATGCTTAATGAGATACGGCAGTTTTACCGCAGGGAGTATGAGATCGGCGTATGGGCGAGCGAATGGATCAACGAGCGCTTTCACACCCGATTTAACGAGGATGAAGCAGGATTTATCGCTTTTCACATCGTCAGCTGTGAGAGCGGAAACGCAGCGATGGACGTCCACACGCTGATCGAACGCCTGCATGATGTCATCGCGATGATCGAGTCGTATTTTCATGTGAAGCTGGATGAGCAAGCGCTCATGCACTCGCGTCTGATCACCCATTTGAAATACTTTCTGACAAAGGCGAGCAAGCCTGCGAAAGAGAAGGAGAAGAGCTTACAGGACGACAGCCTCTATCAGATGCTGGTGGAGAAATATGCGGATATTGACCGCTTTCTCGATCAGCTGAATGTGTATATGGAACAAAGCTGCCGCTACCAGCTCAGCGATGCGGATCGGATGTATCTGATCATCCATCTGGCTCGTATTATTTTGGATTGAAACGATTCCGGCCGGTATTGTTTTCATGATAGAAAAGAGGGAGATATGATGAATAACAACGAGAGATTGGCAAAGGAGATCATGTCGCATGTCGGCGGGGCCGACAACATCGTCTCATTGAATCACTGTTCGACACGCCTGCGTTTGAAGGTCAAAAATGAAAAGACGTTCGATGTACAGGCTCTCAAAGGGATTTCCGGCGTATTGGATGTGGTGGAGGCCTTGGGCGGCTATCAGATTATCGTCGGCAACAATGTTTCCAAGGTGTATCAGGCGATCGTGAACAACTATCACGTTAAGGCCGGTGCGGACGGCGGAAGAGTCGCCGGAAACCCGTTGGAGATGGTTTTGAACGTGCTGGCTGACATTATGGGGCCGCTCATTCCGGCAGTTGTCGTCGCCGGTTTGTTATCGGCGCTTTTGACGATCTGCACTTTCTGCGGCTTGGCTGTCGAAAGCACAACGTATCGTCTGCTGTATGCGGCTGCTCAGGCGCCGTTCTATTTCCTGCCGATGTTTGTCGCCTACACCGCTGCCAAGCACTGGAAGCTCAATCCGGTGCTGACGCTGCTGTTGGCGGGCATCCTGCTGTACCCGGACATCGTTACGCTGATGGCCGGTGGGGAGAGCATCACGCTGTTTGGATTGCCGGTGACAGCGGGAACCTATACGTCGTCTTTGATTCCGATGGTGCTCACCTGCTGGATCATGCACTATGTCTCCGGCTTTGTGGAGCGTTATTGTCCGGATGCGATCCGCTATATCTTCGTTCCGTTTATCACCGTCGTCGTCATGATTCCGATCATGCTTTGTATCAGCGGACCGGTGGGTACGTGGCTGGGCGATCTGATCGGCATGCTGGTGACGTGGCTCAATGCCAATGTGCCGGGACTCACCGTGCTGGTGCTGGGTGCGATTGCGCCGCTCATGGTGCTCACCGGCAGTCATTTGGCTTTGATGCCGCTGCTGATGGTCAACTTTGAAACGCTGGGCTTTGACAATTCCTTGCTGATTGCTTTCATCGGCATGAACTTTTCGCAGTTTGCCGTATCGCTTGCCGTCTTTTTAAAGGCGAAGAGCGCATCCCTGAAGTCGACCGCCTTCTCTACAGGGCTGACGGCATTTTTGACGGGAACGACCGAACCGGCGCTCTACGGCTTATGCCTGCGCTTGAAAAAGCCGCTGATCGCCACGTTTATCGGCTGTATCGCCAATGGTATCTACTGCGCGCTCACCGGCGTCGTAATCTATTCCTTCGGCGCTCCCAGCTTTTTTACCATGGCGAACTTCATCGATCCATCCGGCTCCAACAATTTCTATCTTGCGATCGGCGCGGTGATCGTCACCATTGTCGTCACCTTTATCGCCACATGGCTGCTGGGCTTTGATGAGTCTGAATTTCTCGATGAAGGAGAAGGGAGCGCGCAGCCGGCGCATATCGAAAGCAGCGTAGAGGAGGATGCGGTGCTTTCCTCCCCTGTCAGCGGTACGCTGATGTCGCTGGATGAGATCAAGGACCCGGTATTCTCCTCAGGGAAGATGGGGGACGGCGTTGTCATCTTGCCCAGTGAGGGAAAGGTATATGCGCCGTTATCCGGCGAGGTCATCGTCGTCGGTCCTCAGCAGCATGCCGTCGGTATCCGCAGTGAGGGCGGCATCGAGGTGCTGGTGCACACAGGCTTAGATTCGCAAAAAGCGAACAGCAGCTTTCACGCCTATGTAAAAGAGGGACAGCATGTGCGCCGCGGCGATCTGCTGCTGAGCTATGATCTGCACAAGCTGCGCAAAGCAGGCTATCATCTGGAGACACCGATCATTATCACCAATTCCGCACAGTATAAAGACATCGTCAAAACCAAGGACATCAAGGTAAAGGCCGGCGAACGGCTGATGGCGGTCATCTGAGCAAGGGAGGCGAGCGAACATGCGAATGGATGCGCATACGCATATCTGTCTTGACGGCAGTCAGCCGATTGCGGCGATCGATAACGTGTGCAGGGAGATGGCGCGCAGCGGGGTGGATGCTGTTGCCGCTTTCCCTTTGAGCGCATGCTTTGAAGCAAACCGTCAGCTGGCAAAGGCACTGGACGCATATACGAATATTTTGCCGCTGGCATTTATCGATCCTAATGACAGCCAAAGCGCAGCACAGCTGAAAACGTGCATAGAGACCTATGGGATGCGGGGGCTGAAGCTGCATCCGACGCTCTCCCGCTTTCATATCGATGATGAAAAGAAGCTGACGCCGCTGTTTGCCTACTGCGACGTTCATCGGCTGCACATCGTCATCCACTGTACGACGCACGATCCCTACGTTCACCCTTATCGCATCGCCGCGATGGCCGCTCGCTTCCCTCATGCGACCTTTCAGATTGCGCACATGGGGGCGATCTGGGAAGCGGATGCCGCGATCGAGACTGCTAAAAGCTGTCCCAACGTCTATCTGGATACCGGGATCGCCTCGTTTAACGCAGTGCGGCGGGCGATCGATCAAGTGCCCGAAAAAGTGCTGATGGGGGCGGATTTTCCGTTTTATACTTATGCGCTGGAACAGCAGAAGCTGTGCGATGCCTTTGCGTATTCTCAACATGCGCACACACCGAAGATCTTGGATCAGGTGTTGGGGGAAAACTGCGCACGGCTGTATGGCCTGCTTCCTGGGGAGGGATGAGCGCTTACGGCTTGCTCTTTCGCAGAAAAGACGAACCGTCGATACCGATCGAAATGTCTGTAAAGCACACAGGAAACAAACCATCGGCGAAGGAAAGCGGTTCGCGCTGCTTCGATTGTATAAAACGCCAAAAGCGCCTGCCTGAGACTTATGAACGATCTCAAATTTTGAAGGTGAACGTAATGTCAAAAAACGGCGGAGGCAGCTTTGTCCTGCGTGTGTTTCCTGGAAATTCACCCGAACGCTTGCGGATTTCCTTAAAGCGATGGGGAATGTACTGTATAAACGACGAATAACACAGCGGCATAGGCCAGAGGAGGAAGATGATGGGATTTCGTAAAGATTTTTTATGGGGCGGTGCCATCTGCGCCGCTCAGGCAGAGGGGGCATGGAATGAGGATGGCAAAAGCCTGACTTTTCCGGAGATTATCAAGCATATTTCGCCGCAGGAGCGAAAGCGATTTGGACAGGCATGGGTGAGCGAGCAGGACATTGCGCAGGCAAAATGCGGGGATGAGCGCGATTACCCGAAACGCTGGGGTATCGATTTCTATCATACCTACCGTGAGGATATTGCGCTGTTTGCACAGATGGGCTTTCGGGTGTTTCGTTTCTCTATTGCCATCGCCCGCGTCTTGCCGACCTTGGACTTGCAGGAGGTCAACGAAAAGGCGCTCGCTTATTACGACGATGTGATCGACACCTGTCTGCAGTATCACATACAGCCGCTGGTGACGATTTCACACTTTGATCCGCCGATCCTCGTATGGGATAAGTATCAGGGCTGGAGCAACCCGGCGCTCATCGATATTTATGTCGGCTTCGCAAAGCTGTTGTTTGCACGCTATCACGATAAAGTGAAATACTGGATTCCTTTTAACGAGATCAACATGGCGCTCAAGGCCCCGTTTAAGACCCTGGGTATGATCAGCGGCAGCGGTCACGCATATGAACAAAAGCGCTGGCAGGGAATTCACCATCAGCTCGTCGCTTCGGCGAGAATGGTAAAAGAGGCGAAGGCCATCGATGCAAGCATGCAGATCGGCTGCATGATTGCGGATATTACCACCTATCCGTATTCCAGCAATCCCAGCGATGTGCTCGCAAACCAGCAGTTTGATCAGCTCATCAACCTGTCCTTTTTAGATGTGATGGTGACGGGTGAATATCCTTATTATTTGAATGCTTATTGGAAGGAGCAGCGTATATCCGTGCACATCAGCGAGGAGGATCGCCGCCTGCTGCGCGAGGGAACGGTGGATTTTGTCGGCTTCTCCTACTATATGTCGATCGTAACGACGGCAGACAGCGAGGGGAAAGAACTCACCAGCGGCAATATGACCGGCGGGGTGAAAAACCGTTATTTGGAGACGACGCAGTGGGGCTGGCAAATTGATCCCCTCGGACTGCGTATCTGTGCCAATCAGCTGTATGACCGCTATCGCAAGCCGCTGTTTGTCTTGGAAAACGGCATAGGGGCACAGGAGGAGCTGGGAGCGGATCATACGGTACACGACCATTATCGCATCGACTATCTGCAAGCGCATCTGCGCGCTTTAAAGCAGGCGGCGGAAGATGGCTGCGACATCATGGGCTACACGATGTGGGGACCGATCGATTTGGTGAGTAGCGGTACCAGCGAGATGAGCAAGCGTTATGGTTTCATCTATGTCGATCAGGATGACGATGGCAACGGCAGCCGCAGGCGTTTTTGCAAGGACAGCTTTTATTGGTATCAGCATCTGATCGCCACCAATGGAGAGGAACTGTGATGGGACTGTATCAGACGACGCGGATTCATGAGCGTCTCTATTGCATTAAGGAGGTCAATTCGACCAATCTCTATCTGTTGCTGGGGGATCATCATGCGCTGTTAATCGATACCGGCTATGGTTATGGCGATATTTTGGCACAGGTGCGTGCGGTGAGTGATCTGCCCTTGCTTGTGGCGCTGACACACGGCGATCCGGATCATGGCTTAGGCAGTTATCGATTTTCTGATGTGTATGTACATCCTGCGGATCTTGCGGCTTTGCATGAAAATGACAACGCGGATGCCAAGAGAGGCTTCATCGATTATCGAGAGACGAAGATCACGCAGATCAGATCATTGATGGATGTGGAAGCCTATGTGCACAGCACGCTTGCCCATACGCGCTTTCTGCCCCTGCAAGAAGGCGATGTGCTGGATTTAGGCGGTCTGTCTTTGCGCATCATCGAAATTCCCGGCCACAGCAAGGGCTCTGTCGCTTTTTACGAAGAAAGGCAGGGCTGGCTGTTTACGGGCGATACCATCACAAGCTATAACATCTGGAATCTCAAAGCGCTGTATACGCACTGTGATCCGCTGTCGGTGCTGATGCGCTCCTATACGAAGATCGAACAGATGGGCAAAGCGGCCATTCAAGAGATTTATCCGGCGCATGGCGGCTATCCTTTGACCTTTGACGTGATTGCACAGCTAAAAGACAGCGTGCGCGATCTTCTCGTTCATCATCAGGGGGACGAGGAGGTGCATACGTTTGCGGGCGACGGCTATCGCCATGTGTATCTGGGATATATATTGCTGTATACGAAGGAGATGCTGGAGGAAGCGCTGGAAAACGGCATTGAGTGAAGGCGGGATTTCACAGAATATATACCTGCGCGCTATCTCTTGCGATCATGCTCAGTGACAACGCTTCATCAAAGAAAACGAAAAGGCTTTCCCTTTCATGTTACCAATGAGAGCGGAAAGCCTTTCTACATTATCTGAGATGCTTAGACAGTGATGATTTCAAAATAGAAGTGGCAAGCAGGAAAGCCGTTTGTTTTTATCTGATACATTCAGACATGCTGTTTTAAAAAGCCGAGTACTTCGCAAAAATCGTCGGTTTCCCAATCTGCCAAAGAGGTATCCTGAGGGATGATCGAGCCTTTGTAGCCGATGGTGAAGCAGCCGCTTTGAACGCCGGCCAAGATGCCGTTGGCCGAGTCCTCGATGATGACGAGTTCCTCGCGGGAAAGATTCAGCCTGCGGGCGGCATAGTGATAGATGTCCGGAGCGGGCTTGCCATGCGCAACTGTTTCGCCGCTGATGACGGCGTCGAAGTACGCTTCGATATGCAGGCGCCGGGTGACGTCGCGCAGATAGTTTTGATCGGAAGAAGAGGCGATCGCCATCCGCAGTCCCTGCGCCTTGCACCAGTCAAGCAGCGTAAGCAAATGCGGCATCGGCGTTAAATGCGCCTGTGCGAAGCGGGAGCGAAAGATGCGCCGCTGTCCGCTGACGATCTCCTCGTCGCTGTACTGTGACAAGTCAAACTTCTCGCGCAGCTCCAGCGTGATCATTGCCATCGGCTTGCCCAGCACGCTGACCACATCCTGCATGTCCGCTTCGATACCGACGGTGTGCAGGTAGTCGCACAGCGATTGCAAGTAGATGGCTTCGCTGTCCAACAGCACCCCGTCACAATCGAAGATCACCCCGCTTAGCTTTTTTCGCATGTGCTTCGATATGCTTTCAGTCGGTCCATGAAGCGTTTCACGCGCGCTTCGTCCACATCGTTGGCAAAGACGCCGTCCTTTTTAAAGTGAGTGGCGATAAACGCCGCATCTGCCACCCCGTAGATCTCCTCGATCGTATCGATGCTGACGCCGGTCGTCGCAAACAGCACGGTATCCGGATGCGCCTGATGAATCTCACGAATGAAATCGAGGTCGATCTTCTTGCCCGCATTTGCGCCGCAGATGCCCAATGCATCAGGCAGGTTGCCAAACAGCGCGCCCTCCGCTACGGCATGCTTGTCTCTGCCGCCTAATTCCTGTGCCGATTCCGGGATGACATAATGCACCATTTTCAGCGCGTGATCCAATCCCAGCTGATGGCGGTGGCGCAGAAACTCTCCCGGATGCGCGTTGACGATGCCCATGTTGTTGGAAAAGGCGCCGGCGAAGGTTCCCCGCATGAGTACGCCGCCGATCGCCGCGTTTAACGCGATGGAAGCGTGCGTATCAGAGATGACATTTGCCCCATAAGGAACACGCAGATCCCCTTTCAGCGCGCCGATGACATACGCCATGCCGGCAATGACCTCCATCGAGGGCTTTGGCTCATAAGGAAAGCTGAATTCGTTAGAGAATAGCACCGCATCGATCCCGCCGTTTTGCAAGGCGATCAGATCGTTTCGCGCCGCATGGACGATTCCCTCCATCCCCGCTTGTGTGTCATAGAGCGGATCGCTGGGAAACGCCTTGAAGTGAACGACGCCGATGGCCGCTTTCTCCGTGCCGATCACATCGCTTAACCAAGTTTTTCTCATATCTTTCTTGTCTCCATTTCCCCGCGCATAACCCTGCGCGGCTTCTTTGTTTCTTGTTTGTCCCCTGCTTTGCGTCCTCTTGAGAGATGAGGTATGCAAGACACGTTCATTTGCTGCTATAAGATGCCGATCAGGCTGCATGCGATCGCCACGACAAACATGACGATCATGATTTTAAAGACGCTGACATTCTTGCGCAGGCCCCAGAACACGGCGGCTACCGCGGCAACCGAGAGCAGGCTAGGCACGATGGAATTTAACAAGTCCTGAATGACGACGGTAGAATCGCCGACTGTGAATTGCAGCGGTGTAGAGATGCTGACGTTGTTGGCGATCATGGCGCCGGCGATCGTCAGACCGATAATGCTTAAAATGTCTGTGATCTTGTTCATGATCTTGCGATCGGTGATCTTGCTGAGAATGCTGCGTCCTAACGTATAGCCCTTAGTGAAGGTGAAGATGCCCATCGCCATCAGATAGATGCCATACAGCAGGAAGAAGACGATCGGTCCTAATGCGCCGCCGGAAAGCGTCATATCCACACCGATGGCAAGCGCGACCGTCTTGACCAGTCCCTGTGTGATCGTATCGCCGATGCCCGCCAAAGGGCCCATCAGGCCGACCTTGATATTTTTGATCATGTCCTCGTCGGTGTTGCCGCCGTTGGCCATGTCCTCCTCCATCGAGGCGACGAGACCCGGGATGAAAGCGCCCCAGTTGTTCTCAGTGTTGAAGAACGTCATGTGGCGGCGCAGTGCCTGTACCCGCGCTTCCTTATCGTCCGCATACAGGCGGTTGATGATCGGCGTCATCGCATGGCAAAAGCCCAGCGACATCAGTCGTTCATAGGAGAGGCAGCATTCCGTGGTGCCTTCCCAGATGATGAAGCAGCGGATCAGATCCTGTTTTGTCAAGCGCTTTTGATTACTCACTTCCTGTTTTACGCTACTCATTACCGTTTTCTCCTTCCGTTAATTTATCTAATCCAAGCGACCAGTAGAGCACCGCCGCGGCAACGCCGACTAACGTGCAGGCGATGATGTCAAGATGCAGATAGGCGATCAGCACAAAGCCGATGATGGCGAAAGCGATGAATTTCTTCTTGTAGACCGCTTTGAACATCATGCCGATACCAAGCGCCGGCAAAACGGAACCCACGACGTTGAGCGCGTTGGATACCTGTATCGGGAGAGCGCTCATAAAGCTTTCAAAGACGTCGGCGCCGAAGTAGACGCAGATGAAAGCGGGGATGCCATAGAAGAGCACGGCGACCAACTGCGGCAGCAGCCAGTTGTAAACCCATAAACGCTTCGTCTCTCCGGTTTCAATGTAGCGATCCGCCATGTGAACGAAAGCGACGTTGACCGTCATCAGCGCGTTGCTGGCGAGCAGGCCGATCGTTCCTAACGTCACCGCGATCGTCACGCCGACCTCCGGCGTCTGATGCGAGAGCATCGTTACCGCCGTGGCGATGACGCCCGCATAACACTTATCGAAGGAAGAAACACCGCCGACGGTGATCTGTCCCATGTAAATGAGCTGAATGGTTGCGCCGATAGTCGCTCCCGTCATCCAGTCTCCTAAGATCGCTCCGGTCAGCGCACCCTCGATGATCGGGTTACGGATGATCCAGACCAGATACTCTACAAATACGCCGCCGCAGATCGTGGCGAGCAAACCGATCAATAATCCTTGTACTAACATACAATCTCCTCTCTTTTAACTCGTAAACGGTGAACGCTTTTCATCCGGCGTCACCTGAAAATACACATCGACGCCCATCGCCTGAATGCTTTTGAGCGTGTCCTTCTCCGCCTGGCTGGCAGAGATGTTCTTAAACAGCTTTTTCCGCTCTGCCCCTGCGCCCATGCCGCCGATGTTGAGCTCCTTGAGCCCAACGCCTGCCAAAAAGATCTCCTTGGCGACATAAGGGTACTTGACCAAGATCAGCACATTGTCCATCGACGCGTCAAATTTTTCCACCAACGCGGGGATCTCCGCCATGCCGGTGATGATCAGCTCGCGGTCAGAGGGTGCGACCATCTGCATGACCCCTTTGATGAAGTCGTCCTTGGCGACCCCATCGTCGACGATCCAGATTTTCTTGATCTGCAGGTTCTTTGCCCATGCGGTGACGATCTGTCCGTGAATCAGCCGATCGTCAATGCGAATCATTTGAATACTCATGCGGTTTTCCTCCTTTCTTCCTGATTTTGTGTTTCCAGCCTTTCTGAGAAATCGACGATGCCTGCGCGCCCGGCCTTTAATGCGGTCGCTTTGAGCGCTTGCAGGGAGCACGGCGAGCTGAGCGCGTGTACGGCCTCGACGACCATCGCGAGATTCATGCCGCAGACGATCTCCATCGGATAGACGTCATGATATTTGCCATAGACACGGCTGGTGATCATAAACGGGCTTCCGCCGAAGAGATCGGTTAGGATCAAAATGCCTTCTTTGCCGGCGTTCTCCACTTCATCCTCGATCGCTTTTTGATAGACGTCCAAATCCTGACCGTAGGGGAAAGGAATGTAGGAAACGTCCGCCGTTGGCTTCCCCATGATCAGCGCTGCGGTCTCATAAAACGCTTTGGACAGCTCAGAATGGCTTAACAGCAACAATCTACACATGAGAATCAGCTACCTCCTTTACGGCCCCATTATAGCAATCGGTTTTGGAAACACATAATCGCGCAAAAAACGACACACTTCGACATCTGTGTTCGTTTAGATAGCGTCTTGCGGATGTGTCTGCCATAGAGGATGCGCAGTGCAGCCCGGTTTTGATTTTGGCAGATGAGAAAAGAAAGCGGCATTTTGGAAAATAAAAAAAGAAGGAGTGCATTAGGCGAAAATGCGGTGAGGAAAGGGGGTGGAAAACGCCGGAAACAAAAAGGGAAAGCAATCTGTTCGTTGATCTTGGGTGGGGACGGCCGCATTGTCAAAGGATAGGAGCGAAAAGAAAGCGCTTTTCATTCAAAAGAAAAGTGTGTTATCATTTTTGTAGACATTTTAGTTTCTAACACAGATCAACAGAAGCGTGTCGATGCGATAACACACTTTTTTGGAAAACGGACACAATTTTTTGAGGAGGACGACGAATGAAAAAACGCTTAGAGAAGGTAGGGCAGTATCTAAAAGAACAGACGCAGAAGCAGCTGGCGCAGGGATTGCGGGAGGACGTCGGCGTGGACGCATTGAACTGTGCGCTGGATCTGGGGTTGGATCGCGCCAATGCCAGCAAGGAGCTCAACCGCCTGTGGAAGGAGGGCAAGGCGATCAAGCTGCAGGGAAAGCCGGTGTTCTATCTGGATTATGGGTGCGTCGTCGAGCGCTATCCCGAGCGTTACATCCCCTCCATTCTCGCCAAGCATGAAAAGCTTACCGATTTTTTGAGTGAAAAAGCATCGGGGGGGGGGTGCGAATGTTACGGGAGAGGATACGGCCAAGGACAGGGAATCGCTGGATTCGCTGATCGGCGCCGACGGCTCGCTCAGTGAGGTCATCCTCAACGCAAAATCGGCGCTCGCTTATCCGCCCTGCGGCATCGATTGTCTGATCATCGGCAGCAGCGGCACGGGCAAAACGCTGCTCGCTGCCCGCATGCATCGCTATGCCTGCATATTGAAACAGGAGGAGGTTCCTCTCGTCACGCTGTATTGTCAAAACTATCAGGAGGATCCCGCGCTGTTTGCACAGGCGCTTTATGGCGGCAGCCGGCGAGGGGCCCGCAATGCGGAAAGCATTTTTGCACGCGCCAAAGGGGGTATTCTCGTGCTGGAACAGATCGAAGCGCTCCCTTATTCCTGCGTAAGTCAGTTAGCAAACATTCTGAGCCAAAAAGCGCAGCAGCATGGAGATGTGTCGGGAATGCCCGTCATCCATACGATGATCATCGCGACGACCTCCAAGACGGCGGACGATCCCAAGATCGCCTCGCTGGCGCAGCTGCTGCCCGTTCATCTGCACTTGCAGGAAATCGAGTGCCGCGGCATCTATGAGAAGATGGAGCTGATCATGGAGCTGTTTGCCAAGGAGGCGGCGCACATCGCGTCCGCCATACGGGTACATAAGGACATCATCGTTTGGTTTGCCGCCAAGCGCTTTGCCAACAACATCACCCAGATGCGAAACGAGATTCAGCTCGCCTGCAGCAAGGCATATCTGGAAACAGCCAATCCCAAGGGACAGGCCGTCTGCGTCTCTTATCAAAATCTGTCGTTGTCCATGTTGAGTGAGAATGAGCAATCACAAAAGCTCAGCGCCAACATCCTCAGTCTGCTCTCCTGCATCCCTAGCGACTATCTGCAATTTGATGCGCAGGGCGCTTCGGAAGCGTTGGAGATCTTCAAAAAAGCGCCGGATATGTTCAAGGAACACCGCCTGCGCCAGTTTGTCGATGAGTTCAATATCAATATCAACGAATTAGACGATATGGATCGCTATGTACAGGAGAACATCAGTGTGCTCAAGGACTGTCCGAGCCCGCAGCTGGAAGCGATTCGCCGTCATATCAATCCCTATGTCTATCAGGTTACGATGCAGCAGCTCGCCAAGCACAGCGCTTTGGCACACCTGATTGACAACGCCCAGCTGCTGTATGGAATTTTGCTGCACATCTCCAACTACCTCTCACGGATGGAGCGCGGCGGCAAACAGGCGAAAAGCGCACAGCCCTCTCTCACCAAGGAGATCTACCGCGAGGAATATGCGTGCGCAAAAGCAATCTATCAGACGTTTGCCGCAATCTATGATTTTGCGCCCAGTGAGCGGGAGATCGACTTCTTATCGTCTTATCTGGCGATTTCCAATCAGTGGCTCCATCATGTCAGCGTCGCGGTGCTGCTGATCTGTCATGGCGAAAGCATCGCCACGCAGATGGCGCAGATCGCAAGGCGTATGGTAAAGGGAAACTATGCGCTCGATGTGATCGACTTTCCTTCGCAGATGCAGCTCAACGACGTGCTGGAACTCGCCTGTTTAAAGGTATGCGAGCTCAATCAGGGCGCCGGGGTTCTGATCGCCTGCGACATGGAGCCGCTCACCTCCATCGCCGGCTACGTACACCGCCAGACGCGCATTGCGACACGAGGCGTATCCGGCATCACGCTTTCCTCCTTTGTCCGCATCGTCGAGCAGAGCGTTTCCCCATTCAACGATCTGGACAGGATGTGCCGCCAGCCCTCAGCGCAAACAAAAGAGCATTCCGAGCCGCAGATGAGCGAACACACCTTGATCGATCAGATCAAAGAACGCATCATCGCCAAGACGGTTTCTTTCATCGACGTCGATAAGGCTGTCCGCGTATTGACCGCCTGCCTTGCGCATACCCTGCGCGAGCTGCAAATGGATGACAGTGAGGTATTGACGATCAAATACCTCTGTCATTGTACCAATTTGCTGGAACGGGTCATTCAAAACGAGGTTTGGGAATACCCCAAGGCCGCCGTCTTCATGAAGCGCCACCACGACGTGCTGCATGCGGTGGAGCATGGGATGGCGTATGCGGAGGATGCGTTTGGCGTGAAGATTCCGCTGTCGGAGCTGGTGTATGTGACGCAGATCTTCTTGCCGCAGGAATGAAGCGGAGAAAATGCAGGCTGTCTGTGCGGGGAGCTTGCTGTCAATCCATAGGAAAGGGGTTGTAACGAATAAAGGATTTGCCGCTGAAATTGGCCGAAATGAATGAAAAAAACGAGTGTAGAATAACGTCAGCCTGCATCCGCATTGTTTTTTCGCTTATTTATATTCTTTTCGTTACAGCCCCATGCGTGCGATCATCATGCTGTTTGCGTTATGCCATAAGAGCACTATGCAAAAAATCAATGATTTTGCAAGGGGGGGGGTATTCTTTTTTAGCGGAAAATTGTATAATGGAAAGCAATTGAAAACGGATGAACCTACAGAGGAAGCATGCGTTTACCGGCATTTTTCAATTAGGGGGTATGTTATGAAAAAGCGGATGTGGATCAGTGGTTTTTTGGCATTTTTTCTATGTTTGTCAAGCCTGCCGGTACAGGCGTATACATTAGAGGAGGACAGCGAATCGCTCCTCTATTCTGATCTGAGACCTGCGGCGAAATCGTGGGGGGGGGGGTCTGCATTTTCGCATGAAAGCGCCGATGTGACCTTGCCTTTGGCCAGTGCACTCATACACGACGCCCAAGGATTTCTTGAGGAGCCAATCGGGGTGGTTTCGAAAGCGAATGTCCGCTCGGATGCGGGATCACTGTCGTATTCCTATGATGAAGATACCGGAGTTTTGACGATTGCGGGAGATGGCGTGCTGGACGCCGAGATCAAAGAACAAACGGATTATAGCACTTGGAAGAACAACGTAAAAACCATTGAAATTACCGGGAATATTACCGAGATCGCAGATCAGGAAAATTCCTATGGCCTGTTTCAGTTATGGAAAAAACTGGAAACGGTCACTTATAGCGGCAATACGAACTTTCGGGTAGGGGCGTTTGCCTTTGCCGAGTGTCCGAAGCTTCAAACGTTTCCTTTCAGTCATGTGTCGGCGATCGGCAATAGCGCTTTTAAAAGCACAGCTTTTACCGCGGTGGATCTCCCTCATATTTCCGGCGATATTGATGATTACGCATTTTCCAGGAACCTGTCGCTGACATCATTGCGCATTTCTTTTGACGCGGACAGCCTCTATCTGGGGACAAGTGCGTTTAGCTACGATTCGTCGAACAAGGGGAATCTGGAAACGGTGGAAATCTCGGGTACGGGCACGCTTCGCATAGGAAATGATAAAACTAACGAGGGTAGTACGTTTGCCTGGCAGCCGAAGCTGACGACGGTAGATCTGTCGGGCTTTTCCGGCGATATTCAACTCGGGTATATGGTGTTTGCAGGCGATAAAACATTGGAAAAAATCGATTTGGGAGAAGACGCTGAGATCTCTTATGTCGGGTATGCCTGCTTCTCTGACTGTGTATCGCTGACAGCGGATTCCTTAGATTTTTCTAAATTCAGCGGCATCATCGCACGGGCGGCATTTTCCATCAGCATCGGCGATCAAACAGGCGCGCTGGATGATCTGACAGAGCTGGACTTGTCCAATGTGAAAGAGATCGGCGCCTTTGCGATGAGTGCGGAAAGAAAGTATGAAGGCTACGGATATAAAAACCTGACCTCTGTCAAGCTGAACAGTCTGAAAAGACTGCACGCCTATGCGTTTCAAGGTGCGAGCAATATCGACTGGAACAACGTCAATATACCGGAGGACGCCAAGCTCGCATACAGCGATGTACTGGTGAGCAGCGATGTTATCTGGCAGAGAATCCTCGAGATTATGGACGGGCAGTTTCTCTTAGATTCCAAGGGATATGCGGCTTTGCTCGCCTCTTCGGATAACGGTTGGGAGGATGAGAAGACCGGCGATAAAAACAGTACCGCCTATGATACGACGCAGCTGACCAAAGCGGCGAAATGGACGGACGATGAGCGCACAAAGGCCGCAGTGGAGCTTCAGTTTGCCTATGCGCCGAAGCAGCAGATGGATTTTGTATTCGTGCTGGATACCAGTACGTCCATGGCGGATTGGTGTGATCTGAATTCACAGGACAGTCATCTAACCCTCCCTGTCGGTGAGGAAGCGGACGCGCAGTATGCGAAAATGTATGAAATGCAATCTAAGGTTGCCGACATCACGGAGGAATTGCTCACCTGTGAACAGCTGGATAGCCGGGTGGCCGTTGTCGCCTTTAGCAATACCTATAATTTTTTAAGCGATGGCAGCGTGAAGCTGAAAGATGTGATCAACGTTAGTCAAAAGTTTGATCAAGAGATCGGATTTTATACGGCAGACGATTTGACGGAAGCGATTGCGGATATTCGCAATATTCCATGCAAAGGCAGTACTTATTATTACCAGGGGCTCTTTCCTGCCTGTTATTATGTACAGGCTGCCGCCGCTGCCGGACGTGATGTGACGGTCGTGTTTGTCTCTGACGGAGAGGCAATGGATACGGGAAACTATCTTCCGTATCTTACGTATTACGCGGATTTTATAAAAAATAGTGATCCTGACAAGGGGTATGGGAAAACGATTGCCGGCGTTTTATACAAAGAGTCCCCAAGCGAGAAAGACATGCGTTACATCGATTTGGTCAGCAGCGAGGATAAGGTCTACCTTGCCTCGGATACAGAGGAGTTCAGCGATGCACTCAATCGTGCGATTTACACGTCGCTGAACAGCTTTACCTTGAGTGATCAGATAGGAGACAGCTTTGAGGCGGTCAGCAGCAGCGATATAACGGTGAGCGGCGGCAATGTGTCTCTGTCAGCGGACGGCAGAACGATCACATGGAGCTTTGATGATCCGATCCCGTATCATACTTATACGATGACGATTCAATTGGCGCTGAAACAAGAGGAGGGAAGCTATCCTTACGGTGATTTTGAGACTAACAAGGGAGATGCGATGCTAAGCGAGCAAGAGAGCGGGGAGCTTGTCAACCAAGTGGAAACGCCGGTGCTCTCCAGAGAGGAGAAGCCAATTCCAACGCCAGATCCAGATCCGGACCCGGATCCAGATCCAAAGCCAAATCCGGTCCCGACCCCTGTACCGGACCCTGCGCCAAACCCTCAGCCGACACCGAATCCAAATCCTGCGCCGAATCCGTCGAAGCCAACCCCGACGCCGACGCCGGATGTCACTGTGGATGCGGATATAGACGACGATACGCCTGATCAAAGAGAGCCGCTGCCTTCGCAGACAGCCGCGTCCACACAAAGCAAACAGTGGGCAATCCTCTGCTTGCTCGCTGCGGCAGGGATGGCAGTCATCCTCTATTTTCGAGCAGGGATCAGAAAGAAAGCGCACAAATAATTGAGCGCGGCGAAGAAGGACAGAGCGCAGAGCCTGTCCTTTTCATCTGCAAAGCCGCTTTGAAAAAGAGGGGGCAGGACAAAAAGCGGGGAGGAACCACACTGCTTGAAAGCAGAGCGCTGACATGGTGAATAATAGAAGCATAAGACTTCTTATAAGGCTCCTTTCATTCAGCGGGGCTAATCTCCCTTATTTTGCGAATGAGGGGGAAGCGGGCGCAAGGAACGGATGGGGACGCTGTTTGTTTGAAATATCGTAGGATTGGCACGCGTTCTCTATGCGGATAGATCGCTTTGTTTGTATTTTCGCCTTTTTGTTTTCGATGTGCAAAAACGGTTTTGGCGCTGTCTGCTCCCCTTTGTCAAGTTATCCGCTTTGTCAGATTGTAAAGCAAATGGAAATCAAGTAAAATAGAAAGGAGAGAAAGAGTGTATGAGGTGAAGAGATGAAAGTATTGGTAATCGGAAAAGGCGGACGCGAGCATGCGATTGCGCATGCCGTCAGCAAGAGCTCTCTGGTGGATAAGCTGTATGCGGCGCCGGGCAATCCGGGTATGGCGCAGATTGCGGAAACTGTGGCGATCAGCGACAGCGATGTTGAGGGACTGGTGCGCTTTGCCAAGGAGCAGGTGATCGATCTGACGATTGTCGGCCCCGAGCACACGCTGGCGCTGGGCGTTGTCGATGCGTTTCATGCGGCGGGGCTGAAGATCTTTGGCCCTACCAAGGTGGCTGCACAGGTGGAGTCCAGCAAGGAATTCGCCAAGCGCATCATGATGAAGTACGGCATTCCGACGGCTGCCTATCAAAGCTTTACGAAGAAAGAGGAAGCGATCGCCTATGTGAAAGCGCAGGGCGCGCCGATCGTCGTCAAGGAGGACGGCTTAAAAGCGGGTAAGGGCGTCACGGTCGCTCAAAGTGTCGAAGAGGCCATTGTTGCTTTGGAGGCGGCGTTTGCCCAAGCAGGCGGCAAGGTCGTCATCGAGGAGTGTCTGCGCGGCTTTGAGTTTTCGCTCATCTGCTTTGTGTGTGGAGAGAGCGTCGTGCCGATGGAGATCGCACAGGATCATAAGTGCGCATACGATGGGGACAAAGGACCTAATACCGGAGGCATGGGCGTCTATTCGCCGGTGCGCCGCATTACGCCGCAGATCATCCAAGAGACGATGGATACGATTATGCGTCCGATGGCAAAAGCGATGGCGGCGGAAGGCGTGCCGTTTACCGGTTTCTTATACGGCGGCTTGATGCTGACGCAGGAGGGCGTCAAGACGATCGAGTTCAACGCCCGCTTCGGCGATCCCGAGGCGGAGGTGATCCTGCCGCGTTTACAAAGTGATTTCGTGGATACCATCCTGCGGGTGATGAACCATGAGGAGGTCGCTTTGCAGTGGAGCGATCAGGTTGCGCTGGGCGTCGTCATGGCGTCGGCAGGCTATCCGGCAAGCAGTACGAAAGGCGCAGTGATCAAAGGTCTCGATCAGCTGGACGCACAGGTGTATCACATGGGCACCGCGATGAAAGAGGGCGGCCTTGTGAGCGATGGCGGCAGGGTGCTGATCGTCGTTACCGCAGCGCCGACGCTGGAACAGGCGTATGACGCTTGTTACGCACAGGTGGAAAAGATCGACTGCGACTGTTTGTTCTATCGCCGCGACATCGGCAAAAAGGATATGAACTGACAGCGAATATCCAAGGATCGACAGAAACAAAACCAAAGCTGTGCTTTACTGGGTGTACAGGGATGTTTTACGATAAAAGAAAGAGAGGATATGCGCATGTGGAAAACAGATTTGCAGATCGCACAGGAATGCGTCATGGAGCCGATTGAGCGCATCGGCGAAAAGGCGGGACTGCACAAGGAGGATTTGGAGCAATACGGCAATTATAAGGCGAAGATCAGCTTAGACGTTTTAAAGCGAAACGAGGATCGTCCCGACGGCAAGCTGATTTTGGTGACGGCGATCAACCCGACCAAGGCGGGTGAGGGAAAATCGACGACGACCGTCGGCTTGGGCGACGCGTTAAGCCGTATGGGAAAAAAGGCGATGATCGCCCTGCGTGAGCCGAGCTTGGGACCGGTGTTCGGCTTAAAGGGCGGCGCTGCCGGAGGCGGTTATGCACAGGTGGTACCGATGGAGGACATCAACCTGCACTTTACCGGCGATATGCACGCGATTACGACCGCGAACAACTTAATCTCCGCCTGCCTGGACAATCATATCCATCAGGGCAACGAGTTAGACATCGACATTGAGCGGGTGACGTGGAAACGCTGTCTGGACATGAATGACCGCGCGCTGCGTCAGGTGGAGATCGGACTTGGGCCAAAGGCGAATGGGGTGGAGCGAAGAGACGGCTTCAACATCACCGTCGCCTCCGAGGTGATGGCGGTGCTCTGTTTAGCCACCTCGCTTGCGGATCTCAAAGCGCGTTTTGCCAATATGCTGGTCGCATATAATACGAAAGGCGAGCCGATTTACGTGCGCGACTTAAAGATCGAAGGCGCGCTGGCGATGATCATGAAGGATGCGATCAAGCCAAATCTGATTCAGACGCTGGAGCATACGCCGGTGATCATGCACGGAGGTCCTTTTGCCAATATCGCGCATGGCTGCAACTCGGTCTTAGCGAGCAAGCTGTGCCTGAAGCTGGCGGATTACACGGTGACGGAAGCGGGCTTCGGCGCCGATTTGGGCGCAGAGAAATTCTTGGATATTAAGTGCCGGTTTGCGAACCTGCATCCAAACGCCGTCGTGATCGTAGCGACCATCCGCGCCTTGAAGCAGCATGGGAATGTGCCTTTTGACAAGCTGAAAGAGGAAAACGTCGACGCGCTGTTAGCGGGCTGTGCCAATTTGGCGAAGCATATCGAAACCATCCGCGCCTTTGGCCTGCCTTATGTCGTAGCGATCAATGAGTTTGCCAGCGACACCCCTGCGGAGGTGGAAGCGTTAGAAAACTGGTGCCGTGCGCACGGTCATCCGATGGCGCTCTCACAGGTATGGGCAAAGGGCGGCGAAGGCGGTATGGAGCTCGCCAAGATCGTTACAGAGCTCTGCGACCAGCCAAACACCTATCATCCGCTTTATGAGGTGAACGCATCCATCGAAGCAAAGATCGAGACGATCGCCAAGACGTGCTACGGTGCAAAGGATGTGACCTATACGCCGGAAGCGCTGGAGCAGTTAGCGCAGATCAAGGCCAACGGATGGGATCAGATGCCGGTGTGCATGGCAAAGACGCCGACCTCGCTGAGCGATCAGGATCAGCTTTACGGCGCGCCGAAAGACTTTACCATCACGGTGCGGGAATTCCGTCCGTCTTTGGGCGCGGGCTTTATTGTCTCGCTGACCGGCAAGGTGCTCACGATGCCAGGCTTGCCGAAACAGCCGGCGGCGCTCAACATGGATATCGACGAGCAGGGGCAGATCAGCGGACTGTTTTAAACCGGTTTGGCAGATTGCGGTTTCCGCTGTATAATAGATCACGAATGACGACTGAAACGGAGTTGATTTGCGATGAAAAAGCAAGAAAAACAATACAGTACAGCCCAGCGCGGCAAGGCGTATATCGCCAAGCGTTCCCAAATCTATCGCCAGCAGGGATATCGCCGGGCAAAACCGTTAGCGCGTAATCGGGAGACGATCGAGGATCACAGCTATTCCTATATGATTGATCTGTGCGTTACGCTGCTGCCTGCACTTCTTTGGGTGCTAGTCTTTGTGCTGATCATCTGCGGCATCTTGCCGGTGTTTCTGCTGACGCCGATGTATTGGATTACGCTGGTGCTGATGGCGTTAACCAGTCTTGGTTTGACGGGCTGGCTCTCGCTTCGCTCTCACGGCTTGAGCTTAGGGCGGTTTTTGACCGGGTTGAAGGTCGTCCGCCGCGATAACAAGGAGGCGGGCGTGCTCATCCTGCTGCTGCGGGAGGTCATCGAAGTAGGACTGCCGGTGGCGGTGCTGGGATATTTCTTCAGCGTGCTTGGCATGATCGCTTTCTGGGTGCTCAACAGCATCGTTGCCCTCGTCTCTCCGGGACAGCGCACGATTGCCGATTGGATTTTGGGCACGCGCGTTATCTATGAGCCGTTAGTCAACATCCGCTTTGAGCAGGATGTGAAAAAGGAGCTGGAGCTGTCGCCGATTGATTTGCACATTCATTCCAATTTCAGCGATGATGGCTATTACAGCGTGGAAGATCTGTTCATCAAGGCGAAAGAGGCCGGCTGTACGACCATTTCAATCACCGATCACAACTGTGTGCGGGCAAATACGCAGGCCAAGCGGCTCAGCGTGCTGTATGGGGTGAAGTACATCCCGGGCATCGAGATCGACTGCATGTACCGCGGCGAGCGGCTGCGCGTGCTGGGCTATTATATCGACGAGCGCAACGAGCTGTTTGACGCGGTGGAGAGCGAATCGTTAAAACGGGAGAAGACCGCCAGCATCGAACGTGCGAAAAAGCTGGAGGACTATGCCGGCATCGTAGTGGATATGGATCGCCTGTTAGAAAAGACGCGCTTTCAAAACGTCAGCGGCAAGCAGATTGCTCAGCTGGTGTTTGACCACGAGGTCTATCGTCAATATCCGCTCATTCAGCGTTATCTGGAAAGCTCTGCCAGCGACGAGCAGGCGGTGGAGCGCTTTGCGAAGGATGTATTTGACGAGGGCGGACCGTGCTATGTGGAATGCAGCTATCCGACGCTGCACGATGTCTTGGAAATCGTCCATCTTGCCGATGGCATCGCCGTGCTGTCCAGCTGGGGCTGCGACGATTTTGACGATCGTTTCCTCACGCAGGTGCTGGCCGAGGGGTTTGACGGCATCGAGGTGTTCTCTCCGTTAGTGAAGAAAGAGACGATGACGCGGCTGTTAAAGCTGGCCAAGGAGCACAAGCTGTTTGTCAGCGCCGGCAGCGACTATCACGGAGCAACCCATCCGCAGCATTATCTGGGCGTTACGCACTGCCCGAAGCAGGCGCTCTCCTTAGTGGAGATTTTGACTACTGCCTCCGCAGACGATTTGCGCGAATAAAAGAGAGAAGCTGTCCGCTGTTTCCTTTGGCGGGCAGTTTTTGTTTTGCGTTTTCGATGATTTCAACGAAAATCGCCCATTTTACAATTCCTCTCTATTCATTCTCAGGCATGGATAGCGGATATTGCGTGAGAGAGCTTCTTTCCATTATGGGGAAACGAGTGAAAAGCAAAGAAACATTTAGACAAATCTAAGGAACTGTCCATTTTTAGCACTCTCCTGTTTCGAGTGCTAATAATTTTTATATTTTTTTGCAAACCCTGTAAAATCAATGGTTTGCAGGCATTTTCCACTCTTGAAATTGTCATTTTTCTTAGGTTTGACACCAATTTGACACCAATTTTTTCTTTTATGGTGTCAGAAGTTCACTGCCATACTATCCAGCTTTGCTATCTCGTTTTCAATCCTTGCTCTGTCGCCCAAGTGGTTATACACTTCCATAGTCACATCAAAATGAGCGTGTCCCATGATGTACTGTAATACCTTAATGTCCATACGGCACTCTGCCATTCTCGTGCAGGCTGTGTGTCGCATAACATGAGCGGAAACCTTTGGAAGCAGTTCTGCTTTCCTGTGTTCTTTCTTTGCTTTTTGGACTTCCGCTTTGTTATAAGCGTCTACAATGTTATACAATACACTGTTTACACCATAAGGCATAAGCGGTCTGCCGGATTTAGCAGTGAAAACAAAACCAGAATATCCGTCCACCTCATAAGACTTATCTTTTGCCAGCATGAAGTTGATTTTTCTCTGCTCTTCAAATGCTTTCTGTACTTCCTGCGTCATAGGTATCACACGAATACCAGAGTCCGTCTTTGGAGTAGAGATATGGAAACGACAGCCGTCTCCATAGTTCTTGTAAATAAGCTGGTGGTCTACATTCAAGCGTCTTGCTCTCGTGTCCACGTCTTTCCATGTAAGACCGATCAGCTCTCCACACCTTAACCCTGTGCCTATCATAATCGTAAGCATAGGATAATAGGTATTGTAGACATTGCTCTGCTTCACAAAATCAATGAGCTTTTCCTGTTGTGAGATTGTCAACGCCACACGTTCCTCTGCTGGTCTGCCATAATCGCTGATAGAACCTTTTGCTGGATTTTTACGGATAATATCATCATCAACCGCCATTTCCAACGCAGGAAAAATCATGTTGTTAATATACTTGATAGTAGAATGAGCATATCCAGCTTTGGATAATTTTGAATAGTAGGCTTTAATGTGAGAGGGTAACATCTGGACAACTTTAATGTTGCCGATTTCATCTTTCACCCGATTATTCCATACACGAATGTAATTCACTCGTGTAGGCTCTTTCAGTTCACGGGTCGCCATGTATCGCTCGAACAAGGTGTTTAACGTCATTTTCTTGATTGCACTGTCTGTCAGAATGTTGTCGTCCATATCCTTTGCAATCTTTTTTTCTTTCTCTCTAAGCTCTGGTAAATCCTGTGCATAGATTGTGCGACGTTTTCCTGTTCTTATATCTGTGAAGCGATAACTGTATCTGTCGTCATTACGCCAGCTTTCGCCCTCTCTTAATTTTCTCCCTTTCGGGTCTTTTCTGCTAACTGCCATGAGAACCATTCCTTTCTTGTAGCCCTCTTTTCATGTTCTCACAGCGTGGTTTGCCTATAAATAATTATACCATATTTCCGCAAGAACATAAATAGAAGACTGTACTATTCTGCAAGGTAAAGCAGATATTTTTTGACCCTTTCCACGGAGTAAAGAACCCTGCGACCTATGACAATTTTTGCTTCTGCCTGCTCACCGATTTTCCTTGCCGTAGCATGACCGCATGAGAGCATAGCAGAAAGTCCCTCTATATCAACAGTAATCGGCTGGCTGGTTTTTCGCTCTTTTGTCTTGTTCATATATCAGCAAAATAAGCATATCAGTATCACTTATTTTGCAACACCCCCTTTCCTGTATTTTGGGAAGCAGACAGACGGCTCTGGAAAAGCTCCGCTGGTATCTCAACCAATCTCATTCCTATGAGCAAAACCACCTCTGGGACGTATCATTATCCTGTGAATACAGGTCATGGCGGGGCGACTTTTCCAAAGGTCGCTCTCGGATCACTGCGTGGGTCGCTCGCTTCCTTTTGGAAAGGTCATGGCGTACAGTTCCCGTGGCTCGCTGTATCACAAACGTATCTGTCTGCTTTATTCAGTTGTCAAAGACCACAACGGCTTATACGCCTGTCAAAGCCCATATGAGGTCATATAGACTTTGATAGATATACAAGCCCCAGAGAGGACGCAGGAAAGGGGATAATGCGTCACTCTGCAATAGGACGTAGTTTTAAGCTACTTTGAAATTAAGTACCTGCTCAATCAGTTTTGCTTCCAGACGGCTACGCATATCCTCGTCAACGCTGGTGTGAGGATTGCCGTATTCGTCAATACTTGTTCGCATGGACAAGCGGGCAATGTATGGCTCGTAATGGCATAAGACAACATTCATAGCCAGAATATCGCCCTGTGAAGCGGAAACGATAACAGGGTAAGGCAATAAGCCATTGCCTTTATGTACCGCTTTATTCTTCTTCATGCTGTTTTTCCTCCATTCTTTTTCTGACTTTTTCAAATCCTCTTTGACGCTTATAGTTCACTGTACGGCGTACAATTTTCAGCAAGTCGGCAATCTCGCCGTCGTTGAAGCCTAAACCGTAGAGCAACAAGATAAAGCGTTCTTCCTCAGAAAGTTCCTGCAATGCTTCACTCAACAGCTCATTCTTGATTTTCACGTCATAGCCCATGACTTTGTAAAGGTCATAGTCTGTGGAATAATCATCATAAGTCGAGAGTTCCGCAAGCTGTTCTGGCGTGAGTTCTGAAAAGGAAATCTGCAAATCGTTCATACGCTGGTTGTGCTTCTGAATATTGATTGCTTCATTCTTCAAAATCTTCTTGCAGTAACAGTCAAAGACTTTCTGAACATCTTCCGGAGAAGTGGGTCTTTTCACATTTTCACCTCCTTTCGCTTGTCAAAAGGCGGTGATTGTAACCGTTCCTTCCCCCTTTCCGTCATTAATACAAATGAGAGGATATGAACTGGCAAAGTTTGAAAAAGAAATCCAGAAAAAGCAAAAAAGCCCAAGAAGTTTTGATAACCTCGTTGAGCTTTAGCGAATATAATCGACAAATATTGAGGAAATTCTACACGGAAATAGTTGTAAACTCCCTTAACATGGATTAAAACTTTTTTGATGATTTTCTTTTATGCGCTCCTGTCATTCGTAATCCTCCCGTGAAGAAACCGCCTTGCCAAAATAAGGCAAATTTCAACAGGATAAGCATAAAAGATAAATCCGTCCTAATTCCGTCCAAGTTCCTGTTTTTTGGCAGGAACTAAAAAAAGGCTATCACCCCCAGCATAAATGCCGTGATTGCGATAACCCTGTGTATCAGATAATCTCTGTATTTTCTTTAATGAGCTGGCGAATATCGTCCTGCTTTGCTGGCGGTACTTGACTGATGAAGTCTGCCAGCCATTTATCTCTCTGTTCATAGACGTTTTCATCATCATAATAAGCAGGATAGTCTTGCAGAATATCAAATTCCCTGTCTGCCCGTTCCGCTTCATTGCACGCCAAGTCCAAATGTTCACCAATCAATTCCTGTGTATAGGAAGTATAGCCCAGAGCCATAGTAATATAGGTGATACGTTCAAAATCTGTCTGTGTCATGGCTTCCTTGCCCGTCAGTAAGTTGTAGTCATGCTGTCCGCATACGGACAGAAACACTTCCTTTTGCTTCTCTGCTTGTCCCATAATAGCCACTCCTAAATCATTAAAATTTTAACTGTCTGCTGGCAATACAGATAAATTCCTCTGGTGTAGGTGTACTGTTGCCAAACAGACGCTTAAACTGTGCCTGCTGTTCTGGGTCGTCACTGTTCATTGCGTCTATGATTTTCCCCTGTATCTGCTCACGGACTTCTGAAACAGAAAGCCCATGCAGACGAGCCATTTCTTTTATCATTTTTTTGCTGTCCCTTTTACTGAATTTCATCATACGGTCAGAACACCTCTTTTCTCAAAATTAATGATATATTTCAAAAAATCCGCCAAAAATATAGTGAGTAAATGTTTCATCTATACAGAGTATTATATTACACTCTGTGAATAGTTACAATAATGAAAAGCAAGAAAGGAGAGGAAAACTGTGGAAATAGACTATAAAGCAATCGGACAGCGTATTAAAATAGCACGAATTAAGAAAGGCATAACACAGGAAGCCGTCGCAGACATTATAGATATTACCCCAGCCCACATGAGCAACGTGGAGACAGGGAAAACAAAAGTCAGCCTGCCGACACTGATTGAGATTGCCAATGCTCTTTCCGTATCAGTTGATGTTCTCCTATGTGATAATGTACTTGCTTCAGACAATATTTTCAAGGGAGAAGCAAAAGAGATTTTTGAGGATTGCGACGAATACGAAACCCGATTTTTAGTTGACCTGCTGAAATGTGCAAAATCAGCCATGCGTAGGGACAAAGAAGTAAGAAATCAGTTCAATAGATAAAACCGTAGCGTGCAGATCACAATGAATTGTGAAGTACAGCTACGGTTTTTCTTTTTCACTGAATTTATAACCCACACCCCAGACAGTGATGATGTATCGTGGATTGTCTGGGTATGGCTCGATTTTTAGTCTTAGCTTTCTGATGAACGAGGAAAGATTGCTTGCGTCTGGCGCATTGTCATACCCCCACACATTTTCGTAAATCTGTTCTTTTGTAAATACCTGTCCTCTATGGCTGAAAAGAAAATACAATAGGTCGAATTGTTTTGCGGTCAAATATACCGTTTCTCCAGTATTTTTGACATAGGTGCGTGTTAATGGGTCAATATGAAAATTATTCATCTGCTGTTTTATTGGAACGATAGTAATATCTAATTCATCAGATAACCACTGAATAACCTTTTTACAAAGTTTTTCTTCCTTTTCAGAAAAATTAATAATTAAAATTTTCCCATTACATACCACCGCCTTTATAATCAAAATAAATATTATCTTTCAGATATTCCGATTGCTTCAACAGCAACACTCCCACCTCTAGTAATTTCTATTCTGTTTAAGAATTTTTTCTTCAATAAGGAAATCAAAGCATTGTTCTTATATTCTGTTTGCGTACATTGAAGTAAAATTGATGAAAAGTTATAATCAATAACAGAAACCGAAAAAATATTTGCTAGTCTATTTATTTCTGTTTTATCATTATCCGAACAATTATTAATTTGTATAAATAAAATTTCTTTCATATGAATAGGAATATCTGTATAATCTACAACTTTAATTACTTCCACACTTCTATTAAGTTGCTTTTTTATTTGCTCAAATGTTTTATCGTCGCTTGTTAAGCTAATTGTCATACGAGAAATAGAAGTATCTTCTGTTGCTCCCACGGTCAAACTATTTAAGTTATATGATTTTCCAGAAAACAGTCCGGCAATTCGAGCTAATACACCTATTTCATTTTCAACAAATAAACATATCCATCTTTTCTTCATTTATTTTCTTCTCCCTCCAATATCATACTATCTAATGGTTGACCGGGTTGGACAATAGGCATAACATTAACTTCTCTTCCTATGATAAATTCAATAATGGTAGGTGTTTTCGTATTTCTTTTTGCTTCTAATAAGGCATTTTCTATTTCCTTGCTTTCTGTAATACGAATACCTTTTGCGCCATAACTTTCAGCTAATTTTATAAAATCGGGTATAAATTCTGGGCAACATTTATTAGGAGTATTGCAAGCAATATTACAACCTTTTCGATAACGCATACATGTATAAGCGTATCGCTTATCATAGAACATTTCTTGCCATTGTCTAACATTACCTAAATATCCATTATTAAATATGCATATGGTAATAGGCAACTCATTTACAACAGCCGTAGCTAGTTCTTGAATGTTCATCTGCATACCCCCGTCTCCAGAAATTACAATGACATCTTTATCTGGATTTCCTATTTTTGCACCAATTGAAGCAGGTAAACCATAACCCATTGTGCCTAAGCCTCCAGATGTTAGCATTTGCTTTTGTTGATTGAGTTCAAGGAACTGTGTAGTCCATAATTGATTTTGCCCTACATCAGTAGCAATGATAGCTTCATCAAATATTTCATTAATATGCTGTATAATCATTTGTGGTGTTAAACTGTCGTTTTTCATACATAGAGGATAAGATTTCTTCCATTCTAAAATCTGTTTTATCCATTCTTTAATATCTAAAGGAGTAGCCATTTTATACAAATCAGTTATGGCATTTTTAGCATCAGCTACTATTGGAATATCAACTTCTATATTTCTAGAAATTGAGGAAGTATCAATGTCTATGTGAATTATTTTAGCATTAGGAGCAAAATTTTCTATATTTCCTGTAATACGATCATTAAACCTAGTTCCAATTGAAAAAAGAACATCACAGTCACAAATTGCATGATTTGACGCATAATTTCCGTGAATACCAATATTACCAATATATAGTTTATGTGTAGTTGGAATTGCCCCTTTTCCCATTATCGTTGTAACAACAGGAACCCCAGTTAATTCAACAAGTTTTGTTAATTCAGCCCCTGCATGGGCTATATTTACACCGCCACCTATTAAAAAAACAGGTTTATTGGCATTTTTTAAAATTTCCCATGCTTTTTTCATTTGTCCTATATGCACTGAAGTATTAGGTTTATATCCTCGAACACTTATCTCTGTTGGATAATCGTCACTACCAAGTGCTTGTTGTATATCTTTAGGTATATCAACAACTACTACACCCGGTTTTCCTGTTTTGGCAATATAAAATGCTTTTTTTATTACTTTTGCCAACTCTTCACGTTTTCTTACTGTAATGGCATATTTGCTAATACTTCGAGTAATACCTACAATATCAACTTCTTGAAAAGCGTCATTCCCAATAAGATGTGTAGGAACTTGACCAGTAAAACAAACTAATGGTACGCTATCATAATTTGCAGTAGCTATACCCGTCACAAGATTTGTAGCTCCCGGACCACTTGTTACTAAACATACCCCGACCTTTCCAGTAGAACGAGCATAACCGTCAGCCATATGAGCTAAACCTTGCTCGTGACGTGGTAAAATAACTTCTATTTCTTTTTCTCCATATAAAGCATTAAATAAATCGATTGCTTGTCCTCCGGGATAAGCAAATAAAACATCAACTTTTTCTTTTTTTAGTGCTTTGACAAATAATTCTGCTCCAGATATCTGCATATAATATTCCTCCTTATTGTTTGCGAGTACTTGCTTGCATAGAGATTGTTTTTTTAGGTACTATGAAATCATAGTACCTAAAAAAATTATAGTTGTGATATTCCTCTGCAAAATGTTTTAACACTACTCTTTATAAAATCATTCTGCTTTACTACTGTTAGCTTATCATCAAAGGAAGCTCTCAGGAAAGTATATCCGAAAGTTGCTGAAAAAAAAGTCAGCGCTAAACATTCAAAATCTAAGTGAGGCAACTTTCCTCTTTCTTCCATTTTGTGAAAATAATCAATTAATGCTGACAAGAAAGATTGAGGTACTTTCATTATTAAAGAAGCAGTTTCATCATAAAGTTGTGGCGCCCTTAACCCAATAGACAAATTCACAAAATCGGGTGTCATTTTTTCCATGTATATACTCATGAACATTTCTAAATCATGTTCTAAGTCCCATGTGACATTTTGAAAAATTTCTGGTGTAACATTTCCTCTCCATTTTTCTTGTGCTACACCATTTAAGACAATATCTTTTTTGTTTTTAAATTTCCGAAATAAAGTACATTCATTTACACCAGCTTTTCGTGCTATATCTTTCGTTGTTGTGGCTACATATCCTTTATCTCGAATTAATGCCATTGTTGCGTCTATTATTTTTTGGCTTGTTTCGTCCATAATACACCTCCATGCAAGTGCTTGCACTCATTTTATCATTGAAGTGTACAAAAATCAAGAAAAGAAAATGCAGATTATCAAAAAAGAAAACGTGCATATCAACGTAGAAATGCACGCTTTCGATATTTATCCTACAATCTTCCAGTTGCTATCCTTATGAAGCGTCAGCTCATACTGTGATACCTGTGTCGCCTTTGTCTGATTATCAATGAACTTCACCGCAACACTTACTTCCACATTATCGCCGTCAGCCGTAAATACAGGATTGACAAGCTCGGAGTAGAGATAGTCCCCGCCTATCGGTTCAAGGGCATTTCCCTCTACATAGTAGGCAAGCTCCTTGTCCGTTGCGGTAGGGTACAGCTTGAAGAATGTTTCCAGAAACGCCGTAGCGTCATTTATCGTGTCAGCGTCCACACTGTTGTCTGCTTCCTGTGCCTTTGGTTCATAACCGGATTTTTCCATAGCTGGGGCAAGAGTCGGGTTCTGGATAATCACCATATCCCCGTCAGCGTCTACATGAACGGTCACGGTATAGGTTTCAGATACATTCCTTGTCTGGTCGCCCTCTTTTATCTGCTGATCTACTTCGTAGGTAACAGTAAAAGCGTTCTCCTCAGACTGTTCCACGTCCCAGATAAGTACGTCCGTGACTGTGGAGCTGGTCGGTATATCCGTTCTCACAGTATCAACATTCAAATCCTGCAATTCCTGTGTCAGATAGGCACTGATAGCCTGTGTCCTTGCTTCGATTGCTTCCTTGCTGTTGCTCCATGTGTAATAGGACTTCGCAAAGTTCTTAACGAAATTTTCTATGCCGTTGGTGTCATTCAAGCGGAGCTGTATGGTTTCTATCTCATGTGTGGTGTGCTGGTCGATAGCCGTAAAATTCTTATACACACCAAAGCTCACGCTTGCGATAAGCACCACCCAGAGGGCAATGACGGACTTCTTATGCGTCCCCACTTTCATAGTACGGACTTTCTTTTCCTTTATCGGTTTTTCTTTCTTCTTGAACATGATTTCCATTCCTTTCTATTGCTTAATTCTGCCAGCTCCGATAAGGTGCTGTTGCCAGTAGGAGCTTGTAAGGTCAGCGTAGCCTATCGGGTCGCCAGCGTGGTACATCTGGTTATTTCCCACATAGATACCGACGTGGGTTACATACGTTCCCGCATTGTAGGTACTGTGGAAGAACACCAAATCCCCAGCCTGTGCCTGTGAAAGCGGGATATGCTGGGTAGCGTCATACTGTGCCTGTGCCGTTCTCGGCAGATTGATACCCGCCTTGCCATAGCACCATTGAACCAGCCCCGAACAGTCAAAAGAAGTGTTAGGATTGCTCCCGCCGTACACATAGTCCCAGCCTTGATATTTCAGAGCTTCATTCATTATCTTCTGTGCCAGCTCGCCCGATACTTGACTGACAGTAAGATACTGGCTGACAAGCTCCACATAGAACATATTCCCGTACCCGTAACGCCAGCCACCATTGCGTGCGACAGCGATAGGGTTTGTGTAGGTGACTTTCTTCCCGCCAGATTTATCACGGGCGAAATTCTCTGCCAGCGTGAAGCTGTGCTTTTTTCCGTTCTTAGCCACATAGTCGATATAGCCACCGCCATAGTTATAGGACTGCACCACGACGTTTATATCCTCTATGCCTTGATTTTCTGCTGAAGAAAGCAGGGACGCAAAATACTTGCACCCCTGCTTGATTGAGCTTTCCGTATCAAGGGAATTAGGTGGTAAGCCCATGCTCTCGGAACTCTGCATAACATCCTCGGCTGTCCCGCCACTTTCCACCTGTATGATTGCCAGCAGATAGGGGACGTACTCGGATATGCCGTATTCCTTTGCGTATTTCTCCACCATAGGCTGATGTTTCAAGACCTCTGCGGACAGGTTCATGCCCGTTACCCATGAGGAAGAACCACCGCCCCCGTCATCGTCCTCGGCACTGATAAGGACACCAAAGAAAAGCACTATCGCAATAAGGAATGGAAACAGACTGCCGATAATGGCGAGATGTCTTAGTTTCATTTCCTACGTCCTTTCTTTGTGGTGGTTTTCTTCACGGTCTGTTGATTTTTCTGGTAATTCGTCTGTTTCTGCTGGCTGGAAAGAGTACGCTCTGTCTTGCTTGTCTGCTCCACGGTACGTCTTACGGTCTGTCGCTGTCCCTGTGGCTGTGATACAGGGACAGAAGTTTTCTTTTCTGTACCAGAAGCAAGCGGACGCTCCTTGACAGGCTGTGGCGTGGTCGGCTCGGTATGTACCTTGTCGGTCGTGACAGAACGCTTGATTTCCTGTGCTTTTCCTGTGTCTGTCTTTGAAGCAGGAGAAGCGGTGACAGGTCTATCATGGGGACGGGTAGCTCCTGTTGTCGCTGATCCGTCCGTTTTTCTTCCAGCCTGCTTTGCTTCCTGTGCCTTTTGAAGTTCCATACGCTTATCAGCGATATTCTGTCTATGCTGTTGGAGCTTGTCGGCACGCTCGCTTTGTCTGGTTTCCTGCCCCTGCACAATGCCACGCTTGAAGTCGGAAACACTGGATTTTGCCTTTTCCTTTGCGGAGTGTACAGCATAGGCAGTCTGGGTCGGCATATCCTTGATATTCTCCTTGACAGCCGTTGCCTTGTCTTTGACCTTGTTTTTCGTATCAAGCACCGCACCTACCGCTGAACCAGCTCGGCTTCCAAAAGAAGTATTGTCACGCTTGCGGGTCGTGCCGGCATGGGACTGTTTATTCCCAGCAGAAGAAAGAACCGCTCCCGCCATAGCCCCTGTTCCAGCTCCAACCATACTTCCTTTTCCAACCGCCCTTGCGATACGGTGTTCCATACGCCTAGCCCTGTGTCGCATGAACAGATAAGGGCGACGGAATATCCTGCGTCCCATGCTCTGGCTGTCCCCAGCATTTAAACTGAACATACTCATAAGGTCGCCCAGCTTCATGTAGATACCCGCAAAGCAGACTATCTGTAAGAACGCAATCATAAAAAACGGGTAATCGGTGGATATGTTGTAGAACATACTGGAAATACTGAAAGCCACCGTGACAATGAGCGTTATCCCCGCCCTTGTCATAATCGTATTGAACACTCGCACGATTGCCTGTTTCGCCATATTCTCATAGCTGGGTATCATGGAGAGCAGGAAGCTGATAGGCAGGAACATAGCAAAAATGATAAATAGTATCTGGGAGAATATCATCATGCCTGTGAGCAGGAATACGAATATCGTTATCCCCAGATTGAAGATGAGCAGGAAGAACACCATTCCCAGACGGTTGATGACCTGCGGTATCGTCAGATTGTCATTGTCGTTATCCTCGATTTCCGTTTTCACCACGTCCTCACGGGTCGCCCCGTCGTCTGCTGACGGGCTGACCGATACCAGAGCTTCCACACGGTCAGCCCCGATTTCCTCTATATCGCTGTTGCCAAATTGCAGAAGTAGCCACGGCTGTTGTACCTGTATGGAGAACAGGCTGTCCCTTATCAAGTCCACGCTGTCTTTTCCTTGACTGTCGCTGTCGGGGAGCATGATTTTTGTTCCCAAATCCAGAGAAGCGGTGCTTATATCACTGGAAAAATCGTTTATCTTCTTGATATAGTCGGGAGCGTAGGCGATAAAGGAAGCGGACACGATAAACACCACAACGAAGTTGATAACAGCGTGGAGTGCCTTGCTGGTTTCTCGCTTGATAAGTCCCGTGTAGGCAACATAGATACCCACGATAAGGATAATGAGAAGCAGGAAGCCCACATAGAAGCCCGTACTTCCAAAGCCATTTTCCGTTACGCCCGCTAGGGTCTGTATGCTTTTCCCGATACTGTCTGCCATGTCGTTGATGAAGTCCAGCTTATACGCCTGCTGGACGACGTACCCCGTGGCGTTGCTTAGATACAGGCTGATAGTCCAGATAAAGTTGGTGATACAGTAAAGCCCATACTGCACGCTCTTTCCGATACCGTCCAGCCAGTTCCACGGAAGCCAGCCCCAGCTATTGTCCACATAGAAGTCAAGCTGGTAGTTCTCCAGCGGGTACTGTGAATACAGGTTGTCCGCATTGACGGTATCATCTACCAGCCCAGAAGCGTGTGCCACCGTCCCCAATAGGGAGAGCAGGGCAATGGTCGTCAGTACCACAATCACAGCTATCTTGAAAAAACGAAAGAGCTTCTTTTTTGTCAGAAGCCCCTTTATCCTATCTTTCATCACTCCACCTCTCTTTTCACGGGCGGTCTGGTATCAAAGGCGTGCAGTAATTCCTCAAAGACTGGGTGTATCTGCACCACGCCCACACGCCCGTACAAGTCTTGAAGCAGGCATTGTCCGTTCTCCAAATCACGAAGCCTTTTCTGGTTGTTCTCGTCGTCCTTGTCGATACCGAAAAATTCAAGGGTCTGCTTTATCTCGTTGATGTCGGTACTTCTAAAGGCAAACTTCAAGCCGATATTGTTTTTCAAACTTTCCTTTGACACGTCGCCAGAGGATTGCGTGACAAAGTACACGCCCGCCTGCATAGCACGTCCCGCACGCACCAGCTTATTTGAGAGCGTTTCTCCCTGTGCCACGTTGAGGAACGCCCACGCTTCATCTAAATCCACGATTTTAAAGATACTGCGGTCTGAATGAATGAAGTCTAAGGCAAAGGTGGAAATAACAATCAACATAGCCACGGACAGCAGTTCTATGGTCGTGTATTCCTCAAAGGTCGTGTCCTTGTCGGGAAGTACCAAATCTGCCACCTGTATGATATTGAGCTGATTGTCCAAGCTGATAGCGTTAGACACTGAACCGTCCGAGAACAGCAGATGTGCAAAGTCATAGTCCGTAAAGCTGTCGATATGGTCGGCAATATTGCGGGCTATCGCCGTGTCCTCTCTGCGTAGCTCGTCTATCACATGGAGCAAGCCTCGCTGATCGCTCTGGGTCACGGCTCGCACCGCTTTTCTAAGGACAGGGAACTTCTCGCCGTCCCTAGAGGAAATCCCCGTAAGGAATGTGAGAATGTCTATCGCCAGACTTTCAGCGTCTTTTACATTCTTCATAATGACGAACGGGTCAAGAAGCCCAGCATTTTCCTTATCGCTGGTAAGATTGACGATATTGATTTCATGGGCTATCTCTGGGAGCGTTTCTTTCCAGTTGCCACGCTCGCTTTTAGGGTCGAGAATGACAGCCTGTCCCCCAAAGAGAACGGAATAATAGACAATCAGATTGTTGCAGAATGACTTTCCACCGCCCAGCGAACCGACAAAGGCAGAAGCTAAAGCATTGGTGACTGTCCCCTTGATACCCTGTGAAGCAAGAGAGGGCTGTAAATAGACGTTTCTTCCCGTGTCCACGGAATAGCCGATATAGATACCTGTATTCTCGCCAAGCTGTTGTGTCGCCCCAAAGCCAAGCCCCGCCAGAAAGTCCGATTTCACATACTGCACATAGTCATTGATATAACGCTTGCTGGCGGGAAGAAATTCAGAGTGAAGCCCCAGCATATCCCCAGCGGGTCGCACCAGCTTGACGTTCAAATCGTCGTAAAAATCTTTGACCTCATCACAGCGTCGTTTCAGCTCGTCAAGGTCGGGAGCAGACACACGGATAACGTAAGAAAGTTTATACATACTTTCCTTGCTCTGGTCGAGGTCGGTTTCCAGCTCGTCCACGCTGTCTAATGCGTCCACCACGTTTGAGCTGGTTTCGCTTCCAGACTGATAGGCGTGGTTGTCCAAGTCTTTCAGCTCTTTTTTCTTGTTGCGGACAGTCGATAACGCTTTTCTGTTCCCGACGATTTCTACATTCATAGAGGTGTCCACGGGAAAGGTGAACTGCTGTTGCTGGAAATAGAAGATTTCTGACGACGGAAAATCCAGCTCGCCCACAATCGCATTGACGGTAAAGTAGGACACGAAGCTCTCGCTGTCCTCATGTTCCAGTCGCAAGTATCGCTGGCTTTCCTCTATCAGACAGCGGGTCGGACGGATAAGGTCGTACTGCTTGATGAGCGTTGCCTTTTTCAGCTTCTTCTTTGGAAGCGAATATTCGTAGTCCTCATACGCCACGCCGTCCCTGCCGTAGATATGCTCGATAAGATACCCGAAGTCGTTCTTATCCAAGCGTCGGAACTTGAAACGGCGGGAGATTTTATTTTCCAGCAGTTTTTCCATTTTCATGTAGCGGTTGATTTCATCATCTGGCATGGAGATAAAGTCATTCATCAGCGTGTGGTTGACCTCGTTTAGAAATTCCTTGAACGTCAGAAACGCCGATTTCTTCATGCTGTCAAGGCTGACTTTTTCCTCGGTCACAATGAGCTTGAAGCCGATAAAAAAGCGGTAGTCCACTTGATTGTCCCCAATCATGCTTACTAACGCTTCTGTCTGTTCGTCAATCTTCTGTATCGCCACATCACGAAGTCGCCCTGTTACCAGCTTTTTTGACTGCTCCTGTATGCTTCTTACAGAGCTTTCCGTTGCTATCTGTAAAGCGTGTATCTTTCCCTCACGGGACTGTGCGATAAGCTGGCGGAAGCTGTCATGGACGATAAACTTCTGTTCCGCTGACAGAAAAGAATAGTTATACGGTATCAGCTCATAGTAGGCGAATACTTCGTTGTCCTTGTTCCAGACAAGGTTGTTGTCGATATACTTAATCGGGAACATACATCACACTCCTAACCGCCGTGACGGGTTCGCTGAAAACTTTCTTTTCCAGTTTCACGGCTTTTCCTGCATAGGTCACTTTTGGTCGGACGGCATAAGTCAGCATGGACTTTAAAAAGCTGTAAGGCTTCTTGCCGTCAAAGGTCTTCTGGCTCATAAACCATGTGAGGGCAACGGGAATACCGAAGTATTTTAAAAATGCCCCCTCGATAAGCGATAACGGCGGTAAGTCCCCTAAGAGAATGACGGTAAACTCCGTGATGACAAACCACGTTATCTGGGTAAAGGTAACGGGAAACGGGAGAGTAAAGTCATTGATTGCGTATAAGACTTTCTCCACGTTCCAGATACCCGTGTAGCTCTTAATCTTCTTCAATTCGTTTCAGCTCCTTTCGTTGTAATGGAAAAGGACAGCCATTTTTCAGACTGTCCTTGATAGAAAAAGCTGACAGTAGCGACTTAATCTGTCGCTGATCTGCCAGCTCTAATATGGTATCTCGCATATCCCTCGGCTTGTTTCAATGAATGTCCCCTCTATGGATAAGTCCCTGCCGTATGCTTCATAATCGATATAGTTCTGCAACGGTAGCGGTATCTCGCCCAGCACTTGTAACTCGTCAATGAAGTAATAGGCAATGTCGGTCATGTCCTCACAGTCTGGATAGAAATAAATGTCGTCCTTGTGTTCGTAGACTTCTTCCAGACTTCCATAGTGGGAAACAAACTCGTCCAGAGCGTCCGTGATATAGTCGGGAAGCTCGCAAATCATGTCGTACATCTCATTGAGTTCTTGAATGGAGATATACTCCCCGATTTCAATAGGAAAGTTGTCGGTATCATGGACAGCGTATTCCTCATAATAGCTGTTCAGCCCGATACGCTCCGCAACATCTTCCTCGTCAATAGGGAAAGAGAACCAGTCCCCGACAAGTTCGCCCTCATTGTACTTGCCAAGATTAGCGATATACACCCTCATGTCGTCCACCACAGGCACACACCTCTTTTCTACGGAAGCTCATAGATACCGTGGTCGGTTGCCACAAAGCGTCCGTTGTCGTCAAGGTACTGCCCGTAGGCTTCATAATCGAAATAGCGGATAACATTCTCACTAAGGGAAGTAAAGTCTGGGTCATTGTTCAGTATGTGGCGGGCAACGTCCGTCATGTTTCTGCACCATGAATAATGAATGATGTCGTTTCTGTATCGGTGCAGTTCATCAAGGTCGGTGAAATAACACATCAGCTCCGTATAGTCCTCTTTCAAGTCAGAGGGTAGATTTTCGTAAGTAGCGTACAGGTCATTGAGTTTTTCCACAGTGGTATCTTCCTGCACTTCATCAGCAAAGGGAAGCTCCTTGCCCGTGATAGAGTAATAGTCTGTATCTACATCAATCCCCAGCAGTTCTTCCACCTGTTCCGTGTCGATAGGCAGGGTGAACCATAAGGCTCTGATTTCTCCGTCTGTCGGTTCTCTTGCTTCAATCTGCACACGCATTTCTTCCATGTTTCATCACGTCCTTTCTTTGTAACGCTTCCTGTATGACGGTATAAGGCACACCGAATACATAGCGTGAAAAATCTTCCAACTGTTTCTTAGGGTAGTCAGACAGGCAAAGGCGTTTCATCTCAAACCAGACCGCACGCTTGTAATAGGGCAGGTCGGAGAGATACGGACACCCAATTTTTGCCTGCATATCGGTAAAAATATCTTTCAATCAATCACTCCAATCTGAAATTTGAGTATAGAAAAAGCGGTTGATCTCCAATGGAGTAACCGCTTTGTGAGTGAGCTATAAAATTGTAGTAGGATTTATAAATCAAGTTTCATATATATGGAAGTATCCATAGGACTATCGTTATAACTGTTTATTTCATAAAAGCCGTATTTTTTATACATATGTATTGCGCTTTTCAAAAAAGGAAGTGTATCTAATAACATGTGCGAATATCCAATTTTTTTCGCATCATTTATGATTTTCTCAACTAGTAGATTACCTATTTTTTGCCCTCTGAATTTTGGTCTTACATAGAGACGTTTCATTTCACAATTTTGACTATCAATTTTTCTCAATCCTATACAACCAGCTAACTCCTCATCACAATAAGCCAAATATAATCTTCCATCAGGCAAACCATATTTGCTCTCCAAATGTTCCATTTCTTCACTATAATTTTGGATTTCTAAGTATTCTTTGAAAGAACTATCGTTCTCAATTAACATATCTGTATATTCCGTAAATAATTTGCCTACTTCTTCAGCTTGATTATAAGCATATACTATTTTTATTCCCATAATTATTTGTCCTCCTACATTTATTAATTCTCATTATCAAACAGAGATTTATCATTTTTCTTATTTCATTACCCTTTGTAAATAATGATTTACCTATATGTCTGTAATAACATCAAATTTGCTGGTATATTTCAAGTTTTGAATTTCACAAACAGAAAATTCTATATTAGGGTAACAAACCGCTTTGTTGGAGATATGAAATTATATTTTATAAGCCTAATGCTTTACTAAGGATTTCCAGTTCTTCCATTGCAATATAATGCTGAAATAAATTATTCTTTACTCCTTCTATACATTGCTCTAAATCTATCCAATGGACACTTTCTACTTCTTTATGGTCAACTTTAAATTCGCATTCTTCTAAATCTAGCCATATCATAAATACTTTAGAAAGTTGTCTATCTTTAAATGGCTCACCATTGAACTCTCCGTCCCAAACAACATTTCTATCTCCACAAAATATTAAATCCTCCTTTTTTGCACAAATTCCCAATTCTTCATCTAATTCACGTAAAGCAGATGTTTCAAAATCTTCTCCTGCGGGAACATGACCAGCACTAGAAATATCGTAGCAATTAGGAAATGCCTCTTTGTTTGGAGAGCGTTTCTGTAAAAGGACTTGAATTTTTCCACCTTTACTACGCACTAGCCATAAATGCGACGCTCTATGACGAATTCCTTTATAATGTGCAATTTTTCTGTCAACAGTTTTTCCTGTAAGATTTCCATTTTCATCTATAACATCTAAATATTCAGCCACTCTATTTCCTCCACAAATTAGAAATTTGCTATTTCTATATAGTCACATTATATCAGTTGAAAATCAGCCATTCAATAAAATTCATAGTGTGACTATCTTTTATCTGTATACCATTCCGTCGCCCCCTTTCATTCCCCCTATGCCCGAACTCCCATAGGGGGACAGGTAAGTTTGCGTGACCGCAAACGATTGATTGTTACGCTCCAATGATACGGTTGAACAGCTCTAACAGCACGTCCTTGACACCACCGGCATTGAATACCAGCCCGACAGCGATTAAGGCAATCACAAGGAAGCCGATTAACTTAGAAAACTCTCTCTTAAATCCTAAGTAGATACCGATTACCACGATTGCCATAAGCACCAAGCTCTGGGCGTTGCTTAAAAACCAGTTGTATAAGTTCTGTCCGAAATTCATTCTTTATCAATCCTTTCTTTTTTGATTTCTTCCATTTGCTCGTCAGCCATTTTGCTGACCTGTGCAATACACATAAGGACGACACCGATACCCATTCCCAGCGATACCAGCACCAAGTCCTTGACAAGTTCTGCCATAATCAAATTTCTCCTTTACTCTGTGATAAGTTCCTCTGTATCCGCTGTCTGCTGTCTGATTATCTGCAAATGCTTTTCCGTCAGCTTTGCGTTGTCCTCAATCTCTTTCAGATAGCTTGTATTGTTGCCAGCGTCTATCTTTTTCAGCATTTTCAGCGTAGGAGCGACCTGCCTGCTTATCCAGCCCAGCGTCCTTTCCAGAGTGTAAGGCTCTGGGTCTGTCGTCAGTTTGATAGGCGGTCGGTCTTTCCCGATAAACCACGCCCAGCGGTCATTGAGCTTCCAGTCTGTCTTTCGCTTCTCCGGCTCTCTGTCCACGAAGCGGATATAGTGATTGATGATAGAAAATGCCGTCTGTTCTGCATCATAATGGGTCAGCAGTTCACGGACGGCATAATAGGCTCTTTCATCTTTCAGTCGTATCTCGAAGCGGTTCTTTATGGGTGCTTCCTCAATCGGCACGCCGAGCTTTGCGTACTGCTCGTAGTTCTTCTCATAACAGCAGAAGTAGACCTCTGATTTCAGAGAGCCGATATACAGCGTGTGTCCCATGCCCGCCTTGTCCTGCTCGTTGTGCTTCACCAGCTCGCCGGAAGCATAGGACTTGAAAGAACGGAACAGGGAAACACATTCCTCACGGTTGCATTTGGCGGTCAGATCTGGAATATCCAGTATGCCCGCCCTGTCGTTAATGGCAAGGTCAAGGCGTTTCATCACACCGCCCTCAACCAGAGCGTCCATAAGAAAGTCGTACCAGCTTCGCTCCTGTGCCAGCAGATAGCTTTCAAACTGGCGACAGCCTTTTCCTTTCAGCTCCAGAAGCGTGCCTTTTTCCTCGTCCTGCGAGGTGTAGACGAACACATCACCCAGATAGTAATGCTCGGTATATTTGTAGTGTCCGTAGTCCTCATGGAGCATATAGTCAATGTTGAGCTTCAGAATATCCTTGATAACGTGCTGTATATCCAGCGTGGGGAAACGGATACGCACATAGTCGAACAGCAGGAACATGGGAGCGTCGGGATTGAATTTCTCGACAGCTTCCATGAGCTTGTCCTGCATATCTTCCGTGAGTGTTACCTTTCCCGCTTCGATACGGTTTAGGTGTTCACGGCTGATACCAGCCATGATTGCAAGCCTTGTCTGGGACACGCCGTAAGATAGGCGTTTCTCTTTCAAGGCGGTTATAAAGGTGCTTTCATTCAGCCTGCATACCCCCTTTTAGAAATCTGTGATATTTTCCGCCGATTGTCACAGTCAGCTATGAGTGAGAGAAAACCCTTATACCAAGCGGGATTTCCAGACTTTTTGACCGTAGTTTCCAGCGGAATTGTGCCCCTCTGTTAGATACCGAGGGGCTTCTTTCGTGGAGCAGGGCAAGCCCTGCTCCACAGGACGGCTTACACGGTCTGGGTCGCTTCGCTGACCGTTCCAGCCGTCAGTGGTTCAGTCAACCCTTGTTACGCCCGTATAAACTACGATACAGTCGGTATCTCTTGAAAGGCATTTTCTGGCTATATCCTTGTCAATCTCATATTCATGGTATATCTGTCTGAAAAAATCCTTATCCACCACAAGAAACGTAAAACGGTAGTTGAAGCCATGAATGGAAAGCCATTCGTCCAGCACCACGGAAAAGAGCAACGGAAGTTTCAATCTCCCAAGTCCCGCTTCTGTCAGAATATCTTCCATATGTGCATGATAGGCTTCTGTCGGAAATTCCTCACATTTATCGTCAGTCGTACCAGCGACACTTTTCAAATCCGCAAGGAAGCGGTCAAAGTCTACGCAGACACCCTCAACGTGCAAATCTGCGGTAGGGTCGCTGTAACCCATTTCTAAAAGTCCCATATATTTTTCAATTCTCCTTTCGTTCATCTGATACGGCTTGCCTTGCCAGTGCAAGAGAGCCGATAGTCTGTAAAAAATCATGTCCCTTTGGTACAAGGGGAGTGTAAAACTCCGATATGACGCTCGTACCCACGTCACAATAACCACGTCCTTTGATACGCTTCTGGAAGAACTGTTTCTTTACGTCGCTTCCGAAAAGCATACCGTAGCCAAGCTCGCTGATACGTCCCAAGCCCACACGGAAGTTGAAATTATCTCTGATACCGTCACTGAAATACTTTGCGTCGGGACGCTGGCAGGCGACAATGAGGAAATAGCCCGCCTGTCTGCCAAGCATGACGATTTTCTTTAGCTGGCTTAAAAGGCTCATGCTTTCCTTTGTCCCCAGCATTTCCAAGAACGCCACATACTCGTCAAAGATAAGAAAGCAGGGCGGTAAGCCCAGATAGGCATAGTTCTCGCCTGTCTTGTAGTCTGGGTGGTGCTTCATTTCCTCGCTTCGCTGTACCATGCCCTCATAGAACGCATTGACACATTCAATCATATCTTCTTTGGTGTGGTACACGTTATCCATGACCGTACCCAAGTCCGCAAGGTCAGCGTTTTTAGGGTCTAAGATGTAAAGCTGGGCGTTGGTCTGCAAGAGGGCTTCAATGATTGTCAGCAAAAAATAGGTCTTTCCACCGCCAGTCCCGCCACAGATAAGGGCGTGAGGGAGTGCGTCGTATTCCCATGTGAGGTTCTTCATCAGACGCAAGCCCCCGTTTTCTGCTTTTACCTCGTCAATCGTGATACGGTTCGCTATCATGTCATAGAGCAGGGTGTACTCGATATAGCCGTCATGGAGCGTCTTGTCGGTCAGCTCGCAGTAAAGCCCGCTTTCCAGCTTATCTTCCAGTCTAAGGAGCTGGTCTTGATACTTTCCCAAAGAGATTTCACAGCGGATATGAAGCAGTCCTGTGTCCATTTGATAATAGATTTTAGGAAACCAGACGATTTTTTCCCTTGATCTGCTCTGCAGGTCAGTAAAAAAACCGCTGTCCTGTACGGTCTGTGCTTCATACCACTTATTGTCCAGTATCATGCGGGAGAGCTTTTGACGGTGTAATAGCTTCTTGAAGCTGTCATGGAAGAAGCGGTAATAAAGAAAAGCGACCAATGCACAAATACCAGTCGCTATCCCTATGGTTATGAAGTTGTATGTAGAAAGCGTCACGCCATTATCAAGCAGGCTGAAATGCTCCCAGTCGGTACGCATGAGCTGTCCCATGTTCAGTAGCAGGAGAACCGCTATGAACAGGAACAGGAGCGTACCCGCACAGAAGCAGTACACAAGGTTCTTGTCGCTGGCTCTGATACGCTTTCCTTTGTATTTGTATAGGTTCATAAACACCCCTTTCTGGATATGGAAAAAGCGGTCAATCGTAAAGACTAACCGCTTTGTAACACTTAAAATAGTTTAATTTTGATTTACCTTTGTTATTTTTTATTTTTCTTATTCCAGATAGTACCTACTCCACCACAAAGCAAAGCACCGCCCACAATTATCCAAAATAACTCCATTGCCTTTCCTCCTTATGATTAAGTTTTGTGAGCAAATTATATCATATCCATAATTGCAAGTATAGTATTTTAGTGTTCCGCACTAATTATTTTTTCTGCTGTCCCTGTGGAGCGTGGTTCTGTGGATTTCCTGCGGGCTGACCGCCTTTATTTTTCAGCACAATGTCGTCTGCCTTGATGTACCATTCCACATCTGCCCCTCGGTAGTTGGCGTTTGCCACGGTATCGGCAACGGGATTGACAAGCTCCACCTCGGCATTGTACGGATAGTCCTTGACAGGGATTTCCGCTGGGATAGATACCTGTATCGTGCGTTCCTGCTGACTGCACTTCAAATCGTAAGTTCTACGCTTGATTTCCTCGGTTGTCGTCCCGTCCTCATTCTCTACACGCACTTCATGTCTTAATGCGGAGAATTTCAGCACTCCAAACGTCTTTTCCTTATCTAACACAATTCCATTCGCTAATCTCATAATCTGTTATCCCCCTTTACTTGCCTTCCTCGGCTGGAAGCATATCATCAGCCGTTAAGATATAGTTGGTGTAGCCACGACCTCGCACATTCTTTCCCTCAGCGGTAATCTTAGGATTGACGAGTTTGACTTTCTGCTCATACTTGAAACGCTTCTCCCCAGCCTTTGCGGGAAGCACTACGATAATGTCGTCGGCTCTCTGAATGTCGGAATACAGGTTATAGCTTCTTGTCACGGGAACGAAGCGACCATTGACACGCTGTTGCTCCACGTCATTTTCTCCTGCAAACTCCAAGTTTCCAAAAGTCTGTGCCATATCAGGCACGATATATTTCAATTTCATGTGTTCATACCTCATTTCTATAAAATCTGTTGATTATCAATGCTTTTATTCTGGCTGGTGGTGTGATACCCGTAAGCCCCCAGACCGTCAAGGGCAGGTAAATGCTTAAAAACACCCTTGACTGTCTGTGTGCTTACAGGTGGGTGGCGGACAAGCCAGAATAAAGGGAAGCTCCGCCGTTTCCATGTATCGGCGGGGAACGTGATTTCTTCATCATCATAGGAAGATTATCCTATAAGCGTTTACGACGCTTGATGAAGTATGTTCCTGCCACGCCTGCACCAGAGAGAACAAGAAGCCCTAAGAATAAGGCAATGTTTGTATTGTCTCCTGTCTTTGGAGCGTCCGTTGTCTTGCTCGGTGTATCTGGTGTGGTCGGCTGTTCTGGTGTAGGTTCTTCTGGCTTTTCTGGTACTTCTGTGATTGTCACCGTCTGCCCGTCGTCCTCAATGTCCTTATGCTCTGTAACCTTTGTCGGTTCATCTGGATTGCTCAAATCGTATAATTCCTCAAAGGTCACAAGCTCTTTCCCGCCAAGCTCGGAAGCGTCGAATGTAAAGGCAATCTGGACTTCCATGCTTTCACTGTCGGCGGTAAAGGTATAGTCATTCTCGACACGTTCACCATTGATGATAAGCTCTGCGTTTTCGTCCTTAATCATCTGCCAGCCTTTGAGCTGATACTTTGTGCCGATTTCCAATCCGTCAAGGGTCACGGTATCAATGATTGTCACGTCTTTTCCTGCTTCAATCTCTTTCTTTCCGTCCTCGCTGGTCGCTGTGGTATGGATAGAGATGATACGCTCCGTGATAAGCACCGTCTGTCCCTCGTCGTCAATGTCCTTGTGTTCAGCAACCTTTACAGGCTCGTCCTCATTAGAAATGTCGTAAAGTTCCTCAAAGGTCACAAGGTTCTTGCCACCTAAAGCAGACGCATTGAATGTATAGGAAATTTCCACTTTCATTTCTTCATCATCAGCGGTAAAGGTATAGCTGTTCTCTACACGCTGTCCGTCAATAAGAAGTTCGGCATTTTCCTCTTTCAACATCTGCCAGCCTTTTAACTGATACTTCGTACCTTTTTCCAGCCCGTCAAGCGTAACCGTGTCAACGATTGTAACCTCTTTGCCAGCCACGATAGACTTCTCGCCGTCCTTGCCTGTGGCTATGGTATGGATAGAGATTTCTTTCTCGTATTCATCAGTAAGTGTCCCTAAGTCAACGGTCACATTGTTTCTGGACACCACGATTTCAAACGGTGGGATAAGCTCAAAGCCTTTGTTGCTCTCACAGCGTAATTCCTCAATGATATAGGTGTCGTAAATCAAAGCACCTTTGCTGTCGTCTGGCTCGCTTGTTCCAAACCAGATACCGTCCTCGCTGGTCTTTCCTGCGTTGGTGTTGTTCTTATGGGAAGCCCAGTCAGAAGAAGTGGAGAACTGCCCGTTATCATCAGTTACAATAATGTGGCTCTCACCTGTGGTCTTGCTTGTGATCCTAAACGGAACTCCCGCAAGACGCTGGTGTGTGCCAGCACCAATCTTGACACCCTCTAGGTCGCCACGCTTCACTTGATTGTAGATTGACGTGTCTGTACCTGTAAGGTCAACGATTTTCCCGTCCTCTGTGATTTCAAATTCAATCGGTTCTGCACCGTCCGTCAGATAGCCCTCTGGAGCTTTGCTTTCCTCAATACGGTATTTCCCGTAAGGTAACAGGTCAGTAGAAGTAGAAGCCACGCCCTCAATGTCGGTAAGGATTGTCTTTACCACGTCGCCTTTATTGTAGAGCTTTCCCTCAACAAGTACGGCGTTGTCATTTAGAGAGATGATTTCAAATTCAGCGTCTTTCAAAGTCGCACTTCCTTGACCTTTGGTATCGCTGGTTTCCAAATCTCTTTTCTGGATTTTCACACCACCACGGATAACCTTGTCTGATACATGGTACTGATTGCTTCCAGACAATACGGCAATGTCGCCGTCCTCGGTAATCTGTGTAAGGTACATTCCCTTAATCTGTTCCTCACTACCATTTGCCTGCATATATGCACCGTCAAGAAGATAGCCGTCAGGAGCTTTCGTTTCCTCAACGGTCAGCGTTCCTAAAGGAAGCACGTTCTTACCATCCTGTGTATAGAAGCTGTCCCCAGATACCTTGTATTCATCAGAAAGGCGGGAAACATAATGAATAGTGCCGTCGCTGTCCTTTTCAGCGATTGTCTTTGTCACCCATGTCTTTGTAGGCTCGCTAGGAAGATTGTCAGCGGTATAGTGTCCCGCATAGAATTTCCATGTGAACTCCGCACCCTCTAGGGAAGCGTCGCCCTGTGGAGCGTCTTTCTGTGTTTCCATGTCAATCTTGAAAAGCTCGATAAGGGTATCTGTGACCTTTGGCGTATCGGATACATTGAGTGTCGCTGTCTTGCCAGCTTCCACATTTAAGGAATAGACAGTGCTGTCCACCTTATAGCCAGCAGGAGCAGAAAGCTCTTTGATGTAGACTGTGCCAGCCTTTACTTCCACGGTATCAGTATTTCCGCTGTTATCAGTCGTAAGGGTGGCAAGCTGTTTCGTACAGTCCTTATCAGAATAGACACCATAAGTCGCACCAGCGATAGAGTAAAGCCCGTTCCCATCGGTAATGCTGGCATTACTGGAAGTCTTTTTCAATGTGGCATTTCCAACGGCAAGTTTCGCCCAGAACTGTCCAATGTCCTGTCCCTCGCCAGAGTAGATGTAACCGCCACATTCATAGCGTTCCTTGTTCTCGCTGGCAAAGGCTTTCGCCCCAGCGTAAACCTCGTCCTGTATAGCTTTTGGAATTTCATCATAGGAAGCTCTGACGTTATCGCATTGCCAGCCAAGATGAACACTCAATCTCTGCCATACGACGCACTGTTTCAAAAGATAGATATGCTGACTGCTCAATCCGCTGTGGCTCTGCACATACTGATTAACATACTCGATTGAGAGGGCAACATCTGAAATCTGGTCGTAGCTCATGCGTGTGCTTGCGTCAGCTCTGGTCTTATAACCGTTGCGGAAGTTGGTGTTAATATCCACACAGAAAGCGTCCTCACCCTCAACGGTCATGTGTCCCTCATTGAATGTCGAACCGATAGAACCGTCATTCATTACTTTTTCAACGATACCGACACGCTCGGCACTTTCTGTCCAGTATTGCTTCTCGGAAGCGTGGACTGCCGTTGTCGGCAAAGCAGTAACGATAGTCGCAAAGGCAAGGAAGCCTGTGGCTAATCGCTTCAATATCTTTTTCATAGCTTTTAAAATTCTCCTTTCGTTTGGATATAGAAAAAGCCGTCCATTTCTGAACGGCTGGAAATAGAAAAGGAACGTCAATATCGGCGTTCCATAATCTACTTGCGATATTCAATTTTTCAATTTGTGATACTGATATACTGTGGCAAGAAAAGGTATCTCTCCGCTGATTGACACCAATTTTGACACCAAATTTTTATAAAATGACGATTTCTGACGAGTTAAGACAAAATCATAAAATCCGAGAAATGCCCATAAATAGGCACTTACGGCACTCTATGAAGTTAGACAAAAGCCACACTGCGATAACCTGTTTACAGTGCTAAAAAGTGGGATATAATAAAAGTGTAATCGGGGAACACCGATGGAAAGAGTTCATTCATGTAGATGCATGAAGAAAGATCAATGGAGGCGATAGATATGAAATTCTTCCCAAGAACCAATGATTTGTTTGATACGGTATTCGATGATATGTTTACTTCACCGATTTTCCATTCGCGAAGCGACATGGCGATGAAGACGGACATCACCGAGAAGGACGGCAATTATCTGTTAGATATGGAGCTGCCGGGCTGCAAGAAAGAAGACATCCGCCTGGAGCTTAACAACGGGTATCTGAATGTGAGCGCATCGCGCAACACGAGCAAGGAGGAGAAGGATGACAAGGGCAATCTGATTCGTCAGGAGCGATACAGCGGCAGCTTCTCGCGAAGCTTTTATGTCGGAGAAGGCGTCAGGGAGGAGGACATCAAGGCAAGCTATGACAACGGCGAGCTGAAGATCAGCTTCCCTAAGGAGGTCAACAAGTTGCCAGAGAAGAAGACCATTGCCATCGAATGATCAAACGCAGGCCATCACGCGGGAGCGTATCCGCACGGGTGGCCTTTTTAATGGGTCGTTTCAATTATCAGGCAGGGACAAATCCACGATAATTGAAATATCCTTTTATATAGGTTCATCCGCATGCCGGCGTGATCTTCCCAATGACAGCACATTCATCGCGGTGCGCTGCTACATTCTCTCTTTGTTTTCCCTCTCCCTATTTGGCAAAAGGCGCTTTTCTCCCTTTTCTTTTCTCTCTTGGAGAGAGCGAACGCGGCGTTGATTTTCATATAGCATTTCCCTTTGGGATATGCTATAATGGGGCAGTAAAAGGCAGTGAAGAAGAGAGTACCGCATGAGTCGGCGCGTAGAGAGCAGATGGTGGGTGAAAATCTGACGGGACGCAGGCGGGAAGATGGCTTTGGAGCCGTTCTTTTGAATCATGAGAAAGAAACGCGAGAACCGGCGTTAACGGTGAAAGGTGTAACAAGTTACACGAAAAAAGGTGGTACCGCGAAGCTCTCGCCCTTTGGCGTGAGCTTTTTTATTAAAGAACGCAAAACACACTGCATCAGCAAAAGGAGGAAGCTTATGGAAAAGAAACCCTACTATATTACGACGGCGATCGCCTACACTTCCGGCAAGCCGCACATCGGCAACACTTACGAGATCGTTTTGACCGATGCGATCGCACGCTATCGCCGCGCACAGGGCTACGACGTGTTTTTCCAGACCGGAACGGATGAGCACGGGCAGAAGATCGAGGAAAAGGCAAAGGAACAGGGCGTCACACCGAAGCAATTTGTAGACGGCGTCGCAGAGACGGTCAAAAAGACCTTCGACATGATGAATACCAGCTATGACTATTTCATCCGCACGACCGATGAGGCACATGAGAAGCAGGTACAGAAAATCTTTAAGAAGCTCTATGAGCAAGGCGACATCTACAAGGGAACCTACGAGGGCATGTATTGTACGCCGTGTGAGTCCTTTTGGACGGAGAGCCAGCTGGTGGATGGATGCTGCCCGGACTGCGGGCGTCCGGTGAAAAAGGCGAAAGAGGAGGCATACTTCTTCCGCATGCAGAAATATGCGGATCGTCTCATGAAGCACATTGAGGAGCATCCGGAGTTCATTCAGCCGGAATCCCGCAAAAACGAGATGATCAACAACTTCCTCAAACCGGGATTACAGGATCTCTGTGTTTCCCGCACCTCTTTCAAGTGGGGCATTCCGGTCGACTTTGACCCAAGGCATGTCATCTATGTATGGATCGATGCGCTGACCAACTATATCACTTCGCTTGGCTATGATGCGCAGGGCAATCACGGGGAACGCTTTTTGAAGTATTGGCCGGCAGACGTACATATCATCGGCAAGGACATTCTGCGCTTTCACACCATCTATTGGCCGATCATGCTGATGGCGCTGGATTTGCCGTTGCCAAAGCAGGTGTTCGGACACCCGTGGCTGCTAGTCGGCGATGGCAAGATGTCCAAGTCCAAGGGCAACGCCATCTATGCGGATGATCTGGTGCATTATTTCGGCGTCGATGCGGTGCGTTACTTCGTTCTGCATGAAATGCCGTTTGCACAGGATGGAACGATCACATGGGATCTGGTGGTAGAGCGCATCAATTCCGACCTGGCGAACATCTTGGGCAATCTCGTCAGCCGCACGATCTCTATGTCCAACAAATACTTTAACGGCGAGATCAGCAATCCGCATGTCAGCGAACCGGTGGATGAGGAGCTGATTGCGACAGCGTTAGAGAGCGTCAAACAGGTAGAACAAAAGATGGACGAGCTGCGGGTCGGCGATGCGATCGATGCGATCTTCACCTTGCTGCGCAGGACGAACAAATACATCGATGAGACGATGCCTTGGGTGTTAGGCAAGGATGAAAGCAAGCGGGAGCGCTTAGCCAGCGTGCTTTACAACCTGCTGGAGAGCATTCGCTTTGCGGCGGTGCTGTTAGAGAGCTTCATGCCGCAGACAGGCGAGAAGATCTTGGATGCCTTAGGAACCAAGCAGCGAACCTTGGATACCCTGACGCAATTCGGTGCGCTGGAGTGTGATCATGCGGTGGTGAAAAAGATGGAGATGCTGTTCGCCCGCATCGATACCGAAGCATTTATGAAACAGCTGGAGGCAGATCAGGCCGCAGAAAAGGCAAAGGAAGAAAAAACGAACGCGCAAAAGAAGCAGGAAACCAAGGCGGAGATCACGATTGACGATTTTGCCAAGGTGGAGCTGAAGGTAGGCACCGTCGTTTCCTGCGAGAAGCATCCGAAAGCGGATAAGCTGCTTGTAGAACAGGTGGATTTAGGCGATGAGACGCGACAGATCGTCAGCGGCATCGCCCGTGCTTATACGCCGCAGGAGATGGTCGGGCAAAAGGTGATCGTCGTTACCAATCTCAAGCCTGCTAAGCTGCGCGGAGTGGAGAGCGAGGGCATGATTTTATGCGCTGCGCCGGGAGACGATGCGGATTTGGCGTTAGCGACAATCGCCAAGGATTTGCCAAACGGCACGATCGTTCGCTAGGTAAAGGCATATGCGTGCATTGGGGAGAAATGCTGCGGCAAATGATGAAAAAGGCGCTTGTGGAAATCGGCGGCTGTTAGTGTCCTCGCCGCTTGGATAAGCCGGCTATTTTCCGGGATTTTCACTCTCTGCTTTCGGGTGTACAAACGATGTTCAGCTTCGTGCTGACCGACAGCAAAAATCCGATCCGCCTTTACAGGCACTGCACGAAAGCCTTTGCCGCAAGCATGCCGAGCGCCGTGTTTTGCAGCCCGCAGTGTAAGAATAAGTACAATGTTTGCAAGAGCAGGGCAAAAATGAATCACTCAGACAGGGAGGAATTAGGCGATGCTTGATAAATGGATCGCCGAAGCAACGGAATGTGAGTTCAAGGTTGCTTTGGAAGTGAGAAAGCCGAAAAGCTGGCTAAAAAGCGTCAGCGCCTTTGCAAACGGCATCGGCGGCACACTGTTTTTCGGTGTTGATGATAACAGAAATGTAGCGGGGCTTGCCGACGCACAGGCGGACGCTGAAGTAATCAGCCGTTTGATTAAAGAGCGTATCACGCCTTATCCGAACTTTATCCTCACTCCCGAGCGGGAGAAAGACAGAGATATACTTATACTGTCTATTTCCGCAGGGCGTTCCACTCCATATTATTACAAGGCTGACGGTGTGATGGAAGCATATATCCGTATGGGGAACGAAAGCGTAGCGGCTCCCTCGTATGTATTGAATCAGCTTCTTCTCAAAGGTATGAACCATACCTTTGACGCATTGATTTCCGAATATAATTTCAAGGACTATGCTTTCTCCAAGCTGCGTGAACGATATAAGGCTTGGACAGGTGACAGTATGGAAGAAAAGCTGTTCGATTCCTTTGAAATACGGAATGAATACGATAAGCTGACCAATGCAGGCGCTTTGCTGGCGGATGATGCGCCGATCAAGCAATCCCGCCTATTCTGCACTCGCTGGAACGGCCTTGATAAAAGCGGAGGTATGGTGGATGCGCTCGATGGTGCAGAGTATTCCGGCAGCCTGATTATCCTGCTTAATGAAGGGGTTAGTTTTGTAAAACGGAATATGAAAACACGTTGGAAGAAAACGACCGACTCCCGCATTGAAATGCCGGATTACTGTGAACGGAGCGTTTTTGAAGCTCTTGTCAATGCGCTGATTCATCGTGATTATCTGATCTTGGGCAGCGAAGTCCATATCGACATTTACGATGATCGTCTTACAATTACTTCCCCGGGCGGCATGGTGGATGGTACACGGATACAGGAAAGGGATATTTTCAATATTTCCTCTACCCGCCGCAATCCAATCCTTGCTGATATTTTCGGCCGGTTGGGATATATGGAGCGACAGGGAAGCGGATTTCGGAAAATTACGGAAGCCTACCATGCAGCCTATAATTACCGGGATGAATTGGAACCTAAATTTTATTCCGACGCAAGTTCATTTCAAGTTACGCTGTATAACTTGAATTATGGAACTGCAATAAACACAGCTAAAGTTACGATTGAAGATGAAAATGTTGCGATTACTCCTGATGATCTTGCGATTGAGGTTGCGATTGACGGAATGAACGCAAACCAAACTACGATTAAAAAAGCTAAAACAGTATTTGCAATCATGGGCATTGACGGTATCTTTGGACGTTCCGACATAGCCGCTATTACAAACGATTCCGTTACTGCCGCCGGCAATCTCATTACAAAGCTGAAAAAGGCGGATTTGATTGAAGCCGTCAGCGGGTTTGGAAAAGGCAAATACAAATTCAGAGTTCCAAAAGCATAGAGAGAATGCCCGTTATCAGCCATGCGCCGGACGGGGATTTTCTCTTGTCGGGGGTTTCCCCGATCCTTTTACTTTCTCTCCCTTATTATCCTCTCCGGCAATCCGCTTCTGTTGCGACCTGTTTGTCATCCGTTAAGTTAGTATGTTTTTCATACTTCCTTATCGGCGTTCACCTAAGGGGGAGACCTTTTTTTTATTGCTTAGGGATGGCGAGAGCAGAGCATGTGGAATTGCTTAGAAGAAAGTATTATCTGTCGCTTCAATATCTTTCGACACCTGTTTCTTGCAAAAGAACATTTCCTGCCTTTTTTGAGTGATGAGGTGCTTGTCATGCTTCCCAAGGGGAATCTCATCCATCTCCTTTCCGCTATCATTCTACACAATAGCGTAAAATGGTTTTGAGTTTACTCCTGTCTACCCGTTTCGCATTGTTCAAATAGATTTCTCTATGATAACTCTTGGCTCGCCGTAAGTGATGGGCTGATAGAAATTGCTCCATCTTTGCGAAAGAAACAGGTTCCTCATCAAATGCGCCGATATGCAGTATTTGTACGCATGTTCCATCCTGCATCGTTTGAAAGCGCACCTCGTCATATAGCGTGCTGGGCTTCTTCATCCGCACTCGCTGCAACGCGGTTGTTACCATATCCGGGCAGATAAAATCCGGCTGCCGTATCATCAGAGTATATGACAAATGCGCTTTGACAAGCTGCGCTTCTTCGATTGCCTGCCAAATTCCCTCTAAAGGATAAACGGTAAAATCGTGAAATTCCTTATGCACGGCGGAAGTCTTGTACGCTGCTTTGACGGCGTATGCCAAAGAATAGAGCACGGACACGCGATTTGAAAAATCAATGTCGTTTGGATTGCCGCTGCCGCTGATCATGATGTATTTTTGTGCCGGTACAGTGACGAATGCCGGTGATACGCGGGCTTCATATAATTCCTTTTCTTGCTTTTTCCACTCATATTTCATAAGAACGCCTCCTTGCAATAAAGAATATCATAAGCGTTTGACACCATTGTGTCATAGTTTATGTTTTTTTGATGAAAGAATGTATTTCACCTGCTGTTTCAAACAGTCAGACTGTCCTGCAGCAGCCCCATTTCTGATAGCGATCATATCCTGACAGGCAAGATAGAGGCAAACAGCAGTCTATGGCAGTGCTGAATTTTTGCCATAGATCAATCGTGAGGATTGAAACCTCGCTCTGTTTATCGCGGCGATGAAAGTGCACTCTGCGTGTCGTCTTCCCGCTTTTGGTTTTGTGAACGTGAGGAAAACTTGCATTCACCTGACGTTCAAATTACAGTTTTGTTATAAAGCGCGCAAAGCATTGCGCAATGCGGAAAACTACGGTACTGTATGATTGTAAATAGTACAGTGAGGGATGTATATGACCATATCTTTTCAAAAATGGCTGGCATTTACTTTGCGTCAGAACCGCCGTCCGCTGCTGGTGGCGCTATGTGGCTTTGGCATCGTATTGCCGTTATGTGTGATGACGGCACAAGGCAGCTTGGCTGATGCCGCATGGGAGATGGTATTTATCTTTGCGAGTATCTTTTCCGTGATGTGTGCCATCTACCTTTTCCGTTTTCTCTACCATCCGGGAGCGGCTGCGCTTGCGCTTACCATGCCGATCTCCCGGCGAGCGCTTTTTATCTATCATTGGCTCTGCGGCTGGCTGCTCACCTTGCTGCTGACCACTGTGTATGCGTGGTTTTGCAGCGGCTTGGCGATGCGTGTCCTGCTGAATACGTGGCTGGCGGGCGTTGTCTTTCAAAGTGTGCTCTACACGATCACCGTCTGCTTTGTCTCCCGCTGCCGCCGCACGTTAGATGCGCTGCTGATCGGCTATGGCTGGATCGTGCTGTTCGTCCTGCTGCAAGTGAGCTTTGTCCGTTTTATCGATACGCGCTCTGCTTATCTGATTGAAGCGTACAGCTATTACGGCAGCACGGCGCAGATGCTGATGCCGTATTTCAGCTTCTTCAGCCTGCCTTCCTTTGGCGCTGATCTCTTTGCTTTCACTGCGGGGTATACGTATCCGACACAGATGCACTTGCTGCTCATCGTATGGTGGTCAGCAATCGCCGTCTTGGCGCTTATATGGAGCATTTGGCGCTTTGTTAGGATACAGGGAGAAACCTGCGGCGTGTACACGCGTTCCCATCTCGTCTATCCTTTCGGCATTTTGATGATGGTGCTCTCTTTGCTCAACTGCATCGTCTGGAATGAATGGACGCCGTTTTTCTTCGTCATGATCTTTCTGGTCTATGCAGCGTTTTATTTCATCTACAAGCGCGCCATTCGCTTCAGCGCCCACATGCTGTTAGGCTTTGCCCTTTTGACGGGGTTTGAAGTGTGCGCCTCCTTCCTGTTCATCTCCACGAATGGTTTTGGCTATGTACAAGAGGTGTTTGCGCCGGATGCGTTTGATAAGCTAGTCATCGAATTGCCAATTGAGGAATTCATGGTGAACATCAGCAGCGAGAATAAACGAAAGCTCGATCAGGTGTTGCAGAGGCAAGGCATTGTCATCGGTGAAAACGATACGCTGAGTACGCTCAGTATCCGCGTAGAGCACGACAGCGCGCTGCTAGATGATTTGCAGGCGGTGCAGCAGCAGATGATCGAGGAAGCAAAGCAGGACGCCAGCGACTATGTGCTGCGCATCCAGTATGCTTACTATATCGATGAATACAATCAGCATTACTTTGAGTATATCGGCAATCAGGAGAATATGAACCGCCACCTCAGCGCGCTGTTATCCCTGCTGCTGGAGGAAAAGGGCGACTATGATCTGGACTACGGCGTATTCAGCTATACGATCGTGGAGGAGCCTGAGATCATCGAGGAGGAGGAAATACCACCTGCAAGCGAGGTGTCTGATACTGAGATGCACGGGGACAGTGAGGAGGGAGAAGCAGATGTTTGAAATCAAAACGCAGAGCGCAATGCCGATCTTTGAACAGCTCAAGGGACAGATACTGGAGTATATCATGGCCGGTATCCTGCATGAGGATGAGCAGCTGCCCAGCGTCCGCGCGCTCGCCACACAGCTAGGGATCAATCCCAACACCGTGGCAAAGGCATACCATAAGCTGGAGGAGAAGCAGATCATCTATAAGATTCCGGGCAAGGGCTGCTACATCACGACCAAACATATCGATACGCTCATCAGGGAGGAGAAGCTCACGGTGTTTGATTCCTGTGTGAGAGATCTCAAACGCTGCCATATCGAACGAAGCGAGCTGGCAGGAAGAATAGAAAGAATTTACGGAGAGGAGGAGCCGTATGCTTAACATACGCTGCATGTCAAAGAAACTGGGAGAGGTTACGGTGCTGGATCAGGTGAGCCTGCAAGTGGAGGATGGCAGCATCTTTGGCTTGGTGGGACCCAACGGCGCCGGAAAGAGCACACTGCTGCGCATCTTGGCCGGGGTGATGAAAGAGGATGCGGGCGTCGTCACCTGGAACAGTGAACCGGTGTTTGACAACCCTGTGGTCAAGCAGGAGATCCTCTTTATCAGCGATGAGCCCTATTACTTTCACAATGCGTCCATTCAGGACATGAAACAGTTTTATCAGCTGTGGTACCCTTCTTTTGACGAGGAGAGCTACCACTATTATCTAAAGCTGTTTCGACTGGATGAGAAGCGGCCGCTGGCACAGTTTTCCAAGGGGATGAAACGGCAGGCGTTCATCATCTTCGCCTTGGCGATCTCGCCTAAGCTGCTGTTATTAGACGAGGTGTTTGACGGCTTGGACCCGATGATGCGCTTAACCTTTCAGCGGGCGTTAGCCAAACGAGTGGAGGAGAAGAAGATGACGGTGCTGATCTCCTCGCACAACATCCGAGAGCTGGAGGATATTTGCGATGGCTTTGGCATTTTGGATGAGCACTGCATTACGACCAGCGGCGATATTGAGGAAATCAAGGAGAGCGTACATGCGATCCAGTTAGCGTTTAAAGAGGAGATCGACGCGTCGCTGTTTTCGCACTTGCAGCTGCTGAGTCTGCGTGTGGAATCGAAGTTTGCCAAGCTGGTTGTCAAAGGCAACGTGGAAAAGATCGTGAACTATTTGCGCTCTTTAGACCCGGTCATCCTCGAGGTGCAAAATGTCAATCTGGAGGAGGTCTTCCTCTATGAGATGGAACAGAAGGGATATGGCGTCTATGAACAATAGCTTGGCGTATATCCGCTATCATCTGTGGCGCGACCGCAATTTTCTGATTTTGTATGGAACGGTGCTGCTCACGCTTTTTCCGTTGTTAGCGTTCGGTTTACGAAGCGCGATCAAACTGCGCCAGTGCACGGTAGTGCTGTTGTGGATGCTGTTGGCACTCATGATCGTCATGGCGCTGTTATTGCCCATCTATCTCTTTGACTTTCTGTGGGATCGGCGAAAGATGGATCTCTATGCCTGCGTCGGCATCAAGCGTAAAAGCCTCTATGCGTGCAAGTATGGCATCGGCATGCTGTATCTGTGGTGTCCGCCGTTTGCCGCAATGCTGCTGACGGTGCTCGTCTTGCAAAACGGATCGCTCTTTTTAGAGTTCTCGTCGACGATGGGGCAGATCTTTCTGCTGGCGCTGCTGCTCTATAGCCTCAATGTGTGGATTGCCATCACCTGCCGTTCCACTTTGGATGCCATCGTCATGGTCATCGGCTATTTTATCGTTCCTTTCTTGTTAATTTTTGCACTGTGGCTGCTCATGTATCAAAACGCTCAGGAGTTTGTCTATTGCTATACGTATGATTTGCTGTATGAGGGGCTGTTGGCCAATCCGCTCATCCGCTGGCTGGTTGCGATCGTCAGCGTGCCGAGCGCCTGTGTTTTGCTGGCGAATGAAATGACGTCGCAGATGGTGGTAGAGGGCGGCGTGCAGCAGGTGCAGCTGCTGCCGGTTGGCGCATGGGTGATCTGGGCGGCGCTTTGTGTCGTATTGTTCTTTGGCGCGAAACGCAGCTTTATCGCTAAGCGGGCGGAGGATGCGCAGACGAGAACGACGGCGATTCTGTTATATCCGACGCTCATCGCCATGCTGACTTTGTCGCTGTTGCTGCTGTCACAGAGTTGGAGAGGACAGGATTGGACACCGTTTTCTTTCCTGAATCCGCCTTTGATCGCCGCGTTATTTCTCTTCTTTGTCCTCGGATTTGTCGCTCGGCGCAAAATCTGCATCCGACCGCGCCAGATCGGCGTGTTGTGTCTGTTGTTCGCGGCGGTTTTGGTGTTGAAGCAGAGTTTTTTGATGAGCCAGGGCTTCGGTTTGATCAATGAGCGAATCAGCGAGCAGGCAGATCAAATACAGGTGGAGGTATCCATCAACAGTATGTCGGGGGATTATTATCATGTGAGCACCGTGACGGCGAAGCAAGCGGAAAATGAGGAAGCCGTCGAAATGATGCGTGATTTGCAGGAGACGGTGATCGAGGATGCGAAAACGCAGGATGTCTATTGGTATGAAAATACGGATATCGCCATAGATATCAGCTTCCGCTTTATGCAAAACGGCACCTATTGCACACGGGGCTATACACTGATGGCAAATTCCGGCGATGAGCGGCATCAGCGCTATCTCGATGTGCTGGCGCAGATGCAGGAGGAGAAGCTGATTGTGCAGGAGTATAAAGAGGGAACGACGGAAAGTGAATCAGTGGTGAAATGAGGTGGCTTTCATGGAAAAAGAGCTGGTAAGCATCATCGTGCCAATCTATAACGTGGAGGCGTATGTGGAACGCTGCTTGCGCTCGCTGTTAGCGCAGACGTATCCACAGATCGAGATAGTATTGGTAAATGACGGTTCCACGGACGGCAGTGATGCGATCTGTACGCGTTATGCGGGCAAGTATGCGCAGATCCGTTATTTCCGCAAGGAGAATAAAGGGCTAAGTGATGCGCGCAACTATGGCATGCGGCAGGCGCGGGGAGCATACTACCTGTTTGTGGACAGCGACGATTATATCGAAAGCGGCATGACGGCACGTCTGGTGGAGGCCTGTGAAAGAGAAGATGCACAGATTGCCGTGTGCGGTTATCGGATGGAATATCCGCTGCTGCATCTGCGCCGCGGGGTGCGCAGGCAGCGTGTGTGGACGTGCATGGAGGCGTTAAAGGAGCTGTTAGCCAATGAGCAGGTGGAAAACTTCGCATGGGGAAAGCTGTATCGCGCTTCGCTGTTTGCGGACATCACGTTTCCCAACTGCCGCTTTGAGGACGTCTACACGATTTTTCAGGTGTTTGCGCGTGCACAGCGTGTCGCCGGCGTACCGAAAGCGCTGTATCACTATGTACAGCGAAAGGGCAGCATCACCAACGCCAAGGGGATGATCGTCAAGGATGCGCTGCTGTTGCAGGAGATGCGCGCCGCGTTTTCCTATCAGGAGGAGACCCTGCGCCAAATGTTTCCTCATGAACGCTGGGAGGCGTGGCAAAACTATGGGATGTGTGAGCTGCTGACGCTGGTGTCACTGCTGTTTGTCAAGCGAAAGGAGGCCGGCACCTATGTGCTGACCTCGTTGGAATGGGAGAGTCAAAGCGTTGGCCGGCGGCTGTGCGAGCGGGTGCTACGCATGGCGGTGCGCTGGCGCTTTCCCCAAGCGCTGGCTGCTGTCGAGAAAAGGAATGCAGAGGTGTCGGCAGGCAGCGAGGCGATCTGAGAATAGTGCCTGTGTACATAAAATGAAAAAGAGGCGAGAAAGCCGGATTTATGCTGTGTTCTTTGATGGAAAAGGCTTTGGTCAACGGCATTGGTTATTGCATCGCAGCCTTTCGCATCTGCCAAGAAATGGGCAAAACGGCGTTCGCCTTGTTTCTGCAAACAGCAGCACTGTCATCGGAGAAAATGGCATATCGTATGAAAACAGCCGTACCTTGATAGGATGCGGCTGTTTTTGGGTTATCGCATAGTTTATCTGTAACAATCGCTTGGTAGACGCTGTGGATGGCTAAGTGATACGTTGGATGCGGTCAAAGCATAAAGGAATGTGATGCGTTTGCGCATCATAGACACAGATGCCTTTGACGTAGGTTTGCCTGACTTGGAAATTTGAATCGATGATGGCAAAATCAGCGTCCTTGCCGACGGCGATACTGATAATTACGGAGAGAGCATGATGTAAATATTTGTTGAAAAGTTTTTTCGATAATTAAAAAAATAATAACATTTATATTTAAGTTTTTATTGATTGTCAGCAAAAACTATTAAAAACATCATAGTTTTTTGCTATAATTGTCATATAAACGGAGGAGATGGTGAAATGATCGTACGAACACACTATATGAATCTATTGAAAACCTACCGTGATCTTCCTCTAGTGAAGATATTGGCAGGTATCCGACGATGTGGAAAGTCTACAATTTTAGCGATGCTTCAAGAGGATTTGATGAAAAGCGGAGTCAGTGCCGATCACATTATCTGCATGCGCTATACGTCCGAAGAATACGATGAGGGAATGAACGATAAAGCCATGTATGGCGCTATTAAAAGTCAGATGAAAGATGAGAACCGCTATTATCTGCTGCTGGATGAGGTGCAGGAGATCGACGGCTGGGAAAAAGCCGTCAACAGTCTGTTGGAAAATGCGAACACCGATATCTATGTGACAGGTTCTAACTCCAAGCTGATGTCGAGCGAGATCTCTACCTATTTAACAGGACGCTACGTGTCTATTCCGATTTATCCGTTGTCATTTTCTGAATACCTGACATTTAAAAAGGCAGATACCCGTCCGCCTAAAGAGATGCTGAATGAATACCTGCGGTTGGGCGGATTTCCGATCATAGCGATCACTGACTTGGACGAGCGTTCCGCTTATCAGATTGTGGAGGGCATTTACACCTCTGTTATTACGAACGACATTACCAAACGGCATCATGTAACAAATTATGATCTGTTTAGCCGCGTTGTTAAATATATTGTTGAAAATGTGGGGAAGACCTTTTCGGCGAACGCTATTGTGCGATTTCTGAAATCTGAAGGACGCTCCCTGTCTGTTGAGACGATTTATAATTATTTGGACTGGCTGGAAAAGGCGTTTGTTATCTATCGTTGCCGTCGCTATGATTTGCAGGGGAAAGCAGTGTTAAAAACACAGGAAAAGTATTATTTGGCAGACACATCTTTAAAATATTGTGTAATGGGATTCAATCCCAAGTCCATTGCCGCTATGCTGGAGAACATCGTGTATTTTGAGTTGTTGCGAAAAGGGTATGAGGTGTATATCGGAAAAAATAAAACAAAGGAAATTGATTTTGTGGCGGTACGGCGCGAGGAGCGAGTCTATGTGCAAGTCTGCCGCAGACTGCCGGAGGAATCAGAGAGGGAGATTGCCAATCTTCTTGAAATCAAAGATCATTATCCGAAATATGTAGTGACGATGGATGAGTTGGACACAGGCAATATTAACGGCGTGAAAATAGTGCATCTGGCAGATTTTTTGCTTAGCACTGCATATTAAATAAAAAGCAGGAAGGAGAAACGCGATTACGCGCAATAAGTGATTCTGCATGGCTTTGTTGCGGCGCACAGCTGTCGAAAAAAATGCTTTCTTAGCTGCTGATAAAACCTAGCTTATTTACAAATAGGCGGTAAAAGCGTTTAGCCAACGCGATGCTTGTATATGGGAAAACGAAAAGTTCAGCCATCGTCATTTTGTTACAGGGATTGGTGAGAGAAGCTCTTCCCTTTGCACTGACGGCTTACAGACGCGCACATCATTGCCTGCGTTCACTTTTGAAAAAGCATCTCTGAGGTTCTTTATCACATCTGCATTCATGGACAATCTCCTGGCGCAAGCGTATAATTTGAGATAAGTGAAAACGAAGACAGTGAGAAAGGGAGACATCGTATGCAGAATGTGATACAGATCTTAAAACAAGAAATCAGTCAGGAGCGCTTGGCGGATACCTTGGCGATGGTGTGCCGCCATCACCGCATCCAAACGACGCAGGGCTATCGTCAGGCTGCCTGTGATTGTATTTCATTGCTTAGCCGCTATCAGATTGACGCGCGCTTATGCACCTATGAGATGAAAGAGAAAACCTATGCGGGCAGCTATCGCCTGTTTCCACAGTGGAATTGTGCCGACGGCTGGTGTCGGGTGATCGAACCGGCACAGCTGAAGCTGGCGGATTATCGGGAAGATCCGATTCAGGTCATCACACAGAGTCTGCCCTGTGATTATCGCAATACGCCCTTGGAGATCGTCGACATGGACCGCGGCAGTGAGGAAAGCAGCTATGCGGATGTCGATCTCAAGGGAAAACTGCTGTTTGCCCATGAGCAGGTGAAAAAATATCGCTGGGCTTTTAAAAAGGGAGCGGTGGGAATTCTCTGCGATTACCTCAATGAGACGGACTATTTCCGTTCCCCTTTAGACTTGCCCGATGCCCGCAATTATACGGGGTTTTGGTGGGACTATGATAGGGAAGAGCGCCGCGGCTTTGGCTTTGTGCTCTCCCATCGCCTTTCTTTGCAGCTTAAGGAGCTTTGCACTTTACAAAAGGAGCGCTATGCGCAGTCGCTTTGCGACTCTCCTTACCCGAAAGCGCTCGCCTATGTGGATGCGGTGATCGAACCGGGAGAGATCGAGGTTGTCGAGGCGACTTTGGCGGGCAAAAGCGAGGAAACACTGCTCATCACGGCGCACCTCTGTCACCCGTATGCCAGTGCCAACGACAACGCCTCCGGCGTCAGCGGCGCCTTGGAGACGCTGATCGCATTGAAGCGAGCGATCGATGCAGGCAGGCTTGCCCCGCTGGAAAAGACGCTGCGGGTACTGCTCATTCCGGAGTTTACCGGCACCTACTGCTATATCAACGAGCAGGATATGAGCGCTTGCATCGCGGGTATCAACTTGGATATGATCGGTGCGAAACAAGAAGGGCTCACCGGTCCGATCACGTTGACGCATCTGCCCTATGCCGCTCCTTCCATCATCGGCGAGCTCGCCTCACTGCTGCTAGAGGAGATCAAGCGAGAGCCGCATTGCAGGGAGGATATCCTTTTGCAGCACGTGCTGACAAAGGAGGAGGAATTCGTGCTGGGCAGCGATCACTTCATCTTAAGCGATCCTCAAGTGGGCGTGCCGACGCTCATGCTGGGGCAGATGCCGGATCTTTGCTATCATACCAGTGCGGATACCTTGCAGCGAATGGACAGGACAGTGCTGAAATACTCCACCCTGCTCGCCGCTTCCCTGCTTTATCTGCTGAGCAATCCGACAAAGGAGATGGCAGAAGCGATTTACGATCACCAGTGTACCCGCCTGATGAAGCAGCTGGAGGAGAAAAACCGCCAGGCGCGCAGGCAGAACTTCTCTGCGGAATTTGCCAAAAAACAGCGGACAGTGCTGAGGGAATTTCACTTGGCGTGCGCCCGTGATCTGCAAAGATATGTCAAAGATGCAGACGCCGAAAGGCAATGCCGGCGCATTCAGCTGCTGGCAGGCGGTGAGGATGAAACGCCGGCAGTGGGCGGCAGCGTGCTGTATCGCCGCTTTCATGATCCGATTGAATCGCTCGCCTCGCTGTTTTTGGAGGATGAAAAGCGCTTGGCACTGGTAAAAGAGTATCAGAAACGTCATGCCGATGCCCCTGATCGCCCGCTTTGTGAGACGCTGTGCGCCTATTCCATCGACGGCGTGCGCAGCGAGGAGGAAATCATCGAGCGCGTCGAGGGAGAGAGCGGAATCCCCTGTGAGGCTCTGCTGAAAGACTATCTGGCGCTCTTGGTGCAGGTGGGTTTAGCGGGGATTGTTCAAGGAGAGCAATCGTGAGCATGTGAAAGGCCGTTGGCCGCCGCTTTCCTTGCACGCTTTTGCGTTGATGCGTTTCACGGGGCTGCCCTTTGCACATAATGGAGGACAGCGATGGCTTGGCAGGATTGTATGATTGTATCTAGGTGCAGTTTCTGGGAAACACAGCAACCGCAAACGTGTTATAATCAGATAGAAAGCGGTTTTCTTTGATGCAAACAGGAAGGTGAAAAGTATGGAGCAACAGTCATTAGCGACCCTGCAAAACAATCTGCTGGCGCTTGGTTATCATGTGCGCTGTTTTGAGAAGGCAGAAGAAGCGGCGGCTTATCTGGATGAGGCGATCGATGCGCAGACGGTCGGCTTCGGCGGCAGCGTTACCTTGGAACAGCTGGGCTTGTATGAGCGGCTGCATACACATAATCAGGTATTTTGGCATCATCGCATATCGAAAGGAGAGAGCAGCGATGCGCTGCGGAAAAAAGCCGCGGGTGCGCAGGTTTATCTGTCCTCTGTCAACGGTATTTCATTAAAAGGGGAAATCGTGAATATCGATGGAACCTGCAACCGAGTCGCCTCTATCCTCTATGGGCATGAAAAGGTGTATCTGATCATCGGCGAAAATAAGATTGCCGATGATTTGGCAGGGGCGATTGACCGTGCCCGCAATGTGGCCGCGCCGCTCAATGCGCGCCGTTTAGGGGTGCATACGCCCTGTGCGCTCAAGGCTGATCGCTGCTATGACTGTCAAAGCCCGCAGCGCATCTGCCGTGCATTGTCAATACTGTGGGAAAAGCCGCTGCATGCGGACATTGAGGTGGTGCTGATTTGCGAGCAGCTGGGATATTGAGAAAACGGTGAATCATCATCCGGATGCAAAGAGCGAAGTCAATATTCGCTGAAGCGTGTCTGCGAATGATCGCAGAAATAACGAATGAGAAAGGGAATGGAGGAAAGTGGAAGATGGAAAAACAGTTTCAATTAGTCGTCGCCGATCATGATGGGACCTTGGTTAACGATGAGCGAAATCTCATGGATGCGACAAGGGAGACGCTGGAACGCCTGCACGCACAGGGGTATCTGTTTGGCATGGCCAGCGGCAGAACGGTGGAGGATGCCAAGACCTTTCCCGCAAAGTGGGGGCTGAGCTTTGATTTTGACGTCATCATCGGTTTAGGCGGCGGACAGGTATGGGACGGCGTGCATCAAAAGCTGTATGAGGGAAAGCTGCTGAAAAAGGAGTATGTCAAGGAGATTGTGGAAATGCTCGCTCCTTTTGATTTGAGCATCAGCGTCATCTTTTCCGACGGCCACCATCTGGTGAGTGAGATGGACGCATTCACGCTGGAGTCAATGAAGCGAAACCCTAACGATACGTATGAAATCGTTGAAGACCCTGCGGTATTTTGGCAAGAGGATGTGCCCAAGCTGCTGTGCCGCATCGACGAGGAGCGGATGCCGGAATTGGAGGCTTATGTGGAGGCGCACGCTTCCCCGCATTACTGGGGTTTTAAAACCCGCCCGAATATTTTTGAATTTATGGATCGCGGCAACACGAAATCCAACGGACTGCGCAAGGCCTGCGAGCTGTTAGACATTCCTTTGGGAGAGGTGATGGCGTTTGGCGATACGACCAACGACAACGATTTGCTGGCGTGCTGCTATGGTGTTTGCATGGTGAACGGTTCTGCGGATACCAAGCTCGTCAGCAAGGATGTCACCCGCTATACGAATAATGAAAACGGGGTGGGAGACTATCTCGAGCGGCATTTGCTGCAAGGGTAGGGAAACCCGGTTCACTATGTGCCATAAGCAGAAAAAGAGGATTGATCAGATGTGATCGGAAGTCCTCTTTTTCATTCGACGGCAGGCTTGTTTGGCATTGTCGATCACTTATGGAAAGGGGTGCCTGTCCTTAGATGATTTGTACAATAGGAGAAAGATCGTTTGTTCAAAGCCGTATGATCTCATTGTGATATTTATCTGTTGCAAATTGTCAGCATCTGTGCTTTAATATACCTGCTATTATCAAGAGATGGGCGAGAGAGTCAGCTCCATGACCCCACACCAACCTGTAAGACACAGCTTATAAGGTGGTACAGCTGACAGCGATAAGAGAGATAGAAAACATGTCATCTTCTCTGTCGCGGGAAGATTTTTTTATGGAAGGAAGGAGATTACGATGAAAGACTACATTTTTACTTCAGAGAGCATTACGGAAGGACATCCGGATAAGATCTGTGATTCGATCGCGGATGCGATTTTGGATGAAGCGCTGCGTCAGGATCCGTATTCCAACATGGCGGTGGAAGCGACGATCAAAGACGATTTCGTGCTGATTTACGGCGAGGCGGATACCAAGGCGCACATCGACTATGAGACGATCGCCAAGGACGTCATCCGCAAGATCGGCTATGAGGAAACCTATACGGTGATGGTAAAGGTGAACAAGCAGTCCAGCGAGATTCATAACGCCGTCAACCGTTCAGCGCAGGAGGTCGGAGCGGGCGATCAGGGAATTATGTTTGGCTATGCGTGCGATGAAAGCGACGAATATATGCCGGCGCCGATCTATTATGCGCATAAGCTGGCACGTCAGCTGACGAAGGTGCGCCGCGGTAACACCCTGCTGCGCCCGGATGGCAAGACGCAGGTTTCGGTGGAATATCAAAACGGCAAGATGAAGCGCATCGACACCATCGTCGTCTCCACACAGCATGCGCCTGAAGCGACACAGGAAGAGATTCGCGCGCTCGTCATGAACGAGGTCATTCTCCCTTGCATTGAAAAAGAGCTGATCGATGAGCGCACCAAGTTTCTCATCAATCCCAGCGGCAGCTTTGTCGTGGGCGGCAGCTTCGGTGATTCCGGTACGACCGGGCGCAAGATCGTCTGTGATACGTATGGCGGCATGGGACGCATCGGCGGGGGATGCTTCTCCTCTAAAGATCCGACCAAGGTTGATCGCAGCGCGGCCTATTACTGCCGCTATGTCGCAAAGAACATCGTGGCGAATCAGCTGGCAGAGCGCTGTGAGGTGCAGGTAGCTTACGCCATCGGCAAGAGCGAACCTGTTTCCCTGTGTGTGGATACCTTTGGCACCGGGGTGAAAAGCGATGAGGAGCTGCTGGAGATCATCCGTAAAAACTTTGATTTCTCCGTCGGCAACATTCTCAGGGAACTGGATCTGCGCAAGCCGATCTACTCCAAAACCGCATGCTACGGACACTTCGGCGATCCGCAGTTCAGCTGGGAAAAGGTCAAGAAGCTGAACGTTTAAGGACTTTATAAAGAAGGCGTTTTGGTTTTATCGTATAAGGAAATGAGAGGGCAACACGATCTCCCCTGATAAGGAAAAGGGAGATTTTGTCTTTGGAAAAGGAGGAAGAGATGAAATGGATTGGATGATACAGGCGCAGGAGAATGCGCGAAGACACCGTCAGATTTTATTTGACCGCCGCTCTTTATTGTTGCAGCCGCTGCGCAGGCAGATTGCCGAGCAATCACATATCGTCATCGTCGCATGGTGCCTGGACTGGGTGGCTAAGCTGGTAAAAGAGCTTCAAGCATATCTGCCTCAGGAGCAAAGAGGGGAACAGGCGTTGGCGCTGTGTCGGCAATGGGCGCGGGGCGAGGTGAAGATGCCGCAGGCGAAAGCGGCGATCTTGGCGGTACACGCCATTGCGAAGGAACAGACGAATCCAATGGTCTGTCTGCTGGCGCATGCGATCGGGCAAGGGCTTGGCAGCGTGCATGTGGAAACGCATGCCATCGGCATGGTGATGTATGATTTGACTGCGCAGGCGCACTTGAACGGCCTGGCGGCTGGCAGGGAAGCCATTGAGCGGCGGGTGTGCGAATATGAGGAAAGTCTGAGGGCTTGGAGTGAGCAGCCCTTAAAGATGCAGCCGTGGGCGGCGTTCTTGCTGAAGGAGCGGGAGAATAAGGAGGCGCTACTGCTGAAGCGGGAAGAGGAAAACGCCGCTGAATGATGCCTGTTTATCTTGTGCGGTTTGTGCGGATACAACGTATCGTCGGTGAGGTAATCGGCAGCCACAAAGAGCAACCGACGCACGGATGGAAACGGATCAAGGGGAATTTGCTGTTCTTCACCTTTGCTGGCATTCGCGTGTGTAGATCGTCTATGATGGAGCGCTTTGTTCAATCGCGATCATGGAAAATCGCGAAAAGCTTATGAGTGATTTGCGGAAATCTATTGAAATAAGACACCAAGAGTTTTATAATTACTTCGTAAATAACGAAATAATTTGCGGAGGTGTGCCTTATGATCGTCATGGATCTGACTTTAAACAACATTTTTGGATTTGGGGATTTCCATATCAATTTCTCCTATCCCAAAAAAATCGTGAATTCTATTATAGAAAACGAACATCTTGCCGGACGTCCGAATTTTCGTTATAAGAAAGCGGTCATTCTCATGGGCGCCAATGCTACGGGAAAAACCAGTCTGGGCAAGTCGCTCTTGCGTATCTTTAAGTTTATCAACTCCGGTAATACAGCTCTTCTTTTTGAGATGGCGGCGCCAAAAGCAACCGGCTCTTTCTCAATTGATTTTATCAATGAAGGCTATGTTTTACACCGCTTTTCGGCATTCATTGACGGAGTGTCCGAAAGCATTGCCTTGCATCACACTCATACGGAAATCGGTGAAAAGGATACCTATGAAAAATGTGCGAAACGATTGGCAAAGGGAGGCGAAACCATTGCCGCCGACCCTAAAAAGCTCAAGAAATGCTTTGGGGAACTGAGCTTTCGTTTCGCTTATCCGGAAATTGAGCCAACGCTTAAAATTTCCGGGATTCGTAAAGACGTCTTATTGCGAACTTTAAGGGCTGTGATCGGAACACTTGATCCTACTTTAACGGATGTATCGGTATCAAAGGATCTGCGTGATTCGTTTATCATCCGGCGGAAAGGTACGGAAATCATTATTCAGGACGGTAAGCTCCTCAACCGGGAAGTCCTTTCCAGCGGTACGGCGGAAGGCGTCGATGTGGCTGTTTTTCTGGCCGCTATGCTTTCCGGTCCTAATACCTTTTATTATTGTGATGAGCATTTTTCTTATATACAGACGGATATCGAGAAAAGAATTTTCGGAATCATGCTGGATCATCTAAAGGAAAATGAGCAGCTTATTTTTACGACCCATAATACTGATATGTTAGATTTGAACCTGCCGAAACACGCCTTTGCATTCTTGCGAAAAACGGCGGTTGATGATGAATATCATGTTTCTGTCATGTACGCCTCAGATATTTTAAAACGGAATACCGATTCGGTTCGCTGCGCGCTAGAGAACGATATGTTTTCCTCTCTGCCGGATGATTCTCTGCTTGATATGCTGGGAAAGGGGTGGTCTGTTGAAAACTAACTGCATCTATTTTGTAGAAGGGAAATGTGAAGCGACCCTTTTGGCTGCCCTTAAAGAAAGACCGCAGAAAATTATGCCCGGCAGAGTAAAGATTTTCAATGTGATAGGAAATGTGCTTCCCCGCTCACAGCTTGTTACTATACAGACCGGTACCACGGTTGTATTTGTGTTCGATACGGATGTTCCTATTACAGATTTCTTAAAAAGGAATATTCAGCTTGTCAGCACCTATTGCAGCAAAACAAAACTTGTCTTTCTGCCGCAGGTGATGAATCTGGAAGATGAACTGGTACGCTGTACGGATCTACGCAGCATTACGGAGCTGACGCATAGCAGGAGCACAAAAGATTTCAAGCGTGATTTCTGCGCTATGACAAACTGTCGAAGTGCTTTAGATCGTCATCAACTGGACATTTTGCGACTATGGACACAGAACCCTCCTGAAGTTTTTCGTTTTATTCCATCCAATAGCAGCATGATCAAGCTTTAAATTTTAAAGAAATCGCGTGTTCGTTAAAAACATATTTTTGATAAATTTCATGTTAAAATAGTTGATTAGATCTGCTGAAAATACAAGTTGACACGCTTTATGATAAATGCTATGATGATAACGTAAAGATAAACTGGATAGTGATTGTTATTATACAAGCTAGACCTATTTACCGAATACAAGATATTTTTGTGTTGGGAAATAGGTTTTTTTGTTGGAAAAAGGTAAAGCTTTAAATGTTACAGTATTATGCAGTATTACAGTAATATGGAGTATTTCATATAAATGCAGAGAAACAAGGAGGTGAGTATGATGCAGATTCAGAAGATACTGAATAATAATGCGGTTGTCTGCTTAGATTTGCATGGAAATGAAGTGATTGTGAGAGGTAAAGGAATTGCATATAAGAAAACCGTGGGAGAGGATATAGACGATACGAAAGTTGAGAAAGTTTATCGTCTAGATACTGAGATAAAAAATAAATTTCAAGAGTTGATAAAAACGTTATCCGATGAATATATGAGCATTTCTGATGAGATTATACAATATGCGAATATTCATTTGGGGAAAAGGCTGAATGACATCATTTATATCAGCTTGGTTGACCATATTGCGCTGGCAATCGAACGAAGCAAGCAAGGAATAAGTGTTAGCAATCCTCTGCTATTTGATATTAAGAGGTTTTATCCGGAAGAATTTAAAGTTGGGCAGAATGCTTTGCAAATCATAAAGGAAAAAATGCGAATTTCCTTGAGAGAAGATGAGGCAGGATTTATTGCATTGCATATTGTGAACGCACAGTTTAACGAAGAAAAACCGCTGGCATATCATATTGCAAGGCTTTTACACGAAATTTTGACAATCGTACGATTAAGAATGAATATCGTATATCAAGAAGATTCTGTATTTTACTATCGTTTTGTCACACATTTAAAGTTTTTTGCGCAGCGGCTTTTTACAGAGAGCAAGCACATAAAAAGGCACGAAGACGATTTGCTTACTATCATAAAATCGCGTTATGCCAAGAGTTACGAGTGTGTAAAGTATATAGAAAAATACATAAGACAGAAATATGTTTATGAGCTTACAGAAGACGAGCAGCTGTATTTGACAATTCATATACAAAAGATTGCAGAGGAATCTAAAAGGGGGGATGAAATGGCAAAGGAATAATGTATTTGGTTTTGCTGGGTGGTGACATTAAGTTGGCCTGACCTTCTATAAAAGTCATATTTTATAAGGAGGAAAAATATGAAAAAGTATGATGAATTAGCTTCTTCGATTATTGATCTGGTAGGTGGAAAAGAAAATGTACAGTCATTAACACACTGTGTAACGAGATTGAGATTTGTTTTGAAAGATGAGACAAAAGCAGATGACAGTGGAGTCAAACATCTAAACGGTGTGGTTACTTTAGTGAAGAGCGGCGGGCAATATCAGATTGTGATTGGCAGCGCAGTTGCAGATGTTTATGAGACAATAGCCGATCAGATCAGTTTGGTCAACCAACAAGATCATGAAACAAGTAAAAAGATGTCATTGTTAGATCGATTGATGAATACTATCTCGCAGATTTTTCAACCGATTCTAGGGATTTTGTGTGCTGCGGGAATGCTGAAAGGGTTCAATTCATTGTTTTCAACATTGGGCTTATATGCGATGGAATCAGGAACATATACGATGATCAATGCTTTCGGAGATGCATTATTCATGTTCCTGCCGATCTATATCGGATATACATCAGCTAAAAGATTTGATGTGAAGCCATTTATTGGGCTGACAATAGGTGCGATTTTATGCTATCCGGCGATACAATTGTCTACAATTTCTGCAATAAATGAGCCGATCTATACATTTTTTAGCGGAACCTCATATGAGATGACATCTTATCTGGATTTATTCGGTATTCCGCTCATTGCAATGGATTATACTTTTACGGTGATGCCGGTAATTTTGATCGTCTATTTCGCATCAAAGGTACAGAAGTTATTAGAAAAAGTGATTCCTGAATTACTTCGTTTTATGTTGGTGCCTATGCTGACTATATTTGTTTCGATGACGGTCGGATTCTTGATTATCGGTCCGATTATTACAAGCGCAAGCAGCATTGTAAGCCAGATGATGCAGGCAATTGCAGCATTTTCACCGGTCGTTTATGGATTTGTTTATGGCGGCTCAGCGCTGATGCTAGTAATTTTTGGATTGCATTGGGGCATGATACCACTGTGGATCTACAACATCGGTGTATTGGGGTACGATAATCTTTTGGTAGTCGCCTTTACAAATTGCTTTGGAGCATTGGGCGTCATGCTGGCAATTTATTTGAAAACGAACGATAAAAAATTAAAGGCTATGTCTATACCTGCGATGATCAGTGCTATATTCGGTATCACGGAACCGGCGCTGTATGGGATATTGCTGCCGTTAAAAAAAACATTTGCGATTGCCTGTATCACAAATGGTATAGCAGGAGCAGTCATCGCATTTATGGGACTGAAAGAGTACATTGCGGGAGGCATCGGGGTTTTTGAGTTCGCATCTTTCATCAATCCTATGAATGGGGATGCAAGTGGTATGTATGGAGCAATCTTTGCATCTTTGCTTGCAATTATTATCGGCTTTGTACTTACTTTCTTTATTTATGATGATTGTGATGAACAAAATGCGACACCTCAAGAGGAAGAAAAGGCGTTAACGGTAAATAAAGAGATTGGAGCACCGTTGAAAGGAACAATCGTTCAATTAACTGAAGTAGAAGATTCTGCGTTTTCTAGCGGAGCCTTAGGAAAAGGGGTTGCGGTTGTACCGGAAGAAGGAGTGGTGTATGCGCCTGTTGACGGAGAAATCATATCTTTGTTTCCTACTTGTCATGCTGTTGGGATCAAAGGGGAATCGGGCGAAGAAATCTTGATTCACATTGGGATGGATACGGTGAATTTAGAAGAAAGTTATTTTACATCTTTCATAAAGCAAGGAGATAAAGTACATAAAGGTCAGATGTTAATAAAATTTAATTTAGCAAAGATCAAAGAATCTGGATATGATGTAACCTCTCCTATCGTTATCACAAACAGCGATGATTTTTTTGATATCATTGAGAGTCTCAACAAGAAAGTACAGATCGGAGATACGATTCTCACTTTAATAGCGGAGGTGATCAAATGACAGCTTTGCAATTCCCTGAAAACTTTCTATGGGGAGGCGCAATATCGGCAAATCAAGCAGAGGGCGCTTGGAATGAAGATGGTAAAGGGATTTCTGTTTGCGATGTAAGAGCTTATCAAGAAGGGTATCTTTTTGAAAAAGGAAAAAAGGTAGATGATTCAAAATACTATCCGAGCTATGTGGCAATTGATTTTTATCACAGATATAAAGAAGATATTGCATTGCTTGCTGAACTGGGGATCAAAGCATTTCGCACTTCGATTGCTTGGTCGAGAATTTTTCCTAACGGAGATGATTTAGAACCAAACGAAAAGGGGCTGGAGTTTTACGATCATCTGTTCGATGAATTGCTAAAGTATCATATTGAACCGGTGATAACCATTTCTCATTTTGAAATGCCGCTTCATCTGATGGAGACTTATGGAGGATGGGAGAACAGAAAGCTGATAGAGTATTATTTACGTTATTGTGAAGTGATTTTCCAAAGATATCAAAATAAAGTGAAATACTGGATGCCTTTTAATGAAATAAATTTTATTTTAGAAGATGGGGAGTATCTCGGACAAAGTATGAATCAAAGATTTCAGGCACTTCATCATCAGGCGGTTGCAAGTGCAAAAGCAGCTGAAATGGGGCATAAAATCAATTCTGATTTTAAAATCGGTATGATGCTTGGATATGTACCGAGTTATGCGGAAACTTGTAAACCGGAAGATGTGCTCGAAACGATGATGAAAGATAGAATTTCCTATTACCTAGCAGCAGATTTGCTCGTCAAAGGAGACTATCCGTTTTATGCAAAGTCCTATTTTCACCAACATGACATAGTTTTTGAAATTGCTGATGAAGACCTCGCATGTATAAAAAGAAACCGCATGGAATTTATCGGATTTAGTTATTATATGAGTGTGGTAAACAGCGCGGATTTAGACCGAAAAAAAGAGCGTAACAATATGATTATGGGTATTTTAAACCCATATTTAGAAAAAAATGAATGGGGCTGGGGAATAGATCCGATCGGGATGCGAATTGCATTAAATACGCTGTATGATCGTTATCAAGTTCCGCTGTTCATCGTTGAAAATGGATATGGTCATGAAGATGAAGTGGCCGGAAATATCATTGATGACAGTTACCGTATAGATTACATGAAAAAACATATCATTGCTTTACGAGAGGCAATCGCAGACGGTGTTGAAGTTATGGGATATTTAATGTGGGCACCGATTGATATTGTCAGTGGTGGCACCGGTGAAATGAAAAAAAGATACGGTGTGATTTATGTGGATAAAAATAATAGTGGAGAGGGGTCATTGAAGAGGTTAAAAAAGAAATCCTATGATTGGTATCGACAGGTAATACAAACGAATGGAGAGAATATAGACTTATCTAACGAAAAGGACTCTTGATATCCAAACATCGTGAAGTCATGCATCGAATGGCAATAATTTAGAAGTCATGAGTTCTTTAAAGAATAGAATATGGAAAATTTCTAAAAACACAAAATCCTTATTGACAAATCTAAGGGCTTACATTACAATGTAGACAAGTTGAAGGTTTGTTACTCAAAGGTTCTTTGAGGCTTGTCCCGATACAGTGCATATCTTTTTGTGCATCTGTTTTCGGTTGGCTTCGGGGAACCTTTTTCTATTGCGAGGAGGAGTGGATGAGCATGTTTCGTTTATTTCAAAAGGATGTTGAGCTGTACGCCCCGGTCAAAGGAACCTGCGTAGCGCTCGATCAGGTACCGGATGCGATCTTTGCCCAGAAGATGCTGGGCGAGGGTGTGGCGTTTTGTTTTGCGCAAGATACGGTGTATGCCCCATGCAGCGGGGAGATCGTCATGATCGCGCAGACTTTGCATGCGTTGGGAATCCGTACGGCAAACAAGGCGGAAGTGATGCTGCATATCGGACTAGACAGTGTAAACCTTGGCGGTAAGGGCTTTACGATGTTGGTGCATGCAGGCGATAAGATCAAGCGCGGACAGCCGTTGGTGCGTTTAGATCGCTCTGTGTTGGAAGCTGCGGGCATTAACCTGATCACTCCGATGGTCGTTACCTCAAAAGAGACGGGCGTCGAAGTGATGACGCTTGGCGAGGTTGATGAGCAAAGCGCGGTGCTGCGCCTTTCGCAAAGATCATGAAGGTCATCAAGAACATCAACAACAATGTTTCCCTGTGTCTCGATGCCAAGGGCAGGGAGTGCATTGCCTTCGGCAAGGGCATCGGCTTTATTAAGCCCCCTTATGAGGTGCCTTTGACACAGGTTGAACGAACATTTTACGCGCAGAGTCATGCGGATTTTGAAGGGATTAAAAACGTATCGGAACAGATGATACGCTTAGCGATCCGTATCGTGGATGAGGCGGAAAAGGATCTTCACGTCACCCTGCTTTCAACGACTGCCTTAGCGCTCGCCGATCACATCCAGTTTGCCTTGCAGCGGATGGATGCGCATCTCTCGCTGAAACTGCCGATGCAGGAGGATATGAAACAGCTGTATCCAAGAGAACTGAGGCAGGCGAAAAAGGCGTTGGTGACCATCAAAGCCGCGCTGGGTGTGGAACTGGAGGAAAACGAGGCGCTGATGATTGCCCTACACTTCATCAACAGTCAGGTGAATACCGTTATCGACAGCGATTCTCATGAGCAGCAGCTTATCGGTGAGATGGTGGACATCATCGAATCGGAGTATGATCTGCCCATCAACAAAGAGAGCTTTAACTATTCCCGTTTTGTCACCCATGTGGACTACCTGATTCGCAGGGCATCTGCCAACGATCAGATCGAAAGTGTAAACGCGGCGATGTATGAAGCGCTGAAACAGGAATATCCCAGCGCCTACGCATGCGCAAAGCGAATCGATATTATCTTCATGCGGCATTTCGGCAAGCCCCTCAGCGAAGAGGAGCAGCTGTATCTGATGCTGCATATCAACCGCCTGTGTACGAGAGAACAGGCAAATTTATAAGGGAGGGAATGTGTATAATAGGTGGCCAATATTATACTGCATCCATAGAAAGCGTTTGTAAGAAGGAGGAAACCAAAAATGGCAAAGAATTACAACGCTATTGCGAAAAGCGTTTTAGAGCTTGTCGGCGGCAAAGAAAACGTCGCTATGGCAATGCATTGTTTCACACGCCTGCGCATCAACTGCAAAGATACGAGCATCGTCGACTTAGAGGCGATCAAACAGCTGGATGTGCTGGGCGCACAGTTTACCGGCGAGCAGTTACAGGTGATTATCGGCAACGAGGTCAAAGAGGTCTACGAAGCGTTTATCGAGGTAAGCGGATTGCAGAAAGAAGCGATGGTCGAGGAGCATCTCGATGAACCTGCACAAAAGAAGAAGCTGAGCGTCAAAGGCGTTCTTTCGGGGATTGTCGATGCGATCGTCGCCTGTGTCGTTCCGCTGATTCCGATTTTGATCGCCTCCGGTATTTTAAAGGCGATCGTGCTGATCATTCAGCAGTTTGGCTGGATGGCGGCGGATGCCCCGACCTTGGTGACGATCTCCTTTGTCGCCGATGCGGCTTTCTATTTCCTGCCGGTGTTTGTCGGTTTCTTTGCGGCGAAAAAATTCGGCGCGAATGTAGCGCTGGGAGCGATGCTTGGTGCGGCGCTCATTCATCCTACCTTTGTCGCTATGGTGAGCGGCGGAGATGCCGGGGGGATCTTTGGATTGCCGATCTACTCTGCCGGTTATTCCAGTACGATCGTACCTGCCATCTTATCGGTATGGGTGATGAGCTATGTTGAGAAGTTTATCTCCCGCTACTCACCAAAGGCAATCCGTACGATCTTAGAGCCGTCCTTAACACTCATCATCATGATTCCGCTCACCTTCTGCCTGTTGGCGCCTTTAGGTGCGATGGCATCGGAAGGCTTCGCAAATCTGCTCACATGGTTCTATGACATTTTCGGACCGGTAGCAGTTGCTGTCTTTGCCGCGCTGGTGCCATGGGTAGTCATGGTCGGCATTCATATCGGAACGACGGCGATCAGTATGGCGACGATTGCGCAAACGGGTATCGACGCATTGATGATGCCGGGATTCTTCATTTCGAATTTTGCGCAGGGGGCAGCATGCTTGGCTGTCGCTATAAAAGCAAAATCAACAGAATTGAAGTCTTTCGCCTATTCCTGCGCATTCTCTAACATCGTGCCGGGAATCAGTGAGCCGGGCATGTATGGCATCTCGCTGCGCTATAAGACGCCGATGGCCGGTGCGATGATCGGCGCAGCTGCCGGAGGTCTCTATTTTGGATTGACAGGCACCGGAGCATTTCAGTTTTTGCCGCCGAACATCTTCGCTTTTGTCGGATACATGGGTGAAGGCGTTTATGCCAACAATCTGATGAACGCGCTCATCGGTGTCATCATCGCCGTTGTTGTCGCCTTTGTCGCAACCATGTTCCTATATAAGCCTGACAAGGAAAGTGCATAGTGTTACAATGAGAGAAAAGGAGGAATCAACAAATGCCGTTTCCAAAAGAGTTTTTATGGGGTGGAGCCACCTCTGCCGCTCAGTTTGAGGGCGCTTATGATGCGGGAGGGCGCGGAAAGTCGCACATGGACTACATCCGGCGCATTCCCAAGGAGGATAAAGACAAGACATTTCCGATCAATGTGACCTATGACATGTTTTTAGATCACAAGGCGCATGAGGAAGAGTATAACTTCGCATTCCGCCGCGGTGTTGACTTCTATCATCACTACAAAGAAGATATTGCACTGCTGGCGGAGATGGGCTACAAGGTTTTCCGCATGAGCATCTCATGGAGCCGCCTGTTTCCTACGGGGCTGGAGAAAGAGCCGCTCAAGGATGGTGTGGCTTTCTATCACAACGTATTTCAGGAGTGTCATCGCCATGGAATCGAACCGCTGGTGACGATGATTCACTATGATATTCCCATCTATCTGACTGAGACGATCAACGGCTGGGAAGATCCGCAGATGGTGGAGCACTTTGTCCGCTACACGAAGTTTTTGATCGACGAGTATAAGGATGAGGTGCACTACTGGATTACGTTCAATGAGATTAACATGTTGATGAACTCGCCGTATCTGGGTGGGGGCATGTTCGTTGAACGCTCCGCAAAAAGCAAGGAGTCCTGCATCCATCAGGCGCTGCACCACCAGCTGATCGCCAGTGCACTGACGGTCAAGTATTATCGGGAACATGCAAACAACGGCAAGATCGGCAATATGATCGCCCGTTTACAAAACTATCCATATACCTGCAAGGCACAGGATGTTCTGGCAACTCAGCAGCAAAATCAGTTCAACTATTTCCCGACGGATATTCAGGTGAAAGGCGCTTATCCGCAAAGTATCCTGAATTACTATCGGCGCAATGCGATCGAAATCGACTGGTATCCGAATTATGAGCAGATTCTGCGTGAGGGCTGCGTGGATTTTGCGTCGATCAGCTATTATCATACGGCGGTCATCAGCAGCGATCCGGATAAGGCGGAGCCAATCGGCGCCTTTGTCCGCAATCTCACCAATCCTTACAATCAGGTGACGGATTGGGGATGGGGCATTGACCCGGTCGGCTTGCGGATTACGTTAAACGATATGTATGATCGCTATGGCGTACCGATCTTCATCGTGGAAAACGGCTTGGGCGCGCATGATGAGCTGGAGGAGTCCGGCAACATTCACGATCCTTACCGCATCGCCTATCTCAAGGCGCATATTGAAGCGATGGAGGCGGCGATTGAGGACGGCGTCGAGGTCATGGGTTATACGCCTTGGGGCTGCATCGATCTGGTCAGCTGCGGCGATTGTCAGATGAGCAAGCGCTATGGCTTTGTCTATGTGGATGCGGACGATGAGGGAAACGGCACGTATCACCGGCTGCGCAAGGATAGTTTCTACTGGTATCAGCGTGTGATTGCGACCAACGGCGAAGATTTGTCGGAAAAGCTGTAGGCGCATGGAGTCAGCGCTTGTAGCTGCATGTTTCCCTATGTGAGCAGTGTTCAGACACAAGGGCTTGCCGGGTTTCATCATTGGAAAAGAGCGCAAGAGGGCGGCTGCCTTTGCCAGGTGCAAAGGCTCCGCTTTTTTGAATGTACTCGATGCGCATACACACGTTTTGTAAATAGCGATTCTGCATGGGGAACGCAGGTCATGTTTCATGAAATATAAGTTGGATAATAGAAATCAAGTGTTTTTGGAATAATTCTTCAAAAATTCTGATAACGACGATCAAAGTATGATGAAAAAAACCGTCCGATGGTGGAAGAAGCAGATCAATCTTCTCCCCAAGCTGTGACGGTTTCTTTTCTTATGAAGTCTTTCCTGTTTTCTTTGTGTGAGGCGCCAAAGGTTACGCTGCGTCTGCTTCCTTGCAGATATGGCGGGCGACATGCACACCGCTGGCGCTGGCATGCGAAAGCGAATGGGTCACGCCGCTGCAATCACCGATGACATACAGCCCCTTGCGGCACGTCTCCAAGTGCTCATCGACCGCCACCTGCATGTTGTAGAACTTCACTTCTACGCCATACAGCAGCGTGTCGTCGTTTGCCGTACCCGGCGCTACCTTATCGAGCGCGTAAATCATCTCGATGATGTCGTCCAGCTGGCGCTTGGGAATGACAAGGCTGAGATCGCCCGGGGTCGCGTTGAGCGTCGGTGTGACAAAGCTGTCTGCAATTCTGCTCTTGGTGCTTCGCTGTCCGCGGATCAGATCGCCGAAACGCTGTACGATGACGCCCCCGCCCAGCATGTTGCTGAGCCTTGCGATGCTCTCGCCGTACTCGTTGCTGTCTTTGAACGGTTCGGTAAAATGGTTGGATACCAACAGCGCAAAGTTGGTGTTTTCCGTATAGCGGGAAGGGTCTTCATAGCTGTGTCCGTTGACGGTGACGATACCGTTGGTGTTCTCGTTCACGACGACACCCCTAGGGTTCATGCAGAACGTGCGCACCATATCCTGAAACTTCTCGGTGCGATAGACGATCTTGCTCTCATAAAGCTCATCGGTCAGGTGTGCGAACACATCTGCCGGCAGCTCGACCCGCACGCCGATGTCCACGCGGTTGCTCTCCGTTTGGATGTTCAGCGCATCGCAGATTTTCTGCATCCACTTGCTGCCGCTTCTGCCGGTGGAGATGATGCACTGGCGGCCGGTGAACACCTCTCCTTTATCGCTGATGAGCTGATAGCCGCCCTCTTCCAGCGCCTTGACCTCCTCAATGCGCGTATGAAAGAAGAAATCCGCCTTATCTTTCAGCTCTTCAAAGAGATTTTGCAGCACGATATAATTGATGTCCGTCCCCAGATGGCGCACCTTGGCATCTAACAGATGCAAGTCGTTCTCCAGACATTTTTTACGGATGCCGGCATTGTTGTTGGAAAACAGCCGCGTATGTTCTCCGCCATGTGAGGTATTGATCGCATCGACATATTCCATCAGCTCAATCGCTTTGCGCTTGCCGACATATTCATAGAGGCTTCCTCCGAACTGATTGGTGATGTTATACTTTCCATCGGAAAATGCGCCTGCTCCGCCAAAGCCGTTCATGATGGCGCAGGTCGGACAGTTGATGCAGGATTTGACGCGTACGCCGTCGATCGGGCATTTGCGCTTCTCCAAAGGACTGCCCGCTTCGATGACGGCAATGCGAAGAGACGGATTGAGGCGGCATGCCTCATAACAGGAGAAGATGCCTCCCGGCCCTGCTCCGATGATCACTAAATCATAGCTCATGTGTTACCTCCCATAAGAATCCCGTTTATACGGTTCAGCGTTGCCATTGTAACATTATATATAGGGAAGGCGTTATATTTATTTTCCTAACCTAAGAGGAAATATTTATTTGTATCCTATAGAACAGATAGGTTACAATCTTCCCTGTCATGACATTTTGTATCTTAGTGAAAGTGAGTGAGAAAACATTATGACAGCAATTCAGAACTTTTTGCAGAAGTGGCTGTTCCCGATTGCGCAGAAGCTCGAGCAGCAGCGTCATCTGCAGGCGGTGAAAAACGGCGTGGTTGCGATCATTCCGATCATCATCGTCGGTTCCTTCTGCCAGATCCCGATCGGAATCGGCAACCTCATCGGCGGAGGTTTCGGCGCTTGGATTACCGAGCATGTCGAGATCTTTAATTTCCCTACTTATTTTACGACTAACATCATGTCTTTATTCTCTGCATTCTTCATTGCGGAATCCTTGGCGAAGAGCTATGGGATGAAGGCAAGCAGCATGCTGGGCGTCTGTGCGGTCTTGGTACAGTGCGTTCTGTGTGCGAACTTCGCCGGTGCTTCCACCGTATGGGACATTGCATCCTTTGGCTCCGAGGGACTGTTTGTCAGCATCATCGGCGGTCTGCTGGTGGTGGAGATCACCCGTCTCAGCGAGAAGCTGCATCTGACTATCCGCATGCCGGAGAGCGTGCCGGCGATGGTATCGGAGAGCTTTTCTTCCCTGATTCCCTTTGCGGTCAATATCGTATTGGCATGCGTAGTTGCCGGACTTTGCTCGACGTATGCGGCAACGACGTTCCCAAAGATCATCATGAGTCTGCTGGCGCCGGCAATCTCCTCGATGGACAGCGTCTGGGCAGTGGCGATCATCATCTTCTTAACCCAGCTGTTGTGGGTGTTCGGCTTGCACGGTGCGGCGATTACCCAAAGCGTTTGGGCGGCGTTTGCCATTCAGTATGCGGCGGAAAATGCGGCTGCGGTCGCTGCCGGCGCAGATCCTACCCATATCTTTACCTACGGTTTCTATTTCGGCTTTTTACAGGTCAGCGGTTCCGGTATGACGCTGTTATTGGTCATCATGATGTGCCGCTCCAAGGCAAAATCGCTGAGCGCTGTCGGAAAGGTCGGCTTAGTGCCTAGCTTCTTCGGTATCAATGAACCGATCATCTTCGGTGTACCGATGATCATGAACCCTTACATGCTGATTCCTTTTGTCTTTGGACCGGTGATCTGTGCCGTCATCTCCTATCAGGCGATGGCGATGGGCATCGTCGCTCTGCCGTTAGGCGAAGCGCCGGGCTTCTTGCCGCCGGGCTTTCAGGCATTCCTGCTGACGATGGACTGGAAGGCTGCCGTGCTGGCGATCTTCAACGTCTGTCTGATGGGCGTCTTCTACTATCCGTTCTTTAAGGCGATGGAAGCAGACGAACTGCGCAAGGAAAGAGAAATCGAAGCACAGAAGACAGCTTAGCAAGCGGGCTGACGATGTGCCAGGGAAAAGGCGTGCATCATAGTCATGATGAGAAATGATGCAAGGGGAAGGTCTTTTCAGGGAGCAAGCGCATCGCTTTGTGAATGACACAGGCGTCAAAAGCGGCTTCCTTTCATCTCTCATCGTCAGCTTTGCTTAGTTGCAGCATGTGCGTATCGCTGCCGCCGCTTTTCTCACCTGTGTGATAGAAGAGCGGCGCTTTCTGCAATATACCTGCACATATCTGGAATCATCCCTGTATTTTTCTTTGTATCATTACGCAAACGCGCTGAAAATATGATAAGCTAATACATAGAAGAAACAGGGGTAGGAAGATGTTGACAGACAGGCAGCGCAAAGTGATTACATGTATCTTAAAGCATTCCAAGGGCATCTATGCCGCCGCGATCGCACAGGAGCTGAAGGTGAGCGATCGTACTGTGCGCAATGACATCGCCGCCATCAATATGGCGTTGATGAACAGCCACTGTATGATTCAATCCAGCAAGCGCACCGGCTATTTCATCATGCAGGAGAACATCGGGCGAATCCGCGAGTGTCTCTCGCTGATGGATGCGGTGGATGGCAAGCAGATCGCCGCAACGCCGCTGGAGCGCAAATACTACATGCTGGGCCAGCTGTTTAGCGCTTATGAGATGAGCTTATCTGCCATCGCCGAGCTGCTCTACGTGTCGGAGCAGACGGTCTATAAAGATCTGACGTCTTTGATGCAGCTGTTAAAGAGCAAGTATCACTTTACGGCATTGACGCTGGAAAACGGCAACATCTGTATCGATCACGATGAGGTGGAGCTGCGCACGCTGTTTTATCGCATCGCCAAGGAGGAAATCTACACTTCCAACAAGCTGATGGATCTGCACCTGTTTCAGCTGACTAAGGACTATGTCGATCTGGAAGAGCTCAACGGCATCGTGGATTATGTCAGCTGCTTCTGCAAGGGCAATGACATTCTCCTCTGTGATCAGCTGATCTATGTCATCTCGTGGATGATCTTCTTCACGATGATCCGCGTAGAGCGTGGATATGTCATTCGGCGGGAAGTGCGTCTGTTTCATGCCAACGATATGCTGAGCAGGATGTTACAAAATCTGTTGGAAGATCTGCGCTTACACTTTGACGATGCGGATATTCACCTGCTGCAAAACTATGTGGAGACGCTTGGTTTTTACAGCAGCTCGCAGGGATCTTCGTTAGGAAGCGAAAGCGATGAGATCGCCGAGGCGTTTTTAAAGCAGATGCTGGAGAAATACAACTATGATTTCACCAGTATGCCCTCGCTGTTGGAGAACTTCCGCACGCATTTGCAGTTTGCGATCAAACGCCTGCTGATGGATTATCAGCTCAGCAATCCCCTGTTGCAGGAAGTCAAGACGAAGTATGCGTTCGCCTATGAGATCACCATGCTGATCGTGCCGATCATCCACGAGCGTTACGGCTTATATCTCAGCGAGGATGAAATCTCGTTTTTGACGATGTATGTCATGCCGTTTTTAAAGGCACAGAAGCTCTCCGTACCGACTATTTTGATCAACGCTACGTCGCAGAGTTTTGCCAATCTGCTCGCTCTTTGGCTGAAACAGGAGTTTTCCGATAAGCTGGAGATCCTCTGTCAGATTCCCTTGCAGCAGCTGGGAGCCGCGCTGCAAGAGTATCCCGCCCAGCTGCTCATCTCCGACATGGTGCTGGATCAGACACTGCCCTTACCCCTCATTGAGATCACACAGCTGCCGGGAGAAGCCCAGCGCAGGCGGATCGACGCTTTTTTGAGCCGTTATGCCGCCGCTTCCTATGGCGATCAGATCTTCCATGCGGTGTTTGACAGCCGTCTGGTGGTGTTTGTCGAGGGAACTGCTGATTTTGCCGCCATCATCCGTCAGTGCGCCCTGCGCTTGCAGCAGGAGAACTGCATCGAGGATGGTGAAGCCTATGCGCAGGCAGTGCTGGAAAGAGAGCGCATCTATCCTACCCACATCGGCAACGGCGTCTTCTTTCCTCATCCCCTCGTCAATGACGCCAAGAAAAGCAGCATCTGTATCGCCGTCTCACACAGTGTGCAAAAGGAGAGAGGCGAAGCGCTGCGCCTGTTGTTTGTCGGCGCGCATGAGCCGCAGATCAACAAGGAGATGGCGCACATTTACAATCTGATCAACAAAGTCGCCGCGTCAGCGCAGCTGGTGAACGTGCTGACATCTTTGCAAAATGAACATGAACTGCTGGATTATCTGGAACGGATTATCCAAATCGTATAAGAAGGAGTGTCGGAAACATGAAAATTTTAGTTGTATGCAACGCTGGTATGTCCAGCTCGATCTTGGTGAAAAAGATCGCCGATTATGCGGCGAGCATCCATGAAGAGGCGACGGTACAGGCGGTCAGCGCGTCTGCCGTAGCGGATGAAAAGGGCAAGTGGGACGTCTGCTTTATCGCCCCTCAGATCAAGTATGCGCTGGAGGATGTCAAAGCGAAGCTGGGCATCCCGACGGCTGCAGTGGAGATGCGCGTCTATGCGATGGGCGATGGCAAGGCAGCTTATGAGGCAGCCAAAGCGTTAAAGGGATAAGCGTATGGTGGATTTGGAACAGCTGGGCGCCGCAGCGATGGAGATTATCGCCTATGCCGGCGTCGCAAAGTCGAATTATGTAGAGGCTGCCCGTATGGCGCGGAAGAATTGCTTTGAAGAAGCGCTCGCTTTGATCGATGAAGGCGACGCGGTGATGAAGGATGCCCATCAGGCGCACATGACGCTGCTGCAAAAGGAAGCGCAGGAGAATACGCCGCAGGTGTCCATGCTCGTTTTGCATGCGGAGGATCAGTTTATGAGCGGAGAGACGATGAAGCTGCTCGCGCTGGAGCTCATCGAGGTGTACCGCCGTTTGCAGGCGTGCGAGGCAAAAAGCGAAAACAGCTAATACTGTATGGTCGACTGTGAAAGCGATGGGTGTGCGCCGCGATGCTGTGAATGAGGGCACTGGCGTTGGATTGACATTCAAATAGAGATGGGAAATAAGCGTTTCAGCGTTTGTTGTGTCAACGCTAAAGCGCAGCCAATCTCATCAAAGATCAAAAGAAATGAAAGAACTACATATCGTCTCGGGCGTGATGCGCGTTTGGGACATTGTAACAGCGTGCCGCCGCAAATTTCCGTCGGCGGCAAAGGAGAAGGTATATGGGAAAACAAATGTATGACCCTTGGTCAAAAATCACTACCCGCAATGGCTATGCCTGTGATGAGGTCATCAGCGCATTGCAGAAATCGATTCGCCGCGGTTTGGAGGAGCAGGCGTGCATGTTCGCTTATGAGCTGTATATCTCTTCCCCGCAGCTGGAGGAAAAGCTCTGGCGGCGATTGCTGACGATTTCGGTCGAGGACATCGGCATGGGCAATCCGTTAGCGGCCGTCGTCGTCAACGCGTTGTCACAGGCGCGCTTGAACTTTGACTATGCGGATAACGACCGTACGATCTATTTCATCCATGCGATCCGCTACATGTGTCAAAGTGAAAAGGATCGTTCCAGCGATCTGCTGAAAAACATCTGCATCAAGAGCTTTGCGATGGGCAAGCTGCCGGAAATTCCGGATTACGCGCTCGATAAGCACACGCAGCGCGGACAGGCGATGGGAAGGGATTCCTTCCATTTCCTCAACGAAGCCAGCAAGGTCATCCCGCAGGCAGAGATCGATAATGATTATAAGGAGCGCTATGCGAAAATTTTGGAGGAATATGATCCAAACGATGTTTCTGACACGGCGTTTACCTTCAACGGGTGGCAGTTTTAATGGCGACTGCACATAACCGTGCCGCACGTGAGGAGGTTAGCAAAGCGGCGCTGATGCCGGGCGATCCGCTGAGAGCGAAATACATCGCCGAGAAATTTTTATCGGATGTGACGCTGATCAACGATGTGCGCAACATGCTTGGCTATACCGGAACCTACAAGGGCAAGCGCATCACGGTGATGGGCAGCGGCATGGGCTGTGGATCGATGGGGATTTACTCCCATGAGCTGTTTCATAAATATGACTGTGACGTCATCGTGCGCGCCGGCAGCTGTGGGGCGTATGCGAGCGATCTGGCGCTGAAGGAGATCATCGTGGAAGAGAGCTGTTACAGTGAATCGACGTATGCACGGACATACAGCGGATATGAAGAGCAGGTGGTCTATCCGGATCAAGAGCTCAGCGAACGGCTGTACGCACAGGCGATTGCGCAGGGAGCACGCTGCCGCAAGGGGCGGGTGCATACCAGCGACTGCTTCTACTATAAGCAAAAGGAAGATTTGCATGATCTGGCAGAGGTAAAAGGATGTCTGGGCGTAGACATGGAGAGCTTTGCCCTGCTGCACAATGCGGCGGTTGCCGGCAAGCGGGCGGCGGTGCTGCTGACGGTGAGCGATTTGCCGCAAAGCCAAGAGAAGCTAAGCAGCGAGGAGCGGGAACGCAGCTTTGATGAGATGATCGAAATTGCGCTGGAGACACTGTGGGCATATGCCTAGGCGTACAAAAAAACATTAGACAAAAGAACGAAAACAGCAGGAGAAATGAGCCCTGCTGTTTTTAAACCCTCTATGGCGGATACTGCCGTGTATTCCATAGATTCAGGGGGCGATGCTTTTTTTAGTAAATGCCAAAAGACTTTTCAACACGGAAAACATGCGGGAGATATTGCTGTTTCCCACAGCGATGCTATCATGAAGAGGAAACAAAAAAGCGGAGATCCCATGCAGGGAAAGAAAAGAGCCGTTATGTCAGATAAGCAAAAAAAAGCAGTACGCAGCCGCTTAATTCACATCGCTTTATCCGTGATTGATCTTTCGCTGCTTGCCGCCTGTGATGTATAGAAAATATAACCGGTAAAGATGTCAGAGATCGCCTATTGCATTCGCAAGAGGATGAAAGATAATATGGAATCGCCTAGTCGAACGATCGGCTGCATCGTCCCAGTGTTTTTACCGGTATTTTCGCTATCCGCAGCGCTTGCCATTCAGTGAGGGGCGATGGTCTTCTATGTTTTCCGCACCGTAGGGAAAATAAATATTTGCATAGCGCACCGTTTTCGGATTATAGTTAAAATGTAAATGTCTGTGGCTGCATGAAGATACTGTAAAGAAAATCTTTGCGGTATCTTTTTTGAAAAAGAGCGCGTTCGCCTGCTGCGTTAGGCGATGATGGCTATTCATTGTGTGCCGAAACAGAGCTGATCGGCAAAGCGATGAAAGCCGAATCCTACGCAAGACAGGCACATCCACAGCAAGGAGGAGAGAAACTATGAGTACACCACACAATCAGGCAAAGGAAACAGACATCGCCAAAACCGTGCTGATGCCCGGAGATCCTCTGCGGGCGAAGCATATTGCCGAGACCTATCTAAAAGATCCGGTGCAGTTCAACAGCGTGCGCAACATGTTTGGCTATACCGGTACATACAAAGGCAAGCGCATCTCGGTAATGGGCAGCGGCATGGGCATGGCGAGCATCGGCATCTATTCCTATGAGCTGTATCGCTTCTATGGCGTGGAGAACATCATCCGCATCGGCAGCGCAGGGGCGTATGTGGAGGACTTGGAGCTGTTTGATCTGGTATTGGCGGACAGCGCATGGAGTGAGTCGACATTTCCCTATGCGCAGGCAGGCGTCAAAAGCGACGTGCTGCTGCCAAGCGAAGCGCTGAATCGAGTGATCGAGGAGAGTGCGAAACAGCTGGGACAGCCGCTGAGAAAGGGACGCATCCATTCCAGCGACGTATTTTACCATGAGGACAATGTTCCTAATCATGAGGACTTTTATCGCGAGCATGGGTGTCTGTGTGTAGAGATGGAGAGCTTTGCGCTGTTTCACAATGCGAATGTGCTGGGGAAGCGGGCGGCATGCCTGCTGACGATCTCGGATTCCTTAGTGAGTGATGTACACGCCAGCGCGCAGGACCGCCAGACCTCGTTTGCGAAGATGATGGAAGTCGCCTTGGAGGCGGCGGTGAGGGAGGCTGCATAATGAAGTATCAGCGCATATTTACGATCGTGATCGATTCCTTAGGCGTCGGTGCGGCGCCGGATGCGACGCAGTATGGAGATGAGGGCAGCGATACGCTGGGACATATCAGCGAACAAAAGGCAAACCTGCATATCCCAAATCTGCAAAAGCTGGGCATCGCCAATTTACATCCGCTGGCGCATGTCGCGCCGATGGCACAGCCGATCGCCTATTACACAAAGCTGAGAGAAGCCAGCGTCGGCAAGGATACGATGACTGGGCACTGGGAGATGATGGGCTTGCACATCACTACGCCGTTTCAGACGTTTACGGAAACCGGATTTCCGCAGGAGCTGCTGGATGCGCTCAGCGAGCGCTGCGACCATCGCCGCATCATCGGCAACAAGGCGGCCAGCGGTACGGAAATCTTGGATGAGTTAGCGAAACAGGAGATTGAAAACGGCGATCTCATCGTCTACACCTCGGCAGATTCCGTTTTACAGATCTGCGGCAATGAGGAGACGATGGGCTTGGAGACGCTGTATCGCTATTGTGAAGCGGCCAGAGAACTGACGATGAAAGAGGAATGGCGGGTCGGACGTGTCATCGCCCGCCCGTATGTCGGCAGAGAAAAAGGGTCTTTTATCAGGACGAGCAACCGTCATGACTATGCGCTGAAGCCGTATGGAAAAACGGTGCTCAACGCTTTGCAGGAGGCGGGCTATGACGTCATCAGCGTCGGCAAGATCAACGACATCTTTGACGGCGAGGGCATCACGCAGGCGGTGAAATCCAAGAGCAGTGTGCATGGCATGGAACAGACGATCGCATTCAGCGAACAGGACTTTCACGGATTATGCTTTGTCAATCTGGTCGATTTTGACGCGTTGTGGGGACATCGCCGCAACCCGATCGGCTATGGCGAGGAGCTGGAACGCTTTGATGAGCGGCTGGGCGAGCTGTTGGCAAAGCTGCGTGAGGACGATCTGTTGATGATCTGCGCAGATCACGGCAACGATCCGACATTCCATGGCAGCGACCATACCCGTGAGATGGTGCCTTGGTTGCTGTATTCCCCTTCGATGAAAGGACACGGCGTGCTTTCCTGCGGGGAGAGCTTTGCGGACATCGGCGCCACCATCGCCGACAACTTCGGCGTTGCGATGCCGGCAGGAACGATCGGACACTCCCGCCTGAAAGAGCTTCGATAATCAGGGCAGGGGATGAGCAACCCTGTCAATCATGCAAAAAGGGAATGATGAGGGCTGCCTTGCACATATCAGATTCGCTTTATGTATCAGTAAAGTGCAGTTGTTGGAGAGTGATTGTCTCCGGCGAGTGCACTTATTTTATCTTTATAAAACGGCAGTGCAAGGGGATTTGAAAATCTGCTGAAACACGCTTGCCATTTGTCAGCGTTTTTTATGCAGTGTGCATGCGTGGAAAATGTGAAAGGACAAAGTGTGTGCATGAGCACAGACGGACGTGAAGCCTGCTAGGGGAAAGCGATGGGACAGGCGCTTTGTAACAGAATGCGCTCTTTGGATGCTGCCGCATGGAAAACAGTTGATTTTGTTTTCTTTGCGGGTGTATCTTATAGTTGGATTTCAACGCAGGTTGATGAAGCATCCGCGTTTGCTGCCCATGCTTTTCCGATCCTATTTGCCATCGCTTGATCGTTGGATCATAGATAATGGGAAAAGATGGAAAAACACAGTCTTGTTCCCGTCAAAGGGACGCTCTGCCCAACGGCATGATGTTTTTCATCGACAGAAAAGGCACGGGAAAGCGGATGATGGGGCAGTCATCCGCGCTTTCCTGCGGATGAGAGAAAGGAGACGATGCGACAGTGATCTATTTTATAGCAGACACGCATTTCGGTCATGAGAGCGTCATTCGTTTTTGTGATCGCCCCTTTGCCTGTGCAAAGGAGATGGATGAAGAGATGATCCGGCGCTGGAACGATAGAGTGCGGGGAAATGATACCGTGTATATTATAGGCGATATGTTTTTGCATTGTTCCTGCGCAGAGGATATCCTAAAACGGCTGAAAGGGAAAAAGCGGCTGATCATCGGCAATCATGACGCTTCATGGCTGCGTACACTCGATGCTGAGCGCTATTTCCTCAGTGTGGATCACTATCTGGAAATCAACGACGGACAGCGCTCTTTGACGCTGTGTCACTATCCTTTGCTCACTTGGAAGCATGCGATGCGCAGTTACATGATACATGGGCATATCCACAATGATACGTCGCTCGATTTTTGGCCGCTGATCGCCGCGCGGGATCGTGTGCTGAATGCCGGAGCGGATCTCCATGCGTTTATGCCGGTGACCTTTGAAGAGCTGTTGGAAAACAACCGTCGCTTTAAGCAGGCGCATGCGGGAGCGGGCTTGGATTCTTTCGATGTGAAATATACGGATGAGGGGAAGGAGAATGGAAAGGAGAAAGGTCTATGATCTATATCACAGGGGATACCCATGGCGATTTCAGGCGTTATTTCGCATGGGAGAGGATCGCTCATCCCACAGCACAGGATACTATGATCGTGCTGGGAGACGCCGGATTGAATTATTACGGCAATGAATGGGATGAACAGCGAAAAGCCTTTGTCAACAGCTTTCCTTTCACCACCTTCTGTATTCACGGCAATCATGAGATGCGCCCTGACACGCTGCAAGGCTATGAGCGCAAACAAGCCTTTGGGGCAACGGTTTGGGTGGAAGAGAAGTATCCGCACATCCTGTTTGCGAAAGACGGGGAGATTTATCGCTTCGATCAGTATTCCTGCATCGTCATCGGCGGTGCATACAGCGTGGACAAAGCGTATCGGCTGGAACGGGGTCTGGCGTGGTTTGCCGATGAACAGTCCTCCCCGCAGATCAAGGCCTATGTCGAAAGTCAGCTGAAACAGCGCGGCAATCAAATCGACATCGTGCTCTCACACACCTCCCCGATCCAATATGAGCCTACGGAGGTGTTCCTCAAAGGGCTGGATCAAAGCAGCGTGGATAAAAGCACGGAGGAGTGGCTGGGCCGCATCGAGAAGAATCTCACGTATCGCCGCTGGTACTGCGGTCATTATCATACGGAGAAGAAGATCGATCGGATGCGCTTTTTATATGAGAATATCGCGGTGCTGGGTGAGGATCTGTGAGCGGGGGCTTTGTAGAAGCATCCCTATAGCGCTTTGTAATCAGAGGGGAAATGATCGTGGGATACGCCTAACGTATGGCATGGCGCAGTTCATTGGCAGGAGCGCTTTGGAGATCATCGTACTGATGGGGACGCGTATGTGGTTGCTGTTTCCCTGTTCCCTGCTTCTGTGAATATGCGCAGTGATCATTGGATGATGAAGCAGGCAGGGCAGGAATCGTCTAGTTGTGGGCAGTATTCTTAGCAAGCGCTTCTTTGTGATCGATGCAGGCGGATGAAAAACGAATGCCGGCAGCAGCAGGCTTTTTTGACGCTGCATTTACTAAGATCAAAAAGGGGTGGAGGGAGAAAGCGTCGCTCCCGATGGTGAAGCCGCCGTTTTTATGGTACAATAAATGCGGATTCCAAAGGTGAGGAAGCCGATGTGCCCCTCATCGCCATAGATGTTGGGGAGTGAAGATGTGAACAGAGGAAAATTCATCACATTTGAAGGAAATGACGGCAGCGGCAAGACGACGATCAGCGCGTTAGTGTATGAGGAACTGCGTCAAAACGGCGTGCCTGTCATCTACACGAGAGAGCCGGGAGGCATCGAGATTGCGGAACAGATTCGCAAAATCATTCTCGATCCGCAAAACACCCGCATGGACGCGCGCACGGAAGCGCTGCTGTATGCGGCCAGCCGCCGTCAGCATTTGGTGGAAAAGGTGCTGCCGGCATTGGCGGCGGGCACACACGTGATCTGCGATCGCTTTATCGACAGCTCGCTTGCCTATCAGGGCATGGGACGTGAGATCGGGATGCAGGAGGTCTATGAGATGAACCTGTTTGCCACACAGGGACTGCTGCCGGATCTGACGTTATTTCTCGATGTGTCGCTGGAGGAGTCGATGAAACGCATGGAGGGACGCGGCAGCAAAGACCGCTTAGATCAGGAGAGCGACGCCTTTCATCAGCGGGTGCGCAAAGGCTATGCGCTCGTCAAGGAGCGTTTCCCTAAGCGCGTGCATGTCATCGACGCGCATGCGCCGATCGAGACGGTCAAGCAGGCATGTCTTGCAGAGATCGAAAGGCTGGTCAGCGCGCATGACTAAACAAGAGCTGTCTCTTTGGCAGCCGATCGTCTATCAGACGCTGGCGAACGCCTTGCGTACGCGCAGCTATGCGCATGCGTATCTGCTGCATGGCCCCAAGGGCACCGGCAAGGAAGCGGCGGCGCTGCTGTTTGCGCAAAGCATCCTGTGCAAATCGGGCGAGGATGGCTTCGCCTGTGAGCGCTGTGATCTCTGCCGCCGCGTCGCACAAGGCGAATACGCGGATTTTCTGTGGATCGACGGCAGTGAGACCTCCATCAAGAAAGCGGATATCGTGCGCTTGCAGGAGCTGTTTGTCAAGACGGCGCTGGAGCAGGATGCGCATAAGATCTATGTGCTCAGCCATGTGGAAAACGCGACGAACGACGCGATGAACGCTCTGCTGAAATTTTTGGAGGAGCCGGTGAACGGCGTCGTGGCCATTTTGACCAGCGATCAGCTGGAATCGGTGATGCCGACGATCGTCTCCCGCTGTCAGTGCATTCCCTTTCACGCCCTGAACCGCCAAAAGAGCTATGAACAGGGTATCGCCTGCTGTGATGCGTATGACGCTTATCTGCTGTCCACCCTGCATTTCAGCGGGGAACAGATGCGCCAGATCAGCGAAAGCGAGGACTATCAGCATGCGCGCAGCGTCTTTTTCGAGTGTGTGAAGCGCTTGGCCCACAGCGTGGAGGAGGCGACGCTGTTTTTACAGCTGGAAGGCTATCCCGCAAAAAGCAAGAAGCCGGGGAAAACTTCCTTTTCTTGGTTTTTGGAAATGATGATCCGCTATGTGAAGGACTGCACCCAGACATCGCTCGCCTGTCAAAGCAGTGAGTATCGTCAGCTGTGGGAGCAGGCGCCATGGCAGCGGGAACAGCTCATTTTCGTATTACAGATTTTATTAAGCAAGAAAGATTTGCTGCGGCGTTCGGTCAACCTTGCGCTGTTAGCAGATCAGATGATGGCACAACTGAAAGAGGTGAAGATATGAAGCAGGAAAGCAATGCGCAGGAGCGCACGGCGCCAAAAAACAAACACCGCGCCAACCGCCCTGCCGATCAGAATACGCCAAACAAGGAGAAGCGTGCCAACGCAAAAGGCCAGCGAAGAGGCGAAAAGATCAGCGAGCGTCCCGCCAGCAAGGGGACATCGCCGTCCGCACAGCAAAAAAACAGCACCCCATCGCGCAGCTATCGCTATCTCGCTTATGTGAGCTTTAAAGAATCGCGCAAGGTGTATTCCTTTGGCTATGACGACGATGATCTGAAGGTGAACGATCGGGTCGTCGTGGAAACGGTGCGCGGGCAGGAGCTGGGAACGATCGTCAAGGACTGCGAGCCTTTCTTGGTGCAGCATGGCATGGAGATCAAACCGGTGCTGCGCAAGGCGAGCGAAAACGATTTGAAGCGAGAGCAGGAAAACGTCGAAAAGGCGAAACGGGCGATGGTCGTATGCGATGAGTGCATCAAGATGCTGGGCTTGGACATGCATTTGATCGAGGCGGAATATACGCTGGATTGCAGCAAGATCATCTTTGTCTACGTGGCGGATGAGCGCGTGGATTTCCGTGAGCTGCTCAAGGAGCTAGCCAGCCGTTTTCGCTGCCGCATTGAGCTGCGTCAGGTCGGACCGCGCAATAAGTCCAAGATCATCGGCGGCTTGGGCATGTGCGGCATGGAGACGTGCTGTTCACGCTTCCTCAATGATTTTGACGTCGTATCCATCAACATGGCGAAGAATCAGCTGCTGGCGTTAAACATCCAGAAGCTCAGCGGGCAGTGCGGCAAGCTGATGTGCTGTTTAAAATATGAAGACGCGCAGTATAAGACGATGCGGCAGGGCTTGCCAAAGCTCAATGCGCAGATCGAATACAAGGGAAAGAAATACCGGGTGACGAGCATGAATGTCCTGTTACAGCAGGCAAAGATCGAAAACAAGGAGGATGTGCAGTTCCTCGAATTCAAGGAACTGTGGCCGGACATCGATTTTTCCGGACGGTAGACGATGAATCAGCAGAAAAGCTTTGCGGCAGAGGGGCCAACATTGTATATCGTCGCCACCCCGATCGGCAATCTGAGCGAGCTGACGCCCAGAGCAAAAGAAATCTTGACGCAGGTGGACGTCATCGCGGCGGAGGATACCCGCAACACGGGAAAGCTGCTCTCCCACTTTCAGATTGAAACCCATCTGATCGCCCACCATAAATTTAACGAAGACGCCAGTAGCAAGGGCATTGTCGCTTTGTTGGAGGAAGGCAAAAGCGTTGCCATCGTCAGCGACGCCGGCTATCCGCTGATCAGCGATCCGGGCAGCGAGCTGGTGCGGGCGGTGATCGCCGCCGGATTTCCGGTCGTTCCCGTTTCCGGGGCAAACGCCATGCTTAACGCGTTAGTTGCCAGCGGCATATCGCCCCAGCCCTTTCTCTTTTACGGATTTTTACCCAGCGGCGAGCATCAGCGCCTGCGCGCTTTGCAAACGCTGAAGCACTATCCGATGACGCTCGTATTCTATGAAGCGCCTCATCGCATAGAGAAGATGCTGGAAAACTGCTTGAGCGTATTGGGAGAGCGGCAGATGTGCTTGGCACGAGAGCTGACGAAGAAGCACGAGGAGTTTTTGCGCGGTACAATCAACGAAGTCAAAAGCGCGGCGGCTTTGCGCAAGGGCGAGATGGTCGTCATCATCGAAGGCTGCAAACAGGAGCATGAACGCGACGTCACACAGGTGATGCCCCTGCTCAAGGAGCACATCCAAGGCTACATCAGCGAGGGTATGACGACCAACGAGGCGATCAAGCGCGTTGCCCGTGAGAGAGGACTCTCTAAAAATGAGATCTACAAACAGTATCATGAATTAAATTAAAGAATGAAAAACGGTTTTGTAAAACGGAAAGCAAAGTGCGATGACAGGGGAAACCCATCGCACGTTTCTAGGCAGAGCCGTTTTTTTCTTGTTTCGCATTTGTGAGTGCCGTTTTCAGCTCAACGGGTGGGAACTATTTGTAAAAACGCCGTCAAATCGCAAGGCTGTTCCTATGGTTGAACACGTTGTCCGCCATCCTGTGAGCGAGCGTGCATACTCTTGTAAATACCGCTTTTCTTTCCATGGAAGCGTCGTTTTTGTAAAAACGCCGTCAAACTGTCGTCCGTTTTGTAAAAACGCTGTACGACATCCGTTTTCCTATGCAAAAAAGAGGTAAAACCCCCTTGCGCTAACGTGAATTTTACCTATCGCAAGCCTGTTTCAAATATTGTCAAATGGCTGTTAATCCCCTTGTTTTTCACTTTTTCCGCGGTTAATATGAGTCTCGCAAAGCAAGGAGTGAAACGCATGCTGGAATTACAACATCTGCGTAAGTCATTTGGTAACAGCCATGTGCTCAATGACATTTCTCTGAAAATCGAAGAAGGGGAGATCGTCTCCATTCTGGGACCCAGCGGCAGCGGCAAGACGACGCTGCTCAACCTGATTTTAGGAATACATGCCCCGGATGGCGGCAGGATCAACTACAAGCACAGTGACATAACCCATCTGGCGATGGAGCGCAGAAACTTCAACATCGTCTTTCAGGATTATGCGCTGTTTCCTAATCTCAGCGCCTATCAAAACATCGTCTACGGACTGCGCAACAAGCCGCTGCTGTGCTCCAAGGAGGAAGTGGACGAGCTCATCGAGCTGCTGGGACTGCGTCCGCATTTAGAAAAGCGCATCGATCAGCTTTCCGGCGGTCAGAAACAGCGTGTCGCTTTAGCCAGAACGCTGGTGATGAAACCAAACATCCTGCTGTTGGATGAACCGCTCAGCGCGCTGGATGGGGTCATCAAGGAATCCATCAAGGAACGCATCCGCCGCATTGCCAAGGAGCTGCATTTGACGACGATCATCGTCACTCACGATCCGGAGGAGGCGCTGACGCTCAGCGATCGGGTGCTGATCATCAACGAGGGAGCCATCGCTCAGTTTGCCCCGCCGCAGGAGATCATCCGCCATCCATCCGATGATTTTGTCAAAGCCTTCATCCTGCGGCAGCTGGAAATCAAACGCTCCAACATCTATCAGCTGTTTTCCCAAGAGGAGAGGAGCCGTGCATGAGAGAGCGCGCGAAGGAATACCGTGTCATACTGGCTGCGATTGCGCTGCTGTTTCTCGTCTTTCTGTTCGTACCGCTCATCTCGCTGCTGTGGCGTTCCTTCAGTGGTGAGGCGGGTGGGTTCACGTTAGGTGGGTATGCGGAAATTTTCGCTTCCCCTGCTTTTCAAACAGCGCTTGTCAACAGCCTGCTCGTGTCTTCATGCACCGCCTTGATCAGCGTAGCGCTGGCGTTTTTGCTCGCATACACCGTTCACTTCACCAATGTGCGAAGCGGATGGAAGCGCGTCATCACACTGGCGGCGAGCGTGCCGATGCTGCTGCCGACGATCACCTATGGCTTTGCGATCATCTATTCTTTTGGCAAGCAGGGGCTGCTGACTCGTTTGGCTGGCTTTCAGTTCTTTGATGTTTACGGCTTTTGGGGAATATTGCTGGGCTATGTGATCTACACGCTGCCGATCGCCTTTCTGCTCGTCAACAATGCGATGAAACAGATCGATCAAAGATATGTCACCGTCTCGCGGCTGATGCAGGACGGGGCGCTGCGCCGCTTTACCACCACGGTGCTTCGTCCGCTGTTGGGCACTCTGACGATCGCATGGATTCAGTCCTTCTTTCTGTCGTTTACCGACTTTGGCATTCCGGCTTCGGTCGGCGGCAGCTATGAGGTGATTGCCTCACTGCTGTACTCCTACATGCTGGGCAGCATACCGGATTTTGCCAAGGGCTCCATCATCGCCATGGTGATGCTTGTCCCTTCGATCATCAGCATCCTGCTCATGCGCTATATGGAACGCTATGACATTCGCTATCAGCACGTCTCACAGGTGTGCATGCCGAAAAGCAAAGCGCGCGATCTTCTGTGCGGCACTTGCAGCATTGCCATCCTGATCGCTCTGTTATCCGTCTTTGCGGTCATCTTCTTACTGCCTTTCATCTCGCAGTGGCCTTATCAAATCACCTTTACATGGAGCCACGTCCAAGCGGTGTTTGGCGATGAGACGCTGGTCAGCGTCATCAAGAACACTTTGTTAATGGCGCTGTGCACTTCGTTAGCGGGAACGTTGCTTGCCTATGGCGGGGCTTTGGTTTCCAAACGCAGCCGCCTGCATCATCGCCTGCGCCATCTGATCGATTCCTTCGCTTTGATTACCAACACGATTCCCGGCATGGTCATCGGTATCGCCTATCTGTTTGTCTTCACCAAGACGCCCTTGCAGAATACGTTAGCGCTGATGGTGCTGTGCAATGTCGTCCATTTCTTCTCTACACCCTATCTCATGATGAAAGAGACACTAGGCAAGATGAACGCGTCCTTTGAAACGAGCGGAAAGCTCTTGGGCGATACTTGGCTGAAAACGATCGTGCGGGTGATCACTCCAAACGCCTTATCCTCATTGATTGAGGTCTTCGCCTATTACTTTGTCAATTCGATGGTGACCGTCAGCGCGATCATCTTCATCGCCGGTGCGCGGACGATGGTCGTTACGACAAAGATCAAGGAGCTGCAATACTTTGCCAAATTCAATGAGATCTTTGTTCTGTCACTGTTTATATTATTTGCCAATTTGTTTGTGAAGCTGCTTTGTGCGGCTTATGGAAAAAGGAGAGAGAAAACGTATGAAAAAGTTTAGTAAAATCGCATGCAGTGCCATGTTAGGACTAGCCTTGCTCAGCGGATGTGTCGGCGCACCGGGCGCCCAGCAGGAACAGGTCATCATCTATTCCAATGCGGATGATGAGGCTGTGGAAGCGATGAAAGCCGCTTTGGATGCCAACGGCTATGAGGGGCAGTATCTGTTTCAGACCTTCGGTACCAGCGAGCTGGGTGGCAAGCTGTTAGCGGAAGGGACGGCGATCGAAGCGGATATAGTGACGATGAGCTCGTTTTATCTTGACAGCGCACAAGAGGAACAGCAGATGTTCTTGCCGCTGGAGTATGAGCTTCCCACGCTGAGCGACACCCCGGGTTTTTACAATCCGATCACCGCGCAGGAGGGAGCGATCTTCGTCAATACGCAGATGATGGAAGAAAACAATCTGCCGATGCCAGCCTCGATCAAGGACTTGGCAGACCCGGTATATGAGGGGTTCATCTCCGTTACGGACATTCAAAGCTCGTCTACGGCATGGCTGCTCATTCAGGCTATCGTCAGCGAATATGGAGAAGCGGGCGCACAGGAGGTACTCAAGGGAATCTATGCGAATGCACAGGATCACATCGAGGATTCCGGTTCCGCACCGCTGAAAAAGGTGCGTGCCGGTGAGGTTGCGATCGGCTTCGGTCTGCGTCATCAGGCGGTGAGCGATCAAGCGCAGGGCTTGCCGATTGATTATATCGATCCAAGCGAGGGTACTTTCACACTGACGGAGAGCGTCGCCGTGGTGGATAAGGGTGCCGATACCAATCCAAAAGCGATGGAGATGTCTAAAGTCATGGTACAACAGGCACGCCCGCAGCTGTTAGAGACATATCCGGTGGCGCTGTATGAGGGGGAGACACAGGATGCCGCCAATAAATCCGCCAATGAAAAGGTCTTCAGCGAGCCGCTGAGCGTCGAATTACTGAAGCATCATCAAGAGCTCAGTGAGGCTTGTAAATAAAAGATGCCGGTGAAAACCGGCGTCGCTTTTTCCATCGTGTGATATAATTAGACAGAGAGTGAGGTATTCATATGAAAAATTATAAGCTGTTAACGCCGGGACCGCTGACGACCAGCGATACGGTGAAGCAGACGATGATGTTCGACTATTGTACATGGGACGATGATTACAAACAGATTACCCAGCAGATTCGCCGCGGATTGCTGCGGCTTGCCCGCGTGGATGAGGAGGAATACACCGCCGTACTGATGCAGGGCTCAGGCACCTTTGGCGTGGAGAGTGTGATCAGCAGTATCATCCCCCGTGACGGTACGCTCCTGTTGCTGAGCAACGGCGCTTATGGGGAGCGGATCGCCAAGATGTGTAGCTATCACCACATCGACTGCATTCATTTGCAGTTCCCGTATGATCAGACTCCGGATGTGAACCAAGCGAAAGAGGCGTTGATGCAGAATCCGCAGATTACGCATATCGCGATGATTCACAGTGAGACGACCAGCGGCATCCTCAATGAAATTCGCTCTGTCGGCGCGTTGGCGAAGCGCTTTGACAAGGTTTTCATCGTCGATGCGATGAGCAGCTTTGGCGGCGTGGAGATTGATACGAAAGCGTGGGGAATCGACTTTTTGATCAGCTCGGCGAACAAGTGCATTCAGGGGGTACCCGGATTTTCATTCATCATTGCGAAGCGTGAACTGCTGATTGCCTCCAAGGGCAATGCGCGCTCTCTGTCTTTAGATCTTTATGATCAGTGGGCAGGGATGGAGAAGGACGGAAAGTGGCGCTATACCTCCCCGACACATGTGGTGCGCGCCTTTGCACAGGCGATGAAGGAGCTGGAGGAGGAAGGCGGCATCGCAACCAGACATGCGCGATATCAGCACAATATGGACCTGTTGGTGAAGAATTTCAGCGAGCTGGGCTTTCGTCTGTATGTAGATGAGAAATGGCAGGGGCCGATCATCGCGACATTCCTGTATCCAAAGGGGATGCAGATCGATTTCAGCGATATGTACGCTTATATCAAAGAGCGCGGCTATGCGATCTATCCGGGAAAGCTGACCGATCAGGACACGTTTCGCATCGGCGTCATCGGCGAGATTTACGAAGCGGATATTGAACGGCTGACGGCGATCATGAAGGCGTATCTGGCGCAGCAACAGCACGCCTAGAGAAAGCATGGGCTTTGTGTTTGCACAGATAAACGATGCAAGAGAGCTGTGTGCATTGTCTGTTGTGAAAAGCGCGCGAAACAAAGCGTTCGCATGGAAAGGGCATTCCTTGCAAAGGGAAGCGGATGCACAATGGGAAGTGTTGAATCAAGCAGAAACAGGAAATGAGAGTGTGCCCGCATGGAAAAGTGTGGGAGAATGGAGGAAGCAATGAAGATTGAAGGCGTTATTTTTGACTGGGCCGGTACGACGGTAGATGACGGCTGCTTTGCCCCGGTACAGGCATTTATAGAGATCTTTCGGGCGTATGGCATCGAGGTGAGCATGGAGGAGACACGCAAGCCGATGGGAATGCTGAAATGGGATCACATCAAGACGATGCTGTCGATGCCCCGCATCCATGCGCAATGGGTGGAACGCTATCAGCGGGAATGGAATGATCGGGATGTAGATGAGATGCACGATCGCTTTACGGAGATGCTGTTAGGGATTCTGCATCAATATGCACAGGTGAAGCCTCACGTAAAGGAGGCGGTTGCCGCACTGCGTGCACGCGGTATCAAGATCGGTTCCACGACGGGCTATACGGATGAGATGATGGCGATCGTCACGAAGAAAGCAAAGGAAAACGGATATGCGCCGGATTATTGGATTACGCCTAACAGCGTCAATAACATGGGACGTCCGTATCCATATATGATCTTCGAGAACATGAAACGCTTACAGCTGACGGATGTACGCCGCGTGATCAAGGTCGGCGATACGATCTCGGATGTTTTGGAGGGCGTGCATGCCGGTGTGATCACCGTAGGTATCTTAGAGGGCAGCTCGCTGATGGGGCTGACACAAGAGGAGTATGCGGCGCTGTCGGACGCAGAGCGCGATGCGCTGCTGGCGCGGCTGAAAGAGGAGTATTTGCAGGCCGGCTGTGATGCGGTGCTGTTAAATATGAGCGAGCTTCTTCCCCTGATTGATCGCTTGGAGCAAGAATGAGGAACTTTTGACGGTGAGCACTAAAGTGAGTGGGCAGTCATTTGCCGCATGTGATGTAAGCCCGGTATGCTTCTAAATATTAAAAGCTGAATCGTCTATTTCAAAATCCGGGTTGACTTTAGCTCGGATTTTGATAACACTATGTTTAACTCCAAAAGGAGATTGTTTTTGATGAAACAACTGGGTAACAGACTGCGTTCCCTACGCGAGAGTATCGGACTCTCTCAGGCGAAATTTGCCGATGTGATCGGCTCTACGCAGTCCAGCATCAACCGATATGAAAACGGACAGGCGACACCAACCGTGGAGCTTCTGCGGAAATATGTGGATTATTTTGATGTTTCGATGGATTATATCTTCGCCCGGTGCGATGAACCGTAGGGCAAGCTGTATCAGGCGAAGCCTCCGATTGGTGAGGATAATCCAAAGCTTACACAGTTTGTGGAGATGTGCTTTGATCCGACTTCTCCAATGAATGATAAACTAAAGAAAGCGCTGATACAAATGCTTGGGGAGGTGAAACCATGAGCAAGGAATTAACCCCGAAAACGGGACAGTTTGATGAAATTATTTCTATCATCGACAACGCCCGCACCCGAGCAATGAAAGCGGTCAATGCGGAACTGATTCAGATGTACTGGGAAATCGGCGCGTATGTCAGCAAAAGAGTGAAAGACGGCGGCTGGGGCAAGAGCATCGTTGCGGATTTTTCTGCATTTCTGCAAACCCATTATCCGACTGTGAAAGGCTTCTCGGCACAGAATATCTGGCGCATGAAGCAGTTTTATGAAACCTACTGTGACAACGAAAAACTCTCACCACTGGTGAGAGAAATTCCATGGACGAATAATCTGCTGATTATGACAGGATGCAAAACCGATGAAGCCCGCGAATTTTATCTGCGTCTGTGTATTGCCAACCGTTATACAAAGCGTGAACTGGATCGTCAAATCGGTAGTATGCTCTATGAGCGCACTGTGCTTTCCGATACAAAGCACAAGGAATTGATCGCAGGAAACGGAGGATTGGCTGCACTGCGTGATTCCTATGTGTTTGAATTTCTCGATCTCAACGAGCCGTATAGGGAAAAGGATTTGCGCCGTCAAATTGTTTCCCACTTGAAGGATTTCATTTTGGAATTTGGGCACGATTTTACTTTTGTTGGTGAGGAATACCGCGTTCAGGTTGGTAACACCGATTTCTTCATTGACTTGTTATTCTACAACCGCGCTCTGACCTGTCTTGTGGCAATCGAATTGAAGATTGATGTGTTTCGCCCGGAGCACATGGGACAGCTCAATTTCTATTTGGAAGCCCTTGATCGTAATGTAAGAAAGCCAAACGAAAATCCAAGCGTCGGTTTGATTCTCTGCACAGGCAAGGATGATACCGTCGTTGAATACGCACTCAGCAGAGCCATGTCCCCCACAATGGTTGCAGATTATACACTGCATCTGCCTGACAAGCAACTGCTGCAAAACAAGTTGCGTGAACTGACCGAGCTTGCGCTGGAAAGCGGTGCAGGTGATGAAGAAGAACACAGTAATCTATGATATGATCACTATGCCCGCTATTCCTCAGTCGGTCATTTTTTGCGGACAGTTCATACATGCTATCCTTTTCTGTTCTCTGCTCCTGCGTTTGCTCTCGTTTGATTTCTCCCTCCGTATCTTCTTGGCACAAGCAGGACAATACCTTGATGCACCAGAGCCCGGGACATATTCAACGCCGCACACCGTACAATTTTTAGCGGGCATTGCTGCCCACCGTTTTGTAGGTATGATATGTAATTCATCGACAAAGCCGATGAATTTATAGTAAATCTTGATTTCCTGCTTCACTGTTCCGTCTGCCATCTTCTCACGCTCCGAAACAAGTATCTTGTCTATGAGTGCGTTTATAACTGTTGCATCCAGTTCTTTTAAGCCTTGATAATTTCGGATAAGGGCGAGGAAGTCACGGATTCCCCGTGATTTCTCGTAGCTTTCATTAAGAGTTTCCGTCACCTCTTTCAGCCTTGCTTCAATTTCAAGCTGCTCTTTCTGGTATTTCCCCGACATCATCTCAAAATTCCGCTCGGTAATACGCTCCATGACCTTATCCTCGTAGAGAGAGGAAAACAGCCTGTCCAGTTCCGCAAGGCGTTTGTTCAGCTTCTTACGTTCTTTCTCTAATGCTTTCGCCCTGCTCTGGTCTGTTTCCGTGAGCCGCTTTTCTATGGCCCTGACCGCCTTTTCATCATTCACTGCCATATCCGCAAAACAGTTGATGTCGGCAAGAACGGCATTGAATAAATCCCTTGCTTCTATATTGTGGGCACTACACTCGCTTCTTCCGTTTCTTGCATAATTATTACATGAATACTGTACACAGTCGATAATCTCTGGGCGTTTCCTCCTGTGTACGTTCATTGCCCGCAGAGCACATCCGCAGTCCACACACTTGATAACGCCTGCAAAAATATTTACAAATCCTCCCTTGTTCTGTGGAAGCCTACGACTTGTAATAAGCTGTTGGACAATATCAAATTCCTCCTGCGTGACTATTCCCTCATGGGTATTGGGTATCACTTCCCATTCTTCGGGCAGCTTAGAGGGGCGTTTCTTGCTTTTCATATTGGCGGCAATCCGTTTGTAGCCTACAAGATTTCCCGCATATATCGGGCTTCTTAAAATGCTCCTCACGCTGTTCCCACTCCAAATATAGCGTTTGTCCTCGTTCCCCTCAAAATGACGTTCAAAGCCTGTTTCGCCACGCTCCGCCGCATAAGCGGCAGGGCGTAGGATATGCTGTTTATTAAGATGTCTGCAAATTTTGGCAACTCCATTCCCTTTTAATGCAAGGTCGAATATCTCTTTTACAACATGTGCCACTTTATCATCTATCAGCAGATGGTTGTGGTCGGCAGGGTCTTTGATATAGCCATAAGGGGCGGTAGTTCCCATGAATTTCCCCTGTTGAAACCTCGCCCGATATGCCGATTTTATCTTAACAGATATGTCAGCGGCATACATTTCGTTTAAAATGTTGCGGAAAGGCGTGATGTCCATAGCAGATTTATTCAAGGTATCTACGCCGTCATTGACCGCTATATACCTCACGTTATGCTCTGGGAAGAAAACTTCCAGATATAACCCACAATCAAGATAGTTTCTCCCCAGACGGGATAAATCTTTCGTAATCACGCAGTTTATCAGACCGCTTTCAATGTCTTTTATCATATTCTGGAAACTTGGTCTTTGGAAATTTGTACCAGAATAACCATCGTCCACATACGTTTTTGCTATGTGCCATCCCTGCTTTTTCACATAATCCGTGATGATGGATTTCTGTGTCGCAATGCTCGCACTCTCGTTATCCGTACCATCGTCTTTAGATAAGCGGCAATAAATGCCGACTAAATAGATTTTCTTTTCTTCTTTGATTCCTGCCATACTGTAAAACCTCCGTATCTGTCCTATCTGTTTTCATGTCCCATTGCGTACATTCTAAGCGGACAGCCCCTCATTGTCGAAGGTGTCGCCCTCGGCAATCTTCTTCCGAATATCCTCGGAGATAATCGGGACAAACGCTTCTGTAACGGTCTGTGTGCCGACATATTCACGGCTGATTATCATCTGCACTGGTGCTTTTGGCACGATACGCTTTCTCTTTTTATCTGCTTTCTTATCCTCGCCCATACTTAAATCTTCCTTTCCAGACAGGGCAGGGAAGAGTTTGGAAATGTCCCCGCCCTGCCAATCAGATACCATTAATCCTCGCTGTTTAATTCTTTCTGTAATGCTTTAAGGAGTGCCGCCGCTTCATCAGCGTTCAGCGTGATTCCCTTGCCGCACTTTTCACGGTTCGGGGAAAAGCTGCGGATGTCATACTTCGGCTCTTTCCCATTCCATGAAATGAGATTGATTTCCTTTGTGTAGCCACTGTCGCCCGTAGACAATACTGCGATTTCCTTTACGATTTCATACTGGATTTCTCTCATTCTCCATACCTCAACTCTCTGTATTTACTTCCCGAAAAAAGAAGATTAGCGGCTGTCACGGTTGCGTTTCCTCTGCAACTCACGCTCCAAAAGTTTGATGATGGTTTCCTCCATCTGCTTCGGCGTTGTGTTCTTCGGAAAGTATTTTTTCAGCTTGCTTGTGTTGATTTTCAAGGTTTCTTTCTGGTTGCCCTTTTCCTCCGTCATAATCGCAAATATCGTATCCATGTCAAGCCGCCCGCTCTGGCTTAACTGTTTCATCCGCTGTGCCTGTGAGAGTGAGGGCGTTGCTTCTTCGCTCTCCATCGTGGCAAAGAGGTTTTCCTGCTCGTCTTTCTTCAAGAAGGACAGTTCCACCGCAGGCGTGAGGGCGATTTTCCCCTCGTCCACCATCTGCAAAATCGGCGGTATCAGTTCCGTCAGGCGGATAAAACGCTGCACGGTCATCCTGCCCACGCCGAAGCCCTGTGCCACCTTGTCGTCCGTCCGCAACTTCGTCACAACTTGTGACGAGGTTAAGTCTGTGCGGAAACCCTGCCGCTTCATGGCTTCGGATTTCATCTTGTAAGCAAACGCCCGCTCCGATGGCAGGATATTCTCACGCTGCAAATTGCTGTCTACAAGGGTGATGATGGCTCGGTCACGGTCTAAGGGCAGGACAAACGCAGGCACGGTATTTATCCCTGCAAGTTCAGAAGCACGGACACGCCGCTGTCCTGCAATCACTTCATAACCGTCCCCGTCCTCTTTCGGGCGTGTGATTATCGGCGTGACAATGCCAAATTCCTTGATGCTTTCCGCTAACTCTGACAGTGTTTCATCTTCTGCCACATGAAACGGATTGTCGGGGAACGGGTACAAGTCTTTGGTCTTTAACACCTTAAAATCCTGTTTCTTCATTCACATATCTACCTTTCTTTCGCTCTGCTTCTATGATTTTTCTGCAATTCTTCCAACACTTCGGGCGGTATTTTTGACAGCAGCCGCCCCATCTGCTCGTTGGTTCTCTGCAATTCAAATATCTTCTGATTCGCTTTCTGCACCTTTAGTTCCTGCTCGTACTTTTCATCACGCATACGCCCCGCATAGTCTGATTCCTGCCCAATTCTCTCTTTCAAACTGTCGATATACGCCTGCTGTTTCCCGATTTCCTTAGAGAATTTCTCCACGTCTGGCAGCCATGCAGAGAGTAAATCTAACGCTTTATCCCTTTTCTTCCCTGCGTTAAAGGCGTTGATGTCGGATAGGGCAGACACGATTTCTTCATACTGTTTATCAAGCCTGCCGCCTAATTTATAGAGCCATGTGGGGACGTGTTTCCGCTTGGTTTCCATTGAGGACTGCCCCCGTTCAAGCTGATTCCACCGTGAGGACATCCGCTCATGGTAGGCGGTCTGCCACTCGGATAATGATTTCTGGTTGCCTAAGATAGCTTTCGCTGACAGCTTATTGTCTGGCGTAATCGGCACAAAGCAGAGGTGCATATGGGGCGTTCTCTCGTCCATATGGACGACAGCGGAGAGGATATTCTGCTTTCCAACACGCTCCGAAATGAAGTCAAGAGCCGTCTGGAAATACGCTTTTTGTTCTTCGGGCGGTAACTGGTTCATAAATTCTGGTGAAGCTGTGATGAGCGTTTCCACCATCATCACGCTGTCTTTCCTTGTCCTGCACCCCGCTTCGGCTACCATGCGGTTAATCTCTTTCTTGTAGGTGTACTTTGGTGGTGCTATGAGATGGTAATTGTTTTTAGAGCGTTCCATATCTATATCTGGGTTGCTTTTGTAGGCTTCTTTCTTCCGCTCGTTGTGGCGTTCACAAGCCGCAACGCCGCCCGCTTTTCGTTTCTGGAAACGCAGGATTGCATAAGGCATAGGCGGATTCCTCCTTTCTTTCGGCGGGTGACCGTCCTTTGGGGTGACAGCGGTGACGGTGGTGACAGCAGTTTTGGGATACCCCCTGCCGACTGCCGCAACTGTCACCCTCACCCCCTGCATGACGGTCATGTCGATGATGACGGTGTTTTTGGGATACCCCCCTCGCAAGAGCCGTCACCGTCATGCCGCCATTCTTTTATCCGAAGCCGTAAGGCGTAGGATAGCAGGGCACAGCCCTGCCTTAAGGGAGTCCAGAGGGAACGTCTGGCACACGACTTTGCAGGGCAAAGTGTAGTGTGTTACACCCTGTAAACGCAGTCGGAAAAATCGGAATGATTTTTCTGACCGCAGGGGTGGTTTTACACGACCGAAAAGGGCGAGTAAATCTCACGCCTGCATTTTGCGTTTACGGGGTGTTCTCCCGTAGGGATGACAGCGGCAGGGTATCCTAAAATCACTGTCACCACCGTCACTGCTGTCACCCGCAGGGCAGAGCCGCCAGCTTTACATGGCTTTAAGCGTCAATGACAGTAACAGGGGGGTATCCTAATATCGCTGTCACCACCATCACCGCTGTCACCCGCCCTCCTTGCAAGGGCAATCCGCCTGCCGTCTTTCCTGCGGCTGTACTGGTAGCAGATACGGTTCTCGCTTAAAAATGTGGTGCGGTATTCATTCAGCCATTTCGTAATCACCGTGGGTATGGTTTCCGTTTCCCCCATAGCGGCTAACAGTTCCGTTGCCGTGCCTATCCATTCTTCCTTATCCCTCATAAAATCCACCAACCGAAAAAGGACATCTGGTATCGTTTCTTTCGCAAGCTGCTCCTGCGTTTTCCGCTCCACAAGCTCCCAACGGCAATCACGGAAACGCAGCGTGTATTCCTGATAAGGCGTGTCCCTGCCCGTCACATACAGCTTGGCGGTGTCAGACGCACGTTTCTCCTTTTCCAGAACAAAGGTAGCGTCCGCACTCCCCGTTAATCCTGTCGTCCCAGACACCTTGTTGAACACGTCGCTGTCATTCTGCTTTCGGATGTGGTGTACGACAATGACCGCCAGAGAGTGCCTGTCGGCAAAGTCTTTGATGAGGGAGATGTCCCCATAGTCGCTTGCATAGGCATTGTCTTTTGAAGCTGTACGGACTTTCTGCAAGGTATCAATGACAATGAGCCTGCTGTCTGGGTAATCTTTCAGATAATCTTCAAGCTGCACGATAAGACCGTCTGACAGCTTGCAGCTTGCCACGGCAAAGTGGAGCCGCCCGCTTGCTTCGTCCGTCAAACGAAATAACCTGTCCTGTATGCGGCAGAACGTGTCCTCAAGGCAGAGGTAAAGCACATCGCCCTCCATTGTCGGCATATCCCATAAAGGGATTCCCTGCGACACGCATAAGCATAGCTTCAGCATGAGCCAGCTTTTGCCTATCTTCTGTGAGCCGCAGAACAGCGATAAGCCTGTCGGGATAAGGCTGTCCACCACAAAGGATGGTTTCTCAAGCGGTTCATAAAGGAGCGTTTCGGCGTTGACTGTCTGTAACTTCTGCATGGCTTTCCTCCTTTCGGGCGGTGTCTTTGTTTTCGTTGCACATAGGCGTTGACCTCCTTAAAAATAGATTTACTCCCACGGAAAAAAGTGAGAGTATGTAATGCCGCCAATCCCACACAAATAAAAAACAGATTTCTTTTTCGGGCGGTGTCGGTCACGGTTGGAGATATTTCTTCAATTTCCGCCTTTACTTTCTCCTTTGCAATCGCAACAGATTTCTGTATTGCCGAAGCGGTGCAATGCTCCATAGCGGCGATTTGGTAAAAATTGAACTCATACTCGTAGTAGAGCAGGAAACGCCGCCTTTGTATCTCTGGAAGGCTCCCAACCGCCTTATAGAGCGTTTCATTCCGTTCTTCCTCAACCATGCGTTCATCAAGGCTCTTAGGCACACGCAACGCCCGTCTGTAAAGGGTTTCGTCCCATACCTCGTTAAACTCCCTGTGCCGCTCGTCCCATTAGAAAAGATTCCTGTTCCTGCGCTCCATCTGCCGAAACTCCATAAAGAACTGTTCCGACACTTCCAACTCGTGGGATTTGCCCTGCCCGTCCTTAAAGCTGATAAAATACCTTGTGCCGCTTTCCGTGGATTCCTCCCGAAGCGTGTATGCCTTAACCCTGTATGCCATCCTGTTGTCCTCCTGCAAAAAATGAGTGAGGGGATTTCCATCCCTCACCCAGTAGCCCGCAGGATGGCAGGCTGTTTTAGAAGCTATAAAATTTTCCGCAGCTTCTTCCGCAGATGGTCTAACCTCGCATAGATGGCACCAGTCGTCAAATGCACAAGCGGGGCAATCTCCTTTGTGGAATACCCCTGCATTTTCAGCAGGACGATTTTCAAGGTACGCCCGTCCACCGTGACTAATACTTGATAGAGATTTTCGCTCTCAATCTCTTCCAGTAACTCCGCAACCGTACCCACTTCCGCCTGCCGCTCCCTGCCTGCCATGTCCTCAAGATATTCCGCAACGTCATTCGTCCATCGGTAAAACCGCCTGTTGGAATTGAAGTCTGCCCTGTCCGCCATGCGTATCTGCTCAATGGTCGCTTCATCAACGCCGCACTCACGCAGCAGCTTTTCCTCCGCTTCTTTCCAGATACGCCATTTCCTGTCCTCCCGTCCGTGGTTGTATGCCATTCTTACTTCCTCCAATCAGAATTGATTGAGAGGGCAGAGAAAAGCCCCCTCATCTTCCCAAAGGAAAAAACAAGGGGGCTGAACGCCTTAAATTTTAATTTTCTATTATCTTTCTTAGTTTTATTAGGATTCTGGCTTTGCGTTTGTTTACAACGCTCTGGGTTATGCCCAACCTCGCCCCGACTTCACGCTCGGAAAGTCCGTCAAAAAAGATTGCCTGTATCAGCTCCTGTTCACTATCCGACAGCAAAGGCAGGGCGGCTTTCAGCCTGTCCACCATGACCGCATTGACAACGGTTTCTGCAATGTCCACCGCTTCATCAGTGATAAAGTCCAGAGGATTCCCCTCGCTGTCCGTAAATCCGTCGAGAGATAGCAGTCTATTCTTTGTATCTAATTTTTGCAGATAACGCCACCGTTCCTTGTCACGGTAGAAGTCTGTGTATTGCTCCCTCACGACTTCAAGCAGACAGCCTTGAATGGGGATAAACAGCTTGTCCATATAGGTCTGGTCGGATTCCCTGCAACGGCAGAACTCCGTGTAGGATAATTCCACATAGCCGCCACTTTCTCTGATATATACCTTTCTTGGTGCATATTTCACCATAAATACCTCCCATCTGAATTTTTGAAATGTAAAAAATCCAGATGGAGAGGCGGAGAACGACACCGCATATCAGAAACAGCCCTACGGCACTTTCCAACAAAAATCGACAAAAGAAAAACCGCAAAGGCTCTGTGACCTTTACGGTTATAGGAAATAGTAATTCTATTGTATGGAGATTGTACTTCTACTTTCAAGGTGAGAAGTACCGTTGCACTGGCAGAAATTTTTTTAACTGGTTTCCTGCCGTTCTCTGATATGCTATGTATTGATAAATTTTGCTTCGTATGAGCAGATAGATAACTGCCCGAAAAAAGGACATAAAAAAATCCCTCCAAATTTAAAAACAAATTCAGAGGGTAATTTAGGGTATAACAAAATAACCCACCCGAATATCGTTTTTTTTATTTGGTGAGTTTGTTCTTTCAAATACGAAACAAAAAGAGCCGATGATTCGTGAATTGTTCCACAATTTCATCGGCTCTGCGTCTTAAGCGTCTGGCTCTTTGATGACAGTTATCTTCAAGTTGTCAACTTTAATCAATCTTTCTTGTCTGCATTTTGGACAATAAAGGGGATAATTCTCCAAAACAGTGTCCTTCCTAATTTTATTACGGGTTTTGCTCCCACAAACAGGACACAATATCCATTCGCATTTCATCATAATTAGTCTCTAATCCTTTCAAATCTCATTTTATATGACTTTTGCAAGCTGTTAAGCTAACTTGTGGAACATATGCCGAACCTTATCTATACGGCTATTCGGGCGGCGGGGTTGGCAAATAAATTTACCAATAGCTGGCTGGTATCCTTTTAACTCTGTCAAGCAGACTCCCTGCCCATTTGTGAAATAAGTTAAATCGTTCCTGTATTCTTGAATACATCTAGCAGGGATTTCTCCTTTCAGAATGACCTCGTCATTCTTTATCTGAGTACTTACAATATCTGCACAATACCTTGGAGCATCATGATACGCCCGTGAGAGATATTCCTGCGGTGCATAAATTTCAAAGTGGAGATATGGCTCTAATAGTTCTGTCCCTGCTTTTTTTAAAGCCTGCTCCAATACGATAGGGGAAAGCAGCCGAAAGTCTGCGGGGGTACTTACAGGACTATAATACAATCCATATTCAAAACAGATTTTACAGTCTGTCACTTTCCATCCATACAGCCCCTGCTCGCAGCCATAAAGAACCCCCTCCATAACCGCATTTTGGAACGATTGATTTAAATATCCAAGTGAAACTCTGCTTTCATACTGCACTCCGCTTCCAATAGGGAGCGGCTCTATGGACAACCCGACAGAAGCCCAGAAAGGATTTGGCGGGACTTCTATGTGGATGGTATATTCTGCTTTTCTAAGCGGTCTTTCCATATATATAACAGTAGGCTCTTTTATTTCTGCCTCCACATGATATTTTTCCTCAAGGATGGCACAAATGACTTCCATCTGCACATTCCCCAAAAAAGAAAGTATAATCTCATGCGTTGTAGTATCCACATAATATTTTAAAAGAGGGTCGCCATCTGAAATTTCTGTAAGTGCCCCAAGCAATATTTCCCGCTGTTCAGATTTCTTTACTGCAATCGTTGTTTGGAGCATAGGGAGAGGATTTTCAATAAATTTTCTCTGCGGCAACAGTATTTCGTTCCCCAAAATACTGTTTAGCTGCAAAACATCATTTGGTAAAATTACAATATCACCAGAGCAGGCTGTATCGGATGAATATAATTCACCGTTTGTCGGAACACACATCTCTGTGATTTTTATTTTCTCTTTTTCAGATATTCTAATAACATCCCTCAAATGCAATGTTCCGCTATATATACGCACATAAACAAAACGCCGCCTTTTCTCTGAATATTCAATCTTAAAAACCTGCCCGCATAGTTCAGATTGACCTTCAGGCGTTGATGAATAAAATTTACTGGCAATTACTTCTATAAGCTGCCGAATCCCCAGATTGTTTTTAGCGCTTCCGTGATAAACGGGAAATAACGTTCCGTTTTGGAATCTCCTGTTTTCTTCCTGTTCCAGTTCTGACATTTTAAACGGTTTCCCTGACATATATTTCTCTAATAGTTCATCGTTTCCCATAATTACCGCATCCCACTGTTCCATATCGTCATTGTCCGTTACATTTATATGGGGATGCTGCCCAACCTTTTGCTTCACTATAATTTCCGAAGAAAGCTTTGCTTTCATTTCCCGATATACCATTGGCAAATCAATCCCCTCTTGGTCAATTTTATTGATGAAAAAAATTGTCGGAATCTTCATTATCTGTAGTGCATGAAACAGTATACGGGTCTGTGCCTGTATGCCATCCTTTGCAGAAACTAATAATACTGCTCCGTCTAATACGGATAAAGAACGGTATACTTCCGCCAAAAAATCCATATGGCCTGGCGTATCTATAATGTTGACTTTTACATCCTCCCACTGAAAAGATGTCACTGCTGTCTGGATAGTGATTCCCCTTTGACGCTCCAAATTCATTGTATCTGTCCTTGTTGTGCCTTCATCTACGCTCCCTAGTTCTGCAATTGCACCACTGGTATACAATAAACTTTCCGTTAATGTTGTCTTTCCTGCGTCAACGTGAGCCAGAATGCCTAAGTTAATTATTTTCATGTGATTTTCCTCCTATCAACACCCAAAAAAGGGCATAAAAATACCCAGTGATAAATACTCCTATCACTGGGTAAATAACTCCAATAGCCCCAAAACACTTATATGTTTTCGGGCATATAAAATTACATGATAAAAGTATTCTTAAACTGGGTACAAAAAACTAAGCCCCATATTAAAAGTGAAACGGGACTGCTACTTTTTGTTCCCACTATCAAATTGACAGTTTATTTAAGAATACCTTGCCGCATATTTATTAACTCCTTGTATAATACTGAATCTAATTATATTCCTTAACCCTTTATTTGTCAAGCTGACAAACTAAAGCAGAAAAAGCGGCAGGATTTCCCCCTGCCACTAATCATCTGTTTATGCAAAAATAATTTCCTTTTCCACAATCTCCCTCGCACAAGCCCTTATGTTATTGAGGCATCCTGTCCATTCTAAGGCGTTTTCTGCCTTTAGCTGTTCCGTTATGCCCTGTGCCTGTTTCATACCCTCTATGAGCCTTTCAAAGCGTTCCTGTGCCTGTCTGTTGATGTCGGCAAGGTAGGCGTTTAGCCTGCCGCTTGTAAGAAGATTGGTGTATGTAACTTTACGGTACTGTTTTAGATAATCTAAATGCCGTTGCCCCCAGATGCCTATTGCCTGTTCTTCTTCGGCGGGTACAGTTAAGCACGGTATCAAATAATCCCCTTGCCTTTCGTATTTGCCGCCCAGTTCCTCAAATAATGATTTTGCCATTGTCTGTTACCTCCACATTCTTTTTTATTTTGAATGTCCGCAAAATCCGTCCTACATCTGACAGTCAGCGGGAAGAATCGATTGAAGGTCAGCTTCGCGAGTGTACTGATTATGCCGAGCGCAACGGCATGACCATCATCGGCAGCTATATTGACCGTGCATTGTCTGCCAAGATTGCTGAGCGTCCCTCAACTGCGCCATGGAGATGAAGGTAAGCAGCTAGTGCGAGTGATGGAAAGAAAATCTGTGATTCGATGCACCGCATGGGATTACATAAGGAAACAGGGTGGTAGGCAGCGATGAAAGCACGTTCCCATTGCTTGGCGGCATGCATTCCAAGATTCCCGCCGCAAATCAGCGAATGTGCACTGCTGTCTCCCTTTTTTTTGCATCAGGAGAGAAACAGATGGTCGATCAGGATTTTCAATCCGATCAAAATGAGCATGCCGCCCCCGAAGATTCCGGCGTACCGCTTTAAAAAGCTGCCTAAGGAACTGCCCAGATAGACGGCAAAAAAACACAGGACAAACGTCGTCACACCGATCATGAGCACGCTGACGAGAATATCAACCTTTAAAAAGGCAAAGGTGATTCCCACGGCAAAAGCGTCGATGCTGGTCGCCAACGCCAACAGCAGGACATGGGACAGCGCGAGGTTGCATGCCTGTTCATCTTCATCCTCTTCTTTCAGCGCATCACGGATCATGTTAAGCCCAATGATGCCCAGCAGTAAAAAGGCGATCCAGTGGTCGATCGAGGTGATGAACGACTCAAACAGAGAACCGCTCAGCCATCCGATCAGCGGCATCCCCGCCTGAAATAAGCCAAACCAAAAGGCCAGCGTCATTGCGCAGCGCAGACGGTTGTTTTTTGCGCACATCCCCTTGGCGATCGACACCGCAAAGGCGTCCATGCTGAGACTGACGCCGATTAAAAACACAGAAAATAATGACATAAGGTTTCCTCCCAAAAAAAAGACCTACACATGAAAACACATGTATAAGTCTCGCTGTTTCAGTTTAAGCCAGATTCCCCTCAACTTGGAATCATCATGTTGACTTAATCACTCATCCCAGAGCCAGCTACTCCCTTAAACCGCCTTTATGATAACAAATCCCTAAGGAAAATACAAATGATTTTTGCGCTCGACCGGCGAAAGTGAGCGTATGAGGCGCTTTACAGTCCCTGTGCTTGAAATAATCCGGCGATCTCATCACCACTCTCACGCATGCCTCTTTGAAACCACATCTCAATCCAGCCATACAGCGAATAGGCGGCAAAGGCGCTTGCATACGCCTGCGCCATGTCTTGTTCCGGCTTGCAGTCCAACATCTCAATGATGACATCCTTGATCAGATAGACCATCCCTCTTTTGCTGAGAAGCTGATAAAACTGCCGGTGATGTTCAAAATGAGAGATCATGGCACGCATCTGTTCACTTAGCAAAGCATCTGCCGATTGCTCCCACACGGCTCTCCACTCTTGAAAGAGCATGTGCAGATGCTCCTTTATAATATCCTCCTTGCAGTGATAATTCCGATAAAAGGAAGCTCTTCCGACGCCCGCTGCGATTACCAGCTCACTGATTGAAATCTTTTCCAACGGTTTTTGAGCAAGCAGGGAGAGAAGCGCTTCATGCAGATGTTCGATTACGTAAGCGTTGCGCCCCTCATTGCTCATTGGTGATACAGTTTCTTTGGATTGTCTCATTTTCGTTCCTCCCGTTGACTTTCTCTTATGTGCTGATACAATTATATCGCCGATACATGTGTATCGTCATTATAAAGCGAAATGAATGGATTGTCAACGGCAATCCGACAGAGGAGGAAAACAAAGGATGGCATTATGGCAAAAACGAGCGGTGATTGTAATAGCCTTTGCCCTCGCCGGTATTCTCTTAGGAAGACTGAGTGTGAGGGCGCTGATCAATTGGATGGTCGGCGGATCGTTGTTTGGAGGCAATTTTCTGTGAGAAGGAAGCGGAAAGGGAGGCGAACGGGATTGTTCATTCTGCTGTGCATCGTAGTATTCATCGCATCTTTTGTTGGTTCGGCAGCGGTTAAGCTCACTTACCGATCGCCAGAGATGAGAAAATATACAGTGGCGTGGAACGATGATAGGGGAGAGATCTACACGGATCTTTCTTATGGAACACAAGACACGCAGACCTTTGATCTGTATGTTCCCGCAGACAGCACAAAGGAGACTTACGGTCTGGTCGTCTATCTGCATGCGGGAGGGTTTACCACGGGCGATAAAGCAGATGACAGAGAAATGTTGCAGTGGCTTTGCTCCAAAGGCTTTGTTGCGGCGGGAATCAACTATACGCTGTTTGACGAAGCGCATCCCCAAGCCAGCGTGTATTCACAATCCAAGGAGATTCAATCCAGCATCCCTGCTGTGGTGGAAGAAGCAAGCAAACGCGGGTATCCGATCGATTGCATGGCAATTGCGGGCGGATCGGCAGGAGGATGTCTCGCATTGCTGTATGCATATCGAGACGCCCAAAGCGCACCTGTCCCTGTGAAAATGGTATTTGAGGCAGTCGGGCCGGCCAGCTTTTATGCAAAGGATTGGTCGCCCTATGGATTGGATACAAACAAAGAAGCGGCGGCAGGGCTGTTTAGCGTGATGGCAGGCAAAGAAATCAGCCCGCAGATGATCGGCACACCGGCGTACGAGGAAGCGATCAAAGAGATCTCCGCCTATCGCTGGGTGAATGAGCATAGCGTACCGACAGTATGCGCCTATGGCGTGTATGACAAGATCTGTCCTTTCGATTCCTCCAAACACCTCATCAAGGCTTTAGAGGAAAATGGCGTAACCTATACCTATATCGAATTTCCTCACTCGGGGCATGCATTACAAAATGATGATGCGTGCTATCTGCAATATATGCAGGCGATTGAAGAATATCTCGATCTGTACATGCGTGAGTCCAATGAAGAAAGCTGAAAGGAAAAAGGGAGAAGGCGAAGATGAATGGGTGGAAGTGGATTGCGATCATTTTGATCCTCTTGATGGCGGTCTCTCTTATATGGAAAGGGTGCAGCTACGTTCTTTCCCACATGCCCTTTGTACCGGAGGACTACACGGAAAAAGTGCAGACCGGCGGTGAGACAGAAGCGAAATATTTCGCCATGGGCCCGCATGAGACGGCGTATTATGAAGCGGATGCGATGATGTCCTTTCAGAAGTTTGAAATCTATTATCCAAAGGATATCGAGCGTATGGAGCCGCTGAGCGCAGTGGTGTTTGTCAACGGTACGGGAGTGAAAGGATCGCGCTATCGCGCATTGCAGCAGCATCTCGCTTCCTGGGGCTTTCTGACCATCGCAACCGAAGAAGAACACGCATGGAACGGTTTTTCGGCAGAGATGTCAGTGAGGTATCTGGAGTTATTAAATATGTACCAAGAAGAGGGAAAAGACAATGTGTTCTGCCATAAGATCGATATGGAAAGAATCGGTATCACCGGACATTCACAGGGAGGCATCGGCGTGATCAATGCCATCACAAACCAAAAACATGCGGATACCTATCAGGCGGCGGTGCTGCTGAGCGCTACACAGAATGATATTGCGAGTGCCCTGATGTGGGAATCAGATGCCGCGGCGATACATACCAATGTGCTGATCCTTGCGTCCATCGGCCAGAGTGATGCCGCTATCGCACCACTGGATAGTATGCAAATGATGTACGATGGTATAACAGAGGATGTAAGCAAAGTCATCGCCAGAAGAAATGACTGCGATCACGGAGAGATGCTCTATGCTGCGGATGGCTATGTGACGGCTTGGCTGATGTATTATTTACAAGGGGATGAGGAAGCCGGCAAAGCGTTTTTTGATGAACAGGCAGAGATTGCTGGCAACCCATTTTATCAGGACGTACAGATTCATCGATAAAGGACAAAGCAAGCGCCTGACGGCAAAGACGAAAAGAACTCTCTTTGCCATGAGTGAAAGCAAAATCGATACACACATGACAGAGAGCATGGCATCAGCTGATGATAAGAGGACAAAATCGCTGTCAGCAATTATTGCCGCCGCAGGAACAAAACCGCGCGGCGGTTTTTTATTGCAGAAAATAACCGTTTATGACAATAACTTTGCGTTTCGTGCAGATGGATGTCCTGCAACGGCAGAGTATCGGATTGTGAAGCCTCATTGTTTTCGCTTTGGCAAAGATGGACGACGCCACGCTTCACACGCATTGCATCATCGCCGCTTCCCTGTTGAAAGATACCGATTTCCCTGCTTTCCGCAGATGGCGAGACTTCCTTCTCCCCTCATCTTTATCCCTGTCATTGGGTGGTTAGCCTTTGGCTCACGAGCATCCCATGGGAAATCGCTTTGCCTATTCCCCTTCCCTCACGCTTTGATGGGAAGAGCTGCGGCAATCGCCAAAGGCAAATCCATGAGAGAGCGAAAATCAAGGAAACATTCAAAAAATGTTGTACTTCATCGTAAACAGCTTTGATCCACGATAAAAACGTTCTGTCCGTTTGTGCAAAGCATGGTATAATACGGGTAATCGAATCGGATATGAGGAAAGAGGGCAAAGGGGGAGAAAGCGCGCAGGCGTTGATCCTTGTTTGCCATAAGGAGGAAATCGACATGCTGCGTATTGGACAATCCAGCGATATTCATCCCCTGACACAAGGGCGAAAGCTGATCTTAGGCGGAGTGGAGATCGCACATTCCATGGGGTTACAGGGGCATTCGGATGCGGATGCACTGACACATGCCATCGCGGAGAGCATCTTGGGCGCATTGGCGTTAGGCGATCTGGGAAAGCATTTCCCGGACAGTGATCCCCGCTACCACAACATCAGCTCGCTGTATCTGCTTTCCTGCGTCTATGAGAAGATGCGATCTTGCGGGTATCGCATCGGCAATGTGGATGCGCTGGTGATGATCGAGCGGCCGAAGCTGGCGCCTTACATCGAGAAGATGCGCCAAAATATTGCAGATTGCCTGCACTGTGCGATTTCACAGGTATCCGTCAAGGCGACACGCGGCGAGAAGCTGGGCTTTGTCGGCCGAGAGGAAGGCGTGCTCGCTCAAAGCGTCGTCTTGTTAGTCAGGGAGGAACAGTAACATGCGAGTATTGATTCAGCGGGTAGCCCATGCTTCCTGCCGTGTGGATGGAGCGCTCACCGGTCAGATTCAGCGCGGATTTTTGATGTTTGTCGGATGCAGTGAGCAGGATGATGAGACCGTCATCGCCAAGATGGCCGCCAAGGCGAGTGCCCTTCGCATCTTTGAGGATGCGCAGGGCAAGATGAACCGCAGCCTGGCGGATGTACAGGGAGCGATTTTGTCAATCTCGCAGTTCACCCTGTATGCGGACTGCCGCAAGGGGCGGCGTCCGAGCTTTATCGATGCGGCGAAGGGCGAAAAGGCGCTGGGACTGTATGAGCAGTTCAATGCGGAGCTGCGCCGCCTGGGCTTTCAAGTGGAAACGGGGATCTTTGGCGCTGATATGAAAATCGAGCTGCTCAATGACGGCCCGGTCACGATATGGTTAGACAGCGATACGCTTTGATGGAAGGAGTGAGGGTATGCAGATCATCGATGGGAAACAGATCGCACAGACGGTAAAGGACGCGCTTCGCTGTCAAATTGCCGAGCTGGAAGCAGCGGGAAAGCGCATCCCGCAGCTGGCGGTGGTGCTGGTGGGAGAGCATTTGGCCAGCGCGACGTATGTGCGCAATAAAGAGCGTGCCTGTGCGGCGATCGGTATGCAAACGCAGACGATCCGCAAGGAGGAGAGCATTTCGGAAAGGGAACTGCTGGCGCTGATCGAATCACTCAATGCCGATCCGAAGGTTGACGGCATCCTGGTGCAGCTGCCTTTGCCTGCGCATATCGACGAGCAGCAGGTGCTGTTGGCGATCGATCCCGATAAGGACGTCGACGGCTTTCATCCGATGAATGTCGGACGGCTGCTCATTCAGCAGCCCGCGAGCGTCTCCTGCACGCCAAAGGGGATCATGCGCATGCTGGAAAGCATCGGCCTTGACGATCTCAGCGGCAAACGCGCGGTGGTGCTGGGCCGCAGCAATATCGTCGGCAAGCCGATCGCGCAGCTGTTATTGGCAAAGCATGCGACCGTAACGATCGCGCATTCCCGCACTGCGGATATTGCGCATGTCTGTCAAGAGGGGGACATTGTCGTCGCGGCGGTCGGCGTGGCAAAGCTGGTGAAAGCGTCGTGGATCAAAGCGGGGGCGATTGTCATCGACGTCGGTATCAACCGTGATGAAAACGGCAGGCTGTGTGGAGATGTGGACTTCGACGATGTCAAGGAGAAGGCCGGTGCGATCACTCCGGTGCCCGGCGGCGTCGGCCCGATGACGATCGCCATGCTGCTGGAAAATACCATGCAGGCATATCAAACACATGAAGGAGGCAAAGCACATGGAGAAGCTGCAATACGATCTGAATGATATTGTCGAAATGAAGAAAGAGCATCCCTGCCACAAGTCCAAGCAGTGGCGCATCATCCGCATGGGCGCGGACATCCGCATCAAGTGTCTGGGATGCGGCGCCAGCGTGCTGATGCCCAGAGTGAAATTTGAAAAAAAGCTCAAGAAGGTCATCGAGCACGCGTCATCCTCACAGGAAGCCTCATAGTTATAGCCATGGGCAAGGCCGGCGTTCTTCGCGTTTGATGCAAGCGCTGCGCCGGTGAAATAATATAGAAAGAAAAGACGGAGATCACACATCTGCTCATCCAAGAGCGGGGAGCGGCTGTATGCAGGGTCTTCGTTTTTTTGTTTTCGCTGATAGGATTGCGCTGTGCAGGCTTTCAGCAGCAGCGATCGTGATACGAGCGCATTTGATGCTTTCCCATCTCTTTGCTTTGGATGAAGATCACCGATTTTGCGCCGTCAGGCGTAATTTACGCGCACATGGGGGTTTTACATAGATTTGACATCGTTTTAGGAACAATTAACGAGGCGTTGAAGATTATCTCATACTCGATTTGTATAATGGAAACTGTAAATGAGGAAGAACTTTGAAGGAGGAATGAACAGATGAAGTTCATGAAAACATTGACAGCTCTTTCCCTCGCATGTCTGATGGGCGTTTCGCTCACCGGCTGCGGCGGAAACGGATCTACAGGAGATGATGCGATTACGGTGTATTCCCGTGATGCCGCCAGCGGTACGCGCGAAGCGTTTGAAAAGTCCAACGATATGGAAGAGACGCTGACAGACAGCGCCGTCACCGTCGACAGCAACGGCGATATGGCGACAAAGGTCGGACAGGATGCCAACGGCTTTGGCTATGTCTCATTGTCGACTGATTTTGAAGCAAACAACATCAAAGCGCTGAACTATGAGGGCGTGACGCCGTCAGAGGAAACGGTGCTGGATGGCAGCTATGGCATGCAGCGTCCGTTCATGTTCGTCACCCGCGCAGACGGCGATTTCAGCGATGAGCGCACACAGGCGCTGGTAGAGGCTTTCATCGATTACATGTGCAATTCTACCGAGGGACAGCAGGTCATTAAGGATGCCGGCGGTATCGTTGACTTGGAAAAGAGCACGCCTTGGGAGGAATTGAGGGTCAATCATCCGATCGTCAACGAGGACAACTCTGATCTGACGATCCGCACAGGAGGTTCTACTTCCGTAGAGGGTACGCTGAAGGCTGCGTTAGAGGCATTCCAGGCAGAAGCGGGACAGTTCCAGTTCACGATGAATCAAAGCGGCTCCAGCGATGCGGTGAAGCGTACGCTGGGCGAAGAGAAAGACGGTGCCAACGCAGCGGATATCGGCTTTGCTTCCCGTACATGGAATGATGAGGAAGATGTCAGCGGCGCATTAGCCAGCGGACAGTATTGCATCGACGCGGTCGTAGCGGTGGTAAGCGCTGACAACACGGCAGTGGACAACCTGAGCGCAGCGCAGATCAAAGGCATTTACAGTGGTGAGACGACTGCTTGGTCTCAGCTGCAATAAGCGCTTTGCGTGTTCGGATTTGACAAGACCTTAGCACCTCGCTGCTAAGGTTTTTCTAAGAATAAGGATATGGAATAGGGTGAATATATGGAAAAATTAGTGAGACCGCACATCAGTCCTCAAAAGAATCAGCGCAAGATGCAAAAGGATCGGCTGTTAAAAGGGATCTTTCGCATCGCGGCAGTGCTTTCGGGCGGTGCGATCGCCGTCATTGCGGCATTCGTGTTTCTGCGCGGCGTACAGCCGTTTCTGCCGGGCTATGCCAACGGTCAGGTGAATGTGCTGGATTTCCTGTTCGGTTCGCTGTGGCGGCAGGATCAGGGAGTGTACGGTGTCGGCTTCATCATCATCAATACGCTGCTGACTTCGTTTGGCGCATTGCTGATCGCATTTCCGATCAGTGTGCTGACCGCCTTGTTCATCGTGAAGATTGCGCCTAAGCGCATTGCGCAGGTGATGACGACGATCGTCGAGCTGTTAGCCAGCATCCCTTCCGTCGTCTATGGCGTATTTGCGGCGGGAGCGATCACGGTGCTCGTCATGAATATCGCCGGGGTATTGGGCATTTCCACTGCCGGGGGCAACTCCTTTCTGGCGGTCATCCTGCTGTTAGCCATCATGATCTTCCCCACCATCACCTCGCTTTCCATCACGGCGATCGCCGCGGTGGATCAATCGCTAGAAGAGGGCAGCCTCGCGTTGGGTGCGACTAAGACGCAGACCAACTTCAAGGTGGTGCTGATCGCCGCCAAATCGGGAATCTTCGCCGGGGCGATCTTAGGCATCGGACGTGCGTTTGGCGAAGCGACAGCGGTGGCGATGGTTGCCGGCAATAAGATGTTTGGGCCGACCTTCGATCTCTTTGACATCACGCGCACGCTCACCAGCACGATGCTTTCCGGTCTGAAGGAGACCAGCGGTCTGGACTATGACATCCGTTTCTCTGTCGGCTTGGTGCTGATGGCTGTCATTTTGATCTCTAACCTATTGTTGAATATGATCAAGAAGAAAGTGGGGAATCACAAATGAGAAACACATCGGGGAATCAGAAAAAACGAAGATTCTATGACGGAGTGTTACAGGGGATCACCTATCTTTCCGGCAGCATTTCCCTTGTGGTGCTGATCGCGCTGTTTGCATTCGTCTTCGGCAAGGGCTTCTCTTCCATCAACATGGATTTGCTGACGAGCAATTACTGGTCGCAAAACTATAACGTGGAGTTAATCAGCGATGCCTCTCCCGCCGGCTTTCAAGCGCCGCAGACTCTCAGCGAGGACGCCTATTTCTCCGAAAAGTGGGGAATCGCTTTGGTCGATCATGTCAATGCGCACAAGGAAAAGCTGGTGCTGGTGGAGTATATCGACGAGCAATCGCCGCTGTATGAGATGAGCGATGTCAGCATCCGCTCCAATCCCAAGGCGTTTACCTTGCAGGCAGGCATGCAGGTGTCTCGTCTTTCTTATCTGGATGAGGATGGCAGTACGAAGCTGGCGGCTGTCGGCGGGCAGAGCGCACAGGAGGTCATCGCCGATCTCGATACGGCAAGCGCCGTGCGTTCATTGTTCATTCAGACCACCGGCGGCGGTATCCGCGGCTCGATTTTGTCAACGCTGTATCTGTTGGCCATTTCGCTTGCCATCGCGATTCCCATCGGCATCGCCGCGGCGATCTATCTCAATGAGTATGCAAAGAAATCGAAGTTTAACGCACTGCTGAGAAGCGGCGTCGAAACGCTGACCGGCGTGCCGAGCATCGTCTTCGGTCTGATGGGCGTCAGCGTCCTCTTTCCGATCACACAGCTTTTCGGCGCGACGACCACCAGCATCCTGTTAGGCGGTTTGACGATGTCGATCATCCTGCTGCCGACGATCATCCGCTCCACCGAGGAAGCGCTGTTAGTGGTTCCTCAGCATCTGCGCGACGCATCGCTCTCCGTTGGCGCCAATCAATCCCAGACGATCTTCAAGGTTGTATTGCCCTGCGCCGTACCGGGCATCCTGACCGGCGTGCTGTTAGGTATCGGGCGAGTCATCGGCGAATCTGCCGCACTCATCTATACGATGGGCACTTTCATCAACGACTCTCCGACACTGTTGAGCCAAGGTACTTCATTAGCTGTGCAGATCTGGAGTGTCATGAGCGGGGAACAGCCCAATTACGAGCTGGCCTGTGCCATCTCCATCATCATTTTATGTTTTGTGCTCGTGCTCAATTTTGCGGTGAAATTCATCAGCAAGCGATTCTCAAAGGCTTGGTATTAGGAGGAGTTTATGGAAAACGTCATTTTTGAAGTCAATCATCTCAACCTGTTCTACGGTGAGAAACAGGCGCTGATCGATTTGAACATGCAGATCGAAAAGAATGCGATCACCGCTTTGATCGGCCCATCCGGCTGCGGCAAGTCCACCTTTCTGCGCTGTCTTAACCGCATGAACGATCTCATCGACAGCTGCCGGGTAGAGGGGGAGATCACCATCGAAGGCAAGGACATCTACAAGGGCGGACTCAACGTCGTCGATCTGCGCACCCGTGTCGGCATGGTGTTTCAAAAACCCAACCCTTTCCCGATGTCCATCTATGACAATATCGCCTACGGACCGCGCTGTCAGGGTATCAAGGATAAAAAGACACTGAATCAGATCGTCGAGCAGTCATTGCGGCGTTCCGCTTTATGGGACGAGGTCAAGGATCGCCTCAAGGACAGCGCCTATGGCTTATCCGGCGGTCAGCAGCAGCGCTTGTGCATCGCCCGCACGATCGCCATGGAGCCGGAGGTCATTTTGATGGATGAGCCGACCTCGGCGCTAGACCCGATCTCCACCAATAAGATCGAGGAGCTGGCAACAGAGCTGAAAAAGGATTACACCATCGTCATCGTCACTCACAACATGCAGCAGGCAGCCCGCGTCAGCGATTATACGGCGTTCTTTCTGCTGGGGGAGATCGTCGAGTTCGACAAGACGAGCGTTATCTTTCAAAATCCAAGCGATCAGCGTACAGAGGACTATATCACCGGAAGGTTTGGATAACAGGAGGACAGGATATGATACGTATTGATGGAAAGCTTTCACAGATGGAACAGACGCTTGTCAAGATGGGCAGCCGCGTCATTCACATGCATGCCCTCGTATGCGAGGTGCTGGCACAGCCAAACAGAGAGAGAGAGCTGGAGATCGTTCAGGCGGATGAGCGCATCAATCACATGGAGGAGGAGATCAACGATCTGGCGATCGAATCCTTGGCGCTGTTAGCACCGGTGGCCAGCGATCTGCGCAAGGTCATCGGGACGATCAAGATCGCCACAGAGCTGGAGCGCATCGGCGATTATGCGAAAAATGTCGCCAAGTTTTTAATCAAGCAGGATCATCTCAGCGACATCGTGGCGGATTATGCGATTTCGATGGAAAAGGATATGATCACGATGCTGGAAAAAGCGATGCAGTGCATGGTCGATCAGGACGAGGAGGCGGCCTTTGCCATTCCCGAGCAGGATGCTGTGATCAATCGGCAGATGAAGGATATTCGCAATCGGCTGTTAAGCGAAAACAGCGAAAATCAGGCGGACGCCCTGCAAGAGCTCTTCGAGATCAGCGCAATGCTGCGCAATATCGAACGCGCCGGCGATCATATCAAGAACATCTGCGAGCATGTGCTCTATGTGATGAAGGGGCAGCACTACGACTTCGGATAAGCATCGATCACTGCCGGCGTCAAAGGAAAAGGGATGGCTGTGAAGCCGGATAGCGCAATGGAAAAAGTGAGGAACAGCGTCGATAGCCTCTGTGAAACCATCGCTCACCAGCATGAGATCTGCATTCAAATGCTGGAGGGCAAAGAATATCAAACGCTATATAAAGTGATGAAAAAGGAACAGCGGATTTTGCGGATGAAGGATGTGATCGATCATCAGGTGAATGAGCTGACAAAACGGATGCAGGCGGCGCGCCTTGACACGCGGGAGCTGGCGTTTTATGCGCACATCGCCGCATCGTTAGCCGCGATCAAGGACAATGCCCGCAGTGTGGCACAGTTTGCAAATCGCTGTGAGGATGCACGGGCGAAGGAAATGGTTAGGCAGCTGGAGCTGACGTTGGCGGATGCTTTGCGAAAGCTGGGTAAGCTGTGTCAAAGCACGTCTGTCCGCAGAGTGCAGGCAGCGGCAAGGCGCATTGAGGAAGCGGAGCTTTTATTCGCACAATTTCAGCGGGAGATGGTTCCCGGTGCGCTGAAGCAGGGGTTAGCGCAAAGCGTGTGGCAGACGCTTTGCTGTATCCGCAGCATCTGTGAGCAGGCAGATCAGCTGTATGCGATGACATGGATGCAAAAACGAGATGCCATGAGAAATTGCTGAGACAAAGGAAACGGTTGGAACAATTCTGACCGTTTTTTTCATCTATTCAAATAGGCTTGTGAAAAATCAGTGTCCTTTAGGTGGCGTGAGGAGGCGGGAGGGCTGTCATAGGGAGAAGAAAACATAAAAAGGGGGGCGGCCACCTCAGAAACGGGCAAATGGAGAGGATTTTCGTGCAATTCCTTTGTCGATAAAAGCGGAATGTATCGCCGCCGGAATACATTTGCACGAATGCTCGTGCAAATAATCCTGTGGAAACGTGTCGATTTTGTTTGTATATTGAATGTGACAAAGGAGATGAGCAAAATGACGGTATTGGATTGTATTGAGAGAATCCCCTTCGTGCTGGAGAGAATCGCTCACCGGCGCGAGGAGACGTTTGCATCGCTGAAAGCTTATCTGGGGGAGAGAGACGTTCATCGCGTCGTGTTTGTCGGCAGCGGTTCCTCCTATAATGCGGTGCATGCCTGCCGCGCTTTCTATGAGCGGCTGGGGCTGGAAGTGCAGCTGTATTATCCGAATCTGTTTTACAACTATACGAGACGTTTGGATGATCAGGCGCTCTATGTGTTTATCAGTCAGGGGGGCAGTACGCGCTTGGTGTATGAATCGATCGAAAAGGTGAAACGCCTTGGATTGATGCACTGTGCGATCACCGCTGAGCATGCATCCCCGATCGCCGAGGTGAGCGATGTCTGGATTGATATGGGCTGTGGTCAGGAGGAGTATATGTATCGCACCATCGGCTTTTCTGCCACGGTCGCTGTCTGCTGGCAGCTGGCGCTGGTGCTTGCCAAGGCGGAGAAAGAGGAGATATATGATGCGGATTATCAAAAGATGATCGCCCATCTTCCCGCCGTCAGGGAACAGACGCTCACCTACTATCAGCAGCATCGATTCCGCCTGCTGCGGGCATCCGCCATCTTTCTGGCAGGCACCAACGATCTCTATCCGATCGCCAATGAAGCGGATATCAAGCTCATGGAGATGGTGCCGTTAGTGACGCGCAGCTTTGAGCTGGAGGAATTTATCCACGGTCCGCAGAACTGCTTTGACAGCTCGATGGTCTACCTGCTGTTTGTGCGCAGCGGTGAGGATGAGGAGAAGGCAAAAAACATCGCCCGCTTCCTGAAAGCGGAAATCGGCTACTGTGCGCTGATCGGCGATGTGACGCTGGATCAAAGAGATTTGCATATGGACCCGCAAAGCGTCTATTTCAGCGCTTTGGAATATGTGACGGTCGCACAGGTGCTGGCCTATTGCCTGGCGAGCGATAAGGGACGCGATCTGTCCCGTCCGCTCAATGCGGGCATGAAACGCTACGTCTCAAAGACGATTGAGAAAGGATGAGAGAAATGAAGGTATTGCTTGCCACACACGGAACGCTGGCACAGGGAATGTACAGCGCGGCTGGAATCATCTTAGGCGATCTGCAAGGGGTGGACATGATTAACGCCTATGTGGACGATCACAGCCTGAAAGAGCAGCTGGACGCTTACTTCCAAACGCCCGCAGACGCCCCGGTGCTGGTGCTGACAGACATGTTTGGCGGCAGCGTCAATCAGGCGCTGATGCCCTACATGCAAAGTCATTCGATCACCTTGGTGACGGGTGTGAACTTGCCTTGCGTGCTGGAGCTGCTGTCACGCCGGGAGAGCTTGGACCTTGCGGGAGTACGGGAGATCGTCGCACAGGCGCAGACGCAGGTGCTTGTCGTCAACGATCTGATGGCGCAGGCGGCTGACGGAGATGATTTCGATTAAAAGAAACAGACGCTGATGGGTGTCCTCACTGACGAGGAAAGAAAGGAGGAACGTATGGGCTTCTATGGGGAAGCCTGTATGAAAGCAAGAGAGATGATACAAAAACTGAGAATTGATGATCGCCTGCTGCACGGGCAGGTGGCATTCAGCTGGAAGAGCGCGCTGGGCTATGATGCGATCGTCATCGCCAGCGATGAGGCGGCAGGAGATTCGCTGCGCAAGGCGACGATTCAGATGTGCTGTCCGCCGGGCGTCAAGCTGGCGACGCGCAGCGTGGCGGATGCGGCGGTGCTTTTAAAAAATCCCAAGCTGGAAAAGATGAAGGTGTTTGTCATCTGCGCGAGTCCGCAGGCGGCTTATACGCTGTTAGGAATGATCGAAGAGAGGCCGTGTATCAATCTGGGCGGCATGCAGAGCGCAGAGGGGAAACGGATGTTTTCCAAAGCGGTCTATGTCGATGAGGAGGATCTGCGCTATTTAGATCAGATCGACGCGCAGGGATACTGCATTGAGGTACAGGAGGTGCCTTCGACGGCCGTTCATGACTTCAAAGCGCTGCGCGCGAAAATATAAAAGAAATTAAACCGGAAAAGGAGGGACATTTTATATGTATGAAGCATTTATCGTTGGTTTAATTTTAGCTTTGTGTTGGACGATTGAGAAAATGGGAGGAACCCCGATGGTCATTCGTCCGCTGGTCGTCAGCCCGTTGGTCGGTTTGGCGTTGGGGGACGTCACCTCCGGCTTGGTGATGGGTGCCGCCTTGGAGCTGGTGTTCATGGGCGCTATGCAGATCGGTGCGGCCGTTCCCCCGGATGTGCTGGTCGGCGCCGGTTTGGGTACTGCGTTTGCCATCATGTCGGGACAGGGAACAGAAGTGGCGATCACGCTGGGCTTGCCGATTTCCATTTTGGCACAGTCGATTAAAGTCGTCATCTTCATCGTCCGCAGCTGGTTTATGGACTTTGCCGTCAAGCTGGCAAAGGATGCGAACATCCGCGGTCTGCATCTGCTGAACTTCGGCGGACTGATGCTGCAAAGCCTGATGTATTTCTTAGTGGCTTTCTTTGCGATCTTGGTCGGCGCTCCGGCGGTTTCCGCATTTGTGGAGAACATTCCCGAGGTGCTGATGAGAGGCTTGCAGGTAGCGGGGGGCTTGCTGCCGGCAGTCGGCTTCGCGCTGCTGTTACAGCCGATGATGAACAGCAAGAACTTCCTGTATTATTTGGTTGGCTTTGTCGCTACCGCCTACATGCAGCTGCCGGTATTGGCCGTGACGATCATCGGTGTGATGGTGGCCTTCATCGTCGTATATGAAAACAGAAGCAAGACGGCAGTGTCCGCCGCCGTCGATTCAGAAGAGGAGGACTTGTTCGATGCCTAAGCAGGATACGTTGACAAAAGATGAAAAGAAAATGGTGCATGAGCTGTTCTGGTATTCGTTCTTACTGGAAAACGCTTATAACTATGAGCGCCAGCAGGCGCTTGGCTTCGCTGTGGGCATGTGGCCTGCCATCAAGCGCTTTTATCACACCAAGGAGGATCGTGCCGACGCGCTGACACGCCATATCGCGATCTTCAATACGACGCCGCATGTCGTAGGCGCTATCAGCGGTATCGCCGCGGCACTGGAGAAGGAAGCCAGTCAGAATCCGAATTTCGACAAGAGCATTATCAATAACGTTAAGGTCGGCTTGATGGGGCCTTTTGCCGGCATCGGCGATTCCATCTTCCAAGGTACCCTGCGCATCATCGCCAGCGGCATCGGTATCTCGCTGTGCCAGCAGGGAAGCATCTTAGGCCCGATCATGTTTCTGCTCGTGTTCAACATCCCGCATATCATCGTTCGTTATGTGCTGACCGTGCTGGGCTATCGCTCCGGTACCAGATTGCTAGACAATGCGAAGGACAGCGGCGTGCTGCAAATGCTGAGCAAGGGTGCGACGATCGTCGGTTTGATGGTCATCGGCGCAATGAGCGCCAGCATGGTGTCGATGACGACCCCGCTTCAGGTAACGCTGGGCGAGACGACCTTCCTCATTCAGAGTTATCTCGATCAGATCTTCCCGCTGTTACTGCCGCTGCTATATACGCTTGCGATGTTCGGCCTTTTGAAAAAGGGATGGAGCTCGACTGCGATTTTGCTGCTGACGATCGTTGTCGGTATTGCCGGTGTGTTTGTTGGCATTCTTTAACATCATATTTAGAAGAAACGGGCGAAAGTCTCCTGTTTCTTCTTTTTGCTTTGAAGGGAGTGAGGGAACATGACCGCTTTGACGAATAAACAGCTGCTGCTGTTGCAGCTGCTGAAAGAGGAGGAGGGCGCTTATGTGACGGCGCAGCGCTTATCCACGCGGATGTCGGTGTCAGTGCGCACGGTGAAAACCTATATCCGCCAGCTCAATCCCATCCTCCGCTCGCAGGGGGCTGACATCATCAGCACGCCGGGGAAAGGGTATCGCTTGCAGGTCGGCGAGCAGGTGCGCTGGCAGGATATTCATCCATCTCTGCGGGAGGAGGCAGCCCAGCATGAGGGGGCAAGGCTGCCGGATGATCGCTTTCAGCGGATTCACTATCTGACGATGAAGCTGCTGGCGCTGGATTATCCGATTCGCTTTGAGGACCTCATGGAAGAGCTGTATGTGTCGCGCAGTACGCTGACGGCAGATCTGCGCGAGGTGCGTCAGCAGCTGGAGCACTTTCGCCTGAAAATTTCCTCCAAGGCGAACTACGGCATCTTCGTGGAGGGCACGGAGATCGATAAGCGGCTTTGCATCTGCGAGCATTACTTTCATCAGGAGGCCGGAGATGACTGGCAGCGGGAAAACCTGTTTAACTCCGGCAAGACACAGGGGGAGTTTCAGCGCATTCTTGAAGCGATACAGACGGTCTGCCGCGAATGCGCCATCCATCTTTCCGACTTTTCGGTCAACAATCTGGCCATTCATATCTCCATCGGCATGCGCCGCTGCAAGTTTTATGATTATGTCAAGGTGGATGACGAGTGCCTGCACCGTTTTCACAATACGATCGAATACCGGGCGGCTGACCTGCTGGTGAAGCTGTTGGAGGAGCAGTTTGCCTGCGTATTGCCAATCGGAGAGATCCTCTATTATGCGATGCATTTTCAAAGCAAGCGCATTCTTGACGCCGTTACGCTGAACAGTGAAGAACGCCGCAGAATCGAGCAGTGTATTCACATCATCTTTGAAGAGGTGAACAACAACTTCGGATTACAGCTGAAAAAGGATACCGAGCTTTATCACTATCTGTTTTTGCACATCCCGCAGATGGTGCAGCGCCTGCACAATCACATGGTGATGCGCAACCCCTTTGTCCATGACAACATTCGCCGCTATCTCTTCGCCACCAAGGTGACACATTCGGCGGTAGAGATCATCGAACAGTTTTATGATATTGAGGTGGATGAAAATGAGTTCGGCTATCTGCTGCTCTATTTTAATCTGTCGATCTTGAAGCAGGAGAAGAAAAAGTTTCAGATCGGGGTGCTGTGCGGGCTGGGCAGACCGGAGTCGATCATGTATTATAATGAGATCAAGGAGTCGTTTTCCACCCGTAACTATGACGTTGTCTATCTGAAAAAGTCGGAGTTAGACAAGGTGCATGTGGATTTGCTGGTGACTAACTTCTCGCTGGATCGCCCGCTGTCCTCTCCGCTCTACATGATTCACAGCGACAGCTATCTTGATGAGATTCACCGGCGGGTCGACGATTTGTAATACGGCAGAGATGCGTTAGCAAAGTATTTTCAGAAAGAGAATTTCTGTGTGGATCTGGCGGGAGAAAACAAGGAGGCGGTGCTGAATAACCTGTATCAGTATCTGCTCGATCATGGGATGATCCGCAAGCTGCCGATGCGGGAACAGCGGCTGCGGGAGGATGAGCTGGGCAACGGTATCGTCCATTTACAGGATCTTTACCGCATTTTGCGCAAGGAGATGTGCTTTGTCGCCATCTTGAAGCGTCCGGTGCTGTGGAACAAGAGCACAGTGCGCTTTTTGGTCATCATCAAAACGAAAAAAGACGGCGATAAGGATCTTCCGCTGTTATGCAAGCTGGTGTCGCGCTGGGCGAACAATGTAGAGGAAATCGAAAAGCTGTGGATTCAGAGAGACTTGGAAACATTTGTCAGGGGGATCGATCAATGATCAGTTTATTGCGAGTGGATGAGAAGCTGCTGCATGGCGCAGTGGTATTTTCATGGGTGGAAAACCTGCGGATACAGTCAATTTTGATTGCGGATGACGCCATCGCCAGCGATCAGTTCATGTGCATGACCTTCGGCTTGAGCAAGCCGCCCAATGTCAAGCTGACGATTTTGGGCGTGCGGGAAGCAGGCGAGGTGATGAAGGCGCATCAGTATGATGCATTGCGGATGATGGTCATCGTCGGCAATCTGCAAAACGCCCGCACGCTGATGGAGGAGACTTCTTCTCTGCACTCGCTCAACGTCGGCTATCTCCATGAATTCGGCGAGGGCATGCGCATTCATGAGGGCGTCTGCCTGAATGACGAGGAAAGAGCGATTTGCGATACCTTTGTTCAAGCGGGCATACAGGTGGAGTTTCGTCAGCGCTATGGGGATTCCATGATCCGCTATGGAGAACAACGATGAAGCGGGGCTGTCTGTACACGGCGCTCAGCGCAATGCTGTTTGGTGCTTTGCCGCTGCTGACCCGCATGGTGTTAGCCAAGGGAGCAACGCCGCTGACGGTGGCCTTTTACCGCGTGCTGTTTGTCACACTCTTTCTGTTTGTCCTGCTGAAAAGCAAGCGGATACCGCTTCGTTTAGAGCGATGGGCATGGGCGCCGTTAGTGAGCATCAGCGTGTTTGGCTCCGGGCTGACGATGATTTTATTGAATGAGAGCTATGCCCATGTCGATACGGGCATTGCGACCAGCCTGCATTTTCTCTACCCTTTGTTTGTTTCCTTGCTTTGCTGCGTACGCTATCAAGAGCAGCTGCACCCGCGCCAATGGCTGGCGTTAGCCGCGGCGTTTTGCGGGACGCTGTGTTTTATGAGCAAAGGGGAAGGGGATGGACTGGGCTATGGGTTGGCAATCGCCTCGGCTTGCACCTATGCGTTTTATCTGGTGAAGATGGATAAGTCGGGCCTCGTGCACATCCACGCCTATCTGCTGTCCTTTTATCTCGCGCTGTTTGCGGCGCTGGAGATGCTGGCATTACATGTTTTTACTGCGAATATCGTCTTTTGTCTGGATGGGGTCAGCTATGCTTTGTTGGCTGTGATTGCGCTGTCTGCGTCGTTTCTGGCGACGGTGCTCTTGCAGAAGGGCGTCGCTTTGTTAGGGAGCACACAGGCCAGCATCATCTGCCTGCTGGAGCCGATTACGGCGATGGTGCTGGGGGCGCTCTTTTTAAACGAAGCGATCAGCGGGGCAAAGCTGGCAGGCACAGGGTGCATCGTGGCGGCGCTGCTGCTGTTTTTGAAACGGGAAAACAAACAAGGCGGCCAAATTGACGAACCATGAGTAATGAAAAACATAAGAAAGAACACAAAAACCCCAAAGCGTTTTACCCGAGAGGACAGCGCAGGAATGCGGTGCGCCGCTAAAAGAGCCGGACAAACGATGGGGAAGCGCCGCTTGTGAACATGCACGGCGATTGTGAGCAGAGGTCGTGGGAAAAAGGAGAGAAGCGCTATTGAAAAGCGCATCTAAAAAAGGTAAACTAATAGGGCGAGAGGAATGATGTATATGCCATTAACAGCAGGAATCGTGGGACTTCCCAACGTCGGAAAATCCACACTGTTCAATGCGATCACCAAAAGTCAGGTAGAAGCGGCCAACTATCCGTTTGCGACCATCCAGCCCAACGTCGGCGTCGTCGAGGTGCCCGATGCGCGGGTGGATCGTCTGGCAGAGCTGTTTCAGCCGAAAAAGACCATCTATACAACCTTTGAGTTTACCGATATTGCCGGCTTAGTCAAGGGCGCCAGCAAGGGCGAGGGACTGGGCAATCAGTTTTTGTCCAACATCCGTCTGACGGATGCGATCTGTCACGTCGTGCGTTGTTTTGACGATCCCAACATCACTCATGTCGAGGGCAGCGTCGATCCCCTGCGCGACATCGAGATCATTCAGCTGGAGCTGGTGATGGCCGATTTGCAGAGCGTGGAAAACCGCTTGTCCAAGGTGGAGCGCAAGGCGCAGACCAACAAGGATCAGGCAGCCGTTGCGGAGGTCAGCGTCCTCAAAAAGATACAGGCGGCGTTATTAGCGGGAAAGTCGGCGCGCAGCGTAGAGTTAGACAAGGAGGAGTTAGCCATCGTCAAGGCATTCTCCCTGCTGACGTTAAAGCCGATGATCTATGTCGCCAACATGAGCGATGAGGAGATTGTCAATCCCGAGGCCAACCCATATTATCAGCAGGTAGCGAAGCTTGCACAGAGCGAACACAATCTGGTCGTGCCGATCTGTGCGAAAATCGAAGAGGAGCTCAGCTCGTTAGACAAAGCGGAGAAGGCAGAGTTCCTTTCTGAGCTGGGCATCGCGCAAAGCGGTCTCGATCAGATCATCCAAAGCGCTTATCACATCTTAAACCTGCGGACCTTTTTGACCGCCGGGCCGGATGAGTGCCGTGCATGGACGTTTCGCAAGGGGATGAAAGCGCCGCAGTGCGCAGGCGTTATCCACAGCGATTTTGAAAAGGGCTTCATCCGGGCGGAGACGTATGCGTTTGCGGACATCGACGCGCTGGGCAGCGAGCAGGCGGTGAAGGAAGCCGGGAAGCTGCGCCTGGAGGGAAAAGACTACGAGGTGTGCGACGGCGACGTGCTGCATTTCCGCTTTAACGTTTAGCAAACAAAAAGGGAAATGAGCGAGCACAGGGCTTTGTGCCCATGCGTGAACATTCACAGAACCATTCACAGGGAATGCGTTTCTCCTGATGAAAGAGCGTGCGAAAGCACACATGGGGCAATCCATGGAGATCAGCGGTCACAATCATTGATGTGACCGTATGACGCTATGCGCAAGAATAGCAAGAAAACAATGAAACAGGCGTCAGCCGCAAAACTTGGGATTGTTCCCGAGCAGGGCTTTGGACGCCTGTTTTTTTGTGCTGTGAGGATGTGGGGAAGTCGCAAGAGCGGGCGGAAATGATAAGGACATCCGCGCATCATCGTTGCCGAATGGCAAGGCAGAGCAGGAAAGCAACAAAACAAACAGCACAAAAGAAAAGCCTGCGCTTAGGATGCTTTGCGATGACGACGATTGCGGTAAACCAACAAGGAGCGCCAAAGCAGTATTGCAAAGTGCCGAATGAAGGGCACGCGGATTTCAGAAGCGAGGAAGATCACCCCATATGTCAACCTCTGTCACATCGTCCGCTCAATAAGAGGACAAGAAGAAATCACAATGGAGGACACGGGTGCTTTGCCTGTTTCCCCATGGATGCCGCTGGCACTCAGCCGTTATCGGAATGAACGATCAAGCCATGATGTCCCATCACCAGCCGCTTGACAAAATCGTCTGCCGGTTGGGTGCGGATGACGTCGGGCGTGTCATATTGGCGAATCTTGCCCTGATCCATGACGAGCACTTTGGTTCCCAGATACAGCGCCTCTTGGATGTCATGCGTGACAAAGACGATCGTCACCCCGCTGCTTTGATGAATCGCTTTGATCTCTTTTTGCAGATGGGCGCGGGTGATGCTGTCCACGGCGCCAAAGGGCTCATCCATCAATAGGATTTCCGGAGAAGCCGCCAATGCCCGCGCGATGGCAACCCGCTGCTGCTGTCCGCCGGAGAGCTCCCATGGGTAGCGATCCTTGAGCGATTCCTCTAATCCGACAATGTTCATCCATTTCCGCACTGCCTGTTTCGTTCGCTGATGATCCCGTTTGTTGAGCAGGCCGGGCACATAGGCGATATTTTGTTCCACGCTCATGTGCGGAAACAGCACGCTGCCTTGAATCGCATATCCGATTCCCCGGCGCAGCTTCGTTTGATCCATCCCGCGAATGTCCTCGCCTTTGATGAGCATGTGACCGTCATCCGGCGTCAGCAGCGCATTGATCAGCTTCAGCGCTGTCGTCTTGCCGCATCCCGAGGAGCCGATCATCGTGACAAACGCCCCCTTTTCAATGGTCAAAGAGAAATCGTCCAATACCACCCGATCGCCATACGCCTTGCGGATGTGCTGAAATTCTATCATCGTTTCCATTGTGTACCTCCTATTCCATCAAGCCGCGTTCCTGTAAAAATTCCTCGGCGACTGCCCGCGGCTCTCTGCCTTCGCTTTCTACCGCATAATTCATCTTCGCCATATCCTCATCGCTGATGAGGCCCTCTAAGCGAGCGAATACGTCGGCCAGTTCCGGGTGCGCCTGCAAGACTTCCCTGCGGATGATGTTGCCGCAGCGATAAGAAGGATAGAAGCCACGGTCATCCTGCAATACGAGCGCATCGCTGACAGCGAGCTGTCCATCCGTCGTGAAGATCACCATCACATCGATCTCCCCCTGTGCGAGCGCCTGATATTTTAAACCGATGTCCAGATCCATCGTCGCCTGAAAGTCCATGCCATATGCTTCACACAGCGCATCATAGCCGTCCTCGCGCTCAAAGAAGTCATATTCGGCGCCAAAGGTCAGCTCACTGCTCACACGGGCTAAATCGGAATATGTCTGTAAATGATAACGCTCGGCGATCGGTTTGCGGACGACGAGACCATACGTGTTGTTAAAGCCGTACATGCCGACCCACTCCATCCCATAGTCCTGCTGATAACGCTGATTGAGCTGATCGAACATCGTTTCATCATAGAGTCCGGTTTCTTTCAGCACCATGTTCCATGCCGTCCCGGTATATTCCGGATACAGATCAAATTCACCGTTTTCCATCGCCGGATGGATGTTAGAGGTTCCCCCGCCGACTCCTTGCGTCACTTCGACGTTCAGCCCGGTATCCTGTTCGATGAGGATGTCTAACATCTCTCCTAATACATACTGTTCGCTCATCGGTTTGGTGGCGATGCGGATGGTGTCGGATGACGGCTTTTGAAACAGCCAAGTTGTAGACAGGAACAGACAGGCGCACAGGAGGACAACGAGCCATGAGGCGCGCTGTGACTTTCTTCTGCGCTTGTTATTCATCCGCTTTTCCGCCAGCCCCAGCAGCAGGTCAATCACCAGCGCCAGAAGTGCGATGAGCAGGGAGCCGACCATCGTCATCGCCGCATGGTTGGTGGTGATGCCGCGATAGATGGCAACCCCCAGACCGCCGGCGCCGATAAAAGAGGCGATACCGGCCAAGGCGATCGTCATTGTCCCCATGGAGCGGACACCGCTGACGATGAAAGGCATTGCTAAGGGCAGTTTGATCTTGACCAATATCTGCCAACGGGTGCTGCCCATTCCCTTGGCGGCTTCTATCAGCAAAGGATCGACATTGGTGAGTCCGGTGTAGGTGTTTCGCACCATCGGCAGCAGGGCATACAGAGTTAAGGCGATGATCGCCGTCGTATTGCCGACACCGGAAAACGGGATGAGAAAGCCCAGCATGGAGATCGATGGGATCGTGTAGAGAAAATTGATCAGCGCCAGCGTCGGCTTCGCGCTGAAAGAGAGTTCGCTGATGAGCGTGCCGATCAGCATTCCCAAGACGATCGCAAGAAGGATCGACGTTAAAGAAATCTGCACATGTTCCCATAATAAGCTCCAAAAGAAATCGCTGCGGGCAAGGAACAGCTCCCACATTTCATTGATCATTGACAGACACCTCGTTTCTTAATTGCCTGCATTGGACAAGTTTCCGCGCATAACCCACAGTGCAGGCAGTGACGCTGATCGATGAGATAAGGCGCGCCTGTTTGAATGCAGCGCTGCGGGCACAGCGTTTGACACTTGCCGCATCCGATACAGGCGTCGCTGATGTGATAGCCTTTCAGCGAGAGGGATGCGTTTCCCCAAGCGAGCGTCTCGCGCTCAATGGGCGTCTTCCCTAAATCGAAGAAGGCGAGCTCCCCTTCTGCGATACAGAAAGCCTCTAGGATGTAGCGGCTTTGGCCGGGATACACATCATTCATCGCCGGATTATTCGCAAAGATGCGGTCAATCCAGTATTTCTGATCGCTCAGCCGTTGCGCCTTTCCGCTTAAGCGAATCATCTGATACGCTTTTGTGAGCGCGGTGAGGGCGATTTGAGGATGATCGAGCAGCTGACGGTAAAAGTCTTTCCCGCGGGCGGTGCAAAAATACAAGGTTTCTTCTTCGATGAGCATCACATCGATGATGCGCACCTGCGGATTTCCCTGTGCGTCGACGCTGGCAAACGCAACGTCCTTGATCTCTCTGAGCATTTGTAAGCATTGTGCAATCGTCATGTCGTTTTTCTCCTTTCCGCTTGTTGACGCTGTGGTGTTCCAGTGCTATTATCAGGGAGACGGTATCATCTGTAAAGTAAGCACTTTTTTGTGCGATAGTTACCAAAAAGAAACCATTGGAAAGGGCGGAGAGCGAATGAAGGAGAATCGAAAGCTGCCGGCATGTCCGGTAGAGACGACGCTGGAGTTGATCGGCGATAAGTGGAAAGTGCTCATTCTGCGGGATCTGATGGATGGCACTAAGCGTTTTGGCGAGCTGAAGCGATCCATCGGCAGTGTGTCGCAAAAGGTGCTGACGGCACAGCTGCGCGATATGGAAGCTGCCGGGCTGCTCAGCCGCAAGGTGTATGCCGAGGTGCCGCCGCGGGTGGAGTACACGCTGACAGAGACCGGATACAGCCTGTGGCCGATCCTGGATGCGATGATCGCATGGGGGACACAGTATCAGAAAAAGAACATGGAAGCGAGCGAGGAAAAGGAAAGCGAATAGCAAGGGGCCGGCTCGATGAATGCTGTGCGAGGAAAGTGATGGCAGAGAAAGGGTGCAGTCGTTTGCCGTTTGGCTAGCGGCAAGGACTTTTCTTATGGCATGCCGCTTGTTTGCACGGCGCTTGCGACAGCGTTTTGGGAGCGGGGAGACAGCGATTGATCGAGCAGGAAGCCATCGTCCGTGCTTGTCGTTTTTGACACAGAATGAGAGGAAATGCGCTTGGCTAAGAGGGACAAGCGTTTTCGCATAGGAAAGCCAAAGATCAAATGGATGCCGCTGAAAGATGAGAGAAGCGATGGGGGTTGTGATGGTCTTTGGTCTTTTTTGTGCCGCATAGGGGATGGATTTAGCAATGCTCTCCTGCGCATGCCCGATAGGAGGGAAGGATGAACGGGCGTTGATAAAGGAGGAATATAAGCGGCAGGAAACACACTTTGCAGTTAAGAAAGGTGATATTTCTAGTTTTGTTACATTTGATATATATAAGCAGATGGCGACAAAGGTTGAAAAAGAAATCGTCGGGAAGATCACAATAGATGGTATAATGATAACAGGATACAAACCCCATTTTGTCGATAGAGTAATTGGTCAGTATGAAAGCAGCAACGAACCGATAAAGGGCATGAGAAAAGGCGTGCCGGTCGGCGATGTGCTTGCAGCACTGCAAAACCCGGACACAATTACCGAAAAAGTATCAAAGAAACGCAAAAGCCGTGTGCTACTGATTTTTGCAAGGTGACAGTTAATCCCGATACAGGAAATCTGATTCAAACAAATCCGCGCGGAGGTGAAAACAAATGATAAAGCTGACAGAGGAACAAAAAGCATTTTTGAGGGAAAAATTTGAAAATGCGGAGGAAATGATCTCATCCGATGACCTAAATGATGTTTTATATCCTCTTGACGATTTGATCCTTGAGGATGGATATGATGATGACTGGGAATTTAATGACACGGGCAGAAAATATCAAAGGATATACGATGATATTTATTGGAGCAACAAGCGCAAATAAGCGCTTTTTCTTTTGAAAGGAGAATGACGATGGAATGCAAGCATCAATTCAAAGGGCATTCAAAGGGTGGGACGTGTGTGTTGTACGGCTTTCATATGGCGCATGATGAGTATGTAGAATCTCTTAAGAAGAAGCCGAGGAAGAGCAGAAAGAAGGTGAAAAAATGAATCCATACGAAAGTATGGCAGCGTATCTGATGATATTGCGGCAAAATTTAAAAACTTTACATTGAAAAGAAAAATACACAATTTTAAATTGCCGTTTGATCGGCTTGCGTTATACAATAAAAGGGAAGAAACCTGGGCGGCAGATCGGGTGACTGTGTTAGAAAGGGCTGTAAGAGGAAAGGTATGGTGATGGGAATGGAACGATATTTCGGTGAGCAGACGCCAAAGCTGGGGTTTGGATTGATGCGCTTGCCAAGGCAGGCGGACGGCAGTATCGACATCGCACAGACAAAGCAGATGATCGATCAATTTATGGCGGCAGGCATGACGTATTTCGATACGGCATATGTGTATGACAACGGCAATTCGGAGCGCGCGGCACGCGAAGCGCTGGTAGAGCGTTATCCCCGAGAGACTTTCACGCTGGCGACAAAGCTGAACGCTTGGATGGGCAATCCGGATGAAAAGAGCGCAAAGCAGCAGTTTTATACGAGTCTCGAGCGCACGGGAGCAGGCTATTTCGACTATTATTTATTGCATTCGCTCAAAGAGGAAAACGTGGAGATCTATGATCGCTATCATCTCTGGGACTTTGTGAAAGAGCTGAAAGAGAAAGGGCTGATCCGTCATTGGGGATTTTCCTTTCATGGCGGACCGCAGCTGTTAGATACACTTTTACGCGCGCATCCACAGGTGGAGTTTGTACAGCTGCAGCTCAATTATGCGGATTGGGAGAGTCCCAGCGTAACCTCCAGAGCCAATTATGAGGTTGCCAGAAAACATGGCAAATCAATTGTTGTCATGGAGCCGGTGAAAGGCGGTGTGCTGGCGAATCCGCCTAAACAGGTACAGGAGATTCTTCATCAGAATGACCCCGAGGCGTCTTTCGCCTCTTGGGCGATTCGTTATGTAGCAAGTCTGGATGGCATTTTAACGGTGCTTTCGGGGATGTCGGACACTGCACAGATGGCGGATAATCTCTCATATATGCGCGCCTTTCAGCCGCTGAGCAAAGAAGAGCAGGCAGTGATCGCGCAGGCACAGCAGGAGATAGGAAAGATTCGCTCGATCGCCTGCACCGCGTGTCATTATTGTACAAAAGGGTGTCCGAAACAGATTCCGATTCCGGAGATCTTCTCCGCCCGCAATAAACAGCTGCTCTGGGGACAGACGCAAAAGGGAGAGAATAACTATGCGCAGGCGGTGGCAGAGAAGGGAAGAGCGATGGATTGCATCGCCTGCGGTCAGTGCGAGCGTGCATGCCCGCAGCATCTGGAGATCATCGATTGGCTGAAGGATTGCGCGCAGGCGTTTGATCAAAAGCGCTGATAGCTGCCGATCACGGTAAAAGAGGTCAAGCCGGCAGACTGGCAGAAATGCGCGGCAGCCAGATAAGACCGCACGAAGCTAAATCCATCTGCATAAAGCAGAGAAATAAGAAAACGCTAAGGAAATCCACCGACTTTTCAATCGTCTTTAGGTTTGATTTTCGGTGACACCGCAAAATGAAGGTGCGCTTGCTTAGCGTTTTTTTTATGGAATCATGGAAAACTCAATCGTGTTTATGCGCTGAAGAAACATGCGAAGGAAGCCGGGGCTGAAAGAAAAAACAGGTGTTCTAGCCTTAAATGGTTTGCTCACCTGTTTTTGTCTTGTTGTTATGATAGCAGCCAGTCAATCAAATTCAAAGATTTGATACCATCGTAGGATGTGATGAAATCTCTGTCCATGGACAAAACGATCTTTTCATAGTTATCTTTTATCATACGAAGGGGGCGAAGCTCTCGCTCACGAGTTTGCGGAGACTGCATACTTTCTGTTACTTGAATATATAGCTTATCATTCGGTTTTTCAGCCACAAAATCGACTTCGGTTTCTCCGACTTTTCCGATATAGACACGGTAATCACGACGAAGTAACTCTAAAAATACAATGTTCTCAATAATATGTCCGCGATCAGCGTCACGATAGCCAAGAAGCATATTTCGAAAACCCATATCAATGATATAGTGCTTTCCAAGGGTTTTTAAGAGCTGCTTACCCTTTACGTCATAGCGTCCGACAGAATAGAAGATAAATGCGCTGTGAAGCATAGAGATATACTTGTTCACGGTTTTTCCTGCGACATTTTTACCTCTGAATTGCTGAATATCACCTTCGTTGGAAAGTACATTTCCTATGCTGTTTGGAGAAGTGATACTTCCGATATTTGAGCAAAGGAAAAGAATGATTTTATGGAGTATATTTTGATCAGCCTGGTGATTGCGCTGTAAAATATCTCGAAGAACTACTGTGGAATAAATTCCTTCCAAAGCTTGATTGCTTCTTTGTTCATTGAAATGGTATTCCCTAAGGATTGGCATACCTCCAAACTGCAAATATTTCTGGAACTTTTCCTCCATTGTAATTGCGGTTTCAAATTCATAGAAAGTCAGAAACTCTTTGAAGGACAACGGCAGCATACGAATTTCTACGTATCTCCCAGACAGCATGGTAGAGAACTCTGTGGAGAGCAAATAAGCATTGGAACCGGTAATATAAATATCCACATCGAAGTCAAGGCGGAAAGATTCAACTGCTTTTTCCCAATGATCGACAACTTGCAGCTCATCAAAGATGAGATACGTTTTTCCTGTCGCGGGAATAAGTGTGCTGACATAATCATAGAAGGAAAGATAGTCCGTTAGATTACGGTAACGTAAGGATTCCAAGTTCATGTGAATAATATTGGTATCGGGTACATTGTTTGTGCTTAGATACTGATGAAATAAATCAAGCAGTGAGGATTTTCCGCATCTGCGAATGCCGGTGACAATTTTGACAACATCAACATCTTTATTTTGAATCAGCTGTGTTAAATATTCCGGTCGGTTAATTAGAATAGACATAACGCACCTCTTCTTTTGATTCTATTATACCTAAAAGTCAGATAAAATCAATAGTTTTGGAAATACAAGTCGAAAATTTCAAAAATTATGATAGTTTTCTACTTGTAATTAAAAAAATAAAAACTATCCTTGCTTGGTTTGCTCACCCGCTCCCTTTTTTTGCGGCTGCGATGATTACATCCGGCAGTTCCACCTTTTGATAGGATAGACAAGTAACCTTGATCGGAGCACTCTTTCCTGCGATACCACCTGCCTTCCTAAAAATTCTAGTCTATGAGAGAGAAGTTGTCCGCCAAAGCAAAGCGGTGTACACATCATTGCATATCATTGCACAGTTTTTTTGCAGATGATGGGAATAGCCGTTCAGGGCGAATGAAAAAGGCGAGAGGTGTAAGAAAAAATGGTAAATTATACGTTAAATATCGTAAAAATTGTTACAAATCTGCACATTGCATTTTAAGGGTGGTTATTGTATCATTATAGAGATATGAATGCCCGGCGGCAGGCATATCGCCTGTATTTGACGACGTATGTTGGTTTTGCTGTCACTGTTATCAGCGATGAAGCGGTTTTTGATTGAGCGGTCTTATGTAAAAAATAAAGGAGACTGAAACAGATGTTGAAAAGTATTTCTTATGTGGTAAAGGAAAACCTCACAAATCTGTATCGTATCTTCTGCATCGCAAAATACGAATTGCTTGCAGATATGAGAGATTCTAAATTCGGCTTGTTTTGGAACTTCGCATCCCCGGCGATCCAAGTGATCACCTATTGGTTGGTATTTGGCATCGGCATGCAGCGAAAGGGCTATGACGGGGTTCCTTATCTTCCATGGGTCATTGTCGGTTTTGCGGCATGGTGGTATATCTCGCCTTGTATCACATCAGGGTGCAGTGCCGTGTTTTCAAAAAAAGATGTGATCACAAAGATGAAATTTCCCATCAGTGTGCTGCCGGCGACGGTTTGTGTAAAGGAGTTTTTTAACCATCTGTGCATGATGGCGATCACTTTTGTTATGTTGCTGGTGTTCGGTTATTATCCTTCTGTCCATTGGCTGGGTTTGATCTACTATGCATTCTGTGCATTTATGTTTTTGGAGGCATTGGCTCTTGTTACTTCAGTGTTAACGATGATGTGGAGAGACGTGAAGAAACTGGTGACTTCTCTGATGCGCATGTTGCTCTACCTTTCTCCGGTACTATGGCCTGCTTCGTTTTCAGGGATCCGCGTGATGTCATTTTTGATGAAATTGAATCCAGTATATTATATCGTTACCGGTTATCGGGACTGTGTGTTTTTTGAGAAGACGATCTTTGCCCACCCGGTAATGACTTTGTATTTTTGGATCGTTGTCGTATTCCTCTTTATACTGGGTTCTTCATTGATGTATCACTTTAAGCGTAAAATGGTAGATATGATTTGATGAGGGTTGGAATATGTCAGTAAAAAAAAGTGATTATGCAGTAGAGATGCATCATATATCTAAAATTTATACATTGAAAACAAAGGATAAGACAAAGAAAAAAGAGCAGTTTTATGCTTTGCGAGATATTTCTTTTCAGGTGAAAAAAGGTGATGTTGTCGGTATCTTGGGAACCAATGGATCAGGAAAATCAACACTGTCATTAGTTTTATCGGGTATTTCCGATCATGACGGAGGAGAGATGATCGTCAACGGAGAGCAGGCATTGATTTCCATCAATACCGGATTAAACCAGCAGTTGACAGGAGAAGAAAATATCAATGTGAAGGGAGCATTGTTGGGGCTTTCTAAAAAACATATTCAAGAGATTAAGGAGAGAGTAATTGATTTTGCGGAATTGGGTGATTTCTTATACCAGCCTGTAAAAAAGTATTCCAGCGGTATGAAATCTCGATTGGGATTTTCCATTTCACTCGCACTGGATCCGGATATTATCATCGTTGATGAAGCCTTGTCTGTCGGCGATAAAGGATTCGCGCAAAAATGTATGAACTATATGAAAAATCTGCGTGATTCGGAGAACAAAACCATTTTCTTTATCTCCCACTCTTTAAACCAAGTTCGGGATTTCTGCAAGACCGGGATGTGGATTGAAGGCGGAGAATTGGTGGAGTTTGGCGATATTGATGAGGTTTGCGATCATTATGCCGCTTATGTGGATCAATACAACGCGATGAGTGAAAAGGACAAAAAACGGCTTCGGGATGAAAAGTTTGAAAAACGACTCTTAAAAAAGCCAATGAAAAAAAGCCTTTGGGAAAAACTGTTAGGGTGAGGTGTTAGGTTATGAAAACAGTGATTACATATGGCACATTTGACCTTTTTCATATCGGTCATTTAAACCTTTTGAAAAGAGCTAAAGCGTTGGGCGATTATCTAATCGTAGCAGTCAGCAGCGATGAGTTTAATCTTGGTAAGGGTAAGGTGTGCAAAATCAAAGACAGCGATCGGATGGCAATTGTAGAAGCAATTAAATATGTGGATAAAGTTATTCCCGAAACTACTTGGGAGCAGAAGATCGAAGATGTAAAAAAGTATGGTGTTGACGTTTTTGTCATGGGAGACGACTGGAAGGGAAAGTTTGATTTTTTGAAAGACTATTGCGAGGTTGTATATCTGCCGCGTACGGAGGGAATTTCATCTACGCAGTTAAAGGAAGAATTGAAAAAAAGCTGATATTCTTTAACCGTATCTTTATGAAAAGAATGAGGAGACAGTTACATGAAAAAAATAAGCATCATTGTCCCGGTATATAATGGGGAAAGTTTTTTAAAAAGAAGTTTAAACAATTTATTGTCCCAAACATTACAAGACATAGAGATTATCATCATCAATGACGGGAGTACGGATCAAACGCAGGAAATTGTTGATTTCTTCCAGCAAGCGTATCCTGAAAAAATAAAAAGCAGGAATGTCCCAAATGGCGGTGCTGGTATTGCACGCAATTACGCATTGGATTTAGCCGAGGGTGAGTATGTCGGTTTTTTTGACAGCGATGATTTTATTGCCAATGATATGTATGAAAAGTTATACAATCAGGCAGTTGACACGGATTCGGATATTGTGGTTTGCGGGTATTATGTTGCAACAAATACATCATTGCGCTCTAACCAAAAGGGAGATATGGAATACTATGGGAAAAGCGTTTATGAAGAACCGGATATCTTTGTAAAAGGCGTTCCTTACTTATGGAATAAAATTTTTAGACGAAGTATGATAGAAGCCAATCATATCAGATTTCGGGATTTCCGCATATTTGAGGACTTGGAGTTTACCTATCGGCTCTTCTTTCTCGCCAATAAGATATCTAAAGTTGACGAACCATTGTATTATTATATGAAATTAAATGTGTCTTCATTAACGGCGAAGTTTACAGAGCGTTTTTTTGATATCATACCGGCAATCTCCTCTTTAATTGATTTTTCCAAAGAAATTCATGTCTATGACCAATTTAAAGATTATTTGTTATTTACATATTTAAATCATATGTATATTCGTATGAACGCTGATGTACCCTTATCTGATTTACCTCTGAAGTTCAAGTATATAGATGCGTGTTTTGCATATTTGAATAGTGAATTTCCAAAATGGAAAGACCATGTCTACTATTTTGAAATGAAAGAGAGAAATAAAGATAGATATATATCTAAAGGGTATTGGAAAAGAATGTCGATAATTTTAAAGCTAACCAAGAAAATAAAAAAGTATCGTCGTTATTTCAAAAAAGCGAGGAAGAATATTTTCGGCAAAAAGGCGGGAGCAAAATATTACAGTTATTTAAAACACTGCCAGGTGAATGAGAATCAAATTCTCTTAGATTCACAGCATGGTGAAGATCTAAACGGCAACATGTTTTATCTTCTGAAAGAATTGCAAAAAGAAGAGTACAATGCCTATGAAATTTATGTGACCGTATCAAAGAAACGAGTGGAAGAGTTCGCCAATCAATTACAGTTTTATAAAGTGTCTCATGTGAAACTTGTCGTCATGGAGAGTAAAGAGTATTTTAAGGTGTTGGCAACTGCGAAATATTTGTTTAATGATACGAGTTTTCCTGTCTATTTTATAAAAAGGAAAGAGCAGATTTATTTTAACACATGGCATGGAACGCCGTTAAAAACATTAGGTAAAAAAACGCAGGAGGATTTTTATAACATAGGCAATTTACAAAAAAATTTCAATACCGCAGATTATCTGCTATATCCCAGCGAATATATGATGAATCATATGCTTGAAGATTACATGCTGAAGAATATCAGTGATAACAAAGTTGCTATGATAGGATATCCGCGTAATTCTGTTTTTTTTGATACTGCTCGTCGTGACAGTTTGAAAAAGGAATTGAGATTAGAAGGAATCACTGCCATTGCCTATATGCCAACATGGAGAGGAACACTGAATAATAAAGACAATGACATGTATATATCAGATTTGCAGGAAAAGCTGAATAGTATCTCTGCAAAGTTGAAGCCGAACCATGTGCTGTATTTAAATGTGCATCCATATTTAAAGGATTACATAGAGATTGACGGTTACACGAATGTGCGCATGTTTCCCAAGCAATTGGAAACATATGATTTTCTAAATGTATGTGACGTTTTGATTACTGACTATTCCAGCGTATTTTTTGATTTTGCCTGTACAAGACGACCGATTATTTTGTTCGCATATGATAAGGAAGCCTATATGCGCGAAAGAGGCTTGTATATCGACTTTGACCGTTTGCCATTTCCTATGGTGGAGACGGTTGATGATTTGATGCATGTACTGGATATGCCGATGCAAGTTGATTATGAACATTTTATTGACCGATATGCAAGATATGATTCTATTCATGTTTGTGAAGATATTTGTCAACAAATTATTTTAGGACGCACAAAAGGGATAAAAACGATAGATGTACCGTCAAATGGAAATGCCAATATATTGTGTGTAGCAAACGATTTATCATCCTATTTTTTGAACGAGACTTTTTTTTCCATGGCATACCATAGTGATACGAAAAAGTATAATTATTACTTAACGTTTATCAATGCAAATTTATATAAACACAAAAGGGAATTGTTGAGATTGCCAGAGCATTTTGAGTATTACGGTCAGTTGTATAGATTTGCCCTTACCACTTTATCGGATCGTATCTTGCTTGCTTTATTGCTTAGATTTAATTGGATCTATCGTTTGTTCGCAAAAAGAGTCGACCGACTATTTACAAAAGAGAAAAATCGTATATTTAACGATATAGACTTTCAGACGACCATAGTAATCGGGGAGCGAAAGAAATTGCGTCTGCTTCTGTTTTCACAAATGGCGGGAGATAAAATCTTGTATTTTCCACATGGTCGAGAATTTAATGATAAAGTGCCGAGTAAGATATATGAAAAATATAACAGAATCTTTATTGAAGATGAACAAGTGTATCAAAGAGTGAGAAGAATATATCCGAATTGTGCCATTTGCTTCACAAATAAAGTGAATTCATTGGATGAATTGATGGATTCTGTCTGATCAGTGGGGATACCGATCAAATGACTTTTCCATAAAAGAAAAGGCTGTTAGCCAGGATGCTGCGTGAAAGGTTTTATGGAAGGAAACAGTCATTTGAACAACGATTTCTTTAATAAAGCATCTGCATGAATGTGTGATATTCACACGATAACAGATGAAAGCGGTGCATTCATAAAGTGGTGGTAGAATAAACAATCGTAAAAAAGTTTTCAAAGGGAGGAAATAAGAAGTTTTGTTGTTGCTGATAGACATAAATAAGGGGGGCTATGATGTCATCGGATCAATGGAAGCGAACTTTTGATCAAAAAATCGTAAGATTACGTGTGCTCGCTTGTGTGTTGGTAGTCTTGGTGCATATAACAAACGCATATTTGTATAGTGAGGACGCGGCTATCGTTCATATGAATACATTTCCTTTAATCATTTTGATAAACACAGTTGGAAGATTGGGTGTTCCTTCATTTTTTATGATTTCCGGATGGCTAATGTTGAGTAGGGCGTTCAATTTTGAAAAAAACAAGAAGAAACTTATTCACTATATTTCGATTCTATTCATATGGAGTGTTATATTTTTACTTTGGAATGCATGCGTGTTAAATGAAGATGTCGAATGGAATCCATTGTTCTACTTATTTGAACCGGCCAAAAATCATTTTTGGTATCTGTATGATTTAATTGGAATTTATATTGCATATCCTCTTATCGATATACTCGTACATCATATGAATCGCAAAACAGAGAATTATTTCTTGTTTTTTTGGCTTTTGTTGGCAGGAGGCGGAAATTTACTGACACGGTTGCTAGCCATGGGTGGCGTTGGTGTGAGTTTAGAGTACCGAGTTCCGATTTTACAAGGAACTTACTGGTTGGGATATTGTGTTTCAGGATACATTTTATATAAGAGGAGAGATGAGTTGAAAAAAAAGGTGTCAAACAAGCTGTTGACATTATCTGCTCTTCTGTCGATTCTAGCTATTGTGACTTTGACTTACGTTGATACACTTCATGCGGAGGTGTTTAAAGATCGTTTTCTGACATACGGAGAATTGTTTTCAATGATCGCCGCTGTTTCTGTATTTATACTCAATAGCAGGATTCAGGCGAGGGAGTATCGGATTATGAAAGCATTCGGAAAATATACTTTCGGCATTTATCTCATTCACCCTGTTTTTATTGATATTGCAAAGATTCATTTCGGTTTTGGGGGATTACATCTTACGTATATTTTGCCTATATTGATTGTTGTAGTATTGGCCAGTGCAGTCAGCACTTTTATTATTTTGAAAATCCCGCATATAAATAAAATCGTCACATAGCGATAACAAAGAGATATTTTCCTAAAATGTATCAGAGCAAAAGCGAACGTACTGGCACAGATTAGGAGGCTGCTGTTTATAGTTTGCAATCGACGAGTGTTTGAATATATAAGAAGCCTTTAGTTTCTGCCAAAAAATTTTGATGAGAGAAGGATGAATTCTGTTTCAGGCAATTATATATGTGATGAAAGGAGCGAGGATAAGACATGTGGATACGAATGATCAAGAAAACAGTGGGCGCCATCATCCGCATCGGCTATCGCTGTATCTATCGTCTGATACCGATTGATGAACATACCGTACTGTTTCTCTCCTTCCACGGTCGGGGCTATTCCGATAATCCGCGGGCGATCTATGAGGAGATGCAAAGGGATGAACGCTTTCAAGGCTACACCTTCATTTGGGCGATCAAACACAAAAACAAGAAAAACATCGCTATTGAGGGCGCCAAGGTGATCGAATATTTCAGCCTGCCGTATTTCTATTATCTGTCACGCTCGAAATACTGGGTTTTTAATTGCAAGATGCCCGCGTATATCCGTAAAAAGCCGGCGCAAATCTATTTGCAGACATGGCATGGGACACCGCTGAAACGTCTTGCGCACGATATTCATGTATCGCAGGATACGACATTCTATCGCAGTCAAGTCTCGGCGGAAGAGATGTATCGCTCCTATGATGTGGATGTGGCCCGCTATAACTATATGATTTCGCCGAATGGATTCTGTACGGAAATTTTCCAAAGCGCATTTCAGATTGACCGCAGCCGTCTGATTGAAACAGGCTATCCGCGCAACGACCGCCTGATGAACGCAACGCCGGCGGAGGCGATGAGCATTCGTGCATCTCTGGGGATTCCCGAGGATAAAAAAATCGTTCTCTATGCGCCGACATGGCGGGACAATCAGTATGTCGCAAAGGGATATACCTTTCATTTAGAGGCGGATTTTCGTAAATGGAAAGCATTGCTGGGCGAGGAATATGTCGTCGTCTTTAAACCGCATTATCTGATCATCAACGAACAAAAGGATGATCCGCAGCTGAAAGGATTTCTCTACTCGATCGACGCACAGAAAGACATCAGCGCGCTGTATCTGATCGCCGATGTGCTGGTAACTGATTATTCCAGCGTATTTTATGATTTTTCGGTGCTGAATCGGCCGATTTACTTCTACATGTATGACATCGAGAGCTACCGCGAGGAGCTGCGCGGGTTTTATATCGACATCTATCATGATCTTCCGGGTAAGATTTATGAGGAGGAGGATGCGCTGCTGAAAGACATTGCGGCAGGCGTCTATGATGGTGCGAAGCTGAAAGAGTTCAACGCCCGCTTTAATGAGCATGAGGATGGAAAGGCATCTAAACGAGTAGTGGACATCGTATTTAAGGAGTGATCAGGATGGGGTTGAAAAAGCTGATTGTCAATATCGTGCTGAGCATCTGTAACTTCTTTGTGCGGATGCGCCCGATACAAAAGGATAAAATCGCTTTTGTCACATTGGAAAGCAAGGAGCTGGAAAGCGATCTGAAGCTGATTTATGACGCGCTGAAAGATCAGGGCTATCGTTTAGTTACGGTGGCGACCAGCTTTCAAAAGAACACGCTTTGGACGAATTTTCTGTATTTTTTCAATGTGATCAAGCAGGTATTTGTCATCAACACCTCTTCGCTTGTGATCATCAATGACAATAATTATGTCATCAGCCGGTGTAAACGCAAAGGGGTACGGGTGCTGCAGGTGTGGCATGCGGCAGGAGCGATCAAGAAATTCGGAAATGTGATCCCCAGAGAGTATCCAATCGCCAATTATGATTATGTGATCTGCAACGGGGAATATTGGCGAAAGCCGTACAGTGAAGCGTTCGGGGTTGCTTTGGATCAGGTCATCGTAACGGGAATGCCGCGCTTGGATCATCTTTGTAATCCGTCGTATATCGAAGAGTCAAGAAAACGATTTTATCAGTTATATCCGGAGTTGAAGTATAAGAAGATCGTCTTGTATGCGCCGACCTTTCGCGGGAATATCTATCAGGGCATTCAGAAAGTGGATCTCGACGCGAAGCGGTTTTTACAGGAGCTGGGAAGTGAATACGCTTTGTTGTATAAGCTGCATCCGCTGTTGAAGGATGTGTCGCTGTGCAAAGATCGCCGCGTGTATAACATGAACGGCTATGATCTGCATGAGCTGTTTTGTGTAGCGGATATATTGGTATCCGACTTCTCTTCGGTCATCTTTGATTTCTCCCTGATGCAGAAACCGATTTATTATTATGTGCCGGATTTGGAGCAGTATATGGATGAACGCGGCTGTTTTGTCGATTATGCCCAGCTGACAAAGGATTGCTTGGCGAGTGATGAAACGCAACTGTTTGCATTGATCCGAAAGGGCGAATACAGCGGCGCATTGTCTTTGGAGCGTTATCTGGATTATGCGGATGGCAACAATTTACAGCGGGTCACAGCGTTCATTCGACAGTTGATGAATGAAGCATAAATACGTTTACAGGAGGATGGTACCGTGTGAAACCATCCTTTTTATGAGTGTTGGGCATCAAAAGGCGAAAGCGGGGATGGAAGCAAGCAGGGCGATCGCAAAAGGAGCCATAAAAACCGAGGGAGATATGATATAATACTGGTAAGAGATGAGGTGATCGCATGAAAAAGGTGCTGCCGATCGGAATATCGGATTATGGAGAGCTCAAGCGAAACGGTTATTATTCGGTGGATAAGACGGAGATGATCGCAGACTTTTTGAGGCGGAAGACTAAGGTTACGCTCATCACGCGGCCAAGGCGGTTTGGCAAGACGATCAACATGTCGATGCTGGCGGAATTTTTTGACATCACCAAGCAAAGCGGAGAGCTGTTTGAAGATACGAAGATCGCAGGGAGCGAATGGATACGGGAGATGAACCGTTATCCGGTGATTTTCTTTTCCTTTGCGGACGCAAAAGGGAAGCGCCGGGAAATCATCAAGGCTGTCAGACAAAAGGTGCTGAAGCTCTACCAACAGTATGATTTTGTTTTTCATGACTTAGATGAGTATGACTGCGCTCTTTTGAATGACGTCAAGCAAAGTTTATGGAAATTGGATGAAGAGACGCTTGACGACCTCACTGCCAGCATTTCATTTCTGATGCAGCTGCTGGAAAAGCACTATGGAAAGAAAGTGATGGTATTCATCGACGAATACGACACTCCCTTTATCGAGGCGCATGTCGGGGGCTTCTATGAAGAGATCAAGAGCGGTTTGGCAGGCATGCTGCATAACTCCCTAAAAACCTCTACCAGCCTGCAATACGCAATGCTGACAGGCATCCAGCGAGTGGCGAAAGAAAACATTTTCAGTGACTTGAACAATTTGGTTGTCTGTACGGTGAAAGACAAGCCTTATGCGCAATACTTCGGCTTTGATGCACAGGAGACAAAGGAGCTGTTAGCTTACTATGGCTTATCCCTCGATGAACAGGTCAAAGAGATGTATGACGGTTATCGCATGGGAGAGGTGGACATCTATAATCCATGGTCGATTATCAACTATGCCGATCAGCAGGAATTACAGCCGTATTGGGTCAATACGAGCGGGAATAAGATGATCCGCAAAGCGATGGAGGGAAGAGACATCGCATTCGCAAGAGAGTATGAGAAGCTGATCGAAAAGGGAATGATCGAGACGCTGGTACGGATGGAGACGAGCTTTTATGAGGTAAGCGACACGGCGAACCTGTGGGGGCTGTTTGTGAATGCGGGGTATCTGACGATAGAGCGGACAGTGTCGGAAAAAGATGGAGTACGGGTCTTACGGATACCGAATGCAGAGGTGCAGGGAGAATTTCAAAGGCTGACGGCCTATTATTTAAAGGTATCGGAGAGCGCATTGTCAGGCATGTATTATGCGCTTCGAAATGGAAAAGAGGAAGCGTTTAAGGAGAGCTATGAGACGCTGCTGTTGAGTCTGCCTTCGTATTATGACTTAAAGAGCGAGAACAGCTATCATGTGTTCTTTTTAGGAATGAGCGCATGGATGACGAGTGATTATGAGATCATGAGCAACCGGGAGAGCGGCAAAGGACGAGGGGATCTGATCATGAAAGGGAAGAAGAGGGGCGTGCCCTCTTATGTGATGGAGTTCAAATATGAGAGAGAGGGAAGCAGGGAAGAGCTGGAGAGGAAAGCGAGAGAAGCGATAGCGCAGATCAAAGAGAAGCGATATGATGAAGGTCTTGACGGTGAGGTGATCTATGTCGGATTGGCGCATGCGCAAAAGGAAGCGGCTATCGCATGGCAGAGAAGAGAGGAAGCGATAGCATAGCGGTTAAGATGAGAGAAGACTGACACCGCATTTGTGAAGCATTCTCAGAAATAAAAAGGATAATTTAAATTAGTGTGAGGTTTTTGAAAAATTTGCTTTAAACCAGTGTGTGGTTTATAAAGTGAAATATAAAGCTATAATTCCTAAGTCAAATGGTAGTGGTGCTATTGGAGAAGTATTTTCTACGCCTGTAATCGGGTACACCCAATCATTTATTAGTATTGGGTGCTATGATAATGAATTTGAAGCAAAATCAACTCTTAAGTATATAAAAACTAAATTTGCTAGATGTATGCTTGTAACTTTGAAAATAACTCAAGATAATAATCCACTAACATGGGCTAATGTTCTTATGCAAGATTTTGCAGATGAATCGGATATAGATTGGTCAAAGTCTATTCCTGAAATTGATAGACAGCTTTATAAGAAATGCAATCTGTCAGATGAAAAAATTGCATTTATAGAAGAAAAGGTTAAACCAATGGAATACGATCTAAGAGGTGCGAAAAGAAAGCTCGTAGTGTAGGATATATTGCTGAGTAAAAAATATGATAAGAGGCCAAATTATTAAAGGTAACGATACTCATACAGAACCAATATCTTTTGGTGGGTCTCATTTTGCGGAATGTTACCTTATTAAGAATGGTATATGTGTTGCAAAAAATAGAATGGATGTTCCTATAGATGTATATAGTGCCTACTATTTATAATGTTCTTTTGATTATTGGTTCATATGTTAAAATGCATATTGTGGATAGTGACCAAATAAATAGATGAAAGGAAAATGAAGATGTATCAAGAAAAGGATAATATTGAGCTTAAAAGAGAATTGACAGATGCTGTAAAAAAAGAGATTGTAGCTTTTTTGAACACAATGAATGGAACTATTTTAGTTGGCGTTGAAGATGATGGTAGTATCTATACTCCATTTCAAGAAGAAAATAGGGATTTTATTGACACTAAAGTAGCAAATTGGTTACAAGATACCATATATCCACTACCATCACATTTCATTAAGCACTATTTTAACGATGATGGTGTATTGATAATTGAAGTTAATGAAGGAAAAGATAAGCCCTATTATTTAAGAGAGAAAGGGCCAAAACCTGCAGGAGTTTATAAAAGAGTAGGTAGAAGTATTAGAAAAGCAAATGAAGATGAAATACTTAGAATGATTATGTCTTCTAAAAACTATATTTACGAGAATGATATTTCAGAAGAACAAAATTTATCTTTTAATGCCTTAACAAGAGCATTTACTCAAAATGGAATGGAATTAACTGAAAGAAATATGGTTTCTTTAGGAATAAAAAATTCACAAGATAAATTCACTAATTTAGGCTATATCTTATCTGATCAATCTGATGTTACAGTGAAAGTTGCTGAATATGACAAAGATAGAAATTTTAAGTTGAAGAAACAGTTTACAGGTTCACTCATTGAATTATTTTCTCATGTAAAGGAACAGACTGATAGGCTTAATGATGTTTCAGCAAAGATTGATATCAAAAGTTTTAAAAGAAAAGAAATTGTTTCTTATCCCGGAGCGTCATTAAGAGAGATGATTTTAAATGCTTTTGTACATGCAGACTATTTTATTCGATCAAATATTAAGATAGAGTTTTTTGAAGACAGATGTAAAATTACAAGTCCAGGAGGAATATTTAACGCCTCTATGGATGAAATTATGAAAGGGACACAGACTTATCGTAATCATAAATTAGTTAATATTTTTGATAAGCTTGGACTGATTGAAAATTTTGGAACAGGAATACCAAGAACGTTTGATGCGTATAAAAATGAGGAAAAACAACCGGTATTTGAAGCTACGGAGAATTTCTTCTATGTGACTTTACCGAATTTGAATTATGTGCAAAATGACCAAATAAATGACCAAATAAATGACCAAATAAATGACCAAATAAATGAATTGGATTTAATAATATTAAAAGCGATTCATAATAATCCAGGAATTAAAGTCTCAGAAATTCTACGAAACTTGACTAATGATGGTAATCAAGTAAATGAAAATCAAATAAGAAATTCAATAAAAAGAAAGATACATAGATATATCGAGTATAAAGGCTCAAAGAAAACAGGTGGATACTTTATTAAAGATTAACATGCGTTGATTGATCTTTTAAAAAAAGGGTTTTTTAAAGCGCTGCAAAAAGAGAACCGTGATATCTGGATAACATCCTCCTGATATTGCGGTCTTTTTGCATTGTTGCCGGTTTCATCACCCGCTGCGTCACGTGGCAGGATTGATTGGACGATCCACGATGGAATCATACGGATTCTATGGCGAATAGGTGTCAAAATGGTGCTATGGACGTGCATTTTTTATAAAATATTATGATTTTATGCTATCAATAGCATTTATTTGATTATTTTTTATATTTGTGCTATGCGAAAAAGACAGGAGGCATGTGCCAGTTCGGCACTTTTTTTGTCCCACGGAGACCATCAACGCTCACAGATGAGGCGGTGAGAGCGCTTCTTTCCTTTCGTGAAATCTGCCGTTACAAGGACATCGCTTCCGATCGGCATCACCACCTTTGTCTCACCTATCAGCCCCTTGATACAGACGGCGCTTGACCCTTGTGACAAAGTGACAAAAAGGTAAGTGTAAGAATACATTACTGTTACAAAAAAACAGCGATAATTGCTATATAATGGAAGCCGAAGAGAGGACTTGTGTGTCCTCTGTATCGGAAATGAGGGATTTGATGGCGTTTCACACATTCACCTTTGTCGTTTTCTTTCTCGTGGTGCTCCTTGGCTATGCACTGTTTCCCAAGCGATATAAATGGATGTTTTTATTATGCGCGAGTTACTTTTTCTACCTGTATGCGAGTGTGAAATTCCTCGCCTTTATCCTGATTACCACGTTCAGCTCATGGCTGGGAGCGCTGTGGATCGCCCGCCTGCGCCGCCAAGAGCGGTTAGCTTGCGGAAAGGATGCCCCAATGGAGATGCGCCGCTTACAGAAACAGCGCTTCCAAAGCAAACGCAAACGCCTGCTGATCGGCGTACTGCTGCTCAACTTCGGCATTCTGCTCTTTTTGAAATACTTCAATTTTTTCGCCGTCAATCTCAATGCGCTGCTGGAACAGATTTCGCTGAGTGCCCGCGTGCCGACGCTGAATTTGATCTTACCGTTAGGCATTTCTTTCTACACCTTTCAGACGATGTCCTATCTCATCGACGTTTATTGGGGAAAGGTGGATGCCGAACGAAACCTGGCAAAGGTCGCTCTGTTCGTCTCCTTTTTCCCGCAGATCATCGAAGGACCCATCGGCCGCTACGGCGCGCTGGCGCCGCAGCTGTTTGCCCGGACGCCTGTCTCTGCCGATAATGTCCGCCAAGGCGTGGGGATGATGCTTTGGGGCTACTTTAAAAAGATGGTCATCGCCGATCGGGCGGCTGTGGCAGCCGATTTCGTGTTCGCCAACTTTGCCGATCTCTCCGGTGTCGGCACCATCATCGGCATTGTCTTATATGCGATGCAGGACTACACCGATTTTTCCGGCTGCATCGACATCGCCAGAGGATGTGCGAAGACCATGGGCATTGATATGGCCGAAAACTTCCGCCGTCCCTACTTCTCCCGCAGTATTCCCGAGTTTTGGCGGCGCTGGCACATGTCGTTAGGCGCATGGATGAAGGATTACGTATTTTACCCTTTCTCATTGACCAAGGGCGTGCGCAGCTTGAGCAAACGGGCGCGCAGCCGCTTTGGCAAACAGATTGGGCGGACGCTGCCGATCGCGCTGGGCAACCTGCTGGTATTCTTTCTGGTCGGCGTCTGGCATGGGGCAAGCTGGAATTACATCGTATGGGGCTTGTTCTACGGTGTGCTCATCGCGCTTGGCGGGATGAGCAAGCCAATCTTCGACGCCTTGAACCGCCGACTGCATGTGAATGTGCAGGCAAAGTGGTTTCAGCTGTTTCAAATTCTGCGCACCTTTTGGATCACCTGTATCGGCTGCGTGATCTTTCGCGCGGAAAGCCTGCCGGACATTATGGGGATGCTGGGGAAGAGCCTACAATGTTCCTTCCCGCCCGATATTCGCGCAGAGCTGCTCAGCTTTGGCCTCAATAAGATGAACTGGTTTGCGCTGGCGTTTGCTTTGCTCATCTTGTTGGCTGTCGATCTGATGCAGGAACGCTTTGCCGTCGCCAAGTGGTTTGAGCGCCGTAATTTCCTTCTGCGCTTTGCCGTGTATGGTGTGGGCATCGCGATGATCGTCGTACTAGGGATGTATGGTCCCGGAGTGGATGCGAGCTCGTTTGTCTACATGCAGTTTTAAGATTGAATCAAGTCGGAAAGGATGTCGTCTATGAAAAAATGGAAAGGCCCGATTGAAATATGCGCGCTTTGTTTGACGCTGATTGCTTCCCTGATGATCAGCACCTATTTTCTGAATCACCAGTTTCACTCTGATGAGATGCGGGTACGCGCCTTTTATATGGAACCTCAAAACAGCTTGGATATGGTGCTGATCGGCAGCAGCGCCGCTTATACGACCTTCTCCTGTACCCTTGCATGGCAAGAGGAAGGCTTTACCAGCTACACCCTGGCAACCTCCGGCGCACCGATGGGGTTAGCGAAGTCGATGCTCAAGGAGGTGGAAAAGACACAGAACCCCAAGCTGATTCTCATCGATCTCAACGGCGTGCTTTACGATGATGAGATGGAACAGCGCGAGGGAATGACACGCTTATGGGTAGACAATATGCCCCTTGGCCTCAATAAGCTGGAAACGATACAGGAGCTCAAAGGACAGGTAGATCTGTTTGGCTGGCTGTTACCGTTGTCCACCTATCATCGCAACTGGGAGAAGATCAAGGCCTGTCTGCAATATACCGGCTATGAGTGGAAGCTTAGAAACAAAGAACGGCTGCCCTATACCTTTACGATGCGCAGCATCATCGGCACAAGCAATCGCAAAGGGCTGATCGATGTGACAAACTATCACGAAAAGTGCGAGCTGTATCCGCTTTCCGGCAGCCGCTTTATGGATTTGCTCGCCTATTTGAAGGAGCATGAGATCACCAACGTCGCCTTTTTCAACATGCCGCGCTATTACGATCAAAAGATGCTGCCGCAGCGTCAGCTGCTCAATCAGGCGATTGCGATCGCCAAACAGGAAGGGTTTGCGGTGTATGACTTTGACCGGGAGATCGATCAGATGAATCTCGATCCCAACCGCGATTATTATAATTCTGGTCATCTGAATATGGATGGACAGCGCAAGGCGACTGCCTATATCGCCAAGCGGCTGAATGCGGATTACCATCTCAGCGAGAGCGCCCATAGCGAGGAGGTTTGTGCGTTATGGGATCAGGAGGTGGCAGCGTATGAGCAAATTTACGCCTATTATCAAGAGAAATTAGCCAAAGGAGAACGTCAGGAGCTCACCGTCGAGGTCATCGATGAGATCTTAAGCCAAGAGGCAGCAAAGGCGTAATGCCGATGAAAAAATGCGCATGAATCAATCAAGATCACTTCATTGTGCTCGCTGTTTACACGAGCAAGGACGATAGCGGGAAGCACACCCATGCAATATGACAGGAAAGCCGCTTGTCGGATATCGAAACAGCAGGCATGCCATGGGCGATCTGCCTACTTAGCATCCATTTAGGAAAGAGAGGAAATCATGAATAACGTCTTAGCCTATTTAGAACAAAGCGCACAGCGCTATCCTGATAAAGTGGCGTTTGCCGATCAAAATGATGCCATCACCTATGCGCAGTTAGCCAAGCGGGCGCAGGAAATCGGCAGCGTCCTGTCTTTGCGCGCCGCTCCCCGCACGCCGATTCCCGTCTATATGGAAAAAGGGGTGGAGACGATCTGCCTGCTGTTTGGCATCGTCTATGCGGGCTGCTTCTATGTGATGATCGATCTGCGCCATCCCAAGCAGCGGGTAGAACAAATTTTAACGACCTTGCAGGCAAAGGTGATCGTCAGCGACCAAGCGCATGCCAAACGCCTTGCGATGATGGAGACGGGCGTGGAACAGGCAGACATACAGGAGCTGACAGGCAGTGTGGACAAACAGCGCTTAGCGGCTATCCGTGCACAGCATACAGACATCGATCCGCTTTACGGCATCTTCACCTCCGGCTCCACCGGTGTTCCCAAAGGCGTGCTCATCGCACATCGCAGCGTCATCGACTTCATCGACACATTTACCGCTACCTTTGCGCTGGATGAACATTGCGTCATTGGCAATCAGGCGCCATGGGATTTCGACGTATCCGTCAAGGACATCTATACGACGATCTGCTGCGGGGCGAGCATGCAGATCATCCCCAAAGCCTATTTTTCCATGCCGGCAAAGCTGTTGGATTTTCTCTGCGAACGGCGGGTGAACACGCTGATCTGGGCGGTGAGCGCGCTGTGCATCCTCTCCTCGCTCAAGGGCTTTGACTACCGCGTACCAAGCGATCTGCGCCTCGTCATGTTCAGCGGCGAGATCATGCCGATGAAGCAGCTAGCCATCTGGCGCCGCGCATTGCCGCAGGTCACCTATGTCAACCTGTATGGGCCTACCGAAATCACCTGTAACTGCACCTACCACATCGTGGGGGAGGACGATTGGGAGCGGCCGGTATTGCCCATCGGCAAGCCCTTTGCCAACGAACGTGTATTTTTGCTGGATGAACAGGATCGCCTCGTGTGCACCCCCGCATGCAAAGGCGAGATCTGCGTCAGCGGTACGGCCCTCGCTTTGGGATATTACAACAACGAGGAACAGACGAGGCGTGCCTTTACGCAAAATCCGCTCAATCCCCGCTGGCCTCAGCGCATCTACCGCACGGGCGATATCGGCTATTACGACGAAAACGGACTGCTGTTTTTCAGCGGCCGTCGCGATTTTCAGATCAAGCACATGGGACATCGCATCGAGCTGAGCGACATCGAATGCGCAATGACGGCAATCGACGGGGTTGCACGCTGCTGCTGTCTGTATGAACAGGAGCGCATCCTCGCCTTCTATGAAGGAGAGGCGAATCGCAGGGAATTGCAGCGGGCATTGAAGCAGACGCTGCCGGCGTTCATGCTGCCAAACGAATACATCGCGCTTGCACGCTTTCCGCTGACAAAAAACGGCAAGGTCGACCGTGAAGCGCTGCGGCACGCGCATACGCAGGCATGTGCCGACGGCGGGGATCCCTTGGCCTAGATGAGTCATGAAAAGCGAAGCGCTGGTAAGCGAACAGAAGTGCAGGCAGCACGGGATATGTGCGCCTGCAATCCTCCTGCATCTGTAAGAGAGATGAAAAGAGGATCCCACGATCGGCGAAAGAAGCGACAGCCACAGTCATACGTGGGGCTGTACGCATCCTGCAACAGCCGCAGGAGAAAGGAGAACATGATGAAACCAGATTATTTCAGCGTCCGTGATCAGATCACCACGCCATCCTACGTCTTTGACTGTGATGAGCTGCGCAATCGCATCACCATGGTGAAGCAGCAGCTGGGCGGGCGGGTACTGCTGTGCTACGCCATGAAAGCCAACGCCTTTGTCATCGGTGCCATCAGCGATGTGATCGATCGCTACGAGGTGTGCTCGCCCGGAGAGCAGCGGATCTGCGAGCGTGCCGGCATCGATATGCGAAAGGTGGTGCTTTCCGGGGTTTATAAGGCAGAAGCGGACATCGCCGCCACCGTACGCACGCATGGGGATACGATTACCTACACGGCGGAATCACTGCGCCAATTTGCCCTGCTCAATGCCCTTGGCACACAGCATCAGCTACGTCTGCGCGTGCTTTTGCGGGTGACCAGCGGCAATCAGTTCGGCATTGACAAACAAGATATCTGCGTATTAATTCGCGATCGTGCGCAATACAGCGGTGTGCAGATCATCGGCATTCAGCATTTTTCCGGCACCCAGCGCAAACAGCTTGCCCGCTATGAGGAAGAGCTGCATGATGTGGATGAGCTGCTATGGTACATGGAGAAAGCGTATGGCTACAAAGCGCAGGAGCTGGAATTTGGCCCGGGCTTCTATGTGGAATACTTCCAAGGAGGAAAGCCCTATGATGAAAAGGCGCTGTTACAAGGCTTTGCCAAGCTGCTAGACGGCCTGCGCTTTCAAGGAAAGATCACGCTGGAGCTGGGACGATTTCTAAGCGCCGGGTGCGGAACGTATTACACGGCGATCGTCGATCAAAAGCGCAATGCGGGCATCGACTATTGCATTGTGGACGGCGGCATTCATCAGATGAACTACTTCGGACAGATGATGGCGATGAAGATTCCACAATACCGCCATCTCTACGAAGGGGAGCGGAATGTGCAGCCCTCTCCCTACAACATCTGCGGCTCTCTTTGTACGGTCAACGACAACCTGGTGAAGCAGCTCCCTTTGCATAGCGCCAAGGTAGGCGATATCCTTGCGTTTGCCAATACCGGCGCATATTCCATGATAGAGGGACCGGCGCTGTTTCTCAGCCGCGATCTGCCCAAGATTTACCTATATAGCCGCCAAGGGGGATTGCGTCTGATGCGCCCTCGCTTGGAAAGCGACGTATGGAATTATGAATATGAGGAGGTATAAGAAGTATGGAACAGTTATTAGCGATTTTACGTGAGATTGCAGAGGATGTTGATTTTGAACAGTGTGAGACTCTGATCGACGATGGTCTCCTGGATTCCTTTGCGATCTTGGAGATCGTCGCCGAGATCAACGACGCCTTTGATGTGGAGATCACCGCTCCGGATATCATCCCGGAAAATTTCAACTCCGCGAAAGCGCTGTGGGCGATGATTCAGCGTTTGCAGGGATAGCGGATATCGCGCTGAAAAAGCAATGTAAAAACAGTTAACCGCTTTCACAAAATGGACGATACGACAAAACGTGCCGTGTGAAAAAAACGGTGCGCACACTTTGGCACACATCCGGGAAAACTCCGCTAATAAATTTGCAAATTCCTATAAATAAGGGTAAAATAGAGAAGCTTGAACAAAGGTGAAAGGAGCCTGACGATGGATAGCAAATTTAACAAATTCAAAAACAAGAAGGAATTCGTAGAAGAATTTAAGCGCCGCATCATCGAGCGTTACGGCCGTTCGATCGAAGAGGCGCACATCACGGAAAAATACATGGTGCTGGGAGAGATGGTACGTGACTACGCCAGCGTGAACTGGAAAGACACGAAACAGGTCATCAAGCAGCAAAACGAAAAGGAAATGTATTATTTTTCCATGGAGTTTTTGATTGGACGACTGCTGACAAACAATCTGATGAATCTTGGGATTTACAACATTGTCAAGGAGGGGTTATACGACCTTGGCATCGATATTAACGAGATCGAGGAGATGGAGGCGGACGCCGGGCTTGGCAACGGCGGTCTGGGGCGACTGGCTGCCTGCTTTCTGGATTCCCTCGCATCCTTGAACCTTGCCGGACATGGCAACTGCATCCGCTATCAGTACGGTCTTTTCAAGCAGAAGATCGAAAACAATGAGCAGGTGGAGGTAGCGGATGTCTGGCTGCAATACGGCAACGTATGGGAAGTGCGCAAGCCGAAGCACGCCTGTGACGTAAAGTTTGGCGGCAAGGTCGATATGTGGTTTGACGAAAACGGCAAGACAGTCGTTCACCACATCCCGGATTTTGTCGTGCGTGCGGTACCGTATGATATGCCGGTGGTCGGCTATGATACGCGTGTGACGAATACGCTGCGTTTGTGGAATGCGGAAATCGCGCCGGACTTTGTCACTTCCGATAAGCTGAGCAAATATGTGGCAGAGGTCGATGAGATCACACAAAACGTCTATCCGGACGATTCGACGGAGCATGGCAAGCTGCTGCGCTTGAAGCAGGAGTATTTCTTTGTCAGCGCCGGTATCAACCAGATCATCCGCCGTCATCTGCGCAACTATCCGAATTTGGATAACCTGCATGAGAAAATCGCCATCCAGCTTAACGATACGCACCCGGTATTGTGCGTGCCGGAGCTGATGCGCGTGCTGTTAGACGATTATGGCTACGATTGGGATCACGCATGGTATATCACGAAGAACACCATCGCCTACACCAACCACACCGTCATGGCGGAGGCACTGGAGAAATGGCCGGTGCAGTATGTCAAGGATCTGCTGCCGCGCGTCTTCATGATCATCGAGGAGATCGACCGGCGGTTTCGCTTCGAGGTGCTGCATGCGGGGCATGGGGACATCATCAACAACGTTGCGATCATCAAGGACGGACAGGTGTATATGGCACACCTGGCGATCGTCGGTTCTCACAGCGTCAACGGTGTGGCGGCACTGCATACGGAGATCCTCAAAAACGATGTGCTCAAAGATTTCTACATGCTGTACCCGGATTATTTCAACAATAAGACCAACGGCATCACTCACCGCCGCTGGCTGTTATACTCCAACCCACAGCTGACTGCGCTGTTAAAGGAGACGATCGGCGATGGCTTTGTCAGAGAGCCTCAGAAGCTGGAGGAGCTGATGCGCTATGTCGATCAGTCAAGCTTGCAGCAGCGTTTCATGGCGGTCAAGCGGGAGCGCAAGCAGATTTTGGCAGACTACATTCGCAGGACGCTGGGCATTGAGATCGACACCAACTCGATCTTCGACGTACAGGCAAAGCGTTTGCATGCCTATAAGCGCCAGCTGCTGAGCATTCTGCATGTCATCTACCTGTATCTGCGCATGAAAGAGGATGCGAATTTCCGCATCTATCCGCGCACGTTCATCTATTCCGCAAAGGCCGCCGCAAGCTATACGTTTGCCAAAGAGGTCATCAAGCTGATTCACTGCGTTGCAGATAAGGTGAACAACGATCCGGAAATCTCCCGTTACATGAAGGTCGTCTTCATTCCGAATTACAACGTCAGCATCGCCGAGATTCTGATGAATGCGGCCGATGTATCGGAACAGATCTCTACGGCGGGCAAGGAAGCCAGCGGTACCGGCAACATGAAGTTCATGATGAACGGTGCGCTGACGCTGGGAACGATGGATGGCGCCAATGTGGAGATCGTCGAGCGTGTCGGCTTTGAAAATGCCGAGATCTTCGGTCTGCGCGTGGAGGACGTCGATCACCTCAAGCAGGAAAATGCCTACAACGTATGGGATTACTACAACAACCATTATGAGATTAAGCGCGTGGTCGATACGCTGACGAACGGCATGTTCTCTGACAATCCAAACGATTTCCGCGGCATCTATAACGAGCTGATGTTCAAAAACGACGAGTTCTTCGTACTGGCGGATTTCAACGCATACAAGGATGCGCAGGAGCGTGTGGCGCATCGCTATCAGGATCAGGCAGGATGGGCGAGAATGTGTCTGGTCAACATCGCCAAATCCGGCTTCTTCTCCAGCGACCGCACGATTGCGCAATACGCTTCGGAAATCTGGCATATTCAGCCGATCGAGGTGCGCTAAATAGTTATTTTCAATCAGCGGTGAGGGTCATTGCGGCCTTTATCGCTTTTTTTGTTGCGCGCGGGTGATGCACTTTGACACAAGGCTGATGTTCAGCGAATTTCTGTGGAAACGATGCTGTTTTTATTGGTATGTGAGGGTGTGCGAAATGTTTTTTTATAAGAATTGTAAAATTTTTCACGCAAATATCGGATAGTGTGGTACACTATGGAAAAGGAAGTGGAAAGTATGCGGTATTCGGCGTTGGTGTTGGCGGCCGGCAGCGGTCAGCGGATGAAACTGGGGTACAACAAGGTCTTTTACGAATTGGCAAACGGCAAGACGGTGCTGGATCAGACGCTGTCACTTTTTCAGGAGGACGATCGCTGCAAGCAGATCGTACTCGTGTGCAGTACAAACGACATCATGCGGATCTCCTCACAGTATGTCAGCGGCAAGGTGGTTGTCGTGCTGGGCGGAGAGACGCGGCAGGAATCGGTGTATAACGGCTTGAAGGCGGTACATGAGGAAAATGTGCTGATTCACGATGGGGCAAGACCGTGGGTGAGCAAAAAGAGCATCGACGCGCTGTTGGAAAAGCTCGAGGAGCACCCGGCCTGTCTCTTGATGGTACCGGCGAAGGATACGGTCAAGGTGGTCGAGAAAGGCGTCGTGAAAGAGACGCTGAAACGTGAACAGCTCTGGATGGCACAGACGCCGCAGGCCTTTGATACGCGATTGATCATCTCCTGTTATAAACGGGCGGCAGACTTAGGCATACAGGCGACGGATGATGCGCAGGTGGTGGAGTTGACCTGTGATATGCCGGTTCTCTGTGTCAAGGGAAGCTATGAGAATATCAAAATTACGACCAAAGAGGACGTCAAGGGACACTAGCAGCATTCAGCAAAAGAGGAAAACAGCCGGGAATCAGCGCCCGGCTTTGTTATGTTATAAAAGGGGCGTTTCTATGCGACAGGAGAGATGCGGCTCTTTGTCTTGCACATAAAAAGTGCGGCATCAAAAGTAAAAGCAATGTTCAGATGTGCATGTTCGATGAATCACTCACCGTACTAAGGAATCAGTGCGAGAGAAGAATGCTTATGCGGGGAGACGCGGCAGGCGTGTGTGGTGATCGCTCGTCATAGGTTTCGGCAGAAACGCTCGCAAAGGATGATCGCTTCTATGGTTGAACAAACGCGTTCACAGGACGGGAGCGTCATCGTTGTTTCCCTGGTGATGATAACGCAAAGGCGCAGGTAAAGAGGGTCGTACGGCTATGGACAGTATCCTGTTTAAAACAGCGATGCGGGAACATGGCAAAGAAGCAGCGCCGTTTGATTTTGAAAATGAGCGAAAGATAAGATAACGGCAGTAAAGATATAGAAAAACGGCAGCGAGCCGCTGGGATTCTCTCTATCGGATGGATGGTACAGAGAGGGCAAAGGGCACTGCCGTTTTTTGATACAGATGACTTATTGTGCGCCGACACAATCCTTGGGCATCCAGTGAGCGCGGCGATAATAGATCAGGAAGATGATGGTCGATACCAGCCAGCTGATCGGCCATCCCAGCAATACGACGTGAATGCTGTGAAAGATGGAAACCGAGGTTAAGATCCAAGCCATGCGCAGACCGCACCAGCAGGCGATGACAATGAGCATCGCACTGGCAGCCCGATTGGCCCCGCGCAGCACGCCGCTGATCGTATGCGAGATTGCTAACAGGAAGTAACCGGGCACTAACAGCGTCAGCATCGTATGCCCGTATGCGACGACATCCGGGTCGTTTGTGAAGATGTTCAGCGCCAGATCGCCGAAGAGAAACAGCAATGCGCTGATCAAGAAAGTGGTGATGAGGCTTAACGTCATACAGACCTTGGTACCCTGCCGCACGCGGTCAAAGCGTCCCGCTCCGATATTTTGTCCGGTAAAGGTCGTAATCGCCATGGAATAGCTGGTAACCGGCAGGATGGCGAAGCCGTCGATCTTCGTATAAGCGCCGCAGCCCGCCATCGCAACGGAGCCAAAGGCGTTGATGTTGCTTTGAACGATGACGTTGGAGAAAGAGACGATCGCATTTTGAACGCCGCTGGGCAGCCCGACGCGAATGATCTCCAAAAGAATCGAGCGATGAATCTTTAGCTGCCGAAACCGCAGCTGATATACCTCATTGCCCTTTCTCATCAGCAGACAGACGAGCAGTGCGCTGACACATTGCGAGATCAGCGTCGCCCATGCCACACCCGAAACCCCCATGTGCAGATAGACGACGAAAGCATAGTCCAATACGATGTTGACCACCGAGGAAAAGATCAAAAAGTATAACGGCGTCTTAGAATCTCCTAACGCCCGCAGCACGCCGCTGCCCATGTTATAAACCATCACGCCGATCACACCGTAGAAATAGATCTTCAGATAAACGATGGAATCGCTCATCACATCTGCCGGTACGCCGACCCATTGCAGGATGTAGGGTGTCAGCAGGATGCCGGCAAAGGTCATGACAACGCCGCCGATCAGGATCACCGCCATGGAAGTGTGAATCGAGTCAGAGACGCCCTGTTGTCGGTTCGCTCCGAAATAGCGGGAGATGACGACGCCCGCACCGATGGATAAGCCCATGAAAAAGCTGATCAGCATGTTGATGATCGGAGAGCTGGAGGTGACCGCGGCTAATGCCTGAGGACCGACAAAGTTGCCGACGATGATCGAATCCACCGCGTTATACAGCTGCTGAAAGATGTTTCCCAACACCAGTGGGACGGAGAAAAACAGCAGCTGTTTCCATATGTTTCCCTCGCTCATCAATCCCTTGACTGACTGTTCACTCATTTTGTTTCCTCCCCTTTTGCTTATGGTGTCCATTATACGCTTGTTTCAGGAGAAAGAAAAGACGGGGCGCAGGACAAAGAGAAAACCATAAACATGGCAGTTTTCATAAGAAAAATGAAGATAATTACGAGATTCGGCAATAATTTCAACAAATAGTAAAGAAAAATTGAATGTTATAAATAGAGAATTGCAGAGTAAGGGATATCAATACGCAAAGAAAAAAACTAGTGTTTATACAGTTTGACGCTATTTTACACTAGCTTTTTATCAGTTTATGCGATTATCGGCGGCGAACTAGAAGGCAATACAAAAATGAAACTTTCCTCTTATGGGATTCAACACATTTTTCTTGGAGCTCTTATTCGCTACGGCTTTTTAAGCCGGATACGCATGCACAAGGTAGTGAGGCGTTTACTTTGCGGGCATCCGCTGATCGCCCAAATAGAAGAGCGCCAGCGTATCCGGGCCGGTATGCGAGCCGATCACCGGTCCGATGTAGTTGATCAGACACTTCTCGATTCCAAATTCCTCCTTCACCATCTGTGCCAGCACCTCGGCATCTGCTTTGCAGTCCGCATGGCTGATCATGAAGATATCGTTGTCGGCTTGGCGGCTGCCCATCTGTTCCCGCATCATCGTCACTAATGCGCGCAGTCCCTTTTTGCGGCCGTGGCTTTTGCCGGTGGGAATCAGCTTGCCTTCATCGTTCATCTGAATCAGCGGCTTGATGGAGAGCATACTGCCGACCACCGCTGTAGAACGGGAAACCCGTCCGCCGCGCATCAGGTGAAATAGGTCGTCCGCCAGGACCACATGACAGATGTTGAGGCGGTTGGCGAGCACCCAATCGCGCACCTCTTCAAAGCCGGCGCCGCGCTCCTTCATCTCCACCGCTTTGTATAACAGCAGTCCCTGTCCCAAAGACGCGCACAGCGTATCGATCACCTCGATGTGATAGCCTTCCTCACGCAGCTCTTTGGCAGCTAAGGCGCAGCTTTCATAGGTGCCGCTCAGTCCGGAGGAGAAAGACAGACAGAGTACGTCGTGTCCTTCTTTCAGCTGTGTTAAAAAATGCTCCTTGGCGATAGCCGGAGTGATCTGCGAGGTGGTCGGCAGCGCACCTTCGCGCATCCGTTTGTAAAACTCCTCATCGCTTTGCATGTGCCCCTCGCTGTACGTCTCCTCTTCCATCGTGTAGCTGAGATACATGATGGGGATATGATGATCCTGATAGTAGGCGGCAGGCAGATCGCCCATGTTATCGCTCATGATGACATAATCGTTTTTCATTGTTTTCCTCCCTTCCCGCTTTTACGCATATCGCTGTGTCAGCGTCAGATTGTGTACGCGCACGGCGCCTGTGTCGAAATGCGCAGGCGGATAATACATCTCGTATGCATTATAATATGATAAAGTAAAAAGAACAAGATACACTTCTGTCACATTTGTATGCCAAGGAAAGCGGCAAAAAAGAAGCGGTATCCACGCTTTGAAAAATGCAGCTGCTGAGTGGAATCAAACAAATATGATCCATATCCCTCATCTTTTAACGTGTCTCTTTCTCATGCTTATTCCTTTTCATTCATCGCTCTCCTCAATCTCGCTGCTATCGTACTCCAGCAAATCCTCCATTCGGCAGCCAAGTGCCTTAGAAAGGGCAAGGAGAGTAGCACTCGCCGCTTTATTGATGTCCTTGGCACGAATCTCATACTGTTGCAGCGTACGAAGATTGACACCAATCTTTTCTGAAAGCTCTCTTTGTGAATAACCGCTGATCTTACGCTGTGCCTGCAAGCGGGTGGGGAGGTTCTTTTTGCGTATCATACGATTGACTGTATCAACAAACTTCTTTTCAGATGCTTCGTGCAGAGCAGGATAGAGTTTTTCGATTTCCTGCATGGCAATATACTTCTGTATCTCCTTAAAGCTCCGCCCGGTGTACCATTGATAGTAAGCGAGAATCCAACCGCACCAATATTGCGGCGAATAATCATAGTCAATCTGTGCTTGCGGAAAGACGCTGCCCGTGTTGGACTTTGTAAGCACATCCATCACAAGTTCCGTACCGGATACGCCGGATACATATTTGGGGGCGCCGGCCGCAAACTGTTTTGCATAGCCCGTGCTGATAAACAGGTTCAGAAAATCATCCATGTCCATCTGACAGCCGTTTGCGGCGTAGTCCATCGCTTCACCCAAGCATTTCATGGAATCATCAAGGTATTGGTTATCGTAAGCGCGGATCATCCGGCAACACCTCCTCACGGAGAATATCTCTCATATACAGACCCTCTAAATCGTCCCGTTCAAGTTCTGCGCGGAAAGCTGCTCTCGCTTCCTCGTCACGCGCTTTTCTTCTTGCGTAATACTCGATATTATCTGCAATCTCATAAGAAACAAAATGGATCTTTTCAAAAGCAGCGAGGCTTTTCAAAACAAATTGTTCACCAAGCTTACCAAGCCGCATAGCATAAGAAAGCTGTGTAAGGGAAATTTCGTTATTGACGAATGCTCTTGCAAAAGAAAAATAGGAATCATCTGCACGATAACCCACAACAGCATCATAGGGCGTCAGATCAATAAGAAAATGTTCTTTCAACCAATCCGCACCACGCTTCATAACAGGTGTGGACACACGGAATTTGCGATATTCCATCAGCAAAGCCAGCCAATGCAGAATGGTATATTCCTCAGAAGAAAGATTGAGAAGCGAGAGATCGGCGGTATCAATTTCATATTTGTTTACGTAGCCGTCTGTGTCTTCATTACAAGCCCACTCCTTTGCAAGCTCCAAGTGCTCGGTGCAATAAAAGCCTTTTCCGTAATCGTTATAGGACTTACCTTTTCCAAATACAGGCGTTTGAATAATATCGGGCGAGCCATGATACAGGATTTTTTTGCTCATTTTCAATTCCTCCATACTTCTTCAGAGTTATTCTAATGATATTATACGTCCAAGGAAGTATATCGTCAATGCATTATCGAGAAATTCATCAAGCATATGCAGCCTTCTTTTCATGGATCAGTTAAAAATATAATAATATTATTTATCTCGATAACCGATTGCGGCAAAGATGAGTGCGGCATCGTTCATCGAGCTACGAGCTTCGGATACTTTTTCAGATCGCCGTTTTGAAGAAGGTTAGCATCGCTAAGCAGCACGCTGTATATCAGATCATCAGGAATCGATCGTTGATACATAGGACATACAATCTCGTTCTTTGCAGTGATGGTGTCAGTCACAATTATGTGGCCGCTGCTGAATTTCAGTGCGCCCAGCAGATGTCCATGGGATAAACGTAAAATAGCAAGGTTTTTATAAATCACTTCGTTGATCCGATTTACCGTGAGATCGTAAAAGCGCGTCTGACTATTTCAGCAATCAGATGAGCTGTCTATGCGTACTTTGACATGGTCAGTCAATACATAGTAAGAGGATCCGCTGCTTATTGCTGTTTAGCCATGATGGATGCTGTTTTGTAAAAGGCGGTATAGGACAGAAATAGACAGAACAATATGAATTGTAAGGGTTTACAACCTGTCTTCAAGGTGTATAATAAAGTTACAGTGAGGAGATGCCTCAGGTTGGTGTTTGGTGTGTGTAGAAACACATACCATGTGAAAGGAAGGTGGATAAATGAAAGTTGTAGTTGTCGGCGGTGTCGCCGGCGGAGCGTCTGCGGCTGCGCGCATCCGCCGCTTGGATGCGGGCGCGAAGATCGTGATGCTGGAAAGAGGCGCGCATGTCTCCTTTTCCAACTGCTGTCTGCCCTATCATTTGAGCGGCACGGTGGAAAAGAGCGAATCGCTCGTGTTGATGACGCCGCAGCGCTTTCAAAAGCAGCACGATATCGAGGTGCGCGTACAAAATGAGGTCATTGCGATTGATCGTCAGGAAAAGAAGGTCACCGTGCGGGATCTGCGTACGCAAAAGACGTATGAGGAGGAGTATGACAAGCTCATATTGGCGCCGGGAGCAGACCCGATCTTGCCTAAGAGCATCGCGGGCATCGATTTGCCGCATGTGCATGTCATCCGCAATGTGACGGACATTGAAGCGCTGAAAACAGCCATCGATCAGGCGGGTGTCAGCGAGGTTGCGGTGATCGGCGGCGGCTTTATCGGCTTGGAAGCGGCGGAGAATCTGGCGTTAGCAGGCAAGCATGTCACCTTGGTCGAAGGCATGAATCAGGTGATGGCGCCCTTTGACTATGACATGGTGCAGATGCTGCATAAAGAGCTGGACGATCATGGCATCACGCTGTATCTGGAGTCGATGCTGACGTCGATCGAGCCGGGTCTCATTCATGTGTCGCAAAAGGAACGCGCGCTTACGATCAAGGCGGACGTCGTCGTGATGGCGATCGGCGTTGCCCCGTGTACGAAGCTGGCCGCAGAGGCAGGTTTGCGTATCGGGGAGACCAAGGGTATCTGGGTCAATCATAACTATCAGACGAGCGACCCGGATATTTACGCGGTAGGCGATGCGATCGAAGGCTATCATGCGCTGACTCATCGAGCGAGCAGGCTTGCGTTGGCCGGGCCGGCACAGCGTCAGGCAAGGGCGGCGGCGGATCACATCTACGGCCGCACCCATCAGGAACACGGCTTTATCGGTTCCAGCTGTATCCGCGTCTTTACGCAGAATGCGGCCTGCACGGGACTGAGCGTCAAAGCGGCCAAGGCAGCAGGCTATGCCTGCGACAGTGTGCTGCTGTTCCCTAACGACAAGGTGTCGCTCATGCCGGATACGCACTACATGGCGTTTAAGCTCGTCTTTGAGGTGCCTACGGGTATGCTGTTAGGCGCACAGGCCATCGGTGCGGGAGAAGTTGACAAGCGCATCGACGTGATTGCCGCGATGATTACCATGCATGCGACATTGGAGGATCTCAAGGAGCTGGAGCTGTGCTATGCGCCGGTGTTCTCCACGGCCAAGGACGTCGTCAACATGGCGGCGTTAGTCGGTTTGAACATTCTTCAAGACAACTATCGGCAGGTACATGTGGAGGAGGTACGCCATCTGGTGGAAAGCGGCGCCCTCATCATCGACGTTCGGGAGGAAGGAGAGTACGCCGCCGGGCATTTGAAAGGCGCGCGCAACATCCCGCTCTCCCAGCTGCGCGAGCGTCTCTCAGAGATTCCGCGCGATCAAGACGTTTACCTGCATTGCCGCTCCTCTCAGCGAAGCTACTATGCGTTGTGCGCGCTGAAGGGCAGAGGCTACGACAACGTGATCAACATCAGCGGTTCCTTCTTAGGCATTTGCCTGTATGAGTATTTCAACGATAAGAGCGAGGGACGCACGCCGATCGTCACCGATTACAATTTCCATTGATCGCCGCCGCATTTACGCAATGTAAGCGATCATCTATGCGATGATGGAAGAAAACACAAGGCGCGCCGAATTGGCTGGGCGCGAAACAAAGGTTGAGGAAAAAGAAAGAGAGGATCTAACAAATGGCAGAAGTTGAAAAAATGACAGTGGAAAAGGCAGCAGAATTTTTAGGACAGGGCTTTCATTGCTCTCAATGCGTCATCGGTTATGGCGCTGATAAACTGGGCTTGGACAAGGATATGATGTTACAGGTCAGCGGCGGCTTAGGCGGCGGATGCTTCCATGGCGAGGTATGCGGTGCAGTCAGCGGCGCCGTCATGGCAATCAGCGCGAAGTATGGCTATCATACGCCGCAGGGCGCACAGACAAACAATGCGAAGATGGTGGAAAAGCTTCATGCGTTTGAAGATAAGTTCAAGGAGCGCTACGGTACGATCGTCTGCCGCGAGCTGTTAGGCGGATATTCCTTCTCCGTCCCAGAGCAGGCAGAGAAGATCATGAGCGAAGGGCTGACGAAGAACTGCCCGGGCTACTGCGCCGGCGCCTGCGAAATTCTCGACGAGGTATTAAAGGACGAGGAATAAGCAGGAACATCATAAATGAGTAAGGAGAGAGGGCGAACATGGGTTCGCCTTCTTTTTTCCGAACACCCCGATGGGTCAATGCTGCGTCGGTGAGGGCGGCGAGCCTTTTCATCGAGCGAGGCTGTCTATGTGCTCCCATCCGCTTGCCGCAAGCTGATGAAACAATTTTCAGAAATTGATGAAAAAACCGAAAAGAAAACGGTTGACATTTTTCATTGGAAGCGGTATCCTTTAATCAACAACAAAAGCGATGAACGGGAATCGAGACAAAGACCCCTGCCGCAGAGAGCTGTCGGTCGGTGAAAGACAGTGCAGACATTTGTTTCTACTCACCCGGGAGCTGTGACTTGAACGCCGTAAGGTCAGTAAGTGTCATCGGGATTCTCGACCGTTATCAAAGAGATCATATTCGGCAGTGATATGGAATGAGCGGGTGAAGGATATTCACCAAATGAAGTGGTACCGCGAAAGAATTCGGCTTTCGTCTTCATGGGAAGATGAGAGCCTTTTTTGTTCCTGTCAGCGCCGCAAGGGCAAACGAGGAGGAAAACAGAAGATGAAAGGTTTTGAAAAGTATCGCCGACAGTATTTTATGCCGCCGGAGCCGTGCATGGAGTGGACGAAAAAAGAGTATATCGAGAAAGCGCCGACTTGGTGCAGCGTCGATTTGCGCGATGGCAACCAGTCGCTGATCATCCCGATGAGCTTGGAGGAGAAACTGGAGTTCTTCAAGCTGCTGGTCGAGGTCGGCTTCAAGGAAATTGAGGTCGGTTTCCCGGCTGCTTCACAGACGGAGTTTGAATTTGTCCGCACGCTGATCGAGGAGGATCTCATCCCGCAGGATGTGACGATCCAGGTGCTGACGCAGGCGCGGGAGCATATCATTCAGCGCACCTTTGAAGCGGTGAAGGGCGCAAGGCGTGAAAATGTCGTCATCCACCTTTATAATTCCACCTCGCTGGCACAGCGGGAGCAGGTGTTTCGCAAATCCAAGGAGGAGATCAAGCAGATTGCCGTAGAGGGCGCAAAGCTGTTGGCAAAGCTCAGCGAGCGCGACGGCGGTGGATATCGCTTTGAGTATTCTCCGGAAAGCTTTACCGGTACCGAGGTGGACTATGCGCTGGAGGTGTGCAACGCGGTGTTAGACGTATGGCAGCCAAGCGCCGAGCGCAAGGTCATCATCAATCTGCCGGTGACGGTGGAGATGAGCATGCCGCATGTCTACGCCTCACAGATCGAATACATGTGCAAGCATATCAACTATCGGGAAAACGTCGTCATCTCTCTGCATCCGCACAACGACCGCGGCTGTGGGGTGGCGGACAGCGAGATGGGCGTGCTGGCGGGCGCCGACCGCATCGAAGGAACGCTGTTTGGCAACGGCGAGCGCACCGGCAATGTCGACATCATCACTTTAGCGATGAACATGTATGCGATGGGTGTTGATCCACAGCTGGATTTCAGCAACATGCCGCATATCGTGGACGTCTACGAACAGGTGACGCGCATGAAGGTCGGCTATCGGCAGCCGTATGCCGGACAGCTGGTGTTTGCGGCGTTCAGCGGTTCGCATCAGGATGCGATCGCCAAGGGCATGCACTATCGCGAGGAAAACGGCGAGCAGCAGTGGACGGTGCCGTATCTGCCGATCGACCCAAGAGACGTCGGCCGCATGTACGAGACGGACGTCATCCGCATCAACTCCCAATCGGGCAAGGGCGGCGTCGCTTACATGCTGGAGGAGTATTACGGCTATGAGCTGCCAATGGATATGCGCGAGGGCATCGGCTATTTCATGAAGGAGATCAGCGATGAGCAGCATAAGGAGCTGCTGCCCAATGAGGTCAAGGATCTCTTTGAGAAGGAGTACCGCAATGTGAACGCGCCTTATGAGATGGAGGACTTCCACTTTGCCAGAGAGGGCGACGCCTTTTTGTGCACGCTGCGCGTCGTCACGGATGGGGAGCGCAAGAATATCGTCGGCAGCGGCAACGGCCGTCTGGATGCGCTCAGCAACGCTTTGCGAAGCAACACCAACGTACAGTTTGACATCATGGATTATAAGGAGCATGCCTTAAGCAAGGGGTCGACCTCCAAGGCGGTCAGCTATGTAAAGATCAAGGACTGCCGCGGCTTGGATCAGTGGGGCGTCGGCATTCATGAGGACATCATCACCTCCAGCGTGATGGCGCTGTTCTCCGCTCTCAACCGCGCGCTGATTCAGCGGCGGGCACAGGAAAGGAAGGGATAAACGATGGGAATGACAATGACACAGAAGATCTTGGCGGCGCATGCCGGCTTGGATCAGGTGACAGCCGGACAGTTGATCGAGGCGAAGCTGGATATGGTGCTGGGCAACGACATCACCTCGCCGGTCGCCATCAAAGAGTTTGAGAAAAACGGGTTTGCAAAGGTGTTTGATCCGGGCAGAGTGGCAATGGTGATGGATCACTTCGCTCCCAATAAAGACATCAAGGCCGCCCAGCAGTGCAAGGAGTGCCGCACGTTTGCTTATGCGCATGACATCGAGCACTTCTATGATGTCGGAGAAATGGGCATCGAGCACGCGCTGCTGCCGGAAAAGGGCATCGTCGGACCGGGAGAGTGCATCATCGGCGCGGATTCGCATACGTGTACCTACGGCGCGTTAGGCGCGTTTAGCACCGGCGTAGGCAGCACCGATATGGCGGCGGGTATGGCAACCGGTAAATGCTGGTTTAAGGTGCCTGAGGCGATTCGCTTTGTGCTGAGAGGAAAGCTGAACAAGCATGTGAGCGGCAAGGATGTCATCCTGCACATCATCGGCAAAATCGGCGTGGACGGCGCGTTGTATCAGTCGATGGAGTTTTGCGGCGAGGGCGTTGCTTCCCTGACGATGGATGATCGTTTAACGATCTGCAATATGGCGATCGAGGCGGGCGCTAAAAACGGTATCTTCGAGGTGGACGATGTGACGCGCGCGTATGTGAAAGAGCGTCTGCGCCGCCCTTATCAGGAATATCATGCCGATGCGGACGCCGTCTATGCCAAAACCTATGAGATCAATTTGAGCGACATCAAACCGACGATCGCTTTCCCGCATCTGCCGGAAAACACCAAGACGGCGGATGAGATCGATGAGGAAATCGCCATCGATCAGGTGGTGATCGGTTCCTGCACCAACGGGCGTATCTCGGATATGCAGGCGGCGGCGGAGATCTTGGCGGGCAAGCATGTCGCCAAGGGCGTGCGCTGCATCATCATCCCGGCGACCCAAAGCGTCTATAAAGAGTGCATCAAGCGGGGCTATACGGACATCTTCATAGATGCCGGCTGTGTCGTTTCCACACCGACCTGCGGCCCGTGCTTAGGGGGCTATATGGGAATTTTGGCACAGGGAGAGCGCTGTGTGGCGACGACGAACCGCAACTTTGTCGGACGGATGGGCCATGTGGAATCTCAGGTGTATTTGGCCAGCCCGGCAACGGCGGCGGCCAGTGCGGTTGCCGGGTACATCACGGCGGCAAAGTAAAGGAGGAGAGCACGATGAAAGCACAAGGAAAGAGTCATGTATATCCGGACAACGTCGATACCGACGTCATCATTCCGGCTCGTTATCTCAATACCAGCGATCCCAAGGAGCTGGCTGCGCACTGCATGTGCGACATTGACACATCGTTTGTCGATCGCGTCAAAGCGGGCGACATCATCGTCGCCGGATGGAATTTCGGCTGCGGTTCTTCACGTGAGCACGCGCCGATCGCCATTAAAGAGAGCGGCATCAGCTGTGTGATCGCCAAATCGTTTGCCCGCATCTTCTATCGCAATGCGATCAACATCGGCTTAGCGATTTTAGAGTGTGAAGCTGCCTGCGATGCGATTGACGCCGGGGATGAAATTGCGGTGGATTTTGACAGCGGAACGATTCACAACCTGACAAAGGATGAGACTTATCAGGCGGAGCCTTTCCCGCCCTTCATCCAAAACATCATGAAAAACAACGGACTGATGAACGCGATCCGCAAGGGGGACTATTGATATGGAAAAACGCATTGCGCTGATTGAGGGGGATGGCATCGGGCCGGAAATCATGGCGGAAGCCGTCAAGGTGCTTCGCTGTATCGAGGAACTGCATGGGCATCACTTTACGTATGTGCCGGTGTGCGCCGGCGGCTGTGCGATCGACCGCTTTGGCACCTCTTTGCCCAAGGAGAGCTTGCAGGCGTGCTTAGAGAGCGATTCTGTGCTGTTAGCCGCTGTCGGCGGTCCGAAATGGGATGGGGTCGATCCTGCGATCCGTCCGGAAAAAGCGCTGTTATCCCTGCGTAAAGAGCTGGGATTGTATGCCAACCTGCGCCCGGCGAAGATCTTCTCACAGCTGAAACACGCATCGCCGCTGAAAGCGGAAATCGTAGATCAGGGAATCGACTTCATGGTCGTGCGTGAATTGATCGGCGGCGTGTACTTCGGCGCAAAAAAGACGGAGACTATCGAGGGGGAGCTTTGGGCGAGTGATGACATGCGCTATGGGGAGCATGAGATTCGCCGCATCGCCCATACCGCCTTTCAGACGGCACGCAAGCGAAACGCGCGGGTGATCTCGGTCGATAAAGCAAATGTGCTCGATACCAGCCGTTTGTGGCGAAAGGTCGTCCATGAGGTCGCAAAGGAATATCCCGACGTCACCTGTGAGGATATGCTGGTGGACAATGCCGCTATGCAGATCGTCAAAAATCCTTCGCAGTTTGACGTGCTGGTCACGGAAAACATGTTCGGCGACATCCTGAGCGATGAAGCGAGCATGATCACCGGCAGCATCGGTTTGATTCCAAGCGCCTCTCTGGGGGAGAGCAAGCGGGGCATGTATGAGCCGATTCACGGTTCCGCGCCGGATATCGCCGGGCAAAACATCGCCAATCCCATCGGCATGATTCTCTCGGCGGGGCTGATGCTGAAATACGCCTTTGATTTGGACGAGGAACAAAAGCAGATCGAGGACGCCGTCGAACAGGTGCTCAGCGAGGGCTATCGCTGCGCCGACATCATGGAGACAGGGATGAGTAAGCTGTCTTGCAGTGAGATGGGCGATCAGATCGTTTCGACATTGCGCCGCTAACAGCGATAACGGCGTTATCAAAGAATACGAGGATAAGCCGATAGAGCGACAGGTGTCTCCTTAGCGTGACAGTAGATTGGTGAATCTGTCAGTGAAAAAGGAGTACACCAACTATGCTCTATCGGCTTTTTGCTTTGCGCAAAAAAGGATATAGGGATAAGCCGATAGGGGAAAGTGATCGGCGTCTTTGTAGCATGACAGTAGATTGGTGAATCTGTCAGCAAAAAAAGGAGTACACCAAAGCTATGCTCTCTCGGCTTTTTTTTGGCTTTTGCCAGAATACGAAGATGGATGAAAAGAAAAGTTGAGGGGAGCGTGGCGGTTGTGCATAAACGGCTGTTTTCGCATGAGAGGTGACAGGAGTGCCTAGGTATGGAAACACGTTGATGGTTAAGAGCGCTATCCTTCACTGTGCGGATGAAAACGCATCGATGGCTCCTGCTTTTTGCCGGCAATCATCCGACTGGCGGCGTTATCGTTTTCAGGGCGGTTGTCTTTACTGATGGAAGCGGATGGCAGCGTGATTACCATAACGGATGGTTATGGTATTTTATAATCAATCAGCATTTGTCATTTTCTGCCCGTATGGTTATACTGATGATGAAAGAGCATCTCATCGGCTGGAAAGTTCTCCCCCCTCTCTTTTGGAAAAGGCGCAGACAGGGAAAACGAAAAACCATCGCCCATACCATGAAGCGCTAACGGCGTTTGCCCGCATCTGATCGCTGACGTAAGCCTCATGTCAAAAGGCAGATGCTTCCCCTTGCGGGGAACGGCTTTATCATGGAAAAGACGGCGCGGGCGCCGCTTGCTTGTATAAACGCACAAGGGGATAGGGAGATCAAGGCGTATCGCCGCATGAGAGAGGTATGAACAAGAAGGTCAAAATGGAAAGTGAAGCTGTACGCTTTGATGGATGTTATGCTGCGGGCGTCTTTGTATAGCATCAGGCGAGCTTCAAAGAGGAGAGAACTATGGAATATCGGACAAACAGAAAAACCGGCGATCGCATCAGCATGTTGGGGTTTGGCACCTCTTATATCTGTGAGGCAAAGGAATCAGAGGCGATTGCGGCTTTGCGCCGCGCGTATGCAGGCGGCGTCAATTATTTTGATCTGGCTACGGCAGATGAAAAGACTTTTCCTTATTTTCGCAAGGCGTTGGGCGACGTGCGCGAGCAGGTATATTATCAGATACATTTCGGCGCGGATTATTCCAAGGGAGTCTATGGCTGGAGCACAGATGGCGAAACGGTGAAACGCAGCGTTGCTCGACAGCTTTCACAGCTTGGTACGGATTATATCGATTATGGATTTATCCATTGCATCGACGAGCTTTCTGACTGGCAGGACTATCGCCAAAACAAAGCGCTGGCTTATTTGATGGAGCTGAAAGCGCAGGGCGTCGTCCGCCATATCGGCCTGTCTTCACATACGCCCTCCGTCATTCAGCGCGTGCTGGATGAAGTGGAGGTGGACATGCTGATGTTCTCCATCAATCCCGGGTACGATTATCAAAAGGGCGAGTACGCCAATGGCTCCGTAGAGGAACGCTTTGCCGTGTATCGCCGCTGTGAGGCGGAGGGGATCGGCATTTCCGTGATGAAGCCTTTCTCCGGCGGGCAGCTGTTAGACGCTTCCATCTCCCCTTTTCAAAAGGCGCTGACCCAGTATCAGTGCATGCAGTACGCGCTTGATCGTCCCGGTGTTTTGACGGTGCTGCCGGGGATGAGCAGCGTTTCGCAGGTGGAGCATCTGCTGGGCTTTTTCAACGCTTCCAAGGAAGAGCGGGATTATTCGATCATCGGTTCTTTCAGCCCCGCGGACGCCCTCGGCAAATGCGTCTATTGCAACCATTGCAGGCCTTGTCCCGCAGGGCTGGATATCGGGCTGATCAACAAGTATTACGATTTGGCGAGAAACGGCGATACGATGGCGGCGGCGCATTATCAAGGCTTGGACATTCATGCGTCCGACTGCGTTCAATGCGGCCATTGTGACAGCCGCTGCCCGTTTTCCGTTGCACAAAGCATGCGGATGAAAGAAATTGCGGCCTATTTCGGAAGATAAACAAGGGTAAGAGCGTTCATCGGGATGCGCTGACAGGGCGCTGATGTCTGCACGCTTGTCATAAGGAAAGCGGTGGGGTATCTTTAGCGGATCGGGTGAACAAAGCCATTTCAACAAGCGGCATTCGTCCATGTCTTTCAGGCAGGAGCCAAATCAGCAAAGGATAATGTGCTTCGCGCTATGAAAGTGCGGTTGTCAAAGAGGTGTTCCCTTTGACAGCTGCACTTATTTTTGTCAACCAGCGCGTATTCAATAATGCTTTCACTCGTTGATTACACTGTCCGCTGATGAACTTCTTTTTATGAGGACTGTCAAAGATCAAGGATTTCAGAAGAACGCTTTCTCCTTACGGAAAAAGTCTATTTTCTTCTACTTAGAAATTATCAAATTTACACCAGACGTTGATAAACTTCTTTTTATGAGGACTTGACAATCTAGTGGCTATATCCTTTATGATAAATAAGAAGTAAGGAGGTTTTATCATGCAAAGAGAACTGATATCCGCTCTCTGGGAAAAGCTGAGGCTTGCGTTGTCGTGGAAAAAGCTGTGTCTGATCGTCCTCGGCGCGGCGATTTGCAGCTTCGGCATTCATAACATTCATCAGCGCACGGGAATTACTGAGGGCGGGGTGATCGGCGCTATGCTGTTGGCAAAGCATTGGATCGGCCTTTCTCCCGCTTATCTCACACCGCTGTTAGACGCGGCGTGCTATCTGTTAGCCTATCGTTATTTAGGCAGGCGCTTTCTATGTGTGTCTTTGGTTTCGACGCTGAGTGTATCGCTGTTTTACAAGCTGTGGGAACTGTTTCCGCCGATGCTGCCGGATCTTTCCAAGCAGCCGCTGCTTGCGGCGCTGTTTGGCGGGATGTTTGTCGGCGTCGGCGTCGGTTTGATCGTGCGTCAGGGCGGTTCCAGCGGCGGGGATGATGCGTTAGCTCTGGTCATCTCCCGCATAAGCGGATGGCGGCTGTCGCGCTGTTACCTGTTTACCGATTTGACGGTGCTTTTGCTCTCGCTGAGTTATCTTCCGTTCACGCGCATTCTATATTCCATCGTCACCGTCACCATCTCTTCCTTTCTGATTGATCTCATACAGGCGCCCGGCGCATTTTGGCAGGATTTGTGCAGCGTATGGGAGAAAGCGGCCAAACGAAGAAGGACGCGGGAGTGAGGGATCGGCAAAAGCAACGCGATGAACGAACGCAGATCGCTTAGATTTTGGAATCTTCCGTTTGCCAAGCGCCATTGACAAGGGATTCTCTTGCGGGGAGGCGTTGGTTTTTGACGCGGTCCGCTGGTGAACGCCCCTTTGGATAGGTGAGCGTTTCGGCGTGTGAAAGCAGGAACTACATACAAAATAAAAAGGAAATCGCATATTTGCACGGCGATTGAGGAAGTTTGACGGGCGCTGCCAGAAACAAAACCACAAAATATCCTAAAAACGGCGATTATGCTTGCTTTTCTATCGCAAACACTGTAAAATACTATCGCTGTCGATACGGACAGCGTGCGTGGGAGGACGTGCAACCGTCCCAGAACCACTGCATGAGACAACAAATATAGGAGGTGTGTCTTGTGAGCAAAAAAGTTGCAAAGGTATGTAAGCTGCAGTTCCCTGCAGGAGGAGCCAGACCGGGACCGGCTTTGGCCAGCGCCGGTATCAACATGCCGCAGTTCTGCACCGCATTTAACGATGCGACAAAAGACCGTGCGGGTGACTTGGTTCCGGTAATCATCACCGCATACGAGGACAAGTCCTTTGACTTCGTATTGAAAACGACGCCGGCAGCCATTCTGCTGAAGAAGGCCGCTAAGATTCAAAAGGCAAGTGCCGACCAGAAAGAGACGGCCGGTACGATCACGGTTGATCAGTTAAAGGAGATCGCCGAGTATAAGATGCCAGACCTCAACGCCAATGATGTGGAGGCTGCCATGCGCATTGTCGCCGGTACCGCCCGCAACATGGGAATCAAGGTCGAAGGCTTCGAGATGTAAGAAAGGACGAGTGAGCGAATATGGCAAAAGTAGGAAAGAGATTTGCTGAAGCTGCTAAATTGGTTGACCGTTCCAAGGCTTACACCATTGAAGAAGCAGTTGCTTTGGCAAAGCAGACAAGCACAGTAAAATTCGATGCATCCGTAGAGGTCAGCTTCCGTTTGAACGTAGACCCTCGCCATGCCGATCAGCAGATCCGCGGCGCGATGGTATTGCCGAATGGAACCGGTAAGACCCAGAAGGTATGCGTAATCACACAGGGAGCGAAGGAGCAGGAAGCAAAAGACGCCGGTGCGGATTATGTCGGCGGAAGCGATCTGCTGGATCAGATCTCCAAGGGATGGTTCGACTTTGATATCATCGTCGCAACGCCGGATATGATGGGTCAGCTCGGTAAGCTGGGCCGTCTGTTAGGTCCAAAGGGCCTGATGCCAAACCCGAAGACGGGTACGGTGACGATGGACGTTGCCAAGGCAATCGAGGATATCAAAAAAGGTAAGGTCGAGTACCGTGTCGACAAGGAAGGCAACATCAACCTGATGATCGGCAAGACGAGCTTCGAGGATCAGGCGCTGGTGGAGAACTTCAAGGCGATCTTGACAACGATCACCAAGGCACGTCCGGCCGCAGTCAAGGGTACTTATATCAAGAACCTAGTGCTGAGCACGACGATGGGTCCGGGAATCCGCGTCGCTGTGGAAAAGTAATTGACATATCCCGAATAGATGCTACAATAGTATAGGTTATCAATATACCAAAGACAGTAACGGCCCAAGGGCTTAATCATGTTACCGAGGTAGAAAGATGATAGAAGCTTTCAAACCCGCAGACTGTCTTTGTGTGCGGGTTTTTATCACTCTTGCGGTATATTTGATAGATGGAAAACAGGAGGTGTAGGGTAATGAATCAGGCAATCATCGATGCAAAAAAGGCGTTAGTCGAAGAAATTGCGGAGAAGATGAAAAATGCTGAGTCCACCGTTGTCGTCGAGTATCGCGGCTTGACGGTAGCGGAGATGACAGAGCTGCGCCGTAACCTGCGTGCCGAGGACGTTGAGTTCAAGGTTTACAAGAATGCGATGGCACAGCGCGCTGTCGAGAGCATCGGCGCTGACGGACTGAAGGAATCTCTGGTAGGTCCTAACGCAATCGCTTTCGGTAAGGACGCAGTTGCACCTGCTCGCGTACTGGCAAAGTTTGCGAAGAAGCATGACGCGCTGGTGCTCAAGAGCGGTATCGTCGAAGGTGAGGTCGTAGGTGTTGAGACCATTCAGAAGCTGTCCAGCCTGCCGAACAAGGAGGGTATGATCTCCATGTTCTTGGGATGCTTACAGTCACCGATCATCAAATTCGCCTGCGCTGTAAAGGCAGTGGCAGAGAGCAAGGAAGGTTCAGCAGAGGCTGCTGAATAACAGAGAAAAATAGGAGGATAACGAACATGGCAAAGTTAACACATGAGGACATTCTGGCTTATCTTGAGGAAGCTACTATTCTGGAGCTCAACGATCTGGTAAGCGCAATCGAAGAGAAGTTTGGCGTAACCGCTGCTGCACCGGTTGCCGCTGCACCGGCTGCTGAGGCTGCTGAGGCTGCCGGACCGAGCGAGGTAACGGTAACGCTGACAGACGTCGGCGGAACGAAGGTTGCCGTTATCAAGGCCGTACGTGAGATCACGGGTCTGGGTCTGGTAGACGCAAAGGGTCTGGTAGACAAGGCACCAAGCGTAATTAAGGAGAACATCAAGCCGGAAGAAGCAGAGGAAATCAAGAAGAAGCTGATGGATGCCGGTGCTTCTGTTGAAATTAAGTAATTTCAAACGCTGGATACAAAGAGAACAAAATGCAGAGCCAGTGCTCTGTCAAGCAAAGGACGGTGATCGTTAATGAATCATTATTTCACAGATAATCGTCATTTGGCACAAAACCGGAAAGAAATCACTTTCCGGTTTTCGTGTTTTACTTACCGTTTTCTCACCGACAACGGCGTCTTCTGTAAAGACTATGTCGACGAGGGGACAAAGCTATTGTTAGCGGCCATCGCCAAGCATGGAGAAATCGGCGGGCGGACGTTAGATCTGGGATGCGGCTATGGGGTGATCGGCATCGTGCTCAAGCGGTTGTTTGCCCACAGTGAGATCACCATGGCGGAGATCAACCCACGCTCCTTGCAGCTGGCGCAGGAAAATGCGAAACGAAATGACGTAAGCGTGCGCTGTGTGCATTCCGATGTATATTCAGGCGTGGCAGGGAATACTTTTACTGATATTGTCACCAATCCGCCGATTCGGGCGGGAAAGGATGTCGTCTACCGGATGTTTGACGGGGCGTTTGCGCATCTGGAAACGGGCGGAAGGCTGTGGGTCGTCATACGCAAGCAGCAGGGAGCGCCCAGTGCGAAAAAACATATCGAATCGCTGTTTCACAACTGTGAGGTATTGGCGAGGTCGAAAGGATATTATATTCTTTTCGCCCGAAAGCTTGACAATTTGACAACGGATTGATATTATAATAAATTGCAAAATACTAAAATGATAGAATGGCGAAGTTTTCTCATTTTAGCTGTAAAGGATAAAAGAAAGGATGGCGTACATGGACCAAAAGACACCTTATCGTATCGTCGCTTCCGGTAAAAAGGCTGAGCGTAGGGACTATTCCAAGGTCAGCGGCAATCTGGAGCTGCCAAACCTCGTGGAGATTCAGACAGACTCCTTTGAATGGTTTAAAAACGATGGAATCGCAGAAGTATTCAACGAGATTTACCCGATTCAAAACTATGGAGGAAACATTCGTCTGAAGTTTTTGGGGTATGCGTTTGACGAGCCGAAATACAACGCAGAGGATTCGATGTATCGGGAGTGCAACTATGCCGCGCCTTTAAAGGCACGGATGGAGCTGGAGATCACCGATACGAGCACCGGTGAGGTCATCCGTAAAGAGGAAGAGGTCTTCCTCGGCGATTTTCCTTTGATGACTGAGACAGGTACTTTCATTATCAACGGAGCGGAACGTGTGATCGTTTCGCAGATTGTGCGTTCTCCGGGCGCCTATTTCTCCACCGGATATGAGGAGAAAACCGGAAAGACGAGCTATGCCTGCGAGCTGATTCCAAGCCGCGGCACATGGCTGGAGTTTATGACCGAGCTGAAGAAGAGCTCTTTGGGCCGTCAGCTTTCCGTCAGCATCGACCGCAAGCGTAAGATCCTTTCCAGCGTGCTGTTTAAGGCGGTGGGTATGTCGTTAGATCTGATGCCTAACGAGGACCCGCTGGATACGAAGCAGATGGAGGCGTTTTTGCGCGCGATGGGCAGAACGTGGAATGAGGATGTTGCCGTCGATGAGGAAAACAGGGAGTACATGAATCTCTACCTGCTGTTATATACCGCATTCTTCGGCAAGTATGAGGAGCTGGAGCACACACTGTTAAGCGATAAGGTCAAGACGACGCAGGAGGCGTTGCTGTCGGTGTATGAGAATCAGCGCAGCGATGAGATTCCGACGCTGGATGGTTCGATTACGCTGATGAACGCGAAGTTCTTTGATCCGCGCCGTTACGATCTGACAAAGGCGGGACGCTTTAAGCTGGGAAAAAAGCTGAGCGCGGTATCCCGTACGCACCTGACGACGCTGGCGCAGGATATTGTGGACGGCGATGGCAAGGTATTCATGGAAAGCGGCACGTATGTGAAGCGCGATGAGCGCAATGCGCTGCGTGAGGTGCTGGCGAAGGGCGTCTATGTGACGGCGTTCCCGTTCAACCCGCTGTTTAACCACCCGGATGTCGTCGAGGTATCCACCGCGTGCGGCAGCGGTCTCATCGGCCGTATTTTGGCGCACGACGTCGAGCTCTCTGATCGCACTCTGTATGAGGGCAGCGTGCTGAGCGAGGCGGATGTGGAAGAAATCCGCAAGCAGTTTGACAAGATTCAGGTACAGGGCGGCATCATTGCCAAGAAGGTAGCCCTGAGCAAGGAAAACGTCGCTTCCGTATTGAACTACGGACAGCGTATGTATGCCTTGGCGCGTTTGACAGATGCGAAAGGCAATGACGTCGAGGATGCGGACGGCGATCTGTATGTCGACGGCTATACGCCGCGCGTAAAGCCGGATTCATTAGATCCGGATACGGTGGAGGAGATCTGTGCGTCTGTCATCGGCGGCGAGGAGATCTACGCCTGGTTAGTCGGCGCCGCCGTACAGGAGATTCTCGTGCGCAGCGATGACAATACCGTCATCAAGATCATCGGCAACGATCCTTTTGCCAACAAGCACACCATTACTATTTCCGACATGTATGCGTTCTATTCCTATAACCTCAACGTCATGGAGGGAATCGGAGAGACGGACGACATCGATATGCTGGGCAACCGCCGCATCCGCACGGTCGGCGAGCTGATTCAAAATCAGTTCCGCATCGGCTTGAGCCGTATGGAGCGCGTCGTCAAGGAGCGCATGTCGATTGCGGAGATCGCTACGCTGACGCCGAAGAAGCTCACCAACATCCGTCCGCTGACGGCGGCGATCAAGGAGTTCTTCTCCAGCTCGCAGCTCTCGCAGTTCATGGATCAGCAAAACCCGTTAGCCGAGCTGACAAACAAACGCCGTATCTCGGCACTTGGACCGGGCGGCCTGACGCGTGATCGCGCCGGCTTTGAGGTGCGTGACGTACACAGCTCTCACTATGGCCGCATCTGTCCGATCGAGACCCCGGAGGGTCCAAATATCGGTTTGATCTCCAACTTGACAACTTATGGAAAAATCAACGAGTATGGCTTCATTCAGACGCCGTATCGCATCGTAAATCCGGATGGCACCGTACAGGAAAACGCCATCTATCTCTCTGCCGACGAAGAGGCGGACTATGTCATCGCGCAGGCCAACGAGGTGCGTGACGGCCGTCTGATCAACGATCATGTCGTCGCCCGTAAAAACGGCGATACGATCATCGCCCGCCGCGAGGAGGTCGAGTTAGCCGACGTCTCGCCGAAGCAGATCGTCTCGGTAGCGACCGCCTGCGTCCCGTTCTTGGAAAACGATGACGCTTCCCGTGCCTTGATGGGTGCGAACATGCAGCGTCAGGCAGTGCCGCTGCTCATGCCGCATTCGCCGTATGTCGGCACCGGCATCGAGTATAAGATCGCCAAGGATTCCGGCGTCGGTATCGTCGCGAAGGAAGACGGCGTGGTCGAATATGTCGATTCTCAGCGCATCGTCGTCCGTGATGACGATGGCATGACGCACGAATACCGCATGCGCAAGTTCCAGCGTTCCAACGCCGGTACCAGCATCAACCAGCGCCCGATCGTCAAGAAGCACGAGCGCGTGGAGAAAGGCGACATTCTCGCGGATGGACCGTCGATGGAAAACGGCGAGCTCGCCTTGGGTCAAAACGTTACAATTGCCTACATGACATGGTATGGCTACAACTACGAGGATGCGATCATCATGAGCGAGCGCTTAGTTCGCGATGACGTCTACACCTCTATTCATATCGAAGAATACGACATCGACTGCCGTGAAACGAAGCTGGGACCGGAGGAGATCACTCGCGATATTCCAAACGTGAGTGAGAACGCCCGCCGCAACTTAGACAGCCGCGGTATCGTCATGGTCGGCGCCGAGGTGCAGGAAGGCGATATTCTGGTCGGTAAGGTAACGCCGAAGGGACAAAGCGAAATCTCCCCGGAGGAGAAGCTGCTGCTCGCCATCTTCTCTGAGAAGGCGCGCGAGGTGCGTGACAACTCCCTGAAAGTGCCGCATGGCGGTGCCGGTATCGTTCACTCCATCCGCGTGTTCAAGCGCGAGGACGGACATGAGCTGCCTCCGGGAGTCAAAGAGACCGTCAAGGTGTACATCGTACAGAAACGTAAGATTTCCGAGGGTGACAAGATGGCCGGACGTCATGGCAACAAGGGTGTCATCTCGAAAATCCTGCCGGTAGAGGATATGCCGTACATGCCGGATGGTACGCCGGTAGACATCATGTTGAACCCATTTGGCGTGCCTTCCCGTATGAACATCGGACAGGTGCTGGAGATTCACTTGGGCTATGCCGCCAAGAAGCTGGGCGTGAAGTTTGCGACTCCGGTATTCGACGGTATTTCCAACGAGGAACTCAGCGCGATCATGCAGGAGGCCGCCATGACGAAAGACGGCAAGCAGGTGCTCTATGACGGACGCACCGGCGAGGCGTTCGACGAGCGCATCTCTGTCGGTGTCATGTATATGATCAAGCTGGCGCACATGGTCGACGATAAGCTGCATGCCCGCGCAACCGGACCATACTCCCTGGTAACGCAGCAGCCGTTAGGCGGTAAGGCGCAAAACGGCGGACAGCGTTTCGGTGAGATGGAGGTCTGGGCCTTGGAGGCATACGGCGCCGCGCACACGCTGCAGGAGATCCTGACGGTGAAGTCCGACGATATTCAGGGCCGTACCAAGACGTATGAAGCGATCATCAAGGGCAAGGATATTCCGCAGCCGGGTGTTCCGGAGTCCTTCCGCGTATTGATGCATGAGCTGCAGGCGTTAGCAATCGACGTTCGCCTGCTCGATGACGAAGGGCAGGAGGTCGACCTGACGAAGGAGGACAACGAGCCGAATACCGTCGTCAACAGTGAGCCAAAGCCGCAGCCGGCACAAAGCGACACGCTTCCTGCTGAAGAAGCAGCTGAGGACGAGCCGGCAGACGATGAGGAAATGAATCAATTCGGCGATGAGGGAGCTGAAGCTGCATTCGATGAGAGCGAAGATCCCGCATACGATGAAGATCAGGAAGATGAAGATAAGGAGGCGTAAGTAGATTATGAGTATCAACAATTTTGCCTCGATTCAGGTGAGTTTAGCTTCTCCCGAGCGCATTCACGAATGGAGCCACGGAGAGGTCAAAAAACCGGAAACGATCAATTACCGCTCCCAGAAGCCGGAGCGGGACGGATTGTTCTGCGAACGCATTTTCGGTCCGAGCAAGGACTGGGAGTGCTATTGCGGTAAATATAAGAAGGTGCGTTACAAGGGCGTGATCTGCGATCGCTGCGGCGTGGAGATCACGAAGTCGACCGTTCGCCGCGAGCGCATGGGACACATCGAGTTAGCTGCACCGGTCGCTCATATTTGGTATCTGCGCGGCATCCCATCCCGCATGGCGCTGTTATTGGATGTGACGCCGAAGCAGCTGGAGGAAGTTGTCTACTTCGTCTCTTGGATCGTCACCGATCCTCGTGACACCAAGCTGGAATACAAGCAGGTGCTCTCGGAGAAGGAATACCGCGAGAACATGGCGATCTACGGCCCGGGCAGTTTTGTCGCTCAGACAGGTGCCGAGGCGGCGCTCACGCTGTTAAAGGACGTCGATCTGGAAAAAGAATACAAGAGCGTAAAGGAAGCGATGGAAAACGCACAGGGCGAAAAGCATAAGAAGCTGGTGAAGCGTTTGGATACGATTGATGCGTTCCGCCGTTCCGGCAACCGTCCGGAGTGGATGGTACTCACCGTCATCCCGGTCATTCCGCCGGATCTGCGTCCGATGCTGCAGCTGGACGGCGGCCGCTTTGCGACCAGTGATCTCAACGATCTCTACCGCCGCGTCATCACCCGCAACAACCGCTTGAAAAAGCTCTTGGAGCTGGGAACCCCGGCGATCATCGTACAAAACGAGAAGCGTATGCTGCAAGAGGCGGTCGACGCATTGATCGACAACGGACGCCGCTCCAAGCCAATCACCGGCGCCGGCGGACGTGCATTAAAGTCTCTCTCTCATTCGCTGAAGGGTAAGCAGGGACGCTTCCGTCAAAACCTGTTAGGTAAGCGTGTCGATTTCTCCGGCCGTTCCGTTATCGCGGTGGGACCGGATCTGAAGATGTATCAGTGCGGCATTCCCCGCGAGATGGCGATTCAGCTGTTTAAGCCTTTCGTCATCAACGAGATCGTCAACCGTGAGATCGCGTCCAACCCTAAAACGGCTGAGAAGCTGATCGACCGTCAGGACCCGCGCATCTGGGACATCGTGGAATCCGTCATCGACGGCTATCCGATTTTGATGAACCGTGCGCCGACTTTGCACCGTCTTGGTATTCAGGCGTTTATTCCAAAGCTGGTCGAGGGACGGGCAATGCGTCTGCATCCGTTGGTTTGTACGGCGTTCAACGCCGACTTCGACGGCGACCAGATGGCCGTGCACGTGCCATTAAGCGAGGAAGCACGCGCCGAGGCGCTCATCATGATGCTGGGTTCTAACAACATCTTAGGTCCAAAGGACGGTAAGCCGATCGTTACCCCGGGACAGGACATGGTCATGGGAAACTTCTATCTGACGATGGAAGAAACCGCCGAGGAGTTCCGTGCGGAGGCACAGCGCTACCTCGATGTCGACTGTACGGATGAGGCGGCGATGTGGAATCGCTTTGCGGACAACGAAGCGCACGTCTACGGCAGCGTCGATGAGATTTTAATGGCCTATCAGACAAAGCAGATCCATCTGCACTCCCGTATCGCCATTCCGGCGAGAAGCTTAGGCAAGACCAGCTTCACCAGCGAGCAGATGAACCAATATCTGATGACAACCGTGGGAAAAGTCATCTTCAATAACATGTTCCCGCAGGACTTCCCTTACCTCAACGAGGTGAGCAGTGAAAACTTCAAGGCCACGCCGGACAAGTTCTTCCTGCGCATGGGGGAAAATATTCAAGAAGCGATCGTCAATCTGCCGATCACCCCGGCTTTCAAAAAGAAAGACCTCGGAAAGATCATCGGTGAGATTTTCAAGCGCTATTCGACGGAAAAGACGTCGCAGATTCTCGATGAGATCAAGGATATGGGATTCCATTACTCCACGATCGCCGGCGTCACCGTTTCTCTCGCCGACATCGAGGTAGCGCCAAACAAGGAAGAACACGTCAACTACGGTAAAGCGAAGGCCGAAGAACTCAAACGCTTGCAGCGCAAGGGTCTGCTCACCATGCAGGAATGGGAGCGTCACCTCAACAAGCTGTGGGCAGACGTCAAGGACGACATCGCCGATGAGCTGTTAGGCTCCCTGCCGCGCAAGAACCCGATCAACATGATGGCGCGTTCCGGTGCCCGTGGTAATACGTCCAACTTTACGCAGCTGGCCGGTATGCGCGGCTTGATGGCAAAACCGTCTCAGTCCAAATCGGCCAAGGGCGAATATGTACCAAGCATCATCGAGGTGCCGATCTACTCCTGCTTCCGTGAGGGACTCAACGTATCCGAGTTCTTTATTTCCACGCACGGTGTGCGTAAAGGCTTGACCGATACCGCATTGAAGACGGCAGAGTCCGGATATTTGACGCGCCGTCTGGTCGATGTCGCGCAGGATGTCATCATCAAAGAGGATGACTGCGGCACCGATAAGGGATATTGGGTCGAAGCGATCATTGACCGCAAGACCAACTCGGTTATCGAGTCGCTGTATGACCGTCTGGTGGGACGTTATACAAAGCAGGACGTCGTTGATCCGAAGACCGGCGAGCTGATCATCGCTTCCGACGAGTTTATCACAGACGATATTGCCAAGCGTATCGAGGATGCCGGCATTGAGGGCATCAACATCCGTTCGGCATTCACCTGTAAGTCGATCTACGGCATCTGCCGCAAGTGCTATGGACGCAACATGGCAACCGGCAAGGATGTCGAGGTCGGAGAAGCTGTCGGTATCATGGCGGCACAGTCCATCGGTGAGCCGGGTACGCAGCTGACCATGCGTACGTTCCATACCGGCGGTGTTGCCAGCGCCGACGGCGGCGATATCACCCAGGGTCTGCCGCGTGTCGAGGAGCTGTTTGAGGCACGCTGTCCGAAGGGTGTGGCCGTATTGGCGCAGATCAGCGGTGAGATCACCTCGGTGGAGTCGCTGGAGAACACACCGGGCTATGAGGTGACCATCACCAACGATGTGGAGAGCAAGGTGCATAAGATCAATCCGTCGCAGGCGATCCGTCAGTGGATTAAGCCGGGCGTGAAGATCGAAGCCGGTGATAAGATCACCGAGGGTCCGGTAGATCCGAAAGAACTCCTCAAGGTGGCCGGTGTGCGTCAGGTACAAAACTACATCCTCAAAGAGGTCAAGAAGGTGTACCAGTCGCAGGGTATCGAAATCAGCGATAAGCATATCGAGGTCATGATCCGTCAGATGCTGCGCAAGGTCGTTGTCGTCGACGGCGGCGATACTTCGCTGAGCGCAGGCGTACAGGTATCCCTGATCAACGCTAACCGCATCAACCGTGAAGCGTTACTGAGCGGAAAGGCGCCGGCAAAGATCAAGCCGGTACTGCTGGGAATTTCCCGCGCATCGGTAGAGACGGATTCCTTCCTGTCTGCCGCTTCCTTCCAGGAGACGACCAAGGTGCTGACCGATGCCGCTATCAAGGGCAAAGTCGACCATTTGATCGGTCTGAAAGAGAATGTCATCATCGGTAAGCTGATTCCGGCGGGAACCGGCTGTGAGGGCGATCGTCCGACCAACCACATCATCGCCGAAAAGGCGGCGGAGCTCAAGGAGATCCGTGAGGAGCATAACCGTCATGATGAGGACGACGAGGCGTTCATGAGCTATGCCAATGAGACAACAGATTCCCCGTTTATACAGCCGCTGAGCAGCGATGCGATCAATGAGGCGGTTGCGGAGGATGATCTTTCCATCACCGAAATGTAATTTCATCAAACAGAGAGCACTCCCGTTGCGGGCGCTCTCTTTTTTGCGTGAGAAGTGATAAGAGGGACTTACGCATATAATGCAAAAAATGAATAGGCGCTGTGATAAACAACAGATACATTAAAATTGCAAAGGGGCTGTAACATAAAAGGCTATATCGGGTTATCATAACTCAAGCAATACAGAAATCCGAAATAAGGCCGCAAGAGCTTCCCCGCCTAATCATGTTGCATAAAACTTCGCCCAAGGAATTCGCCGGCATTATTTGTCATTTGATATTGCTGTTTTTAATGGCAGGCACATGATAAAATGATAATATGTGTATGAAAAGATATCCAAAGCGATTGAAAGCTAACTATATAAAAATCAAGTAAATTGTATGAAAAAGTCTGAAAATAAAAATTTATTGAAGTTAGTTAGCTGAAGTTGTCTCGATCTTTGAAATAGTGAATAAAAAGGCATGACAAAAAGAACTTAGTAGAGGATCTAAGAATTTAGTAATGACTTATTTTAAAAGAGTTGAATCAAACGGTTGATTCGTTATTACCAGATGATAGATGATCCGAAGTAACTTTCGTACACAGTGTCCCTGAGCGCAACGATGCCCTTTCCCTTGCGACAACTTGAGATGATAGTATTCGTTAAATACAGGATTGTAGCGAATAACAGGTAAGATCACCTGATAAAGTGTTTTGCGAAGATATCGTGATCCCTTCTTGGTAATGGCTGTATGTTGGGCTTCATATTGACTTGATTGATGCTTATATGGGGAAACACCGGCAAATTTGATGATTTGAGACGCCTTAGAATAGTTGCGTAAATCTCCTAATTCAGCTAAAATAGAAGTACCGGAGAAATGTGAGATTCCCGGTATGGTGAGGATAGGAGAGTTAAGTTGCGTGCTGAACTCTTCTATTTTTATATCCACATCGTTGATTTGTTCTTTGATCAATTCGATCAAATCGATCAGATGACGTATTTCGATCACTTCAGCCTTTGAAGGAAACCCGATCGAATGCTTAGCAGCTTCTTTTAATTTTTCCGGTGTCAGTGAAATAGTGCGGCCGTTCCTATTGGTTTCGAAGCATTTGCGAATATTGCGGATATCGGCATGAGCAATAGCATTCGCACAGCCAAACGCTTTTAAGACCTTCAAATATACAGTTCCATATTTGGATTTAAACAGAGAGTTATATTCAGGAAAAACGATATCAATACATTTCTGAAGCTTATTGGCATATACGTTTAATTGTTCCTTGAGATCGTGATGTTCACGGGTCAGACGTTTCTGCTCATAAAATTCAAAATTATTGATTTTAGAAATCCTGTAACCCTTTTTACGAGGACTGGAAGCCAGGACATCACAGATGGTCATGGTATCCAGGTTGTCGTCTTTGGTAGGATTTAGTTGCATCTTTCGGGTAAGATCGGTCGTTATGGGATTGATGAGTGCAACGGTATAACCGGAATCGAGTAAAAACTTCAAAAGGTTGAAATGATAATGGCCTGTATCTTCCATACCGATCAGCAATTTGTCTTTGGGATAAAGCTTGATGTTGCCCATCAGAAAATCAAAGCCTTGTTTATTGTTTTTAAAAGAAACAGGACTGACGAGGATTTCGCCATTGGAAGAATCCATGATGCAAAACATGTGAGAGAGCTTACCGACATCGATTCCAACAAGAAACATAAAAACACATCCTTTCTGAAATAAGAGTATGTGAAGTGAAGAAACCACAGCACTTAGACCATAAAACCTGGAACGAGATACGAATTCAAAGACTCATCTAACTCATCATTATTTTGGAATAAGGAGTGGTAAGAACCTTTCTAAAGTAGTCAGAGCCACAAGGAGCAATACAAATCCACATTCACATATTTCAATCATACAGACAATGAACCCCGTAATCAACCACGGGTATAAAGGTTGATAGAAAGGAAAAGGTATGTTGCAATGACTTTTAGATGAGTCATTTCCAATATACCAGGAGCATCACTATGAAGCTTATCGATCAGTTCAATTCATCAGATCTGCATATTTTAAAAATTCTAATAGATCGCCTGCCGCAGGATACTTATGTCACTTCCGCTTATTTATCAGAACTTACAGGAAGAGTAACAAGAACCATCAAAGAAGATATGAAGCGCATTTCCGCTTTACTGGAAAGCAAGGATGTAGCTAAAATCGTTTCAGAAAGAGGGAAAGGGTACAAACTTGTCCCGCTGCAGCACGAGAAATATATTCGCTTTTCTTACTGTATTTACACCTATACGGACTATTACGGCAAAAAAAACAGAGATGTCTTTAAACGGCAGATGGTTATTTTAAAACTGCTGTTGATCCATGGAGAGGTATCGATAGATGATTTGATCAATGAGCTATATACGAACAGAACGACACTGCTCAACGATTTAAATGAAGTGAAACACATCCTCGACTCCTATCACATGGAAATCAAAGGTAATCACATCATTCGGTTAAACAGTTCCTCAGAGTTTTCTGTTCGATTGCTCATCTGCAATTATGCAATTCAGGAATACAGCGGTATTTTAGATGAAATCGATGATATGATCGTTTATACGGAGCAGTTGGTCGGCAAGCGGTTGGAATACTATCAGTTAAGAAAATTGATACTTGACTATTTAAGGGATATTGATTATGTATTGAATGAAGTGGATGTCAATATCCTACCGCTGTATATCTGCGCGGCAAAAAAGAGAATGCAAGAAGGGCATCTCATGGGGATGGAGTCAGAATCTTGGATTGGCTTGAAAAACAAAGCAGAATATCGGATCGCAAAAGAGATCATGAACATAGCCAATCTATCTGCTTATCATGAGGAGGAGCTTCTCGCGTTAAGCGCTCTGTTGTTTTGCGGCCGCGATTTTGACTTATGCGCAATGAAGGATCTTCCTTTCATCGACGCTTCATTACAAAAAGAGTGCGAGCTGTTATATGATGATCTGTACGATGATTTTTCAAAAGGGGAGTGGGCTGAAATCATTTCATCAGCGGTTTTCAAAAAGAATAAATTCAGCTTTATTTCCTTGTTGATGAAGCTTCTCTCCTCCATCCGTTACGGATATACGGGGATCAGCAAGCTGATGCATAATCTGGAATGTGCGCATTATCACTTTTCCCACATGGCAAAGGAAATGGCAAGATGCATTCTACTGAAAATGCAAAAGCGTTATTCCTGTGATATCTGCGGATATAATTACTTGGAATTGGTGAATTTTTTAGACAGCATGCTAAATCAAATTCCCTTTTCATTAAAAAAGCAAAGTCTGATTGTCAGCTCATATTTAGGAAGAACCATTGCGAATCAAGAGGCAGATTATTTAAAGAGAGCTTTTTCTGATTATATCGATTCAATCGACGTGATGAATTTTTATGAAATCAGGAAATTAAATTTTGAGCAGTATGATTGGATATTGACCGATCGGGAATTCGTCATTAACCGATACGCGATTCCTGTTTATTACTATCATTTCCTTGACGAACAAAAGGAAAGCAAGTTGTTTTCACAATTATTCATGCAGGATCAGATCTCAAAGACGATTGAGGAACTATGTGAGATCACTCATGCGATCACTAACGTAAAATGCAGGGATAAAGAAGGATTTTATCAGATGATCGCTTTGATCTATGCAACGGAAGGAAATGAGGAAAAGCTGTATAGGCAAATCAAGGAAAAAGATGCGATACTCTCTTACCAACAGCAGGAAAAAGTGTTCGCCGTAATCCTTGATAAGGAACTGTGCAAGAAAGAGATGATCGATATTTACGAAGTGAGGGGGTTTGCTAAATACGTCATAGTGATCAATGCTCAGCTCTTTTATCAAATCAACGGATTAAAAATATGCAATCTCATACTTGATGAATTGCTGGGCAATCAGGAATACATGCAGGGATTGTTGAAACATTGCGAGAGTACTTATCAACAAATCGGACAAAGTATCAAGAAACGCCTTTATCGATACCGCTGATCAAAGAGATCATATGCAAATGATATTTCACTTGGCTTAGTGAAATATTTTTTTTATTCCTTTTTTTTACAGGACGTGCGAATTGAAGGACGGAGGAAACTTTGTACAATGTAATTGTAAGCGGTAACAAAGAGAGGAGGTGAACGCATGCTTAAGATATTTCTTTCCTCCCATGGGAAACTTGCTTCCGGTTTCGTATCCGCTCTGCGGATATTGAGTGGAGAAAATCAAAATTTAAAAACGTTCGACGCTTATGTAAACGACGATTCATTGATTGAAGCACTGGATGACTTCTTTGCTTCTTGTTGTGAAGGGGATCAAAAGCTGTTGTTATCCGACTTGTATGGAGGAAGCGTGAATCAGCAAATGTATCGGTATTTAGAGAGGCAAAACACTTTTTTGGTTACCGGCGTTAACTTAGCTTTTGTTTTAGAACTGACGCAGATGGACAACGTAAGCGAGGAGATTTTAGAAAAATTAGTGCAAGAGAGCCGAAAGCTGTTATGCCAGGTGAGATTGGAACAAAAGGAAATGCAGGAGGATTTCTTTTAATGAAAGGAGCGCAGGAAAATGATTAAACTGTTAAGACTAGACGATCGTCTGATCCATGGGCAGATAGCGACGAAGTGGGCGAGAGTATTAGGGGTTGATCGAATCATCGTCATCAATGATGACGCCGCATCTAATAAAATCGTCAGGCAGTCTCTAATGATGGCCGCCCCGCCTCAATGCAAGACGGCAATCAAAAGTGTGGCGGATGCTGTTGAATTATTAAAGAATCCAAAAGCGCAGGAACATGCCATTTTATTATTAGTAGGGAATCCGCAAGATTGCTTAGCGATAATCGAACGGGTGAGCGGTATTGAAAAAGTGAATATCGGTAATTACGGTTTGTTGACTAAAGACGGTGCAATTCGCAGAAAATTGAATGATTATTGCCGGTTATCGGATGAAGAGATATCGATCATAAAGGCGATTGCCGATAAAGGTATCGCAGTTGAATTTCGGATCATTCCGGATGATAGAGGGATGAGCTTTCAAGATGCAGTGAACAATGGAAGGTAAGGAGTAGTTTATGATAGAAGTAGCAGTGAAATTAGGATTACTATATATTGCGATTATGTGGCAGGAGCGTATGACCGGATGGCAGTGTCTCATGCGCCCGCTTGTGTTGGCGCCGCTGTCAGGTTTGATCATGGGAGATTTGACGCAGGGAATTATCATCGGAGCGGCCTTAGAATCGGTGTATATGGGTATTTCAAGCATCGGCGGCGCCACTCCGGCAGATCCGCCGACAGCAGCGATTATCACGACGGCATTTGCGATTTTAACCGATGCGGGAATGGAAGCAGCCATCGCTCTCTCAATACCGATCGGTACCGTTATGGCGTCATTTAACAACCTGTGCACACCGATCTGGGCCGGTCTCGCTCCGATGCTGACAAAACAGATCACAAACGGTAAGGTGAAGCAATTTGAGATTACGGCGCATTTGTTGAACCTGGCGGCAGTGACAGTTCCGGGTATCGCTTGTATGGCGGCAATCGCACTTGGCGTAGAGGGATTACAGGCCTTTTTAAATATGATGCCGGCATGGGTGATGACCGGTTTAGGCGCTGCCAGCTCCATGATGATGGCAGTCGGCTTTGGCATTTTAACGTCGATGATATGGTCAAACGATATCGGTTATTTCTTTTTCTTCGGCTATGTGCTGGTAAAGTACCTAAGCATGGATATTTTGGCTGTTGCCATTTTGGGAGCCATTTTCGCAGTGACGATCTTCTTGTCGGAAAAAAAGCTCAACGATCTGAAAAATAGCGGAAGTGCTGCTGTGGCAGGTGATAGGATAAAGGACACAGAGGAAGAGGAGGAGTTTTTCTGATGAAACAAATGCTGACAAAAGAAGAAAAAAAGGTGATGCGTAAGGTACAGCTTCGCTCACATCAGTGTTTTCTTGCGGGAAATATGCTGAATATGCAGGCTAACGGCGTCACCTGGTCAATGATTCCGGTGATCGAACAGATTTACAAGGATGATCCGAAAGGACGTATGGAAGCGTATGAACGCACACAGCAATTTATGAACACGCACAGCATTCCGTTTTGCTTTATCATCGGCTTGAACTGGGCTATGGAGAAAGAGCATCACGAGCACGGGACTATTGACGGCAAGACGATTGAAAGCGTAAAAGCGGCATTGATGGGGCCGAGTGCCGGCATGTTTGATTCACTGTTCTTCAACTGTATTCGCGTCATTGCGGCAAGCATCGGCATCGGCTTTTCGATGCAGGGCAATCTGTTGGGAGTGCTGCTGTTTTTCGCAATATACGCTTTGCCGCAGAGCGTTCTTAAATTTACATTTGTAAAGTATGGCTATATCTATGGCACTGCCTTTATCGATAAAGTGTTTCATTCAGGCTTGATGAGTTCATTTACCAAAGCAGCCTCCATCCTCGGCTTGGTTATGGTAGGGGCGATGACCGCACAAATGGTCAATGTGCCGGTATCGATGGAAATAGCGATGGGAGAAACGTCACTTGTTATCAACGATGTAATCAATCAGATATTTCCGGGATTGCTGAGCGTTCTCCTGTTGTTCACGTTTACTTTCCTCATCCGTAAAGGAACCCGTCCGACCAGGCTTGTCATCGCGACTTTGCTGCTTGGTTTAATCGGTGCATTTGTAGGTATTTTTTAGGAGACATTTATATGAAACTACTTGTACAGGCGGATGATTTCGGGTTTACCAAAGGAACGACATACGGTACGATGGAAGGCATACGCAACGGCATATTAACCTGTTCCGGTTTGTTTACGAACATGCCGGCGAGCAAATTGGCAGCTGAATTTGTGAAGCAGCATCCTGATTTCTGTTTCGGCTTCGATTTTAATATCACCAACGGGCCGTGTGTGAGCGATCCCAAGAGGATTCCCCATTTAGTCGATGAGGAGGGAAATTTCATTCGCTCATCATTGCGTATCAAAGATCCGCGCTTTCAAAGTGAGCAAGGCAGACTGGAGATGTTTCCATATCATGAGATCGTCCATGAATTGCGTGCGCAGTTTCACCGGTTTATCGAACTGACCGGGCAAAGGCCGAAATACATCCAGGCACATTCGTTGTCGCATGAAAATTATGTGAAAGCGATGCGCGAATTTGCGAAAGAACATCAAATCCCCTTTGCCATGGATGTTTTGAAGCAGTATGGGTTTGAATACTATGTAGATTATCATCAAAATGAAGCGACGATGAAAAAGATATTTGACCCGGTTGCGCAGTGTAACAGAAGCCCGCTGCGTGATTTGATGAAAAGAAAAGAAGAGCTGTTGAACTATGATTATGTATTTATCGGCGGTCATGCGGGATATGTGGACGCAGAACTGTTGTCGTTAAGCACCTGCTCTATTGAGAGATGTAAAGATTTAGAGCTTGTATTGTCTGATGAGGTCAAGCAATGGATCGATGACAATCCAATAGAATTGATCGATTATACCGATTTGGTACATTGTGTATGAGAAAATGGTTGGTACAGGCAAGCGATTACGGTTTTACAAGAGCGGTCACTTACGGAGCGATTGACGCTGTTGATCTCGGATTGGTCCGCAATGTAGGACTGTTTGTAAATATGCCTTCTACGTCGTTTGCGGTTGATTTGATAAAGCAAAGAGACGTTTGCCTGGGGATGGATTTTAATATCACCAACGGGCCGTGTGTGAGCGATCCCAAGAGGATCCCCCATTTAGTCGATGAGGAGGGAAATTTCATCCGCTCTTCTATACGAGTAAAGGATGCACAATTTCAACATGCAGCGGGCAGGAAGGCAATGTTTCCGCTGGATGAGTGTCTGACGGAATTAAAAGCACAGCTGGAGCGATTCGTCGCATTGGTGGGGAAGTATCCTGCGTACTTGCATGATCATTCGCTGACAAGCGAAAATTATGTAAAAGCTCTTCGTTTGATTTCAAAGGAATATCGCATTCCTTATACCAGGGATGTACAAGAGAAATACGGATTTAAGAGTTTGGCGCATGTTTTATATCCCGAAGCCTTGGCGATGGATAAAACGATCGATTATGAAAGGCAGGCGAATAAACAGCTTGAACAGCTGTTTTGGGATCATATCGAAGAGGTGATGTCATCAGAATATGTCATCTTATCGGGGCATGCGGCGTATATCGACGATGATTTGCTTCGGCTGTCTTCCTGCTCGATAGAGCGATGTAAAGACGCGGCGCTCGTCATGAGTCCGAGGTTAAAGGAGTGGGTGAAAAAGAATCATATTGCGTTGATTACTTATCATGATTTAGAGATGTAGAAACAGCATGGAAATGTACGAAAAGGCAGGATACGATGCAGTATCTTGCTTTTTTTATCTGATGTTAAGGGAGGAGAGCCTAAATAAAGGCGGAAAGGCAAGCTTTGTGCAATCATCAAAAAACGAACGTACAGATGGAAGTATAGGAGGTTTGACAAAATGGCAGATATGTTTTTGTGAGCTGCCCTATTTCAATAGCATGGCACATTTTCCAAAGCAATATATCCGATGAGGGTGTGACAAATACTGGATACAGTAGGCTTTTCAAAACGGTTGTGCTATAATTACAATGCATGGATATGTGGTTTTAGAGAATGAAAAACAAGGAGGCAGCAGTGGATGAAAAAACTGGTTGTTCTTTGCGTATGCGGACTCGTCTTGGCGGCGGGCTGCATATGGGGAAATACGATGATGGCCAACGAATCGTCGCAGGCAGCTGTCGGCGCCGAACTGCCGGAAGATCACGTATTTACGGGAATCGATGAGAGCGGAAAGATCGTCGAAATGGATGTAGAAGCGATGGAAGCGCAGACGGCGAAGGAACAAGCAGCCAACAACGCCAAGATAGGCGCCAATGTCGGCGGAGTGAAGGATATCAAATATGGAATTGTCAATTTCAAAACGAAGTCCGACTCCGGAATCAATACGAACTATGTGGACGCCGTCACCGGCGAGAGCGGCTATACCAACGGATATTATGCGGCGGATGCGGCTTTTCTGGGTTATGAAAACGGCAAGGTGAAATTCATGCTGTCGGGCGTCGTCGGATTGGTGAACGCGAGCGAGGTCGAGGTGCTGGATGCGGATACGGACGAGGTCTATTATGTCAGCTTTTACCGCTGTGATCAGGGTATCTTGAAGCATTATATCAAAAACACCATGTATGGCAGCAGCTATGCCAGCGTCATCACCGTCGGTGAAAAGCAGCCGTATATGAAAAACAACGAGGATTATTTCAGCTATGACGGACATTATTTCTATAAGGATTACATCGTCATGCTGAAAGATTATATGAACGATACGCGCAAGAATGCTATCAATGCCGATCAGCCATATTATAACTACTACCAGTTCGTTTCCAACCGTTCTAAAACGAGCTTTACCGCCGCGGACATCAACAATTATATCAAGGACTATTTCGATGGTACCTACAGCGCTTCCAAGACGAAGATGTATGAGATGGGCAAATACTACATACAATATCAGGACCAATACGGAGCCAATGCCTTGTCGGTATTCGGCGTATCCGCAAACGAGAGCGCCTTCGGCACCAGCAATATCGCGATGACGAAGAACAATCTGTTCGGTCATAACGCCGTCGATTCCGATCCGAGTATGGCTAACGGCTATACTAGCCCGCAAAACAGCATTAAGGATCATGCGAAATATTACGTGAATCTGTGGTATTCCACACCGAAATACTCCACCTATCACGGCTCGTTCCTCGGCGATAAAGCCAGCGGCATGCTCAGCTATGCCTCTGACCCATATTGGGGAGAGAAAGCGGCGCACTGGGCATGGAGCTTGGATTTCTTCACGAAAGATAAAAGCGATGTCGGCAAAGAGACGCTGGTCTTTAAGGATGCCTCTGCCGTCAACGTGCGCAAGGAGCCAAGCACCACCTCTACAGTGCTCTATACGACGCCGACGAATCCGAACATGTCCTTTGTTCTGTTAGACGAGGTAAAAGGGACGACGGTTTCTGGCTCGGATGTCTGGTATAAGATTCAGCTCGATGTGCCGTTGAACAGCAATCGCACGGGCATCGATTACAGCGGAGACGGATATGATTTTGTCAAGAGCTATGGCTACATTCATTCGTCCTTGTTATCGAAAAACGTCTATGAGGTCAACACTCCGGATTCACCGGGGGAAGAGGATGACTCCTATAAGAAGGGCGATGTCAACGATGACGGAAAGATCAGTTCCATGGATTACGTATTGGTTAAAAACCATATCCTTGGGATTCAGAAGCTGAGCGGGAATGGAGCCGATGCGGCAGACGTCAACGGGGATGGAAAGATCAGCTCTATGGACTATGTGTTGATTAAAAACGATATTCTCGGTATCTCGAAGATAGACTAGTAAGGAGTGACTATGTTGAAAGCATTTTATAAAAAGAGCGCCTGCGGCTTACTTGCACTCGGATTGCTCATTCCGCTAAGCGTTTTTGCGAAAAGTGTTGCACCCGGCGATGAATTCAGCGTATCCGTCGGCTGCGGCGCTGTTGAGGGAAGCGTGCAGGCATCTGCGAGCAATGCGACGATTACCTCCAGCAGCAACTGGTGCGACCGCGGAGGAACTGTCAGCGCAACCGCTGTTGCGGGCAGCGCCGGCACGGCGTCGATCACCTTTACGACGGTGGATGCGACCGATACGGATAAAATGACGGATGTCAGCGGACAGACCTTGGGCGGCGGCAGTGTCAGCGTCGTAAATCCCAGTACGCCGACAACGCCATCCACAGGAAACTCTGGCGGAGGTTCCGGCGGTACTTCAACCCCAGGCGAACAGACGCCTACACAGCCGGTGAAATCCTTTGACGCTACCTTATCTTCTCTGAGCGTCTCCGCCGGTACGCTGTCACCGAAGTTTTCCGCAAATACGACAAAATATGAGCTGAGTCTGCCCTCCGATACCAAATCCATTGTAGTGGAGGCCAAAGCGAACGATAGCGCTGCGAGCGTGTCGGGAAGCGGAGAGGTCAAACTGGAACAGGGAGAGAATGAAATTGTCATCCGCGTCAGTGCGGAGGACGGTACGACAAAAACCTATACGATCAACGCCTATGTAGAAGAGAAGCCGGAGCTGTTTTTAGACTATGACGGCAGGCAGTTGGGCGTGGTTAAAAATACGAAGCGCGTTGCGAAACCCGGCGACGCCTTTGAAGAAGTGACGCTGACGATCAATGAGAAGGAAGTGGTCGGCTGGACAAACAACATCATGAACGTGACGGTGCTCTATATGATCGACGAGGAGAGCGGGGAAAAAGGCTTCTATCTCTATGACAGTGAAAAACAGACGATTACCAGCAAATTTCAGCCGATTGCCTTATTAGGGAACAATCTGTACCTTGTGGATATAGACAAAGATCTGCAAGATCGTGAGGGGATGACCTTTACGACAGTTACCGTCGATGAACAGGAACTCCCGGGATGGCGCTTCAATGAATCGGGATTTGACAATTACAGCCTGATCTACGTGATGAACGAGAAGGGCGAGATGCAGTATTATCAATATGAATCCTCGATGAACACCTTGCAGCTGTATTCCAATGCGGCGCCGATCACCACACAGACCTACTTAAAAAACCGTCAGATCGAACAGATCGCCATTATCGCTGCCGGCGTCTTCGCGGTTACGACGATCGCCGCTTTGATCGGCTGTGTGATGATTCGCAGAAGAAGCAATCTGCGCCTGCGCCGCCTGCAAAACAGAGAAGAATAACTCTGCATACAGCATTTCATGGCCTGTGTGCCATTTGCTTACCAGATGCAATCCAACCAAGGATGCGCTCTTGCGATGACAGGAGACATCCTTTTTTCATTTCAGACATGAATGTCTTGGCAAGCAGGGCGGCGCTGTCAGCAAAGCGGATATATGCCGCATCGCCAGATATGGAGCCACATCTATAAAGAGAGCATTTTACAAGAAAGGAGAGCGATGAGTGCCGGCAATCAAAATAGCGATCCTGCCGCAGCGGATGACATAAAAAAGACAGCATCCACTCAGCCATGCTGTCTTGATATGAAAAGAAATCCCCATTGTCTCGGCGTTTATTCGCTCATTTCGCTGCACTGTCCTTTTGACGGATGTGCTAGCGCTCGTCTAATGAAACGCTGCGGATGATGTCGATCATCGCGTCGCGCAAATCCTCGCGTGCCAAGGCAAAGTCCACCTGTGCCTGTAAAAAGCCTTTTTTATCACCGACGTCATAACGGCGTCCGACGAAATCGTACGCATACACCTGTTTCTGTTTGCTGAGGCGATCAATCGCATCGGTCAGCTGAATCTCGTTGCCTTTGCCCGGCGCCTGCGTTTCCAACAGCGTGAAGATGTCCGGTGTCAGCACATAGCGTCCTAAGATCGCATAGCGGCTCGGCGCATGTTCTATGCTTGGCTTTTCTACAAAGCCCTTGACCCTGCTCAGCCGATCGCTCAGCTGCTGTGCGGGATCGATGATGCCATATTTGTGCACATCCTGCGCTTGCACGCTTTGTACGCCGACCACACTGCCGCCTGTCTCATAGTAAGCGTCGACCAGCTGCTGCGTCGCTGTCTTTCCCTGCGCGTTGACGACGATATCATCCCCCAGCAAAATCGCAAAGGGTTCATCCCCGACAAATGATTTGGCGCATAATACCGCATGCCCCAGACCACGCGGATTTTTCTGCCGCACGCTGTAAACATTTGCCATCTCCGCAATCTTGCGCACCATCTCTAAATGCGCTTGATCATCAGATGCCTCCAGCTTCTTCTCCAATTCAAAGCTGACGTCGAAATGATTTTCGATGCAGCTCTTATAACAGTTGGTGATGATTAAAATTTCCTCGATGCCGCTTTGTACGGCTTCCTCCACGATGTATTGAATCGTCGGCTTATCTACAATCGGCAGCATTTCCTTAGGAACTGCTTTTGTCGCCGGCAAAAAACGGGTGCCGAAACCGGCTGCCGGAATGATCGCTTTACGGATTTTTTTCATGAGTGCCTCCATCCTCTGTAGTAGAGATACATTAAATAAATGAACCTTTCTTTACCCACTCCATTATAACAAACCTGTGGGCGAAAGCAATAGAAAAAGGGAATCCGGCATGGCGCCGCCTCCCTGTCAGCATGTGTGGTTTAAGAGTCGCTCTCCTCTTTGGATTCCTGTGCAGAGACTGTGTCGTTTTCTTCAGCCTTTGCTTGATTCATCTGCTGCATTGAGGAAAGCATATCCTTTTGTGAGGCTTCCAGATACATTTCGCTTTTCTTCTTGTCGCCTTTATGCTCATATTGCAAAGAGAGCAGATACTCCAAAAAGCCCTTATCCATACCGCTCGCCTGTGGCAGACGCGCTTCCATCTCCTCAATGTAAGAATACTTCTTTAAGATGAAGATGTCATAGATGCGGTGAGACTCCTTTTTCTGATCATCCGCATCCTCCCATGTATCGATCTCATCCAGCAGTGCTTTTGAACGCTTCTGATCTGCTTTTTCCACAAAATAGTTAAATGCTTTCACCACTAAGTCGCGGCGCTGTTTCTTGGACGTGCGCATGGCGAGCATCTCGTCAAACAGGCGGACGACCTCTTCATGATCCTCCATAAACAGATAGCCGTTGAGCTTCATATACATACGGTTATACTTCGGATAGAGATACTTGACTAAAAACGAATCAAGCATCGTCAGATAATCTCCGTACTCACCCTTCGATAATAACTGATGCAGTCTGCGAAACGTCGCGCGCTTCTCATATTCCGTGAACAGGAAAAATAAGACGCATACGACGACCAGCGCAATTCCAATCGTTTGCATATCCATGTTGATCCCTCCATTATGCAGAGTATGTGTTCAGCTTCTATTATATATGAAACCGTAAAGAATTTAAAAGAAGAATGCGGAAAATGTCAAAAAATGTGAGGAAAGATGATCGGATTTTCCATAGAAAACGGCGGACAATCAAAGATAGGGCAGGATAGCATATCCGCTAAGCCGGCACAGGAGACAGCAAGAGGACAGATTTCAAAAAGAAGCAGGAGGGCAGATGAGACAAAAAAGCCGGCGATAAAAGCCGGAAGATAGGAAATGGAGCGCAGGGGGAATGCGTCAAAACAAGAGAATAAAGATCATGGAAATAACAATCGCATCCCTCATCTTTCACGGGTATCCATTTGACCTGTGATTATCATATACGAAAACAAGCGAGTAGGTGCATGATTAGTAAAATTATTATGATAAGAGACAATTTTTCAAAATATATAGAATATATTATCTGAACATGGAAAATTATTGGGCTTTTCTTTGCGCTATGCTGGCATCTGTGTTGTTGAAATGCTAACATACACTTGATCAAATGAAGTCATTTCTTTGATAAGAGGCAGGAGGAAGCTATGAGAATCGTAATTAGTTCAGACAAAAAAGGGTTGGAATTAAAAAACAAGGTCGTCGCTTATCTGCGTGCTCAGAATTTTGAGGTAGAGGATCTGACAGAGCAGGGAGATACCGACTTCTATGAAGCCAGCGTCAAGGTCGTCAACGAGGTGCTCAAGGACGTAACCGTCAACAAGGGCATCATCATCGATGAATTCGGTGCGGGACCGTTCATGGTAGCGGATAAGTTCAAGTACATCATCTGTGCAGAGCTCAATGACGAGCATTCCGCAAAGATGACCCGCGATCACAACAACGCCAACGTCATCACGATGGGCAGCGGCATCATCGGCGAGGAGGTTGCCTGCCGTATTGCGCATCGCTTCTGTGTGGCACAGTATTCCGGCGGACGTCATCAGATCCGTGTGGACATGCTGAACAAAATGTGCTGAGAAGAGGAGGATGAGCAGATGAAGGTAGCAATCGGATGTGACCACATCGTCACAGATATCAAGAATCATATCAAAGAGTATTTAGAGAAGAAGGGCTTTGAAGTTGTTGACTGCGGAACATATGATTTTGAGCGCACGCATTATCCGATCTATGGCAAGCGGGTAGCGGAGAAGGTCGTTACCGGCGAGTGTGATTTGGGCGTCGTCATGTGCGGTACGGGCGTCGGCATCACCAATGCGGTGCAGAAGGTCAAGGGCGCGCGCTGTGCGCTAGTGGGCGATGTATGTGCGGCGAAGTATGCGAAAGAGCAGTTAAACTGCAATGTAATCGGCGTTGGCGGACGCGTATCGGGTGTCGGCATGATCGAGGACATCATGGACGCATACTTTGATGCGAGCTATCAGCCAAGTGCGGAGAATGAGGCGCTGATCGCAAAGATCGACGCGCTGATTGAGCGTACGGATTACATCGGTGACGATCACTTCTTCGATGAGTTCTTGGAGAAGTGGGATCGCGGCGAGTATCACGACTAATCAGAAGAGGGAAAAGGGAATCGCAGGATTCCTTTTTTAAAAAACATTTGGCAATCAGTGACATAACTGATACAATAAACAAAAAGGGAGTGCAGTGATATGGATAGTATGAGTACGGTAATGCTGCTGCTGATTGTGATCTCCGTCGGCCTGCTGATCTACACCGTGTATATCTTTTTCGAGCAGAAAAGCAATCTTCGCTTTGCATCGCCAAAGTCAAAATGGGCGCCGCTCGTCGCATTGGTATTGATCGTGATCGGCATCGGCAATTACTTTGTCAACGGACAGAAGATGGTCGATCTCGGCGCGGCGTTTATCCTAACGGCGTTTGCGTTGATGATGGCGCTTGGCAGAAGCGGCATCGGGGAAACCGGCATCTATCTGGAAGGGATTAAGATGTCATGGAAGCAGGTCAACAAGGCCTCGGTCAAAGCGGAGAAGGGAAAAGTCATATTGACCTATACCCGCAAGAAGGCACAGCGGACGCTGGAGTTGACCGATACCTCGGTGGAAGAGGTGGAGGAATATCTGCGCAAGAAGCGCCGTCTCTATCACTTTGGAAAATAGCGAAGGAACCGGTTTTGAGAAGAGGCCGGTTTTTTTGTGAAAAGCGGATAGAACGCAAAAGAGTGCTCGTTTTGTTCACAGGGGGTAAAAAATATTACACATTCAACAAAAAGAATTCCAATGCCAGTATCGCTTCTTCCATAAGGATGATAATTGTATATGGTCGTTTTTGATCTTTCTGCGAAAAAGCCAAGAAAGATTAGTAGGATGACGATATAGGTTGTCATTGTCGTTTTATTACCAATGGATCTGCTTGCGAACTATGACAAAAATGCTTAAATAAACTTAGGAAAGCGTTTACTTTGACGAAAGAAAAGAGGTGAAGATCCAGCGACCATTCAAAGCAAACAGCGCAATAAGCGATACAGAGAGGAGCAAAAGAAGATGAAAGTAAGCAGGTTGTGCAATGTATTGCTGGCCGCCGCCGTGATGGGCGCGGCTGTGGCAAGCCCCCTTGGCATCAGTCCGATTTCTTTCGCGCAGGCTAAGGAAATGGGGGGGGGGGTTGTAAATCCCCTCGCGGACTATGATTTTTTAGAGGATTTTGGAGATGCGGCAGATGGCGTGATCGACACAGACATCTGGCATTATCAAGACAATTCGAACTCTGTCGTCATGCAGAGGAAAAGAGATCCGCAGGCGACGGATGCACAAAACGGCAAAGGATACAGCTTTTATACCGATGGAAAACAAAAATCCTTTATTGAGCATTCGTTCGACACCTTGCTCAGAGGGAAGGTCTCCGTTGACTTTTATGATGACGGAGTGAATCAAAGCGGACGGATGGCACAGGTGAACCTGATCGGTGCGGCAAATGAAAACAACCAAAACAAGCCGTTTACGATCGGTTTGGGTATCAATCAAAACGCAGGAACACAGGGATACAGCGACACCAATTATGTCGCCCGCATTGCCGATGACGGCCGTTACATCGATACCGGGATCGAAAGGACGAAAGGCTGGCATACGTTTACCTTTGAGGTCAGCGCTGACGGTACAGCTCTTTTTATCGATCAGCAGCCTATCGACACCTCCGCGATTAACGATTCGGACATTGTGACCGCTTTTCAAACGATTCAGCTCGGCGATAAGTGGGTCAAAGGCGGAGAGGCCTATTATGATAATATTACAGTGACAGAGGCAGTCGTCGTTGACTGGGAAGGCGAAGAAGCGGCGAAGCAGGATGCAACGCTGAAAGAAATTCGTTTAGACGGCTATTCCATGCCGGCATTCACGCCGCAGCAGTTGGAGTATACGTGGCAGATCGCTGAGGATGATGCGCTGCCGACAGTAACGGCCACAGCCAATCAAGACGATGCCACGGTAAAAATCACGCAGGCGAGTGCGGATACCAAGCAAGCGCTCATTCAAGTGACAGCGCCGGATGGCGAGCATACGCAAACCTATACGATCACCTTTACACTGGTACAGCAGGTAGAAAGCGAGTGGGCTTCTTCTTTTGAAGAGGATGATCCGCTGCAATCATGGCAGACGCTGGACAGCCGCGGCACCTACACGGAATTTACTGCGGAACAGGCACACGATGGCGCAAAGAGCTTTGTAACGCGGGGAACCGGCGATAAAAAATCATGGATTTTCAAGAAGTTCGATCAGGCGCTCTATGGCAAGGTCAGCGTTTGGTTTTATGACACGATGGGTGCTTACGGACGTGAAAGCTATCAGCAGGTGAACATCTGGGCGCCGTTTGACGATGTCGCCAATCAGCCGACCATCTCCGGTATTGGTACGCAGGGAGGAGCTTCGACTTACAGCGTGCGGACACCGGGCAACGGCTATATGAAGACGGAGGTAAGCAGAAGCGAAGGCTGGCATGAGTTCACCTTTGATCTGACCTCCGGCACCAAAGCGGTATTTGCGATCGACGGCGTACAGGTATATGAAACGACAGAGCTGACCGCCATCGGCGCCTTGCAGATGGGTGATATTTGGTCAACGAGCGGAGCAGTCGCTTATTATGACGATGTCACTATGACGGATTTGACGCCGGCGGTGAGCGGCATTGCGCTGGATAAGGAAAGCGCCAGCGTACAAGGCGGAGACTCCTTGCAGCTGCATGCAAAGATCTTCCCAATCAACACCGCTTCCGATATTCGCTGGACCTCTGACAATGAGAACATCGCCACGGTAGATGAGAACGGTTTGGTACAGACGAATACGATGATCGGTACGGCCAATATCACGGCAACCAGTGAAAAAGGCGGCTTCAGCGCTTCTTGCAAGGTGACGGTCACCCTAGCGCCGCAGCAGGATGCCACCTTGAAAAGCATTATGATTGACGGCACGCCGTTATCAGATTTTGCTTTCGACCGATTGAAGTATGAACAAGTAATCGTTGACGGTGTTGTGCCTGAGGTTGAGGCAGAAGCGACACAAAGCGGCGCTACGGTCGAGATCACGAAGGCAACAGAGATTCCGGGAACAACCACGATTACGGTGACGGCGATCGACGGCGTCAGTGAGCAGACATACACCATCGAATGGCAGGCGCTGGAAAATGTGTTCTTCGACGACTTCTCTTACAGCGATACAGAGGATTTGGAAAAGCGCGGAAACTGGGATGTACAGGAAGGAACCGGCAGGCGCCCGGGAAACCGTACTTGGTATTGGAGTGCCGATAATGTCGTGCTGATGGAGGATAAGGAAGATCCAGACAATACCATCGTTCGCTTAAAGGCAAAAACCGACGGTTCCGGCGGAAAAAATACGTCACAGTCACAGATTCGCTATTATGAAGAGAAATTCGGTGCAGGCACGTATGTGGCAAGAGTATGGCTGTATGACGATGTGATGGAATCAGATGATCCGAAAGGAACAGGCGCATGGAACGCACAGGATCAGGCGCTCTCCACTTTCTTTACGATTAACCGCATTCAGGCGCCGACTTGGGAGCCTTACCATGAAAGCGACTTTGAATATCTGTTCAACGGCGGATGGGGCGGACAGGATAAGACGATGTGGTTTACCACATGGAACTCCTACGCTTTGCAGACATCCAGCGAAGGACAGACGAATCAGGTGACAACCAGCAATAACGAGCGGGGAAGCTTAGATGGGCAATGGCGCTATCTGACGATTCAGATCGATGAAAACGGACGGACAACCTATTTTATCGACGGTGAGAAAAAAGCGTCACATGCGAACAAAGACAGTATCGTCGGGCCGCAGTCGATCGCATTTAACCTGTGGTTCATCGCCGGGGGACAGGATACGAAGTATCAATCTTCCCGCACCTATTGGGAGGATGTAGACTGGGTCTACTACACACCGGACACAACAGCGGAAACAAAAGAGATTCAGACGATCGTCGCCGATATGCAGGACGCGGACATCGCGCAGTTTGACGACATCGATACGCCGGACATCACTTTGGATAACATCCTTGTGGACGGTCAGCCGTTAGATGGATTCAGCAACGATAAAAACGACTATACGATCACTCTGCCAGCGGGTACAACCGATATCCCGCAGGTAACGGCACAGGCAAACAGCGAATGGGCGATTGTCGATGTCATACAGGCGAAGGAATTGCCGGGCGTTGCAACCGTTACCGTCCAATCGAGCGACCTCTCTGTGATTCGTACTTTCCATATCACATTTGAACAGCAGGGGAATACACAGCTGCTGGCGCCATTTAGCAATTATGCGTCAAGCAGCTCGGCGAAATACCGCGATATCAAGCTGTATGATCCTAAGCATCCGGATGCGGTGATTTATTACACGCTGGATGGAACAACGCCGACTCCACAATCACAGCGCTATGACGGTACGCCGATTCGTATCGAACAAAGCACTAACCTCAAGGCGATCTCCGTCGTGGACGGCGTCAGCAGCCCAATTGGCGATTATCTCTATACGATCATCCCGATGACGCCACAGGTTACGCAGCATCCAGAGACAAATCTGCAAAGCGGCTCTTATGAGGGAACCCAGTATCTGGAAATCTACATGCCGCAAGAGAAACAGCAGGCGTATGAGGTTGCAGGCAGAACAGATAACTATCGTATTTACTATACGACAGATGGAACGATTCCGACAGTCAATCAAAATCGTCCAAATGCAAGCACGAAGCTGTACACCGGACCGATTGAGATCAAAGAGACGACGACGGTCAACTATATTGCCGTCTTGCCGGGCATCTGTGAAAGCTATGAGAGTACAGATGCGCTGCGTAACAGTAACAGCCGTGTGAAAATCGAGATTCAGCCAAAGCAGGAACAGACATACACCATTACGATCGATGATCTTGCCAACGGAAGCATCAGTGCCGATAAGACCGACGCAAAAGAGGGAGAAACGATCCACCTGACGATCACTCCGGATGAAGGATATGCATTGCGGCCGGGCAGTTTGAAAGTGAACGATACCGTAATTGAGGGTACTGAGTTTATCATGCCGAATGAAAATGTCGTCATCTTTGCTGAATTTGAAGCAAAGGATACCACAGCGCCTGTCATCCAGGGGGTAGAAGACGGCAAAGGCTATTGTGAAGATCAAATCATCACGATTCGTGACGAGCATCTGGCAAAGGTCATCATCGACGGTCAAGTGATGGAGCTGAGTGCAGATGGCCGATATGTTCTCTCCAAGGGTGAGCATACCATCCGCGCTGAAGATGAAGCGGGCAATGCAACAGAGATCACGGTGAGCATCGGACATGTGGAGATCGAGGATGCGGCAGTCGCGCCGACCTGTGAAAAGGATGGCCTGAGCGCGGGAACACATTGCGCACGCTGTGATAAAGTGCTCATCGAACAAAAGACGATACCGGCCAAAGGGCATACCGTGCACATCGATGAAGGAAAAGCGGCAACCTGTGAAGAGAGCGGACTCACAGAGGGTAAGCATTGCAGTGAATGCGGCAAAGTGCTCATTGAGCAAAAGCGCATTGCACCGCTGGGTCATCAGATGGAAGACGGTGTTTGCAGCAGATGCGGCAAGCAAGAGAGTGTAGAAGGTGAGAAGCCTGTACAGCCGCCAAAGGATACAGACACATCGGCAGCAGCCGATCCATTGTTCTGGACATTCCTTGCGGGAAGCTCGTTAGGCGCAGTCATCGCAGTGCATCGCAGAAGGAGACAGCGGGGTGAACGCTAGACGAGACTTGGGATAGAAGAAAACGGAAGGAAAGAAACGCCGATTTTCTCCCATAGGGGATCAAAATCATTTATCACAGGCGTATGAAATTATCTTTCTTTCTGGTTTTCTAAGGTAAAAAAACAGGAAAATAAAAACGAAAAAGGGGAAGGAGGAGTAAAAAAGATCAAGGCGGTCTGTGGGAGAGTCGAAAAAATATGGGCGATATTGAGTAAAACGAGCGCAGAAATGAAAGAGGATGCGCAGTGATATGGCAAATAACGACTTTTCCAAAGTATAACTGATAATCACCAGTAAAATGCCGACATCTCAAAAGGATGTCGGTTTTCTACTAATCCATTTCCTTGAGCGGTAAAAAACGGAATGCTTTAATGTTAGCGTGAAAGCGTTTTATTTTAAGCGAAAGGAGAATGATGTGAGATGAAAGGACAAAAACAGCTGCTGGCATTCTTGAGCGCATCGATGATGATGCAGATGATACCGGGCATGGCGCTCGACGTGCTGGCGAAAAGCGATCAGCAGGCGCAGGAAATAAATCAGCGCACGCAGAAAACAGCGGGCGAGCGTGCTTATGAAGAGGTGCTGAGCTATTGGAAGAGCGAGCTGTTAGGCGATATGGAAGGCTTGGAGAACGACGGCGATTTGCAGGCGGTCGTGAAAGCGCTGGATGCAAAAGCGCAGGGTTACTTGGATACGATGCTCGATCCTGCTGCAAGCGAGCATTTATGGGATGATCAAGCGTATAACGATGCAGAGATGGGAGCGAAAGTGACGGAAAGTCTGGATCGTTTGAAGATGATCGCCATCCAGATCAATGAGCCGACCTCCGCTCTGTATCAGGATGAGGAGGCAAAGCAACAGGTGTTAGATGCTCTGCGCTTTGTCTTGGATAAGAAGTACGGTCCGGATACCGTGAAAGGGTCCTCAAACTGGTGGGACTGGGAGATCGGTGCACCGAAATCCTTGGTCGATACGGCAATTTTACTGTATGACGATTTGGATGATGAGATGATTGCGGACATCACTGCGACGATTGACCGCTTTGTGCCGAAAGCGGATTACCGTTACGGGTCTTCGATGAAAGAGACCGGCGCCAATCTGATCGATAAGGTGGCGATCGTCATCAAACGTGCCGCCTTGGATGGCAATGAGGAACGCTTGGCGCATGCCAAGGAGTGTATGGCGCCGTTATTTTCCTACTCAAGCAGCGGAGACGGTTATTATCCAGACGGCAGTTTTATCCAGCATGGCAATATTCCGTATAACGGTTCCTACGGCTATGTTTTGTTGAATGAATTGACAAACTGCATCATCATGCTGAATTATACCGATTATGCGATTGATGAGGAAGATATCGCCTTCTATGAGAATACGCTGCTGAACCACTATCTGCCGTTTTTGTCTTACGGCGGCAACATGGTCGACAGCGTGCGCGGTCGTGCGGTATCGCGAAAGGCGCAGCAGGGCGATACGATGGGCATGCAGACGATGGGCGTGCTCTTGCAGTATGCGGACACGGCGGCGAGTGAGGAGACAAAGGAAGCGATTTACTCCTCTTTGAAGAGCGTTGCCGAGCAGAAATTTAACGGACAAGAGCAAAGTGAGGACTTCTCCCTGCTCGCTTATGCAGATTATATCCGTGTAAAAAATCTGGCAGAGGCGTCGGATATTGAGGAAGCGATGGAGCGTAATTCCTACATGGTCTATTACAATATGGACCGTATTGTCGCCCAGCGCGATGATTTTACCTTTACGGTGGCGGCAAACTCCAACCGTATGGTGACCGAGCAGGGTAACTCGGAGAATATCTTAGGACGTTATCAGGGACAGGGATATACCCAGCTGTATAACGATGATATCAACCAATACAACGAGGATTACAATGCGACAGTCGATCAGAAACGTTTAAGCGGTGTGACGACGGCACATCAGGAGCTGGGATTTACCGCGGCCGGACAATCCGCATTCTCCGGCGGCGTGTCGTTAGACGGCGTCAACGGTGTCAGCGGCTTTGAACTGACCGGTGAGAAAAATCTGACGAAGCTCAACGGCGGCTTTGGCAGTGAGAGCGCCACCGGTGTGAAATCCGGTATCACCGCAAAGAAATCGTATTTTGTCTTTGGCGATAAGATCGTCTATCTGGGCAGCGGCATCAGCAACAATGGCAGTGATCCGAGTGTGGATTATGTGGAGACCATCGTCGAAAACCGCAAGGCGTTTGACGGCATGGAATTGAAGGTCAACGGGTCGAGCGCACAGGATGGATCGATGCAGGTAGTTGAAAACGATACGGCATACTTGAGCGGTAAGACGTCAGAGACCGGCATTGGCTATGTGTTCTTGGATGATGCGACGCTGGATGTGTTGCATGAGACGCGTAGGGCAACTTGGAACGACGTCAATAAGTTAGCTAAGTTTACCGATTATACCGAGGTTCAAAACGATTTCATCTCCATGGCGGTCAATCACGGACAGACACCGAGCGATGCTACTTACGCTTGGGTCACTTTGGCGAATGTCAGCGAAGAGGAACTGGCGGCGTATGCGAAGAACCCGACGATTCAGGTGTTATCGAATACGGACAGTGTGCAGGCAGTGTATGACAGCGAGAGCAAACAGACTGCGATCAACTTTTTTGCGGCTGATTCTTGCACATTGGAAAGCGGGGAGACGATCACGGTCAATGCCCCTGCCAGCGTCATCGTACAAAAGGGCGAGAACGGCTATGAGATCGCCGTCAGCAATCCATCACAGAGCACAGGCAGTGTGCAGGTGACGATCAGCGGTATGGACAGCTTGGAAAATATCGGCATCACCGAGGGCAATGCGTCCGTGGTCAGCACAGCGGATGATGCGATGACGATGAATGTCACGTTTGGTGACAAAGGCGCAACCGAGAAGGTGAGTATCGGTGTCGTTTATGCGACAAAGAGTGAGAACTTGGCGTTAGGAAAAGCGGCGAAGGCAAGTTCTGTTGTACAAAATGCTGCTACTGCTAAGAGAGGACCGGAGAAAGCGGTAGACGGAAAATTCGGTAATGATGATCGATGGGCAAGTAATTATGAGCGCTCAAATAATCCGATTAGCGTCGATGAAGCGGATATGCAGTGGCTTGCGGTCGATTTAGGTTCTGAGCAATCCTTTAATGAAGTGAAGGTTTATTGGGAAGCCTCAGTGACAAACGACTATGATATTCAGATTTCCAACGATACGGAGCATGAGGATAACTGGGACGAGAAGGAGTGGACGACCGTTTATAACGTAAAGGAAAACAGCGGTTATAAACAGGAGCGTACTGATTCCATTGTGTTAGACAGTGAGGTCAGTGCCCGCTATGTCCGCATTAAAGGAAATCTCGGTGGACGTCCGAAACAAAATGGGGAAGGAGCCGGCGGATTGTCCATCTACGAGCTGGAGATCTATAACTCCCTCGACTTGAGCCGCAGTATTGCTCAGGCAGAGACGCTGTTAGCGACCTATGATACGGCGGACGCGTTTGCCACCCCGGAACAATATGCTACAGTAAAAGGAAGCTTAGAAACAGCGCTGAATGCGGCGCAGGAATTGATGGGAAAGGGCGCAGAATTTACGGATGAGGAGCTGCGCGATGTAACAATAGCCCTCAATACGGCAATTACGGAGTATGACAATGCCGTATTGCACGTGAGCGCAGTGGAGATCAGCGGGGAAGAGACCCTGCGTCTCGATCGTGGGGAGAGCACGCAGCTGAGCGCAACGATTACCCCGACAAATGCCTACGTAAAAGACCTCACTTGGAAAAGCAGTGATACCTCTGTTGCCAAGGTAGACGCAAACGGTAACGTGACAGGTGTCGGTAACGGTACGGCGACGATCACCGTCACCTCCAAAGACAGCGGCGTCAGCGACAGCGTCAAGGTCGAAGTGGTGGTTCGTCCGACCTCCATTACATTAGATCAGGAAGAAGTGACGATGAAAAAGGGCGATACGGCGACGATCAGCGCGACGGTTTCCCCTTACATCGCGGGTACGGATTCTCTGGTATGGACGACGACCAACGACAATGTCGTTACGGTTGAAAACGGCAAGCTGACTGCCGTAGGCGTGGGAGAAGCGTACATCATCGTCTCCAGCAGCGCCTACGAAAACAAGAGCGAAAGCCCGCAGGCAGTCTGTCATGTGAAAGTGGAAGCGGATTTAGTCGTAAAATCAGATGAGAACCTTGCTTTAACGCCGGGAACGACTGCAACGGCAACCTCTACCGTAGCCGCAAACGGAGTAACGCCACAGGGCGCGATCGATGGAAACACAGGTACGCGCTGGGCAAGTAATTATGAAAGTAAAGGAGCTTCTGTGGAAGAGGCGGAAAAGGCGGCACTGACGATTGAATTTACACAGCCGCAAACCTTTAACCATATCGATATTACATGGTTCAGCGACGACGTTTACGGTAAAGAATATCAGGTTCTCGTCTCCATGGATGCGAGCAGTGGGAGGAAGCCTACCATGAAACCGATGGGCAAAACAAAACATACGGCTTTGATTTCGATACGGTAACCGCGAAGTATGTCCGCTTCCAAGGCATCAAACGTGCCAGACTTAATGGGAAGGACGGCGGCTACGGTATCGTCGAGCTGGAAATCTATAATCACCTTAACGGCGGCGAAATGATCACTGCGGCGCGTAATCTCTTAAACAACTATCCTGCACAGATGACGGGAGACAGCGAGGGCGCAGCGGCAATAGAAGATGCCATCGAGGCAATTGAAACGCTGATTGCCGACAATCCACAATACACTTCGGATGATCTCAAGCCGCTGTTAGAGACATTGCAGGCAAAGATCACCGCTTATCAGGCAAACGTTACGGCGGTAACGGGCATTCAAGCAGAGGACATGAGCCTGAAAGTGGGTGAGCAGAAACCAATAGCCTACCAAATTACACCAAAGGATGCGACAAATCCGGCGGTGGAGTTCACCAACCACAATCCGGAAGTCATCTCACTGGCAGATGACGGTACGATCAGCGCACTTCGCAAGGGAAGCGCCAAGGTGACGATTACAACTGTGGACGGCGGTTACAGCACGGATGCGACCATCACCGTTCGCAGTGATACGCTTCCTAGCATCAACGCCTCCGACATCACCATTGAGGTCGGTAGCGACTTCAACCCGTTAGACTATGCGAGTGCGGCGGATGAAGAAGATGGAACGATCGCTTTGAGCGCAGATAACGTGATTGAAAATACGGTGGATACCTCCAAGGAGGGCGAGGGCATCGTCACTTACAGCGTTACGGACAACGACGGCAACACCGTAACCAAGACCATTCATGTGACGGTGAAGGAAAACGCAGAGGTGCGTGCCGCCCGTGATTCCTTGAAAGGAGCTATCGCCGCTGCCCGCCGCTTAAACGCCAGCCAGTACACCAAAGAGAGCTATGCAAAGCTCACTGCTGCTCTCGAACAGGCAGAAGCGATTGCCGCAGACCCGCTTGCCTCCAAGCAAGAGCTGTCGGATGCGAGTGAGGCATTAGAAACAGCGGTGGCAGGCTTGCAGATGATCTCAGGTTCGCATCCTTCACAGCCGGGCGGACAGAACAAACCGTCTTCTCCAAGTGAGAATATGCCTTCAGAGACGGACAAAGAGCAGGAACAGACGTCAGCCGATACCGGTATTGCCCAACAGCAGGGAATGGCCGCATCCTTCTTCGCAATGATTGCGAGTGCGGGTGTTGTCGGCTGGCTGATGAAGCGAAAGAAACAGCACCGTTCATAAACGAGCGGTCGGCGATAGATAAAGAGTGAAGCGTCATCGCATTGCAGGCGAAGAGAACGCAGGTGTATGCCCATTTTGAACGCTTTGCTCTTTGCTCTTGCAGCCAAGCGGCAATCACAAAGACGGGTGCAGACCGTCAGATCGTCAGCATCCATCTCTCTGTGCATCGCCAAAACGATAGAAAAAGGGAGGGGGACATCATGAAAAAGCTATTGACAGGCATATTGTCATTCCTTTGCCTGTTTACCCTGACGTCCGTTACAGAAACAAAGGTACAGGCATCTGAGGAAAGTGTTACCGTCCTGCGGGTGGCAACCTATAACATCGCTTCTAAAAATACTCCGAAGGTTGAAAACTTTGTCGATCAGTTTGCCGAATATGATATCGACATCGCCGGCGTGCAAGAGGTCGACATGAATAACAAACGTAACGATTACGATATGATGGCGGCTTTTGCCGGTGAGGAGTACCCATACACCGACTTTGGAAAGGGACGCGATTATGAAGGCGGCGACTTTGGCGTCGGTATCGTTTCCCGCTATGCCTTTCTTAACACGCAAAACATTCCGATGGAGGGTGTGGGTGAAGCTACCAAGGCGATCGAGCGCGTAGAGATTGAGGTAGAGGGCAAGCGGATTGCCATCTATAACACACATCCCAGCTGGGAGACGCAAGAGCTGCGCCGCCGCCAGTTCCGCACACTGATTGAGACGGTGCAAGCAGACCCGACACCGTATAAAATCATCACCGGTGATTTTAACGCCGATCAGAGTCTGTATGAATTTACGATGTTCTTAGACGACTTCTATATCGCCAACGGCGCAAACGGCCAATGGTTTGATACTTACAATGAAGATGACGATCCAAACATGAAGGTCGATACGATCGACAACATCATCGTTTCCAAGAACATTCGCATCACAGAGGTCGACATGGTGGAAAATAAGCTATCCGACCACAATATGCTGTATGCACAGCTGGAATTATTGGATGAGGCACCGCAAAGCGGAGAGGGGAATATTGCGCTGGGTCAGGCGGTCAGCGTAACAGGTGATCAAAGCACAGACCCGCTGAAGATGGTTGACTATGATGAGACGAGCAGCTATGCGTTAGCGGATGGTCAATCGGCGCTGCTGACGCTGGACAAGCCGTATGCGCTCACCGGACTTGCCGTGCAATGGCAGGGCGCTCCCGCACAGTGTCGTTTGGAGTACAGCGCGGATGGCAGTGCTTGGACAACCGTCTATGAGGGCGATGGCGATGCTTTGGTTTCCCTGCCGGATGCCAAGGCGCAATATGTGCGGCTGACGGCACTTTCCGCAGGAGAGGTCTGCGAGCTGAAAGCCATCGGCACCCCTGCCGCGCAAACGAAAGACGCTTCC